>NZ_CP090667.1:3292500-3320000 GCF_045040605.1 Pseudoalteromonas sp. PB2-1
CCATTACCTTACCAACTAGCTAATCCCACTTGGGCTGATCTTATGGCGTGAGGCCCGAAGGTCCCCCACTTTGGTCCGAAGACATTATGCGGTATTAGCAGTCGTTTCCAACTGTTGTCCCCCACCATAAGGCACATTCCCAAGCATTACTCACCCGTCCGCCGCTCGACGCCAAAGGAGCAAGCTCCTCTTCGTTTCCGCTCGACTTGCATGTGTTAGGCCTGCCGCCAGCGTTCAATCTGAGCCATGATCAAACTCTTCAATTAAAAGTTTTTTGAAACCGAAGTTTCGTGCTCAATGAATTCTGTATAAATTGACTATATAGCCACTCATAAGAAATTGAGACTCTAAATTTGTTTGCGTCATCTAGCGAACTAGACTCTGCTGTTAGAACTCAATCTGTACGAGTGCCCACACAGATGATTGCTTTATATTGTTAAAGAACGTTGCGACCTTGTCGCTAGGGATGCGTATAATACATCCTTAATTTTTCGAGTCAACACTTAATTTCAAATTTTCTTTCGATTATTTGAAACCGAAGTTTCACTTAACTCTCTGCTACGTTGTTCAGCGTCTTTCGTTGCTGCCCGCCGTGTCAGTGGGGTCGCATTATAGGGAGATCCGAAAACAGATCAACCCTTTTTTTAGATCTTTTTACTGTTTGCTCAAAAAGCGAACTAAATTTACCTAAAACGACAAAACGTGCTGCAATTATGACTGTTTTTTAAGCCAATATTCATAATTTAATGCAAATAACATTGCTATGTTCATTTAACACGTTAAGATAGCAAGCTCACAATGTTAAATTAATGTTTATTTCCTGTTTATTGGTAGATCTAAAATGAAATTACCCGATCAAAAATCTTTTCTTTTCTCTATTATTATTGCTGTATTAGGTTTTGTCGTTGTTAAGTTTGCATTTGCAAGCTTAGCCTTAGACCCTGCGTTGTTGTTTGGTGCAGGTTTATTAATTGGTGCTTTAGTGATTGCTGTTGTTGCATCACCGGCAAGTGAGGAGGCTGAAGTAAAAACAAAAACACTTTATGTTGGCAATCTTCCTTACCGTGCTAATGAAGGTGTCGTTCGTGCTTTGTTCGAAGAACAAGGCAAAGTGTTCAACGTCCGTCTATTGAAAGATAAAAACACTGGTAAGCGACGTGGATTTGGTTTTGTTGAAATGGCTGAAACCGATGCAGACAAAGCAATCAATCAGTTGAATGATAGTGAATTCCAGCAACGCACTTTGAAAGTGCGTGAGGCAAAACAAAAACAAGAAGGTGAAGCTAGTCACTTTCGTCAGGAGTCTGATCAGTCAACTCTATAAGCTCGATGCTTAATTGCGAAGCATCAATAGGGGCCGTTGCGTAATAACGCAGCGGCTTTTTTGTGTCTATTGATAAGGCAAGTTGATGTTTCATTAATAAGCTACTTACCCTATTGGCAATCGCTTTACCGGAATCAATTAACTTTACCGGCTTCTCAAAGCACATCGCTAATGTATTTGCTAATAATGGAAAGTGTGTGCAACCTAACACTAGCACATCAATATCACCAGCAATATTGAGTGCAGCTATTTCTTCATTAAACTCATAGTTAGATAATGAATGAGTATGAAACAATGTTTCAGCTAACTCCACCAGCTTGGTTGATGCATATAAGCTTACTTTCGTATTTTTACCATGTTCTTTGATAAGTGCTTTAGTGTAATGACTATTTACAGTTGCGGGAGTGGCAATTAGACCGATATGTTTTGTTTTACTTATTAGGCAAGCGGGTTTAATTGCAGGTACCACACCTACTATTTCAATATGAGTGTGCCTACGAATGATGTTGAGTGCAGAGGTCGAAGCGGTATTACAAGCTATTACTAAGATATCAACTTGCAATGCGCTACTTTCAATAAAATGAATTAAAGCCAGTAAGCGTTGAATGATCTTTTGCGGCGGTTTAGCACCATAGGGCAATAGTACATTGTCCATAAAGTAACTATAAGTGGCTTCAGGTATCAGTTGTTGAATTTGCTCAAGTACAGTAGTACCTCCAATACCTGAATCAAATACCATGATATGAGCTGACAAACTGCTTTCCCCTGAAAATCAAAGGTCAGAAGTTTGCCATGCAGTTATTTAAAAAGAAAGCTTACGATTTTAGCTCTTCGATGTCAGCGTTGATCTTATTCATCTGCTCAAGCATGGTCTTGGTATAGTCGACTAACTTGCTCACTTCTTCTTTATCTTGATTTAACCACTCTAAAATACCAGCAAGTTGATTTTGTAAACCAAGTTCATTTGCCTTATTCAAGGTTTCTTTCAAGTCATCATTAAATGGCGCTATCTTTTCTGCGACATCTTTTTCAGGAGTAGGCCTGACTTGTTCATAGCCTTTTATGCTTGCAACAGTCTTCGTTTGTTTAAGATCCATAGAGAAGGCAACAAGCTGCTCATTACCTAAACTAAGTTCCTGCGCCTGTTTAAATGCTTCATCTAATGAACCTGAGAAAAAGGTCTCGCTCACTCCTTGTAAATCTTCCATAAGCGCATTAATTGCTTCTTGCTCTTGTTCATTTAGTTCACCATTCACTGACATCGAAAATGAAAGCTCGCGAGATTGTGATGACTCACTTACAAATGCTTCATTTCCACCACGCTTGCTATAAGCACTGGCAGATTGGCTAGTATACGCATCTGCAAAACTGATACTCACTTCATCGCCTTCTGCTGTCGTGAATGTATACTCAGCATTATTTCGTAAACTTATATATTGTGCTTGGCTTACCGACACAGAAGCTGGCTTGGGGTTAAAAAGACTTTCCTCAAGTTGATCTATACCACTGAAGATACCTTCTTTTGATTTCTCAATACCTTCTTCAATATCGTCATTTAGCAGATTTGAACCTTTTAGCTCTTCATAAGCCTCATCAACTCCCATTTGAACGCCTTTTCGGGCTTCACCCAGCATACTTTTAAGTTTTTCATCATCTGCACCATCCGCTTTTGCTTTGCGAATAGCGCCGCCAACGAAATCAAGTACATTCTTAACGATTGCTTCAAAGTCAAACAGGGGCTTATCTTTTTTCTCTTCTACAACAGGTAACCCTAACTCAGCGGCAAGTTTATCGCCGAGCACTTTGGCGGCCAACTCTCGCCCTCTTTGCTGATAGCTATCATGAGCACTTTGAATTTTAGGCTGCTGCAATGGTTGCTTACCATTGTACTTATTTACGTTTGTATTAGGCATATAGCCTTGGTTGCCAATTTTCATGATCCGACTCCATGTGATGATTACCTCATTATCGGCTAAAAGTTAGAAAACTTAAGTTTTCTGTATAAAAAAACAACACCAAAAATAAGTAACAAAACTAGACAAATCTTCTATGCCCCCTACAATAGCGCCGATATAAAGCTAAGAGATAAAAGGTAATCAGCCATGGCGGTTATAAAAATTGATACAACTCAATATGATGCACAACTAAGTGAAAAGGAGCAGCGCATCTTTTCTCAGTTTCAACGTTTCGGTGTTGAAAAGTTAGAAGTATTTAGCTCTGATCCAATTCACTACCGTCAACGAGCTGAGTTTCGCGTTTGGCATGAAGGTGATGATCTATTTCACATTATGTTTGATCAACAAACCAAAGAGAAAATTCGCGTTGAAAATTTTGACCCTGCTGCGCCTTTAGTCGGTGAAGTTATGCAGGCAATGATTGAAAACTTAAAAGGGTGTGAAATCCTGCGCCGTAAGTTATTTCAAATTGATTACCTATCAACTTTAAGTGGTGAGATTCTTGTCAGTTTGCTTTATCACAAGCCCTTATGTGATGAGTGGTTAGAGGCAATTAAAGCACTAAAAGCAAAACTCAGTACACAATTTAACATCGACTTTATTGGCCGCGCACGTAAACAAAAAGAAGTGATTGGTAATGACTACGTCGTAGAGCGCCTAAACGTCAATGGAAAAGAGCTTATTTATCAACAAGTAGAAAATAGCTTTACCCAACCAAATGCCAAAGTAAATATTAAGATGCTTGAATGGGCACAAGCACTTTGTGAACCATTAGAGAATGATCTACTCGAACTATATTGTGGTAACGGTAACTTCTCGATTGCTTTAGCGAACTCGTTTGATCGTGTACTCGCAACTGAAATTTCTAAATCATCTGTTTACTCTGCACAATATAATATTGCACAAAATAAAGTGGATAACTTAGATATTATTCGCATGTCGAGCGAAGAGTTCACGCAAGCCATGAAAGGTGAACGCACGTTTTCTCGCTTAGAAGGCATTGATCTGAAAAGTTATAATTGTCAGAGTATTTTAGTTGACCCACCCCGTGCAGGAATGGACACGCTCACCTGTGATCTCGTGGCCAATTACAACAATATTATCTATATCTCATGTAATCCAGATACGCTTGAACGCGACCTTGAGCACCTTTGTAAAACACACGAAGTTAAGCGCTTTGCTATATTTGACCAATTTCCATACACGCATCACATTGAGTCTGGTGTATTTTTACAACGTAAATAAGTTTAGTTTTCTGCCAGCGCAGCAAATAGCGCTGGCAACTGCTCTTCACTGAACACCTCTATATTATTACTTTGTAATAACTGTGCGGTTAAACCCATCCCTATAACTTTATGCCCCGTATGGCTGCCATCGTAGATTGTGTTACGCCCGCAGGAGGGACTGGACTCTTTTAGTAAAGCAAAACGAATTTTATGCTTTTGGCAAATTTTTAAGGCTTGTTCTGCTCCTGCGATAAATTCAGCAGTGACATCTTCTGCATCTTTCGTTAACACTCGACCCTCTTTAATTTCAGCGGGCGGCCTTGGGATAGGTAAACCACCAGCCACTTCAGGACAAAAGGAAACTAACCTTTTTTGTTGTTTGAGTGATTCTAATCCTGGGTCTAATAGGTTTTGCGATTGGCCATCGTAGCGTACAGGATTACCCAGTAAGCAGCTTGATACTAAAACTTTTTCCATGTTCATCACCAATAAAAAAGCTCCGCGAGCGGAGCTTATTAATATATTTGCTTATATTTATTTATCAGCTAAATAGTTGATAAGGTCAGCCATACCTTTTGCATCACTAATACCGGACTCAGCACCTAAAATTAAACGATATTTGCCATTCACAATGAATGTTGGTACGCCTTTCAATGCGCCTTTTTGTTTGTAGTACTCTTGATCGCGTTTCATTTTTGATGCCATCGTACGTACAGAAAAGCTATTGTAGTATTTATCAAAATCAGCTTCCGATACACCTTGTGATACGAAGATATCTTTCATATCTGCTAATTCATTGATTCGTGCACGTTTACCATGAATGTGATTAAAAATGGCAGCCACTAAAGCATCTTTTTGTGGTAACACAGCCGCAGTTGCATAAGCTTGAGCTAACATAGCCTGAATTTCTGGATCACGAGGTCCTGAAAAGTCTACATGGCTCTTTTTAAAAGCAACACCGTCATTCAAAAGCGGCTTTAGCTGCGCAACGATTGATTCGAAGCTATTACAATGCGGACAATAAAATGAGAAAAACTCTTTTACTTCAGGCTTTTTAGAAGCGCGCGCATCAAATGCTTCGTAATGCTTACCTTCTTCATATTGTGCAGCAGTTGCATTCGCTGCCAATCCTAATGTCATCGCCAATAAGGTAGCTTTAACTAACTTAATCATTACTTTTACACTCCAAAATTATTGTTTTAGTAAAAACTTAACCAGCTCATCAAGCTGCTCTTGGCTCTTGATAGTGTTTAAGTTAATTTTATATTTATCATTTACAATAAATGTTGGTACGCCTGTAAGTGCACCGATTTGTGAATACTTATTTTGTTTGTCTTGCATCGCTTTTTCTGCACTAATTACTGGCATACTTGCAATTTCAGTATCAAAGACTTCATTACTAATACCGTTCGTTGCCAGTAATGCTTTCACATCTTTAATATTTTGCAGTGGTGCACGTTGAACATGAATGCTATGAAAAATTTGATCTGCCACTTGCTCTCCCTTTCCTTGTTGCTTAGCAATAAGGTAGGCATAGCTTAAGTTACTTTGTGTTTGTTTTGACACCCCACCTAAAAAGTTAACGTGGTTTTTAACAAACTCAGTGCCCTCTGGCAGCGCTGCGGTCAGTGCTTTCGCTACTGGCTCAAACTTAAAGCAGTGTGGGCAATAAAAAGAGAAAAACTCAGTCACTTGCGGGGTAGCACTTTTTTCAACTTTCAATACTTCATACTGGTTACCTGCTTCGAAGTCAGCCGCAAATGCAGCAAAAGGTAAACATAGAATGAGTAGACTTAACTTTAATTTTTTAAACATTATTTTCTCGTCTTTACTTATCTTTTTAAAATTTATGGTAATAATTTTAACGGGGCTTCTTGTAATGCCGCAAGCTGTTCTTTTAGAGCAAGTATTTGCTGCTCCCAGTATTTGTCTTCTGCGAACCAAGAAAAGTTCCGTGGAAATGCAGGATCATCCCAGCGTTTTGCGAGCCACCCCATATAATGCACCATTCGCATGGCACGTAATGGTTCGATGAGTTTAAGCTGATTATGATCAAAATCACAAAACTCTTCGTACGCCGCAACTAAGGTGTCTAACTGTAACAGTTGGTTATTACGATCGCCACTGAGCATCATCCATAAATCTTGAATGGCAGGACCTTGACGACTATCATCCAAATCTACAAACATAAGTGCATCACCTGACCAAAGAATATTGCCAGCGTGACAATCACCATGCAGACGGATTGTTTCAACATTTTTATACTGAGCCGTCGTCTCGTTAATAACCAGATCCAAAATAGTATAAAACGGATGTTCAAGGGCCATAGGCACTAAGTTACTCGCTTGCAAATGAACTTTCGCTGTCTGCAAATATTCTTCGCAACTCATTTCAGGGCGATGAGAAAAGGATTGTGCCTTTGCAATTTGATGCATCCGCCCTATTAGGCGGCCAAGGACATCGAGTTGATCTAAGTTATCAACTTCAAAAATCCGCCCTCCTACACTTGGGAATAATGCAAACAAATATCCATTATGTTCGAAGAGACTTTCACCTTCTCTACAAACCGGCGCAACAACAGGCACTTCAGCTTCCGCGAGTTCAAACGCAAAAGCATGTTCTTCAAGTATTTGCTCCTTAGTCCAGCGTTCAGGCCTGTAAAACTTAACAACATAACGATAACCATCTTCAGCTTTAAACTGATAAACACGATTTTCGTAGCTATTTAAAGCCAATAGCCCTGACTCTGCATAAATTCCGATACTTTCTACGGCATCTAAAATTGAATCTGGCGTAAGGTCAACAAAACTAAATTTACTCATAAGGTCCCATTATATAAAAAAAGCGGGAAATCCCCGCTTTTTATTGTATGTGCTCAGTGTACTTAATTATTGTCCCTTAAAGAAGTTGCTAGGCTGTGAAATCTGTACATCAGGCTCGGAATCGACAGAAAGTACAAACTCAAACTTAGTCATTGGCTTTTTCAAATCATAAGGATCAACGACTAGAGAGAGAGGCACATTGTATGATTCCCCAGAAGGAACGGTGAATGTTTGTTTACCTATATATTCAAAGTTATCTAACCCTTCTACAGCAATATTAAAGGTTTGCTCATACTGTGCTTTATTGATGACTTTAAGTGTATAGGTGTTCTCTACCAAGCCATTAAAGTCAACGCGATAAAGTTGATTTCGGTCACGAATAATATCGAACTCCATCGGTTTACGCATCGCAATATTTGCAACCAGTGCCCCAGTTAAAACAACAAGAATCACCATATAACCTATCAACTTAGGACGTACTGCATGTGTTTTATTTTCAGGTGTTTCTAAGTTACGTTCTGTTGTGTAGGAGATAAGTCCTCTTGGATAATCCATTTTATCCATGACTCCATCACACGCATCAATACAAGCACCACAGTTAATGCATTCATACTGCAGACCGTTACGAATATCGATACCTGTCGGACATACTTGTACACACAAGTTACAGTCAATACAATCACCTAATCCCAGCTCTTTCGGGTCTTGTTTACGTGAGCGAGGGCCTCGGTTTTCGCCACGTGCTTCATCATAACTCACCGTAAAAGTATCTTTATCAAACATAGCCGATTGGAAACGTGAATATGGACAAATATGTAAGCACATGATTTCGCGCATCCAGCCAGCATTCCCATAAGTACACACCGCAAATAAGGCAATACAGCCATAGGAGTAAGCCGTTGCATCGAGTGTAAATACGTCAGGAAGTAAGTCTCTTATCGGCGTGAAGTAACCAACAAAAGTCAAAGCTGTATAAAATGAGAATAACCACCAGCTGCTATGCTTTGCGGTTTTGCGCCAAAACTTATCAAAATCCATTGGCCGTTGATCGAGTTTTTTCCGCTGATTAGCTGTGCCTTCAAACTTTTCTTCAAACCAAATAAAAATAAATGTCCAAACCGTTTGTGGGCATGTGTATCCACACCAAACTCGCCCGTAAAAGGTCGTCACTAGAAATAAAGCAAACGCAGCCAACATCAAGATAAACGCTAAAATAGTGAGATCTTGAGGCCATAGAGTTAAACCGAAAATATTAAACTTTTGACCAACAAGATCAAATAGTACCGCTTGTTGACCTTGATAGTTAATCCAAGGTAGCAACATAAAAGCGAGCATGCCAATAAAGCCAATACGCTGTCTCAATAGTTGATGTAAACCGGAAACAGCCCTTACGTATATTCGGTTGCGAGGGTTAAATCTATCATCAAGGGAAGCGTTTTCCGGTTTCTGGATCTTTACTTCCGTTGGGATATTTTTAACCTTAATTTGTTTATCCATTAAAATTCCTCAACGCCACTAGGAAATAAATACTCAAACATTATGTTTGTAGTTTACAGATATAGACAATCAGTGAATAAATTAGAATGCATCTCATTACGTTCAAAGATTTCTGAAATTTCCAACTCATCAAAATCATTATACTCAATCTCTAAAAAATTTCAGGGATTGATCACGAATATGTCTGTTTAAATTATTTCATCGTATCTGCTTGCTTTTAAATTGGCCATTTTATTAAACTTGCAGCCATACCTTATTCATTCAGATCAAAGTTTGTTGTGCTATGAAAAAATTTCTTATTTTAGTGCTTATAATTTTAGCATTATTCACTATTGATCACCCATTGATCAAAGAGCCAAGAGAGAAACTACTCGGTGATGGCATTGGCTTTCTTTCAAATGCTAGCAAAGTCAACAGAAGCCCTGCCGCAAACATGGCAAAGAATACTATTAAGTCACAACTAAATTTATCAGCTTCTGAGCAGGAATACGTCGAAGAAACATTCATAACCGATGAGAAGTTGCAGGTATTTCACCTACGCTATTGCCGAGAGAAAGATATCAACATCTACTTTTATGGTGAGCGTTTAGAGAGTGTATGTAGCATTGTTTCAAGTGCATTGAAAGAAAGGCTAAATAAGTGATGGATTTTTCGACTCTGAATAAAAAAGCCAGTGATTCATTTGCAAAGCAACGCAACTTACTAAAAAAATTGGCTAAGGGACAAACACTACACTGTGAAACCTGTAAAGGTGTTCTTACTCTTGATTTGCAAACAGATCAACCAGGAAGAGGCGTTGTACGCTGTAAAAATGGTTGCACTGATATTATTTTGGAATTAGGTAGTTAACCTAATTCCAGCCCTCATCATTGTACAACTGACTGTTCATAGCAACCACCTCAATTAACTCAGCAAAGCCCGCTGCAAACTCCCCCATCAACTCGTATTGTTGCTGACAAAGCTGCCCCTCTGTTAATTCATATTCACTGGCAATCGCGGCAATATCCGATTGCGATAAGCTAAAAAAGCCTAAACTCTGATGAGCGGTATCTAGTGCGGCTTTAAACTCTTCACTAAGCAAAGGCGCAGCTAATAATTTAGCAATATAATCTTTTGCTCCAAGTAAGAAACCTTGACTCCAATGCTGACACTCTTGAATATCCAAATATTGTTGCTGTTTTGAATTCACCTGCAAACTGACAGGCAAACTAAACCCTGTTCCAAAAACCTGCTCACTGATCTGCTGATACAATGCCATAAATGCAAACAACACCTGTTCATCCATTTGCCCGTCACATCCTGGACAAACCTGTTCGAGCCACTGATGAACATCAAGAGGCTCTGGCGCACAAATAACAGCAAATAAGTAGCCTTGTGTTTGCGCTAAAGACAGGGCATTTTTTTGCTCTGAAAGAAAGTGTGTTAATAACACGCTTTGCTCAGGTGAAAACTCAGGAATTTGCATATTACTTCTACTATTTACCTAAATTAGAAATTTAATGGGTAACGACCTTCACTATCAGGGCGACCAAGAAATTTAGTTGCATCATGTACTTCTTTAGGAAGACTTGCTTCTGGTTTGATATACCCTGCAACCTTGAAGTCTAGATTCGCTTTTAACGTTGCATCCGCTTCTAAACCTAAGCGGTTTTCAGGGTCAACTAATACAGCGATATCACCAGACTTACAGCTTAAACGACCACTCAAAGGCCCAACACTGAACCAGCCATTCAATCCTTTGACATCAATATTTGGACTCGCTATTTCACCTGCTAATGTATCACAGTACGGTTGGCCCGAGCTGTATTCATCTAAGTCAACAATTACACGCCCTTGCGCACTCACAGGGAGTGGTAATTGTAAACGCGCCATTGCACGTTCAACGGTTAATCTTAAAACTGCATTTTTGATATCTATGGCTTGGTTAAACAAACCATATGAAAAGTCAGCACGACCCGAGATATCAGCTTTGTCTCTAGGGTCACCAAAGCGCACTGTACCAACGAGCTTGCCACTAAAAAGTGACCAGCCCGAAATCTGCCAACGCACATTATTCAGCTGTTCATTTTCAAAACGCGCTTGCATGACACGACCATCCCATAATGAACCGCTAGCTTTACCTAGTTGTAATTGTTTAGGTAGGTATGGAGTGGCTAAATCAAGCGCTACAGCAGCTGGCGTTTTCACTAAAGTGAAGACCAAAAAGCACAGTAAAAAAATGGCGACTAATAAAATTGTTTTCTTCATCGTCTACTTCTCTAATACCAACCGACTTACACGAACAAAGCCTGATTTATCATCTTTACTCAAATCCAAATTCTCAATAAGTACTCCTTGAGAATTAACAAGCTCATCAAGCCATTCAACTAATTTATTAAATTCGACAGAGTCAATTGTCAAACGAAGCGAGTTATCGTTTGGTTGCATTTTACTAATAGTGATTTGATAGCGATTACGCGTACTATTTACGATTTGGCTTAAGCTGCGATCATTGGTTACACGAGCACTTCCACTGGCTTTAAGCTTAATGATGCTCTCATCAACCCAAGCAAGCAATTCTTGCTGTTTTATGTTGTCTTGCTCTGCTTTTTCTATTGCATTGTTGAGGGGTCTAAAAATACCCATCACTAATACAAAAATAACAAAAACAGCACCGGCAATCATTACAAGTTGTTGCTCTTGCTCTTTTAAAGAACGCCAGTAATTGACTAATTGCTCTTTCATGCCGCACCTCGCAATTTAATCTCTCCGACAACAAAGTCGCCATCATTATTTAGCGATCCTTGATCAACGGTTAAACCTCGTTGCTCCAAAATTGCTTTCACCTTACCAAATGACTGAAAATCTTTACCTCTAGCACGGATCCGTAATTCATTTCGTCGTTGATCATAGCGAAGTGTTTCAGGCGAAAAATCTTTTACTTCATCGAAAATCGATACTAAATCACTCGTTAAATCTAAGAAACCTGCTGTACTACCACCATCTAACAAGGCCAGCTCACTGCGGATCTGGCTACGTATTAACTGTGGTCGCACTTTCTTATCGGGAAACGCACGTTGGTAGTTAGACACCACTTGAGTCTTTGTTTGCTCTATTTGGCTATTGAGTTTATAAAGCTCTAGCGATTTAACGCCAATACTACACACTAACGCAACACCTGCTGCAATAGCGGCTTTTTTCCAGTATCCCCACCAAATAGCAGACTTCTTCTTTAACTGATACATACCTTGGCGTAAGTTAAAGCTGATATTAGGTAGCTGTTTAGCAAACAATGCTAATGGTAGGTCATAAGACTCTGTTTTAGCTATCAGATTAACCGTATCAGGAAAGCCTACAGCAGGACTGTAATGTATGACATCAGGATTATTTAAAGCTCTCAGGTAACCTTCTAACCAATCAGACTCAACCACTGCCACGTGCCAATCACCTAATTTGCATAACCACTGTTTATTTAGCTCAATCACACTCAGTTGATTAACTTCATCCGAGCTTGGTAATAGCAACGCATCAGGTAGTATTTTAAAGACTTCTAAATTATGTTCGTTAAACTGGACTAACCATTGCTCAAACCACTCCCTGTCTGCCATGGCTATATTAATCGCATGCTTGTCACCAACCATTGTTGGCTCTGCGATTGCGATGAATAGCTCATCAACATCACACGCTATCTCTTCTTCAAGCATGTAAGGGAGGGCTTGTTCTAACTTACGGTTCCACTTTGTTGGGAGCTCAACAGTCTTTAGTTGTACCTGATCGCTAGGCAAGAGCACTATCACTTCTCTTGATTGTGCTTTTTCTGCTAATTCACCTAATTGTGTCGCTGCTGCTATTTCGCCGCTAGCAATGATTTCTTGTTCTGTAGGTGAGTAAATAAGCCAATTTAGGCTATCTGTTAATGTTCGACCCGTACGGATCAACAATATTTCTGTCACTGTACGCCTCCAAATTTTCGCGCTAGTATCGTTACTTTACCATTATTGGCATGCAGTAAGGTGGTCATCGAAAAACGCAGCTCAACAAATTCAGCTTGCGTCTGTAGTTTAAAGTATTCACTGTTGATGGTGAGCAAGTCTTTCACGGCGTCCACATTTTGTCCGCCTTGTTGCTTAACTTCCTCAAAAAATTCTTCTATACCATCAAATCCTTTTTCTGGTCGTGATGATAAAACACTTTGTGCACCTGACAGGCTTAAACCGTCTATCAAGGAGCTTAAAATAATTGCACTTTCTGTTGGTAAGGTATTAACGTTAATGGCCAAGTTCTCGTTGCCAGGAATGACACATACAAATGGCAGCACCTTTTCCATGACCAAAGGATTAAACCCTTTAACCAAGCGTAATTCAGAGGTAGAAGCAAATAAGCTATTTGCGGTCATATACGGATATTTACGCGATAAATACTCATCTTCTTCTGCTCCCGAGCGATAGGTGATGCTGTCTTCATCTAACCAATCGTATACACTATCAGCCATCGCTTCTTCTGATTCATCAGTAGGCAAATCTTCAATATTCTCAAGTAGGGCTAGTAATGCTTTGTGTGCAGGGTTTGTGGTGTTCGATGAACCACTTTGTTGCACCGGTTTTGCATGTAACGCATTGAGGTTTAAACAGGCTTGTAGATCAGTAATAGTGCCACTTAAGGTGCCATTATCAACAGGATAAGGAACACCGCCTTGCTGGGCCCAAATTTGCCCTAGATTAGTACTATCAGGATCATCTTTCTTGGCTTGGTTTATCGCCTTAATAGCCAGTTCCTCAGCGGCAAATGCATACCACTTAGCCTGTTGGTGACTTTGGATGTTTGTGCTGCGCTGAACTTGCACCATTAGATTTGCACTCATTTCGACTGCCAACATGGCCGCAAGTGCAACAATAAATAGAACAATAACAAGTGCTGCGCCTTTTGAACGCTTTAAAGATATCATGATTGACTCTCAACACCCCCTTCGCCAGGCACTAAAAAGACGCGACGAATAGGCTCTTGTTCTACTTTCTGTATTGTAACAGCAACTGCTTTAGGCAATGCTTTTATTTGCCATTGCTCTTGCCACTCATTTTTGTCATCAAGAAATTCAAACTTTAAGTCTTCGATATCTTCAAGCAGTATTTGTGAGCGTGGCTCCATATTGTCTAGTTGATCAACATACACGCGATATACACGCTCTAGTTTATCGTCAATAACGCGGTAGCCAACGGCTTGTAATTCTGAACGTGGCAACAAGTTAATGGGATTTACCCAGCCATCGCGTACAAACCCAATCCCATCATACTGGCTATCCAAAACATACCGCCCTGTCAGAATATAGGTTTCTTGAAAGTCTCCAGCTTCATTACGCACTTGTCTTTTCGTCATTTGACTGAAGTCTTGGTCCATTAAACGAAATGTTGTTTGAAAACCATTAAGCTCGGCAATTGTTTCATCAGACGCGTCTTTTGCTTTTGTGGTTGAGTCTAAAATTTGATGGGTCGATAAAACCACAAAGGCTAGAATCCCCATGGCTATGATTACTTCCAGTAAGGTAAAACCGCGCTGCTTCACTACTTATCACCTTTGTTTAAGTAAGTGGACAACTCATAAACTGGATCCGCAAGTTTTTCATCAGTGAATATATTAATAGTCACTTTTACAAAGCTTTTATCTGCCGTTGGTACGACATCTTGACGCCAATACCATTCATAACCAGCGAGTGTTTCAGTCCCTTTTGTGCCGTTTTTTCCCTGCCACTCACGGCCTTTAGCGCGTTGCTCAACCATCACATTCTCAGCAACCCATGAAGCATATGTTTGTTCTTCAATCGTAGCGAGATGATTTATATGCTCACCCGTTGCCTGCATTGCTGCAATGCCTGCCATGGCGCATATAGCCAAGGCAACCATCACCTCGAGTAAGGTAAAACCAGTTGCTTTAATCACTATTCAGGCTCCCTACGAAATTGAACCGGAGCCATAAACTCCCCTTCAATAAAATAAATAGGCTCTGGTGCATTCTCAAGTTCGTAAGTAAGTTGAAAGGCACTCACTTCACCCGAGGATAAAATAAGTACTTGCGGTATTTTTAACTTTTTGAGTTCAAGTAAGCTATCTTCATCCCCACCACTCATAAGCTCACGCCAATTAGATTGCTCTAATAAGTTATCCTGTGCCCATGCCAAATCCTCAAGGTTTAAGGTGAGTTTAAAGCGGTTATCAACCTCTACCGGCTCGAATAGCTTTTCGCGATCAAAGGTGACCCATTTTTCACCATCAAAAACGAGAAACTCAAATACGTTCTTATCTAAATGAAAACCTAATTCAACTTGATTCAATATGGCAAATTCTGATGCCAAATTGATTGTGGTGTGTAATCTTAGCGCTTGCTTTTCTAGCTCTTCTTCAGCACCACCATCAAAACTATAGGCGACCATTTTAGTAACAAAACCGATCACTACCAGCACCATTAGTATTTCGATGAGGCTAAAACCTTTTGCGTGTTTTACGCCTCGAGCCAAATGCAAACGACCAAGGCTTACCATAACAGTAAGCCTTGATGTGTAGAGTGAGTAAACATCTGGCTGAGTTTACACATTATTGCTTTTCTTCATCCCAGTTACCGATATCATCATCA
This sequence comes from Pseudoalteromonas sp. PB2-1, assembly GCF_045040605.1. Classification (NCBI taxonomy): domain Bacteria; kingdom Pseudomonadati; phylum Pseudomonadota; class Gammaproteobacteria; order Alteromonadales; family Pseudoalteromonadaceae; genus Pseudoalteromonas; species Pseudoalteromonas sp. PB2-1. The sequence goes on from NZ_CP090667.1 coordinate 3,307,928, forward strand.
GTACCCGCTTCACCATCTGGACCCATTGAGAAAATATCAACTTTACCAATTTCTCCTGGGCTAATTAGCTGATAAGGATTTCCCCATGGATCTTCCGGTAGTTTTTCAATAAAACCGCCTTCGGGAAAACGGCGAGGAATAGGCTCAATGCTTGTTTTATTTACTAATGCTTCAAGACCTTGCTCAGTGGTTGGATACGCTTTGTTTTTAAGCTTATAAAGACTCAGCGCATCCTCGATTTGCTGAATATCTAAATGTGCTTTATCTATGGCAGCTTCTTCTTGCTGACCCATAATATTTGGCGCTACGATCGACATAATCATACCGATGATAACCAGCACCACCATAACTTCTAGTAATGAGAAACCTGATTGTTTATTCACAAAATACCTCTAATTTTCTTCAATATTTATTATAAAACGTCACACCCTCATGATGCGTCGTTTTAACCTTCCTTAATTTAAAGACCAACAGCCTTGTTCATTGCCATAATAGGCTGGAGTATTGCCATAACGATAAACAATACAATAACAGCCATTGATGCGATCATCGCTGGCTCCAAAAGTTTTAAAGAGACATTAACCATACTCTCAAACTCTCGATCTTGGTTATTCGCAGCACGTTCAAGCATTTGTTCCAACTCACCGGACTTTTCACCACTGGCGATCATATGAAGCATCATAGGTGGGAAAAGCTTAGTTTGCTGTAAAGCAGCACGGAGACTTGCGCCCTCACTGACGCGAGTTGCTGCATCTTGCACAGACTTCTTCATTTTTTCGTTGACTAATACCCCACCTGAAATACGCATACCTTCAAGTAATGGTACAGAACTCGACGACAAAATACTTAAAGTTCGCGCGAAACGCGCAGTATTAACGCCACGTGCAACCTTGCCTATACCAGGCATATGTAGCACTTTATCATCAAACCAAAAACGAATTTTTGGTTTCTTTAAAGCATGCTTGATAGCCACAGACACAGCTGTAATTACGATTAAACTAATAAACCAATAATTTTGCACAAAGTTACTCGCCGCCATCACCCATTCAGTGGTCCAAGGTAATACTTGTTTAGACTTTTCGAATGTTTTTAATATTTTTGGAACTACAGTCCCTAATAATACAGATACAATGGCAATCGCAAATACCACCAAAATGGTTGGATACACCATTGCCTGTGTTATTTGACTACGCATGTGTTGGCGTTGTTCCGTGTAATCGGCTAAACGATTTAAAACCTGATCTAAGTGACCTGATTTCTCACCTGCTGCTACCATAGCACGGTATAGGTCATCAAACACATGTGGAAACTCGCTCATCCCATCGGCGAGCGTATACCCCTCTACAACCTTTGAACGAACCGACATCAACATACGCTTTAAACGGGGTTTTTCGCATTGTTCGGCAACCGCCATTACAGCCCCTTCAACAGGCAATGCAGATTGAATTAAGGTCGCTAGTTGGCGAGTGATTAAGGCTAAATCGGAAGTCGAAATTTTTGCTTTGAAAAAGCTGCCAAGTAAGGTTTTTTTTGCTCCTTTAACTTGCTTTTCACCTTCCGCTGCTGCAACAACCTCTAAAGGCATTAACCCTTGATCACGTAGTGTCTGGCGTATTTGCTTTACCGTATCGGCTTCAAGAATGCCTTTTTTCTCTTTTCCTTTGCTATCTAGGGCACGGTATTCAAATGCAGCCATGATTAACCTTCCTCACGTGTCACGCGTAGCACTTCTTCCAGCGTAGTCCGCCCTGCTAATACACGGCTACAACCATCTTGGCGAATACTTGGGCTGCGAGTTCGAATGTATTTTTCAACACTTTGTTCGCCTTTGCCACTGTGAATCATCTCACGAATTGTCTCGTCAACAACAAGCAGTTCATGAATACCTGTACGACCACGATAACCATTAAAGTTACACTCTTCACAACCCACAGCGCGATAAATTGTCGGTGGCTCAGTCGGGTTAACGCCTAATAATTGGCACTCTCGCTCGTCTGCAACATGTCCTTCTTTGCAGCTATTACATAATGTTCTTACTAGACGCTGTGACAGCACACCCAACAGTGATGATGATAGTAAGAAGGGCTCTACGCCCATATCTTCCATACGCGTAATGGCACCGGCAGCCGTATTCGTATGCAGGGTCGACATAACTAAGTGACCCGTTAGGGATGCTTGCACACCAATTTGAGCCGTTTCAAGGTCACGGATCTCACCAACCATTACAACATCAGGATCCTGACGAAGAATAGCCCGTAAGCCACGGGCAAATGTCATATCCACTTTCGTATTTACTTGAGTCTGACCAATACCAGGGATCTCATACTCAATCGGATCTTCTACGGTTAAAATATTGCGGTCACGCGAGTTAATCTGACTCATACCTGCATATAAAGTGGTACTTTTACCAGAGCCTGTCGGGCCAGTTACCAAGATGATACCGTGCGGTTTACTGATCAGATCTGCAAATAGCTCCCGGTTACGCTCTGTCATACCTAAATCTTCCAGATTTAGGCGGGCATTATTTTTATCTAGTAGACGCAGTACTACACGCTCACCAAAACTCGATGGCATGGTTGATACACGCACATCAACAGCACGACCTGCAATACGTAAACTAATACGACCATCCTGCGGGATACGCTTTTCAGCAATATCGAGCTTAGCCATAACCTTTATACGTGACACCAATAAAGAGGCAAGTTTACGATTTGGTTTTAATACTTCCTTTAAGACTCCATCAACCCTGAAGCGAATAACTAATTCTTGCTCAAAAGTTTCAATGTGAATATCGGACGCACCTTCTTTAATCGCTTCACTTAGCATGGCATTAATCAGTTTGATGATTGGCGCATCGTCATCACCAGCAAGGAGATCTTCTGTTTGCGGCAACTCATCAGCTAATGAGAATAAATCAACCTCATTGCCAATATCTTCCATCATTTGCTGTGTTTCAGAACTATCTCGCTGATAAGATGCTTCAAGCAGTAATTCAAACTTATCATCTGCCAGCTGTTCTAAAGTAAAGCTATGGCCTGCAATTCGTCGCACTTCAAGCAAAGCATTTACATCTAGTTCGCCACGATAATAAACCGTCCAGTTATCAGCATTTTTACTAAGTAATACGCCAACACGACGCGCATATGAAAATGGCAAACGTTTAGCTGGCAAACTGACAAGATCATCGCTTGTTAAAAGCTCAGCCGACTCGTTATGGACTAGCTCGTCATTAATCTCTGTAATTGCATCAGTCATCTTTGCGATCATCTGCGTTTTGTTGTTTTAAATATTCTTCGTACGTTGGTGGCAAGACTAAGGCATCATTCCACTCTGGCAAGATTGGCATTTCTGTCAATGGCATTAAGTCAATCCCATCTTCTTTTTGTTTATGTTGCTCACCACGAATGAAATTATATTTCACATGACTGAGTTTATTCATACTCATGCCATCACGTACGATTGTAGGGCGAATAAATACAATTAAATTACGCTTACGCTTGCTGGTACTGGTTGAACGGAATAAATGACCAAGTACTGGAATGTCTCCAAGTAATGGCACTTTTGACACACTTTCTTGAACGTTTTCATCAATCAAGCCGCCTAATACAACCATTCCACCATCATCGGCCATCACTGTGGTTTTAATTGCACGCTTGTCTAATGAAATATCAACCGCTGTTGCACCACTGACACTCGATACTTCCTGCTCTATCGTTAACTGTACAGCTGAGCCATCATTAATTTGTGGCGTTACTTTAAGCTTTACACCAACTTCTTGACGTTCCACGGTTTGGAAAGGATTTGAGTTATCTGAGCCTGTTTGAGACCCCGTGATTATTGGCACTTCTTGACCAACAATCATTGATGCTTCTTCGTTATCCATAGTGGTTACTGACGGAGTAGCGAGAATATTTGAATTGGTATCAGAAGACACAGCTTGGATAATCGCGCCCCAGTCATTTTTGACAATACCCATAGCTAAACCGTTAATACCACCAAGCAAGGTTGCAAGTGGGCCTAAGTCACCCTCTACAGTTCTTTCGATTGGCGTAACATTACTTGTTTCAGTGCCAATGACATTATCAGTAATTGTTTTGTCTCGCGCTTGTTCAGCGGCAACAGCCAATGAGCCCACTGGCACTGTAGTACCATTATTAAACTGCATCATCCCGCCTTGCTCTGAAATCCATTGCAGGCCAAAGTTAATACCATCAGCTTCAAAAACTTCGACAATAATAGCTTCAACCAATACTTGAGCACGACGTATATCTAGACGCTCAATCACCTGTTCCAATGAACGCATGGTGTCTGGTTGTGCAGTAATAACCAATGAATTTGAGTCTGGGTGAGCTTCGATACTGGTTTCGTTTTGATTACGTGTACGGGTTTTAGTTGCGCCGCCTTGAGCATCTTCTGCTAGTGTCTTGCTAACACCTTGTAAAACCTTAACGAGGTCATCTGCTTTCGCATAATTTAAATAGATAACCTTAGTATTACCTTGGTTCTCTAATTCACCATCTAAGCGACTAATAAGTTCAACTGCACGAGTTCGGGCTTGGCCTTCACCACTAACAATCACGCTATTGGTTCGACCGTCGGCCACCACTTTAGGAATTAAAAACTCAGGAACACTTCCCTTACCACTGTCTTTATAAATATTTTCAACAACAGAAACAACATCGTCCGCCGTTGCAAATTTAAGCTTTACTATATCAACACGTTTGTCACCGGCTTGGTCAACCGAGCGAATAATTTCAACTAAACGATTTACTGATGCAGCATGTCCAGTGAGCATCATCACGTTGGCTGCATTAAAGTTTGCTACATGACCACCATCTTTTTGATCGCTAAATTGACGTACTAATGGCCCTAACTCTTGAACGCTCACATTTTTAACACGTACAACGCGTGTCACCATCATGTCGCCGCTTGCTTGATTATCTTCTGTAATCAAAGGAACATTAGACTTTTTAGCGTCAGAGCTTTTCTCAATTTTGATGATACCGTTATCCATCTCTACCGCTGAATAACCATACACTTCAAGTACATTTAAGAAAAATTGATAATAGAGCTTCTCGTCCATTAACTCATAACTACGCACATTGACTTTACCGCGCACGTTAGGGTCAATAATGACTGTTTTATTTAGGTTTTTCCCAACAATATTAATGAATTCATTAATATCTGTTCCTTTAAAGTTTGCAGCATACTCTACAGCCGAGACTGAAAGCGATAATCCTGTTAACAAAAAAAGCGCTGCATATTTAGCTAACCCTTTTTTAATTTTTTTGAGGTGTAGCGCGTGAACCATTTTATAAAAACTCCAAAGCTAGTTATTGCAGGCTAAATTGCACATCAATTTGCTCACCATCCCGCTCGATAGTGATACTTGCGTCAGTACTATTACGTAATTCGTTTATAGCCGTCATCGCCTGTTTTAAATCATTTAATTGATAGCCATTTATTACAACAGCTAAATCATTATTCATTAATCCCATTTGCTTAAATAGCTCTGGATCTTTACCAGGGCTTAAGCGATAACCCACAAGCTCACCATCAACCATCGCTTGCGATACACGAATATAGTCGAATAGTTTGCCAGGATCGTTTAATATTTCTTCGCGCGTTTCAATAATCGCTTCTTTAACGTCTTCATCTGCCGTTGGATTTATTTCTCTTTCAGTATCAAAAGGCTGAGGGCCTTCTTGTAATTCAGGCTCTGTCTTTGCGGCCAACACAGGCATAGAGACTGTCTTTGTGAAATCAAGACCATCCAACATCAATGTTTCAAAACGACCACTCACATCTAAAATAACCCGATCAGGCAAGACTTGAGCTAATTTAGCTCGTGTGCCTTGAATAGCATCATCGACCACATACGTTTCTTGTCTTCCCTGAGACTCAATAATTGCTAAACCAGCTTGGTCATCTTGGCTTACAGCAACAATGCCGGTTAGATTAATACTTAACCGTGTTTCTGGCGCATTATTAATAACGTGTGTTTGCTTTGCGGTAGGTTTTTTTGAGTCAACAATTACTTTCCCGAATAAATGTTGATCAATAATTTGTTGAGAATTTACAGTATCTGTGCGAACCGCATTCAAACTTACTCGATTTGTGGGCAATACTTTTGAACTAGGCTCAGGCCATAACAACCAAAACAACTTAGATGACAAAAATGCTATATAAACAACAACTAACAGCACTACAAATGCACTCAATTTGGCATGTGGTAGGCCATTCAAAAATTGTCTAACTTGTTGTAAGTGTTGATCCATAAACTTTAATTCTTATTTTAATTTACTGCCTAATAGCTGGCTTATAGTACCTTTTCATTTTTCATTCAACAAGCGCACATATATTAAACTTTGTAAACAGAGTGATTCTAACGAGTAGGAGTTCAAAGCAAGGCTTTGACTGTTTCTTTATAATTAAGTTTCATGATAAATTTTGCCTATATATTGAGTAGCTTTAGAAGAGCGTAATTGTGTCAAAAGTTAACACTAAACAATCGCAAGACAAACAAGACGAGTTAAGCGTACGCCTAGATAAATGGTTATGGGCTGCACGCTTTTATAAAACCCGCTCAATAGCACGAGACATGGTACAAGGCGGTAAAGTGCATTATAATGGACAACGTACTAAACCAAGCAAAATAGTCGAAGTGGGTGCAGTAGTAAAACTACTACAAGGGGTCGACGAAAAGATAGTCACGATTGAAAAAATCCTTGATAAACGCCAAGGAGCCCCCATTGCACAAACCTTATACCAAGAAACTCAAGCAAGTATTGAGAAACGCGAAGCAAATGCTATCGCCCGTAAGAACAACAGCTTCTTTGCTCCACACCCTGATCGTAAACCAGATAAAAAGCAAAGACGTGAACTGTTAAAAATGAAATCAAGTTAGGTAATGCTCCATGCAACAAGATTTACTTCATCGTTATATATTTGATCAACTCGATGTACGTGGTGAACTCGTACAAATAGACCAAACCTATCAAGAGATGATCGCTAACCACAATTATCCTGCCCCTGTGCAAGCTCTACTTGGAGAGTTACTTGTAGCAACTTGTTTACTCACAGCAACACTTAAATTTGAAGGTGAAATTGCTGTTCAATTACAAGGGGATGGCCCAGTAAAATATGCTGTTATCAATGGTGATGACAAGCAAAATATGCGTGGTGTTGCGCGTTTACAGGGTGAAGTGCAAGGGAACACCATTAAAGATTTAATCGGAAATGGTTATATGGTCATTACGATTACCCCAACAAAGGGTGAGCGTTACCAAGGCATTGTGCCTTTAGAGCACGATAGCCTAGATAAATGCCTAGAAAGTTACTTTGAACAATCTGAGCAATTGAAAACACGCTTATGGTTTGCAACAGACGTTACAGCTGACTCTGCCAAAGCGGCGGGCCTTTTCTTGCAAGTACTACCGGTTAATAAAGAGAAATCTGTAGAAGACTTCACGCATTTAGAAGCACTCAGCAACACAATTAAGGATGAAGAATTACTTCACCTAGATGCAAATACAGTGCTTACTCGCCTATATCATGAAGATAACCCACAGTTGTTTGAACCACAAAAAATTACTTTTCGTTGTGGGTGCAGCCGTGAAAAAACAATTACAGCGTTAGTGAACCTCGGTCAAGATGCTTTACTTGAAGACGTAAAAGCAAATGGTGAAGTAAAAATTAGCTGCCATTATTGCTTGAAAGATTACATCTTTAACGAGCAGGATATTAAAGCTATTTTTAATTAAAGTTGCACTTAATAATAATATTATATTAAAAGCCGTATTTATTACGGCTTTTTTGATCAATTTCATGACACCGGTATCATAAAAAACCGCTCTTTCATGACACCGGTATCATTGAAATTATTCATGTTTTTTGCCAAATATATGTGTTTTTAAGCCCTTCACACTCTCGAATATCCCTAATCCTTCTGTTACTATTATTTCAGCTTAAGGGAAATAAGAACCCCAGAGCTATCCCGTTCAATCTCACACAATTTAGGTATAAACATGACTGCAAACGCTACTCGTTTTGTCGATCTAACTGCAGCTGAACTTGTCGAACACGCAATCCGTCGTGGCGAAGGGACTTTAGCCGCTAATGGTGCTTTTGTTGCAAATACTGGCCGTCGCACTGGCCGTTCACCAAAAGACCGTTTTATTGTTCAAGAACCAAGTACTGAAAACGAAATCCAATGGGGTAACGTAAACCGCCCTTTCGATGCTGACAAATTCGACGCCTTATGGGCTCGCGTAGAAGCGCATGTGCAAAGCAATGACCACTTCATCTCTCACCTAGAAGTTGGCGCAGATCCTGAGCACTATTTACCTGTTGTTGTAACAACAGAAACTGCATGGCATCACATCTTTGCCAAAAACATGTTTATCGAACCTGATACTTATAATGCATCTGATTTACCTCAGTGGCAGGTAATGAATGTCCCTTCTTTTGTTTGTGACCCAGAACGTGATGGCACAAATAGCGATGGCACAGTAATTATCAACTTTGCACAACGTAAAGTGCTACTGGCAGGTATGCGTTACGCCGGTGAAATGAAAAAATCAATGTTCTCTGTACAGAACTTCCTACTGCCTGCGAAAGGTGTATTACCAATGCACTGCTCTGCAAACGTAGGTGAAGCTGGCGACACTGCGCTATTCTTCGGTCTTTCTGGTACAGGTAAAACAACATTATCAGCTGATCCTACTCGTTTCCTAATCGGTGATGACGAGCACGGCTGGGCACCTGGTAGCGTATTTAATATCGAAGGTGGTTGTTACGCTAAATGCATCGACCTATCACAAAAGAATGAACCAGTTATTTGGAATGCAATTCGCTTCGGTACAATCTTAGAAAACGTTGTACTTGACGGTAACCGTGTACCAGACTTCCATGATACAAGCCTTACACAAAATAGCCGCGCAGCTTACCCTCTAGAGCACGTTGAAAAACGTAAAGTAGAAAACCGCGCAGGTGAGCCTAAGGCAGTTGTATTTTTAACATGTGACGTAAGTGGTGTATTACCACCAGTTTCAGTACTTACTGAAGAAGCGGCAGCTTACCACTTCCTAAGCGGTTACACTGCAAAAGTAGGCTCAACTGAAATCGGCTCAACAAGCGATATTGAATCAACTTTCTCAACCTGTTTCGGTGCGCCATTCTTCCCACGCCCTGCAGGCGTGTACGCAGAGCTTCTAATGAAGCGTGTACGTGAATTCGGCGCTAAAGTATACCTAGTTAACACTGGTTGGACTGGTGGCCCTTACGGCACAGGTAAGCGTTTCGATATTCCGACTACACGAGCTGTAGTTGATGCAATCGTATCAGGTAAACTAGCTGATGTTGAAACTCAACACATCGACGTACTTAACCTAGATGTACCAGTTGCAGTTCCTGGCGTAGATAGCCAACTTCTTAACCCAATCAACACATGGGAAGATAAAGAGAAGTACGCAGAATACGCAAACAAGCTAGCATCTGACTTCACAGAAAATTTCGCCAAATACGACGTTTCTGAAGCAATCAAATCTGCAGGACCTAAAGCTTAGTAACAAAACTTACTTCCTGAATAAAAACGCCAGCTATATGCTGGCGTTTTTGTTTTTACAGTAATAATGTGGGCATACAGCAGAGATTTTACTTTAGTATTAGCGCAACCATTTTACAGATAAACCCTGTATTCTAATCCCGAACAGCAGCGGATTCATCTCACACCCATAATACCATTCGTAAATAAAGAAGCGCTGATGCAGCATATGCGCAGATATCATACACGACTACAAACGTGTTGGGGCGGCCTTGTCGCGTAGCTGCGGGTTTATTCCGCGTCATGGGGTGTCTATTCCTAGATAGCGCGCGATGTAAAATCGCGACTACAAACGTGTTGGGGTAACTTGCCGCGTAGCAGCGGGTTTATTCCGCGTCATGGATTGTCTGTTCGCAGATAGAGCACGATGTAAAATCGCGACGACACACGTGTTGTGGTAACCTTGTCGCGTAGCTGCGGGTTTATCCCGCGTCATTGGCTGTCTGTTCGCTCATAGAGCGCGATGTAAAATCGCGACCACATACGAAAAAACCCGTTGCATTGCTGCAACGGGTTTCTCTAATTAGGAGCCATGGTGCGCTACGCAGTAGGATGTCCTACTTTCACATGGCGAATGCCACACTATGCCTACAAGGATAGAAGTAGTAGGGTCTTGGTTGGGTGTTTTATTTTTCTACAGGCAACAAAAAACCCGACTCTTTCGAATCGGGTTTCTCTAATTAGGAGCCTGGCAATGTCCTACTTTCACATGGCAAATGCCACACTATCATCGGCGCTGTTTCGTTTCACTACTGAGTTCGGCATGGGGTCAGGTGGGTCCAAAACGCTATTGTCACCAAGCATATTCTGTTGTAAGCGCGATATAAAATCGCGACTACTAAATCTGGAATGCTGATTGTAAGTAAATGTCTACTTTAGTATCTTAACTTCTGCTTTGCGTTGTTACGCTGCCACAAAACGCGTTTGGCGTTGTATGGTTAAGCCTCACGGGTAATTAGTACAGGTTAGCTTAATGGCTCACACCACTTCCACACCCTGCCTATCAACGTTGTAGTCTTCAACGGCCCTTCAGAGACTTTAAAAGTCTAGTGAGAACTCATCTCGAGGCCTGCTTCGCGCTTAGATGCTTTCAGCGCTTATCAGTTCCGAACGTAGCTACCGGGCAGTGCCATTGGCATGACAACCCGAACACCAGCGGTTCGTTCACTCCGGTCCTCTCGTACTAGGAGCAACCCCTCTCAATTCTCAAACGCCCACGGCAGATAGGGACCGAACTGTCTCACGACGTTCTAAACCCAGCTCGCGTACCACTTTAAATGGCGAACAGCCATACCCTTGGGACCGACTTCAGCCCCAGGATGTGATGAGCCGACATCGAGGTGCCAAACACCGCCGTCGATATGAACTCTTGGGCGGTATCAGCCTGTTATCCCCGGAGTACCTTTTATCCGTTGAGCGATGGCCCTTCCATTCAGAACCACCGGATCACTATGACCTACTTTCGTACCTGCTCGACGTGTCTGTCTCGCAGTTAAGCTGGCTTCTACCATTACACTAACCGTACGATGTCCGACCGTACTTAGCCAACCTTCGTGCTCCTCCGTTACTCTTTGGGAGGAGACCGCCCCAGTCAAACTACCCACCAGGCACTGTCCGTAATCCCGATCAGGGACCAACGTTAGAACATCAAAACTACAAGGGTGGTATTTCAAGGACGGCTCCACAAAGACTAGCGTCTCTGCTTCAAAGCCTCCCACCTATCCTACACATGTAGGTTCAATGTTCAGTGCCAAGCTGTAGTAAAGGTTCACGGGGTCTTTCCGTCTAGCCGCGGGTACACAGCATCTTCACTGCGATTTCAATTTCACTGAGTCTCGGGTGGAGACAGCGTGGCCATGGTTACACCATTCGTGCAGGTCGGAACTTACCCGACAAGGAATTTCGCTACCTTAGGACCGTTATAGTTACGGCCGCCGTTTACCGGGGCTTCGATCAAGAGCTTCGTCCGAAAACTAACCCCATCAATTAACCTTCCGGCACCGGGCAGGTGTCACACCGTATACGTCATCTTGCGATTTTGCACAGTGCTGTGTTTTTAATAAACAGTCCCAGCCACCTGGTCACTGCGGCTCCCGTCCGCTTAGAGAGCAAGTCTCATCACAGATAGGAGCGTACCTTCTCCCGAAGTTACGGTACGATTTTGCCTAGTTCCTTCACCCGAGTTCTCTCAAGCGCCTTAGTATTCTCTACCTGACCACCTGTGTCGGTTTGGGGTACGATTCGGTATAATCTGAAGCTTAGAGGCTTTTCCTGGAAGTATGGCATCAACAACTTCACACCCTTGGGTGCTCGTCTCGTGTCTCAGTCTTAAGAGTCCGGATTTTCCTAAACTCTCAACCTACTCACTTTCACATGGACAACCAACGCCATGCTTGTTTAGCCTGCTCCGTCCCCCCATCGCAATTATACCAAGTACGGGAATATTAACCCGTTTCCCATCGACTACGC
>NZ_CP090667.1:3325000-3647889 GCF_045040605.1 Pseudoalteromonas sp. PB2-1
GCCTACACCAGATTTAGTCAGGGTCAGAAAAACTTCATCTTTGCCTTCTAAAGTTACTGCTAGACCTTTAAGGTTTAACAGAATTTCAATGATGTCTTCTTGTACGCCCTCTTTCGCGCTGTACTCATGCAATACACCGTCGATTTCTACTTCAGTTACTGCACATCCAGGCATAGATGATAACAGTATACGGCGTAAGGCATTACCCAAAGTGTGACCAAAGCCACGCTCTAATGGTTCTAAAACTACTTTAGAACGCGTTGGGTTGATAGCGTCGATATCGACTAACCTTGGTTTTAGGAATTCGGTAACAGAACCCTGCATTTTATCCTCTCTTAACTCTTAACTTTACTTAGAGTAAAGTTCGACGATTAGTTGTTCGTTAATGTCCGCAGACAGATCTGAACGCTCAGGTAGGCGCTTGAAGCTACCTTCCATTTTCTTACCGTCAACTTCAACCCAAGTCGGCTTTTCACGTTGCTCAGCCAACTCTAGAGCAGCGATGATACGTGCTTGTGTTTTTGACTTCTCACGAATTACAACAGTATCTTCTGGAGTAATTACGTATGAAGGGATGTTCACTACACGACCATTAACTAAAATCGCTTTGTGGCTTACTAACTGACGTGCTTCAGCGCGCGTGCTAGCAAAACCCATGCGATATACAACATTGTCTAAACGTTGCTCTAAAAGCTGTAACAAGTTTTCACCTGTATTACCTTTAAGGCGAGCAGCTTCTTTGTAGTAGTTACGGAATTGCTTTTCTAATACACCGTAGATACGACGTACTTTTTGCTTTTCACGTAGCTGTAAACCGTAATCAGATAAGCGACCTTTACGAGCGCCGTGCTGACCAGGTGCAGTCTCAAGTTTACACTTAGAGTCGATAGCTCTTACGCCGCTCTTAAGGAACAGGTCAGTACCTTCACGACGACTCAGCTTGAGCTTAGGGCCCAAATATCTTGCCATGTTATTTCTCCTAACCTATTGTTAAACGCGACGTTTCTTCGGTGGACGACAACCATTATGAGGGATTGGCGTCACGTCAGTGATGTTGGTGATACGGTAACCAGCAGCATTCAAAGCACGTACAGCAGATTCACGACCTGGACCTGGACCTTTGATGAAAACTTCTAGATTTTTTAAACCGTATTCTTGAGCAGCAGTACCTGCACGCTCTGCAGCAACCTGAGCCGCGAATGGAGTAGATTTACGTGAACCACGGAAACCTGAACCACCTGCTGTTGCCCAAGATAGTGCATTACCTTGACGGTCGGTAATTGTTACAATAGTGTTGTTGAAAGAAGCATGAACGTGAGCCATACCATCAGCAACTTGCTTTTTAACCTTCTTACGACGAATTGGTGCTTTAGCCATAATCTACCCCACCTTATTTCTTGATAGGCTTGCGAGGACCCTTACGAGTACGCGCGTTAGTCTTAGTACGTTGACCACGTAGTGGTAACGAACGACGGTGACGTAGGCCACGGAAACAACCAAGGTCCATAAGGCGCTTGATATTTAATGTAACTTCACGACGAAGGTCACCTTCTACAGTGTACTTGCCAACTGCTTCACGCAATACGTCAAGTGTTTCGTCTGAAAGTTCACCGATTTTTGTGGTCTCGGCGATACCAGTCGCTGCTAAGATTTCCTTAGAGCGAGTCTTACCTATGCCATAAATAGCAGTTAAACCGATAACTGCATGTTTATGATCAGGGACGTTAATGCCAGCGATACGGGCCACTAACACATCTCCTATATTTGAATTTGGTTATCATCTGTTTGAAAAGCCCGCAAGGATACTCAAACGAAGACCAAATCACATTAAAAACACAGGCCGAGTGAATAACTCAGCCTGCACGACTGTTTACTTAGCCTTGCCTTTGCTTATGCTTAGGCTCACTGCAAATTACGCGTACTACACCAGCACGTTTAATAACTTTACAGTTACGGCATATTTTCTTAACGGAAGCACGTACTTTCATTGCTCAACTCCGTAAACTGACCTTATCGACCGTAGCCTTTAAGGTTTGCTTTTTTCAGCACAGAATCATACTGATGTGACATCAGATGCGTCTGTACTTGTGCCATAAAGTCCATGATTACAACAACGATAATCAAAATTGATGTACCGCCGAAATAGAATGGCGTTTGCCATGCCATAGTCATGAATTCGGGCACCAGACAGATAAAGGTTATATACAAAGCACCTGCCAATGTCAGGCGTGTCATCACTTTATCAATGTATTTAGATGTCTGCTCACCTGGACGAATACCTGGGATAAATGCGCCAGATTTTTTCAGGTTATCTGCTGTTTCACGCGGGTTAAATACCAACGCGGTGTAGAAAAAGCAGAAGAAGATAATAGCCGCAGCTAAAACCATCGCATATAAAGGTTGACCCGGAGTCAACGTTGTAGCGATTGCTTGTAGCACATCAGCGACCGGACCTTCACCCTGGCCGAACCAGCTTGCAATTGTACCAGGGAACAGAATTATACTGCTAGCAAAGATTGGTGGAATAACACCCGCCATATTTACTTTTAATGGTAAGTGCGTGCTTTGAGCAGCAAATACCTGACGACCTTGTTGACGCTTTGCATAGTTAACGACGATACGACGTTGACCACGTTCAAAGAATACCACGAGGTAAGTAACAGCGAATACGATTACAGCAATCAATAACAGTACAAGTACATTCAGATCACCTTGGCGCGCCATTTCGGCTGTCGAACCAATAGCAGACGGCAGGTTAGCTACGATACCAACAAAAATAAGAACAGAGATACCGTTACCGATACCGCGCTCTGTAATTTGTTCGCCCAACCACATCAGGAACATAGTACCAGTTACTAAACTCACTACAGCAGTGAAGTAGAAACCAATACCAGGGTTAACAACTAACCCGTCCATCATACCCGGTAAGCTGGTAGCAATACCGATTGATTGGATAGTAGCAAGCACAAGCGTGCCGTAGCGTGTGTACTGGCTAATTTTCTTACGCCCTTGCTCACCTTCTTTCTTAAGCTCTATAAACGGCGGATACATATGCGTTAATAGTTGCGTAATAATCGAAGCCGAGATATACGGCATAATACCCAGTGCTAACACTGAAGCGCGCTCAAGCGCACCACCGCTGAACATGTTAAACATTTCAACAATGGTGCCCTTTTGTTGCTCGAAGAAATCGGCAAGTACAGCGGCGTCAATCCCAGGGATCGGCACGAATGAACCTAGACGGTAAATAATGATAGCACCTAATACAAATAGTAATCGACGCTTCAATTCCGAAAGCCCACTTTGTGCACTTTTCATATCTTGACCTGGTTTAGCCATTAGTACTTCCTTAGTCTTCTACCTTGCCTCCGGCAGCTTCGATAGCTTCGCGAGCACCTTTAGTCACTTTAAGACCTTTAACGGTTACTGCGCGTGAAACTTCGCCAGATTTAACTACTTTAACGAACTGGATGTTCTTTTTAACTAGACCAGCTGCTTGTAACGCGTTTACGTCTACTACATCGCCTTCAACTTTAGCGATTTCAAAAAGGTTAACTTCAGTAGATACTAGTGATTTACGTGAAGTGAAACCAAATTTTGGTAGACGACGTTGCATAGGCATTTGACCGCCTTCGAAACCAACGCGAACTTTACCGCCAGAACGTGATTTTTGGCCTTTATGACCACGACCACCAGTCTTACCAAGACCAGAACCGATACCACGACCTAGACGTTTCTTTTCAGTTTTTGCACCTGCAGCAGGTGAAAGTGTATTCAAACGCATCGAATTAACCCTCAACCTTTACCATGTAAGAAACTTGGTTAATCATACCACGCACACATGCTGTGTCTTCTAACTCAACAGTGTGATTGATACGACGTAAACCAAGACCGCGTAATGTAGCTTTATGCTTCGGTAAACGACCGATAGAGCTCTTTACTTGTGTTACTTTTACAGTTTTATTAGCCATGGTTTACCCCGTGATTTCGTCAACGCTAAGACCACGTTTAGCAGCGATTGACTCTGGAGAGTTCATGTTCTCTAGAGCTGCAATCGTTGCACGAACGATGTTGATCGGGTTAGTTGAACCGTATGCTTTTGACAATACGTTCTGTACACCAGTTACTTCTAGTACTGCACGCATCGCACCACCGGCGATGATACCTGTACCTTCAGAAGCAGGCTGCATGTATACTTTAGAACCCGCGTGGCGACCCTTGATTGGGTGCTGTAGCGTGTTACCGTTTAGGTCTACACTGATCATGTTACGACGTGCTTTTTCCATTGCTTTTTGAATAGCAGCTGGAACTTCACGTGCTTTACCATAACCGAAACCTACTTTACCTGCGCCGTCACCAACTACTGTTAGTGCAGTGAAGCTAAAGATACGACCACCTTTAACCACTTTAGACACACGGTTTACCGCGATTAGCTTTTCAGCCAAATCAGGCTGTTGTTGCTTTGCTTCTACGTTAGCCATTGTCTACTCCTAGAATTGCAGACCGGCTTCACGCGCTGCATCAGCAAGCGCCTTCACACGGCCGTGATATTTAAAGCCACTGCGATCAAAAGCAATCTTCTCGATGCCTTTGTCAGCTGCACGTTCAGCAACCGCTTTACCAACTGCTTGCGCAGCTGCAACGTTACCTGTGCCTTTAACTGTTTCGCTAATTGCTTTTTCAACAGTAGAAGCAGCAGCCAGTACAGTACCCTCAGCGTTTACAACTTGAGCGTAAATGTGACGTGGCGTGCGGTGGATAACAAGACGCGTTGTGCCTTGTTCAATATAATTTCTACGAGTGCGTTTAGCACGACGTAGACGAGCTGTTTTTTTATCCATCGTCTTACCTTACTTCTTCTTAGCCTCTTTACGGCGTACATTCTCGTCCGCGTAACGAACACCTTTACCTTTATAAGGCTCAGGTTTACGGTATGCACGGATGTTAGCAGCTGTTTGACCAACTAACTGCTTGTCTACGCCCTTAACTAGAACTTCTGTTTGGCTTGGTGTTTCAACCGTAATACCTTCTGGTACTTCGAAGTTTACCGGGTGTGAGAAACCAAGAGTTAAGTCTAATACTTTGCCCTTAGCTGCTGCACGGTAACCAACACCTACTAACTGAAGCTTCTTCTCGTAACCTTCATGCGTACCAACAACCATGTTGTTGATTAGAGCGCGAGCAGTACCTGCTTGTGCCCATGCATTTGCTACGCCTTCACGAGGTAAAGTTGTAATAACGTTATCGTTAACTTGTACTTCAACAGCGTCGTTGATTGTACGAGTTAATTCACCGTTTTTGCCTTTAACTGTGATGTCCTGGCCTTTTAATGTAACTTCTACACCGGCAGGAACATTGATTGGTGCCTTTGCTATGCGAGACATAGTTCCCCTCCGATTAAGCTACAAAGCCAATGATCTCACCACCAACGCCTGCACTGCGTGCTGCGCGGTCTGTCATTAGGCCTTTAGAAGTTGATACGATAGCGATACCAAGACCACCCATTACCTTAGGTAATTCGTCACGTTTCTTATAGATACGTAAACCAGGGCGGCTAACACGCTGGATATTTTCAATAACAGCTTTGCCTTCGAAGTATTTTAACTCGATAGAAAGCTCAGGCTTCGCTTCGCTGTTTACAGCGTAATCTGCGATATAACCTTCATCTTTTAGTACTTTAGCTACTGCTACTTTCAGTTTTGAAGTTGGCATCGATACTGATACTTTCTTCGCTGACTGACCGTTACGGATACGTGTAAACAAATCCGCAATAGGATCTTGCAAGCTCATAGTCTTACTCCCGTGATTCTATTACCAGCTAGCCTTTTTAAGGCCAGGAATTTCACCGCGCATAGCTGCTTCGCGAACTTTGATACGGCTCATGCCGAATTTACGAAGGTAACCATGTGGGCGGCCCGTAACGTTACAACGATTACGTTGACGTGAAGAGCTAGAATCACGCGGTAAAGACTGTAGCTTTAATACCGCGTCCCAACGATCATCGTCAGATGTATTTACATCACTGATGATAGCTTTTAGTGCCGCACGCTTTTCAGCATACTGAGCAACTAATTTAGTGCGCTTTGCTTCGCGCGCTTTCATAGAATTCTTTGCCATAACCCTACCCTTATTTCTTGAATGGGAAGTTAAACGCTTCTAACAACGCACGGCCTTCCTCATCAGATTTCGCAGAAGTAGTGATTGTGATATCCATACCGCGTACACGGTCTACTTTATCATAATCGATTTCTGGGAAGATGATTTGCTCACGTACGCCCATGCTGTAGTTACCACGTCCATCAAAAGACTTAGCACTTACACCACGGAAGTCACGGATACGTGGGATAGCGATTGAAACTAAACGCTCAAAAAAGTCCCACATACGCTCGCCACGTAGGGTTACTTTACAACCAATTGGGTAACCTTCACGCACTTTGAAGCCAGCAACTGATTTGCGTGCTTTAGTGATTAGAGGTTTCTGACCAGAGATTGCTTCTAGATCCGCAACAGCGTTATCTAGGATCTTCTTGTCAGCTAGAGCTTCGCCCACACCCATGTTTAATGTGATCTTTTCGATCTGAGGGACTTGCATGACAGAGCTGAAACCAAACTTCTCTTGAAGCTCAGCAACTACTTTGTCTTTATATACTTCATGCAGTTTCGCCATCATTCTACTCCAACTATTAGATAGTTTTACCAGTAGATTTAAAGATACGTAATTTCTTACCATCTTCAATCTTGAAACCTACACGATCTGCTTTACCCGTTTCCGAGTTGTAGATCGCAACGTTTGATACGTCGATAGACGCTTCTTTCTCAACAATACCGCCAGCTTGGTTCAGCTGAGGAACCGGCTTTTGGTGCTTCTTGATTAAGTTGATGCCTTCGACAAATACTCGACCAGACTCAGTAACAACTGAAAGCACTTTACCGCGCTTACCTTTGTCTTTACCGGCTAGTACGATTACTTCGTCATCACGACGGATTTTTGCTGCCATGATAGACTCCTTATAGTACTTCTGGGGCTAGTGAAACGATTTTCATGAACTTGTCATTACGAAGCTCACGAGTCACAGGGCCGAAGATACGAGTACCAATTGGCTGTAAGTTATCATTTAAGATAACAGCCGCATTGCTATCGAAACGGATCAAAGAACCGTCCGGACGACGAACGCCTTTTTTAGTACGCACAACTACTGCGTTTTTAACATCACCTTTCTTCACTTTACCGCGAGGAATTGCTTCTTTTACAGAAACTTTGATGATATCGCCAACCGCTGCATAGCGACGGTGCGAACCGCCAAGGACTTTAATACACTGCACTTTGCGAGCGCCGCTGTTATCAGCAACGTCCAGCTGAGTTTGCATTTGGATCATGTTAATGACCTCCGGTGTAGATATTACAACACGCCTTAATTTTGTTTAAAATCAAGACATTTCGGTTAAATTCCACTCAAAAAACACGCGAGTTGTCTCTTAAGGGCGGGCAATTGTATCAGCAATGACAGTGAAGTGGTAGGTTATTTTTTAATTAATTTTATAATTACGTGTTGCTAAGTCGAGGGGTCTATATGGAATATCACCACTTGTTATTGATTATAAAACAAACAGGGCGCTAATGCGCCCTATTTTGATTTACGTATTAAAGTTTTATTAATTTCCGAATAGGCCTTTTAATTTATCTTTAATTTTATCTTTTGCCTTTTCCTTTACTTCTTCCTTCGCTGCGTCACTAACGTCAAGCTTGAAACCAACATCATGGAAAGGACCTTTTATACGCAGAGGGATCTTGAAGCCCGTACTGTCATCAGTCGTGCCTTGGCCTTCAATTGAATCAACAATGCCTGTTACTAAACGATAATCGACATTGGTCATTGGTAAGTTAACTTTACCTGATCCTGTAATGCGAATTAATGGGCTAAGTAATGATAAGTCATTGTTAGTCCCTACCCCATCTGTAAAATTGAAGCGACCTGTAAGTGCTGAGAAGTCTGTTTGCTGAGAGTTATCGAAACCAGTATCTAACCCTTCAGACACAGCATTTAAGTTCCCTTTAATGAGCTCTTTACCTTTTCGCACCATCTCTGCCACATTCGCACCTTTAATTGCACCATCTGCAAACTCAAATGCTAACTGACCATCTAATGCATTAACAAAGTCTTTTTGACTTTGTCCTGTGGTCGCTAGATCCCAGTTTAAATAGCCTTTACCCATAAGCTTATTGAAACCTGCTGCATCAGTCAGTAATGGCTGTGCATCAATTTTATCTAAAGCAAAGTTAGTGCTAATTTTATAGGGTGTTTGCTTAGCATTGACTGTGATCACACCTTTACCACTGCCTTCATAAGCAACAAATTTATCTAAGCTAATTTTTGCTAGTGCATTTTTAAGGTTCACCGTTAACTGGTTTTCACCGAGTGTAATATCATTTGCTTTTAGACCACTTGAACGAACAACAATATTTGCATCAAGTGCATTTAAGCCACTCATATCAATTGGTGTATCATCCCAAACAATTGGCTGTGCAGGCGTATCTGTGGCTGGTTCTGCTTGCTCTTCTTTAGCTACACCCTCTGGAAGGTAAGGGTTCAAATCAAGCATGCCTAAATCAATATCGGCATTCACAGCTAAGCGACTCCCTAAGTTAATGTCGCTTTTACCTTTAATTTGTAGCTCATCTAAGGTGGCAAGTAACTCAGTGAGCTTAAATTTATCACCTTTTAAGTGCATTGAACCTTTAACATTGAACGCATTAAAGGCATTTTCTTTTGCATTAAGCTCAACACCTTGCCAGCTTGCTATCTCTTTAACTGAGTCACCACTTACTGATAACTGACCTTGCACATCTTTACCCATTTGGGCAATCGCGCCTTTGAAGTTCACATCCACTAAACGTGAATCAACCTCAGTGCTGACATTAAAAGTTTCGCCTTCAATCGCTTTTACCGGTGTATCTAAGGTGACATCTAAGTCAAAGCGTTCACCCATATAGGTAATACCGCCTTTTAACTCAAGAGTCTTACGAAGAGAAGGCAATAAGATTGCTAATTCTAAATCGCTTATTTGTTGTTTTGCCCCTGTTTTGCCATCAAGGTAGGTGAAAGTCCCCCCATAAATGGCTACTTCACCAAGCTCGATATCAAAGTTATCTGGTAAGTTAACGGCGCCAGAACTTTTTTGCTGCTCTGTCTGTGGTTGCTCAGCAACCGCATCAAATAATTGCCAGTTTGCTTTACCATTTTTATCGGTTTCTAATAATATTGTTGGTTCATTAATAACAAACTTATCTAGTTTGAAATCACCGCCAAATAACGACATCCAAGGAATACGAATTGCAAGTTGCTGCATGCTTGCCATATCTTTTTGCGAGCCAGTTTGCATATTCGCAAAATGTACATCATTCAATTCGAGCTTTAATGATGGAAATACCGACAGCTTTTTATCGCCATTAATAGTCAGACTACGACCTGTGGTTTGTTCTACTTGCTCCGATACTTTGTTAAATATGGCATCGGTAGGTATGAGGAATGGTGCGGCGACTACTAATGCAATCAGTAATACGAAAATGACACCAACAATTTTCAGTAGGGTTTTCATAATCATCCTTAAACATGGGCAAACAATGTTCATATCATAGCGGGAGTTAGGCGCAAATGCATTGCCCAATCCATAAAAAGGTTTTTGAACAAGCTTAGGTACAAGAATATGAATCAACGCTGAAACATTTTGATACCTAGAGGTTACAAAAAGATCTTGACCGAATGATACCCTAGGGTTATATTGATACCTGTAGGTTACATTTGAGTTTAAAATAAAAGGAAACGATTATGTCTAAGCAAGATATCAAAACGGAAGAAAAGTTTATGAATCATAACGCATGGTTTTCAATATTCATGGGAGTCACGTTATTAATTATTAGTGTTTACCCAATGCTCAAGCAAACATCAGCACCGTTACTGTTTATTGGCGGTAGCGCATTTTTAGGATCTTTCTTTATGTTTGTAATTAGAGGTGGATTTACATGGAAACTTGGCTATCGCCTTACGTATAAGGATGAATTTTTAAATACGATTGATACCATCGCTTATAAACATGTTGTGCTTGGATTACTTTTTAGCATGGGGGCTATTTTTTTATTGTCTAACGAACTTGCTTTAAATGTATCGCATAGCATGATGGCCACATTTTATCTTGCCTTGATGAGTTTAATATATGGCGTATCAATTCTTTGGCAAAGTAGAGACTAGGTGTACAAAGTGCAAAATAATATCGCTAAATTCCGTAAAGAAAAGAGGCTGTCGCAGCAAGAACTTGCTGATGCCATTGCAGTATCACGTAAAACCATTAGCACAGTTGAAACAGGCCGCTTTATTCCCTCGGTGATTATCGCGTTAAAAATTGCTGCTCACTTTGAACTCAGTGTTGAGCAATTATTTACACTCGATGACAATGATTAATTAACCTCGTCAGTCGCAATCTTACTTATAAATTATCAGTAAGATTGCATCATTTCATTACTTCGGTATGATGCACGACCCTGTTGTTTTTGCACCCTGTGTACTAAAATTAAACAACCTAATTTGGTCAAAACTGGAGTATCGATTAAGCATGAAGAAACTGCTTATTTCACCGTCAAAAATGGCGCTTGGCGAGCAAGAAAGTCAAATTTATCAAAATATCCTCAAGCAAGCCTCTGATATCAGCTTAAATCTAATGGCAGTTAAAGTAGAAAACCACCCTGAAGACTTTTTAGGGTGGTGCTATGAGCTATTAAGTGCAAGCCGCGATCGCATTAATTACGATCTATTAGAAGATAAGCAATTACCGACACTTAAAAAACTTCATGACTTATTAATTTCTGCAATCAGCTTTTTGCAGTTAAAAACGTTAAGAGTTGCGCCATGGCCAGTTATCGCAAGTTTCATCGAACAGCATAAAGAGCTTGTAGCCCTTGATGAGCAACTACGCTTAGCTAATTACATTGCAGCGATTAAATCACAATCACTAAAAGAGATGATCCCAGAAGACCGTTTAGCGTTTTCAGGTAAGCACAGTGCCTCGCTCGATCCAAGCAGCTATAACTTTGACGTTGAATGGTTTGCTTCTACTAAAAACGCCAAAGGTTTCCACCAAATGTTGAGTGATTTACCTGGTGCGTTCGATGAGGCTCTTGTACACATTCCACTTGAGGGTGAAGTAACTCAAGAACATTATCAGCATTTTATGGTTGCTTACTTCATGGCATTTAATGGCAGCGATGAAAAGCCAACGCTTGCGCCTGCTACTCGCTTACTTGCAATGCGTCGACCTGACGTGTTTACACCAATCGTAAATAGTAAACTTGATGCCCTTTGTGCAGCCCTTGGCATTACGAAGCTAAATAACCGCGATTTTGAGCGCTACTGGCAAGATGTTGTCGAAGCAATTCATAGTATGCCTTGGTACAAAATGGCTACTGCGGCTAATGAACTTGAACAATCTCTAGTTGAAATTAAAGCCTTGTTACCTAGCTTCTTTTATTATGCAGACAAAGCGACTGCTGATAGCTCTAACTATATTAAGTTACTAAACAAACCTAAAAGCAGCACAAGCTCTGCGGGTAAAAAGACTGTACGCCGCGGTAAAGAATCGGCTGAAATACTGGTAGACCGAGCCCTTGCAAGTGATGATATCCCTGAACATATTAAAGCTAAGCGCGATTCAATCATCAGTGAAGTTGAAAAGGGCCGTAGCGTTGAAGAAACCATTAGTTTAATGCGTGCCATTTTCGGCTAAGTCTCTATCAAGTAAGAAAAACCTGGTTGCGTCTTCATTGTGCAACCAGGAAATTTATTGCACCATGCAAGTGCGCATGAATAATTCAAATACAAGTCAACTTTAACCAAAAGAATACTTACAAGACTGTTTTAAAAGAAATAAAGCATAAAAATTCCCACCGTAAATTAACTTGGCACAACCAGTGCTATATCGTATCCAGACAACACATAAAAATAATGCCCCGACAAATAACCAGACTGCAATCTGAAATGGGCAAAATCAACATAACAACAGGATACAAAACATGCTAAAACTAAAAAAAGTGGTCGCGGCCAGCGCCCTCACGCTACTTACTTTAGGCTCGACGTATAGCTTTGCAGAAGTAACAGCTAACGCGGCAGCAACCTCAAACTACTTATGGCGTGGTCAAGAACAGACAGGCGGTGATGCCGCAATTCAAGGTGGTATTGATTACGCAAGTGAATCTGGCTTTTATGCGGGTACTTGGGTATCAAATGCTAGCTGGGCAGAAGATATGACCTACGAGCTTGATCTCTACGCTGGTTTTGGCGGCGATATCAATGAAACCTTTAGCTACGATGTTGGCTACATTTATTATGCATACCCAGATGCGGCCTCGTTTACCGATGCAGACTTTTCAGAGATCTACGGTAGCATTAGTATGGGTAGCTTCACGTTTGGCGCAGCCGTATTAGCTTCATCAGCAGCAAGCGGCGATGGCACCGACTTTGGAGATTCACTGTATTTAAATGCCGATTATAGCTTTCCAATAGGAAATAATGGCACAGAGCTGGCGCTGCATGTCGGCCATTACTCAGGTGATTTCATTGGTGATGACAATATCATCGACTACGGTGTTTCGGTATCTAAAGACGGCTTTACATTAGGCGTTTCAGATACTGACATTGATGGAACAGATGTGAAAGTGTATGTCGCTTACGCGGTAGATTTTACACTTTAAAAAGAATGTGTTACTTGCTGCAACACGAAGGGCCGCAAGGCCCTTTTCTAGTTTAGAAGCTTAAGGAACACTGTGGCCTGTTGAGCCCTGCCAAATACGATACCACTGCTCACGGCTTATCTTAAGAGCCTTAGCTGCAACAGCTGATTTAACGCGTTCAATGTTACCCGTACCTAGCACTACAGATGGCGCACTCGGATGCATCAATAACCAAGCATACACCACTTGATCAAGAGAACTTGCACCAACTTCAGTGCCGACCTGCTCTAACACTGCGCGTAAACGTATCGCTTTTTCATCATCACTTGAGAACAGACGTCCACCTGCTAACGGTGACCAAAGCATTGGTTTAATATCGAGCAATTGACATTGGTCTAAAGTTCCATCATCAAGGGCTTTCATTTCGTAAGGCGAAAACTCAATCTGATTGGTAACCAATTCAAAATCTAAACGGGATTGTAATAAGCTGAGTTGAGATGGCGTAAAATTAGATACACCAAAGTCAATCACATCACCATTCGCTTTGAGGGTATTGAATGCTTCAGCCATTTCATCAGCATTCATTAAATAATCAGGACGATGAATTAATAACACATCTAACCTATCTGTATTGAAATGCTTTAATGACTGTTGCGCTGAGGCAATGATATGCGCAGCACTGGAATCATAATGGTTAGCCTTACCTTGTAACCCTAAACTTGCAAATGCGGGCTTGATACCACACTTGGTAATTATTTTAATCTCATCACGAATACTTGGCTTCAGCTTGAGCACTTTACCGAATTCGGCTTCGCAGCCATATTCGCCGTAAATGTCAGCGTGATCGGTGTGTGAAACACCCATATCGATTGCATTTTCTAAAAAACTTAAACACTGTTGTGGCGTAACTTGCCAATCTAACAAGCGCCAAAACCCTAACACTAACTCATCAATACAACGTCTATTGTTATTCGTCATAACTACCTACTTACTTAAAAATATCGACTCATTCCAGTGCTTACACAATAACACAACTAACAGCATCACACCTGTTAACATACAGTTACAAAACAAATTGCTAATTTGTTACTAAACAGGATATTTTAGTACCTAAAAGCAAATGTTTTAAAACAAGGAATAATAATGAAATCTTCAAATGCAATGACTGCTTTAATTGATATTTTTATCAGCCCGAATAAAGCCTTTAATGGGGTGAGAGAAACAAAAGGCTGGTCTTTTGTTGCCTTTATTTTACTTGCCGGCATTCTCGCTGCCAGCATGTTTGCTTTTTACAATAAAGCTGACCCACAATATTTAATCGATCAACAAGTGGCTGCAGCCAGTGTTGATGCCACCATTGCAGAACAAAAAATGATGCGCCAAAGCATAGAGCAAACTATTGATATGCAAGTTTGGTTTGCTATCTTTGGTAGCATTATCGGTTTAGCTGTCATTAATGCCCTGATGGCAGGCTACTATCTATTTGTATCGAAGCAAGACCCAGAGGCTAATTACGGCTATGGTGCTTGGTACGGCTTTGGCGTGTGGGCCATGATGCCTTTGGTTATTTATTACTTAGGCCTTTTAATCTTAGTGCTTACAGCAAGCACTAACCAAATTTCACAAACACTAATGAATTACTCTTCGATTAATCAACTTTTAACTGGTTTAGAAATTGGCCACCCATTGTACACCCTACTTGAAAGTCTCAATATCTTTTCTATTTGGAGCATTTTCATCGCTGCTATCGGTTTGAAGAGTTGGACTAATTTCACATTCAATAAAGCGCTACTATTTACAGCTCTACCAAGTATTGTTATTTACGGTATTTGGGCTGTTATCGCATTTATTTAATCTAGTTATGAGCGGTGACAGCCGCTCTTTCATAGGCAAGGAAGTATCATGAAAAAAGCCATTTTAATTGGCCTTGCTGTTATAGCATTTGTCGCTTTACTGATCTCAAAACAAGTCACCGGCGATAAAAACGCGCCAGAAATGCATATTGCAGAAGTTGAACAAGGCGATATTGCCGATTCAATTTTAGCCTCTGGTAACTTGGTATTTAACACCCAAGTGCAACTGCGTTCTGAAGTGACAGGCCGAGTTGCTAAAGTATTTGTTGAAGAAGGTGAAAGCGTCACTGAGGGCGATATTCTTATGCGCCTTGACACTACAGCATTTGAGTCAGAGGTTGCACGTAACAAAGCAGTGCTTAGAGCAACAGAAATCGATATTAAGCACAGCGAAACCCGCCTGAAAAATATCGAGCGCCAACTTAGCCGCCAAAAAGAACTCTTTGATGCAGGCCTTGCAGGCCAAGAAGTGTATGAAAATCTGCAGAATGCCCGCGATTTAGCGAAAATAGATATTGAAGCAAGACATGAAGCTTACAACCAAGCTCAAGCTTCGTTACTGATTGCTGAAGATCGTTTAAATAAAAGTGTGTTTCGCGCTCCAATGAGTGGCCTACTAGCTTCGGTTAATATAAAAGAAGGTGAGACTGTCATTGCAGGGACGACCAACATTATTGGCTCTGATCTAATGCTTGTCGCTGATCCAAGCGCAATATTAGCCGAACTACGCGTAGATGAAACAGATATTGCTGGTATAAAACTAGAGCAACATGCAGATATCTATGCCGCCGCTTACCCAAACCAACCTTTTACTGGCAAAGTGATAAACATTGGTACTTCAGCAAAAAACCAAGCGGGTTCGCAGGGGCTGTCGTTTAAAGTAAAAGTACTGCTTGATTCCACCGACCGCCAGCTCTATGCAGGTATGAGTTGCCGCGCTGAAATAGCCACAAATATTGCCGAAAATGGCTTAAAACTGCCTATTGAAGCAATTCAAAAAGAAGGTGATCGCTATTTTGTCTGGAAGCTTAATACTGATAACACAGTAACTAAAACTGCTGTAACGGTAGGTATTTCTTCAGATATCGAACAAGCCCTTACCAGCGGTGTTTCACAGGGCGATCGTATCGTTATCGGCCCAGCAAGACCGCTTAGCTCACTAAAAGAGGGTGACGCTGTAGCAATTAAAGACAGTCCTGAAAAAGGTGCTAGCTAATGTCTGCGGTGATAAAACTCAGTAATATCAATAAGCAATATAAAATGGGCGAACAAGTTTTCAAAGCCCTTGATGATATCAATATTGAAATTGCGCAAAATGAGTATGTTGCCATTATTGGCCCGTCTGGTTCAGGTAAATCAACATTGATGAATTTGCTTGGCTGTTTAGATACACCAACCAGTGGTGACTACTATTTAAAAGATAGGCTAGTAAAGCGCATGACCGAAACCGAGCTTGCCCATCAACGTAATGAAAGTGTTGGCTTTATTTTTCAAAGCTTCAACTTGTTACCTCGCGCATCTGCGCTTGAAAATGTTATGCAGCCTTTAGTGTATCGGTTTATCTCTGCTAAAGCGCGAAAACAACAGGCGCTTGAATCATTGCAGCGGGTAGGCCTTGGCGACAAGGTAAATCACCTTTCAAGCCAACTCTCTGGTGGACAGCGTCAACGTGTTGCCATTGCTCGCGCATTAGTTACTAAACCACACATTCTACTTGGTGATGAGCCTACCGGTAACTTAGACAGTAAAACCACCACCGAGATCATGGCGTTGTTTGATGAACTTCATAACGAAGGACATACCATTATTTTGGTTACTCACGAACAAGATATTGCTGATCATTGCCAACGCGTTATTCGTTTGGTTGATGGCAAGGTCGTCAGTGATACTCGTAAAGGCGAAGGAGCAAAACAACATGTTTAAATCTGCTATCGCTGTTATGGAAGGCACCAAAGCCGCACTGATGGCAATAAAAGCCAACGCGATGCGCAGTGCTCTTACCTGCTTGGGCATTATTATTGGCGTTGCTGCGGTTGTGACCGTAGTGGCAGTAATGCAAGGTTTTACCAAGCAAATTAATGATCAGCTTGCCGACATGTCTCCCGATGTCACCAATATAAAACCTTACACTAGTATGGAAAAAGAAATGGTAGGTCAACAAGCAAAACTAACCTACGATGACTTCTTAACACTTAAAGCACGTATAAAAGAGGCCGAAACATTTACCGCATTGATGTTTACTTGGCGATTTTCAGGTGCAGCAGAGTATGGTAATAAAAGTCATGCATCCCGCGTGATGGGCACCGAGCAAGACTACCAAAAAGCTTACCGTACCTACCCAGAACTCGGGCGATTTATTCGCGCAGAAGATGATGAAAAACGCCGTCGAGTGGCGTTTATTGGTCCGTCAATTATCGAAAAGCTCAATTTGCCTGAAAACCCTGTAGGTGAATACATTAAACTAGGTGGCGAGTGGTTTCGCATTATTGGAGTGGCAGAAAAGCAAGGTAGCTTATTAGGTTTTGATCAAGACGACTACATTAATATTCCAATAAGCACTATGAGTGCATTAGAAGGCGGCAGTGTTGATACCAATGTACAAATGATGTTTCGTTTAAAAGACGATGCTAACGAAGCGCAAGTACTGGGTAAAATTCGCCGCATCTTACGTCAATTACATAAACTGAAAGACGGTGAAGATGACGACTTTGAATTTGAAACCGCCGAAAAAGCCCGTGCTAATATCGATAAGTTTACTGGTAGTGCTACCGCAATTACCGCAGGTATCGTAGGTATAAGCCTCGTAGTTGGTGGTATTGGCGTAATGAATATCATGCTGGTTTCGGTAACAGAACGTACTCGTGTGATCGGCACCTTAAAGGCATTAGGGGCGACTCCTGGCTTTATTATGCTGCAATTTTTAGTAGAAGCTGTGGTGCTTTCATTGTTTGGTGGCTTAATTGGTTTAGCGATAGGGTATGGTGCTGCGGCACTGATTTCGTTATCAGTGCCGAGCATGCCAGATGCCTACATACCGAGTTGGGCAGTTATACTGTCATTTGGCTTTACTTCATTGATTGGTATTGTGTTTGGCTTAGCGCCCGCTATTAAAGCGGCACGCTTAAACCCAATTGATGCTTTACGATACGAATAATTAATCGGCTTTATAGGGTACCTGAGCACAGCTTACTTCCACTGTTTTTGGGTACCAAATAGGCCCACCTATTTCATTAACCGCCTCGCCTGCTACAACATTAAGGAATGACTTGTAAGTATGTACACTTTGCCACTCGGAATTAGGACAGTATATTGATAAATCCACAGGCTTGGAGCCTTCGTACAACGCAGCAGCAAAGTTATGATGCCAACGTTCTGTAACTGCTCCCTTATTTGCTGAGGTAGGGCTGCCATTATCAAAATAAATATGTGTACAACCACTTAAAGCAGCAGCAAGAATTACAGTTAAGCATACATGTTTCATAATTGCTCCTGCCCATATTGTTCACACCATACTTTCACAGTGTGAGGCGCATAAATACCCAGTGTAACCAACCCCAAAGCTCCATCTGTAAATGTTTGCTGGGATTGCATTTGCATTACTTTTTTATCTTGGCAGACCGCTTTAACATCAACACGCTGTTCACCCACCAATCCCCACAAGTAGAAAGGTCTACTGTCTTGATAGTCAGCATTCCGTGTTAATTTGTCTGCCTTATTAGGCACGATAGTCACCGATGAACATGCTACTAACGATAGCGTAAGTAACACGCACACTAACTGCTTCATGTGTTTTCCTTCAGATATATTTTGAAGCTGCAGTGTACAACATGAAGTTTCTATAAAGGGTAAGAAAATATATAAAATTGTAAAAAAGCTACAGTTTCTCACAGGCTCAGTTTGAACTAAACTGGAAAGAGTAAAGACTAATCAGGAAGGTCTGTAAGTAAAGGTAATTATGACGTCGTATCTACATTTATTGTTCTTAAGTTTATTGTCTTGGCAAAGTATTGCAAATACTCCAAGCTCTGATGAGCAACAAGGCATTACCAAAACCGCAGCCAACCTAACAAACTGTCAACAACAATTAGCACAAAGCCGTGTGCAAACTTACGCAGCACATTACATTTTACCCTATCAATTCACATTGTTGAGCTGGAACATCTACAAAGCACAAATAGATGGCTTACTCACAGATTTGCAAAAGCTAAATGCCGATGCTGATATTGTGTTATTACAAGAAGCTATCAAAGAGCCTGCGCTTACAAAGCTCAAACCTTACTGGCGTTTTGCTAAAGGGTATAAAAGTGGCAGTGTGCAATCTGGTGTTATGACACTCAGCCGCTGGCCCGCCGCTGTGCATTGCACACTCACCCACACAGAGCCTTGGTTACGTAGCCCAAAAGCGACCAACATTGTTGAATATGCACTGCCTAATCAACAGTTATTACTAAGTATTAATCTACATGGCATTAACTTCACAATAGGTGTGAGTGACTTTAAACAACAGCTCGAAGATGCAGCGAGCATCATGCGAATGCATCAAGGACCGATCATATTTGCTGGTGACCTTAATACTTGGAGCGACCGAAGACAGGCCCTTTTGAAACAAACACTTAACAAGTTAGGGTTACATGAAGCTATTTATTTAGATGATAAACGTACAAAAGCATTTGGATTAGCACTTGACCAAGTATGGGTACGTGGTGTCAAAATAGAAACAACGGTCGTGCCAGAACTGGATAGTTCAGATCATAACCCAATAATTGCAACCCTAACCATAGAGCAAAAAGTACAGTGAAAATAACAATGAATGGATATTGGTTAATCGCATTAATGTTATTGAGCATTAGCCAATTCAGTTATGCAGCCACCCCAGAGCAAGAGATAAATCACCTCATTGACTTTGTCGCTAACAGCGATGCCGTATTTATTCGCAATGGCACAGAGCATTCAAGCCAAGATGCTGCTGAGCACCTTGCCATGAAATATCGTAAAGCGACCCGTTATGCGAAAACTGCCGAAAAATTTATAGAAAACCTAGCAAGTAAAAGCTCATGGAGTGGCAAGCCTTACAAGGTAAGATTTAGCGACGGTACTTTAATTAATGCAAAAGACTGGTTAAGTAATGAGTTGGCAGATTATCGCCGTAACCAGCATAGACAACAATAACACGATTTTATCATCAACACACAAGAAGCGAAAAGCCATGCAAGAACACAAAAATCAGCCACTCAATGATTTTATTGAGTACCCTCATGACGAGATGCTAAAACGCGCCGAAGAGTTTTTAGCCGTGAGTCAACGTCGCCACAGTATTCGTAGCTTTAGCGACCGACCTGTGCCAAAAGAAATAATCGAAACCTGTATTAAAGCGGCTGGCACTGCACCAAGTGGTGCCAATCATCAACCTTGGCACTTTGTGGCAATACACAGCAGCGATGTGAAGAAACAAATTCGTGAAGCATCTGAAAAACTAGAGCGCTCATTTTATGAAGGTCGCGCAGGTAAAGAATGGTTAGATGCATTAAAACCACTTGGCACAGATGCCAGTAAGCCCTACCTTGAGCATGCACCTTGGCTAATTGCCGTGTTTAGCCAAAAGAAAGGGGGTATTTCTGCCGATGACAAAAATACCAATTACTATGTTCATGAGTCTGTAGGCTTGGCAACTGGCTTTTTAATTCAAGCACTTCACAGAGCGGGCCTTGCAACTCTTACGCATACACCAAAACCAATGAGCTTCTTAACCGAAATTTGTGGCCGCGATAAAGATAATGAGCGCCCTTACATGCTGCTAATTGCAGGCTACCCAGGCACAGATGCAACCATCCCTGAACATGCCTTAGTGAAAAAGTCGCTGGACGAAATAGCGACCTTTATTTAGCTTTAAAATCAACAGCCAGCACATCACCTGGGTTTAAACCTGAAACGATGTGCTGCTGTCCATCGACCATTTCGCCAAGGCGAACGTAGCGACGCACGATTTGATTATTTTCAAGTAAATAGACCATACTCAATTGGCCATATTGATGCGCCCAGCTTAAGTCAATCAACACCCCTTTTTCAGGGGCGAGCGGTAATTGTAATTGTGCGTAAAGCCCAGGCATTAACCCAGTTTGCGCATCTGTTTCTAAACGGATTTCCATACTACGCGCAGCACTATCAGCAACGGGCACAATTTCTGTCACTGTGGCAGGCATCGATATTGATAAAGCAGGTAATTTAACCGTTAGGGTTTGGCCAACAGCCAACTTAATTGCTTGCTGCTCTCTGACATTAAACGCTAATTGCAATTGCTGTGGGTTATACAGTGCGAGTAATGGCGTGCCAGGGGTTGCGGTATCGCCAGGTTCTGCAAAACGCTCAACCACAACACCTGAAATCGGCGCTTTGATTTGCGTAAAACTCAGTGCAACTTGTGCTTGTGCTTGCTGCTGTTTAGCAATCGCTAGATTCGCAGTTAAATTATCGAACCTTGCTTTTGCATCATCGTACTCGCTTACAGATACCAAGCCTTGCTTGTATAAATCGTTAATACGTTTTAGTTGTTTCTCAGCTTGAGTAAGCGAGGCATTAATAGCATTAATTTGTGCATCACTTTGAGCAAGCCCTGCTTGAAAGTCATCTTGCTGCAAGGTAATTAGCACATCACCTTGTTTTACTGTATCGCCAGCGCGGACATTTAAACGCTCAACTTGTGCCATAACCCGTGATGAAATTTGCGTATTTTGTTTGGCAATCACAGTGCCCGGTACAACTTCATCACGCGCAATATCAGCCAGTCTCACTGTCACTAACTGACCAGTGTAATCATTTGCCGATGGGTTTTTCATGCCTGCAGCTTGCTTATCAGAAAAACTGCCCGCCATGTAAAGTACCGCCACAATGATCACTGATAACGCGATGATTGAACCAATAAGTTTTGATTTACCTTGCATGAGCTTGTTCCTCTTTGGCTGCATCCTTTGCAAACACTAAATAATAAACCAGCGGCACAACAAATAATGAGAACAATGTTGATGCCACAATCCCAAAAATAATCGCAATCGCTAGACCGCTAAATACTGGGTCTAGGGTGATCACCAAGTTACCTAATAAGGTGGTTCCGGCTGTCAGCAACACGGGGCGCATTCGCACCGTGCCTGCGGCGATTAAAGCCTGTTTAATTGCCATACCTTGGCTGCGAGCTTGATTAATAAACTCAACTAAAATAAGTGAGTTACGAACCACAATACCGGCAAGTGCAATCATGCCAATCATGGCTGTTGCGGTGAATAGCACCGGCTCTGGAGCACCAGCAATGCTGCGCTCTCCAAATTGATTTAATAGCCAAAAGCCCGGCATGATACCTATCACGGTTAATGGAATAGCCGACATGATGATCAGTGACAAACTGACAGAATTTGTTTGAATTCGTAAGATGATGAAAATTGCAGTGAGCGCAAACGCAAAGGCAATGCCCATATCTCTAAATACATCAATGGTAATTCGCCATTCACCTTCTCCACTAAAGGTTACGTCAGTGCCAGCAGGTAATTGCCAAGCTTGGCTACCACCATTATTGAAAAAGTGCCTACTTTGCCAATCAGTTTGGCTAAATTCGTCAGCGCTGATACCTAAGTCGGCATTTACGTCAGCAATAATCTCAGCGGGTGTACGACCGTTTAGCTCAGCCATTACATACACAACATTACGCTGATCTTTACGCATAATTGGTTTAGCAACATCTTGATACTGAAACTCGCCTAATTCAGATAATGCCACCAGCGGACGCGGTGCACTTTGCAGCCCAAATTCATCACTGGTTTTTGCGAGTTCTCTGTCACCGCGAACCTGCAATGCGAGCAATTGAGCAAATTGATTTCGGTCTTGATACGGCAGTTGCAGTTTAATATCAACAGGGTCTGTTTCGCCGCTAACATATAACACCCCAACATTTTGCCCATGCGAGGCAATGGCTAAGGTCTGGGCAATATCTTGCGTAGAGACCGCCGACAATGACGCTTTACTTTTATCGGTAACAAAACGTTGTAAGGGTGCATTGGCAGCAATACTGGTATCAACCTCAACCACATGTGGCTCTTGCTTTAACCTTGCTGCAACAGCAAGAGCTGCTTGATAGTGAGTGTCTGTATCAACAAATGGCTCACTGTAAACTTCAGCCACTAAGGTACTTAAAACAGGTGGGCCTGGTGGTACTTCAACCACTTTAATAACAATGCCATCGGTTGCCTGTGGTGCTAATGCGGCACGCAAGCGCATGACCACAGCATGAGATTGATGGCCGCGCTCAGTTTTATCAAGCAGTAATACTCTTAGCTCAGCAAGATTGGCGGCTTCGCGTCGATAATAACCACGTACCATACCATTAAAGTCCATACTCGATGGCTGGCCAACGTAGGCTGCCACCTCGCTTACCTCATTTAATT
This sequence comes from Pseudoalteromonas sp. PB2-1, assembly GCF_045040605.1. Lineage (NCBI taxonomy): Bacteria > Pseudomonadati > Pseudomonadota > Gammaproteobacteria > Alteromonadales > Pseudoalteromonadaceae > Pseudoalteromonas > Pseudoalteromonas sp. PB2-1. Next base: position 3,348,001 of record NZ_CP090667.1, read on the forward strand.
TCCAAGTGACAGTTTGTACTTTTCGCGTGAAAGCTGCGGTTTGCTCAAGGCTCGTGCCCTCTGGCATATCGATTAAAACTTGCAACTCATTTTTATTATCAAACGGTAGCAACTTTAAAGGCACAACACGCATGACGGGTAGCATGGCACTGGCGACAAACAGGCATAATGTGGTCCATAGAACGAGTTTTGCACGGCCTTTAGACTCAAGTAATGGCGATAAGATGCGCTCATATAAACCATGCTGATTGGCATCGAGTTGTACGCTGTCATCGACTGGCGCTTTAAGTAGTTTCATGGCCAACCAAGGCGTAACAAAAAATGCCACTATGGTTGAAACCATTACACTTACCGGCACATTGAATGCCATCGGTGCCATATACGGCCCCATCATGCCGGTGATAAACGCAAGTGGGATAAATGCCACCATAATGGTCAATGTAGACATAAACAGCGCTACACGTATTTCACTCATGGCATCAACTATGCGCTGTTTTTTATCGCCTTTGTGGGTTAAAAAGCGACTTATGTTGTCTATTCCTGTGATCGGATCATCAACCAATAAACCTAAAGAAAGTATTAGTGCAAACAGTGTGACTCGGTTAATTGTATAGCCAAAGGCAAAATCAAGTGTCAGGGTGATGCCGTAGCAAATAGGTACTGCTAAACCAACCACAATTGCTGGTCGCCAGCCTAAAAATACACCAACAAAAATAACCACGGTAAATACCGCAAACACTAAGCTCGAGGTAAGGTTATTTACTTTTTCGTTCGCTGTTTGGCCATAGTCACGCAGTACGGTGTAGCCCACTTCATCTGGTAGTAGATTAGCCGATAAACTGCCCATCATACTGTGCACTTCATTCGCTACAGCGACCGCATTGGTGCCTGCTTGTTTAGCGACACTAATGGTCACTAAAGGAAGTTGTTGCTGATTATCTGATTGAGCCAGCCATTGATAGCTTTGTGCTTCGCTTGGGCCATCACTCACCTGGGCCACATCACTTAGGTAAACACTCTTACCGTTTACCACGTTGACAACAAGGCGTTCAATCGCAGATTGTGAACGTAAAACATCACCCACTTGTAAGGCAATTTGCTGCCTCCCCTCAACAACACTGCCCACATTCACTAATTGGTTAGATACGCTAAGTGCATAATACACATCGGTTAGGGTTGTTTGGTGTGCAGCGAGCGCGCTCGCATCAAGGTTAATCGTTAATTGTCGAGTTCTACCAGCAATCACTTTCACTTCGCTGGTGTTTTCGATGCGCTGTAGGCTATTGGCGATTTCGTTGGCAAAGCGGGTTAGTTGGTAATCATCGTAAAGTTTTGGATCTTTACTAAATAAGCCCAGCATCACAATGGGCACATCGTTCACTTCAACCGGACGAATTTGCCATGAGCTGATCACTGACGCCATGGTGTGTTGATAGCTATAGAGTTTAGCGTAAGTGTCGAGAATCGCTTGCTCACGATCGTGACCGACTTCAAAGCGAAGAGTAACAACAGCAGCATTACTCTGTGTGGTCGAATAAATATGCTCAACGCCCGTTAACTGCGCCAATAACTTCTCCAATGGCTCAGTTACCAGCCTTGCTACTTCTGGCGCTTCAACGTTTGGCGCTGCCACATATATATCAAGCATAGGAACCACAATTTGCGGTTCTTCTTCACGAGGGGTTTGCTTTAATGCCATTAAACCGAGCAGCACCGACATAATAAAAATAATGACAGGGAGGCGACCGCTCAAGCTGTTTTTTACTGCATTATCGATAGCATTCATTACCTAACTACCTTTGCAAAATAAACCATATAAGGTTGCAAGAATAGCCACTACATTCTTATCTATTACACGGTAATAGATGGTTTGGCTTTCGCGTCGAGTCGCGACGATCTGAGCTTTTCTCAGCGCCGCTAAGTGTTGCGATAATGCCGACTGCGCCAACGGCACAGCTTCGTTTAATTCGCTCACGCTCATTTCACCATCTTGTAGGGAACATAAGATCATCAAACGATTTTTATTCGCCAATATCTTTAGCATTTGCTCTGCTTGTTCCACATTGTCGGCCATAGCCGCAAAATCGATGTTCATAATCACACTACTCTATATTCTTAAAATACCGCTAAAGTATAGATTGATATATTAGAAAAGTCTAATATTAGAATTTACTAATGTAGAATTATCTAATATATTAAATACATCACTCTGTTATCGAGGTCTTATTATGAAACTAAATGACGCGCTTCGCTTAATTGCTGGTGTAATGATCTGTATTTCATTGTTGCTACAACAGTTTCACAGTCCGCTGTGGATTTGGTTTACGGTATTTATTGCTCTAAACTTAATTCAATCCGCATTCACTAAGTGGTGCCCAATGATCACCATTTTACGCAAACTTGGCATGGAGGATTAGTATGCTGACCCCAATTCCTGACTTAATGAAAATTATTGCTCCAAACCAGCGCCGCATTAGCGCTGACCAAGCAAAACAAGAATTAAGCGAAAACCATGGTTTACTAATTGACGTACGTGAACCTGCTGAACACGCCACTAAAGCAGCGACAGGTGCAATTAATATCCCACGTGGTGTACTTGAAATGAAATTAATGGAAATTGAAAAAGACCCTGCTCGGCCAATCTACTTACACTGTGCAAGTAGTGCCCGTGCTACACTCAGTGCCGAAGCACTGACTCGTGTTGGCTACGAAAATGTCACAGTAATCACCTGTAATGCAGAACAAATTTGCCAAGTGTTTTAGCTTCATAGAATAGTAACACTGGTCGGATAAGCTCGTACTTTTCTACTCATAGGTACAGAGCAATGACTTTTACACGGAGACGTTTTTTAAAAGCATCGGCGGCGGGTTTTGGCGCCGCCGTTTTATCTTTCGGTTTAACTGGCTGTAGTCTTAATGACGATGATGATGAAACCACAAAGCAGACCCTTGTCAGCTTTGATCACGGTGTAGCCAGTGGCGACCCGCTCGCTGACAGTCTGATTATTTGGACTCGCATTACCCCTCTTGAAAACGTCACGAGTGTTAACGTAGTTTGGCAAGCCTCAACGGATGCTAACTTCACAACCATAAGCCATGATGGCGAGACACAAGTAAGTGATGCAACCGACTTTACCTTGAAAGTTGATCTGCAAGGTCTCGATGCTAACACTACTTATTATTACCGCTTCATAAGTAATGGTAAAACTTCACCCACGGGGGCAGGTAAAACACTCCCAACCAGCAACATAGAGCAAGTAAAATTTGCCGTTGTCTCTTGCGCTAACTACCCTGCTGGCTATTTCCATGTGTATGGTGAAATCGCAAAACAAACCGATTTAGATGCAGTACTTCACTTAGGTGACTACATCTATGAATATGGCAATACAGGTTATGCCACTGAAGATGCCGCCGAACTTGGCCGTTTATTACCTGATGACAATAGCGATGAAATCATTTCTTTAGCGGATTATCGCAAACGTTACGGCCATTATCGTAAAGACGAAAACCTGCAAGCTGCTCACGGTCATTGTGCATTTATTACTGTTTGGGACGACCACGAAATAGCAAATGATACATGGCACAGTGGCGCTGAAAATCACAACGACGGCGAAGGTGAATTTAGCGAGCGCAAAATGCATGCGCTACAAGCCTACTTTGAATGGATGCCTATCCGTAATGTAGCCGATAAAGAACGTATTTATCGACGCTTTGAGTTTGGTAATTTAGTGTCATTACACATGCTCGATACCCGTGTTTTAGCTCGCGACGAGCAAGTTAATTACGCCGATTTCGATTTAACCAGCAGCCAAGGACAAACTGACTTTGTTACAGCAATCAGCTCTCCAACTCGTGCTCTATTAGGTAATGAGCAACTAACATGGCTAACCGATGGTTTAACGACAGCAACAACACAATGGCAAGTGCTTGGGCAGCAAGTGCTGATGACCAAAATGCATTTGCCATTTGAGGTTTTGCAGTTACTAATGAACATTCAAGTGACTCAAGCAAGCGGTGCTGATCCATCGGCATTACTTGCTCAAGCAAATACATTATTTAGTGAGCTTGCGCAAATTAAAGGACGCATTTTAGCTGGCGATCCAACGGTTACGAGTGAGCAGCGAGCACGCGTAGAAACAACAGCACCTTATAATCTTGATGCATGGGATGGCTATGCTTATGAACGTGAGGTAATACTTGGGACAGCAATTGCAGCGCAAAAGAACTTAGTCGTCTTGGCGGGTGATACGCATAACAGTTGGGCAGGACAATTAGTCACTGATGCCAGCAACCCTGTTTCTGCTAACGCCGCAGCCGGTGTTGAGTTTGCAACATCTTCGGTTTCTTCACCGGGCCTTGAGAACTACTTAGCATTAAATACACAATCGAGTGAAGCTGTCGCACAAGTTGAGCAAGTCATCGCATTGCTGGTTAACGACTTAGCTTACAACAACTTAGTTGAACGCGGCTACTTAACCGTCACCTTTACTCAGCAACAAGCGCTTGCCCAGTGGCATTATGTAAGTAGTGTCAAAACAGCCGATTACACACTGCTTAACGAGCGTCAAAAAGCGCTCAGCGTACAAGCTGGTAGCCCTACTTTACAAATGGCCTAACGCTTTTCATCTAATAGCGTAACTAACATTTGCTCAATGTTTTTTACGCTATAAGTAAGTGAACGTAGCAGTTCTAACTGACTATCTTCTGCTTGATGCTCAGCTTTAGGACTGGTTTGAGATATTTCATCTTTTTGTTTCAAGATTGCTTCGCGAAACGTCTCTGCATCAATCACTCCGAGTAATGATACCAATGCACCTTGCCCTGATTGACCTGCCGTTTCAAAGCTCAGTCGATAAAGGCCAAATTGACGCATCAAAGGACCTTGGCTTAGTGCTACATCGGTTATTTTTTCAAGAGGGATCGACTTTTCTTCTTTAAAAAAGACACCACGCTTCACCACTAATTTACGAGTTAACAAAGTAGCTGACATCGCCGCTAAAATACGCCCTGCCACCAGCCAGATTATTAACGCAACAATGGGAATGAAAGGGATACCTACCATACTAATCACACAGGTAAACATACCCAGTAATAACCAATACCGTTTTACTTTGGGATCAAAACTGGCACTCAATAAACTGCTTTCTGTCATTTCGAATTCCTTATAAAGTGACGACAACGCGAACTGACAGAGCAATAAAAATCACCCCCAGTAGCTTTTCAAACCAAGGGTTTGCCTTGGTAAAACCAAACCGTTTTTTTGATATTTCGGTTAACAGTGCAACAAGTAGATACCACCCCGTATCGAGCACAAACACCGTTAAGCACATAATCAACCCAACCTGAAACGTGAGGTTTTCTGGGTCAATAAATTGCGAGAACAGCGCTAAAAAGAATACCGCAAGCTTTGGGTTCAAAAAGGCAATGGCAAAGCCATCTTGCAAAGCTGCACGAGGGCTTGGCTTCGCTTTCTCAACATGCAGTGTTTGCGAGCTGGGCCTAGCTAATAAAATACGAATCCCTAAATAGGCAAGATATGCTGCACCGCCATAAACAAGTACTTGATAAAGTGTTGGCAGTTGAATCATCAATGCCCCTAACCCTAACAACGAAGCACAGGCATAAAACCCGACCCCGATACCATGGCTAAGTGCTGCTAACATACCGTTTTTCATGCCACCATGCAGACTGTGCTTTAATACCACAGCTAAACTCGGCCCCGGTGACATTGCGCCCATAATGCAAACGGCGACTAGGCTAAGCCATAAAGGTAATGTCATTACAGCTGGTACTCAAAATCGTAATAATGAATCCCCTCTTCGACTCGAATGTGCATTTTCCCTGTTACACCTTCAAGTTCACCGGCCCCCGAGTCAGGCACGACTTCTAAAATCAAACGATCCGCCCCTTTATCCATCGTGCCAAAATGTTGCAAAACAAAACTGCCCTGCTTGCCATTGAGCTTTCCTACAACTTGTTCAATAGCAACATAACCTGCACTGCCTTGAGTTGCTGTCATGGCACTTAACATCTCACCTTGACTCAATGCCTCAAGTGCACCAGAGAATTCTTTATCTATTGACATACGTCCAAGATTCACACCATCTTGACCTGTCGCATAACCACCGATTGGGTTTAATTTAACGGTGAATTCACCACTAACAGTTATTGATTCCATACTAATCCCTTACTTTACTGTTGATTTTTAAAACAAAGATAACCATATCTATACCCTATTCACTTAAAAGAATCTAGCATGGCAAAAACCAAAGAGCAGGCCGCTTTTCGAAGCTTATTACCCATTTTAGCGTTTATAAAGCCTTATAAGTGGGTGGTATTAGCCGCCCTTGCAGCTTTGTTACTCACCGCAGGTGTCAACCTATCGCTTGGTCAAGGCGTTAAATTTGTCATTGATCATGGCTTTATTGCTGGCTCACAAGCCCAGCTCCAACAAGCTGTAATGGTACTCATTGGTTTGATTAGCTTATTAGCTGTTGGCACATTCTGCCGCTTTTATTTAATGTCGTGGATTGGCGAGCGAGTCAGTAATGATATTCGTAAAGCGGTGTTCGACCGTATCGTCACTTTGCACCCAAGCTACTTTGAAGAAAATCGTAGCGGTGAGCTAATGTCACGGTTAACGACCGACACAACCTTATTACAATCTATCATCGGCTCCTCTTTTTCAATGGCACTACGCAGTAGCTTAATGCTGATTGGTGGTTTGGCTATGCTGCTTATCACCAACTTAAAGCTAACCCTTGTGGTTGTTGCTTGCGTACCTGTGGTACTACTTCCAATGATGATTTTTGGCCGAAAAGTGAGAAAGCTCGCAAGCTCTAGCCAAGATGCCATTGCCGATATCAGTACTTACGCAGGCGAAATAATCCAGAATATTAAAGTTGTACAAAGCTACAGCCATGAAGAACGTGAAAAAGCGGCCTTTGCTAACGAGACCAATAAAGCCTTTCAGGTGGCTAAAAGCCGTATCAAGCAACGCTCATTTTTAATTGCAGCGGTGATATTCCTCACCTTTACAGCTATTAGTATTATGCTTTGGATTGGTGGCAGTGATGTACTTGCGGGCACGATGACAGGCGGTGAGCTTGGTGCTTTCGTGTTTTATGCCATCATGGTGGCGATGTCTGTAGCAACGGTTGCTGAAGTTTACGGTGAATTACAAAGAGCTGCAGGTGCTGCCGCCCGCTTGCTGGAGCTACTTGCCGTTGAAAGTATGATCCAAAGCCCAGCCAAAAACAGTGATGCACAATTTAATGCGAATAAAGTAAATCACCCTGTAATTCAATTTGAAAATGTGTCTTTCCATTACCCTTCAAGACCAGATAGCGCCGCATTAAATACGCTTAATTTAACCGTAAAACAAGGGCAAACAGTGGCGATTGTCGGCCCATCAGGGGCGGGTAAAACCACACTGTTTGAATTACTACAGCGCTTTTACGATCCAAGTTCAGGGAGTATTTCACTAGCAGGGGTTAATATTAAAGCGCTTTCACTAAATTGCTTGCGTCAGCAAATGGGTATGGTGGCACAAAACCCTATTTTATTTAGTTCAGACGTGATGCATAACATTCGCTATGGCAACCCTGATGCAACCGATGAGCAAGTTTATACGGCGGCAAAATATGCCCATGCTGATGAGTTTATTACTCAATTACCGGATGGTTATCAAAGCTTTTTAGGTGAACAAGGAGTCAGGCTTTCTGGCGGGCAAAAACAACGCATTGTGCTAGCACGAGCAATATTAAAAGATCCTGCCATTCTTTTACTTGATGAAGCCACCAGCGCTCTTGATGCGCAAAGTGAGTTTCATGTACAAGCCGCACTAGAACATTTAATGCAAGATAGAACAACACTGATCATTGCACATCGTTTAGCAACAGTTAAACATGCTGATGTAATAGTGGTAATGGATAAGGGGGAAGTGATTGCGACAGGAACACATCCGCAATTACTAGCTGCTAATCCTTTGTATAAGCAGTTGTGCGAACTACAATTTAATCGTGATTAACAAAGAGGGATTGTCAGGTTTGAAAGGGCAAATCAAACCTGACCACAAGCTCAGGCTTTAAGCCTAACCTTGTGTGTTTGGTACAATTTGAATCTCTACACGACGATTCAGAGCACGACCGTTTGCAGTATCATTACTTGCTACTGGACGTGTTTCACCATAACCTCGTGTACTTATACGGGCAGATAATATCTGCTGATTCACTAGGTAATCTTTAACACTTTGTGCACGTTGTTGAGAAAGCGTCATGTTATAGCTATCACGGCCGGTGCTATCAGTATGACCTTCAACACTTAAGTAAGTTTTTTCGTACTTGTTCATCACTTGAGCAATAGCGTTCAGCGTATTATGAAAGCCCGATGTGATATAAGATTGGTCAGTTGCAAATGTAATATTCGATGGCATGACTAGACGGATATTATCGCCTTCACGAACAACCTCAACGCCAGAGCCTGCCAGCTCATCACGGAAAGCCTCTTCTTGCTTGTCCATGTAATCACCTACAGCCGCACCTGCTAAAGCACCAATTGCTGCACCAATGAAAATACGTTTATCATCATGATCGCCTGTTGCTTTACCTAAAACAGCTCCCGTTGCTGCACCAATAGCTGCGCCTTTACCTGTATTTGTTGTTTCACAACCTGTTAATAAAACAGCGCATACACCTACTGCTAGAACCGATTTGCTAAAAGTCATGTGTCTCTCCATGGCAATTACTAATATTGAATTATTAACAATTATGAACAAATAACGATGAACAAACCATGAAGAATAGGTTAATTGTTCACATTTACTTTTGTGACAGGCGGCAGGTTATAAACCTTAACTAACTCACTCAGCCGGCCATTTTCAACAATTGCATTCAGGTGCTCTTGAAACTGCCGTGCTAATTCAGTGTTAGCAAACTGTTTGCTGAGAGCAAGATGCCCGTAGATTACATCATCAAAACGATAAGGCATTTTAATAATTTGTTTTGTGGGTCGATGTAAAAACACTGACGCATTATCGGCTGTATCTTCGACACCGATGACTAATTCGACACGTCCCTTAAGTAACATCTCGAAGGCATTATTTTCACTAAGCGCTTCCACTTTTAGCAATCGTTTGTCTTGGTCAAAGCGAGGAAAGTGAACAGCACCACGCGTTACAGCTATGCGTTTACCACGTAAATCTTGATATTTATTGACAGTGAATAAGCTGCTAGCACGGGCATAAAACACAAATGAAGACGTCAGCACCATATAAGGAGGTGTTAAAAAGTGCATTGTTTTTTCACGCTTAGCAGTACGGATTAATCCACCTTTAACATCGATTTCATTTTGTTGAAGCATTTTCACACAGCGAGGAAATGGACAAGCAACAAAATCAACTCTAAATGGTAAACTTTTTTGCATGTCGCGCATTATATCAACCACTACACCACTAAATTTTCCATCTTTAGTCGCTATGCTATAAGGGGGCGCGTGATCTAACCCGACCGTTACTTTAGGTAACGGCGAAGCAAAAACAGCCCCTGTACCAAGTAGTAATAGCAGGTAAGTAAAATATTGTCTCAAAGGGCTACTCACACCAAGTTCACTCATTTTTGATAATGAAAGACACGTTAATGTCATAAAAACCACAAAAATGTCATACAATGTTGTCATAATAGAGTGGATTACCTGTATGGCAAAAGCAATGTTACTCATTATATTTAAACAATTTTTACTACTAGGCTGTATGAGTTTTGGTGGCCCTGCAGCTCACCTTGGTTATTTCAAAAGGCATTTTGTTGATAATCTGAACTGGCTAAGCAACGAACGATACGCGCAACTAATTAGTCTAAGCCAAGCTCTACCAGGACCGGGGTCCAGCCAAGTCAGCTTTGCTATTGGGGTCGAAAAAGCAGGATTGCTGGGTGGCCTTAGCGCATTTATTGGCTTTACCCTGCCTTCATTTTTAATTATGTTTTTCCTCGCGTTGAGCGCCCATCAATTTGGCAACCTTTACTTTGCCGTCATTGCGGGTCTTAAACTATTTGCTGTAGTGATTGTCGCCGATGCAACCTACAGTATGGCAGTGAGCTTTTGCAAAACCCACTTACACAAGCTTATCGCGGTGATGAGTACACTTGCGCTAATATTCTTTGCTCAGTTATCAAGCCAAGTTTTTGTGCTTATTGTGGCAGCTGCAATTGGCTGGTTTTACCCGCACATTAAACTCCCCCTCACCAATAATAGTAAAAAAGTGACTATCGCGTGGCTCCCCCTTGGGCTATTCGGCACCTTACTATTACTTAGCTTTTTACCTTTAGGTGAATGGTTTGAAATGTTTGCACCATTTTACCAAACTGGTGCGATGGTATTTGGCGGTGGCCATGTAGTGCTACCCATTTTGCAAGCAGGTGTACCAACTCTTGAGACTGGGCAATTCTTGTCGGCTTATGCTAGTGCACAGGCCATCCCTGGGCCTATGTTTACGATTGCCACATACCTCGGCGCACAAGTTACACCCAACAGCTCATTGGCAGGTGCAATCCTTGCAACACTTTTAATTTTCTTACCTGGTTTTTTATTAATGTTCGCATTTTTGAAAAGCTGGTTGCAGCTTGCTGATAAGCCCCGTTTCGCAGGAAGTATTGCTGCATTAAATGCCGCGGTAGTCGGCTTTTTAGCAGCGGCACTTTACTCGCCGATTTGGCAATCAGCAATACACACTGTGTGGCATATCATCGTTGTGGTAGTTGCGTTTGCTTGGCTTAGACTTGCAAAGCCACCTATTTGGTGGCTATTAGTAGGTTTTATTATGCTGGCGTTGGGGCAGCAATATATCAGCTAGTACTATTATTAACTCGCCGAGCTATTTACCTTAATGCTCGGTTTAATACCACTCTGATCATTAGCGCTAAATTGTCCCGTGACACTTTGATATGGGCGCAGTCCAAAAATCGGAATCACTGCTAGCAAATGGTCCATAATTTCAGCTTGTAGATGCTCATAAGAAATCCAACGTTTATCTTCACTAAAGCAATAAAATTCAATCGGTAATCCATGGTTGAGCGGTTGTAACTCACGCACCATCAACGTGAGATCACGGTTTATCTTTTCATGCTGTTTTAAATAGCCTTCAGCATAACGACGAAACAAACCAAGATTTGTAACAGGCTCAGGTAAACTAGAAACACGAATATAATCATGCAATGGAATCGCACTGTCGATTTGCTCGCGAAATGCTTCATCAACTAAGCGAATACTATTCATATCAATGTTCAAAGAACGTTTGATGCGACGCCCACCAGACTCCTGCATTCCTCGCCAGTTTTTGAATGAGCCAGCAACAAGCATGTAAGTCGGGATCGTTGTAATTGTGTTATCCCAGTTACGAACTTTCACCGTATTTAAGCCTAGATCAATGACTTCTCCATCCGCACCATAACTGTCAACTTGAATCCAATCACCATAAGTAACTAACCGATTAGCTGCAATTTGAATACTGGCAACAAAACCTAAAATCGTATCTTTAAATACTAACAAGGTCACCGCAGCTATCGCACCAAAGCCAGACAAAATATAGGTCGGTGACTTTTCAAGTAAAATACTGACAATTAAGATTGCACAGATCATAAACGTGATAAGTTTTACCACTTGAATAAGACCTTGAATCGGCACTTCTCTTGCGAAATCAAGCTGGTTGTAAATACCACCTGCAACACTAACAATACTGCTTATGATGAAGCCGCCATAGATGATTAGCACTACTTGCCCTATCGTTTTAAGTATAAGGGCTGCAACATCAGTAACAGGGTATACATTGTCAAACGTAGCTAAAAATAATACACAACATAACGTACCGGCAAAACGGCCATTAAGCTTAGTCAACAAAGGAGCTAGGGCGCCAATACGCTCAGGCGATAAACGCGTCACTGCTTTTTGAATACCAGGAAGCATAAGTTTGCGTGTAAAAACATACACAAACAGTAATGCACAAATGCCAATAGCCGTTGCCGTAAGTGCGCTAAGCAGCTGTGCATCAGGCATATTTTCAAACCAAGGCATGACTAATTTTTGCAGGTTAGTTTGCTTCATGGTGTTTCAACTTCCTCATTCATCGTTGCCATATAGTTGTCTTGTTGCGTTTGATGATAACTTATTAGCTGAGCATCTTTTTGCAACCATAAATCGTTAATATGCTGCTGAAAAGAGGTTCTAAAGTCACGGTCATGCTGATAGTCCCCAATCATCTGTGCAGCAATTGCTTGCACTTGCATATCCACTTTTATCGCATCAAGACGACCACAAATTAAATTGCGGCAGATATGCTCTCCCTCTCCTTGATAAATAATCGATGTATTCAAAAGTGCATCAAATTGCTCTCCCAATACTTCGAGGGCAAAAGCAATCCCGCCAGCTTTTGGTTTGAGTAAATGGGTAAAGGGACTATTTTGTCTATGGTGCTTTTGAGTGGTAAAACGCGTGCCTTCGACAAAGTTAATAATGGTTGTTGGGTGATTTCTAAAATCTCGACAGCTGCGCTTGGTTCTCTCAACGTCAAGACCTTTGAGTTTAGGGTTTTTAGCCAGCTGCGACTTACTTACACGCTTCATAAATGGCATGCCCATAGCCCATGCCCCCGTGCCGATGAAAGGCACGTACTTTAATTCATCTTTTAGAAAAAATTTAGGTGCTGGCAGTGCATCAATCGCACTCAATACAACAATATCAAGCCAGCTCATATGGTTTGAGATAAGTAAGTACCAACCTTTACGATTTAATGAGCCTTGAATATTAACTTCTATACTGGGGCACCCAAGCCATAATGCAAGACGGTTACCATTACACCAGCCTTTGTAAGCTAAATGCAAAGTATGGCTAACCGCCTTAAACGGTAAAACCAATTTGAGCACACCTAATAGCAGCACAAGCGTGCCCCATAAAATGACATTGGCAAACAGCACAATACTGACAAGTAGCCCTGTTAGCCAATTAGGTAAAAATTTTTTTAACATATGTGTGCTCTCAATGGCGCAAGTAACTATGATTTTACTTGCGATTCAAATTGCGCTAATTGCTGATTTTTCTGCAACCAGATTTGGTTCAATTCAGCCTGAAAGTTCACCCTAAAGTCTGCATCGTTAGTGTAATCACCAATTAAGTTAGGGCTTACATCCATCACTTCAACACGGACATCAATGCATTTTACGCGACCGCTCGCAAAATCAACAAAGCTCGGGATCCCACCGGGGTAATGTATGGTGACATTGACCACTTTTGAGATTTGCTCCCCCATCGCTTGCATAACAAACGCTACACCACCTGCTTTAGGCTTTAGTAAATACTCAAACGGGCTATTTTGACGTTGATGTTTTTCTGCCGTAAACCGTGTTCCTTCAACAAAATTAACCACGCTTACTGGCATCTCTTTAAACTTTTCACAGGCTTTACGTGTTGTTTCTAGGTCTTTACCACGTAACTTGGGGTTTTTCTTCAATTGACTTTTACTGGTACGGGTCATAAATGGAAAATCGAGTGCCCACCAAGACAGTCCTAAAAAAGGCACATAAATTAATTCTTTTTTTAAGAAAAAATTTAAAAATGGAATACGTCGATTAAAAATGCGTTGCATCACCAAAATATCAACCCAGCTTTGATGGTTTGCAATCACTAAATACCAGTCTTTTGCTTGTAATTGCTCAAGCCCTGTAACGTTAAGCTTGTAAGGGGCAAATATATTTTGATTAACACTGTTACCAGAAACCCAAACTGTCGCACACTGCTTGGCAAGCCAGCTCATTAGTTTTTGCAATGGCTTGATTGGAATCAACTTAATCAGACCACAAATAAAAATCGGCACAAACCAAAAAAGTGTATTGATGGTATAAAAGAAAATACTTAACACACAACGAATAACGGACATTACAACTTATTCCTTTAACGCTTAATCTTCAAAATACGTGTAGCCTGCAAGGCCGGCATTTAGCTCGGACAAATATTGTGCCTTATATTGCTCATCAATTGCCAGTTCACTGACCCTTTTTGCGAAGTTTTCAGCAAGAATTTCGCTATCATAATCAACAAACTTTAATACGTCCTTAACACTATCACCTTTTATTGCATTCGTTAGCTGGTAGCCGCTGTCAGTAAGTTCCACATGAACTGAGTCAGTATCACCAAACAAGTTGTGTAAATCACCTAAAATTTCTTGATATGCCCCCACTAAGAACATCGCAATATGATACTGCTGCCCAGGTTTATATTCAGGGATAGGTAGGCTGCTCTCAATTCCCGTGCCTTCAACATAATTACGGATTTGCCCATCAGAATCACAGGTAATATCTTGAATAATGGCACGTTGTGTTAGTGGCTGATGTAAATTTTCAACAGGCATGACGGGGAATAACTGTTGAATCCCCCACACGTCTGGCAATGATTGAAACAATGAAAAGTTAACAAACAGTTTATCAGCCAACTTTTCATTGAGATCATCGAGCACCTCACGATGCGCACGTGCATTTTCGCTAAGCGAAGCACGAACACGGTGTAAAATAGTAAAATAAAGCTGCTCTAGCTTAGCCCATTCAAGCATGCTCAGTAAGCCGTGCACATATTGGTCGTGAGCTTCACTAAATAAATGCATAGCATCATGATAGATTTCTAAGGCCATACGGGGTGTTAAACGCTGTAAGCATTGCCACATATCTTCAAGCACTAACACACTATTTGTTTCTGGAGGCGCAGGGTTAGCATGATTAGGCGCACGCTCAACGTCAATCACGTCAGTAATCAATACCGCGTGGTGCGCAGTTAACGCACGACCCGACTCTGTTATAATAGCTGGATGTTTTAAGTCATGCTGCTGGCATACTTCAGCAAACGCATTCACAACATTACGTGCATACTCTTCAACACTATAATTCATTGAACATGCGCTACGTGAACCAGAGCCTTCATAGTCAACACCGAGTCCTCCACCAACATCAACGGTATTAAGAGGCACACCGAGTTGTGTTAGCTCAGCAAAGTGGCGGGCACATTCGCGTAACGCTCTATGAATGTCACGGATATTGGCAATTTGTGAACCGATATGAAAGTGCACTAGCTGCATCAGGTGTAATTTATTATGTGACTTTAATAACTCAACAGCCGAAAGCACCTGTCCCGCCGTTAAGCCGAACTTACCTTTTTCACCACCTGTGTTTTGCCACTTTCCTTTACCCACGGAGTTTAAGCGGATACGAATACCAATTGAGGGTTCAATACCTAAATCATCAATTTCAGTTAATAGCGTTGTTAACTCAGAAAGCTTCTCAACAACAATGTGAACTTTATGACCAAGCGCTTGACCTATGCAGGCTAGGCGCAAAAACTCACTGTCTTTGTAACCATTACAAACAATGGTAATGGGGTTTTGCGCAACACCCAAAATCGCCATTAATTCAGGTTTAGAACCTGCTTCTAAACCAACCAAGCCGCTTGGATGAGCCAGAAGTTTAGTTACCACAGAGCGCTGTTGGTTTACTTTAATTGGGTATACACAAGTATAACTACCTTGATAATCTCGTGCATTACGTGCTTTGGTAAATGCACTCGTTAAAGTGCCAACACGATTTTGCAGAATATCGGTAAAACGCACTAGAACAGGTAATGTTAGACCTTGCTTTTTAAATTGTTCAGTCAGTTCAGATAGGGAAATTGCCGCCTTAGCTTGATCGCCATCAGGGTAAGCAACCAGCTCTCCTTGCGCATTAATGTCAAAATAGCCGTCACTCCAATGAGCGACATTATACGTGTTGCGTGCTTTATCTAAACCCCAAGTCATGGCATTGTCTTCTGTAGTTTCTTTAATATAAACGCATATTTTAATACGCTACCCGCCACCACGCTAACAAAAAATACTGATTAAACCAAAGACAAGCCAAATTAAATGATGTTTATTATCTAAGTCCCCCTTATAAAATTCCGAAAGTCATAAACCTATCAGCTGTAGAATGAATAATATTAGGGCGCCGTGAGCTGGCCTTTATCTACATTCAAAACGCCTGTATAGGCTATGGGTGCCAGCTCTGGCTCACTTACGAGTAAAAGCGTGAAAGAGTGTTGCTCAGCAACATCTTTCAGTAACTGCCTGATCTCAGGGTGAGCAATAAACACCGGCAAATCGATTACCAATACCGCAGGTTGTATAAGTAGTGCTCTCGCTAATAAAATTCTGGCGACTAAGCTTTGTGGACAACCGCGTCCAAGCTCAGCAACTTGGCTGTCTAGTAAAGATTCATTAAATCCTAATTTTGTAATGAATGTTTCAACCTCTGCACTGCGCTTTTTTCCCGTACCATATAAAATATTGCTGTAAATTGATCCCTTAAAAAGCTGAGAAAATTCATCAATAACAACTATCAACTGCTGTAAGCGTCTAAAGTCTAGGTTTTCAAACCGTCTTCGACCTAACACTAAAAACCCAGAGACAGGTTCTCGTTGTTGCGCAAGAGCGCGACATAGCATTGACTTACCGACGTGCCCGCAAATTAAAATACGCTCGCCAGCAGCAATCTCAGCATTACACTCTGGCATTGCACTCAAAATACGTAACTGACGTAGTTTTAAATCATAACGTTGAAAACGCTTTAAACGATGCTCCGCACGCTTTGTTGTTAGCGTGCAGCGATCATGAGCTAATTTTAAACGCTTTCGAGCAACATAAAAGTTAACCCAATCGGCCCAGCTTCTAATTAAATAATCGATACTCAATAAACATAGAGATAAAATAAGTACGCGCACTAAACTCGACCACGCCATTATGTTCATATCTTTTGAGTTCAGTACGATTAAAGTGGTAACGGTGAGTGGTGCTAAGCTTCGGCATATTAAAATACCTCCTCGCCAGTACACAAGCTGCCATGCTAAATCACGTCCTCGACGATCAATACGCTTCACTTCTTTACCTTGATTCCTCATCCGAGCAACATTGAGATAACCAAAGCAACGCTCGCTCAAATGCCCACTTAAACGACCACGACTAGTACGAATATTACCCGCGAACCGCAAAGCCCACAGCGTAATGGACGCAATAAAAGCAAACACTATAATCACAGCAAGTAGTACACTAAAAGCCAGTTTTTGATTCTGCATAAACAGCAGCCAACCAAAAACGATTAGCCCTATTCCTCCCATTTGTCCGTAAGCTAAGCCTCGTCCTGCAAAATGAGCAACACCATTAGCGTCACTAATTAAGCGGTTCATAGCCACGCCAATACGGTTGGGCCCATGTTCTATATCTGCACTCAACATCCGCTGAAAAAGCGCATTACGATATGCTAAAACGAGTTTCTGTCCATTTTGCTCGGCAAGAACACTGAGGCAAAATCTGGCTACAAGATTAACTAAAACGCCCCCCAAAAGTGCTATGGTTAGCGAGAACACCTCGCTTTGCCAAGCATTTGAAAACCAAATTAACTTGTAGCTACTCGCTCCTACACTTAGCAATGCTAATAGAGTGAGGGATATAAGCCGCAACGGCCCAATCCCCGACAAAAATGTAGGAAATCCACTGTTCATACTAGGCTGTACCTGATGTGTAAGCGTCAGTTCCTAAAATATAACAAGCTGTTGTAGGGTCGCGTAAATCAGCTAAATCATACACCGTCATCCCTAATGCATTTGCCGCCTCACGTGTGGCTAATGGAGAAGCACAGATACGTCCACCAATTCCCTGCACATTGTATCCCTGGTTCACCAGCCAACTGGCACCACTTTGTGCACCCATAGCTTCGCGTGCAGTAAATAAAACATTTGGAAAATGTTGTTTAAAGTCAGGACTTTCTAGAATCGCATTTGTTTCTTGTTGATAGATACCATCCGCCACTTCAATCACAATTGCAGTGCAACCCTTGCGTATTAGTTCTGCCGCTAGAACAGGATAAATTTGCTTCGCTTGTTCATTACCAATATTAAAACTTGTTGGATAACCTGCATCAGTAAAGTCAAGTACGTGCGCGGCACCTGAATCCTTCATTAGCCAAAGATCACCACCTGCTCCAGTGCCTGTAATTTTCATTGCCCCCACAGTGTGACCAGCAGCATTTAAACCATGAATTAAATGGGCCGCTGTGGTTGTTTTACCCGCATTCATCGAAGTTCCAACCACCACCACGCTTGGCACGCTATTGGCTACGAGCCCATATTGATGGCTGGGCAGTTTATAATCAGCGACATTTATAACCTGATCATGTTTATTGGTGATTAATCCTATTGGTTGAATAGCAGTGGGTACTGAAATGCGACTGTGCCAACCAAGCGCTAAACCAGCAATACCACCAGCAGCAACCATATGACAAGCATCTAAGTTATTGGGTACGGTCGCTTCAAATTGATCTGGAGCATAACGATTGCCAAAAGCGAGAATAATCTCATCACCTTCATATAAAGTTGCTTTACGACCATCAATTCGTTCTATTTTTGTATGGTGACCAATCTCTGTCACTCTTGCTAATACAAGGTCACCACTTTTAGGTGACTGGTTTGTGTTTAATCCCTGCAAATCATTGCTGTCTACTCGGCGCGTTACAAAAGCACGCTTTGCAGACTGAAGGCGCTGTGACATAGTGTAAGATGATGCTGACATAATATAATTCCTATACATTAAGTGACTATAATTGGCCTCATTGCCAATCAATGAGTGCATCTTAAAAGCATCACCCTGACAGCTATGTTATATAACCAGTAAGCTTGCTGTAATATTCAAAAAAGACATTACAAATCAAATAACTAACTATTTATTTTTTATTAAAATAATAAATTAGTAAACCTAAGTGGTGACTGTAAGGTTGTTGTAAGCTAAGGCTAAGTATACTCCTTTGTTGCTATCTTCTTTTTTAGGCGGGCTATGTCGTTATCCAACAATAAACAATGCCATTTTATCCCTTTAGCAATCGTTTTATTTTTGCTGACAGGGTTCGCTTATGGTCAAGATGAGCAGTGCACAGTTCAAAGCAACACTCCCTCAGCGAAAGTTTTTTATCGCTTTATTAAAAAGTTCAAAGCTGAAGACTTATTAAATGGGGAGACTCTTTTGAAATCAAATGTGCAGCAACTCGACTGTCAACAAGTCTTTAAGGTCAAAATTGTTAATCGTAGTGGTGATGTCAGTCATCGTTATTACCAAACCGACACCTTTGAGTTGATTTTAGATGATAGTAAAAAGCAATGGGATCCCATCAATCGTGTTTTTCAAGAATTAGATAAACTGATTGGTGATAAGAGTATCAGCAAGGAACAACCATAAAAGGAAGCAATATGCGCGCGTTAGTCGTTGAAGATAATACTCAAGCTGCCGAGCAAATTAGTCACGCATTAACTGAACATGGATTTGCAGTCGATCAATGTCACGATGGCGAAGAAGCGTGGTTTATAGGTGATACGGAAGAATATGATATCGCTATTTTAGATATTGGCTTGCCAAAACGTGATGGCTTAAGTGTCTTATCTG
The DNA here is from genome assembly GCF_045040605.1 of Pseudoalteromonas sp. PB2-1. NCBI lineage: Bacteria > Pseudomonadati > Pseudomonadota > Gammaproteobacteria > Alteromonadales > Pseudoalteromonadaceae > Pseudoalteromonas > Pseudoalteromonas sp. PB2-1. The sequence continues at coordinate 3,367,490 of NZ_CP090667.1, forward strand.
ATTGGCGAAGAAATGGTAATAAAATGCCCGTGATTATCTTAACCGCCCGTGACACATGGCGTGAGCGGGTAACAGGATTAAGAGCTGGCGCAGATGATTACTTAATCAAACCATTTGAAATGGAAGAATTACTGGCACGCGTAGAAGCCCTTGTTAGGCGCAGCAATGGCCACGCTAGCAGCGTTTTAAGTGCCGGTTCTTTGCAGTTAGATACCGCAACTCAACGTGCGACACTAGCAGGAACTCATCTTGATCTAAGCGCATTAGAATATCGTTTGCTCGCCTACTTAATGAATAGACAGAATCAGGTTGTCTCCAAAGCAACACTGACAGAGCATTTATATCAAATGGACTTTGAACATAACTCAAATGTTATTGAAGTTTTGGTCAACCGTGTACGTAAAAAGCTAGGCACCACGCATATTCAAACCCGACGCGGACAAGGATATCTTCTCAATGCCGACGAATAAAACTTACTCGTTACGCGGTCGTTTAATACAGCGCATGATCATTTTCATGATAATTGCGCTGAGTGTGTTATCGGTGGCACTAGTCATGCTTTTCGACTCATACATCGAGCGACGATTTGATCGAACGCTAACAAATAAATCAAACTCGTTATTGGCTGCCACACAGTTCACGTCATCAGGGGAGTTACAGCTAGATCACATCTCTGCAGCAGCGCGATTTCAAGAACCTTTTTCAGGCTGGTATTGGCAAGTCATTCATCAAGGTGAGGTAAAACAGCAATCAGCTTCTTTATATGCCGACGCCCCGTTTCCTTTAATTGCTGAGCATAACAACCCGCAGCTAACTTTTATTGAATTTGAAGGACCAACAGGCCTAGCCTTACGAGGAGCCATTCGTCGTGTTCATTTTCAAGCTGTCGATCAAACGGTATTCATCATTGTCAGCGGCCCAAAAGATGATATTCATAGTGATGTGATTGCTTTCGCAACTCGCTTAATAGTCGCGTTCGCACTTTTAGGCTTGGTGTTTGCCAGCCTTTTACTCTGGCAACTAAAAAAAATGCTTCATCCGATAAAAGAATTACAACGAGGAATTCGCGCCATTCGTGATGGGCAGCAAGACTCCTTGACTTTATCTCTTCCGAATGAGCTTGATGAAGTACAAACTGAACTTAATCATTTGCTACAAAACAATAAAGAAATATTAGAGCGAGCTCGTTTGCAAGCATCAAATCTCGCTCATGCTTTGAAAAATCCAATTTCAGTGTTAAAGAATCATGCAAATCAGTTACCTCAAAGCGACGCAAAAATCATTCTCGAACAAGCTGAAAAACTGAGTCAAAGCACGCATAGCCACTTGGCACGCGCTCGTTTGGCGGGCTCATTTGAAAAGCTAGCAGCAAGAACCAATGTCGCAGACACACTCAGTGAGCTGATTTTTAGCCTTGAACTTTTATATAAGCAAAAAGGCTTGAAAATAAATTTCTCTTGCCACCCTCATCTGCAATTTAATGGCGATAATCATGATCTTGATGAGGTCTTAGGGAATCTAATCGATAATGCCTGTAAATGGGCCACACAACGTGTATTTATTAAAGCAACACATGTTGAGCGTGGCATAGAAATATGCATAGAAGATGACGGCCCAGGTATTCCAACCACTGAACGCCAAACTGTGTTTGCTCCTGGCAAGCGCTTAGATGAAACAACACAAGGCAGTGGCTTAGGCCTCAATATAGTTCAAGATATTGTTCTACTGTATGGCGGCACTATTTCCTTGCATGACAGTACACTTTCAAAAACAGGTTTAGCTATCACTTTGCTACTACCTGGCAAGCAAATAATCATGGATTGACACTCGGAGTTCTTATGAAACAATTAATCTTATCAATTGCTTTATTTACCCTAACTGGATGCCAGCTCACTGAACTAGTTAAAGATCCTGGGGCAATTGAAACACAACTGAAAAAACAGCATGCCTTAGCTGCATTGGCGATCAACGAAGAGCTTGATCTGTTTTTAAGTGATCAAGGCCGTCAGCACTTGTTTCATGAGTTGGCTCATAGCCTTAAAAAGCCCACACACAGTAAAATAGTTAATCAAGACTCAGTGACCAAAACCCGCTGGACGGCAAGCATCGACGACACCACTTTACAAGCCTTTCAGCTGCAACGTGTTGGCCAAGAAAATATAAAAACCAATTTTGAACTCATGTTTCTTGATATACCGGTGATTAGCAAAAATAAAATATCTCTTTTTCAGGCTCCATCGCCTGATTCAGCGCCAATGGGTCAAATTGCCAAGAATGAATTAGTAAAAGTGCTAGCCTTAGAGCTTAATGAAGAATGGGCATTAATTGAGCGAGATAACCAGCTCATTGGCTATGCAAAATATGCCGATTTTGAAAATACAATCAAAAAACGTGATTTTCTAAACAGCCGCCCGTATGAGCTTAAAGTAACATATGATAACGACCTAACCCGCGATGGCTATGTATTACCTATTCACCACATTTTTGGCTTAGCACAGTGTCGCATTGTTAAATTACAATTTAAGCGCCAAGCGATACAACAGCAGCGCACTATCAATTTATGCCAAAAAACACCTGATGTTTGGTTTATTGATCCTCACCACGATAGCGCAACCACAGCCAATTAATAACCTGACACTCACCTTACAACGCCTCTAAGCATCTTGTCAGGAGAGGTTTTTTACCATGTCTCTTATTGAATTAATAAGAGACAAAACATGCGATACTCATACACTATTTTCCCTGTAACCCTACTACTCACAAGTGCACAAGTCAGCAGCAGTGACATACAATTAAAAGACTTAATAAATGAGCTTGATATTTCACCTTACGCTAATTTAAAAATTGCCGCGACTTATAGCAATAAACAAGAAAAAACACATGAACGGTCAAACCGTTCTTCTCAACAGTGGCAATTAAAAGATAATGCCAGTAAAGCAGGAATTAAATTCAATTACCCTGTTGCCCAAAGCAAGATCTACGGTCGTTATGAATTGGGAACCAATGCTAATACTGATGACACGCCCTTTTTTAAAACTCGGCAAGCTTATTTAGGTGTACGCACCCAATGGGGGAAACTGCAGTATGGGCAACAAAATGCGATTGTAAAAAACTACGACAATTTTGACCGTAGCCACCGTGTGGGCGCATCGGTTCATTTAACAAAAGACGAGTTAAACACCAAGCGCCCTTCTCATACTATGCAATATCACACTCGCTTTGATGAGTTTCGCCTTTCAGGTCAATACAACTTCAGCCGCACGCTGGAAAATAGACCGCAGTTGAGAATTGGTAGTCAGCGATTGAGAGTCAAAGATACTAAGCTAGATTACGGGGTTGGACTAGGTATTCATTACACAGGTCTCAAAAATATCGAGCTTGAAGCTGGTTATCAAGCCAGCTATTACGAACAAGCCAAGTATCATACCCACATCGCTTCTGCTAAATGGCAAGCAAGCTCAAATTTGCAAGTTTCTATTTATGGCGCAACACACTCACTCAAAGACTTACAAAAATCTAAAACAGCAGAATCTCGACACTACGCACTTGGCGCTCGTTATCGTTTATTTGACCAGCATCGAATCTATGGCAGTCTAGAGTATGCTTGTGGCGCTAATGACATAAAAGGAGCGAAGCAACGCGCCCTTGTCATTGGTAACGACTATCGATTTGCATCGCAAAAACACGCTTATGTAGAAATCCGAAAACGTTATTTCGATGCTGATAAGGCTGATGATATAAATGTGGCTCTTGGCATTAATATTAAATTTTAATTAGCCTTACTATTTGGATAGTGGTTTATTTTTGTTATGCCTATAGTTTATTGTTTTTAATAATTATTAATTGTTTATCGCGATAAAACGACACCACCTTTATCACGGTTAAAAAAGTACCAGTTACAAGGCGGAGAAAAATATTCGCTATACTGATTAAAATTTGATTGAGCAATTGGCCAAGCACTGGCAGAATTGCACCCCTTTTTTACCATAAACCAAAAGTGTATAAGCAAGATGGCTAATTTAGATCAAAACAACTGGTTCACTGAAATTAGTGACCGTGATGGTAGTGCCTTTTCACTTCGCATAAACAAAAAGCTTGATGAACAGCAGTCACCATTTCAAAAAGTAGAAATGTATGAAACGACTGACTTTGGTAATCTTATGATTATTGATGGCTGCACTATGGTAAGTAGCCGTGAAAACTTTTTCTATCACGAAATGATCAGCCATCCAGCATTGCTTGCACACCCCGCTCCTAAAAATGTGGTTATCATTGGTGGTGGCGACTGCGGAACATTGCGCGAAGTATTAAAACACCCAGGTGTTGAAAGCGTGACGCAAATTGATATTGATGAAGTCGTGACACAAATGTCACTAAAATATTTCCCAGAATTATGTGAATCAAATCAAGATCCACGTGCCACTGTGATGTTTGACGACGGTATCAAATACATGCGTGAAGCAGCTCCTGAGTCAATCGATGTTGTGATTGTAGACGGTACAGACCCTGTTGGTCCGGGTGAAGGTTTATTTAACCATGCTTTTTATACTAGCTGTTTAACGGCACTTCGCCCTGGTGGTATCTTAATTCAACAAAGTGAATCACCGCTTATGCACATGCCACTGTTAGTAGAAATGCGCGACGCGATGACAGAAGTGGGCTTTGTTGATCTACAAACTCTGCCTTTTCCACAACCAATCTACCCAAGTGGCCTATGGTCAGTAACCCTTGCACGTAAATCAGAAGCCTTCAATGGTTTTCGTGAAGATGATGCTGATACACTTTCGCAAAGTACAGAATACTATAATGCAGGTATTCACCACGGCGCATTAGCCACACCAAATTATATGAAACGCGCTTTTGAGAAAAAGTAGTTTTACTAAACTAAAAAAGGGCTCATTGAGCCCTTTTTGTTATCAATTAGTTTTAAACCTTAAACCGATTAACTAAATGATTAAGCTCATTAGTTAATTGGCTCATACGATTAGCCACCTCTTGAGTCGAGCTTGCCAAGCCTCCGCCTTGCTGAGTTTGATCGTTTAAGTCTGACAAGTTTTGGCTTATTTCATCAGCCACAGCGGTTTGCTCTTCAGTTGCTTGCGCCGTCTGCATTGCCATGTCGTTTACTTTCACTGACGATTCTTGCATCAAGTTTAATACATCATTTGTTTGCGCGAATGACTCAACCGCTTCATCAGCATAACGCTTACCACTATTGATAGCCTGTAGTGATTGTTCAACACTTTCCGCAAACTGCTCAACCATTGTTTGTATGTCATTTGTGCTGTCTTGCGTTCGCGTTGCAAGAGTACGTACTTCATCTGCTACAACAGCAAACCCTCGTCCTTGTTCGCCTGCTCGCGCAGCCTCAATGGCTGCGTTCAAAGCGAGTAAATTTGTTTGCTCAGCAATGGCACGTATAACTTCAAGTACTTTGGCAATATTATCAGAGCTTTGCTGTAATTCAGTAGAACGTTGACTTGCATGCTCCATATTTTCGGATAGCGCGGTAATTTTTCTACTTGAGTTATCTACTGCCGACAAACCCTGCTTAGCAAGCTGTTGCGAGTTATCAGCCTCATGGGATGAGTTTTGCGCTACATTTGCCACTTCACGGCTAGCGACACTCATTTCATGTACCGCGCTGACAATTGACTCAGATGCTTGGCTGAGCTTTTGATTTACTTGGTGGTTTTGATTAGCAAAACTGCCTAAATCGTTACCTAATGCATTTAACTCTTTTGCTTGTTCTAAAATATCTTTAATCAACTGCTGTAAATTATCCAAAAAGCGGTTGAAAGCAGTCGCAAGATCAGCAAATTCATCTTGTGTTTTTACGTTAATTCGCCCCGTTAAATCACCATCTCCAGAAGCGATTTCATTAATGCGCTCAGTGACATAGTTAATTTGTCTAGTTAATTGGCGCGGTACAAAATAACTAAACCAACCTGCAATGGCTAATACGACGGCGATCATGATCATTAACATCACTTTAAAATTGATCACTTTGCTCATCAGCTTCTCGGTTTCAGCTTGTGATGTTTTATCCGCTGCTTCACCGGCTTTATCTAAAATATCACGTAGTGCCGAAAAGGATTGCTCTGCAGCTTGTCTTTGCGAAGCATCAGCAGGGTTATTTATGTAACTTGTTGATGCTGTGTACCATGCATCAAATGCGCTATCAAAGTTAGGGAATTGACTCGTAATCTCAGAGTATGGCGACATATAAGATAGATATTGTTTAAAACGTTCTTTAACTTGCTCGGCATTTTCTTGGTGATCTGTTAGTTGCTCTTTATCACCTTTCATTTGAGTAACAAGATGCAACTCTGCCACTTTTGCTTGATATAAGTCTCTGTCTGCATTTACAACTACCGATACGGCATTTACAAACCGCTCTGACTGGGCGTCTATTGCCACTCTTTGTATGTTTATTAAGTAGGTGTAACCTGCTATCAAGATTACGATAGCAATTGCGAGTAAAACGATAGGCAGTGAACTTTTGACGCGAATGCTTTGTAAATTCATACATTATCCTAATTCAAATTCTAATTAGCACGTTTATTAGAATGTTAGTAGAAAAACTAAAAAAGTGTATGAGGTTAAAAGCGCCAATGTGCAGATAGCATTAACTGTTGTTGTGAATTGCGCTCATTAAATCCCATACTTGGTCTATTTTGAGCGTCACTGCTCAGTACTGAATATTCAGCACCCACTTGCCACTGTGTTGACAATTGATACCGCCAACTAGCGGTTAAAGCATCTCCTCGGCTTTGGTTAGGATCAAACATCCAATCATCATGATCATTAACCTTAAAGTAATCATACCTAATTGTGAGACGATGCTGGTCTAACTTGTGGCTTAACATAACAAAATGACTGTAAAAACTGTTGTTTACTCCTCGATTTTTACCCATTGCAGTCTTACCATCTAGGAGCTGCATAATAATGCGCGTCTGCTTGGTAAACTTGTACAACCAGGCCGCACTCAAAAAGCGCGTATCCCAAGCATACTGACCAGTACGCGTATTTATTGCGCTCGGATCACCATTATTATCATAGTAGTAAATACGAAATTGTGAACGTTTTTGATAATCCCAATGTGCGCCAACATAGTAACCAAACCGACCATCGACTTCTTCGAAGGGCTGCACATAGTCGGCCTGCTTGGTAAGCTGTGAATGAGAAAAAGATGCCGGCACAGAAAAATCGATACGTTCATTAAATGTTGTTTGCCTATCATGAAGTGCAAAACCACGCCAAGACAACAGCGTTCCAGCAGGATCGTTACCTTTAAAGACCGCTGCAACACCCTCAAAACTATGCTCACTACGAAATTGTCGACCTGGGCGCTTTATACTTGCTTCAACACCAAAAGTACGTATTTCTTCTCCTAACCAACTATTAATGGCTGAGTTGGTGTAGTTATAAGGTGACATCCAGCCACTTTGCGGATTCTCAAGCGACATTTTCGGATAAAAGCCACCGGCTTTAATAGCTAACTTATAACGACTTTCTGTCAACGGCTGGTATTGCAGATAAGCTTGGCTAAAACCGATTGTCGTAGAAGGGTCAGCATGAACATTAACAGTGGAGTGCATAGACCAATCTCTATCTAACTCTAAGCGACTGCTGAGCATCGCTTGAGAAAGACGAATACCATCATGGTCATTATCGTAGCGATATAAACCAATACCGGTACGCTGGTAGCTGGCTAATTGATCGCCTGTTAGTGCGGATATTGCGATTAATCCTTCATGCTCTGCAAGTACAGAGCTAGGTAAACCAAAAAGCACAGAGCACAGTACTACTTGCCACTTATTCATAGTCATCGAACTCGTCACTGCTTAATTCAAGTGCTGGTAAAAGCGCCTGCTTCAATTGATAACGTAACACACTGTTTTTGCTATTAAACGAAGTAATTTCTGGTTCGCTAATGTCAGACAATCGATCATGCCATATCGCTAACTCAAACGTCCCTTCAGGGAGATCTAAATCAACAAAACCTTGTTCATCAGTTTGCGCAAATGATGGACTATCAACCACAACAATATAACCCAGCATCCAGTCATGAATATTACACCCGAGTTCAACAACCCCGGTCTGCTCAAAACGAACCGGCTTTTCAGGTTTATCTCGGTAAAGTTTTAATTCGAAGTGTTTTGCTTTAGAAAATGAATACACATGGTGCATGATAGAATCTAAGTTCGGAAATTCAACATTCGCCCCTTTAGGCACCACTAATACATGAGGAGAAAAAGCTCTATTTTCTTGGCTCATGGTGTAACTAGCTTCCGTTGATGGACTTTGCGAGTGGCCTTTCAACCAAACAACAGCATTAGCAACAGGCTGACTGTTTTGGTCAACAACTTGAATTTTCTGTGCCATCAGTGTTGGACTAAAGGTAAGTAATAATAGGATTATTCTTATCATTTTTGATGAACCTTTTCATATGCTTGGCTTTTTAAAATCAGTGCGTACTTTGCTGAATACGTATGCAGATACCTCGTATTAACACGCAAGTCAATTTATGCTTATTGTGACAACAATCCACAACCATAAGCCGCCAAGGAACAACAATGCGATTAACTGCCTTAATGTTAGCAGCCTTTTCAGGTACTTGCCTAGCACAAACCACAACCGTCAGTTCACCTGATGGGCAGATCAAAGTAACTATCTCAGATGAACAACACACACCTAGCTACGAAATCAGCTTTGCAGGTAAACAAATCATTGCTAACTCTGCGTTAGGTCTTGTTTTTAAACAACAGCCAGCAATGAGCGAAGGTTACAAAATTAGTAGTCAAACTACCGATTCTGTAAAAAGCAGCTGGGAGCAACCTTGGGGTGAACGCCAAATTGTTGTTGATAACCACAATGAAGTGGCTGTTACGTTTAAAAAACCTCAGCCGCAAGGTGGCACTTTTACAGTACGTTTCCGTGCTTTTAATGATGGTATTGGCTTTCGATACGAATTACCAAAGCAAGCAGGCTTTGAAGATATAGAAATCACCAAAGAGCTTACGGAGTTTGCAATTACAGACTCATCACACGCAACGGCTTGGTGGATACCTGCACGCGGTTGGAACCGCTATGAATATGTTTATAACACCACGCCATTACATCAAGCGGCGCTGGTACACACACCATTTACCTTAAAAAACAAAGATGGCATCCATATTAGTATTCACGAAGCTGCCCTTGTTGACTATGCGGGCATGGTTCTAAATCAACGCCGTGACGGTACTTTTCAAGCCGATTTAACACCTTGGTCTGATGGCGTAGCAGTTAAAAAGCACGGCGCATTCAATACTCCTTGGCGTACCATTCAAATTGGTGATGAAGCTGTTGATTTAATTAACTCCGATATTATCTTAAATCTAAACGAACCAAATAAACTCGGTGATGTATCGTGGGTTAAACCCGGCAAATACGTCGGTATTTGGTGGGGTATGCATATCAATGAAAATACGTGGGGTAGCGGTAAAATTCATGGTGCTACAACCGCAAACACTAAATACTATATGGACTTTGCGGCTAAGTATGGCTTCGATGGCGTACTCGTCGAAGGCTGGAATACTGGCTGGGATGGTGACTGGTTTTATAACGGTGATGTATTTAGCTTCACACAGCCTTATGATGACTTCGATATTGAACAGTTAACCCACTACGGCAAAGAAAAAGGCGTGCAATTAATCGGTCACCACGAAACATCAGGTAACGTAACTAACTACCGCAATCAAATGGAAGATGCGTTTGCACTGTACGAAAAATCAAATGTGAGTCAAGTAAAAACAGGTTACGTCGCTGACGGCGGCAATATCAAACGTATTGATGAAAACGGTATTGTGCGTAAAGAATGGCACGATGGTCAGTTCATGGTAAACGAATACTTATATAACGTAAAACTGGCTGCAAAACATAAAATTAGCATTAATACTCACGAACCAATCAAAGATACCGGTCTGCGTCGTACATACCCGAACTGGATAACCCGCGAAGGGGCGCGCGGACAAGAGTTTAATGCATGGGGAACCCCTCCAAACCCACCAGAACACATTCCTATGCTTGCTTTCACTCGCATGCTGGCAGGCCCAATGGACTTTACACCAGGTATTTTTGACATGGGCTTTAACGGTTTAGGTGCCGATACCAACCGTCCACAAACGACGCTCGCAAAACAATTAGCCTTGTATGTTGTGATGTATAGCCCAATTCAAATGGCCGCAGATTTGCCACGTAACTACTTAGCGAAACCAGATGCATTCCAATTTATTCAAGATGTACCAACCGATTGGCAACAAAGTATTGCTCTACAAGGTGAAGTGGGCGATTACGTTGTGTTTGCACGTAAAGAGCGCAAGCGTGATCAATACTCAGGTAACGACTGGTATTTAGGTGCTGTAACAGATGAAAACGCCCGCACTTTAGAAGTGAAGTTAGACTTCTTAGATAAAGGTAAAAAGTTTGAAGCACAAATCTACCGTGACGGTGATAAAGCACAGTGGATAAATAACCCTTATAACTTAACAGTAGAAAAACGCATAGTGACTGCTGATGATAAGCTAACGATAAAGCTTGCCACCAGCGGTGGCACAGCGATTCGATTTAAAGCACTGTAAGGCGACGAGTTTAAAAAAACCTAAAAAAACGCGGCATATAGATGCCGCGTTTTTCTCTAAGTTACTATCTACAGTGGCAAATAGATCTGTGCGCTAAGGCCACCTTCTGGGCGATTAAGTAGTTGCACTCGCCCGCCGTGCATATCAACAATACGCTTGATAATCGCTAGACCTAAACCGCTCCCTTCACTACCGCGAGCGGCATCACCTTGTTTGAACGGCTCAAAGACAGTTTCAAGTTCACTTTCAGGAATACCTGGCCCTTGGTCATTTACAACCACCATGGCAAACTTTTTATTACTGCTCATGCGCGTTTCCACTTCAATATCACCGTCAGAGTAACGAATGGCATTTTCAATCATATTGGTCACAACACGCTTTATAGCTACCGTACTGACAGGTACGTTACTAATGCTGGGGTTTTCTTTAAAACTAATTTGCCGATGATGCTTTTGCTCGGCCTCAACGACTTCATTGACGATGGCATTAAGATCTTCAAGAGCAAGCTCTTCGCGCTTGTGATGACGCAAGTATTCAATAAATTGATCGATAATCGCATTCATATCCTCAATATCATGAATAATTCCTTCACGCAGATAATCTTCGTCGTCAGACATCATTTCTGTTGCTAAACGAATACGTGTAAGTGGTGTACGTAAGTCATGGGAAACCCCTGCCATAAGTAAACGACGATCGTTTTCTAATGCCGCAATACCACGCGACATTTGATTAAACGCACGGGTTACTTCTATCACTTCAGTTGAGCCTTGCTCTTCAAGTTTTGTTGAGAAGTCCCCAACACCTACTTTAACTGCCGCCTGCTGTAGCGCTTTTAATGGTCGGTTTAGATGGCGCGCAAACAACCAACCACCTAATACGCTTAAAAAGCCGATACTAGATAAATAAAAAGTGAGGAATTCAAGGTTATTCTCTTGTAACCCAGTCAATGGCACTCGCACCCAATAACCTGGGGCTTGTGGTGCTTCAACCCAGTATACAAGTGGATCTGTTTGGCTTATACGCACTCGCGCAGAACCGTTAAGTTGCTCCGACATGCTACGTGAAAGCATTGAATATTCTCGTGTTTCCGCCAGACCTTCACGCATAGCCTGGCGCTGCGTCATGACTTCAATGCCAGTGATTTCAAAAAATTTTTCGGACGCTTCTTTACTTACTTCAACGCCTTCTTCCCACTCAATAAACACCGTTTTAACTTGTTTAGAGAGGATCAGATTAACTTGCTCTATGGTGGGTTTAACCACATAAAAACTAACCGTTATATAGGACACTATTTGATTGATTAAAAGCAGTGCAGCAACCAAAAATACGGTTTGTCCAAAAGCACTACGTGGAAACATCCCCATAACTGTTACTTTTCACCATCTGGCACAAATACGTAGCCTAAGCCCCATACTGTTTGGATATAACGAGGATTAGCGGCATCCACTTCAATCATACGTCGCAAGCGCGACACCTGCACATCGATACTACGTTCAAGTGCGCTGTAATCACGGCCACGGGCTAGATTCATCAGTTTATCGCGACTAAGTGGCTCACGTGGATGAGTCACTAATGCTTTTAATACCGCAAACTCACCACTGGTCAACGACATCGTTTTATCGCCATGCGACATTTCTCGAGTAGCAAGGTTAAGCGTAAATTCGCCAAATGATATTTCGTTTTCTTCTGCTGCTGGCGCACCAGGTACTTCCTTTGCTCGACGACGTAAAATGGCTTTAATACGTGCTAACAGTTCACGGGGGTTAAATGGTTTTGGAATATAATCATCAGCGCCAAGTTCTAAACCGATAATACGGTCTACCTCATCACCTTTTGCCGTTAACATAACAATCGGTATATCATTTTCTTTTTGACGTAAGCGACGACAAATCGACAAACCGTCTTCTCCAGGTAGCATAAGATCAAGCACCATTAGATGAAAATTTTCACGCTCGATTAAGCGATCCATCTGTTCAGAGTTTGCCGCTGTACGAACAATAAACCCTTGTTCTACCAAGTAACGTTCAAGCAAACTACGCAAACGCATATCGTCATCAACTACCAATACCTTTGTCGTTTCGTGTCCCATAACTTTCATTCTTTTTGTAATATGTTACTTGTTAATATAAATGAAAAACTTAAGAATAAAAAACGAATTGAACGCTTAGATTGTTACTGAACATTTCAAAACGATCTCGACAAAGGTAAAAGACTTTTATACCTTGCATAGGTTTTCTTTAAAGGCTTAATAGATATGGCAAAAACCAACTTAATCACACGTGAAGGGTATCAGCAATTACAACAAGAGCATGATTACCTATGGCATGAGAAACGCCCTGAAATCACCAAGATTGTGACATGGGCAGCAAGCCTTGGTGACCGCTCTGAAAATGCCGACTATCAATTCAATAAGCGTGTATTACGACAAATAGACCGTCGCGTGCGCTACTTACGTAAACGCATGCCTGACTTAAAAATCGTTGATTACAACCCACAACAGGCGGGGAAGGTGTTTTTTGGTGCTTGGGTTGAGATAGAAAACGAAAAAGGGGAAACTAAACGCTTCCGCATTGTTGGCCCTGACGAAATTTATGAACGCAAAGATTATATTTCTATCGATGCGCCGATGGCTCGCGCGCTCCTTGGCAAGCAAGTCGATGACGATTTTTCAGTCACTACCCCTGAAGGCCAAAAAGAATGGTATGTCAATGAGATAAGCTACCCAGACGCGCCATAATTAATAAAATAAATTCAGAAAAGGTTAATTTGTGATTGTTTAGTCTAAAAATGTGATCTATAACTAAATAAGCTTATGACGTTTTAAGCTTGATGTTTAGAAGGTAGTAACTATGTCAAACGCAATACATCGCATATTAAGTAATGCCATTGTATTCGCACTTTTAATCAGTGTGAGTTTGATTTCTTACGCCAGCGACATAGAAAACCATTCTGATAGTGTTACACCCACCTCACATTTCATTGCGTGTGATAATGCAGACCTTGCTAACCTTGATACTGATTTAGATAAACATACTCCAGCACTCAACTTTTGCGCAGCCCAACCACTGCCTGATGTGCGTCTAGGTGTACGTGTTTTTACTCAGACTAAGGCCTCTGTATACAGTGCGCACCAGCGAGGGCCACCTGTATTTTAATTTAACTACGTTTTTAAAAATCGATGCTTAATTAAAATTTATGGTGACAAATATGAATAATTTCAAAGAATTACGCCTTCAAGACGTATCAAATGGTGCATTATCTAACGCTGTTAATGAAGTAGAACCAACACTTGATCTAACATCTCCAGCATTAAAAGTACTAAATAGCTTTACTCAAAAAGATCCACTACGTGCTCACGCAAGCACCACCATTGTTGATGCGCTAAAACAAACAAGTAACCGCTGCTCTGACTTCATCTTAGTCGTTGATGACGCAGACAAGTTGGTTGGGATCACATCGAGTGCTGATCTACAAAGCTCTAAAATAATGATTCTTGCACAACGTTTAAACTTACACCGCGACGAAGTGACTTTGCATGATGTAATGACTCCATTGAATAATCTTGCTGGTGTTAGCTTACAAAGCATCAGTTATGCATGTATTGGAGATGCACTACAAACTATGGAACACCAAGGTATGATGTTTCTTTTAGTAACAAGTGCTGAACATGAAATTTGTGGGTTAATTTCTGCACGTGAAATTGCGAAAAAGCTACATATTCCTGTCAACATTAACCCTATTGCAAACAGCTTCAGTGAGGTGATGCAGCATATCGATCACCCTCACTAAGCCATAAATATTGCGTTGTGTAGAACAATTTTCGAGGGCCTTAAAAGCAGTGCTTTTAAGGCCTTCTTATTGTGATATTATTCAGGCAATTAATCTTCAGTTTACTGATTTTCTATTTTTAAAAAGGTTTATGCATGAGCAATATCTCTGCACGCTTAGCGACCGAGCTAAATGCCCAGCAACCACAAGTTGTTGCTGCAATCAAATTACTTGATGAAGGTGCCACAGTCCCTTTTATCGCACGTTACCGGAAAGAAGTTACAGGTGGCCTAGACGACACGCAATTACGACTACTTGAACAGCGTCTTTCGTACTTACGCGAGCTTGAAGAGCGCCGCAGCTTTATTCTTGCCACAATTGAAGAGCAAGGTAAGCTAACCGCCGAGTTAAGTAGTGATATTAATAACGCTGACAGTAAAACAGAGCTTGAAGATTTATACCTGCCATTCAAACCTAAGCGCCGCACGAAAGGACAAATTGCCATTGAAGCGGGTATTGAACCACTTGCCGATGCGCTATTTAATGACCCTAACCTCGAACCAGAGCAACACGCTGCTGACTATATTAATGCTGACGCAGGCTTTGCTGATACAAAAGCGGTGCTTGACGGTGCTAAATTTATTTTGATGGAACGCTTTTCTGAAGACGCCAAACTGCTTGCTAAATTCCGTAGTCATATTGCACAACACGGTCAAATTGAAAGTACAGTAATCGCTGGTCAAGAAAATGAAGGCGCTAAGTACCGTGATTACTTTGAGCACCAAGAACCGCTTAAAAAAGTTCCCTCACACCGTGCTCTGGCCATGCTCCGCGCTCGCAATGAAGGCGTTTTACAATTAAGTATCAACCCAGAACCGAGTGCAGAAAACCCAGCACAGGTATGTGCACAAATGATTGCTGACTATTATCGGTTAGATGTGAGCAATAGCGCTGCAAGCAGCTGGTTAATGAGTGTTGTACAGTGGGCTTGGAAGATTAAATTAAGTCTACACTTAGAAAATGAATTTTTAGGTGCAATGCGCGAAAAAGCGGAAACCGGCGCGATTGACGTATTTGCAAAAAATCTAAAAGACTTATTAATGGCTGCACCTGCAGGGCCACGTACAACCTTAGGACTTGATCCTGGTTTACGTACGGGTTGTAAAATTGCTGTTGTAGACAGCACTGGTAAGCTGTTAACAACGCAAACAATTTTCCCACATGCGCCGCAAAATCATTGGGAAAAATCACTTCGCACACTTGAGCAACTTTGTCGCCAATATAAAGTTGAGTTAATCGCGATTGGTAATGGCACAGCTTCACGTGAGTCAGATAAGTTAGTTGCTGAATTGATTAAAACCAACAGTGAACTTAAATTAAATAAAATAATGGTCAGTGAAGCGGGGGCATCTGTTTATTCAGCGTCTGAATTTGCTGCCAACGAATTCCCTAACCTTGATGTATCATTACGCGGTGCAGTGTCAATTGCACGTCGTTTGCAAGATCCACTTGCCGAGCTTGTAAAAATCGAACCTAAATCAATTGGTGTAGGTCAATATCAACACGATGTGTCACAAAGCCAATTAGGTCAAACGCTGACCTCGGTTGTCGAAGACTGTGTAAACTCAGTCGGTGTTGATTTAAATATGGCCTCGGTGCCGTTACTGACTCGTGTATCTGGCTTAAACAAAACGTTGGCGCAAAATATTGTTAGCTATCGTGATGCCAATGGCTCATTTAGCAAACGCTCTGAGCTTAAAAAAGTTGAGCGCCTAGGACCAAAAGCCTTTGAACAAGCAGCTGGTTTCTTACGTATTAGCACAGGTTCAGATCCTCTTGATAACTCATCAGTTCACCCTGAAGCCTACCCTGTTGTTAAGCGTATTTGTGAAAAGAACAGCTTAGATGTAAACAGCTTAATTGGTAACACTGATATTTTGAATAAATTGGTTGCTAACGACTACACAGATGAAAAGTTTGGTTTACCAACCGTTACCGACATTATTAAAGAGCTTGATAAACCAGGTCGAGACCCTCGCCCAGAGTTTAAAACAGCTGAGTTTAAGGCCGGTGTTGAAACCATTAACGATCTAAAACCTGGTATGATTCTAGAAGGTGTGGTTTCCAATGTAGCTAACTTTGGTGCCTTCGTTGATGTGGGTGTACACCAAGATGGTTTAGTTCATATTTCAGCGATAACCAACAAGTTCATTTCTGATCCACGCGAAGTGGTTAAAGCAGGTGATATTGTTAAAGTAAAAGTACTTGAGGTTGATGCAGCGCGTAAACGTATTAGTTTTACAATGCGTTTAGATGATGATGTAGATACAAGCAATAAAACAGCACCTGCAGGCAAATCAAAGCCTGCGGCTAAAGCGAAAAGTGCGCCTAAGCAAAAGCGTGACTTTGGTAATGCGGCCATGGGTAACGCATTTGCCGATGCATTTGCAAATGCTAAAGTAAAAAAATAGTTTTAGCTTAAAAACAAAAACGCGGTTCAAATTGAACCGCGTCTCTTATAAATCTAATAATTATATAACCGCCGAAAAATTATTTTGTTCCCCAGGCGATGTAGCCATTTGGTAAAAATTGGCTATTCGTGTGGCTCGTTCATCAACTTCCACATCTCGTTTGGCTGTCTTGGTCTGAGAAGTGCTCACTGCTTCACTTTCGTCTTCAGCACCTTCACGGTCAATTCTTAATGACGACGATTCATCACCACCCAGTGCTTTTTCGCGCGACTGCATAGCGAGTTCAGCCTGCGCTGCGGCAAGTTTCTGTGTCGCATCGGCTGCAATAGCACGGTCTGCACTAGATGGCTCTTGGGGGGCAAGTGCTGCCGCTCTTACCGTTTGCATTTTATCGATTGTTGCTTGAGGGTCACCACTTACCTCAGCCACATCAATTTGTACTTCCCCGCCAACCGCGTAGTTTGTGCCATCGGGGCCTCGTTGATACTCATAACTTGGCGAGCCTGCGTATTTACCTCCCACCGAAGCATGCGCCTGTTCATGTACACGCACTTCAGTGTCTCGCGCTTTCAGCTCTTTAATTTGTTCAAGCTCTAACTGTTCTTGCTGTGCAACTTTTTGCTCTTGTTTTTGCTCTTCTTGTTGCTGCTGCTCTGATTTCTCTTCGCTACCTTGTTCGCTTTGCTCTCGCTCTTGAATCGCTTTATCGTCCTCAAGGCGACCTTTAGCATCATAAGTACTTGCATCGCCACTTGGCTGTCTTGCTTTTTCGCCATCATTCAGTGCTTTATTTTCTGCGTTACTCGAATTAGTTGCCACAGGAGGCGGGATGACTTCACGCAACTGATTATCACGGCGCGCATTTTCGGTGTGTACATTCGCCGTGTTAATGTTGATTGCGGGAAAGGGAGTAACGATATTCATGGCTAAGCTTTTATATCAATTAGCGTGCCTAGTACTTCATCGGCAGTTTGAATCGTATTAACGTTAGCCTTAGCATTGAACTCTTCAACTTTTAGGTTCACCAATGCTTCATCAATACGAGCAGGCTGAGACACAGGTGGCGTAACAGCTTCCTCTGGTCTTGCACCTTGTAACTGTCTTTGCTGAGCAAGTTGGGCGTCGTCTTGCTGGTCAATAGACGCGCGGCTAATTTGCGCGCTTGCTTTTTCAATGCCTTGACTTGCGCGGTTGTAACCTTCCACGCCATTATTAAATACAGAACTGATTGGCATCATATCCTCCAACAGTGAGATCTTCCCTACAAGTATCGCTCACAAAACAATCAAAATAAAGTAAAATCCCCCTATTTTTGGGCTCTGCAGGGCAATATTTAATTAACACATTGATTTCAGAGCGCTTATAAATTCAGTTTTATGAGAAATAAAAGGAGCGTGAGACGCCTTATCGATCACCTCATACTCAAAGTTAGGTTGCAAAGCCTGCATATCCTTAATTGCACGGTAAGGGACTAGCGCATCTAAACGCCCAAATATACCGCGAATGGGGAGCGTTATTTTGCTAAATAGCTGACGTAAATCTTCTTGCTGTAGGATATCTAGGCCTGCACTGAGTGCGCGCTCTTGCGGTGCTGGATACTGTTTTAATAATCTTTTTAACGCTTTAATATCGTCACGAGCTGATTCGCTGCCCATAGCTTGAATCGCTAGGAATCGCTCAATGGTTTTGTCTGTCTGAGTGATTAATTGCTCTTTAAACGCATCAAGCACTTCAGGCTTAATACCTGCCCAATTATCAGCTTGAGCAAAAAAAGGGCTCGATGCCACTAAAATAACTTTTGATACTTTTTCTGGCCAGTGAGCTGCAATGTAAAGTGAAAATAATCCGCCAAGCGACCAGCCAACTAGTATTGAGTCGTTATGCAATTGTTCACTCAGCATCTTGGCTGCTTCATGCAAATTATAGGTGTTAGGTACTGACTGCGCTTCACCAAAGCCTGGTAAATCAAGGCAGCGAATGGTGCCCTCATATGAAAACTCAAGCTCTGGTAAAATCACTTGCCAGACCCCTTGGTTCATTCCCCAGCCATGTAATAACACCATTTCATTTTGCATATTTTTAAACTCTCAAGCACACTGATGGCTCATAATAGCGTTTAAAGGATTGAATGCAATGGCTCACCTAACGAAGATATTAAAACATGGCTTACATGCGCTGTTTCCTAACTTTTGTGTTACGTGTCAAACGCATATAAAAAGTAACTACGCACTTTGCGAGCATTGTTTAAACGACTTAAGATTATTTGATCTAAGCAAACATGCCAATTTACTTCATCGCCCTGATATTTGTGACGCATTCCCCGATTGTCATTTTGATCACCTCATAGCCTGTGCATGGTATGAAGCCCCAATGAAACAGTGGCTTAAACAGCTGAAGTTTAGTGACAAACAGTACTATAAAATTGCCCTACAACAGGTTATTTATTTGCAGTTGCAGCGCGCAAAGGCAGTCAATGAATCTTGGCCTGATGAATTTATTATTATGCCGCTGCACAATAAACGCTTTATAAAACGAGGGTATAATCAGGTAAGCCAAACTTGGCTACCGGTATTAAAAGCAATGAACTTAGTTGTAACTGAGCCGCTTGTTAAACAAAAAGCAACGATTGCACAATCTTCTCTCAGTAAAGCGAAACGAATTAAAAATATGCGTAATGCATTTGTGTGCGAAACTAATTTGCAGGGTAAGTCGGTCGCCATTATTGATGATGTAATGACCTCAGGGGCAACATTGAATGCAGCAACCGATGAGCTAAAAAAAGCAGGTGCCAAACACGTATGGGCAATGCTGACGTGTTTGACCCCTTTAGGAGAACCTTAAAATACGTTAATCACCCGCTGCATGAAAAGCATTACCAAAGAATAAAGCATTGCTCAATAATCGGCTAGTACCATACCAATACCCACGGAACACAGGGTTATCCGTCATACCAATAACACTGCCTTTTCCATATGAATGGGCTATTAAGCCCGCAGCACCGGCAACTTGCTCTACATTCACATCATCAGTAAAGCCCGCTAACAATGGCTTATCTGTGTATGTTAAAACATTTACAAACGGTGCATCTGACTTTTCAAGCAACCAAGTGCTATTTTTAAATACTGGCAGGGTATTACGGTTCAGTGAAAATGTTAGCGGGTGTGATAAATCAACAGACGTATTAAAGATTGCTCCGGCAATACGTTGACGGCCCGCTAAGTGATCTTTATCGGCATAAGTAAGCCCTTGCGTATTAAATGCGCTCGCTACATCACGACGAGATAAGTAACTGGCCTTTAATAATTGTTGGTCAGCAAGGAACTTGGCACCTCCTTTATGACCCCAAATAACACCACCTTTACGTACCCAAGCTTTGATCGCAACCTTGGTCGCATCATCAAGTGTATTGTAATTACCATGAGCCAAAATAATATGGCTGTAATTTTCAAGGTCAAGGCTGCTAAGACGAGGCATTTCAACAATAGTTGGCGCAGTGCCTACAAAACGGTCGAGGTAATACCATACTTCACCCAATTCATATTGGCTGGTGCCTGCACCACCCACGAGTAAAACTTTAGGCGCTTTTACAACGGCCATAGAGCGAGAGCCTAAATCAGCCCCTTTCACCGTTAAACCTGAGCTAATTGGCGTAATTTCAATACCGAACTCAGTCTGCGCTTGATTTAAGTAATCAACCCAATCACTGTCTGTTTGCAAACCTGCGGGGAGCAAAATACTACCGGGTTCAAATGCAACCTCACCACTGGGCGTTTTAGCAGTAAGAGGACTCAATGCAACACGCGCTTTAACACCTTGCTTTAGCAATGTATTCAACATTTTTGGTGCAAGATAATCGTCCCACTTGAATGCGTAAGCATAGCTTTGTGGCAATGTTGCATAACTTGACTTAACTCCTTTCTGCCAAGGCATTTTTGCAACATCAAGCCCCCATTTACTACTGACTTTTGCAAATTCTAAATTAAATGCATGCGCGAGTGTCCAGCCAGATACATCATAGAATGTGTTATCAACAAAGCGTTGTTGCTCACTAAAAACGGCTTTCACTAAGCGAAACTGTGGTTGTGCTAATGGTACGAAATAGCTGTTTTCAGAGAAGCTTTGACCATTCACTTTTAATGGCTCTTCAAGCATATACGCATTAATTTGATGTTGCTTTAATAGCTCTAGAAAGTACTGCATACGGCTGTTATCTGCACCGCCTTTAACAACATACCCTTTAAAGTCTTCATCACCAGCAAGATCGATCGCTTTGTTATAAAACTCAGCTTGGTAATCAAGCAGATCTTGGCGGTTTTCAATTGCAGCCTGAAATGTAGATAAGCTAGTTAGTAATTGATTTTTAATCGTAAACGGAAAGCTTAATGGGCCGTTGATAGTGTCTTGTAAGTGACCACGTGAGCTGGCTTGCTCAAATAAAATACCCACCCCACCATTCACGTCAGGGTAAGTTGAGCCTTTTCCGTAGTAAAAATCATCAAAACTTTCTTCGGTGAAGTACAAAGCATTATGCTCGTCAAGCGTCTTCGCATGATAGTTAGCAATTGCTTTAGTCAAAGTGACATTTTCTTCTGGTGTAATCGGGTGCTTACGTGTCGGAATACCAGGTTGAAAAAAGAAGGTGCTGTTTGGCCCCATCTCGTGGAAGTCTGTAAGAATATTCGGCTTCCATTGATGGAATTGAGCTATGCGTGCTCGTGATTCAGGGTGTTGTAGTAATAACCAGTCGCGGTTTAAGTCAAATAAATAATGATTAGTCCGGCTACTAGGCCAGTTTTCTCTATGCTCGCGAGTTTCTGGATCTGACGATAAATTCATACCGCGATTACTGTTTGCCCAGTTCGCGAAACGCGCTAAACCATCAGGATTTAAAGATGGGTCCAGTAAGATAACGGTATTGTTCAGTAAATTATCAATTTCTGGGCCTTGCGCAGCAGCTAAGTAATAAGCAACCAATAACGAGGCATTACTCCCTGATGACTCATTACCATGCACGCTATACCCCATCCATACAACCGCCGGCTGTTTGCTTGAGTCTGATGATTCACCGTCCAAACGTGCTAGGTGGGCTTTACGAATAGTCTCAACCTGCCCTAATTTGTCTGGCGCAGTGATAGTTAACATAACCAATGGGCGTTGTTCATGAGTACGACCGATCACTTGAAAGTTCATTCGGTCACTTTTATCGGCAAGAATTTGCATATATTGCACAAGCTGATCATGGCGAACATGCCATTCACCTACTTCGTAACCTAACACCTGTTCAGGTGTTGGAATGGTTGGATCAAATTTCACATCTTGTTCAAAGTAATAAGAAAGGGGTTTCGCTAATGCGCTAACGCTCACTAGCATGGTTAATATTGTTATTATTAAACGCATAGATAGCACCTGTACTTAATTGATGTTTTCACGCTACCACTAGACAAAATAGATGCAACTTTTTACGCTCAACACTGGCGACAATACGATGAGCGGAGTATGATACACAGTATCCGAGTAATTTAGTCAAGTATAGTCCGTTTTATGATCTCTATTTCTGAATCTGCACAATCTCATTTTGCTAAACTTTTAGCAGACCAAGCTGAACAAACAAACATTCGTGTTTTTGTTGTAAATCCAGGTACTTCGCAGGCGGAGTGTGGTGTTTCTTACTGCCCAGAAGACGCGGTTGAAGCGACTGATATTCGTCTACCTTTTAATGGCTTTGATGCCGTTGTTGACGCAGAAAGTGCGCCTTTTTTAGAAGAAGCTGAAATCGATTTTGTAACTGACAAAATGGGCACTCAGTTAACTCTAAAAGCGCCTAATGCCAAAGCACGTAAGCTTAGCGACGACGCAACGTTACAAGAGCGTGTACAACACATGCTTGAAACTGAAGTCAATCCACAACTTGCAAACCACGGTGGTCAAGTTGGTTTAGTTGAAATTACCGCTGACGGTATTGCTGTTCTGCAATTTGGTGGTGGCTGTAACGGTTGTTCGATGATTGATGTCACGTTGAAAGAGGGCATCGAGAAAGAAATGATCGCTAAGTTTGATGAAATCAATGGTGTGAGAGACATTACCGATCACCAATCGGGTGAGCACTCTTACTACTAATCGGTATCTAAAGCATGCTTAAACAATGGGTATTTCGCTTAGGTAGCGACCCCAAATTAAGCTTGAAACGCTTTCTTTGCGGCCTAGCACTGTTTGTGCTGGCCGTGATTTTTATTGCCACTGGTTATTATGGCCCTGCAATCTTGCAGCTGATTGGCTTACTTATTTTGGCCATCGCATTATTTTTTGCCGCTTGGGGTTACTTAGGTATTTTTGCCAACCGTTTTGCTCAAGTTCTTGAGCGAGCATCTCCCAAAGATGATGATCCTGACCTTTGGAAATAAACGCTTAATTCAACAAGCTATTTTGTTTAACGATATAACGATAGCGCAACCATAACGTTACACCCCGCATCAGCATAAAAATGGTCATTGCGAACCAAAGGCCATGGTTTTGCCAATCACTCACCAACCAAAACAACCCAAAAAAGCCGAGTGTTGCACTAATCAGCATCGTATTTCGCATATCTTTTGCACGCGTTAAACCAACAAAAACACCATCGAATAAAAAGCATGCCATTGCTGCAATTGGTAAGATAATCACCCATGGCAAATAATCTGCAGCCATCCTAATTACTTCTGGCACATCGGTTAATAAACGAATAATTGCATTACCAAAGATTAAAAATATTAAGCTGTAAAATAATGCAAACAGTCCCCCCCAGAACAAACTCAAATTAACCCACAGCTGTATATGCTGAGTGCTTTTTTCGCCTTTTGCTTTACCTACTTTAGCTTCACTTGCATATGCAATACCATCAAGCGCAAAGCTGACGAGCATTAAAAAGTTCAGCAGTACTGCATTCGCTGCCAGTGTTGTTTCGCCAATTCTTGCGCCATAAAAGGTCATAAAGCTAAAACACAATTGCAACGCCAGTGAACGAATGAAGATATCACGATTTAAATTGACTAATTCGAGCAGTTTAGCCACGTTAAACCACGCCTTTACCGCTAGGTTAATGCCCTGCTTTTTAGCCAACTGATAAACTAAACAAAGTGCAAAGGCAAAAGCGATGTAATCTGCAATTAGCGACGCCCAAGCCGCTCCAGCCACTTTCCAATCAAGAAAAACAACAAAATAGATATCAAGCACGATATTGGTAATATTAGTGATGAGTAATAAATAAAACGGCCCTCTGCCGTAATGTACCCCCAACATCCATCCTAATAGCACTAAATTACACAACGCAGCTGGCGCACTAAAAATACGGATTGAAAAATAGCTATGTGCTTGCTCTAGCACCGCTTGATTTGCGCCCGATAAATATGCCATTAAGGATTGAATAGGTACACTAAGCGCGATTAATATAAGCGCAACGAAAGTCGCTAATAACAAACTGCGCTTTAATAATTCAGCTAGCAAAGTATGATCGCCTCGACCGTAAGCTTGCGCTACAAGCCCCGTGGTGCTCATACGTAAAAATCCTGCTAGCCAAAATAATAGGGAGATAACTGCTGAGCCCAGTGCAATACCGGCTAAGTAGTGAGCACTGCCTAAATGACCGATGACTGCAGTATCAACTAATCCTAACAATGGAACAGTAATATTTGATAAGATCATTGGACCGGCTAATAACAGCAAACTTTTATGGTGTGCCTTATGACGTTTAAGAAAATGTTTCATGTAGTTTTTGCAGTCCTGTTAGGTTTATCAATGCGTGCCCACGGCGCCGTTATTTTACAGTATCATCACGTCAGTGAAACCCTTCCGGCTGTTACAAGCGTCAGCAGCGAGACGTTTACCAAGCACATGCAGTATTTAAAAGACCAGCAATTTAATGTTATCCCATTAAATGAGTTGATTTCTCAACTACAGGCAGGTCAAGAGTTAGCTGATAAAACCGTCGCAATCACGTTTGATGATGGTTATAAAAATAATTATGAACAAGCTGCCCCTATCCTCGAAAAGTTTGGCTATCCTTATACTATTTTTGTAAACCCTGAACTTATTGATAGTGGCAAAAGCTATGTCATGACTTGGCAGCAATTAAAAGAGCTGGCTAAAAAAGGAGCCTTGATAAGTAATCATACGCAAGTGCACAATTACTTGCATTTAAAACAAGAAGGTGAGACTGACGCTCAGTGGCAATCTCGCACTAAAGAAGATATTTTAAATGCTCAAAAACGCATTAAAGATGAAATAGGTCATGATTATAAATACCTTGCTTATCCCTATGGTGAATTCAATAACGAGTTACAAGGATTAATTAAATCATTAGGCTTTGTTGGTATTGGTCAACATTCAGGTGCAGTAGGTGTTCACTCTGATTTTACGCGATTACCACGCTTCCCTGCGTCTGGTTTTTATTCTAAGCTTGATACGCTTTCAACGAAACTTGACTCACAAGCTTTCACAATTAAAGCATTAAATTACACTGATAGTGTGACCAGCGAAAACCCGCCAAGTTTGAGCATCCAGTTCGATATGCAGGATTTTCACAAAAGCCAGTTTGCATGCTATGTGTCGGGTGTTGGTCAAGCTAACCTTGATTGGACAAGTAAAGATACTGTTCAAATTACCTCGCCTAATAAATTGAAAAAAGGCCGCTCTCGATTCAACTGTACAGCCCCTTCTATCAATAAAAAAGGCAGTTATTATTGGTTTTCACAACCTTGGGTAATTACACCTTAGCAGCCTGTTTAAGCATGTGTGCTGCTACTTTATCAAGCCTGACAATTTCATTAGCCGCATTCAATTCGATTGCGGCTTTTGGCATCCCCCATACCACAGACGATAGCTCATCCTGTGCCATGGTATAGGCACCAGCTTGATGTAAAGCTAATAACCCTTTTGCACCATCACTGCCCATTCCAGTTAATAAAGACGCTATCGTTGCTTTGCAATTTAAAGCTGCTAAAGAGTTAAATAACACATCTACAGCAGGCCGATGGCGATTAACGGGCTCACCTGAGTCTAATTGGCAATACAGCGCAGCTCCCTTTTTCACCACACTTAAATGCTGATCGCCTGGGGCAATATAAGCCCAGCCAGCTTCTAACTTATCTCCTTGCTCTGCCTCTTTAACATTTATCGCACAGATTCGATCCATCCGCATCGCAAATGAAGTACTAAACACAGGTGGAATATGTTGTGTTATCACAATGGGTGGGCAGTGTTTGGGCATACGGATAAGCACTTCTTTGATTGCCTCTGTTCCCCCCGTTGAAGCACCTATGGCCATCACTGCATTACTTTTAAATTGCAGACTGTCGAGTGAGCTATCTTTTTCTAGTTTCTGCTCTTTAAATGCTCGGATCCTTGCACCTGCTGCTGTACGGACTTTTTGTTGTACTAAGTACGCATAGCGTTGCAAGTTTTCAGACACATTAGCCGTTGGTTTTGCGATAAAATCCACAGCCCCGAGTTCTAGCGCTTCGAGGGTAATAGGTGAGCCTTTTTGAGTCAATGTTGAAACCATAACAACCGGCATAGGTCGCAAGCGCATTAAATTTTTCAAAAAGCTTAAGCCATCCATTTTTGGCATTTCAATATCAAGCGTCAGTACATCAGGATTTAAACGCTTAATGAGATCACGTGCTTGATAAGGGTCTTCAGCGGCACCTACAACATGCATATCACCCGCTTGCTCAAGTACCTCTTTCAGTAAACCACGGATCAAGGGAGAATCATCAACAATAAGTACCTTGATCATACACTCTCCTAAAATAGCTCAATGTCTGTTCCAGCATCTTGCTGCTCGATTTCGTGTAAGTATTTAACTTCACGTTTTTCTAGTTTATCAGTATGCAGATCACGCAGCTTTTTTACTTGTGCTTGACCCGTCTGAGGGTTAAAAATTATTTTACGAGGCCAAGGGCCACCGACGTCATGTGATATTAAATCTAAACCTTCCTCAAGTACATATGCATTTGCAAAGCGAATATTACCGACGCCTATATCTGTCATTGAGCGAATAATTTTACCACCACCAAATAGCTTCACTTTTAAGTTACGTTTTGATGCACCATTTTTTAAAATTTCATTAATTAAAAACTCCATAGCCCAGTTACCATAACGGCAATTTAAACTGTGAGCATTACTCGGATCCACGCCTTTTTGTATCGGTAGCATAAAGTGGTTCATGCCACCAACACCTAACCCTTGATCATAGATACATGCAGCAATACATGAGCCAAGTACGGTGGTGATCAGTTCATCATTTTTAGAGACATAGAATTCACCCGGTAACACTTTTGCGACCACCTTTTGTCTGTGACTGTCCCAAAAACGCTTTACGTGCTCAAACCCTGATAATACTGGTTTGAAATGACTATTCATTAACCACCTTTTGATAAATCGTCTGGCCTAGGTTTTTAAATTCTTGATGGTCTTTGCCCATGGTTTCTGAATGCCCCAAAAACAAATGCCCCGCGTCATTCAATAAGTCAAAGTAACGATGAAAAAGCGTATCTTTTGTCGGCTTATCAAAGTAAATAACTACGTTGCGACAAAAAATGACATCAAATGCTCCCTTCATCGGCCACTGCTCAAGTAAATTCAACCTCTTAAAAAAGATATTCTCTTGTAACTGTGGTTTTACTTTATAGAGCTGACCATCATGACTTTTTAAAAACCAACGTTTTAGCTGACTTTTATCGAGCCCATTTACATTAGCTGCTGTATAAGTACCAGCTTGCGCCTTAGCAAGTACGTTTGAATCAAGGTCAGTGGCTAGAATTTTTACATCCCAATTAGTCGGGAACAGACCACTTAGAGTCATTGCTATCGTGTAGGGCTCTTCCCCTGTGGAGCAGCCTGCTGACCAAACGCGCACTCGCTTTTGCTGTGCATTTGTAGTCAATAGTCTCGGCACTATCGTATTTTTTAGATAGTTAAAGTGATGTGGTTCACGAAAAAATGACGTCAAATTGGTGGTAATCGCATTGATAAACTCACTAAATTCTCGCTCTTTATGTTCTTCTAAAAAAGCTAAATAGTCTTTAAAACTCTTTAACTTAAGTAACCTAAGTCGCCTTGCTAAGCGTGAATACACCATTTCACGCTTATGCTCCGCAAGTACGATACCGCAAGCATCGTATACCTGAGATGAAATGTTTTTGAAATCACTATCCGTTAGTAAAAACTC
Source organism: Pseudoalteromonas sp. PB2-1 (assembly GCF_045040605.1). NCBI lineage: Bacteria > Pseudomonadati > Pseudomonadota > Gammaproteobacteria > Alteromonadales > Pseudoalteromonadaceae > Pseudoalteromonas > Pseudoalteromonas sp. PB2-1. The sequence goes on from NZ_CP090667.1 coordinate 3,395,554, forward strand.
TTTCATAATTTAACCCACCAGCCTTAGAGGGAATACACATTGTATTAGCGATGTAGAGTGGGAAGAGTTTTAAAACTCTTCCCATTCATCACTTGGGTCTACAAAGTTATTACCTTTTGGCGAAGCAGGTGCTGATTGGCTTGGCCGCTTAACGGATACACTCGAAGCACGGCTGGTTATATCTGTTTCTTCTTCAACAGAGAGAGAAAAGAAGTTTAGTAAACGTCGCATGTCATTTGCTTGCTCAGCCATTGACTCACCAGCCGCAGAAGCCTCTTCAACGAGTGCTGCATTTTGCTGCGTCATTTCATCCATCTGTGCAATCGCTTTATTAACTTGCTCAATACCTGAACTTTGCTCTTCTGATGCTTGGGCAATATCAGAAATCATGGCTGTAACTCTTTGCACAGCGGTTACAATTTCTTGCAGTGTTGAGCCTGACTCATTAACCAGTAAGGTACCGTCCTCAACTTTACCGACACTATCGCGGATCAACTCTTTAATTTCTTTTGCCGCTGCCGCAGAACGCTGTGCAAGATTACGCACTTCCCCTGCAACCACAGCAAACCCTCGGCCTTGCTCGCCCGCTCTTGCGGCCTCAACAGCGGCATTTAATGCAAGTAAGTTTGTTTGGAATGCTATTTCATCAATCACACTAATAATATCGGCAATCTTCTTGCTCGACTCATTAATGGCCGACATACTTGTCACCGCGCGATTAACAACTTCACCGCCTTTTTGCGCCTTAGCACGTGTTTCTTCTGCAAGTTCATTGACCTCTTTGGCATTATCAGCATTTTGGCGAACTGTACTGGTCATTTCTTCCATACTTGATGCTGTTTCTTCAAGTGACGATGCTTGCTCTTCAGTGCGTTGACTCAGGTCAGCATTACCTTGTGAGATTTCCTCAGCACCACTGGCTACTAACGTTGCAGAGCTATTAATGCGATTAATCACTTCAGTTAACTTATCAGCCGTGGCATTAGCATCACGTTTTAATTTCTCAAATGACCCTTGGTACTCTTGTTCAATACGTTTTGATAAGTCGCCGTTCGCCATTGCATCAAGCATATTACCAGTATCTTTAACCGCATCCTCAACAATACTGACCATGCTATTTAAGCCTTGCGCTAAGCGTAGAAAAAAGCCATTTTTACCAGTCTCTTCTACTCGGGCTTCTAGGTCTCCTTTACCTGCGGCAGCGACTAAACCAGCAATTTCTTTTTCAATGGCAACCTCTGCTGTTCTATCATCCCATTCCACCACTGTACCAATACGCTCATCATCAGGTGTAAAGATAGGATTGGCCACAAGACCAAAGGTGCGTCCACCGACAACAATCTCCGTGCTGTAGGTACTGCTAAGTTTTGCCAGCATGTTACGCTGATGAGCAGGATTTTTATGAAACACATCGATATTTTGACCAATCAAGTTGTTGCTATTGAAGTTAGGTAGGTCTTTGCGCAAATCACTTTCAGCAATTTTCATCATGTTCAATACGGCTTCATTCATGTAAATAATGTTATTACCCGCATCAGCAATCATGGTATTTGTTGCAACCCTGTCAAGCGCACGACGCACTCGCAGGTTTTCTTCGGCTTCACGCTTTTCAGTCTCAGCTTTGTTAACTCTGTCGGTAATATCTTGCCACTCAACAATAGTCCCCAAACGCTTTCCTGAGACACTGACCCAAGGTGTGGCAATTAAACTGAAGATTAAACCTGCAAGGCGTAAGGTAGTTTTATAAGGTTCAGTCAATGTCCTTAATAACTCACGCTGATGACTTGGTTGTTTGTGAAAATCGTCAACACAAGTCCCCACTAAATTGGCTACAGAGAAATTGGGTAAAACTGACTGTAAGTCACTTTCACGCGCCTTTAGCATTTGTTTAACCTGCTCATTAACAAAAACAATTTCAAGGTCATTATTAGCAATCATCACACTTGCTTGGCAGACACGTAATGCATTAGATAAATCTGCATCACGTTGTGATTGTTTGTCTCGCTCTTTTTGTGCTGATATATCACTGGCAAACTTAATGACTTTAATAACTTGGCCGTCATTATTAATAATTGGGTTGTAGGTCGCTTGGATCCAAATCTCTTTGCCATTTTTACCGATGCGCTTAAATTCATCAGAGATAAATTCGCCGTTTCGCAAACGCTGCCAGAACTGCTGGTATTCGGTGCTTTTAGACTCCTCTTCAGCAACAAACATCGCGTGATGCTGCCCTTGAATCTCCTCAAGCCGGTAACCCATGACGCTTAAGAAATTTGCATTGGCTGTCAAGATTGTTCCCGATGGTTGAAATTCAATCACTGCAAGTGACTTATTCAATGCAGTAACAATTAAATCATTATTTGACTCAACACTTTTAGGACTGCTAAACCATCCCATACCCTTCACCTTCTTGTTAATCAACCCAATTAAATGTCCATCGTTTTTTGTAGGTCTAATAATGCGACCATTTTTTCACCCACATTCACCAAACCTGCCACAAATTGCGCATGCTCAGAATCTGATAAGTGGGGCACTGCTTTCGCTTCATGCTCAGCAATGCTATAGACATCCGAAACGGCATCGACAACGATACCCATAATTTTACTTGTGCTTTCTAATTTCACCTTGAGGACAATCACCACTGTCAGCGGCCCATACTCAATAGCCGGAATCGCAAATCGACGCCGTAAATCAATAATAGGCACTATGGTTCCCCGCAGATTAATTACTCCTTTAACAAAATCTGGCGCATTTGGAATGACGGTTATTTCTTCCCAACTGCGAATTTCTTGAACTGTTAAAATATCAACGCCATACTCTTCATCTGCCATGATGAACGTTAAGAACTGTTTAACATCCTGATTTTGATCCAAAGTTAGTTTGTTATGTAAGTCGTCTTGCGATGTAATCATGACGCCTCCAAACTTGCTTTAGACTCGATGATAAGCTCCTGACTTCCCGGTTTTCTCAGTCCAGATAGCTTAATCAAGCCACTAATATCGACAATCAACGAAACGCGACCGTCTCCTAAAATGGTTGCGCCAGACACCCCATCCACTTTTTGATAATTGGCTTCTAAGCTTTTAATAACCACTTGTTGTTGAGACAGTAAGTCATCTACCAGCAAACCTACTTTTTGGTTGTCACTTTCAACGACAACTAACAAGGTCTTATCAAGTGTTTCTATTGCACCTTGGTGATTAAAAATAGTGTATAAGCGTAAGATAGGAATATATTCATCACGCAGCCGCAATACGTCTAAGTCTTTTCCTACCCGACTTACTTTGCTGATATCAATTTGTAGTGATTCAATTATCGAAATGAGTGGGATGATGTAAGTATGTTCAGCAATACGAACTAACTGGCCATCAAGAATCGCTAGTGTCAGTGGTAAGCGAATAGTAAAGGTCGACCCTACACCTGGGGCTGATGAGACTTCGACTGACCCGCTCAGTGCTTCAATATTTCTTCTCACCACATCCATGCCGACGCCTCGTCCGGATAGATCGCTCACTTGATCTGCGGTCGAAAAGCCAGGTAAGAAAATGAGTTCATTGATTTCATTATCACTAAGCTCATCAGACTCGGAAATTAAGCCATTTTTTATCGCTTTTTCACGGATCTTCGTTGTATTTAAGCCCTGACCATCATCCATGATCTCAATCACGATATTTCCGCCTTGATGAAAAGCATTCAATGTAACGGTACCGACCGGATCTTTACCTGCTGCGACCCGTTTCTCAACTGTCTCTAAGCCATGATCAAGTGAGTTTCTTACTAGATGCACCATGGGATCAGAGATTTTCTCCATCACAGTTTTATCCAGCTCGGTTTGCTCACCTAAAAGCTTTAGTTCAACTTGCTTGTCGAGTTTTTGAGAGATATCACGCACTAAGCGTGGGAAACGGCTAAAAACGAAGCTAATCGGCAACATTCTTATACGCATCACATTTTCTTGTAAGTCCCGGGTGTTGTGAGCGAGTTGAGCAAGCCCTTCCTGTAAAGAAGCAATGGTTGCTTCGGTTATCTCTTGCTCACCCAACTGGCTAAGCATGGCTTGTGTAATAACGAGCTCGCCGACCATGTTAATTAGCGAGTCCACCTTATCGATTCCAACACGAATCGAAGTAGACTCTGTATTGGCTGCGGCTGATTTAACTGGCGCTGACTTCTTAACCTCCGCCGTAGGCTTAGCCGCAGTTTCTGTCTCTTTGATGTCTGTATCAGTGGCTACTTGTGCTACTTTTTTTCTTCTAGTTCATCACCAAATAAGCCACCGCATAGTGTAATAGTGATATTAGCATCATCTTCAACCCACTCAAAAACCTCTTCGATGCAGCTTTGCTCTTTATCTGTGGTTAAAAAGAAGCGCCAAGATAAAAAACATTCTTCAGGCGCAAAGTCGGTAATATCTGGCACATCATCTTGGAATGCCTGAGTTTCAAGATCACCTAGCTCAGCAAGCTCGCTGATCATATACAGCGGTTCGTTACCTGTTTTAAATAAATGGTGATGAGGCTTAAAATCTATTTGAAAAGTGTTTCGACTACTTTCTGCGCTAGGCTCTTCGCTATCTGTATTGCTTGCCACGGCTTTTGCTGCTGCGCGCATACCTAAAATTTCTTCAAATTTTATACGTAGTTCATCAGCTTCCGCTAAATCAGGCTGTTGTTCAGCCTGCAGAGCACGTAATAACGCCCGCAAACAATCAACTGACTTTAAAAGGAGGTTTACATGCTCAGCAGTTAAGTCTCGTGAGCCTTCACGTATTTGGTCTAAAAGAGTTTCTAAAACGTGGGTAAAGTCAGCAACTGCAGTAAATCCAAATGTTCCGCTACCTCCTTTGATAGAATGCGCAGCGCGAAAAATTGTATTGATTGTTTCTAAGTCTTCTTCGCCTGGAACTAGGTTTAATAACTCAGCTTCCATTGCATCGAGTCCTTCAAAGCTTTCTTCGAAGAACACTTCAAAAAATTGGCTTAGATCTATACTCATGCCCCGCTCCTATTGTTAGCGAATCACTTTTTTTAATACCGCTAACAATTGCTCTGGGTTAAAAGGCTTTACTATCCAGCCTGTTGCGCCAGCAGCTTTACCCTCTGACTTTTTATCTAGACCCGATTCTGTGGTCAGCATGAGTAAAGGAGTAAATTTATAGTCTGGTAGAGTGCGTAACTCTCTTATCAGTGTGATCCCATCCATTACCGGCATGTTGACATCAGAAATTACCGCATCAAAGCCCTGCTGCTTTGCGATACTCAATGCTTCGCTGCCATCCTTTGCTTCCGTTACGTCAAAGCCCGCTTTTTTAAGGGTGAAACCAACCATTTGTCGCATTGATGCTGAGTCATCGACTGCTAAAATTCTTTTCATAAAAACCTCTTAATTGGTATTTTCAAGCACAAGGTAATGACTTAATCCCAAACTATTAATTGCCTGTTGCAATGGTTCGCTTTGTCCAACCCAAATAATTTTATGCTGAACCGAAAGCAAATGTTTTTGTAATGCACACAGCAGCTGTACTGACGCAGTATCGGCTCTCGTTACTTCACTGATATCAAGACATATATCATCATTTGACGACAACTCTTGTAGTAAATCTTGGTGTAACGACTCAACCTGAGTAATTGCGAGTTCAGTAGGAAGCTTTATCATTAACACGCTCTTCACGGCTTTTAATAATTCATAACAAAAGCTTAGACTGAGTTAATAAAATTGCCATTTTTTAAATTAAAAAATAGTAATTTTTTTTAATAGCTTAGAGGAAAAATAAAAAAAGAGAGCATCTGCTCTCTTTCAAAATACTTTACTGCTCTATACAAGTTATAAAGCATAATAGTCAGCAATTTCCTTAAACTCTTGCGTTAATGTTTTGGCATTAATCAAAGGCACACTACCTTGCTTAAATTCAGGTTTAAAAATCGCTCGCACAGCCCCAACTTGATCAACCATCACCACCGAAGCACTATGGTCGACAGCATACTCTTGCTCATCGCTATCATTAATCGCATAAATTAAGCCAAGCTCCCGCACAAAGGGAAATAGCTGTTTATGCGACCCTGATACAGCTAAAAAATCAGTATTAAAATAATCAATATAAGCTTTACGTTTAGCCGTTGTATCTCGCTTTGGATCGACAGCAACAAACCACACCTGTACGTCATAATCCTTGCTTAATTGCTTTTGTACACTTGTAAGTTTTGCCAGTGTCATAGGGCAGATATCAGGACAGCTGGTGTAGCCTAAAAACAGTAAATTCCAATGCCCCTTTAACTGACTATTATCGGCAGGATTTCCATGTTGGTCGGTTAATAAAAAAGGGCTAATTGGCTTTGCCTTCTCATACACAAGCGCAGAAACATCAGGGGCAGACTTCTCACTACCGCAACCGATCATAATAAGACTAAGGCATGCCATTAGCACAGCTAAAAAATGTTTCATACAAGAAACCACTTATCAATAAATAGGGCGATAAAGAGTAGCATTAAATGTACGATTGAAAAACGAAATAAGTCCATTGCTGTACCCTCTTTAGGCGCAAACTTTAGTTTTAGCGCTTTATAAATAAAAACCGCATTTAAAGCACTTGCAGCAAATAAATAAATAATCCCCGACATACCTATTAGGTAAGGCAATACACATACTAAGGCCAATAAAATTGAATATGCCACTACACATGTTTTGCAAAACTCAATGCCGTGAGTGACAGGTAACATAGGGATTTTTGCTCGCTCGTAATCACTTTTACGCGCAATAGCCAACGCCCAGAAGTGCGGCGGCGTCCAAGTAAAAATAATCATCACTAATAACCAAGGCGCAGCTGCCATGTGCCCTGTTTCTGATACCCAGCCTAATAAAGGAGGCATCGCACCAGCAAGTCCACCGATGACAATATTTTGTGGGGTTGCTCGTTTTAAAAAAGAAGTATAGATAAAAGCATAGCCAACCAAAGCAAACAGCGTAAGCACAGCAGTTAACGTATTCGCCCAGATCATCAACATAATAAAACCAAGCACACCTATGATGGCGGCAAAACTAAGAGCATGTAGCTTACTTAAGCGGCCTTTTGCCACAGGACGATGTCGTGTGCGTGCCATTTTGCTATCAATCTCACTATCAACGACATGATTTATTACTGCCGCAGCTGCAGATAATAAACCTATGCCTAGTAGACTTGCTAATTGAACAAATACATCTCTTCCCATATCAGGGGCAAGTGCTAATCCTACCCAAGCTGTGAGTACTAACATCGCAACAACTTTAAATTTGCTTATTGCTAGATAGTCCTTCAGTAATTCAGTGATCTGCGCTGTTACTGATTTTTCAGTTGTTAAAATAAGTGCCATCCCAGCCTCCTAAGTTCTTGCTTTTAGATGAAAACAAAGTCTAACCATGCTCAAAAGCAACAACGCCGCCATTAAGTTATGAGCAAGTGCGACGCCTAATGGAAAATGCCAATGCACGACGGCAAGACCCAAGCAAATCTGGCATAACAAGGCCACCAGTACTGTTACAGTGCAGTGCTTGATCTTTCGAGAATAGGATTTCGAAAAGATTCGCCACATAATCAACGCAAGCACCACACAGGTTACCAGTGCCCATATGCGATGTAGTAAATGTATAGACATGCGTGCCTGTTGCGATAACACGCCATACTCATAGGTACTGTGCTCGAGCGGCAGCTGAAACACACTTGAGAGTGAAAATGGCTGCCCGTAACTACATAGTGGTAAACCATTACAGTGCGGGGCTGCATAATTAGCCGCAAGCCAACCGCCTAAAGCTATCTGTAATACCAACACCACTAACCCTATCAGCGCTAATCTGTAATAAGGCCTCGCCCCTGCATCACCGCCAGTAATAGGCTTAGAGGTCAGCCGCAAATATAGTAAAAATACTAAAGATAAAATGCTAAACCCACCCAATAAATGCCCCATAACAACCAAAGGTTGCAGATTCATGGTCACTGTCCACATTCCTAGAGCCGCTTGAAAAACCACCAGCAATAAAAGTGCTAGCGGTAGTTTCACTGGGGTAGTGGGGTATTGACGTTTCAGCCAAGCAAATACAAACAACGCCAATATAAATAGGCCTAATGCTCCTGCAAAATAGCGATGAATCATTTCTTTCCATGCTTTTGCTGCTTCAAACATCATATCTGGATAATTCTGCTCAACATGCAAAAGTGCAGTTTCATGCTTTGGCACAGTTAAAAACCCGTAACACCCTGGCCAATCAGGGCAACCGAGCCCTGCATCACTTAACCGCGTATATGCCCCAAGCCCCACCACTAAAACAGATAGAAAACACGTAAATAAGACTAAATATTTATAATTTTTATACATTATTGCCCCTTACCGAGTATTAACTTGAACGTGCGTAGTTGAGTAGTTTTTTTAAATCTTTCAGTAAGCCTTTTTGAATTAACCGATTCTCTTCAGGTTTGTTTTTATAGGGGTAATGCAAAACAACCAGTCCCATATGATCGACTAAATATAAGTCCCCCGCTTGAAGATCTGCGTTTTCTTCTAAATGGCGCCAATTCGCTGCTGTTTTTTGCTGCCGACTTAATACAGCAACATCCACTTTTTGCTGGTTTTTCCCTAACGCAACGTATAAGTTTTCAAGACTCGCAAGCTGCTCTTCACACCTTAATTGGCAATCATCTGGATAGTTAAGTGCAATTGTCCATTGCTTAGGGTCTCCTTGCTGCCAATCAGCGAGTTTTACTTCGGTCTTTAACAGCTCACCATGATTACTAGAGCCACTTGGCAACCACTCAAGCTTTAATGCTGCAAAGGCCAGAATAAGGGGCACAAAACAACACAGAGCAAACAAACTAAGTGGATTTATTTTCATGATGTCTCCTTCTCATCGCAAAATACGCAATAACAGCACAGGCCAAGCCAATTAGCAGCCATTGCACTGCATAGGCGTAATGTTTATCAGGACCCATCACAACACTTTTGTAATGGGGTGTCGCTAAGCCATCTGCTTCTTTACGATAACCAATAAAGGCGTGTAACGGCTGCTCTAGTTGACGACTAAAGATGGCTAAATCGACTCCCTGAATACGTTTGGGCCAGCCACTTTCTGCACCAATGTCATCCGCTAAAGTAAAGCCTTGCAGCTGACCTTGTTTTATTTGAACTGTCGCTGTAATAAGCGCACTGCTAGGCCAAGCCACTGATGGCAATTGATTACGATCAGCGGGGGCTTTGAGCCAACCAAAATTAACAATTAAAGGGGCTGTCTCTCCTTTGATGCTTACAGCTGCAAGTAAGTCATAACCTACTTGCCCTTGATATATTTGATTATCAAGTAGCCAGTAATGTTGTTTATTAACCACCCCAGAGACTTTGACCTGTAAGCCCGTTTTGTTAACACCATCGGGTAAGTTTTGCAGTGCTTGCCAATCCATAACACCTTGTTGGCTTGATACAGCGAGCTGACTTAATTGCTGCTGCTTTTGCTCGCCGCGTTGATACTGCCAAACACTTAAACGCAAACAAATCAGCACCGCAAACACCACAACGCAAATTGCGATAATTGAACTAAGCTTTTGTTTACGCCATAAAATTAACTGCATCAAGGAAACCTAAAATGATAAAAATCATCATTGTGTTGTTATTGTTATATATTGTGTTTAACCTTTTTCGAGCACTGTTTGTAATGATGTCAGCAAAACAGACCGCACGACCCATGTCACACTATTTAGGACGCAGAGTACTTTTCTCTGTTGTTGTGTTGGTGATCATTATTGCCGCAATGAAATTGGGCTTTATTCACACCAACCCATCACCTCTTCGTCACGCTACAGCACATACACAAATACAAATAAACACAGCCAAACCACATCAACAAAATGCCAATACCAAGCTGCGGCCTGAAACGCAAAATGCTTTTCACTACTAAAATGACCTTTGAATATACGCAACAGTACGACAAACAGAATGACCGTCCCCAAGGTCACGTGCATACCGTGAAAACCAGTTAATAAAAAGAACGTGTTGCCATATACACCCGCATCTAGGGTTAAACCGAGATCCTGATAAGCATGCATATATTCATATACTTGTAAGCCTAAAAAAACGACACCTAATAACACGGTTAGCGATAAGAATACTTTTAGCGCACCACGCTTATTGTTTTCCATTGCCACATGAGCAAAGTGAATAGTGACCGAGGAGGTAAGTAAAATAAGGGTATTAATTAATGGGAGCCCTTGCCAGCCCATAGCCTGTGTTGTGTCACCACTGGGGGTGGTTAAAAGAGGCCATACGGCTTCAAAGGTTGGCCAAAGTACTTCATTGGTCATGGCATTGTTACCAGCCCCACCCAACCAAGGTACAGAAATCATACGGGCATAAAAAAGTGCACCAAAGAATGCCATAAAAAACATTACTTCAGAAAATATAAACCAGCTCATGCCTTGTCGGAATGAACGGTCCATTTGTGCTGAGTAAAGCCCTTTATGCGACTCTTCAATAACGTTTCTAAACCAGCTAAAAACCATATAAATTAATATCGCAATGCCTAAATACAATACATATTGACCACTGCTGCCTTCGCCACTGACTTGCATCACAGTTAAACCAGCGCCAACAGCAATTAAAAACATCGCAATTGCACCGACAATCGGCCACGGACTTTCAGCTGGTACATAATATTTTTCGTAATTCTGACTCATTTTGTTTGCTCCTAATTAGCAATTAGCTTGGCGGCTTCATCGTTTTTAGCCACAACCTGCCCGCTAATATCAAACACGGTATAGGACAATGTCAGCTCTTCAACATCATCCGGTAGCTCAGTATCGACATAAAATAGTAAAGTAAACTCGATTTCTTCACCTGCTTTCATAGGCTGTTGATCGAAGCAAAAACAGGCAATTTTGTGTAAGTATTTAGCTGCTTTTCCTGGCGATACCGAGGGAATTGCTTGCATTATTTTGTCTGTGTTGCTGGTATTCTTAGCGCTAAACTTAACTTCACGCATAGCGCCTGGCTGCACAGCGACACTGTACTGCTGGGACTCAACTTTGAATGGTGCACCGCTTTGTGCATGTGTTGTAAAGCTTACATCTACAGAACGCTCAGTATTAACTGTGTCACTCACTACAGCCCTCTCAAGAGAAGGTTTGCCATTTAAGCCCGTAACATCACAAAACACGTCGTAAAGCGGCACCAATGCAAAAGCAAATGCAAACATACCAAGGCATGCTAGCAGGAGCTTTTTGAGCAAAGGTGCATGATTCATTACTTAATCTCCGGCGGTGTCTCAAAGGTGTGGTAAGGTGCGGGAGAATCAACTTCCCACTCTAACCCCTCTGCACCATCCCATACTTTTGCAGGCGCTTTGTCACCACCTCTGGCACATTTAAATACCACCAGCACGAACAGTAATTGTGAAAGGCCAAACGCAAACCCACCAATACTAATAATGGCGTTAAAGTCTGCAAATTGCAGAGCATAATCAGGGATACGACGTGGCATGCCCGCAAGGCCAACAAAATGCATCGGGAAAAACAGCACATTGACACTAATTAGTGATAACCAGAAATGCCATTTAGCCAAGGTTTCGTTATACATATTGCCAGTCCATTTTGGCAGCCAGTAATAGGCTCCTGCCATAATAGAGAACACTGCGCCTGTAACGAGTACATAGTGGAAGTGAGCGACCACAAAATAAGTATCATGATATTGGAAATCAGCAGGTGTGATCGCAAGCATCAAGCCAGAGAAACCTCCCAAGGTGAACAATACGATAAAAGCAATGGCAAACATCATGGGGATTTCAAAACTAATTGACCCTCGCCACATGGTAGCGACCCAGTTAAACACTTTTACGCCTGTCGGTACCGAAATCAACATCGTGGCGTACATAAAGAACAGCTCACCGGCTACCGGCATGCCTGTGGTGAACATGTGATGTGCCCATACGATAAAGCTAAGCAGCGCAATCGATGAAGTGGCATACACCATAGAGGCATAACCAAATAGCTTTTTACGTGAGAAAGTCGGCACGATAGTAGAGATAATACCGAACGCCGGCAAAATCATGATATACACCTCAGGGTGCCCAAAGAACCAAAAAATATGTTGGAACATCACAGGGTCGCCCCCCCTGCGGCATCAAAAAAGCTGGTGGCAAAGTATTTATCAGTAAGCACCATGGTCACCGCACCGGCAAGCACAGGCATCACAGCAATCAATAAGAATGCGGTGATCAACCATGTCCAAACAAACAGTGGCAGCTTCATCCATGTCATGCCTGGGGCTCTTAAGTTCACAATGGTCACGATAACGTTAATCGCCCCCATGATTGAACTAATGCCCATAATATGCACAGCGAAGACAAAGAGTGCGGTGTTATCGTTACTGTAAGTAGTCGACAGTGGCGCATAAAAAGTCCAACCGAATGCAGGGCCACCACCAGGCATCAGCAATGAAGCTAACAGGATTAAAAAGGCGAAAGGTAGAATCCAGAAACTCCAGTTATTCATCCTTGGCAAAGCCATATCAGGTGCGCCAATCATCATTGGCACCATCCAGTTGGCCAATCCAGTAAAGGCAGGCATAACAGCCCCAAACACCATGATCAAACCATGTACGGTGGTCATTTGGTTAAAAAAGTGAGGATCGACAAGTTGCAGACCTGGCTGGAAAAGCTCAGCGCGGATCACCATTGCCATCGCACCACCAATTAAAAACATGGTTAGTGAAAAAATGAGGTATAAACTGCCAATATCTTTATGGTTTGTTGTATATAACCAACGCTTGAACCCCTTAGCAGGGTGGTGGTCGTGATGCGCATGCTCAGTGGCTTGCTCATTAATAACGTTACTCATTAGTTCGCCTCCGCTGCTGCATCAATCGCTGCTTGAATTTGACTCGGCTGGATAACATCACCCGTATCATTGCCCCAAGCATTTCGTTTATACGTAATGACAGCTGCAAGCTGCTTAATTGAAAGCTGTTTATCGAATGCTTGCATTGCTGTACCAGGCTTGCCATGAAGCACAATATCAATATGATCTTTAACATCACCTAGTACAATAGGGCTGCCTTTAAGCGCAGGAAATACACCGGGTAGCCCCATACCTGTTGGTTGGTGACATGCTGCACAGCTAGCCATGTAGACTTGCTCACCGAGTGTCATTAACTCTTCTTTCGCGAGTGTTTGATCAAGTAATGCAGCATCCGCTGCTGCCGCATTCGCTTTTTCTTGTTTGGCATCAGCCAACCAAGTTGCAAACTCATCTTCAGGTAATGCTTGAACCACAACAGGCATAAAACCATGATCTTTACCACACAGTTCAGCACATTGGCCTCGGTAAACACCGGGTTCGTTAATGCGTGTCCATGCTTCATTGATAAAGCCCGGATTGGCATCTTTTTTCACCGCAAAGTCAGGAACCCACCAAGAGTGAATAACATCGTCAGAAGTCATCAAAAAGCGTACTTTTTTGTTGATAGGGAGGACCAACGGCTTATCGACTTCAAGTAAGTAATTTGCTGTCTTTTCAGCTTGGTTATCTATTTGATCTTTTGGTGTCGACAAAATCGAGTAATAGGCAATATCTTCACCCATATATTCGTAATGCCATTTCCATTGAGAACCCGTGACCTTAATGGTGATGTCTGCCTTAGAGGCATCTTCCATAGCGATTAAGGTTTTTGTGGCAGGCACAGCCATGGCAATTAAAATCACAAACGGAATGGCAGTCCAAAGAATTTCAACTTTTGTGCTTTCATGAAATTGGGCGGGCTTTGCCCCCTTTGATTTTCTATGATGTATTAAAGCCCAAAACATCAACGCAAAAACGATGACGCCGATGACACAACAGATAATAAATATCGTCATGTGTAACTCATAAACATTATTACTTATATCAGTTACCCCTTTACGCATATTAAATTGACTATTTGCCAATGCTAACTGCGGTAGAGACACTAAAATAAGCCACAAGGCATAACGCATTTTACCCATGTGACAGCTCCTTTAGATGCTATTGCAAGACGCAAAGCGAAAAGGCGTACAGCTAGGTGCCCATTCGTATTTTTATTGTTTAGAGCAAACACGTACCAACACGACAGAAATCTGATACAAGCTCATCGTTTAACACCACTGCACATTATTTTGTGTCTTTTTAGTAAAACGGTGTTAACACATTGTATTAACCAATTAGTTAAAAAATGAACAATAAGCAAGTTTTTAATCTAAGAAATGTTTATTTTGGTGCAAAAATAACAACTATAATCAGAGCGTTATTTGTAAAAAAGGGGAAGAGCAAAAACTCAAAAAGAAAGGAAAACTGCGCTATACATGGACTCCGAGCAACGCTAAGGGGTCACAAATCAATGCTAAATAGGTAAAAAGCGGCGTCGCACCAAATTAAATCAGTTTGACGCACCATTTTGAAAACATCTTACTCAGTACAAAACATTAAAACAAAAAACGAGCGCGACTGAAAACGCTAAAGTTACTTAAGTATATTAACGTTACATCCAATCAGCATTACGAATAACGCCAACTGCCAATCCTTCGATATTGAAAGATTCGTGTTCGAGGTCAACCTCAATCGGTGCAAACTCTTCATTTTCTGCATGTAGGAGGACTTTTCGACCGGCTTTTTCTAAGCGTTTTACAGTCACATCTTCATCAACACGCGCAACGACAACTTGACCATTTTCAGCCACTTGTGTTCTGTGTACTGCCAGTAAATCACCATCCATAATGCCTATATCTTTCATACTCATGCCATTAACACGTAGTAAAAAATCTGCAGCGGGTTTAAACAAAGATGGATCAACCTGACAATGACTCTCCACATGTTCCTGCGCTAAAATTGGCTCACCGGCAGCTACACGACCAATTAAAGGGAGTCCTAGTTGTTCTGGCTCATCTTCCTCAACTAACTGAATACCACGACTCGCTCCAGGCTTCATTTTTATCATGCCTTTTTTAGCCAGCGCTTTAAGATGTTCTTCAGCGGCATTGGCACTTTTAAAACCCAGCGTCTGAGCTATTTCGGCACGAGTTGGCGGCATGCCTGTATCTTTAATAAATACTTTAATAAGTTCTAATATTTGCGATTGGCGTTTCGTTAATGGGCGCATACAACTGGTTTTCCATACAGTACATTTAACTGTGAGTATATACAGTTATCTGAAAATCGCAAATTTAAATTGGCCTCCTCATTTTGCTAAAAAACTAACGTTGAACAGCACAGTTATATGCAATATGGTAGTAGCTTTAATTAGCTTGCTAAGGAAATACCATGAGCATTTGGCACCAGCCAGTCACTTTGGAGCAATGCCAGCAATTTGCACAAGGCATTACAGGTGAAGGAACTTTAATGAAAACCATGGGCATTGAAATAACCGAAATTGGTGATGACTATCTAGTTGCCACCATGCCCGCTATACCAGCCCACCATAATCCAATGGGAATGGTACACGGAGGCGCAAATGTTGTGCTAGCTGAGACTGTGGCCAGTTATGCGGCAAATTTTGTTGTTGACTTTGAAAAGTTTTATTGTGTCGGCCAAGAGATAAATGCCAATCATCTCAAAGCATCACGCAAAGGCGTACTTACAGCAATTACACGCCCTATTCATCTAGGGAAAAGGACATCGGTTTGGGAAATTAAAATTAGTAATGCGGCAGGTGAACTGTGCTGCGTATCACGTATGACCGCAGCGGTGGTAGAACGAAGATAGCGAGCTTAGCTCTGAACTGGGTAAATGGTAATTTCGATCCCTGCGCCAATGGCAGAAATACGTAATAAGGTATCTGCGTGCAGGGCTTGATTAAAACATTTTGGCGAGTCACCTGACTCAAAACCAATATCAAATGTTCGTTTTGAACACGAAAGCCACTGTTTCAATGCATTGCGTGAACATGACTCAATTAATTCGCATAATTGATTAATTGCTTTATCTGGCGTGCTAATGTCAGCTGTTGCTTCAATACGAGCAAGTTGACGATATTCATCTTTGTCATAATGTAAGACCATGGCGTTTTTCTTTAAATCAGCCACCAGTGCACTTATATCGTGTTTTGATTCAAGCTCCAAGTCTACATTTAAAAATTGAATTTCCGACATACCTTCGTTTTACCCTCTATTAATAGCGCTTGGAACTTTAACGCAGTTTTGTCTATATACCAAATCTAGAATACAGTTAATGCGACATTATGCCGCATTGGCAGCCTAGTTTAAGCTTTTACAATAGCGCCTATACAAAAATAACAAGTGGTTTTCTATGAATAAACGTATGTTCAAGTATGCCCGCAAAGTGCATAAATGGTTAGGTTACTTGCTCGCCATACAAATCTTTTTTTGGCTGCTGGGTGGCTTGGTAATGAGCGCCATTCCACTTGAAAAAGTACATGGCAAACACTTAGCTAAACGCAGCCTTAGTAATCCATTTAAAGTGCATGATTACATGGCATCAATTGATGCAATAACAACTCAGTTTGAGCAAATTAGTGATATAAAATACAGCCACTTACTCACAAAACCCACCATTGAAATTGCCACTTTAAACGGTACATTTACCTTTGATGGTATAACGGGTGAAGCAATGGCTAGGCCAAGTGAGTCTGAGATTATTGAAAATGCTAAAGCACACCTACTCATTAGTGCAAAGGCCTCTCAAGTACAGCTTTTAGCAAAAGGGCCCAGAGAAATTGCATACAAAGAGAATGTTTGGCAAGTCAGCTTTGATGATTGGCTGACAACTACCCTGTATTTAGATAGCGCTACAGGTAAGGTCATTACAGTACGCAGCACTATTTGGCGTATTTTCGACTTTTTTTGGATGTTACATATTATGGATTACGACGAGCGCGAGGACTTTAATAACCCCTTACTTATAAGCTTTGCAGCCACCAGCGTAATGTTTTGTATTTCGGGTATTTTATTATTACTACAAAACCTACGTATAAAGCGCCGTAAGCCAATTTCAACTAGCAGTAAGTAATCCTACCAGCATCGGCACCACTGTTTTGGTGCCTTGCTTATAACTTGTCGAAGTTTAAACTGCCTAGGCTGATTATCTCGATAACAATCAAACTCTTTTTCTTTTAGAGCTATCACTCTACACTAGCAAACCCTGTAGTTCACACATGTGATGGATATGCGTTTATTTTTCTCTTTACTATTTTGCCTTGGGGTTTGTTTTACTGCCTCTGCGGAGCAATTTTCTAGCTTTTCTAGTGCCAAAAAATATCTAATAAAGACCTTACCAAACGACACTAAGAGCTTATATTGTGATTGTGATATAAAACGCGAAGGTAAAAAGTTAGTGCCTGATCCAACGCGATGCGGCTACCTGCCGCGAAATGCTGTGACTCGTTCTGGCAAACAAAATATACGGGCACACCGGATTGAGTGGGAGCATATTGTGCCTGCTTGGGAGTTTGGTCATCAACTGCAGTGCTGGCAAGAAGGTGGTAGAAAAAATTGCCGAAAAGTGAGTAAAAAGTTTCGTCAAATGGAAGCTGACATAAATAACTTAGCACCAGCCATCGGTGAAATTAATGCTGATCGCTCTAACTATCGTTTTGGTATGGTAGCCAATAACATCAAACAGTACGGAGCATGTCCTGTTAAGGTTGACTTTAAACAGCGTGTTGTTGAACCACCAGTTTATGCTCGAAAGCGCATTGCAGATACTTACTTCTATATGCAAAAAACCTATGGACTCGCTATTTCAAACAAACAACAGAAGCTCTTTGAAGCATGGCAAAAACTTGAACCTGCAGACTGACAGGATGCGCTGAAAATTTATACACTTATTTACACTATTTAGATCGCCCTTTATTGTCATCGCGTATACTTACTGATACTTTTTCAACAACCGTTTACAGGAAAGTAATCTCATGTTTAAAAGTAACAAACTCGCACAGGCGACTTTTTTTATCTTTTCAAGCCTTTATTTAACGGCTTGCGGTGGGGGTAGTTCGTTAGACTCTGACACAGATACAGTAACTCCACCTCCCGCTAACTCTTCCACTGTTTGGACAGCTGGTACATTTGCGCCATCCAGCGAGTTTAAAGATCAATGCGCCGTGCCCCGCACAGGTAATGATCCATTCAATGAAAATCAGCCTTACCCCGACACTGCTGGTTCTGAGTTTACTGAAAAAATGTGGTTACGCTCATGGAGTGATGAAACATACCTTTGGTACGATGAAATCGAAGACAACAACCCTGACAACTTTAGTTCAGTTGCAGCCTACTACGATCAACTAAAAACATTTCAAACGACAGACTCAGGCGCTAACAAAGACAACTTTCATTTTAGTCAGCCAACTGAAGATTTTTTCAAAGAGTCGCAATCTGGTGTTGTATCGGGCTACGGAATCAACTGGGCGTT
The DNA here is from genome assembly GCF_045040605.1 of Pseudoalteromonas sp. PB2-1. Lineage (NCBI taxonomy): Bacteria > Pseudomonadati > Pseudomonadota > Gammaproteobacteria > Alteromonadales > Pseudoalteromonadaceae > Pseudoalteromonas > Pseudoalteromonas sp. PB2-1. The sequence goes on from NZ_CP090667.1 coordinate 3,413,936, forward strand.
TCTTAGTAACACACCACCTCGAGTACTACGCATCGCCTATTTAGAGGATGGCTCACCTGCCGCCAATGCAGGTTTACAACGCGGTGATACGATTTTATCGGCGGATAATGTAAGTATCAACGACAACACCGAAGCCGGCATTGAAATTTTGAATGAAGTACTGTTCAACCCCACAGCTGGCAGCACCCATAACCTTAAACTACGAAGCAATGATGGTACTGAAAAATCAATCAATGTGGTAGCAGGTAATATTACCCAAACCCCTGTGCAAAATGTGAATACACTGATCACTGAAAATGGCACCAAAGTTGGTTATATGCAGTTTAATAGTCATATAAGCATTGCCCAACCTGAGCTTATTAATGCTGTTAATAAGTTCAAAACCGATATGATCGATGAGCTTGTAATTGACTTTAGATACAACGGTGGTGGCGTATTGGCTCTTTCTGCACAACTTGCTTATATGGTTGCAGGCCCTGCCAATAGTAGAGGTTTTGACTATTATCAAACCATTCGAAACGACAAACAACCCAATGATACGCCCTTTCCATTTATTGACTTTGAAATTGATTATTCAACGTTTCAAGCGACTAACAACACACTCCCCGATTTAAACTTATCAAAAGTGTATGTGCTTAGCACTGAAGGAACTTGCTCGGCATCAGAAGCATTTATTAATGGGCTTAAAGGCATCAACGCAGAGGTTATTCTAATTGGTGATAAGACCTGTGGTAAACCATACGGGTTTAATCCGACTCATAACTGTGCAACAACCTACTTTACTATTCAATTTTCAGGAGTGAATGAACAGGGATTCGGTGAATATTCAGATGGCTTAAGACCGACTCCGACCCCGCAATTTGACGCTGACGTGCAAGGTTGTCTGGCTGCAGACGATTTTAACCACCAGTTGGGCGATAAAAACGAAGGCTTATTATCTACAGCTCTTTTCCATATCGAAAATAACCGCTGCCCTATTTCAACTCAAACGGCAAAAATCAAACAGCCCAACATCTCAGTCAATGCGTTAGCGGATACAGGCTTACCACTCGTTCCTAAACAACCACTATATAAAGAGAATATGGACTTAACACGCCCCACACCAGCAAAAGGAGATAGCGATGAGTAAAAAATACCTCTTTATTTCATCATTGCTGATGAGTTTAACTGCGTGTCAAAGTAGCCAAGCTGAGCAGCCTCAAGATGCGACGTTAACTCGTATCAATGCTGGCGTGATTACCGAGTTACAACAAGCCATTCAGTCAGCTAAAGGAGGTGCTTTAGTGACCTTAGCTGATGATGTGTTCACTAAAAGTGCCGTGCTGTTAATTGATCATGGTACAGGTAAAGGACCTGATGGCTTGCCAATAATGGGCGCCCATTCAATTCCTTCTGAGAAGTTTGTGTTGCAAAAAGCAGGCGAGCAATGCCTGCTTTACTACCCCAAAAAAGAGCGCCGTATTCCACTTCCTAATGTAGAGTGCGAAGTTAACTAACAATCAGGCGCGGCTTAGGCTGCGCCCTTTTCGTTATAGGGTTTGGTGAGGGCCAAACACCTCATAGTGAATGCGTTCACTTGCAACCCCTAAACTTAGTAGCTGCTCTTTTATCATAGCCATAAAGGCGATTGGACCACACAGATAAAAGTCACCTTCGCCAATTGGTAAGTTATCGGTGATGTGATTAACATCCATCAAGCCCGCAAAATCTCCTCCCTTGCCATCTTTAAACCATGTAACACAATTAAAAGCAGGGTGCGCTTGCTGTTGCTTTGATAAATATTCATGAAAGGCAAATTGCGCCTCACTGTCGCATGCATGCAGGTAATGAATTGGCTGGTTATGTTGTTTGCTCAATAATGTCTCAAGCATCGCCATCATCGGTGTTTGGCCAACACCTGCTGAAATTAATACGACAGGCGAGTCGATTTCGCGAAGCACAAAGTCGCCTGCTGGAGGATAAACTTCAATTACCTCGCCTTCACGCAAGCTATGTAAATGGTAGGAGACTAAACCTTCTTGCTTTACGCTAATACGGTAGTTTTCACCATTACTTTGCTGCGAAATAGAGTATTGGCGAATTTGAGTATTATCACTGTTTTCAGGTTTAACTTTAATACCCAAATATTGCCCTGGTAAATGCGACACCACCGCTTTACCATCACAAGGAGTCAGGGTAAAACTACAAATATGCTCTGACTCGATTTGCTTGTGTGAAATAGTAAATAAACGTGTACCAAACCAACCTCCTTGGGCTTGCTTGGTTTTGTTGTATAATGCCATTTCTTCTGTAATACAGACATCTGCAAGCAGTGCATACGCTTCTCGCCATGCGTATTCAACCTCTGGAGTAAACTGCTCAGGCAGCAATTCCTTAAGTGTTGCAATTAAGTGACCACCTACAATCGGATAGTGCTCAGGCAAAATGTGATAACTAGTATGCTTATGATTTATACGTGCTAAGGCATCTTTCAAAACAGCAAGGTTATCAATATTCGCAGCATAGGCAGCTAACGCATTAAACAACGCAAATTGCTGATGCCCTGATTGCTGATGGCTCATATTAAAAATGTTTTTTAACTCGGGATTATAACTAAACATACGATCATAAAAGTATTCAGTAACCTGAGGGCCTGCCTCTGCTAGCAATGGCACTGTACTTTTAACAATCTCGATCGTTTTTTCAGACAACATATCATTTCCTCTATTTTAAAGGGAGTAATTAACCCACGCGACCATCTACACGACGTTTCACTAAAATGGGCGCACAATGAAATAAGAACAATAAAAAACCAGCTATCCACAGCATTGCACTCAGCTGCCACGCCAAGTGGTGCCCTATTACAGATATAAGCAGAGCGCGTATAATCCCAGCAACGGCAATACACACAAATGCTAGGGTAATGATAAATGGCACTTTTAGGGGTCGGCCGGTATGACCATGAGACACACGCACCATCATAGCTAAGATCATTAAGCCAATCGTACCTACAGTGATAAAATGCAGCGCATCTTTAAATAAAATGAACGAACTATAGGAGCTCAGTGCAATTAAGAGTAAACCTATACTCAAAGCCCAATATGAAAGGTGTAGTGACCATAACAGAGGCACTTTTAGTATCCCCTTGTGCCACCACGCAACACAGCGATAAAAATGTAAACAAGCAAGCCAAGCAAAAACCCAGCCTACGCTCATTTGATTAAAGAATAATTGACTAAAAAAGAACCAAGCAATAGCAAATAAAGAGCTTACCACTACCAGTTTATCAAGCCTTGGTAGACGAACTTGCTCGGTAAGATTCAATCCTCGCGCAGTGAAAAATGGCACAACACGCCCTGCAACAATACCAACCAATAAAGTCATCACAATCACGGCGGTATCCACAACACTGAGCGCAAAGAGCATTTTTTCAGCAACCACCAATGCTAAAAAAATCATATTAAGAGTACATAGCATGGAGGCAATAACAATAAACACGTAATTCTGCTTACTACTTGCTTTGAGCAACATATTACTCAGGGTAATGATGCCGGCTAACCACCATATAAGCTGAAACACTCCCACTACATATAAATTAAAATTCGCTGTTATTATGGCAGGTAAAAAGAAACTCAAACGTGCTAATAACCACACACCAGTCATTAGACAAAGCTTGCTGCCACTGACACTCGGTACGCCAGTCCACGTTTGCGCCGCGGTCAGTAAAAACCCCATAGCAACAACACCTGAAAAACCAAATAGCATTTCGTGGGCATGCCAAAGCGTAGCTGGTACAGTTAAATGCCAGTTGGCATAACCACTTAACATGAGTAACCAGTAACTCATAGAGCCCACGGCTAATACACCGGCAACCAAAAAGTAAGGCCTAAACGCTAATGCCCAAATAGGCCATTCACTGACTTGATGAGCCTTTACTTTTTTTGGCATTGGCTCTGTTAAATTAATGACTTTCATTACCACCCTCACTGATATCATTGCCATTGTTATTGCACACACCTTGCCAAAATTAAAAGCCATTAATTTTCAATTAGATAAGAAAATGGACATTGAAGAAAAAGTCAAAATGACTCACCATTAATAACATCAAAAAACACAATAAGGTCAATATGACATGGCGAGTAAAAAGACTATGCTCGATATTGCAATCGCACTGGCAAGAGTAAGCCCTGAATATACAAACTTTAATTATTTACTGGATTGCATAAACGAGTGGATAGCCTGTGATGCGCTCGCACTACTTCTTAACAAAGGAGATGTGTTAAAACCGGTTGCCTTACAAGGCTTATCACATGACACGTTAGGCAGACGCTTTAAAATCGACGAACATCCACGTTTATATGAGATATGCCAAGCAACTCAGCCATTAAAATTTGCCAAAGAATGTGGGTTACCAGACCCTTATGATGGTTTACTTAAGCGCAAACATGGTGATTTTCCCGTACACGCCTGCATGGGTATTCCACTGTATAGCAGTCACCAAAAAAACCCGAATTTACTGGCTGTCATTACATTTGACAGCTTGGATGAATATGCATTTGATGACTTAGACTCGGCAGAGTTAAAACAACTAATGCAGCTCATTTCTGCACATGTTGAAAGTGTATTAACCTTGCAACACTATCAGCATCATGCGCAGCATAACTATCAGCTTGCACAACAGCTTAACCTTGCGGCTCTTACCAGAGAAGGAGTCGAGATCATAGGTAATAGCCATGCAATACAAGCACTAAAAAATGACATTCAATTGGTCGCAGCATCCGAATTTAGTGTGTTGATCCAAGGTGAAACGGGCGTGGGTAAAGAGCTGGTTGCCCGCAATATTCACTTAAATTCAAAACGCCGCGAGCAGCCTCTTATTCATCTCAACTGTGCTTCATTACCAGAGAATTTAGCTGAGAGCGAGTTTTTCGGCCACAGTAAAGGCGCCTTTACGGGTGCACATACAGCTCGTCAGGGAAAGTTTCAACTCGCCGATGGCGGCACGCTGTTTTTAGACGAGATTGGCGAGTTACCCCTTGCGATGCAAAGTAAACTACTACGCGTATTGCAAAGTGGTGAAATACAAACTGTGGGTGAAGATCAGACTCATTATGTCGATGTACGGGTTATTGCTGCAACAAACCGTGATTTAAAACAAGAAGTTGCAGAGGGGCGTTTTCGAGCAGATCTGTTTCATAGACTGAGTGTTTACCCGCTGAATGTGCCAGCGCTGAGGGCCCGTGATAACGATGTTATTTTACTTGCTGGCTTTTTCGTGGAGCAAACTGCACGTAAGCTTGCGATAAAACAACTAAAGCTAAGTGTAGACACCCAAGTATTATTGCGTCAATACGATTGGCCTGGCAACGTCAGAGAACTTGAACACGTCATTAGTCGCGCAGCATTAAAAGCAAAGCAACAACAGTGGCAGCAGGATATTATTACTATAGAGCCTGCGCATTGTAATATTGAGCAGCTATCAAATAAGGAGAGCTATACAGCAGTAGAGCACAAGAATGCGCTACCAGAACTGTCGCTAAAAGAGGCCACTGAAGCATTCAACTACCAACTAATTATGCAGCAACTTGAGCGGCATAATCTAAATTGGGCAGCCACAGCACGCACCCTTAAAGTGGATAGAGCCAATCTAGTGCGACTCGCGAAACGCTTAGGTATCAGTGTTAAAAAGTCACTCTAGCTTGTTAGCTTTTTAAAGTAAGCTTTTAGTAACTGACTAAAAGCTTGCACTTTAGCAGTACGGTGCACCAAATGATGTGTCACCAGCCAAAGGTCTGTTGGCCAAGCAAGTTCTTTTGCTAATACTGGCACTAAATCAGGATACTGCTGTGCCACTTCGTGCTGCAAGCCACCAATACCAAGTCCCCTAACAATAGCGCGGGTTGCTTCTGATGTTTCTGATACTCTAAGTTTGATTTGTGCTGGTGCTATGTGCTCATCGACCCAAGCAAAATAAGGTACTTTTCCATTATATCCTGCCACTCCAGATACAAAACTATGTTGCTCTAACTGCTGAATACTCTTTGGCATACCATATTTTTCAATATAGCTTTTTGAGGCATAAAACCCAGACGATAACTCCGCTAAATGCTGGGCAATATAATCGCCTTCATCAGGGCGCGGACCCGCTCTAACAGCAATATGTGCTTGACCATGGTCGAGTCGTAGACGATTTTGGTCAAGAATAACCTCAAGCTGCACTTGTGGGTGTAAACTTTGGAACTGCTCACAAACATCACTGAGCACATCAATAAAACCACTCACCGTGGTTAATAATAAGCTGCCTCGTAACTGGCTGTCAGCAGCAATAATATCGTTATGGAGCTTTTCAAGTTCTGCATTAATCGATTTAGCCGTGGCAAACAACTTAGCGCCAATTTCTGTCACTGTATAACCACGGGCATGGCGGTGAAATAACCGTGCATCAAGGTTATCTTCTAAATTGTTGATTCTTCTTAGTACTGTGCTGTGATGAACACCCAAGGACTCCGCGGCAGCCGTTAAAGTACCTAGTCTAGCTACTTCATAAGCGACCTTAACATCTTGCCAATCATCAAATTGAATTGCCATAACAGCTCCACATGTGCATTTACGCACATAAGTTTTGCGTTTATTTAGCTTTTCTGCAAGCTATTTTTTGCTACAGTGAGCATATCAACAGTGGTTATATCAACAACAGTGAAGCTTAAAAAGGAGCCCCTCATGACAGCGCCAAAAATTATTGCCCTCGCAGGCAGCCTACGTAAAGACAGCTTTAACCAAAAACTAATTAATGAGGCAGCACGCTTCGCCCTCGAAAGTGGTGCAGAAGTAGAAGTCATTAAGTTAAGCGATTTAGACCTACCGTTATTTGATGAAGATATTGAAGCGCAAGGCACACCCGCTGGGGCACAATTATTAAAAGATAAACTTCGTGCAGCAGACGGCATTCTGCTGGCAAGCCCCGAATATAATGGCTCAATTACGGCACCACTTAAAAACGCTATCGATTGGGCATCTCGCACTGAGCAAGGCGCGGTACCAGCATTTCGTAATAAAGTAACCGCGCTCTATGCTTCTTCACCAGGCGGTTTAGGCGGCTTACGTGGTTTAAACCACGTGCGTGATATTTTATCAGGTATTGGCAGCTTAGTACTTGCGGATCAGTTAGCTGTGTCTGCTATCCACACTAAATTAGATGAACAGGGCCGCATTAATGATGCTGATACAGCGGAACAAGTTGCCAGCCTAGCTCAACAACTTGTTAGTGTGGCAAGTAAATTAAATAAGTAAGTAAGCCTGATTTAATTTAATAGCCCTTAGCTGAGTTTTGTCGCTGCCAGTTTCGCAGCGATAAAATCTTCATGAGTCACATATAAGAGGCTAGCGACACGGCGAATCACAACCTCTTCATGTTTATCTAATTCACCATCAGCATAGGCTAAACGCCATAACAGCTCGATAATATCAATACGCTGCTCAGCACTACACTGTGCATTTATTTGTTTAGAAAACTGAAAATAATCAATCGCTTCATCTAAATTTTTAGAGGCGCTATCAATGAGCTCCTGAACCTCATCGTCTGTTAAAGAAAAATATTTCTTTAAGGTGTCATTCAGTGTTTGTTGCTCATCATCTTGTAATTCACTGTCAGCGCGCATAACCTCGATTAATAAAGCGGCAACCGCTGTTTTTAGGTCATGCTCACTAATATTAGATTGAGTATCGTCCATCGCTGAAAATAGCTGTTTTATTTTATTGAGCATCACATTTTACCTTTTGAGTGTTAGACTAGGTATAAGATATAAACTAACGTTACCCTAGTTTGACTGTCGAAGCTAATTCATGGTTCAACAACACGCGCTAGAATTATTGCATCAATCACATGGAGTTAGGTGTTTATGAACAAACCCCGTTCGATATTCGCATTATCAATCAGCGCCCTTTTACTTACCGCTGGCTTTTCCCCTGCATACGCTGAAGAAACCGAAACAGAAAAACTTTTCGACTTTGATGAAGAAGTCCACTACTACCAAACTAAATTAGCCGATGGCCGCTACCACCTCGAAATTCAGTCTGATGACTACAAGCACTTTCGCAATCAAAGCGTATTTTTGCTGCGCCATGCCAGCCGTTTATGTAGAGACAAACCGTTTATGTTAAGAGTGACTGATGGTGTACAGGAGTATGAACGCTTTCCCACTAAACCACGCCCCTACCAACCACCTTTAACGGTTGTTTTACAATGCGAGGATGACGCTAAATAGCGCTAGTCTTCATACCCCCACGGAGCACTTGGTGGTGTAATTGGCTTTGTTAAATCAAAATCAACGCGAAACTCACGCCCTTCTCTCACTAAACGATACGTAAATTGCTTGGGGTAAATATACATTTGCCACGTATTGCCCATTGATTGTGGAATACCTTGGCTCACAAACAACTGTTTTGAATATTGATCAGCCGGGAACGACTGTGCATTAGCAAAACCCGCATCAAGGGTATGGCCCCCATACATGGTTGATTTATCATCGCTGCCATCTTTATGGCGATGGTCATGCTTTAAACTCAAACCACTGCCCGTTTTTGTGATGATCCATGTACGAGATGCATCGTCACCCACATGAAATGGCACTTGTAACTCACGCTCGTTACAACGACGTACATGCATCACTAACTTTTTACCCGCAAATGAACTGGGGCCTGTCGCGTTATCAACGCTCACTTTACCTTCGTAAGCTTTGCCACAATGGGCTGCAATATTATCAAAAAAGCCATCATGGCTTGGAATTGACACTAACGGTGCAGGACGCGCAGCCGCTACTGATGATGCCGTCATGAGCACCGATGCCACTAAGTATTTCATGGTGTGTTCCTAAAATAAAAATATTAACCCTAGCCTAGCGATTTAAAGCTAATAAAGAAAACAATCACGATAAACTGCTTGTCTAAAAATAGTTACGATGGGTTTGTAGCTAGTTGTATGTCATGTTCAGCGCGCGATTTCATGAGTTTCAGAAGAGCTTTGTGAAAATCCTGAAAGATCACCTCTCCCCACACTCGTGAATAAATGCCAAAATTAGTGTTATCAAGTACAGTCGTTTTTAGGCTCAACAGCGTTTGATTCTTACCACTTGCAACTAATTCATAACCGCCATGTAACGGCGAAAAATATTCACCACCTAATTTCACATGCTGATCCAGCGCCTTATCAGGAATTAAGTCTGGGTCTATATCAAACTTATAAAGCATTTTCTCATTCGGCTGCCACTCAGTTATCACTTCTTTAAATACTACATTTTTCTGCCAGTGACTGGTTCTTATTGCACCGACTCCATCACCACTCATATCAGCTCGAATTGGCCTTGGAATACCAATTAAATGCGAAAATGAGCTCGGATACTCGCCCTCGTGAATTTGGCTAACATTAGCCAATTGTTGCCACACAACGTCAACAGGCGCATTTATAACAATCGTATTTTTAACTTCGTAAGTTTTCGATAGGTGTAAAAAGTTGAACTCTAAAGGAGAAAGAATTAACGGCAGCAATGCTACCGACATCACCGCTTTGTTGCTTTTCTTTGCCCAAAGTCGATGACAGAGCCCTGCTAACATACCGCCAATACTAGCAAAAAACATAAATGCAGGGAGTGCCATTGCAACGCAGATGCTGCCCTCTAAAAGAGTAATAACACTCACAAATAAGAAGATAAAAATAGGCTGCCAAGCGATCACTGCCATTCTTCCGTATGTCATCACAGGCAGCTGATTGTATTCAAAATGTACCCGTATAAACCCAATAGCAACAGGCACTAAAAACATAAACGAAATAGTAACAAGGCTACCGAAATTAAACGTTCCGCTAACTTCAAGAAAAATGCGTATGCAGATGCCGTAAAGAAGACCCATCAAGATGCCGATAGATTTAGGAGAAAGAGGCCACATAGTTATTTGTTGTTTTCGTTATTTTACCAACCAAATTAACAACTTTCTTTTTTAGAAACAAATAAAAACGCGACTTTCGCCGCGTTTAGGTTCCACATGTAATAAAACCTTTTATTGCCAAGGGCGCTCAGCTTTAAGCTTAGTTTCAAAGGCATCAATTTGGCTGTTAAGTGTTTCAGTCACACCGATAAAGTCTAAGCCGCTTAATAAACGCTCTTTAATGTCATGACGAATATCAAAGTGAATGGTGTCAAACTTATCGCTACGAAGTTGTTGGTTTTCTAAATCAACTTCGATATGAATAGCATCATGCTGTTCACTCAGCACAAATAATTGCTCAAGCGTTTCTGCTGGTAATGCGATAGCAAGCATTTGGTTATTGCCGCAGTTATTAAAGAAAATATCGGCAAAACTTTCTGCTAAGATAACTTCAAAACCATATTGCTTTAATGCCCATGGCGCATGCTCGCGCGATGAACCACAACCAAAGTTGTCGCGAGTTAAAAGAATTTGCGCACCTTGGTAACAAGGACGATTCAAAATAAACTCAGGGTTTGGCTCGCCGTTATCTAAATAACGCCAATCGTAAAAAAGCGCCGCATCAAAACCATCACGGCTGGTCGACGTTAAAAACTGCTTTGGAATAATTTGGTCAGTATCAACATTGTTTTTATCTAACGGGGCCATTAAGCCACTAAAAAATACGCTCATTAGGCTTCTCCTCTGATATCAACAAAACGACCATGAATTGCCGCTGCCGCTGCCATTGCAGGGCTCACTAAGTGAGTGCGACCACCGCGACCTTGGCGACCTTCAAAGTTACGATTTGAGGTCGACGCACAGCGTTTGCCAGCTTCTAATCTATCATCATTCATTGCTAAGCACATTGAACAACCTGGTTCACGCCATTCAAAGCCAGCTGCTTTGAAGATATCTGCAAGGCCTTCGTCTTCGGCTTGTTTTTTTACAAGGCCAGAACCAGGAACAATCAGCGCTTCAACACCCGCTGCAACTTGTTTACCTTCTACAATTTGCGCGGCAGCACGTAAATCTTCAATTCGGCTATTTGTACATGAGCCAATAAAAACGGTATCAACAGTTGCTGAAGACAATTTATCACCGGCTTTTAAGCCCATATATTTTAGTGCGCTACGGATTGCATCAGCTTTGATTAGATCTGGTTCTTGCTCAGGGTCTGGAATGAATTCATCGACGCCAATCACTTGCTCAGGGCTGGTACCCCAAGTTATTTGCGGTTGAATATCAGCAGCCTCCAATTCAACAACATGATCAAACTCTGCGCCTTCATCCGTTTTTAGTGTTTGCCAGTAGGCAACAGCATTATCAAAGTCAGCACCTTGTGGTGCAAATGGGCGACCTTTTAAATAATCATAAGTTGTTTGATCTGGCGCGATTAACCCCGCTTTTGCACCCATTTCAATACTCATATTACAAAGCGTCATACGCGCTTCCATAGACAGCGCTTCAATTGCTTCACCACAAAACTCCGCAACATAGCCAGTACCACCCGCAGTGCCTAATTTACCGATCACCGCCATGATTAAATCTTTTGCAGTAACGGTTGGACGTAGGCGACCATTTATTTGAATTTTTAACGACTTGGCTTTTTTCTGCTGTAACGTTTGAGTGGCTAGAACATGCTCAACTTCTGACGTACCAATACCGTGCGCTAGTGCGCCAAATGCACCATGGGTAGAAGTATGGCTGTCACCACACACTATGGTTGTGCCCGGTAAGGTAATGCCCTGCTCAGGCCCCATTACATGCACAATACCTTGATTAATCGAATTTAAATCATAAAGTTGAATACCAAACTCTTTACAGTTTGCATCCAGTGCCATTAATTGATTTTTCGACACTTCACTGGCGGCATCTAATGAGCGACTTTTTGTTGAAACGTTATGGTCCATAGTTGCAAAGGTTTTTTCTGGGCAACGTACTTTACGGTTTTTCTCACGTAAACCAGCAAAGGCTTGCGGTGAAGTAACTTCATGAACTAGATGACGGTCGATATAAAGTAAATCGGTTTGATCGTTAATGTTGGCGACTACATGAGCTTGCCAGATTTTATCGTATAAGGTTTGGGCCACTTGCTATTCCCTCATTTTAGTTACGCTGAGTGACGAGCTCAGCGCAAACAATGTTTAATTAAATACGTGCCACAATTGCCGCAGCAACATCACTGGTGGTGTACCCTGCATTTGGGTAGATATCTGGCGTACCAACTCCTGCTTCAACCGCTTCTGCTACCGCTTTTTCAATGGTACGCGCCGCTTCATCTTGACCTAATGAGTAGCGCAGCATAAGCGCAGCACTTAAAATTTGTGCGATAGGGTTTGCCACTCCTTTACCCGCAATATCAGGTGCTGAGCCACCCGCTGGCTCATATAAACCAAAGCCAGACTGATTTAAACTCGCTGATGGTAATAAGCCCATAGAGCCTGTGATCATCGCGCACTCATCAGACAAAATGTCGCCAAATAAATTATCGCAAAGTAATACATCAAACTGGCTTGGCTGTTTCACTAACTGCATCGCCGCGTTATCAACATAAATGTAGTCTAGGCTTACTTCTGGGTAGTCTTTACTCACTTCAGTGACCACTTCACGCCAAAGTACACTAGACGCTAACACATTCGCTTTATCAACCGAGGTAACATGATTGCTACGTAGTTTAGCGGCTTCAAAGGCAAAACGAGCGATACGCTCAATTTCTTTACGTGAATATGTTTGGGTATCGAAAGCAGCTTCTTGCTCCCCTTCACCACTGCGGCCTTTTTCACCAAAATAAATACCGCCTGTTAACTCGCGCACACATAAGATATCAAAGCCTTGTGCGCTGATATCTGCACGTAGCGGTGATGCAGCACTTAGTGCAGGTAATAATTGTGCTGGGCGTAAATTACAGAACAAACCAAAATGCTTACGCAGTGGCAGCAGCGACGCTCGCTCAGGTTGTTCGTTCGGTGGTAAGTTTTCCCACTTAGGGCCGCCTACCGAACCAAATAAAATCGCATCAGCATTTTCGCAGGCGCTCAATGTGCTTTGCGGCAGTGCCTGACCAAACTCATCGATGGCAGCACCACCAATCGCGTGGTGATGACGAGTCAAAGTAAAACCAAATTTTTCGCTTACAGCATCCAAGACGGTTTCTGCTGCAGCCATAACTTCTGGACCAATCCCGTCGCCTGCTAATACTGCGATACTGTAATTCGATTGACTCATCCTGCTTTCCTCTGTTGTTTTAAATCAGACACTTTTTGTGCACGATAAATTAAGTTATAAACGCGGATCATGGCGCGTACTGACGCTTCAACCACATCCGCTGCAATGCCCGCGCCGTGATATGGGCGACCATCATATTTAGCGATAATGTTCACTTGCCCTAGTGAGCTGGCACCTTGGCCTGTTGCTTCTAAGTTGTATTCAATCATCTCAACCGACATACCGGTTAAGCGCTCAATTGCTAAGAATGATGCCTCAACTGGACCATTACCTGTCGCTGCCTCTTGCTTAGATTCGCCATCAATAGTCATACCGATTGTTGAGCTCGCCACTGACTGCGAGTTAGACGTAGAGTTAACAAACTCAAGTTGGTACTTCTCGTCTTTATCTTTGATTTGATTAAAGTAAATCATCGCTTCTAAGTCGTAGTCATAGACAGTGCCTTTTTGGTCTGCTAATGCTAAGAAGCTTGCGTACAAGCTATCCATATCGTAATCCGATTTTTGATAGCCTAACTCCTCTAAACGATGCTCAATAACATGACGACCGGAACGCGAGGTCATGTTTAATTGGTTATTGGGTACGCCGACACTTTCTGGCGACATAATCTCGTAAGTATTTTGCGCTTTTAATACGCCGTCTTGGTGAATACCTGAGCTGTGTGCAAAGGCATTTTCACCAACAATGGCTTTGTTTGGTTGCACTGGCATATTACAAATCTTCGCGACTTGGCGCGAAGCGCGGTAAATTTCTTCACTGCGAATGTCAGTGTGAACTTTTAAGTGGTCTTCACGCATTTTCATGATCATCGCCACTTCTTCAAGCGAGCAGTTACCTGCACGCTCACCAATACCATTAATAGTACATTCGATTTGGCGAGCACCGGCTTGCACCGCAGCGATTGAGTTCGCAACCGCTAAACCTAAATCGTTGTGGCAATGCACACTTAAACGCGCCTTGTCGATGTTTGGCACATTGTTCATTAAGTGGTGGATCATCGCAGCGTATTCGTCTGGCGTTACATAACCTACGGTGTCAGGTAAGTTGATAGTTGATGCACCCGCATCAATGGCACTTTCAACGATGCGGCATAAATCCCAATGCGGTGTTCGACCAGCATCTTCACATGAAAACTCGACGTCATCCGTGTAGTTACGCGCAAGTTTAATCGACTTAACAGCCATCGCTGTTGCATCGTCTAAGCTCATTCGTAATTTGTGTTCAAGGTGTAATGGACTGGTTGCTATAAAGGTGTGAATACGGCCTTGCTCAGCAGGGCGAAGTGCCTCACCACAAGCTTCAATATCTTTTGCTACAGCACGTGCTAAGCCACAAATAATCGGCCCTGTCACCTCAGTTGCAATACGCTGTACTGAGCGAAAGTCTGCCGGACTAGATACCGGAAAACCGACTTCCATTACATCCACATTTAAGCGGCTAATGGTATGCGCAAGCTGAATTTTGTCGTCTTCGGTTAGGCTGGCTTTTAATGCTTGCTCACCATCACGTAACGTTGTATCAAAAATCCAAACTTTATCTTTCATAAACTGTCCTCGTTCCCAATGACCCATTAGCGAGATAAAAAAAACCCCGCGTTTGCGGGGTTTTATAATATTTACAAATGCAAATACACTAAGCCCCACCTACTTGCTTAAGCAGTAAGAGGTTCAGTGTTAATGTAATTAAACGTGTCATTTGCATGTTAATTTTCTAAATGTGTGTTCAGTGAGCTGTATTTTTAACACCCAGCACACACTCTTGCAAGCATATTTTTTTCACTAAGCACAATGCAAAGGCATAAATATAGAAATAAAAATTCACAAAACAAATAAAAAAAGGATAAAAATAACAATTTAATGGTTAGTTGTCGTTAGAAAAAGTACGTAACGCTTACGGCCTGCTTAGATTAACTTTTTTCATTTCCACCGTTATCCCTAACATACAATAATGCACCACGGGCTATATAACGTAATTGCCAAATAACACGTTCTACCAACTCTTCACGTTGCTGCCCTTCAATATCAAGCGCTTCTGCCCCTGCGTTAAATACTAAAGTGACCATCGCTTCCGCTTGTATATAGGCATGGGTGGCATCGCATGGCGTTTCACTTTCAAGGTAATGTGCAAGCTCCAAGATGAAATGTTTTATCTCGCGAGCAACCGCGGCACGAAACGCTTTTGAAGTACCCGAACGTTCACGCAATAACAACCTGAACTGGTTACTTGAGTTATCAATAAATTCCATGAAAGTAACAATCGATGTAGTAATGACACTGCCACCACTTTCGATACGCCGACGGGCTTGGCGCATTAACTGGCGAAGCGTTAACCCCGCTTCATCAACCATGGTCAAGCCAAGTTCATTCATATCTTTAAAATGGCGATAAAAAGAGGTTGGCGCAATCCCTGCTTCACGAGCAACTTCACGTAAACTTAAATTAGAAAAGCTGTGATCGGCACTCAATTGATTAAATGCAGCTTCGATTAATGCTTGTCGTGTTTTTTGTTTCTGTTGCGCTCTAACACCCGACATGAAAACTCCCAAGGTGAACTTTTAATGATTTTTAAGTTAATGAGACAGTCTAATACTTGACGCGAAGAGTTTGAAACACTATTTTAGCGTACAACTGTACGCCGAGATTTATTATGATGAAAAAACCACCGATTATTTGGACCAATGTGTTATTTTTTAGCCTGACATTTTTGGCCGCCATTACGCTTGTTCCTTGGTATGGATTTAGTTACGGATACACCACAGTGCAATGGATAGCTTTTGTTGCTTGCATGTTCTACGCAGGATTATCTATCACCGCGGGTTATCACCGTTTATGGGCACACAAAGCCTATGATGCACACCCTGTAATTGAAGTTATATTCGCCTTGGGTGGTGCATTTGCGCTGCAAAATAGTGCGCTTCACTGGAGTAGCGACCACCGTATTCACCATGGTCAAGTTGATGATCCAATCAAAGACCCTTATGCCGCAACAAATGGCTTTTGGTACAGCCATATAGGTTGGATGCTGCGAGACTATCAAGGAGAGGAATACGGAAATTATAGTAATTGCCGTGACTTACAGAAAAATAAAGTCGTTATGTGGCAACACCGCCACTACATGAAATTAGTGTTAGCGACCAATATTGGAATTCCTCTTTTGCTTGGATTAATGGTCGGTGATGTGTGGGGGATGTTACTAATTGCAGGGTTGTTACGTTTAGTATTAAGCCAGCATTTTACCTTTTTTATCAATTCAGTTGCCCATATATGGGGGTCTCGCCCGTACACCGAAAAAAATACCGCACGCGATAATGGCTTTTTAGCGTTATTCACTTATGGTGAAGGCTATCATAATTTCCACCATATTTTTGCCAGTGACTATCGCAATGGTATTAAATGGTATCACTATGACCCAACCAAGTGGATGATCCGCACGCTCGCATCTGTCGGTCTTGCATCAAAATTAAAACGTACACCGGTTGAGCGCATTGAAAAAGCCAAAGCAGAAACCTTGATGAATAAAACCCAAGGCCGTCTTGCAAAATTGCCTTTAGCGCAAGATAAGCTTACATTATTACAATCTGAGTACGATTTACTGCTGAAAAAGCTGCAACACTTCTGTGCCCTGCAAAAACGCGTGTTAGAAATCAAAAAGAATAACATGATGAAACAATGCGAAAAATCAGCATTAATGACACAATATCATGAGCTTGAAGCCGCTTGGGAAAACCAAAAGCAGGCTTGGCTTGCACTAAATGCGAGGTTATTAAAAGCCTCTTTTAGTTAATATAGGAGCGGCTGTGGCCAAACAACAAGTAAAGCAAAAAGATACTCCATCTTATCAATATGATGCGATTATCATAGGGACAGGTCCTGGCGGTGAAGGTACCGCCATGAACCTTTCAAAGAGTAACAAAAAAGTCGCAGTTATTGAGCGCCAAGAAGCAGTAGGCGGCGGTTGTGTTCACTGGGGCACTATTCCATCAAAAGCCTTACGTCACTCAGTAAGCCGTTATATAGAATATAAAGCCAACCCTTTGTTTAATATCAGCGAACGTCCGAACCGCCTCACTTTTCCTGATATTTTGCGTCACGCTAGTAATGTCATATCTAAGCAGTCAAGTTTACGTAGTAGCTTTTATGACCGTAACCGCATTCATATGTATCAAGGTGATGCTGAGTTTGTTGACAAGCACACAGTAAAGATTACACACCTTGATGGTTCGCACGAAACACTTACCGCGCAAACAATTGTCATTGCTACAGGCTCTCGCCCATATCGTCCACCTGGCGTTGACTTTAATCATGCACGTATTTACGACAGTGACACGATTTTAGGCCTTGAACATGACCCACACCGTGTACTGATTTATGGTGCAGGTGTGATTGGCTGTGAATACGCCTCTATTTTTAAAGGTTTAGGCGCAAAAGTTGACCTAGTGAATACCCGCGATCGCTTACTCGCCTTTATGGATGCAGAAATTTCCGATGCACTAAGCTATCACTTTTGGAACAGCGGTATCGTTATTCGCCATAACGAAGAATTTGATAGAGTAGAAACTCGCGATGATTGTGTTGTGATGCACTTAAAATCAGGCAAGCGAGTTAAAGCAGACTGTATTTTATTTGCCAATGGTCGAACGGGTAATACTGATACATTAAACCTTGATGCTGTTGGCCTAAAAGCGGATGGTCGTGGCCAACTTAAAGTGAATGAAACTTACCAAACAGAAGTCGACAACATTTATGCTGTTGGTGATGTTATTGGCTATCCAAGTCTTGCTAGTGCGGCATTTGATCAAGGCCGAATCGCTGCTGATGCTATTGCTTGCGGTAACTGCGAAGAAAAATTGATTATTGATATACCCGCAGGGATTTATACTATTCCTGAAATGAGCTCAGTGGGTAAAACGGAACAAGAGCTCACCGCAGCTAAAATTCCATACGAAGTGGGTCGTGCCCAATTTAAACATTTAGCGCGCGCACAAATAGCAGGCACTGAAGTAGGTAGTTTAAAGATTTTATTCCATGTTGATACCAAGGAAGTGCTCGGCGTGCATTGCTTTGGCGAGCGTGCCTCTGAAATCGTTCATATCGGCCAAGCGATTATGGAACAAAAGAACGGCGGCAATAACATTGATTACTTTGTGAATACCACGTTTAACTACCCAACCATGGCAGAAGCCTACCGAGTCGCGGCATTAAATGGTTTAAATCGTTTGTTTAAGTAACAAAAAGCCCGCTTAATGCGGGCTTTTTTTGTCATTCGCTTTTAGCTTATTTGTGATACTTAGCGCTGAACTCATGCACTGCGTTAATAAACACACCCGCATTTTCAGGGTCAACATCTGGTGTAATACCGTGACCTAAGTTGAACACATGACCAGAGCCTGTACCAAAGTCTTCTAGAATAGTCGCGACTTCTTGACGAATACGCTCAGGCGTACCATGTAGCATGGCAGGGTCCATGTTACCTTGTAGTGCTACTTTATCACCAACACGACGCTTAGCATCACCAATATTAATTGTCCAATCTAAGCCTACTGCATCACAGCCCGTCGCCGCGATTGCTTCAATCCACTGACCGCCATTTTTAGTAAATAATGTCACTGGCACTTTACGGCCATCATGCTCGCGAATTAAGCCATCAACAATCTTATGCATGTATTGTAATGAAAACTCATTGTAATCACGTGGGCTTAATACTCCACCCCATGAGTCAAATACCATTAACGATTGCGCACCCGCTTTTACTTGCGCGTTTAAATAGTCAATGACTGAGTCAGCTAATTTATCAAGTAATAAGTGCAGTGTTTGCGGCTCAGCAAACGCCATTTTCTTGATTTTACCGAATGTTTTACTGCTACCACCTTCAACCATGTATGTGGCAAGTGTCCAAGGTGACCCAGAGAAACCAATCAGTGGTACTTCACCTTTTAGTTCGCGACGAATCGTGCTTACCGCATTCATCACATAACCAAGCTCATCAGTTGGATCGATATTTGGGATTTTTTTAACATCAGCTAAAGAAGAAATCGGACGTTCAAATTTAGGACCTTCACCCGTTTCAAAATAAAGACCTAAGCCCATTGCATCTGGAATAGTTAAAATATCACTAAATAGAATTGCAGCATCAAGCGGATAACGACGTAAAGGCTGTAACGTTACTTCACAAGCAAGTTCAGCGTTTTTACATAAACTCATAAAGTCGCCTGCTTGGGCACGTGTAGCACGGTACTCAGGTAAATAACGGCCAGCTTGGCGCATCATCCATACCGGAGTGACATCAACAGGTTGTTTTTGTAGTGCACGTAAATAACGGTCGTTTTTTAATTCGCTCATGCGTATAGGTCCTAGAACTGAATGAAATTTTGCTGGTGATTGTATCACCATATTACGCGACCCACTATGGATAGATAACCAAGCCTAGATATAGATCACGATTTTTAAACTTACTCCATCAAACAGAACAGGCTTTATACGAAAAAAAATATTTTTAAAACTTTTCATTAATAAATTTGCAACAAAGAAAAAAGCTTGGTATAACTTATCCCGCGTTAACAAAAACAATAATAAAAATCTTATAACAATAAGAACAAAAATCTTCCCATAACAATAAGAAAGCTTGTTTTAACAAGTCTAGAAAAAGAATTAAACCACCAATTTTGGTGGTTTTTTCTTTTCTGAATCATTGATTTATACAATCACCTCAGTATTTTCAACGTTAAAAATTAACACTAGTAGTTTTTAATTATTTCCCATACACTGCTGTTAAAGCAAAATTGACCTAACCTATTACGACACGCATTTTCATATAACAATATGCTGTCTTGTGTTTCTAGGTTGGCTTTTAACAGTTTGTTGTAACTAAGCACGAAGAATTAGTTGATCTTTGTGTCATATTTCCTTTTTATATAAAAAGGAAACCAACTCAGCGAGGAGATGAAATATGCTGACGCGTTTGGAAAAAGCTCAACAAAAATGGGGTGGAAGCCACTCTGTTATCGATAAGTGGCTCACAGAGCGCCAAGAATTACTTGTGCTATTCTGTCGTATAGCGGGCTTTTCACCGTATGAAAAGAAAGATCACGCCCTTCCAGATCAACTACAAATCCAAAATTTTTGTCAAATTTTAATGGACTACTTATCTGCTGGTCATTTTGAAATTTACGATGACATTGCAAAAGCATGTGAAGAGAAAGGCCCAGAAAGCCAAAAGCTTGCCAGTGCGCTTTATCCACGTATTTCAGAAACAACTGACATCGCACTCGACTTTAACGATAAATATGCTGAAGTAGATAAAGATGATTTACTGGATGAGTTTGATAAAGACTTATCTGCCCTAGGCGAAGCACTTGAGCTACGCTTTGAATTAGAAGATGAGTTAATCGATAACTTATATTCAAATCATACTAGCTAGTGCAACTTCACAGCAGCAGAGAGTAAATTCTCTGCTGAATGCCTCTTTTTGCCTTCCTTTAAAGAATCAATTATTCCATCCAAACAAAAATATTTGAAATAAATATTTAGATGCGATACTCATACTATAAAAACATGAGGTTCGCCATGCATAAACGGTCATTTTTAAAGTCACTTTCAATCCTTGCAGCAGGTGCAAGCCTAACATCAACTCCCTTAATGGCCGCACAGAATAGCAGTGGCCACACTTTAATTAAGCCAAAAGCACTTACAAAGGGAGGCACTATCGGTGTCTGTAGTCCTGCTGCGGCAACCGCCGAACATGCTGACATCATACTAGCAAAAGGGGTGATTGAAGCACTGGGTTATAAAGCAAGGCTGGCGCCTAATATTCTGGCAAGACGAGGGCATTTAGCTGGAACAGATGCCATGCGAGCCAACGATCTAAATAACTTGTTTAGCGATACGGATGTCAGTGCTATTTTTTGTTTGCGTGGTGGTTCAGGTGCAGCCCGTATTTTACCTTTGCTCGACTACACCATGATCCGCAACAACCCTAAGCCGCTCATGGGCTACTCAGATATCACCGCTTTACATAACGCACTGCTTGCCAAAACTGGCATGATTAGTTTTCATGGTCCGAACGCATCTAGTGAATGGAATCCATTTCATGTAGAGCAATTTAAAAGCCTGTTCGAAGCACGAAAGCACATGCATTATCAAAATTTACCCAAAGCAGACGATGAGCTGGTAAATACCAAGTACCTGACTCAAACTATCACACCTGGTAAGGCGACGGGTCGCTTAATCGGTGGAAACTTGACAGTACTCACCGCTTTGGCCGGTTCTGATTACCTTCCCGACTTTAACGGGGCCATTTTGTTTTTAGAAGATATTGATGAAGCACCGTATCGAATTGACCGTATGATGAGCACATTAAAGCTCATGGGTGCACTTGATAAGATTGCGGGTTTTGTATTTGGTGATTGTAATGAGTGCAAGCCAAGTCGTGGTTATGGCTCGTTAACACTTGATGATATTTTTGCAGATTATATTAAACCATTAGGCATTCCCGCTTATCGCGGTGCAATGATAGGCCATATTAAACGCCAATTTATTTTACCTGTGGGTGCGTTAATTGAACTTGATGCTAACAAGGGTACGCTAAAAATGAGGGAAACTGTATTTAGCTAGATGAGTGAAGTACAAAAAAAAGGGCCATGAGGCCCTTTTCTTCTGAGTAATAAATTACTCTGCAGCAGCTGCTTTTTCTTCGTCTTGGATTTCAAGTAATTCTACTTCAAAAACCAATGTTGAATTAGCAGGGATCTTACCAAGATCACGCTCGCCGTATGCAAGTTCAGATGGGATTGTGAACTTGTATTTAGAGCCAACTGGCATTAATTGTAAACCTTCAGTCCAACCTGGGATCACACGATTAAGTGGGAAAGTTGTTGGTTCGTTACGTGAGTATGAGCTATCAAACTCAGTGCCATCAAGTAAAGTACCTTTGTAATGTACTTTTACAACGTCAGTTGCTACTGGTTTTTCGCCTTCACCTTCAGTGATCACTTCGTACTGTAAGCCAGACTCAGTAACAGTAACACCTTCTTTCTTCGCGTTTTCAGCTAAGAACTTTTCACCTTCAGCTTTGCTTTTTTCAGCTTCTACTTTTGCTTTTTCTTCTTGCTTAGTACGCATGCTTTGATCAAGTGCAGTTAACACTTCACGAATTTTTTCATCGTCTAGTTTAGCGTTACCAGCAAGGGCATCTTCAAAGCCACGCTTTAATAGCGCTTCGTCTAACTCAATACCTAGCTCTTTTTTATCAGCTAAATCTTGGTTTAAGAAGTTACCAACAGATGCACCGATACCGTAGGCTTGTTGTTGTGCTTCAGTCTCTAGTTTAACTTCAGCTTGCTGTTCTTTTTTTGCTTCTTGATTACAAGCTGTTAGCGCTAAAACTGACGCTGCAATCAATGACAATTTAATCGTCTTTCTCATTTTATATCTCCGACACACTTTGCAGTTGTCAATTATTGTATTATTACTAGTTAAAGGTTAACGACCTATTATGGTAGGCTGCTTGTCTAATAACTAAACTTTATGCAAACGCATAATCTAGTGATTAGACTAACAACCTTGGCTTTTAACGAGCCCTAGTCTAACCTCTCAATCACTAAGAGTTAAGGGGAAATACCTGTAATATGTCGATATTTCGTACTTTTTTATATCTACTAAGCTTTGGCTTAGTTGTTGCGTGCACTGAGCAACATGAGCAATCCGCTGAACGATATGAACATGCGGCTAAAGGTGCGTTTGCATCTGCTCTTTCGCATGATGGCAAATACAGCTTGATCTCATCAATACACCATGGGGTCGCGCTGTGGGATAATCAACAGCAGGTATTAAAATACCAATGGTTTCAACAACAAGCTCAAGATAGCCTTGTGCATACAGTGGCAATCTCTTACGATAATAGCCATGCAGTCACCGCTGAAAAGTCCACATTTGCAGTATGGGACATTAGCACCGGTGAAAACACGGGCTACTATAAAATACATGCCTCAACAATTAGAGATATCGCCATAAGTAACCAAGGGCGTAGCGTTTTATATGGCCGCGCCGACGGTGTAGTCGTTTACCTCGACTTAGAAACCGGAAGGCGTATAGAGTTCCTCGGTCATCAAGAAAAAGTCAACGTTGTTGATCTATCTCCCAATGGCCACTATGCAATTAGTGGCTCAAATGATTACGTAGCTTACTTTTGGGATACTCGCACAGGGCAAGTAATCCACCGCTTTAATCACCCGACTCGTGTCACTCAGGTTGCGCTTGATCCACTGGGTCGATATGCATTTACAGCAGATAGTATGAAGCAAGCAAATGTATGGCAACTGACTACAGGTGATCTTGTTAGCAAACTGGCGTATATTGCGCGTCAGAAAATTTTTACCGCCGTGCGCTTTAATGATCAAGGCACCTTAATTGCAACCGGTTCACCGAATCGACTCGTGGATTTATGGCAACTGGACTCAGGTAAAAAATTACAAACGTGGCAAGTACTCCCTCGTGAAGGCAGTCGCCCAAAATCAGCCGTGGTGTTAGATGTTGCGTTTACTGATAACAACCAAGCGTTATTAACCGAAAGCTCCAGCGGATTCGCTGAAAGTTTTAATTTAAGAGAATCGAATGAATACAATTGAAGATCGTCTCATGGAACTTGAAGCGAAAGTCGCCTTTCAAGATGAAACAATTGAAATATTGAATGATGAGCTTAAAGCGCACCAACAGCAATTGGCAAAAATGAAGCGCCAAACCGAGTTGCTCGCAGAAAAAATTAAAGAGGCGCAACAGCCTTCTCTTATGTCACAGTTACAAGAGCCGCCTCCGCCACATTACTAAGCATACAATAATGGCCGGGTTAATCACCCGGCTTAAATACCCCAATTACCTGTTCAAATTGACGTGTTGAAGCTTGCACAGCTTTCTCTGGCTGGGTCATTTTATGGCCACACTGTACACACTCCACTTTTTCGACATCATGCTCTTTATAAAGCATCATGGTATCCATAGCCCCACATTCTGGGCATGACGCACCAGCAATAAAGCGTTTTTTTTGTCTCATAAGTGATCTCCCGTGGCATGTAGGCCGCTATTTTAGCCTAATAATTCTCTGTTTGATACGATTGCGAAGCCTTATAGGATCCGTGTTATGATAACGCAACTTAACTAGGACTCAGCATAGTATTTTTCAATGATCCAAATCTCAGATATCGAACTACTTCGTGGTGGTAAAGCACTCCTTAAAGGAGCCAGCGCCACACTTTTCCCTGAACATAAAGTTGGTCTTGTTGGGGCTAATGGTTGTGGTAAGTCAACACTGTTTAGTTTGCTAAAGTCTGAGTTGCAGCTCGATGCGGGTGAATGCAGCATCCCTAAAGATTGGTCCATCGCCTCTGTTAAACAAGAAACACCGGCACTGGAAATAAGTGCGCTTGATTATGTTTTGCAAGGCCACCCTGAGTATTATGCGCTCAGAATCGCACTCCGAGAAGCTGAAAAAAATGACGATGGCGCAGCACAAGCCAAAGCGCATATCGGCCTTGAACATATTCAAGGTTATAGCATCGAAGCCAAAGCAGGTGAACTGCTACATGGCTTAGGTTTTAGTAATGAGCAAATAGATAACCCTGTCAGCGCCTTTTCAGGTGGGTGGCGTATGCGTCTAAACTTGGCTCAAGCGCTTATTCGTGACGCTGACTTATTGCTGTTAGATGAACCAACCAACCACTTAGATCTCGATGCCGTATACTGGTTAGAGCGCTTTTTACGCGCCTATACTGGCACCCTAGTACTGATTTCTCACGACCGTGAATTCTTAGACGCGGTGGTTGATCAAATTTGGCACATCGATCAGCAAAAAATTAATGTTTACAAAGGCCACTACTCGCAATTCGAACGCCAAAAAGCGGAGCGTTTACTGCAACAGCAAGCTATGTTCGAAAAACAACAAGAACAAATCGCTCATCTAGAAAAGTTTATTACACGCTTTAAGGCTAAAGCCAGTAAAGCAAAACAAGCACAAAGCCGCGTAAAAGCCTTAGAGCGAATGGAAAAACTAGCGCCTGCGCATGCCGACTCCCCTTTCGATTTTGAATTTGCAGACCCCACTGCGCTGCCAAACCCCTTGATGACACTCGACCAAGCCAAAGCGGGCTATGGCGACATCACTATTCTACATAGTATTAAGCTAAACCTAGTACCAGGTAGCCGTATTGCCCTGCTTGGTCGAAATGGTGCGGGTAAGTCTACACTTATCAAGCTGCTAGCAGGTGAACTTGACCCACAAGCGGGCGAAGTGTTCCAGCATCAAGGCTTAAATATTGGTTACTTTGCGCAGCACCAACTGGAGTCTCTTGATTTAACAGCCAGTGCTGTTACGCATTTACAACGTTTAAATCCGCAAGCAACAGAGCAATCACTGCGCGACTTTTTAGGGGGCTTTGCCTTCATTGGTGATAAAGCCCTTGAGCCAGTTGCGCCATTTTCGGGGGGTGAAAAAGCACGTTTAGTGCTGGCTATGTTGGTATATCAAAAACCTAACTTACTCTTACTGGATGAGCCTACCAACCACCTAGATTTAGAAATGCGACATGCTCTTGTCATGGCACTACAGGGATTTGAAGGTGCGATGGTTACCGTATCGCACGACCGCCATATGCTAAAAAATACCGCCGATGAGTATTACCTTGTTGATAACGGCGAAGTCACGCAATTTGGCTACGACCTTGATGCTTATTACCAGTGGCTACTCAATGCGAATAAAGAAGCGGCAAAAACACCAGAAGACAATGCAACAAAAGCTCATTCAAGTGTAAACCGCAAGGAACAAAAGCGCTTAGAAGCTGAGTTTAGAAAGTCAGTGCAGCCATTAAAAAAACAAATCGACACGCTTGAAAAGCAGCTCGATAAGTACGCAACAGAGCTTAGTGAAGTTGAAACTGCGCTCGGCGACAATGATTTATATAATGACGACAATAAAGCGAAGCTAACAAAGTTACTAGCAAAGCAAGCTGAGTTAACCCCAAAACTAAATGCCGTTGAAGAAGAATTATTGATGGCGCTGGAAGAACTCGAAGAAAAAGAACAGGCCTTCGCCGATGAAACCGCTTAATAGCGAAGCATTTTGGCAGTTTGCGTGTCGACTTTATGATGAAGAAGGCATGCAAACACGGCTGTTAGGTTATCAAAACCAGCAAGGCAAAAATGTGAATGTGTGCTTGTTGCTTTATTATTTAGACTCTCTTGAGCTTGCTTTAAACGAATCTCAACTTAATCAGCTTGAGTTATGCATTGGTGAGTTTGACCAGCAGGTATTAAAACCTCTACGCACGGCTCGCGCCTATCTAAAAGCTAATCAAAGCGAAATTGCTGACTACACCACAATTCGTAAAGAATTACTCAGTGCAGAACTCAAGCTCGAAAAACAACAGCAGCAAATGCTCATTGATAGCGTGAATACTTGCACACTTACATCAAACCCAAAAGCAGATAATTTAAAGTTGTATATAAGATAAAGGTGATTAGCAAACCCAACTCATATCACCACTACCTTACCCCGTAAAATTTCACAGCAATAAAATAACGCTCTCGCTCGAATAAAGGCGAGTACTAATAACTTAGACTCAGTAAACTTGATCCAAATCAACTTCTAAATCGCCTTGTGTAGCTTCAGGAAAATAGCTTGATCTGGATCATGTCAGGCTATGCCAAGCCAGCCTATGATTAACCCATAGACATTAGGAGGCACAACCATGAACGTATTCTTTAGAGATTTTTTTAGCGACCCAGTCTTATTTATGTCATTTGGCATTTTGGCAGTTGTTATCGTTTTATGCCTTTTTTACGTCGGGTATTTCATTAAAAAAGTACACGACGCTGAAGTTCCTAAGTAAGAATTAAGCACGACGCACAAAGCCCCTATCCAATTTTATTGTTTAGGGGCTTTTTATTTGCATAAGCCAAAATCGTTAAACTGTTCTAAAAAAGCAAAAACTTGCTACAATAGGCGCTTGTTTTGTCTTTAAAGTGTCAACTATGTTACCTGAGTTTAAACCTGCGTGGTGGATGCGCAATCGTCATTTACAAACCATAATGCCGCGCTTTTTTCGCCCTTTTCATAAAACACGTTACAACTTATCGACACTCAACACTCCAGATGGTGATTTCTTAGAGCTTGCATGGGCACAACCCCACAATGACCACGCACCACTGGCAATTGTATTGCACGGGCTTGAAGGCAATATAAATAGCTTTTATGCCAAAGGCATGATGAAAAAACTAAAGCAGCAAGGGTTTGCGGTTGTGCTTATGCATTTTCGCAACTGCTCACGGGAAGTTAATCGATTGGCTCGTGCCTATCATAGTGGTGAAACTGAAGACCTGCGCTTTTTTATTAATTATTTGAAAGGCAAATTTCCTTCTCGCCCATTATTTGCCGTCGGTTTTTCTTTAGGTGGCAATGTCTTAGCTAAATACTTAGGTGAACAAGGCCAATCCTCACACTTAACTGGCGCTGCGGTAGTATCGGCGCCATTTGACTTGTCTGCCTCGTGTGAAATTATTCGTAAAAGTTTGTGCAAGATATACCAAAAATACCTGCTTGATCGCATGAAAAAATCAATGCAAAGAAAGTTGCCACAAATTCAGCAACAAATAAATCTAACACCTGAAAAGTTAAAGTCGATTAATGACTTATGGCAGTTTGACGACATGCTGACCGCCCCCTTACATGGCTTTTCAGGGGCAGAAGATTATTATCAACAAGCCAGTGCTAAACCTTATCTAAAAACAATCGCGACACCGACTTTAATCGTACATGCTAAAGATGACCCCATGCTATCAGTTAAAGCAGTACCTAATGGTACAGATGTCAGTGACTATGTTACTCTGCGGGTGTCAGATAAAGGCGGACACGTAGGCTTTATTAGTGGTAATAACCCATTTAAGCCTGTTTATTGGTTAGAGCACATAGTGCCTAGCTACTTCACACAGATCGTTAAAAAAGAGCAGTTATGATCATCCCTCATGAACAAATTGATAAAGACACGCTATATAACTTAATTGAAAGCTATGTGCTACGTGAAGGCACCGATTATGGTGAGCAAGAGGTAAGTATTGAAAATAAAGTTGCGCAGGTTCATCAACAGCTTAAAAGTGGTGAAGCGATGGTGTTTTTTTCTGAGTTACATGAATCGGTAACAATAATATCGAAAGCTGAATTCATTGCTCTGCAAGCTGATCCTGAGTATCAGGCGTCGTTTAACGACTAAACTTGTAAGTTATACTGTAACCCTTCACAATGGCTTTTTAACTTAAAGAGCCATTAAAAATGAAAAAACTAAGCTCATTGGTTGCCGCCGTTTCGCTGGCTTTAATTAGCCAAGCACACGCTGAACAGGCTACTGCATCAGACAAAGCCATAAAACTGGCAAAAGACACTATTTTAATCGACACCCATATCGATGTTCCTTATCGCATTCATAATAAGTGGGCTGATGTAACAAAAGCCACCGATGACGGCGATTTTGACTACCCACGCGCAGTACAAGGAGGTTTAAACGCTCCTTTTATGTCGATTTATATTCCTGCAAACCTAGAATTTGAAGGCAAAGGGAAAAGCTACCAACTTGCTAATCAGCTGATTGATAGTATGGAAGCCATTGTGCAACGTGCTCCTGATAAGTTTGCTATTGCAGATTCAACCGCCGATATCAAAGCGCAGTTTAAACAAGGCAAAATGTCGATTGCAATGGGTATGGAAAACGGCTCGCCGATTGAAGGTGAGATGAAAAACCTTAAGCATTTTTATGATCGTGGTGTACGTTACATCACCCTTGCACACTCACAGAGCAACCACATTTCTGACTCATCTTATGATATCCGCCGTAAATGGAAAGGCCTGAGCCCATTCGGTAAAGAACTGGTTAAAGAAATGAACAACATAGGTATGTTGGTAGATGTTTCACATATTTCTGATGATGCATTTTATCAAGTAATGGAAATTTCAAAAGTCCCTGTGATTGCATCACACTCTTCACTTCGTAAATATACGCCTGGCTTTGAGCGTAATATGAATGATGACATGCTATTAGCGCTGAAAAAGAATGGCGGCGTTATTCAAATCAACTTTGGTTCAAGCTTTGTGACAGCACAAGCTGGCTCTTGGTATGACCAACTAAAATCAGCAAAAGCCGATAAGAAAAAAGACGGTACTAAGCTAAGCAAAGATTTTGACGCAGCTTATCGTGCTAAAAACCCATTCCCTTATGCAAGCCTTGAGCAGGTGCTAGATCACATCGACCATGTCGTTGAGCTCATTGGTATTGATTATGTTGGTATTGGCTCTGACTACGATGGTGTAGGCGACTCTCTACCTACTGGCTTAAAAGATGTAGCAAGCTACCCTAACCTTGTTCAAGGGCTTATGGATAGAGGCTACAGCGATAAAGATATTAAAAAGATTCTAAGTGGCAATATGCTACGTGTTTGGCAACAAGCTGAAGCGTATGCAAAAGCGCACTAATTTTAATCACCAATCAAAGCGCAGTACTCACTGCGCTTTTTGTTTTTATCAGTACAAGTGATTGATCATACTAATTGCCTGTTTTAATCTGCTGGTATTACACAGCAACTTGGATTATGTGATATGTCGACTTGGCAAGGAAATATTGCACTTGTTTTGGCAAGCACTGCGCTTGGACTAACGGTTTACAACCATTTCAGTGTAGATAAGCAACGTGCTCCTAGCTCACTTCCCTTTACTATCGATGATTCAATTATTCCCAAACAAGATAGAGAAAACCTCGTTGCTCTACATGGTTATATTCTTGACTTAGAGACACGTATTAACGAGCTTGAGAATAGTACACCCACGATTGAGCCTTCGCTTATCGAATCAAAAGTAAAACAAGTCATCGAAGAGCGTGAAAAAGCACGTATCGCAGAAGCAACGAAAAGAAACCCTTCCGTAAATTGGTTCCGACAACTACCTGAAGATTATCGACAGCGTATAAAAGCCGATCCGAACTACGCGAATAAATCGATTAATGATGCATTTACAGCGTTATTAAACATGAGTAATACCGACGATGATCGCCTAGCAGCTTATGGACAACTCAAAATGACCTTAGGTATGCTGAGACGAGACTTGGATGATACACAGGAATCCTCGGCCATTGATGCCATGATAAGCATCAGTGAGTATACAAACGAGCCTAAGATACGCATTCAAGCATTGGAGAATTTATCTCACTTAGATGCAGTTTCACCTAAACTAGCCGACTATTTTCAAAAGCTGTTATTAAATGATGCGAATGAGTACGTTAAAAATCTTTCAGCAAGTGCATTAGTGGCGCAGTTTTTCCGCGCCAAGCAGCTAGGAAAAACCCAATTAGCGACGACTCTGGCACAGCGCATCCAAATGCTAGAATCCAATGGTGATAGTAAAGTGGCGAATGCTATGACTAATAACCTTAAGCACCCGCACTTAAGAGATGAGCTCAATAAATTTATCGAGCAGTAGCCAAAACTTTCTTTGGGCATTAAAAAAGGCCGCCTAAGCGACCTTTTTATGAGCTGTGAAGCTCTATCTGTTGATATTACTCAACGATAGTAGCTACAACACCAGCACCAACTGTACGGCCACCTTCACGGATAGCGAAGCGTAAACCTTCGTCCATCGCGATTGGAGCGATTAGCTCTACAGTCATCTTGATGTTGTCACCAGGCATTACCATTTCAACGCCGTCTGGTAACTGTACGTCACCTGTTACGTCAGTTGTACGGAAGTAGAACTGTGGACGGTAACCTTTGAAGAATGGCGTGTGACGACCACCTTCATCTTTAGAAAGTACGTATACTTCTGAAGTGAACTTCGTGTGTGGAGTGATTGAACCAGGCTTCGCTAGTACTTGACCACGTTCAACGTCTTCACGCTTAGTACCACGTAGAAGTGCACCGATGTTCTCACCCGCACGACCTTCGTCTAGAAGCTTACGGAACATCTCAACACCTGTACACGTTGTCTTCGTAGTTTCTTTGATACCTACGATTTCAACTTCGTCATTCACGTTGATGATACCAGCTTCAACACGGCCAGTTACAACTGTACCACGACCTTGGATTGAGAATACGTCTTCGATAGGCATGATGAATGGCTTATCGATGTCACGCTCTGGCTCTGGGATGTAAGAATCTAGTGCTTCTGCAAGCTCAACGATTTTGTCTTCCCACTCTTTCTCGCCTTCTAACGCTTTAAGCGCAGAACCTTGGATTAGTGGTAAGTCATCACCTGGGAAGTCGTACTCAGAAAGAAGTTCACGAACTTCCATCTCAACTAGCTCAAGTAGCTCTTCGTCGTCAACCATGTCACATTTGTTCATGAATACGATGATGTAAGGTACACCAACCTGACGAGAAAGTAGGATGTGCTCACGAGTTTGTGGCATAGGACCGTCAGTCGCAGCAACTACTAGGATTGCGCCGTCCATTTGAGCAGCACCAGTGATCATGTTTTTAACATAATCGGCGTGTCCTGGACAGTCTACGTGTGCGTAGTGACGAGTTGGTGTATCGTACTCAACGTGTGAAGTTGAGATTGTGATACCACGCTCACGCTCTTCTGGAGCGTTATCGATTGATGCGAAGTCTTTCGCTACACCACCGTATACTTTTGCAAGTACGTTAGTGATTGCTGCAGTTAGGGTAGTTTTACCGTGGTCAACGTGGCCGATTGTACCTACGTTTACGTGCGGTTTTACGCGTTCAAACTTTTCTTTTGCCATGACGGAACCTATCAGTTTTGTGTATCTAGATTACATATGAAAATAATCCACCGAGGGTAGATTAATTTAATTTTTTCAAATTTCAAATAGTTTTTTCTGACAGATAAAGGAAGAAATTAAGATGAGTTCTCGATACTGGTGCTGATAGGCAGATTTGAACTGCCGACCTCACCCTTACCAAGGGTGCGCTCTACCAACTGAGCTATATCAGCAACACCAGAGTCTGGAGCGGGCAGCGGGAATCGAACCCGCATCATCAGCTTGGAAGGCTGAGGTAATAGCCATTATACGATGCCCGCATAGAAACCTGTTCTTAAACTACCTCTAACCGTCAAGAATAAAGTGGTGGAGGGAGCTGGATTCGAACCAGCGAAGGCTGAGCCGTCAGATTTACAGTCTGATCCCTTTGGCCGCTCGGGAACCCCTCCACGAAAATTCTTTACTAAGTCACTTCCGGTAAAAGGAAAGTGGTGCCGACTATCCGAGTTGAACGGATGACCTACTGATTACAAGTCAGTTGCTCTACCAACTGAGCTAAGTCGGCACTGCTTTAGTACGGGGCGAGATTCTAAGGTAAGGTTTATTGTGATGCAACAATAAAATTAAAAAAAGTGTGATTTTGTGTGTTAAACGCTCACTATTCAGGCAAATTAGCGCTTTTTTACGGTTTTGCTGTCAGTTCTCGCCAATAATTAAGGCCCTTAAAAACCAATAAGCTATCAAATTGACTGTGAGAAAATGAATCAGCTAGCAATTTTCCATAGCCACCGGCAAACAACAAGGTAACTGATGCACCACTTATGTGCTGCTTAGCTTGTTCAATAGCACCTAGCGTGGCCACCAGCGCACCATTTTTTAAACCATTCGGTGTATTACAGCCTAATTCAGGACTAAAAGGTATTTGTGCATCATCAAACACCCGCTTAGTGTTTTGGGTCAACGAGGTCGTCATTAAATCAAGGCCTGGTAATATCCATCCCCCCAAATGCGTACCTTCAGAGTTAAGTACATCAATCGTTGTAGCTGTACCGGCATCGATAATAATGCAGTTTTGCTGAGGATACTCTACAAAAGCAGCAATCACTGCTAACCAACGATCGATCCCTAAATTTTGATACTGCTGATAGGCGCAGCTTAAGGTGGCAAGCTTAGCAGTGACCACCGCTTCAAAGTTAGGAATGGAATGTTGTTGTGCTTGTGCTAATAAAGGCCTGAGTAACTCTGCGCTACCCACACACGCATAAACCAGTTCTTGTATTTGTGACCAAGGTATTGCGTTAAGTTCGCATGCCTGATAATGGTTACCATCAAACAAAACCGCTTTAATTGCGGTATTACCTACATCAACTAACAGTTTCATAACTCAGCCTTACGCAATGAAATTTCTCCACCATAATAGCTTTTTACTTCGCCATCTTGACGAATACGAACGCCACCTTGGCTGTCAATCCCTTCACAAATACCACGCCAACTCCGATGCCCTGTATTAAGCTCAACGTATTCATTTGCAAATGCGTTTAACTGATTCCACGTCAGATACATATCATTTAAGCCTGTTTGTTGATACTGCGCTAAACGTTTTTCTAAATAAAAACATAAGTAAGCCACCAGCTTATTTTTATCAAGTTCCTGAACATGTTGACTTAAGTCTGTCCATGCTTGGTCGATATGCTGACTGGCACTTTCTGGCATATGCAAATTAATACCTATGCCTATCACAAGCTGGCAAGGCCCCTGTGGCTGACCATCAAGCTCAACTAATACGCCAGCCAGTTTTTCACGGTTTAAGTAAATATCATTAGGCCATTTTAGCGCTATATCCAATTGATATAAGGCCTTAAGCGTGTCGTAAACAGCAAGCCCAACGGCAATAGATACACCCATAGCCGCTTGCAAGCCATCATCCAAACGCCAAAAATAGCTAAAATATAAATTTGCACCAAACGGAGACTGCCAAACACGCCCACGGCGACCTCTTCCTGCTTGCTGCATTTCTGCAACGAGTACGGTGCCGGACGTGAGTGGAATATCGCTTTGTAAGCGACGCATTAGCTCACTATTGGTAGAATCTATAATTGGCTGTACTTCGACATTAGCTGTGGTGCCACCCAACTCATTATAATGCTTGCCAATTTTATCTTTGTTCAGTAAGCCCGCACTATTATTAAGGCAATACCCTTTACCCGTGACCTTGAAAATATCGAGCCCCATTTCCTGCAAAGAGTGAATATGTTTACCCACTGCTGCGCGGCTGATACCGAGCTGCTCACCCAATTGCTGACCAGAAATAAAACCACCGGTATTCAGAGCCTGTAAAATTGCCAGTTTATTGCCGTCTGGCGCTTTCATGATGAAGCTCCCAATTCAATATGGCATTCACATTCGGCGTTAATCAGTCGCACTTCGTGTTGCAGAGCAATTTGATATTTTTGCCAGACCTGCTGCTGAATATGTTTCACCATTTTAATTAAGTCATCACCATTACTATTACCGTGATTCACTAACACCAATGCTTGCTGCTGATGAACCTCTACCCCTGCAACTTTATAGCCTTTTAAGCCTGCCTGCTCAATCAACCAGCCTGCCGCAACTTTATGATGCTCAGAATCGACAAAATAATGAGGTAAGTTTGGGTATTGTTGTAACAATAATGCTAGCTGCTCATTACTGATCACTGGGTTTTTGAAAAAACTGCCCGCATTCGCAAGTTCGCTTGGGTTAGGTAATTTACTGTTTCTAGTCGCAATGATTTGCTCAAACACTTGTTGTGGAGAAGGTTGTGTAAGTTTTTGCAATGGCCCATAACTTAGTACTGGCTGCCATTTTTTAGGTAAGAGTAATCCTACATGAGTGATCACCGCTTTATTTTTAAGTGCATGTTTAAAAATAGAGTCGCGATAGCTAAATTGGCACTCGTCTTTGGCTAAACGTTTAATCGTCTTTGTCGCAATATCAAAGTATTCAACATAGCTAACAAACTTTTCCAGTTCTACACCATATGCACCAATATTTTGCACAGGCGCGGCTCCCACAGTACCGGGGATCAGGGCTAGATTTTCAAGCCCAGGCATGCCATTAGCAATAGTCATAGCAACTAATTGATGCCAGTTCTCTCCAGCCGCCACATGAAATAAGAAAGCATCACTTTGTTCTTGAATTGCTACCCCTTTGGTTGTCATGTGAATCACTGAGCCTTGGTAGTCAGATAAAAATACCGTATTACTGCCTTCGCCTAAAATACAAAAAGGGACAGAAAAGTCTGTAGTTATAAGCTGATTCACATCATCGATTTGATAGAAGTGCTGGCATTGGCTTGGCAAAGAAAAGGTATGAAAAGATTGCAGGGACTGAGCCACAAAACGCCTCAAAGGTTACCGGTAACTAATCGCATTAGTGTAACCTATCGTCGCAAAATACGCATTAGATTGTAAAAATCACTCAACCCACTGCACTAATCATGTTATAAAACAGGCTCTTTTCATTACCGTTCTAGGGTTATTATGAAGTTTAAACCATTACTTTTAAGTCTTGCTATGGCCGGTGCTTGCTCTCAAGCAACTGCTGACGCAATCAGCCAGCACACTTACGCAAACTTAGATGACGTAACAACCACTCACCTATTACTAGATTTAGATGTTGATTTTGATGATAAGCAATTAGAAGGTTTTGTTGAGCATACGCTAGATTGGCATAATGCAACCAGCAAAACGCTTGTTCTTGATACCCGCGATTTAGATATCGACAAAGTCATGTATCAAGATGACAAAGGCAGCTGGCACAACGCTGACTTTACCCTTGCTGCACGTGATGACGTAAAGGGCTCAAAATTAACAATTAAATTTAAAAGCCAAGCGGTTAAAGCGCGTATTTACTACAACAGCCGTCCAGAAGCTTCAGGTTTACAGTGGTTAACACCAGAGCAAACAGCCAGTAAGTCACACCCCTTTATGTACAGCCAATCACAAGCAATTCACGCTCGTAGTTGGATCCCAGTACAAGATACGCCAGCAATGCGCGTGACGTACTCTGCTCGTATTCACACACCAAAAGATATTCGTGCGGTAATGAGTGCAGACAACAAAGATGCGCTCTATAAAGATGGTGACTATTTATTCAATATGCCACAACCCATCTCGCCATACTTAATCGCAATTGGTGCGGGTAATCTAGAATTTAAAGCCATGTCTAAGCAAACCGGTATTTTTGCTGAGCCAACCATTTTAGATGCATCTGTGGCTGAGTTTAACGACACGCAAGCGATGATTGATAAAACGAACGCGATGTATGGCGAATATGCATGGGGGCGCTATGACTTATTAATGCTACCACCAAGCTTCCCATTTGGTGGCATGGAAAACCCGCGTTTATCCTTCATCACTCCAACTGTTGTTGCTGGCGATAAAAGCTTAGTAAATCTAATTGCTCACGAGCTTGCTCACTCTTGGTCGGGTAACTTAGTGACGAATGCTACGTGGGAAGATTTATGGTTAAACGAAGGCTTCACGTCTTATGTTGAAAACCGCATCATGGAAGAAGTATTTGGTCGTGACCGTGCTGTGATGGAACAAGCGCTTGATGCCGCTGGCTTGCGTAAGCTCATTAAAACGTTACCGGCACCAGATACACGCCTTAACTTAAAACTTAATGGCCGTGATCCTGACGACGCATTTAGCTCAGTACCTTACACCAAAGGCCAGCTTTTCTTAATCTACCTAGAAAACAAGTTTGGTCGTGATAAGTTCGATCCATTTGTAAAAGCTTACTTCGATGAGTTTTCATTTAAGTCTTTAACAACAGCTCAGTTTGTTACTTACTTAAAAGCCAACTTAATCGAAAAATATCCAGGCATTGTCAGCATGGATAAAGTAAATGAGTGGATTTTTGAGCCTGGTTTACCAAGTGATGCACCAAACCCAACGTCTGATGCATTCGATAAAGTCGACGCAGTTACAAAAACATGGCTAAACGGTGAGATTAGCGCAGCTGACTTACCAACCGCGGATTGGTCTGTTCATGAGTGGCTACACTTTTTAAATAACCTACCTCGTGATTTAAGCATTGAGAAAATGACTGAGCTTGATAACCAGTTCAATCTAACGCAGTCAACTAATGCGGAGCGTGCTTTCGCATGGTTTATGTTAGCAGTCGGTAATGGTTATCAACCTATCTACCCTGCACTTGATAAGCACTTATCTGGTATTGGTCGCCGTAAGTTAATTGTGCCACTTTATAGAGCACTTATTAACAACGGTAAAAAAGACTGGGCGCATGATGTGTACTTAAAAGCCCGTGCGGGTTATCACCCACTTGCACAAGGTACCGTTGACGACTTATTCACAAAATAATAAGTCAAGCACAAAAAAGGCGCTGAAAATCAGCGCCTTTTAATTTTCCAATTCTTATTTTGTCACTTTATCTAAAAATGCACGACGCTCTTCAGGGCTTGCTTGTTGCCACCAAAACTCAAGCATGGACGCTGCGTTTGGCATATTTTTCAAGCCCGCCTGTCCGCCAGGTACTTTTGCTGGCAAAGTAACAGGGGCTGCCGTTGCCGGTTGAGGACTTGATGCAGCAACAGGCGCCCTCGCCACGGCTTGAGCAGGTGCTGGTGCTGTACGATAGCCTATGGTTGATAATGGCATAGCAAGCTCGCTACCTTTTGCTTTTAAACTTACTTGCGGTGATTCAGCAAACACTTCTGCTGCCACGGCATTGCTGGCACGATTAAACACTAAATCATAGTTTTTGCCGCTTTCAACCGTTACTTCAACCCAAAATGGCTCCGATTCAACAACTTGATGATCGTCATAACCTTGTTCATAAAGATCGGTGTATTTTAATTTTAACTGATAAGTACCAGGTGCAAGCTCAACATCGTCAACTCGACTAAAAAACGATTGTTCTATTAAACGTTCACCCACCTGCAAAGGCACAAGCTCTTCTGGAAAGTGGATAGTTTCAGCTAGGCTGCTGGCACTGTAAAATAGTGCAAACATACTAGTTAGTAATACTGACTTACGCATGATCACTCCTTGGTTGTTTAACTTGCGGCAGTTTCAGTTTGACACTGCAAATAAAGTTTGTCATTAGTGGGCGGTCAATTAACTACGAATTAAGAGAGCTAAGTATGAGCCAAGAGACTATTTTTACAAAGATAATTAACCGCGAAATCCCTTCTGATATCGTGTATGAAGATGATTTAGCACTCGCTTTTAAAGATATAAATCCACAAGCACCGTTTCACGTTTTAATTATTCCAAAAACGCCTATCGCAACGATTAATGACATCACACAGGAGCATGCACCTCTTGTTGGTCACCTATATGTAGTGGCTGCAAAACTCGCGAAGCAATTTGGTTTTAGTGATGATGGTTTTCGCGTTGTTATGAATTGCAATGACCATGGCGGCCAAACCGTGTACCATATCCACCTACACATGCTTGCAGGTAAAGAGATGGGTTGGCCTCCTTATCAAGATAAGAAGAAACAACAAATCTAATACGTTTTAATGTTAATAATTGTAAAAAACAATACAAACTAACTAATACTGTCTATTATAAATAGATATCAGTTAGTTAACATAAATATTAAGGTTAACTAACGGTATTTTTTGAAACAAAATAGACACAAACTGTACTTTTCCTGCGCAAGACTCAGAAATTTCTAATACGAAAGGGGTGGATGGCGTGGTAGGATGCAAGAGTCAACTTTATTCAAGAGTGTATAAATATGAGTAGTTCAGCCTTTTTACTATTAGATTCAGAACCGGTTAACACAATTGGCATTAATGTCTTAGAACCTTTATTGAAGACTCAAGGCCTTGCGGTTACATCTGGTACTGATATTTCTGAAGTTCCGGAAGGTACACGCTTGTTATTCATTGAAACATCAAGCACCGACGCGTGGGGAAAACTTAAAGAGCAACTGGTGAATCTTCGTATTAAATGCGACATTGTATTGTTTAATCTTGATGAAAACCCAGAACTTGCGAATCGCGCTTTATTAACGGGTATTCGTGGTGTGTTCTACACAACAGATAATGCCGACGTGTTAATGAAAGGCATTCGTCTATTGTTAGAAGACCAACTTTGGTATCGCCGTGAAATAATGTGTAACGCATTAAATCGCATGTTGCAGTTCAACAAAGATGCATTACATAAATTGACTGATGGTGATATTGAACCTGTTAAACTAACTAAACGCGAAAAAGCGATCATTTCGCTAATGAGCAAAGGTTCTAAAAACAAAGAGATTGCTGAGGACTTAAGTATTAGTCCGCACACGGTGAAAACTCATCTATACAGTGCATTTAGAAAAACTAAATGCCGTAACCGTATTGAGCTTTTATCTTGGGCACAGCAAAATATTCCTGACGAAATTCGTTAAGATTTATTCTCTAAAAAACAGACGCACATTGCGTCTGTTTTTGTTTCTGGTTGCTAAACATAACAATAGACTTTATTCTCAAGCTGTTAATTAATGCCTCGGAAATACAATGCTCGACTCAGCGACCCTCTACTATGCAAGCGCAGCCATGATGGCTGTGATGACATTACTTAGTTATCTCACGTGGCGAACCAACAAAAATACTCCAGGCACCTTACTTTATATTTTTTACCCATTGGTGATGTTTATTTCAGTTATGAGCTTTGCACTGCATGGTCATATCAATAACATCGCGAGTATTTCCATCGCTAACTCATTTATGTTTAGCGCATCAATCATTCACGTTCTCGCAATTTGCCAATTTTTTAACGCGAAATGTATTGGTTTAAGAGCCTTTATTGGCATAACTATCGTGCTGGCACTGACAATGATTTACCTTGCCACAGACAATACCGAGCTACGTAGCCGAATCCTCGTCTCAGATTTACAGCACATTATTGAATCATTATTTTTGCTGGCTCTATTTATCCGTAACGGTCGGAAAAGCTATCCGAATGGCAGCATTGTATACATTATGATCTTAGTAATTATTCTTGCAGTATTCACTGGTCGCACCTTAATGATGGGTGATGTCAGTACAGCCAATTTATTATCTGAGAACTGGTTTAGTATCACGCTGTTTATCAATGGTGTCATTGCACCTATGTTTTACGCCACAGGTATGGCTTTACTTTGTAATGAAAGACGCGAGCAAAATTTAAATCAGCTTACCGAGAAAGCACATAAAGACCTCGAAATTAGAGGATTATTTTTATCGACTATCAGCCATGAAATTCGCACTCCTTTGAATGGTATTTTAGGCAGTGCGCAGCTTATTATGAACCAATCTAGCGATCCCCGAGATAAACCTTATTGCGAAGCGATTATTAACTCAGCTGAATCCCTTAATTTACTGGTCGATAAGGTACTTGATTATGCAAGTCTCGACCAGCGAGACGAAGCCCTCTACGAAGAAGATGTTGAGCTTAAAACATGGCTTAATAATTTGTGTCTATTGCTGAGTCCTCTGGCTGAACAAAAGCACTTAAAGTTTGAACTTATTTATGACCTTCCTGAGCAAGCATGTTACTACTGTGATCAACAAAAGCTCAGACAAGTAATCATCAATCTTGTCGGTAATGCGATTAAATTTACAGATCACGGCTCAGTCAAAATTCATGTAAAACTACTTAAAGAAGGTCAGTTTGAAAACCTCCTTCGCATCAGTGTTATTGACTCAGGCCCAGGCATTGAAGATGAAGAAATAGCATATCTAACAGAACCCTATGTACAAAGTAGCGCAGGAAAAGAAAAAGGCGGTACAGGCCTCGGCTTGGCGATTACTAGTCGCTTGCTTGAAAAGCTCGGCAGTAAGTTAAATATAAAAAGTGAGCTGGCAAAAGGTAGTACGTTTAGCTTTGATATTAACCTTGCTGTTGGTGAATTAAGCCTTGTAGAACAACGCCATCAATCTAAAGATTATGTCACAGGCCTAGATGTTCTATTAGTGGAAGATCTCGACTTAAACCAAAAGATTGCAATTGAATTTATGGCTGATGACGAGCATAAAATTAAGCTGGCAAAAGACGGAAATAGCGCTATTGAGCTGATGCAAAAGCATCACTTTGATGTCGTACTTCTCGACATGAATTTACCGGATCTGACAGGCCAAGAAGTGCTTAAAAGGCTCAAGGCGATGGACCATCTAAACCAACGTACTCCTGTGCTTGCTTTTACTGCAAGCCTCAGTCCTGATGAAATAAAAGAATATTTGGCTCTAGGTATCAAAGACATCGTTGGCAAACCAATTAAACAGCAAAAGCTGCGCCAAGCGCTTAGTGATTCACAATCAAATCAAGCGGCGAGCATCGCAGTCGAGCTTCGAGATACCCTTTACGATGAAA
Source organism: Pseudoalteromonas sp. PB2-1 (assembly GCF_045040605.1). Classification (NCBI taxonomy): domain Bacteria; kingdom Pseudomonadati; phylum Pseudomonadota; class Gammaproteobacteria; order Alteromonadales; family Pseudoalteromonadaceae; genus Pseudoalteromonas; species Pseudoalteromonas sp. PB2-1. The sequence goes on from NZ_CP090667.1 coordinate 3,455,192, forward strand.
CAGCTGCCGCAGCACTTATTAGTTCATTCAATGAAGATGAAGTATCCTCTATTTATAATGAATTTGTTTTATCAGCCCGTAATAAACTAATTCGCTGCCAGCAACTCGTTGAAGATGATAAAGAGCAATGTATAAAGCTCTTGCACCGCCAAGCAAGTACTGCTTTACAGCTTGGCTTTAACCGCTATGGCTTAGAATTAAAAAAAGTAGAACGTAAATTACTCGATAATAAGCCCCTAAAGGAATCCCTCACCGGTGCGCTAGGCCTTTGGCAAGAAAGCTTGCAAGCATATTTGGCACATGTAAGAAGTGAGTTGAGCTAAATTAGATGTAGTTATAAGGCCAAACAAATTAAATATACAAAGTACCGTTACTCAAGTAATGATAATTAACGCACTACAGAACCAAGGATAGGACTTATGCTGATTTTTAAAATTTTAATTTTAGTTGCATTATTAAAGCTGTTAATAAATACCGAACGACCCAGTTTATGTGCGGGTATTTACACAGCTATTGTGTTGTTGTTTAACCTAATGTTCGGCCTTGGTTTCATTGCATCCATTGTTGGCGCTGCCATTTCTGGGGTACTCGCGTTAATTTATTTTTGGCTGTTGAACCATTTCAGAGAGACCGCTATTTTCTGGCTGGTACTCATTTTAGGGCTCGCTATTGGTTTAGTTTAGCTTGCCTCTTGAGTAAAGAGCATAATAGCGTTTTCAGTAAGCGCAACTTACTTAAGCGTCAAGAGTTGTGGCCATTTCGGCCATACTCATCTTCAAAACGTTCAATATCGCATTCATCTAAAACAGCACCGGTTTGCACCTCAATAACAACAAGTGGCTCATGATAATAGTTAGCTAAGCGATGTATTTGCTTTGCTGCAATGTAGCAAGACTGATCGGCACTTAGTTCAAATTCATCATCGCCCACACGTACACTTGCAATACCTGAAACCACAACCCAATGCTCTGCTCGATGTTGATGCCGTTGTGTAGACAGCGTAGCGCCACAATTGACGCTAATTTTTTTTACTTTAAAACCAACGCTTTCTACCAATGTGCGATAGTTACCCCATGGCCTAAATACGACTTGATGGTGCGTTAGTTTATCACTTGCTGATACAGTAAGTTGTTTGAGTAACTCAGGGAGTTTATTAAGGGCATTTTTATCAGCGACTAAAGTCGCATCATGGGTATGTATAATTGCTTTATTAGTCACCCCTAACGCGGCAATTGTATGATCGGCTTCGCTTATTAGTAGATTATTATCGCTATCAACGCTCACCCCTTGTGAGCTTAAGTAGTTACCAAACGGGTCTTTATCAGCAAGTTTCGAAAGCGCAGAAAAGCTCCCTATATCACTCCAATTTAAATCAATCGGGATCACTGCGACCTTGTCACTACGCTCTAAAATAGCGTAATCAATTGAGTCACTTGGGCATGTACTAAGTACTGTGTTATTCGGCCTGAGAAAACCTAGATCTTCTTTAAATTCAGCAGCCTTAGTGACACTTTCTGCTATTTTTGGTGCAAAGCGGTTAAGCTCGTTTAAATACACATTAGGTAGAAACAAAAACATGCCACTATTCCAGTTATAGTCACCACTAAGTACGTATTGCTCTGCCAGCGTTTGAGCTGGCTTTTCTTTAAACTCTACAACCTTAAAACACCCTTCACGGCTTAGCTCTTCACCTTGGCGGATGTAACCATAACCGGTATGTGGTGCGGTCGGTTTAATTGCAAATGTTATTAGTTGCTGTTGTTCGCAAAGAGCAATAGCGTCATCTAAGCGCGCTATTAACTTTTCAAAATCACTAATATGGTGATCAGCGGGCATGACTAATAACGGATCCATTAGACCATTTTGCACTGCATATTCAGCGGCTAGTGCGATAGCTGGCGCCGTGTTTTTACCTTCTGGCTCAAGTAGCAAAGTAAAGTCATCAACGACCTCTGATACCTGTGACTTCGCAATAAAGCGATGCTCTTCATTGCATACCAAAATAGGCGGATTGAAGCGTGAGCTTATCACCCGTTTCAAAGTACTTTGTAGTAGTGACTCATCACTAAGCAAAGATAAAAATTGTTTAGGCATTGCTTTACGCGACAATGGCCATAGCCGAGAGCCGATGCCACCAGCAAGAATAACAGGCGTGATTTTGTAACTCATGATTGCTTACAGTAAAAAAAACAACCATGAGTTTAACAAATTTTTAAGGGTTCGGCTTAGAGTAACTGAAATTGATCAGCATCTAAGTGGGCAGGAAAAGTACGACGAAAATCCTCCAGCGGCGATTTTTCTATATGCTGAATAATAATACCCGACTGATTATCATCTAGCTTAGCAAGCGTATCCCCTTTAAAATCATAAATTGCTGTGCCACCACTGTGGGCAACATCATTGCCATCTTCACCGATGCGATTGACACCTGCAACATAACAAAGATTTTCCATCGCTCGTGCTTTTAATAATGTGTCCCATACATGACGTCTGGCTGCTGGCCAGTTTGCGATATTAATCATTACATCATAATCATCACTATTACGCTGAAACACGGGAAAGCGTAAGTCATAACACACTTGTGGGAGAATACGAAAATCATTGATGGTGAACACCTCACGCTGTTTACCTGCAATAACATAATCGCCTTCGTTACCTAAGCAGAATAAATGGCGTTTATCGTAAAATCTCACTTCACCATTTGGCCAAACCCAATAAAAGCGGTTTGCCTTTTTGTCTCCTTGCGCAACCAGCACAGAGCCAGCAATCACGGCATTCTTTTGCTTTGCTGTGGCTTGTAACCAATTTAGCACTTCACCTTGCTCTGGCTCACTACAATCAAGATTAATCGCAAAACCAGTGGCAAAGGTTTCTGGTAATACGATTAAATCAACTTGTTCATTGAAGCTATTAAGCTGCTCAGTAAAGTGTGCAAGGTTAGCGCTTTTATCAAGCCAATGCAGTGATGACTGTATTAAGGCTAAGGTTAAAGTTGACATAAAACCTCCGCGGCACGTTTTAACGTGTCATCATTTTTGGCAAAACATAACCGTATCACTTTATCGTGACTCTGAGTGCTGTAAAACACACTCAATGGAATTGCCGCCACACCTGCTTGCTCAACTAACCAATGACAAAACTCAACATCATCTAAATCAGACACGTCACTGTAATCAAGCAATAAAAAATAGGTTCCTTCACTTGGCAAAATAGTGAAACGGCTTTCTTTTAATGCTTCACTTAGTAAGTCACGCTTTTGCTGATAAAATTCATTTAACTGCTCAACATGCTCAGGTTTTAACTCTAACATATCAGCGAGTGCATGCTGTGCAGGAGTAAAACTAGAAAATGTCACGTATTGATGAATTTTACGAAACTCCTCCATTAACTCACTCGGTGCCACACAGTAACCCATTTTCCACCCCGTACTGTGGAAGGTTTTACCAAAGCTTGAAATGACAAAGCTGCGAGCAAACAATTCTGCGTCAGTGAGTACACTTAAATGAGCTTCTTTATCGAAAATAATATGCTCATAAACTTCATCACTGATGACATATAAATCATGTTTTTTAACAAGATCCTTAAGTGCTGAAAAGTCTTCAGCTTTAAGCGTTTTGCTACTCGGGTTGTGTGGTGTATTGATAATAATAGCACGGGTTTTTTCACTAATAGTATTCGCAACGACTTGCCAATCAATACGATAATCAGGAGCCTGTAATGCCACATGAACCGATCGCCCACCAGCCAGCTCAATCGCTGGTTGGTATGAGTCATAAGCGGGATCAAACACCACTACTTCATCACCCTCTTTTACAAGCGTTTGAATGGCAACAAATAATGCTTCGGTTGCGCCTGATGTTACAGTTACTTGTTGCTCATAATCTATGTTGTTATGGTATTTTCTAGCTATCAGTGCCGCAATTTGCTGTTGCAGGCGCACAATGCCACTAGAAGGTGCGTATTGATTAAAGCCTTCTAACACATAATGGTTGAGCTGTTTTTTTAGCAATTCAGGCGCATCGAATTCAGGAAAACCCTGAGATAAATTAATAGCTTGATGCTGATTTGCCAAAGCTGTCATTTGACTAAAAATACTGATGCCTAAGTTTGGTAATTTACTTTCAAACACAGAGATTCCTTAAAGATGGTTTTGCGCCCGAAGCGATGCTATCATTGCTTAAAACAGATGTATAGCCGTCTAAAAAACTTTTAGAATGTCGAGGAATGTATGCATAACAATACCGCTATTTCAGAACTAATTGAAGCTGGTAAGTGGGTAAGCCAACGTGGTTGGGTTCCTGCTACTGGTGGTAACTTCTCAGCTCGTACAGAAAGTGGTTATGTGGTCACCGCCAGTGGTTTTGATAAAGGCCAACTTGGTACCCATGCATTTATTGAGTTTGATCATAACGGAAACCGCACTAAGGGCTCAGGTAAACCATCCGCAGAAACAGAGCTTCACTTGAACATGTATAAGCTGATCCCTTCAGCAAAGTTTGTTCTTCACACCCACTCAGTAGCTGCAACGGTATTATCTCGCGTAATCAAAGGTCATGCCATTCATTTACATGGCTACGAAATGCAAAAAGCCTTGAGTGGGGTAAAATCACATCTAGATACACTTAGTATTCCTATTTTTGATAATGACCAAGATATTGACCGTCTTAGCTTATTAGTCAGCGATCATCACTTGCACACACCAATTGAACATGCGGTGCTTATTCGTGGTCATGGTTTATACGTTGTAGGCAGAGACATTAAAGAAGTTTTACGCCACTTAGAAGGGCTAGAGTTTTTATTCAGTTGTGAGCTCGAACGTCTAAAACTAGAGGGCATTCAAGCTGGAGTGCAATTATGATCAAAGCAATTTTAACCGATATTGAAGGAACGATTACACGCATCTCATTTGTCAAAGATGTGTTATTTCCTTATGCTGCAGGGCAACTCCCTGAGTTTATTAAAACACATAAGAACGACCCTGACGTTGTAGAGCAGATAAGCGCAGTCAAAGCGCACATTGAGCAGCCAGAAGCTGACTTAGGAACAGTAATAAATACCTTGCTACATTGGATTGCAACAGACCAAAAAGTCACACCATTAAAACAATTACAGGGTTTAATTTGGCAAACAGGTTATGAAAATGGCGATTTTACAGGTCATATTTACCCTGATGCTTATGATTTCTTGCAAGCTCAAAAACAAGCAGGAAAAAACCTGTATGTGTACTCTTCTGGCTCAGTAAAAGCGCAGCACCTTATTTTTGAGTTTTCTGATTACGGCGATATTAGACCTTTGTTCAGCAACTACTTTGACACTAAAGTTGGCGCTAAGCAACAGCAGCACTCTTACGAGAATATTATTGCAGAGTTGCCATTTGACGCCGCAGAGGTGTTGTTCTTAAGCGATGTGGAAGCAGAGCTTAATGCTGCAAAAGCTGCGGGTCTTCGTACCTTGCACCTTGTTCGTGATGGCCAACAAGTGAGTGACGCGCACCCATATATTAATGATTTTACGACATTTAGCGCGGAGCTTTTAGCATGAGTCAATTAACGATTTTTAATGATAACAACGCTGACGATGTATTGTTTTATAGTGAAGACTTAAGCGCCATAGCAAAAGAACTTAAAGCAGTAGGGGTACGTTTCGAGCAATGGAAAGCAACTCAGCATATTGATGAAAGCACCAGTCATGACGCAATTTTAGCTGCCTATGATAACGATATAGAACAGCTTAAGAGCGAAGGGGGCTATCAAACTGTCGATGTTATTTCACTGGCTAAAGGTAACCCGAATGCACCGGAATTACGTAGCAAGTTTTTATTTGAACATACTCACAGCGAAGATGAAGTGCGCTTTTTTGTAAAAGGCCAAGGGTTATTTTGCTTACATTTAAACGATAAGGTCTATCAAGTGCTTTGCGAGCAAGGTGACTTGATTTCTGTGCCAGAGCTTACCCCCCATTGGTTTGATATGGGCAGTAATCCTGAATTTACAGCAATTCGCTTATTTAATAATACCGAAGGATGGGTTGCTAAAAGTACAGAATCAGCCATCGCTAAACGTTTCCCGTTACTGGATTAACATGGAAAAGTTGTTTTCATATGGGACGTTGCAATACCCGCAAGTTCAGCTAGACACTTTTGGGCGCTTACTCGAAGGTCAGTCAGCTACCTTATTAGGTTATGTCATTGGCGAAATTGAAATTACTGATGCGGCTGTTTTAAAAAGTAGTGGGCAGCGTTTTCATCCTGCCCTATTTTACACTGGGAATCAAAACGACACAGTTAATGGCACAATTTACGCAATTACAAAGCAAGAGCTTGCCCAAGCTGATGAGTATGAGGTTGATGATTATCAACGGATTGCACAGCAGTTTCAGTGTGGAGCAAATGCGTGGGTTTATGTGGTGAAAAGCCCCCTTCAAAACCAGTAAAGCGCTTATAAGTAAGCGCTTATAAGTAAGCGCTATTTTAACTCCCTTAATGCCCCACGGGCAATGTCTGCTTGATTATAAACGCCCGTATCAAGTACCCACCCTGTTACTAGCTTAGCCGGCGTGACGTCAAAAGCGGGATTATAAACCTGTGCGTTATTAGGAGCCCACAAGGCTTCGCCAAAGCTGCCACTCACACCACGTACCTCAATGGGGCTGCGCTGTTCGATTTCAATATCATCACCGCAGGCTGTTTTTGTATCTAACGTAGTGAGAGGCGCAACAACATAAAATGGGATATTATGAAAGTGAGCTAAAACAGCAAGATTGTAGGTGCCTACTTTATTGGCAAAATCCCCATTAGCGGCAATACGGTCTGCCCCAACAAAGATTTTATCGACTTTACCCGCTGCCATTAGACTTGCAGCCATATTATCGCAAATTAATGTGTACGGTATTTGCCAACATTCAAGCTCGAACGCGGTAAGTCGGCCACCTTGTAATAAAGGTCTTGTTTCATCAACCCATACGTGAATATCACCGTGGCGTTGTTGTGCTTTATATATCACACCTAGTGCAGTACCAATGCCCGCAGTAGCTAATGCACCTGTATTACAATGGGTAAGAATGTTATCGCCTTTTAATACAAGGTTTGCACCATGTTCAGCCATGCTATCGCAAAGCGCTATATCCTCATTAAATAACTGCTCTGCTGTTTTAACCATCTCTTCAACAAAGTCACTTTTTGCTAAAGCCTCTCGCAGCTTGGTCATGCAATGCATCAGATTCACAGCCGTTGGTCTGGTAGACTCTAACTCATCAATCGCATCTGCAAGCGCTTCTTTACTCATGCCTTGCTCAGCCAAATGAGCTACAAGCAAGCTGGCTCCTAGACCAATCAAAGGTGCTCCACGTATTTTCAACGTTAAAATCAGATCTTTCATTGCTGCAACATCGTGACATACATGCCAATGTTGTTGATGAGGCAGTAAATACTGGTCAAGCACTGTTAAAGTACCACTTTGGTATTTGATGCTATTTGCGATGAGGTCTTTCATAGTAAGTCCAAGTTACTTAATTAGCAGATTGCTATTCTACAGCAGTTTTCACAACTAACAAGCTAGATGTATGGACATCTAAACGCATGAAGGTATAGAATGCTTAAAGTTACTTTTCAATGAGATGAAACCATGGCGAACTACATAGCCTTCACTGCAGAGCATGCTATTGATTATATTAAAGAGATCATCAAAAAAGAGTTGATTACTGTTTTCGCTGATAATGCAGAGCTCAACGCGTATGAGTTTGGTGATGGTAATTTAAACCTTGTTTTTCGTATCGCAGATCAAGATGGTAACAGCGTAATTCTCAAACAGGCTTTACCCTACGCCCGCTGTGTTGGTGAGTCGTGGCCATTATCATTAGATAGAGCACGTATTGAAGCCGAAGTACTTATCAATCATGGTCAATTATGCCCCGAGCATACCGTCGCGATTTTGCATCACAATGCTGATTTAGCATTAACGGTTCTTGAAGACTTGGGGCATCTACAAATATTGCGTAGTGCACAAAACAATGCAGAGCAATTTCCAAAGCTGGCAAGTCATGTCGCACTTTATCTAAGCTATACAAGCTTTTATAACTCTGATTTTTATTTATCTGCAGAAGATAAAAAGGCCAAAGTCAGTCAATTTATTAACCCTGACTTGTGCAAAATTACTGAAGATTTGTTTTTTACAGATCCCTATATCGAGCATGAGCGAAATAACTTTCCCATCGAACTTAAAAGTCATGTAGAGAGTATTCGTAATAATCAGGCTCTAAAACTTGCAGCAGCCAAGTTAAAAGCTAAGTTCCTATCGAGCCCACAAACTTTATTACACGGTGACATGCACAGTGGCAGCATTTTTGTGGATGCAAACAGCACCAAAATGATAGACCCCGAATTTGGCTTTTTTGGCCCTATTGGCTTCGATATTGGTTCTTTTATGGGCAATCTGTTACTAAACTATTGTGCTCAAAATGGTCGTATTACTGAGCTTGCAAAGCGCCGTCAATATCAAACACATTTATTAACCTGCTTACAAGATTGCTATAACCAATTTGAACAACATTGGCTACGTCTTGCAAGTAGCGAAACAACGGATGTTAGCTTTGCAAGTAACGCATTTACCGAAGATTATTTACACGATGTATTGCGTGACGCGATTGGTTATTGTGGTGCTGAGCTTATTCGCCGTACGATTGGCCTCGCACATGTTGCTGATATTGATGGTATAGAAGATGAGCAAGCTCGACTGGCTGTACAACAACAAACGTTAGTACTGGGTGAACAACTCATGCTCAATGCAACAAGTTGCACCTCTAAAGATGAGTTTTACTCATTACTTGTCAGCTTATTAAATTAAATAAAGGCGCATAGAGCGCCTTTGTTCTTTACTGATAATGTTCGTACATTTTATCGAGCGGCTCTGATAAGCCATTCTCTTGCACCACACGCACATGATGACGAGCAAGTTCTCTGGCACTTGATACGCCACAGGAATGAGCAATGAGCCCTGCACCGTAGTGAATATATTTATTATAGTTAGCGACGCGCTGTGCTTTATCCGTTACATCTAAACCTCGTTGTAAGCGTTCATTGTGCGTTGTTATGCCAGTAGGGCAAGTATCTTTATTACATTGCAGTGCTTGAATACAGCCCAATGAAAACATATGTCCGCGCGCCGAAACAATAAAATCAGCACCCAGTGCAAGTGCCCATGCAACCTTTGAAGGCACAATTAACTTTCCAGAAGCAATCACTTTAACACGCTCTCTCAGGCCATGTTTTTTCAGTAAATCAACCACTAAAGGCAGGCTTTCCTTAAGCGGCAAACCAACAGAATCCATTAAAGGTTGTGGTGCCGCACCTGTACCACCATCCGCGCTATCGATTGTTATGAAGTCGGGTGCAGACTCAATCCCGCGATTATTAATTTCACTAAATAAAGTTTCCAGCCACGCATATTCACCAATCACAGCCTTAAAACCGGTAGGTTTACCTGTTGTAGAGCGCACGGTTGCGATCATATCGAGCAAATGAGCGGGTGTTTTAATTTCGGGATGACCATTAGGGCTAATAGAGTCATGTCCCTCTGGGATCCCTCGAATTTTGGCAATTTCAGCTGTAACTTTACGACCTGGCAACATGCCACCTTTACCTGGTTTAGCGCCCTGACTCATCTTTATTTCAAACATCTTAACTTGTTCGTGTTCAGCGATGGACTTTAGCTTTTCGAGACTAAGCTTGCCTTGTTCATCTCGCACACCGTATTTAGCTGTGCCAATCTGAAATACAATGTCAGCCCCTCCTTCAAGGTGATATGGGCTTAATCCCCCCTCCCCCGTATTCATCCAACAACCAGCCAGTTTAGCGCCTCGCGATAATGCTCTCACAGCAGGTTTAGACAATGCACCAAAGCTCATGCCCGAAATGTTAAATAACGAATTAGTCGAATAGGGCTGCTCACAATATGGGCCTAAAGTGACATGACTAGGTTCAAGCGCTTCTTCATCCAACGTTGGAAATGCACAGTTCATAAACATTACAGTGCCTGTTGTTTCTAAACTTTGTGTTGATCCAAATGCGGTCGTGCGATCCACATTTTTGGCTGCTCGGTACACCCAGCTACGCTCTGCACGGTTAAAAGGAAGCTCTTCCCTGTCCATTGCAAAAAAGTACTGACGAAAAAACTCGCCTTGGCGCTCAAAAAAATAACGAAACCGTCCTATCACAGGATAATTGCGACGAATAGCATGTTTAGACTGGGTTACATCACTGATGTAAAAACAGATTATCACCAGCAATCCAACTCCAAGTAAAAAGATAAATAAGCTGGCAAATACATCAATACTGAAAATTATAAAATCACTCATTCAAGGCCCCTTTGTAGTGACGATTTCCTGCAAATCATATAAGTAGTTTAAAATACACGCAATAAACAAAAAGGCGTGTTTTAAACACGCCTTTTTTAAACTCTCTGTCTGTTACGCTTTTTTTGCAAGTTCAGCGTTAATATAAAGCTGAATTTGCTCTTCAAGTACAGACATAGGAACCGAGCCATGACGCAAAATTTGATGATGGAACTCTCGCACATCAAAATCTTGTCCTAGTGCTTGTTCCGCTTCATGACGCAAGCGCTTAATTGTTAGCTCACCAATTTTGTAAGAGAGCGCCTGCGCTGGCCAAGAAATATAACGATCGGTTTCCGTTTTAACGTTATGTAATGACAGTGCAGTATTTTCACTCATAAACTTCATAGCCCGCTCACGACTCCAACCATACATGTGCATGCCAGTATCAACCACTAAACGCGCAGCTCGCCACATTTCGTAAGTTAGGCGACCAAAGTCACTGTAAGGGTCTTGGTAAAAGCCAGCTTCTATGCCTAAAAATTCTGAATAAAGCCCCCAACCTTCACCAAATGCCGATAAATATGCATTGCGACGATAACTTGGTAATGACTCAAGCTCAGCATTGAGTGATATTTGTAAATGATGACCAGGCACAGCTTCATGAAGTGTTAACGCTTCGAGTACATAGAGTGGACGCTTATCCAGTGCATACGTATTGACCCAGTAGTAGCCGGCTTGATCATCACGACGCGAACCCGAGTATCGTCCGGTCGTATACTTAGGAGCAATACTTTCAGGCACTGGCGCAACGCCATAAGGCATTCTTGGTAAGGTATGGAATAACTTAGGCAATTGTGCATCCATTTTTTTCGCAATATAAGATGCTTCTTTCAATAATTCTTTTGGTGTTTTTGCATAAAACTGCGGATCGGTACGCAAGAAATGTACAAATTCAGCAAAACTACCTTCAAAGCCTACCTCTTTGATTATTTCATCCATTTCAGCACGAATACGCGCCACTTCCTTAAGGCCCAACTCATGAATTTCTTTTGGCGTCATATCAGTCGTGGTGTAGTACTTTGCACGGTTTTCGTAAAATGCTTTACCGTTTGGCGTACTAGAAATACCAATATCAGTGCGTGCACCGGGTTGGTATTCATCATTAAAGAAGGTGAGATAATCTTTATAAGCAGGAATAACTTGCTGTTTGATAATTTTTTTTGCTTGCTGTTGTAAGTTCACGAATTTGCTATGACTCACACCAGCAGTATTTTTTAAAAATGGTTTGTAGAACTCAGACTGAGTGGCATCATCAACAATATAAGCAGTAATTGAATCTTGATACCCTTCTAAAACCGCCTTGGGCTGTGTTAACCCTACTTCAAGGCCTTTACGCATCCAACCAATGTTTTGTTCAAAAAAGCGTGGTAATTGCTGTAATTTTGCTAGATATAGCTCGTAATCACTTGCTTTTGTGTAGTCTGAGCTTGAAATCATAAACGACAAGCTTGAGTGAAAACCATACTCAGATGTCAGTGGCATATAATGCGTATTAAAGACATATTCATCGACACTATTTTGTACTTGCCCACGTAAAATCGTTAAATTTATGCGATTTTCTTCCGACAGCTTATCGCGGTCAATTGCATCTAGCTCAGCAAGAAATTCAGTATTTTTTTGATATTTTTTCTCAAGAAATGAGGCTGAAAGGTTCTCTAATAAATAACCATCAACACCTTCGGCCTTACCATATGGATTAATACTCGCTCGATAATCAACAATGTGTTGCGCAACTTGAGTAAACTGCTGATCAGCATCCACTTTTGTTATTTGACATGCGCTTAAGGTACAGGCGAGTGCAACAGCAATCAGTGAATGATTTAATGTTCTAGATAGGGTTTGTCTCATGGGCTTCTTATTCATTTTAATCTTTATCGATAAAGTAACGTAGCATGTAAAAAAACCCAAACAAATGCGACCAAGCTCACCTAAAGTACGGTCAAATAAACACCATTGCAGAATCAACAATGCACAGTGTTTATACAGCTTTCAGTTACACTTGTTAAAGTTGCCGATAAAATCAACTAATGAACCCAAACGAAACAAATTTATGTTCCAAAGTTAGCGATTTTGCTTTTAAATAGACTCATTACAGATTACTGTAAACTGGTATACCCAAATTAATTGAACACAAATTATCAATATAATTTGCGGATTATTGCTTGGAAGCAAAAGAAACCTTACGGAGGAGATGATTTTATGGTTGTTATGCGTATTTAGTGGTATTGAAAATGATGTTCCATGATTCCATGGTAATTGCCCAAGAAAAAATGACGAAGGTGTGTATCTTTTTAGAACATCACGCATTACCGCCGTCGCCGCTAAATTACCAAGTAGTTTACACTTACGTCAGCCAAGTAAATCCTAAACTCAATGCCACTCTCGACCGTGCAATAGCCCAAAAAGTCTCTATCGATTCAGTTTATATAGAACAGCTTTATTTTGATTTCATTGAGCAAGGCCACAAAATGAAAACGGCCATTGTTCGCAACGTTGACTCTGTTATTAATTCCTTATCTCGCGGCGCAAATAATAATGAACAACACATTGTTCGTTTTGCCGAGCATATAAATGATTGTGTTCATGCAATTGATGAGAACAACAAAGAACAAACACGCCACGCGTTAAAAATGCTGAGCAAGCAATCTGAGCAACTACTTGCTCAGCATCGTCAATTTAAACAAGAAATAGCCAAAGCCAAGTCGTTACAAGAGAAAACACAAAAACAACTCACGCAATTACGTAAGCAACACATAACTGATCAGCAAACAGGTTTATACAAGCGTCATTATTTAAACCAACAGACACAGTTATGGCTCGGCCAAAACAAAGCGATATGTGCAATTGCGATTCATATCGAAAACCTTGACCATTTTATTGATAATTATGGTGATGTCATTGGCGAGGTTATTTTGAATAAAGTCGCCAAGCAAGTACAAAAATATGTACTTGAAAGTGGTTTACCTGGCCGTACAGGCAAAGATGAATTTACTATCTTACTTGCCGACATAGAGCCTGAAACGGCCAATGTCATTGCTGAAAAAGTCCGTAATGGCGTTGAGAAGCTTCGTTTTGTTAGTTCAAAGAATGGTACTAAATTACCTCCAATCCACTTAGCCCTTGGTATTGCCAAATATGAAAACGAGGGTGACTTTACCAATCTTGCCCGCAAAGCATCTCATGCAGCGGCGAAAGCTAAATCTCTGGGTCAAAGCAGTTTCATCGCAGGCCAGTAACCCTGCGCTTAATGATAAAAATAATCGCTAATCTGGTGATTTAGTTATAATCAAATTGCACCCTACAGCCACAATCAAGTACACTAGACTTTATTGCCACGATAGAGATTAATCATGAACGAGAATCAAGAAAAGACCACGCATTTTGGCTATAAAACCGTTGCTGAAAACGATAAAGCATCGATGGTTGCAGATGTATTCCACTCAGTTGCAGCAAAATATGATGTAATGAATGATCTCATGTCGTTTGGTATTCATCGTTTATGGAAACGTCAAACTATAGCAAGTTCAGGTGTTCGCAAGGGTCATCGTGTATTAGACCTAGCCGGTGGCACGGGTGATTTAACAGCTAAATTTAGCCAGCTTGTTGGTGACACAGGACAAGTCGTTCTTGGTGATATTAACTCTTCAATGCTTAAAGTTGGCCGTGAAAAGCTAAGAAACCTAGGCCACGTTGGCAATATTGAATATGTGCAAATGAATGCCGAAGCACTGCCATTCCCTGACAATAGCTTTGATTTAATCACTATCGCATTCGGCCTTCGTAATGTGACCGATAAAGATAAAGCACTACGTTCAATGTATAGAATTCTTAAGCCTAGTGGCCGTTTATTAGTGCTTGAGTTTTCAAAGCCTGAACAAGAAATTCTCAGCAAAGCTTACGACTTCTACTCGTTTAACATCCTCCCTAAAATGGGTCAACTCGTTGCTAATGATAGTGAGTCATATCAATATCTTGCAGAATCTATTCGCATGCATCCAGATCAAGAAACACTCAAAGATATGATGGAAGACGCAGGCTTTGAGCAAACGAGTTACCAAAACCTAACCGGTGGCATTGTCGCCCTGCACCGCGGCTTTAAGTACTAAAAGGCATAAATTATGTTAGCAAATGCTCTATTATCACTGGTAGAACGAGTTGTTAATCATGTCTTGCAGCTAGATAACTCTTTAAAGGATAGATTAGCTGCTATTGCCGATAAGCAATTACTCATAGAGATCCGCGACTGGCAACAGCGCATTTTGTGCGTTTACAGCAACGAGCAAATCCATTTATACAGCACTGAAGAGCTGAGTTTTGATTGTATTATCAGTGCTGATATAAATACGCTTTTAACACTCAAAAATCCCGCAATGCTGACTCAGCTAATTCGCCAAGATAAATTAGATTTACAGGGCGATTTAAATATAGCGCAAGGATTCAGTAATGCGTTTGCAGAGCTTGATATTGATTGGCCAGAGCATTTCTCACGTTATATTGGCGACGCGCCGGCTCAACAACTATGGCTTTCATTACAAACGCTCAAAACACGTGGCGCGCAAATGAAAGGCAAACTTGAAAAAACACTCACAACGTTATGCCAAGATGAGCTAGCAGTTACAATCCACCCGCTTGAATTAGCAGAATTTAAACAACAAAACCGTCAATTAAAAAGCCAAGTATCTCAACTGGAGATGCGAGTCAATGCGCTATTGAAATCATGCTAGTTTGCTAAGGATATTGTGTGTCTACTACACGTCTATACTTCATCACCAAAACATTACTTTGCTACGGCCTTGATGAGCTCATCCCACAAAAAAAAGTACCTTGGTTTGCCAAACTAGCCCGCGGCAGTTTATTTTGGTTGCGTAACCAACATAAAGATAAACCTGCAGGGATGCGTTTGCGTTTAGCCTTACAAAAACTTGGCCCTGTATGGATTAAATTTGGACAAATGCTTTCAACCCGTCGTGACTTACTCCCTCACGACGTCGCTCTAGAATTAGCGTTATTACAAGATCAAGTCGAACCATTTGAAGGTGAGCTTGCTCAACAGCTGATTGAAAAAGCACTTGGCATTAACGATATTAGTGAATTATTTAGCGATTTCTCGCAAACACCACTGGCATCCGCTTCCATTGCACAAGTACATACTGCCACCTTAATTGATGAGCAAGGTGCGCCACAAGATGTGGTGATCAAAGTGATCCGTCCTAACATCAAAGAGCAAATTGATGCCGACTTAATGCTCATGCAAAAAGTGGCAAGGCTGGTTGCCAAGCTACTCAAAGAAGCAAAACGCTTACGTCCTATCGAAGTCGTAAACGAATACAAAAAAACACTGCTTGATGAACTTGATTTAATGCGTGAAGGTGCAAATGCGATTCAGCTGCGCCGTAATTTCGAAGAATCTGACTCACTCTATATCCCTTTTGTTTACAGTGACTATAGTCGCAGTAATGTGCTGGTTATGGAACGCATATATGGTATTCCTGTATCTGATACAGAGGCACTACTTGCACAAAATACCAACATGAAATTACTCGCTGAGCGAGGCGTTGAAGTATTTTTTACACAAGTGTTCCGTGACAGTTTTTTCCATGCAGATATGCACCCAGGTAATATTTTTGTCTCGCGAGAAAACCCGCACAACCCACAATATATTGGCATTGACTGTGGCATCGTGGGTACTTTAAACCGCGAAGATAAACGCTATCTTGCAGAAAACTTTATCGCCTTTTTTAACCGCGATTACCGCCAAGTTGCACAGCTGCATGTTGATTCAGGCTGGGTGCCCGCCGATACCTGTATTGAAGAGTTTGAATTTGCAATTCGTACTGTCTGTGAGCCTATTTTTAATAAACCATTGGCTGAAATTTCATTTGGCCATGTGTTGGTCAATTTGTTCAACACAGCTCGTCGCTTTAATATGCAGGTTCAACCACAATTAGTGTTACTACAAAAAACCCTGTTGTATGTTGAAGGGCTTGGTAGGCAACTTTATCCTCAACTCGATTTGTGGAAAACCGCTAAACCATTTTTAGAAGACTGGGTCAAAGAACAAGTGGGCCCGCTGGCTGTCATGAAAAAAATGTACGCAAACCTACCATTTTGGGCTGAAAAAATGCCCGAGTTACCGGATTTAATCTATCAAAACTTAAAGCGTCATCAACAACCTGTACAATTGCCGCCACAGCCATCGTCAAAACCTTTACTTTTAAGTATTTTTGCGGGGAGTTGCTTTATTGTATCAGGCCTGTGTTATTTGCAGGATGACCTAATTGCTGCTGGTATCACAACAGCACTTGCAGTTATTGGTTTTATTGCTGCATGGCGAAGCGCATAAACTAAGTGCTATTTATGTTTTGGCGAGTATAATCTAAACAAGTAAATTCATTAAATTTGACAATAATTGGAGTAACCCATGGGTTTTGGTGGTATCAGTATTTGGCAATTAGTCATCATTTTAGCAATCATCGTTTTATTATTTGGCACAAAAAAATTACGTGGCATCGGCGGTGATTTAGGCAGTGCTGTTAAAGGCTTCAAAAAAGCAGTATCTGATGATGAACAAGTAAATTCAAAAAACGAAAAAATAGAGCAAACGTCGAATACTACGCAAAACAAAGAAACCACAGAGAAAAGCAAAGACGACCATAAGGTTTAATCAGCATGGGGATGTGGGAACTCGTTGTTGTAATGATAGTAGGTCTAATTGTTTTAGGGCCTGAGCGCTTGCCTGTGGCGATTCGTACGGTAAACCGCTGGATAAAAACACTAAAGTCAGTGGCTAACTCAGTCAAAGCTGAGGTGAATGAAGAGCTTCGTATCCATGAACTTCATGAAGACTTGAAAAAAGCAGAGCAACAAAACCTACAGGAGCTTTCTCCTGAATTGAAAAGCTCTGTGGACGAGCTTCAAAAAGCAGCCCAATCAGTAACTCACAGTTACAAGAAACGTACATCCGAACAACTAGAAACGAAGAATAATGATGAAAAAAAGTGAATTTAATTTCTGCTTTTGTGGTCAATGATAATGAAGATGAATAATAAACTATGACCGAGCAAGCTCATACAGGCTTTGTTGGCCACTTAATTGAGTTACGAAATCGACTCATGAAAGCGTTGTTAAGCATTTTGCTAATATTTATCGGCTTGGTGTATTTTGCCAACGATATTTATGATTTTATTGCAGCACCATTAATCGCAAATTTGCCTAGCACAGCCACCATGATCGCAACGGATGTAACATCACCGTTTTTTGCACCGTTTAAACTCACTTTATTTGTTGCGTTATTTGCTGCTATCCCAATGATATTGCATCAAGTTTGGAGTTTTATAGCACCGGGCTTATATCAACATGAAAAGCGTATGCTCATGCCTATTCTAGCCTCTAGCATTTTGCTATTTTATAGTGGAATCGCATTTTGTTACTTTGTGGTGTTGCCTATTATTTTAGGATTTTTTACTAGCACGGGCCCTGATATGATGACATTAGCGCCTGATATTAGTAGCTATTTAGGCTTTGCTTTAAAACTGTTTTTTGCATTCGGCATTGCGTTTGAAATACCGGTGGCTATTATGCTGTTATGTTGGAGTGGCGCAACAACAACAAAAAGTTTAAAAGAAAAACGGCCTTATATTGTGGTTGGTGTATTCGTGATTGCCATGTTCTTAACACCGCCAGACGTACTGTCACAAACATTACTAGCATTACCTATGCTGCTATTATTCGAACTAGGCTTAATTTTGGCTGCATTTTACACTGCTAAGCCTCAACAGGAATCAGAGGAATAAAATGAAAAAACAACTCATTCCCATCGTTGCACTTTTCACGATTACTGGCACTGCGCACGCTAACGAAGTAAATATCCAAGCACTTCAAGCCTGCACTTTCGTTGAAAATGATTTTAATCGTTTACTTTGCTACGACAACATCATGGCAGGTAAATCACTAACAAAGCCTGCAGCCAAAAAACAGCTAGAAAAACCTGCCGCAACCAGCTCTTCTGCTACGGATACTAAAGCGGTTGTAGCGGCAGCACCTACTCAACAACCTATCCAAGCGAAAAATGACAACTTTGGTTTAGAGCACAAAGAAGTCACAAAAGAGAACGATGACGAAATCAGCGCGGTTGTTAAAAGTGTTGAACAGGCTGCTTATGGTGAACTCATTATTGAGCTTGATAACGGTCAGCAATGGCGTCAAGTAGGCTCTGATCGTATGCGCTTAAAAGCAAATGACACAGTGATAATTGAACGTGGTGTTTTCAACTCTTTCTTATTGAAAATCAAAGGCCAAAATCGCTCTATTCGCGTAAAACGTACTAACTAATGACTATTGAGCTTGTTGATGCTGGCGTCAACTTAAGCAATCATCAATTTGATGAGCATCATGATGAAGTGTTACAACGTGCAGCTCAAGCCGGAGTAAAACAGATGCTATTGATTGGCTGTGATTTACAGAGCAGCCAAGCATCATTAGAACTTGCAAAACGCCACTCCCTGCTGTGCACCTCAGGTATTCATCCCCATGATGCAAAAACGGCTGATACAGCTTTAGAACAGCAGCTAACCTTACTAGCAAGTCACCCAGAAGTCGTTGCTATTGGTGAGTGTGGACTCGATTATAACCGTGATTTTTCACCTCGCGATGTACAACGTACTGTATTCAGAAGACAACTCGCTCTTGCTGAAACACTTAATATGCCAGTCTATTTACACGAGCGCGATGCAAGCAAGGATATGCTCGCAATACTTAGTGAGTATAGTGTAAAAGGAGTGCTTCACTGCTTTACTGGTGATGAGTTTGCACTACAACGTTACTTAGAGAAAGGTCTTTATATTGGCGTTACTGGCTGGGTGTGTGATGAGCGCAGAGGAGAGCAATTACAATCATTAATACCTAGCATACCTTTAGAGCGCTTGTTGATTGAAACAGACGCACCTTTTTTACTTCCAAGAACAATAAAACCGAAACCAAAATCGCGTCGTAATGAACCTAGTTATTTAACCTATATCTGTCAGCAAATTGCTGATTTAAAAGGCTGCGAATTTACTGAGGTGGCAAAACAAACTACACTCAACTTTCAGCAATTATTTTCCATTAGGGGCTAAAATGACACGCCTATGGTCACTGTGTAGCGTACTCTTTGTTGTTTTATTCAGTCCCTATTTAGTGGCTAATCCTATTAATGTTGGCATTGATTTCAAGTCTCAGCAGCTTTTAAATGTTGAGTACACCCTTGCGCCTAGCACTGAACAACAGATTCTTAATAACAATCAAATAGAGTGGCTAGACAGTGATGGAACATCCCTTAATTTAGGTATGAACTTAACTCCTGTCTGGGTAAAACTCGCAATAAATAATACTTCCCTTACAGATATACCCGTTATTTTATCTATTGATAACCCCCTCTTAGATGAAGTTAATGTACTGCATACTCAAGGCACTAAAACTATTTTTGTGACAAAGATAGGCGATGCATTACCGCTTGCTAATCGGCAAATAAAGAGTGAGTCTTTGCTAGTATCGCTCACACTCCCTAAAGCAAGTCATACTACGGTCTATTTACAAGTAAAGAATGATGCAGGACTGCGTATCCCTTTAAGTTTATGGTCACCAAACGAGTATCTAAAACATAAAACGAAGTTTAACTTACTGTATGGTTTGCTGGTTGGTTTTATCTTGTCGCTCGCCATAACAAGCTTTGTTTTATATGGGTTTTCTAGGCGACATTATTTTGCTTATACAGGCATATTACTCACTTTGCTTTGGCTCACACTCGCTTACTTATACGGCTATGGTTATCGCTACTTACAGCCTGATGGCATCTCATTCCAGCAACTCGCTATTCCTAGCTTGCTGTTTATAAGTAGCGCTTTATTTGCACCACTGCAACAGGCTATTTTTGGTCCAGCTAAGCGTCGGCTTATACATGGGTTAGGGTATGCAATAATGCTACTCACCCTGTTCACGTGGTTTGTACCCGTTCATATCGCTCTGTCGCTATGTTTATTAAGTTTACCCATTTTTCTTAGCTTAATTGCTGCCATATCAGTTAAACACTATAATTATCAGTACACGCAGCCTTCTATCGCTTACTTGATTGCAATCAGCGCTTTTTTCTGTGCCATTATTTACAGTGCCTTAGGTGTATTTAATCCCTTTGATTTAAACATTGGCGTGTTATCACTCACCTTTGTGTGCTTCTTAATATGTAGCCTTAGTTTGAGTTACGCCGTGATAAAAATGTTTTTAATGCAGCGAGACGCTGAAGTAAGTGCTCAACAAAATGCCCTTGCCGAAAGTAAAGCCCAAGACACCCTCATGCGTGAGCGTTTAGCGATACAAGAGCAAGCGAGGCAAGACTTAGAAAGCAACATCGAAGAACGTACATTTGAGTTACAAGTTACGTTAAGAGAGCTTGAAGAGAAAAACCGAGCCCTTGAGCAGCTCAATATGGAAGATGCATTAACAAAAACAAAAAACCGTCGTTACTTTGATAAAAAGCTATTGATGGATATACGCCGCTCGAGACGCGAACAAACCCCCCTAAGTATTATTATGTTCGATATTGATCACTTTAAAGCGATTAATGACAACTATGGACATTTAACAGGGGATCAAACAATTCAGGCTGCTGCAAATATTATAAAAAACCACCTAAAACGTCCTCTTGATGATGTAGCAAGATATGGTGGGGAAGAATTTGTTGTGCTGTTGCCCAACACCCCTCACCGAGGCGCATTAGAAATTGCTGAGCAAATACGCAAAGCGGCTCAGAACACTGATATAATAGTCGCCGGAACAACGATTAAATTTACATTAAGTGCAGGCGTTTACAGCGCAATTGCTGAAGATATAAATAACCCAAATTTATTCACTGACTATGCCGACAAAGCCCTTTATCATGCCAAGCAATCAGGCCGAAATCGTGTAGTTAGTTATCCTCTACCAGACTAGGAGCATTAAAGAATGGCCCAATCAGGACTCGACCTCTTTCCTTATACACGCATGCGCCGTATGCGCCGTGATGATTTCTCTCGTCGCCTAATGGCTGAAAACCAACTTACCGTCAATGACCTTATTTTCCCTGTATTTGTATTAGAGGGTAAAAACCGTCGTGAAGCGGTTGAATCGATGCCTGGTGTTGATCGCCTCTCAATTGACCTATTACTAGAAGAAGCCAAAGAACTAGTGGATTTAGGTATTCCCGCAGTTGCTATTTTCCCTGTGACTCCAAGCGATAAAAAATCTCTGCTCGCTGAAGAAGCTTACAACCCTGATGCACTTGCGCAACGAACTGTACGCGCATTAAAAGAAGCATTCCCAGAGCTCGGCGTTATCACCGATGCTGCGCTTGACCCTTTCACAGTGCATGGACAAGACGGGATTATTGATGAAAATGGCTATGTCATTAATGACGTCACGACTGAGATTTTAGTAAAACAAGCCTTATCTCACGCCGAAGCAGGTGCTGATGTAGTTGCTCCATCAGACATGATGGATGGTCGTATTGGTGCGATTCGTGAAGCACTCGAAGCTGAAGGTCATATCCACACACGTATTATGGCTTACTCTGCGAAATACGCTTCAAGCTACTATGGTCCATTCCGTGACGCTGTTGGTTCTGCGGGTAATTTAAAAGGTGCAGATAAGAAAACATACCAAATGGACCCTGCCAACTCAGACGAAGCAATTCGCGAAGTTGCACTAGACCTTCAAGAAGGTGCAGACATGGTTATGGTAAAACCAGGAATGCCATATTTAGACGTAGTTCGCCGCGTCAAAGATGAATTCGGTGTTCCGACATTTGCTTATCAAGTTAGTGGTGAATATGCGATGCATAAAGCGGCTATCGACAACGGCTGGCTTGCTGAAGAGGCAATCATCATGGAATCGTTACTTGCATTTAAACGAGCGGGTGCAGACGGTATTCTGACTTACTTTGCCAAGCAAGCAGCAACATGGTTAAAGAATAACCAGTAAGTTATTTATATCAGCAACCTAATAAACAAAAAACCCGCAACGAGTGCGGGTTTTTTTATAAAGGTCAAAAGGCTAATTATTTAGCAGCTTTTTTCTCTTTTTCTGCAGCGATTACAGTTTCAGCTACGTTCTGTGGACATGGTGCGTAGTGTGAGAACTCCATAGAGAACTGACCACGACCAGACGTGATAGTACGTAAGTGACCGATGTAACCGAACATTTCTGAAAGTGGTACTTCACCCTTGATGCGAACGCCCATTGCGCCTGCTTCTTGGTCTTTGATCATACCACGACGACGGTTAAGGTCACCGATTACGTCACCCACGTTGTCTTCCGGAGTGAATACGTCAACTTTCATGATTGGCTCAAGAAGTTGTGCACCCGCTTTAGGGATAGACTGACGGAACGCGCCTTTAGCAGCGATTTCGAACGCGATTGCTGATGAGTCAACTGCGTGGAAAGCACCATCGAAAAGCTCAACTTCAACGTCTAATACTGGGAAGCCAGCTAGAACACCTTCTTCCATCATAGACTTGAAGCCTTTCTCAACTGCAGGCCAGAATTCCTTAGGAACGTTACCACCAACAACTGAAGATGTGAATGTGAAACCTGAGTTAGGCTCACCTGGCTTGATGCGGTAATCAATCTTACCGAATTGACCAGAACCACCAGATTGTTTCTTATGCGTGTAGCTATCTTCGATTTCTTTCGTAATAGTTTCACGGTAAGCAACCTGAGGTTGACCAACAACTAGCTCAACACCGTAAGTACGCTTAAGGATATCTACTTTGATATCTAAGTGAAGCTCACCCATACCTTTAAGGATGGTTTCGCCTGAATCTTCGTCAGTTTCAACTTGGAATGAAGGATCTTCTGCAACCATTTTACCGATCGCAATACCCATCTTCTCGTTACCACCTTTATCTTTAGGTGCAACAGCGATTGAGATTACTGGATCAGGGAAGATCATCGCTTCAAGTGTACATTCGTGCTTAGGATCACAAAGAGTGTGACCAGTTTGAACGTTCTTCATACCAACAACAGCGATGATATCACCCGCTTGTGCTTCAGAGATCTCGTTGCGGTCATCAGCTTGCATCTCAACCATACGGCCGATACGCTCAGTTTTACCTGTTGCTGAGTTAAGTACTGTGTCACCTTTTTTCATGCGACCAGCGTAGATACGGATGAACGTAAGTGCACCGAAACGGTCGTCCATGATTTTGAACGCAAGCGCTTTAAGTGGCTCATCAGCAGAAACTGTAGCAACTTCACCAGTAGGCTCACCTGTTTCAGGATCAGTTAGAGGCTGTGGATCAACTTCTGTAGGCGAAGGTAGGTAATCTACAACAGCATCAAGTACTAATTGCATACCTTTGTTTTTGAATGCAGAACCACAGAACGTTGGGAAGAACGCAAGGTCACGAGTACCTTTACGAATACAACGTTTGATGTCTTCTAAAGAAGGCTCTTCACCTTCCATGTACGCCATCATTAGGTCTTCGTCTTGCTCAACAGCAGACTCAACAAGCATTTCATGGTATTCATCAACTTTGTCTACCATGTCAGCAGGAACGTCTTGTACTTCATAGTTTTCAGGAAGACCAGTGTCATCCCAAACGTATGCTTTTTTCTCAAGTACGTCTACAACGCCGCAGAATTGGTCTTCGATACCGATTGGTAAAGTCATCACTAGTGGGTTAGCACCAAGTACTTTCTCAACTTGACCTACAACGCGGTAGAAGTCAGCACCCATACGGTCTAGTTTGTTTACGAAGATAACACGTGCAACTTCTGATTCGTTCGCATAACGCCAGTTAGTTTCTGACTGCGGCTCAACACCACCAGAACCACAGAATACACCGATACCACCGTCTAGTACTTTAAGTGAACGGTATACTTCTACTGTGAAGTCAACGTGTCCCGGAGTATCGATAACGTTTAAGCGGTGGCCTTTCCACTCACAAGTTACAGCTGCTGATTGGATTGTAATACCACGCTCAGCTTCTTGTTCCATGAAGTCAGTAGTAGACTCACCGTCGTGTACCTCACCAGTCTTATGAATTTTACCCGTAAGCTTAAGGATACGCTCAGTGGTGGTAGTTTTACCCGCGTCAACGTGGGCGAAAATACCAATATTTCTGTACTTCGATAAATCTGCCATTATTTTACTCTTAATAAAGTCGAAAAATTATTCGGCGGGAGTATAGCATTACTTAAAGCGAACATCACCATCGAAGTCGCTTAAAATGCAATCAATTTTATAAAATTTTTCTATGCTAAAGATAAGTGGTACTTTTTAAAGTAGCTTGAAATGATTTTACGCTGTAAAAATCACATAAAATCCGCGAACACACTAATAAAACACCGCTATCTAACCAGTAAGCATTTTATAACAGCGTTCAGGTCTACCAATACTGCCATAGCTTTGATCAGCACTGACTTTTTCTGCTTCCAGTAAATATTCAAGGTATCGACGAGCCGTTGAGCGACTTACCCCAACTAAATCACCCATCTGCTGGGCAGTAAAATCCGTTCCTAGGTTCGCTTCAAATGCTTTTAGAATTTTTTGCAAAGTAAGCTGATCGACACCTTTAGGTAATCTAACAGGCGTTTTTTGCTGCTCTTGTGAACCAAAAAGGGTATCAACCATAGATTGTGTGACTTCATTTGCATCTGACAAACATTGCTGTCTTGCTTCAAAGCGCGCTAAAGCTTGATCTAAACGATTAAGCATAAGTGGTTTAACTAAAAAATCGCATGCACCAAGTTGCATGGCTTTTTCCAATGTTTCGACTTCTTTTGCCGCAGTTAACAGCATCACTTCACTTTTAAGCTCATTACGTCGCAACTCATTTAACAGCTCAAGACCATTACCGTCAGGAAGGTGGATATCAAGCAGAATTAAATCTGCATCAACTGCTTGTAATAATGCTTTGGCTGTCGCTAAATTACCGGCAATACCCACCACTTGATATTGCCCTTGGCGTAATGTTTGACGCGCTCCTTGTTGACCTGCAATACCATGAGGAAGTAATAAATATTGCGCTAACAGCTGTGCAACCTCGACTTCATCTTCAACTATGACAACCGAATAAGTCATCTTCTTTACCTTTTATTTATAGGCTGATCATTTTTATTATTTTGGAATGTAGACACTTAAGCGTGCCCCCATCAGATCAGACTCACCTATTTCTAAACTACCACGACACGAATCTAAGTTGGTTTTAACTAAATAAAGACCTATGCCATGCTCTGCCCCTGACTTAGAACTGTATTGTGGTGTAAATATCACATCCTTGTCATCGCCCAAACCAAAGCCGCTGTCTTCAACATCGAACAGCAAGGTTTTACTGGTTTCATCGACCGTAACTCGCACCTTGGGTATACGTGTATCGCTGGCTCTAATCGCAGCTTCAATTGCGTTATCAATCAAATTGCCGAGTATAGAGACAACCCGTTCCAGCATATCTTTACGGGTGATCGATCCCAGTAAACTATCAGGATTGAGCTCAAGGATTACATTAAGTTCACGGGCTTTATGGTATTTACCGACCAGTAACCCAGCAAGTACCGGATCTTGGATCCTTTCGAGTAAATGATGGATCTGCGCTTGTGAGCCTTTGCTTTCTTGGCCTATTAATTCAATAGCTTGATCCGTTTGCCCCATTTGAATTAACGCACCAATTAAGTTTAGCTTGTTTGAGTAATCATGCGTTTGCACCCGCAATAACTCAGCAAAGGCTTGCACTTTGGTTAATTGCTGCGATAAATATTCAAGCTCATCAGCAGGGCGCATACTCAACAAAATACCATCCGCCTGACCTTGCACTTGCAATGCATATCGCGACAACACAATACGCTTATCGGCAGCAAACAATTCAAAACCAACAATCGGTCGCTGTTGGTTATGCATTAAAAACTCGGTATGTTCAGGAAGTAAGTCTTCAAGCTTAAGTGGCTGATGGATACAGCTAGTTGGTTTGCCAAGGATTTCGCAGGCACGTTGGTTTAAGTTACGCACATTGCCTTCTGGATCAAGGGCGATAATACCGCTACGAACCGTATTCAAAATAGCATCTTGCTCAGAAAAGAGCCGTGCTATTTCATCTGGTTGCAAGCCAAAAATAGCATTACGAACCCGTTGACCAATATACACCGCAGCCAAAATGCTCAACCCCACTAACAATAAGCCCCAAAGCATGATTTCGGCGCTTCGAGCACGAATGAGCGGCTCAATCGATTGCACCAAAAACCCCACTGAAACAAGCCCTATTATCTCACCTGATTCAGAATAGACTGGCACTTTTCCGCGAATTGACTCACCTAAGCTGCCTTTCGCAATAGATACGTAGCGCTCACCTCTTAGTGCAGCTTGGCTATCACCCCCAACCATGTGCTTACCCAGCTTATTAGCATCAGGATGAACAATACGTGTTGTTTGGCTATCGCCAATAACGATAAAACTTGCTTCCGTTAATTCACGAATTTGCTCTATTTCAATATTAAGCTTTGCGTGGTCTTTTTGTGTTAGTAACGCTTTTTGTACATCATCTCGCGATGCGATGCTCGTTGCTAACGCCAGTGCCTTGTCACCCATATGGCTATGTAGACTCTGCGCTGTGATCTGATACACCAAAGCGCCAAACAACACAGCTTGTAAAACACATAGACCGGTAACCCAAATAATGAGTCGCGTTTCTAAGCGCTTTGGCTTTTTAACCATATGCTGAAATGGGTTTAGCTTATTGGTGTATCTCATCTTATCGCCTTGTACTACGCATGCTGCTCTGCTTGCGTGGCTGCTTTTTCTTTTCGACGTTGGACAATATAGTCTTTCAATGGGAACAACAACACTAAGATTGAAATTACGAAAATACTGAGTGTTAATGGGCGGTCCCATAAAAAGCTCAATGAGCCATCTGAAATCATCATCGCACGACGGAAATTTCGCTCAATCATATCGCCAAGTATAAAGCCAAGTAACAAAGGTGCCATCGGGAAAGCTAGCAACCTAAGGACTAATGCCACCAACGCAAAGCCCACCATCATAAATAAATCAAAGGTGTTAAATGACACTAAATACACGCCAATTAAGCTAAAGAACAAAATCATCACGGTTAGCACCGATTTAGGCATAGCCAGCACTTTAGCAAAATATGGGATCAACGGCAGGTTCAGAATAAGCAGTACGATATTGCCAAAATACATACTGACAATGACAGCCCAAAACACGCTTGGGTTTTCTTGCATTAACATAGGACCTGGTTGAATGCCGTAGGCGATTAAGGCGCCTAACATAATCGCTGTCGTGCCAGAGCCAGGAATACCTAACGTCAGTAGCGGTACAAATGAACCCGTACAGGCTGCATTATTAGCCGATTCAGGGGCTGCTAAGCCACGCATCGAGCCCTTACCAAATTTATCTTTCAGTGCCTTTGGAGCAAGGTTACGTTCCGTGGCATAGGCCATAAAGCTGGCAATCGTCGCCCCTGCCCCTGGTAAAACACCGACAATAAAACCAAGTAAAGAGGAACGGCCAACCACAGGAGCCATGTCTTTTACTTCTTCTTTGGTTAATTTTGTTGAACCAATTTTTGGCGTATTAGGATCATCCAACTTGTTATCTGGCTCAGCCTCAGGGCGCGCCACATTAATCAGTGCCTCAGCCAACGCAAACGTTGCCATTGCCACTAATAAAAAGCTAATGCCATCTAATAAATCGGCTTGGCCAAAGGTAAAGCGCTCAGTACCCGAAGACGGATCAATCCCTACCGTTGCCAGCATTAAACCAAATACCGTCATCATCATCGCTTTTAAAAATTGCCCTTTATTAGAGAACGCGGCAATGGCCGTTAAGCCTAAAAACATTAGTACAACATAATCAGGGGATTGAAAACTTAACGATACTTTCGCTAATAATGGCGCAGCCACCATCAGTAAAATGGCGCCAATTGTTCCACCAATAAAGGACGCATAGGCTGCAATGGCAAGGGCTTTACCAGCTTTGCCTTGCTTAGCTAAAGGATAACCATCGAATGAAGAAGCAACTGTCCCTGCAACCCCTGGCGCATTAATCAAAATAGAAGACGTAGAGCCACCAAATATAGCGCCGTAGTAAACACCCGCCATTAAAATCATACCCGAATCAGCACCAATGCTGTAAGTGATCGGGATCATCAATGCAATCGCAGTAATTGGACCAAGTCCAGGTAGCATACCGATGAAGGTGCCGACAAAGCAGCCAACAATCACATATAACAAGTTGTTCCAGTCGAGTACGGTCGACAAACCTAACATAATTCCATCAAGCATAACTTAACTCCACAGGTTGCCAGGTACTAAGTAAATGCCCAGTACTTGTGTCATTAAAAACCAAAAAACTACAGCCACAGGCACAGAGGCAAACAACAACACCGTTTTACGGCGTTCGCCCATAATAAAAAAGCCAGCAATTAAAAAGGCACTGGTGGCAATTAAAAAACCAAACGGCTCGAGCATGGCGCTATAGGCAACCATTAGCACTAACAGTGCAAAGGTACGTAGTAAGTTGCCCTTACTGAGTAGCTCTGCTTTTTCTGTTGGCGCTTGCTTTAATAAGTTGGCACCAATCGATAGTACACACACCACAATACCAAATACGGCATACACTTTTGGTAAGGTTGCAGAAGTAACGCTTTCATACTCTTCAAATGGCATGAGTGGAATTTGCCAAGCCACAAGGGCGTAAAGGGTAAAGAGGACCAAGAATAAACTTGGTCCAATTAGTTCACGGTTTAACATTAAAAAGTCCCAACTAACCTAGTCTACGAATAAAACCAAGCTCTTCCATGACCACTTTTAGCTGTGCTTCCTGCTGCTCAAGCGCTTTAATAAACGCTTCTTTCTCTTGAAACAGGTTTAACCAACCATTACGCGCACGAACCGCTTCCCACTCAGGTGTTGCTTGTAATTTACGCAACTTT
This sequence comes from Pseudoalteromonas sp. PB2-1, assembly GCF_045040605.1. Classification (NCBI taxonomy): domain Bacteria; kingdom Pseudomonadati; phylum Pseudomonadota; class Gammaproteobacteria; order Alteromonadales; family Pseudoalteromonadaceae; genus Pseudoalteromonas; species Pseudoalteromonas sp. PB2-1. The sequence continues at coordinate 3,484,534 of NZ_CP090667.1, forward strand.
TCTGTGTACTGAGCTAGTTTGTCCGCGGGTAAATCTGGGGTTGCAAAAAAGCCGCGCCAGTTTACGAATTCCATGTCGTAACCTAGCGACTTTAAGGTTGGAATTTCAGGATAATCCGGTAAAGCATCTGCTGAAGTCACTGCTAAAATACGCGCTTGACCGCCATTGGCGACTTCGAGTGCTTCACTTAAGCCCGTTGAAAGTAAGTTGACCTCACCCGACAACAAACCTGCTTTCGCTTTACCACCCGCATCATAGGGAATGTAACGTAATCGACGACCATCAATACCCGCCGCCTTTACAGCTTGTGCTGCCACTAAGTGATCCATACTGCCGCGCGCTGACCCTCCCGCCACTTTGACTGAGCTTGGATCTTTTTTCATAGCATCAATAACGTCTTGCCATGTTTTATAAGGCGAATCATTACGTACAACAAACGCGCCGTAATCGGCAATCATGCTGGCAACTGGCGTTAAATCACGATAGCTGTAAGGAATTTTGCCTGATAATGCGCGTAGTACGATAGGCGTTGAGTTCACCATCAACATATCGCCTTTTTTAGTACCCGACTCAATCAAATAAGCTATCGCACGGCCACCGCCGCCACCCGACATATTTTGAAACGACGCATTATCTTCAATCCCCGCTTTTACCATGGCTTCACCCACACCACGGGCTGTGGTATCCCAACCGCCACCTGGACCACCGGGTACTAAAAAGTGTAAGTCAGCTAACGCCAACGGGCTGGTTACTAATAACGAGGCTGCTAATAAAGAGCTCTTAATTGATTTAAACATAGTCATAATGCACGACTCCTAAAATAAGTACTGCATACGAGCGCTGATGCCCATACCTGAATCTTCATCACCTACCAGCGAAGAAGCGCCTGCACCATCAACATCGCTGTAAATCAGGTTGCCCATAAACTTAATATCGCTGCTTAGGTAATAGGATGTGCCTAACGTATAAGTGGTTACGTCAGTGCCTTGGTCTTTACTACTGGCATTCATTTGTGAAACACGGGCAACCAATTCCCATGCGTCTTTAATCCCTTTTGGCTGAACAAATAACGCAGAGCCCGCTTTGTAATTGCGCTGCTGACCACCTAAGAAGTAACTGGCAGAAACATGAAAACCATCAAAGCGCTCACCATCTAATGCATTGCTACTATCAATCGTATCGAGGTAACGGCTGGCATATTCAGCCTCTAGAGTGAAAGCATTTGCTTGGTAGGCAAATTCAAGACCTGTTTGCGACATACTATCGAGTGCAGCCGTTTCACCGCCTACTGCGTAATCCACTAAGCGCACATTGGTTTCACGCACTTCACCGCGGGCAAAACGAGCGCTTAAATCATTACCGCCCATATCGCGATAGGAGTGCCAAGCACCTAAATGAATCACATCACCAGGCGCCGCACTTGACCACGTTAAGCGACCTGTTACAGCCAATGTGAGTTTGTCGTCTTCGTCATGGCCTGATGCACCAAACGCATCATTTTTGTAAACACCTACGGCATAACGTAAGCCTGAGTCCTTAAAGTATTGATAAGCTGAAATACCCCAACGAAAGAAAGGTGAGAAGGTATTAGCAAGGGTGCTGCGCTCAATAGTGTTAATGTGCTTAGAACTGGTTAGCGCATTGAGCGACATGTCTTCACGAATTTTACCGGCTTTTACTTTTAAGCCGTTGTCGAATGCATAACGAACACGGGCTAGAACAATTTCAGCTGTGCCTTCTGCAAATTCGAGTAATAGTTTGTGATCCCAGTTACCATGTTCACTTTCAACATAAGTACGGATACGTCGAGGAAAGAAGTCGCTGCCTCCAGCGCCATCATTGTCGGCATTGTAAGCGCCGTCGAAATAGTTGTAATCAAGCTGTACGCGACCACCAAATTCTAGGTTAAAGCCGCTAGATATTTTTAATGAGTCCACTTCTTTTTGAAGTGCATCGAGTTGTTGCTGTAGTTGTTCAGTGTCGCTTTGTGCGAACGCTGATGTACTTGCTAACGCCGCTGCAACGGCTAAAGCGAGCTGTGTGTTACTTGCTTTCATGAATTACTCCACACCAGATTATAATTATTTGTTGTCGTTGATCGGCCGACTGCAAATGGCGATCTGGTTTGGAGCTTAGTGTTAACGATAGATTAACGAAATGTTTAGGAGGTAAGTTGCATTGATGATAATAAATGGCTTTTTGCTCATAAAATTCATGAACAAAAAGCACATTACTAGGGTTTAGTATAAAATTCAGTCAAATTAGGAGCTTAATTGCTAACTAAAGGTCATTTCAGGTACATCTTCAGAGACAATAAGCTTACCTTGTGTCTTAGCTATAATCTCATCGACTGAGACTCCTGGGGCACGCTCTAATAAATGAAATGCACCGTCTTTAATTTCTAACAGTGCCAAATCGGTGATCACTTTATTGATACAACCAACCCCAGTTAGCGGTAAACTACATTCAGTCAGCAGTTTTGACTCGCCATGCTTGTTGGCATGGGTCATAGTACAAATAATGTTTTTAGCACCGGCCACTAAATCCATCGCACCACCCATCCCTTTAACCAACTTTTTCGGGATCATCCAACTGGCAATGTTGCCGTTTTGGTCCACTTCAAACGCACCCAGCACGGTTAAATCTACATGTCCACCGCGGATCATGGCAAAGCTTTCTGCGGAGCTAAAAATAGCTGCGCCTGTTGCTGCGGTGACCGTTTCTTTGCCTGCGTTGATCATATCGGCATCAACTTGGTCTGCACTTGGGTAAGGTCCCATACCGAGTAAGCCATTTTCTGATTGCAGCATCACTTCGATGCCATCAGGGATATAATTAGCGACCAAGGTTGGAATACCTATGCCCAAGTTAACGTAGTAACCATCCTGTAGTTCCATCGCCACGCGTTTAGCGATTTGTTCTCGTGATAATGCCATCAGCGTGCTCCTTATTGATTCTCTTGCTTAGTGGTAACTTTCTCGATGCGTTTTTCAAATTCACCTTTAATCACTCGGTCAATATAGATACCCGGCGTGTGAATTTGGCTTGGCTCCAGCTCCCCTGGCTCAACAATTTCTTCAACTTCAAGAACCGTAATTTTGCCTGCGGTTGCTGCCATCGGGTTAAAGTTCATCGCCGTATGACGATAAATACAGTTACCGTAGCGATCTGCTTTCCACGCTTTAACAATCGCAAAGTCGCCGGTAATACTTGGCTCTAATAAATAATCGCGACCATTAATATTGCGGGTTTCTTTACCGTCAGCCACCGGTGTACCGACACCCGTTGCGGTATAAAATGCAGGAATGCCCGCACCGCCAGCACGCATTTTTTCCGCTAAAGTGCCTTGCGGTGTGAGCTCAACTTCAAGCTCACCATTTAATAGCTGCTGCTCAAATAACGCGTTTTCACCGACGTATGAGGCAACCATCTTACTGATTTGCTTGTCTTCAAGCAGCACCCCTAAACCAAAACCATCAACACCACAGTTATTCGATACCACGGTTAAATCTCGGGTGCCTTGATGTTTAATTTGCGCAATCAAGCCTTCAGGAATACCGCATAAACCAAAACCACCTGCTATCACTGTCATGCCATCTTCAAGGCCAGCCATTGCTTCGCTATAACTTGTAACTACTTTATCAAACCCTGCCATTGGCTTCTCCTATTGTGCAGTCCAACCGCCATCAATGGCGATTGCTTGGGCGGTAATATTGCGTGCTGCATCGGCCATTAAAAAGCTAATGGTATGCAGGATCTCATCTAAGCCGATAAATGCTTTTTTCGGCATCGGTGCTAGCATAATTGTGTCGATCACTTGTTGCTCAGAAATGCCATGCTCTTTGGCTTGTGAGGCAATTTGTTGCTCCACAAGCGGCGTTTTTACATACGCAGGGCACACGGTATTAATGGTGATATTGGCATCATTAGTTTCAAGTGCCATGGTTTTAGCAAAGCCGATTAAGCCATGTTTTGCAGCGATATAAGCCGACTTATATTTAGACGCCACCATCGCATGGATTGAGCCAATATTAATGATGCGACCAAAATCTTGCTCACGCATGCGAGGGAGTACAGCCTTGGTCATCATCGCAGGGCCAACAAGCATGACTTGTTGTAAAAACTGCCATTTATCAGCCGGAAAATCTTCAAGCCTTGCAACGTGCTGAATACCTGCATTATTAATAAGTACATCTATTGGCTGATTAAGCTCAGTGAAAAACTGCTCTATTGCGGTGCTTTCTGCCACATTGAGTGCATACCCTTCGGCGCTGCCACCTTGCTCAACAATGTCTGCTGCCGCTTGTTGTGCTGCTTGCTGATTTAAATCAGTGACAATAATAGTGTGACCTTGCATCGCCAGCTGCTTAGCAACATATAAACCAATACCACTGGCTGCACCGGTAATTAAAACTGTTCTGCTCATCGGGCTACTCCTCTAAAAACTCACTGATAAGCTGCGCTTTAGGGGCGATTGAGAAGATGCCATCAAGGTGTCCCCAGCCCCCTTCAATTTCTGAAATCGCAACATCTTTACCTTGTGCTTTCATGGTGTCGTACACAGTCCGCATGTTTTCGGGGCGTAGCAATAAGTCGTTCTTTGCGGGTAGTAATAATGTTTTGGCAGAGACATTTTTAAGTGCCGTTGTTAAATCGCTTTGCATGCCAGCGGTAAATAGTTGTGATGCCCGGACCAAATAAAGTACATGGTTTGCATCTTGCGTTTTCGCACGCGCCATTGCCCGCCCAGCCAATACCTGATTTAACTTAGGCAAGGTACGAATGTCTTTTAACGCGCCTTCATCCAATATGTTAAAGTCAGGGAAGCTAGCGTTATAAATAATTGGATGCATCGCATCTTGCGTAATATTAAGCATGGTTGCCGCTAAGCCATCTAACGGACGCTCTTTGCCGTAGTAATTACCTTGCTGCCAGTTTTTATCTAAACGAATTGGTAACGCCCATTTTTCAAGTGCAGCGACTGTCCATGCATCCATCGTTGCAGCGCCAATCACGTGAATTAAACGCTCTACTTTATCTGGGTAACGCGTTGCCCACTCAAGAGCTTGAAACGAACCCATTGATGCGCCCATCACAGCATGTAATTTAGTGATACCTAGGCTTTCTAGTAAACGTTTTTGCACATTCACAAAGTCAGTAATTGTGACTACAGGGAAGTCCAAGCCATAAGGTTGACCTGTTTTGGGATTGGTTGACGCAGGACCTGTGGTGATCACATTAGGATCATGCCAATTGGCATTTACTAAGGTATCTGAGCTAATCACATAATATTTATTCGTATCAATCGCTTTACCTGGGCCGATAATCGCATCCCAATAACCTGGTAAGGCATCATCCGCTTTATATTTACCTGCAGCATGAGACGTACCAGAGAAGTAATGAGTGATTAAAATCACGTTATCTTTATTGGCATTTAGTTTTCCGTAACTTTCCCAGCCAATATCCACTTGTTCTAAAGTCACACCAGACACAGTGGTAAAATCTTTTGTCGTAAAATGCTGCTTTTCCACCAGCATAGTGTCGGCTTTGCTTGCAGCGCCAAACGCAGTGCTACTAAATACAACTAGCCATAGCAAAATTATTAATTTGGTTTTCATTGCTGTTCCTTAAAAGAAAATAAAGAGTCCGAGTGCCAATGCCACACCGATAAGCGGAATGACCGCGGTGAGTGCTGCCATTGACCAATACGCTCGTTGATGCGTTTCTTTACAGATAGCACGTATCGTTGTGACCACATAGCCATTATGCGGCAAGGTATCGAGTGCTCCAGAACTAATCGCCACCACACGGTGTAGTTGTTCTGGATTCACACCCATATCTAAATAACCCGGTGCGACAAGTGGTAATGCGATGGCTTGTCCACCAGAAGCAGAGCCTGTTAAACCCGCAATGACACTCACTGCCACGGCTGCGCCAAGTAGTTCATTCCCTGGCATATGGGTCATCACATCGACAGCGGCGGTAAATGCTGGTGACACTTTCGCCACAGCGCCAAAACCAACCACGGCAGCGGTATTACCGATTGCTACTAAAGCACCGGTTGTACCCACATTAATAGCATTACCCATATCGTGAAAATGCTTAAAGTTGATAATCACAATACTCAGTACACCACCAAGTAAAGCGACAATCAGCGCTGTTTGCTGCAATACATCATGTAGTGTAAATGATAAAAGTAGCACCACGATTAGCGGGATCACACCCGTGATTGGATGCGGACGACGACGTTCAATAATGACAGGATCATCATCACGCGCTTCAAAGGTTTCGCCGTTAGCAACGGCCTTTTTGATCATCTTGTTTAACCAAAAATAGCCTGCTGTTGCCATGAAAATAGCCACCACTAAGCTGACTTCCCATGCCGCATAGGGTGACGTACCAAGGTGTTTAACCGGGATCCAGTTTTGAATTTCTGGCGAGCCAGCTGAGGTCATGGTAAAGGTCACCGAACCAAATGCCAGCGTTGCTGGAATAAAACGGCGTGGTAAGTTTGCATCTTTGAATAGACTTAATGCCATTGGGTAAACAGAAAACGCAACGATAAAGACGCTCACGCCACCATAGGTTAAAACAGCACAGGCAATCACCACCGCAAGAACTGCGTGCTTCATACCTAATTTACCCACAATGTAGCTTGCAACACTGTCTGCAGCACCGGTGTCTTCCATAAACTTACCGAATAACGAACCCAGTAAGAACATAAAGAACCACGCACTTAAGAAGCCTGCAAAGCCATCCATATAGGCGTTAATAAAGTTTGTATCTGCCGATACAGGGAAAATGGCCATGCCACTACTAAGTGCAACTAACAGTGCACAGATTGGCGCAGCGATAAATAAATTTACCCCACGCAGCGTTAAAATGATCAGCAGTATTAAGCCGCCTAACAGTCCTATCATGCTCAGCATAGACATTCCTATAATTATTGTTATTACACAGATGAGGTGACATCGGAATAATGCTTTTAGTCTTACCTTAAGCGTTCAAAAAATACATAACACTAAGGTACTATCTGCTTTAAAAATAGCTTAATTGCTTGATAAATAAAGGGCTGTGGTGGGTATAGCACTATGGTACTAATTCAATTTTTGCAACTATCTTCTACATTAACTGACAGGTGACACGGGCAAATCTTATTCAGTCTTCGGCAACATCGATGTGAGTGGCCATAAGACTAATGACAACAATAACAAGGAATACAACATGATAAAGCTTAACCCAAAAGTCGCGCCACTTACTCTGGCTGTATCACTTGCTTTGGCAGGTGTCAGTGCTCAAGCGGCAGAACAAGCCGAACCTGCAGCAAAAAAAGGTGAACTTGAACGTATTCAGGTAACAGCACGTAAAACCGTTGAAAATCTGCAAGAAGTGCCTGTTGCTGTCACTTCAATTGGTGCTGAAGAACTGGCAGAAAATGGCATTGTCGTCATGACCGAAGTTCAGCAGTTCTCGCCAAATACTACCTTGCAAGCCAGTCGTGGTACTAACTCTACCATTACTGCGTTTATTCGTGGTGTAGGTCAGCAAGATCCTCTTTGGGGTTATGAGCCAGGCGTAGGTATTTATATTGATGATGTTTATCTTGCTCGTCCACAAGGTGCCGTGCTTGACCTACTTGATGTGCAACAAATCGAAGTATTACGCGGCCCACAAGGAACGCTTTACGGTAAAAACACCATTGGTGGTGCAATTAAATACGTCACCAAAGAAATGAGCGGTGATGCCACGTTAAATGTACAGGGGACTGTGGGCAGCTATAACCAGAAAGATTTAAAGATTACCGGCCAATTACCGATTGTTGACGAAAAACTTTACGTAGGCTTTGGGTTTGCAACGCTTAACCGTGATGGCTTTGGTGAGTTTTTAACATCGGCTCTTGATAACCAAGACCGCGAAAACTACAACAAAGACGTGACCGCAGCACGTGTTACACTGGAATACACACCGACTGATGACTTATTCTTTCGCTTAGCGTGGGATAAAACAGAAGACAAGTCAAACGCAAAAGGTGGCTACCGTTTACTACCAAGCCTACTAACCGATGCACCGGTTCCAGATAGTGTGTATGACTCATACACCAGCTTACCAACATGGAACAAAGTTGAACTTGAAGGCTACAGCCTGACTGCTCGTTGGGATATGACTGACTACACCAGCATTAAATATGTAGGTTCAAGCCGTGAGAGCTACTCACCAACCAACATCGACTTTGATAATACTTCAATTCAAATTTTCGATGTTCCTGCAATTTACGATGATGAGCAAACCACTCATGAATTACAGCTAAACCATCAAGGCGATAACTACAAACTGGTTTCGGGTCTTTATTACTATGACGGTGAATCATGTGGTCAATTCCAAGCTATCTTGAAAGTATTAGGTCAGGCATTAGGTGGCCCAAGCTTAACCCGTGAAACCGGTGGCTGTAGTAACTCAACAAGTAAGGCAGCTTATATTCAAGGTAGTTATGACTTTAACGAACAATGGTCAATGACATTGGGCGCGCGTTACACCAAAGACAAAAAAGAAGCGAATGTTTATAACGGTTTAATTTTTGATACAGTCTACCCTGAATCAGACTGGGTGCCAGGTTACACTCGCCCAGAAGGTCAGCTTGTACCAACGGTACTCGATGATGAAGAAGAATGGTCACGCTTCACACCGCGTGCAGGTGTTGAATACCAGTATTCAAACGACATCATGTTCTTTGCAAGTTACGCGCAAGGCTTTAAGTCAGGTACGTTCAACCCACGAGCAAGTACAGCAGAGCCTGCTGCAAAACCAGAAATCGTTGACTCATTCGAAATCGGCATGAAGAGTGAGTGGAACAATAACTTACGTGCAAACGTCACCTTATTCTCACTCGACCATAAAGATCGTCAATATATTTCTGTGTTACCCGGTGAAACAGATGCAGATCTAAACCAACGCTTAGGTAACATTGGTGAGTCAACATCTGATGGTATTGAGCTTGAGCTTAACTATGTAGCATCTGAATCGCTCAGCTTTGATGCATCAATAGGTTATATTGACAGTAACTTCGATAACGTGATTGATTTTGACCCTGTAACAGGTGAACAGTTCGATAAATCAGACCGTTTTACGGTATCAAACACACCTGATTTAACCTTTAATCTGGGTGCAACATACCGTATGTACACAGAAATGGGCGACTTTGTCATTAATGGTAACTATTACCACAGAGGCGACTACGCGTTATTCGAAGAAGATAGCCTATTAACGCAAGATGCTTACGGTATTTTTAATATGGGTATTACTTGGTACAGCACAGATGGTCACTGGACTGCCGGTCTTTACGGTAAAAACTTAACGGATGAAGAGTACATGATTGGTGGTTACCAGTTCGTGGCACCTGATCCAACAGACCCAACAGATACCAGCAAATACACCCCAGGTTTAGGTGGTGATAATACCCTAATTGGTTACTACGGCGACCCTCGCACTGTCGCCTTCACTGTTGGTTACCGTTTCTAAAATAGAATCTAAATCCTTGTGTGAGAAAAGGTTTGTCTGAAACTTCCCTCAGGCAAACCTTGTTTCAAAAGGCAAAATCACTTATAACATAACGCATTGGAGAATCGAGGGAATGTCTTTAGCTGTGAACACCATAATCGCCGATGATCACCCGTTATTTAGAAGTGCGCTGCGTCAAGCTGCCGCGACATCAGTGCCTGAAGAACATATTAAAGAAACCAGTGACATTGATGGTTTGTTTACACTGTTAAGCGCTCACCCTGAGATTGAACTAATATTTTTAGACCTCACCATCCCAGGTGCAAATGGTCTACAAGCCCTTTCGCAACTGCGTAACCACTACCCTGATATTCTAGTCATTATGGTCTCTGCCAATGAGACACCTGCCATAATCAAACAAGCTATGAGCCTTGGCGCTGCAGGCTATATTCCGAAGTCATCTTCTTTAGATGTTATTAGTGAAGCAATTAGCCATGTACTCAACGGCGATACGTGGTTACCACCCGAAGTTGATTTAACCGATGTGGTGATCAACGACGAACAAAGCGAATTTGCTCGCAATCTTGAAAAGCTAACCCCACAGCAATACCGCGTATTAGCGATGATTGCCGACGGTTTATTGAATAAACAAATCGCCTTTGAAATGTCGATTCAAGAAACCACTATCAAACAACATGTGTCAGCGATTTTACGTAAGCTTAATGTCTATAACCGTACCCAAGCGGGCATTTTGTTTAACCAGCTTTCGCAGGTTGGCAAAATCGAAGAAAGCTAATTTAAGCATTTACTCCCAGTTTTAATTTGAAATTCCCATAAATGGGAATTCCTAAACCAAGAAAAAAATAAAAACTATAAATTTCAAAACGTTAAATATTGGCATGCTCCTCGCTATAGTGCTCACATCAAAACTATCTAAGTAAAAAATAATAGATAAAAATGAACACTAAGGACAACATCGTGTACACAGCTTGCAAAAAACTAGCAAAAAAATTAATTCTTCCGACCATAACACTGCTATCAGCCAGTTTCTGCGCCTTTTCTGCACATGCAGATGAGCTTGACCAATGGGTGGTTGAGTTAATGCAAAAAAGAAATATTCCAGGGCTACAACTCGCCGTCGTTCGAGATAATAAAGTAACTAAAGTTGCCAGCTACGGAGTTGCAAATATTGAAGATAATATCGCCGTTGATGGCAACACTTTATTTGCCATTAATTCTGCAACAAAAGCTTTTGTTGGTGTGGCGCTGATGCAGCTTGTTGAACAAAAGAAATTAGATCTTAATGCGCCTATTGGCACTTATCTGCCAGAATTGCCAACTGAGTGGCACGCTATAACAACCAGAGAGTTAATGAGCCATACATCAGGCTTACCTGACATAATAAAAGGTGAAGTTGCTGATTTAATCTCAGATCAAGGACCCGATGATGCATGGCAATTAGTTCAAACCAAGCCATTAGAATTCGAAACAGGCACTCGCTTTAAATACAACCAAACAAATTACGTTATTATTGGTAAGTTAATTAACAAACTATCGGGGATACCATTTCAGCAATTTATCGAAAAAAATCAATTACAGCAGGCTGAAATGAGCAGAACACTTGAAGCGGGCTTTGGTAATCTCAACAATGTTGTAAAACATTCAGCTAGACGATACGAAAAGCAAGGCAACGAACTGTTCAATTCAAGAGAAGCCATTTTTTCTGAAATGTTACAAACCGCCGCAGGTATGGCCTCAACAGCAACAGAATTGGCAAATTGGCTAATCGCTTTACAAACAAATCAATTTATTAGTGAAGACAGTATGCAGCAAATGTGGACTCCGGCTCGACTAAAAAACGGTCGTACTCAAGGCTTCAATCAACGCTTAAATGGCTACAGTCTTGGCTGGCCAGTTATGGGACGAGAAGAGCATCCTGCATTAGCCGCTGTGGGCGGTAACAGGGCTGGTATCTTTGTTTACCCTGAAGATAATATGTCGATTGTGATCTTAACCAACTTAATTGGCGCAATGCCATCGCAATTTGTAGATGAAATTGCGGGCTTTTATATTCCACAAATGAAACAAGAGAATGGCTTTGGTTTACCGAAAAATATTAAACGCTTATGGCAAGTTCTTGAAGTACAAGGCTATGAAAATGCGATTACAGCTGCGGATCAATTAACTAAAGACGAGCAGATTCAATTTACTGAAAACGATATTAACTTATGGGGTTACTCGCTTATTAACCAAGATAAACTCAATGAAGCGTTAGCGATTTTTAAACTTAATACGCACCTTTACCCACATAGTTACAATACCTTTGATAGCTTAGCAGAGGCATATTGGTACCTCGGTGATCTCAAGCAAGCAACCACCAATTATAACCATGTATTAAAGCTTAAACCTGATAACGCACATGCTAAAAAGCAACTGGCTAAACTTGCAAAGCTGATGCAGTAAACAGCACATTATAATTTGTCCCACTTTTGATTTTATTAATCCCAAAAGTGGGAAAACCCACCTAACCACAGAAATATAACACTTTTAAAATCAATAAATTAAACCTTGGCACGTTCCTCGCTTTTGTGTTGCTAAACCTACAACATAATGAAATATAGCCAATGGATTTAGACAGCACACTAAAACGCAAACCTCAACAATCAAAAGCTAAAAAATGGCTGATTGGTGCAGCTATTGGCGTATCCGCTCTTGGCGCTTTAATGATGTATCAATGGGCGACACCCACTGTGGTTGCTACAAGCCAATTGCAAATAGCAACCGTAGAACAAGCCGATTTTGTGGTAAAAATACGTGGTTTTGGCCGTTTAAAGCCAAAGTATCAACGCTATTTAACCAATACCGACACCGCAATGGTCGAAGCTATCCATGTTTACCCTGGCACTATCGTTAAAAAAGACACGGTAATTTTAAGCCTAGTAAACCCGCAGCAAGCACAGCGTCTATCGGTCGCTCGGCTAGAACTTGCTCGCCAAAAAGCCAGTGTTAATGAGCAAAAAATTAACCAGCAAAGCGAGCTACTTGAACGCCAAGCAAATCTCGCCATTTTAAAAAGTGAGCTGCAAAGCGCAGAGCTCAGAGTCGATGCCGAAAGCAAACTGATCGAGCAAGGAATTGTTTCAAGCCTCGATTACAAACGAAGCGTGCTAAACGTTGCACAGCTTACAGAACGCGTAAGTATCGAGCAGCAACGCCTTACACAACTTAAAGAAATGCACTTACAACGTAGCAAAATACAGCAAGAGCTATTAAGCCAATTTGAGCTTAATTATCAAGTTGAGCAACACGCTTTTGATCAACTGCAAATAACGGCAGGTATCGATGGCATGCTACAAGAATTGAATGTTGAACTTGGCCAAAACCTCGTGCCGGGTACCCGCCTTGCGGTAGTTGGCTCAAACAAAGCACTAAAAGCAGAGCTAAGCGTTAAGCAAGCTGACGCCGAAAAAGTGGCACTCAATATGGCAGCGAAAGTAAACACCTTTAGCCAAGCAAGCCACAGTGAAGTTGATGCCAAAGTCACCCGAATTGACCCTATCGTTACCGATGGTCGAGTTATTATCGAACTTGATTTACAAGGTACACTGCCTGCCAATGCTCGCCCCGATTTAAGCATTGAAGGCTATGTCGTTAGCAACATTATTCCCAATGCGTTAACCATTAACGTGCCACAAAAAGCACAAGCACACAGCAAAGCCACGCTGTTTAAACTTAATCCAAATACCCAGTTAGCAACGCCAATCAATATCGAATTTGGTACACTCAGTGACAATCAAATTCAACTTTTGAGCGGTGCCACCGTGGGCGAACAGCTGATCATTTCAGACCTTTCTAAATGGCAGCATTTGGCAACAATAAAAATCGAACAGGACAGTTTATGAAAACCAACACGCTTATCTCATTAAACAAAATCGCCAAAGTTTATCGCGGCCAAAATGTTGAAACCTACGCATTAAAAGACATCAGCCTGAACATTAACCAAGGTGACTATATTTGCATTAGCGGCCCTTCAGGCTGTGGTAAATCGACGCTGCTGTCATTATTAGGCTTACTCGATAGCCCAACTGCTGGCGACTATTTCATTAAAGAAGTCGACACAAAAACCCTCGATATGGATCAGCAAGCTGAACTTAGAAACCGTCACATTGGTTTTATATTTCAGTCGTTTAACCTAATTGATGAATTATCGGTATTTGACAACGTGGCACTGCCGCTCACGTACCGAGAGCCAGCCATGAGCCCAAGCGAAATTGAGCTTGCGGTAAAGCAGGCCCTTGATGAAGTTGAAATGGGCCACCGTGCTCAGCATAAACCAAACCAATTATCCGGTGGTCAGCAACAGCGTATTGCCATTGCCCGTGCATTGGCTGGCAAGCCAAGCATTTTATTGGTGGATGAGCCAACTGGTAACTTAGATTCAAAAAATGGTGATGCAGTTATGGACTTGCTTGATGAGCTGAATAAAAAAGGCACCACGATTTGTATGGTAACCCATGATTTACGTTATGCCGGGCGCGCTAAAACGCAACTTAAATTGCTAGATGGTGAAATTGTTTCCTACTCTGAAGCTCGCCAAGCACCTAGCAGCGACACTGCTGAGCATGCACTCGAAAGCGCCGAGGTGATGTAATGAAATTAACCAAAACACGCGCCCAACTGAGCTTAGCGTGGGCATCATTAATGAATGCACCGGGCTTTGTCACTGCGGTTATCGCAACGCTTGCTTTAACACTGGCAACCTTGTTTGTGGTGCTTAGCCTTGTTAACAGCTACTTTTTAAAGCCCCTTGATGTATACGATGAAAGCCGCATGGTGGTGGTAGAGCAATCACTTACTTATGATGACTACGATGCCACTGGCTTTCAAAGCTATCAGTCCATGGTGCATTGGCTTAAGCATAATCAAAGCTTTGAACAAAGTATGATGATCAATGCGGGTGAGCAAATTTTTGCAAACCTCGATGGCGAGCCAAAAGAGCCTGTGCTGTATGTTGGCGGCAACTATTTTGACTTATTAAACACACCATTTTTAATGGGACAAGGTTTTGACCTTGGAGAAACACTAGAAACTCCTGATGATCGGGTTGTTATATCTGCTAACTTCTGGCGCAAACATTACAACAGCGACCCGAACATTATTGGTAAAACACTTTCAGTCATGGCGGGTGAAACCGATTACGTTCACCGTATCGTCGGTGTTGTTGATGACTCATTTAGCCCACCTTACATGTTTAAAGCAAGTGATGTTGAAGTGTGGTTTCCATCCAGTGCTGACCGCCGTTTCTTTCACAATGACGATTGGCAAAGCCCATGGACAAACACGTTCAAAAACCTAAAACTAATTGCTGTTTTAAAGCCTGGGGTCACCATGGATCAAGTTAAAGTCGATTTAAAACAGCAAATTGATACGGTTAAATCAGAGTGGCTAAACAATGGTGGGATTACCGATGTAAAACCTGAAGTAACCCCGTATCGTGACGTTGAGCTGGGTAACAACGATGACTTAAGCTTGATGATGTTAGCTGGTGCAGTAGGGCTACTGATTATTGCGGTACTTAATGTAAGCACTTTATTCTTCTCGCGCGCTCTAGCTCAACATAAAACCCTCGCTTTGCAGGCGGTGTTAGGTGCTAAACGCAGCACGTTATTTAAAAGTATCTTTTTACAGTCACTGATTTTAATGACTTTATCGGTCAGCATTGCGCTGTTTTTATCGGTATGGGGTATACGTTTATTTAAAGTATTGGCAGAAGGACGATTACCACTGGTTAACAGCTTGGCGGTTGATAGCACGTTGGTCATTGTTGCCATCATACTGTGTATTGCTCTTGCTTATATTTTCTCTGTAATTACAGCGCGTTTGGTAAATTACAAAACCCTAAATACGCAAATGCAGAACAGTGGTAAAGGTGGGGTTTCGCAGGTATCAGGCCGCACAGTACGTATTTTAATTGGCTCACAAATGTTTGTTGCCGCGCTACTTGTTAGTTTTTCTGTGATGGTAGTCAGTAAAGCCATGGGCACGATTAACCGCCCACTCGGCAGTGATACCGAAAACCTGTATTTTGCCAACCTGTTCCAGCCAAATAATCAAATGTCATTGGCTGAGCGCTACGAACATATGCTGCAATACAAGCAGGTTTTACTTGATAGCCAAGGCATTGATGATGTTGCCCTAGGTCACAGCCCTGTTTCGCAAAGACAAAACGCCAACACCCTGACAGATGTAAACGGTAAAAGCTCAGTTTTCTTCCCTAGTCAGTGGGTAGGACCTGATTACTTTGCGTTAGTTAATACCAAAATTCTCGCTGGCCGCACCTTTACCGAGCAAGCAATACGTGGTGAAACCAACGAGATACTGGTATCAGTCAGCGTGGCAGAAAACTTATTACCAGGCCAAGATTATCGAAATATTATCGGCAAGAGCTACCAAGGCTTAGAAGAAAAGATGTATGAAGTGGTGGGTGTAACCGAAGATTTTAATCACCCTAAATACTACGACGAGTCGTTTGGTCGTCACATTTGGTGGCCAGCGACACCGTATAGCTACATGTTTACTATTAAAGCTTCTGAAGGCGTTAAGCTGACTAATAAACAAATACTTAATACGCTAAAAGAAAAGAACAGCGACTTAACCATGTGGCAGTTTAACGACTTACAGCAAGAGTACGACAATTTACTGTATATGAGCCGTCTGACCGTGGTTCTGTGTAGTACCTTAGCGTTATTTACTCTATTATTAGCAGCAATCGGTATTTTTGGGGTACTGAGCTATAACCTTGGTCTACGCCGTTATGAGTTTGGTATTCGTATGGCATTAGGTGCGAAAAAAGCACGCTTATTCAAGCTGATGAGTGTTGAAGCTATTATCCCTGTGCTCGTTGGCTTTGCGGTTGCACTCGCTGTGGTAACGATGGGTTTTTACATGTTACAAGGCCAGCTAATGTCTTGGCTGATACTTGATGTAAGACTGCAATTACTCGCTTGGAGTATTACCTTATGTATTGCGCTATTCGCTTGCTTTAGACCTTTGGTTTTACTACTTAAAGCAAAACCTATGGCCGCTCTGCGTAACGATTAACAGCACAAAATGGTGGCTTAAGTTTTGGCTTAAGCTACCTCAACAGGATAATAAGAAGAATCATGGATAAAATCTTAGTCATAGACGATCAAGCTGATGTACGTCTGGCTGCTACTGTTGCATTACAACAACTTGGCTTACATTGCCTTGAGGCCGAAGGCCCTGAACATGCCCTTGAGTTATTAAAATCAGAGCACATTAGCCTGATTTTGCTCGATATGAACTACAAGCTCGACACCACCTCAGGTGAAGAAGGGTTACGCTTTTTAAAGCAACTAAATCAATTAGGATCGACCATACCTGTGATTGTGATGACCGCATGGGCTAGCATTGATGTTGCCGTTAAAGCCATGCAATTAGGGGCTGTCGACTTTGTTGAAAAGCCATGGAATAACTTACGCTTAACCGCCGTTGTGCAACAACAACTCAAGCTCAAGCAAAGTAATCACGACAACGCATGCTTAAAGGCGCTTACCAGTGACACACAAGCACATTACATAGCTAAATCAGAAATCATGCAACTGTTGCTTGCCAAAGCTGAGCGCGCAGCAAAAACCGATGCCAGCATCTTAATTACCGGCGAAAATGGTACAGGCAAAAGCTTATTAGCACATTATATTCATAAGCATTCTCTCAGATGTGATAAACGCTATGTAAGCGTGAATATTGGCGCTATTGCGCCAACGCTATTCGAAAGTGAACTATTTGGCCATAAAAAAGGCGCTTTCACTGATGCCAAAGAAGACCGCTTAGGGCGTTTTGAAATTGCCGAAGGCGGCACCTTATTTTTAGATGAAATTGCGACTTTAAGCCTCGAGCTGCAAAGTAAAATGCTCCGCGTGCTAGAAAGCAAAGAATTTGAAGTGCTAGGCTCAAGCCAAACCAAGACCGCCGATGTTCGCATTATTTCTGCCACCAATAGTGAATTAGCTACGGCCATTGAGCAGGGTGAGTTCCGCCGTGATTTATTATTTAGACTCAATACCATTGAACTGCACATTCCACCGCTTCGTGACAGAAAAGACGACATCGCTCCTTTAGCAGAACACTTATTATTGGTGCATGGTAAAAAATACCAACGAGCGAATATGGCGCTCAGTGATGATGCCCTAAAGGCGCTAAAAAATTACAGCTGGCCTGGTAATATTCGTGAGCTAAGCCACTGCATTGAACGCGCGGTGATCATGAGCGATAACAACAATATTCAAGCCAATGACCTCATTTTAGATCAACCAAGTTGCGAGCAAACGAATAGTAATGCAGAACAAGCTTTGCCACTATTGCCCCTTGAAGAACTTGAAAAACAAATGATTCAAAAAGCGCTGCTGCAATTTAATGGTAATGTTATCGCCGCAGGAGAATTTTTAGGATTAAGTAAATCGGCGATTTATCGTCGCATTGATAAACATCAGCTCGATTTAAAAGAAGTTGAACGCTAAATGAGTAGCAAGTTGTCGTTAGAGCAGCGTGTTCGACGCTATTTTTATCTGGTTATAGCGGTGCTATTAACGCTTGGCATTGCCCTTTCGCTCAGCCTAAAACTAGATTGGTTTGCCAGTATCAGTCTATTATTGCCGTTCATCGGAGTAAGCGCTTTTGCTTTAATTAAAAGCTACCGTGTGATCACCGATGTGGTTGAACGCTTTGGTCTGCAACTAGATGCACTGGCAAATGACGAAAGTAATAGTTGGCATTTAGCGTCTTATCAAAGTGGACGAGTCGCAGCGCTTAAGCAAGATTTTGCCAAGCTCAGCAATAAAATAGCCAAGAACAAACGCCATTACATGCAAACAGAAGAGTTTGTCTTTGAGTTTGCCAGCATGCTGGACTTACCCATCGTTATACTAGACCCCCATGGCTTGATTTACTTTAGTAATAAGGCGTTTAAAAACAGTATTAGCCATCGCCAGATTGAAGGTAAATCGGCTAGCGACTTAGGCATTGCCCTACATGATGGCGAATGGCAACAAAACAGTGACTCCCTGTTTAAACAACGCTTTCAAATCTCATCGCAGACTTTTTGGCGGACTGGCAGAAACTTTGAATTACTAACCTTCTTTTCAATTGAGCAACAGCTTCGCGATAACGAACAACTTGTTTGGCAACGGTTAATTCGCGTGTTAAATCATGAAGTGCGTAATTCACTCACGCCGATTTATTCCATGAGTCAGTCATTGCAAACCCTTAAGCGCCAAGGACAAATTAGCAGTCACGATGATCTCGCCCAAGATATGCTGCAAGTAATAGAAAAACGCGCTCAGCATTTACTTGATTTTGTAGCCAGTTACAGTGCGTTTGCCAAGCTACCACCCGCACAAAAACAGACAATCAGTAGCGAGCAACTAAACACACGTTTAAGCGCTATCTTTCCTGAAGTAGTGATAAATAGCAGTGAAGAGTTTCATGTTAATGCCGACTTAGGCCAGCTAGAACAAGCGTTGATCAATTTGATAAAAAATGCCTTTGAAGCAGGTAGCGATTCAGCCCCAACCCTCACTTGGTCAAGGCAAGGTGATAACTTAAATATTGAAATTAGCGACCAAGGCTGTGGCATTCAAAACCCCGATAACTTGTTCGTGCCATTTTACTCAACCAAGGCAAATGGCACAGGTATAGGGCTTGTGATCACCCGAGAACTGTTACGCAACCAAGGCTTTGAGTTATCAATAAACTCAAAACCCCAGCAAGGCACGCAGGCTCAAATTACTGTATTCTGATTAAGTCAGTCGCTTAATCATGCGTTTTAAAGCGGGCGCTTTCAGAGGCTTATAAAGCAATGGATAGCCCGCATCGAGCACTAACTCGCGTATTCCTTCGTCATGATTCGCGGTATTAACGATGGCCGGTAACGCAGTAAGGGCTGCTTGCTCAATCACTTCAAGGCCTGTTACT
This sequence comes from Pseudoalteromonas sp. PB2-1, assembly GCF_045040605.1. Classification (NCBI taxonomy): domain Bacteria; kingdom Pseudomonadati; phylum Pseudomonadota; class Gammaproteobacteria; order Alteromonadales; family Pseudoalteromonadaceae; genus Pseudoalteromonas; species Pseudoalteromonas sp. PB2-1. The sequence goes on from NZ_CP090667.1 coordinate 3,504,022, forward strand.
CCATCATCAAGTTGATAATCGATAATCAGTAATTGTGGTAGTGCTTGGCTTGCCTTTAACTGCTCAAGTTCCGCTAAATTAGTGGCCGTTGAGATTTCGCAGCCCCAATTTTCGAGTAACTGCTTTAATGCCTCTAATACGTTTCGGTCGTTATCAAGCAACCAAATGCGTAATTGACCCAGCTCTGTTTCTTGTGATGCCTCAGCGCCTTTCGCTTGCGCTGGCGCAGCACTCACTCTACAAGGCAGAGTTAGGGTAAATTGCGTGCCTTTACCAAGCTCAGACCCCATCACTAGGGGTATTTTAAGTAAGTCACATATACGTTTAGTGATTGCCAGCCCTAAGCCTAAACCCTCGGCGCTTGGTTTTGCGCCAAGCTGTTTAAACTCTTGGAAAATAGTTTGTTGATCGCTCGATGCAATACCTATTCCTGTGTCTTCAACAATAAAGGACACATGATCATCATCGTCATGATGCATTTTTAAACGTACTTCGCCTCGCTCGGTATAACGAATGGCATTACTGAGTAAGTTTCGCAATACTCGGCGTAACAACGCTTTATCAGTATGCAAACGCACATCACAAGTCTCAATTATAAACTTTAAACCCTTATCAGTTGCGAGGGCTTCATAATCATTGCGCAGCGGCTCTACAAGTGAGCTGGCTGCAAATTCGCTCATTTGTACTTTAAACGAACCTGAATCGAGCTTTGTTAGTTCTAAAATACTCGATAACAGTTCTTCAGCGCTGCCTAATGAATTTTTAATATTCATTGCTAACTCTTTAAGCTCAGTGCTTTGTGCTTTTTCATTCATTAATGAACAAAACAAACTCGCAGCATTGAAGGGCTGAAGTAAATCATGACTCGCAGCAGCAAAAAAGCGTGTTTTACTGACTGTTGCTTGTTCCGCCACCTGCTTTGCCTTTGATAGCTCTTGATTTGCTTGAGTAAGTGCTAATGTACGTGCTGTTACTTTTTCCTCAAGACTGACATTTGCTTCGGTTAACGCTTTTTGTTGTTTTACGAACTCGGTGATATCGGTATAGGTTGTTACAAAGCCGCCACCAGGCAGTGGATTACCTTGCATCTCAAACACACGGCCATCATTGTGCGAACGTTGATATTTATATGCACTGCCTTGGCGTAAATACGCTAAACGTTTTTCAACTTCGCTGGTCATACTTTCGCCCCTGAACAGGCCACGCTCAGCATTAAAACGAATAATATCAGCCACCGGACGCCCTATATATAAAGCATCGTCAGGGTAAGCAAACATATTCTTATAACCTTGATTCCACGCTACAAGTCGCAGTTCACTGTCGACTACACTGATCCCTTGTTGGATGTTTTCTATGGTTGATTGTAGTAAATCACGATTAAATTTAAGAACTTGACTTGCTTCATCAACAAACTCAGCAACTTGTTCTAGTGGCTGGCGCTGCTCATTTTTAGCTACATCTAAAATGAGCCGTGCCGATGCCCCGCCAATCACCGCTGACATCTCACGCTCAACCAGTAGCTCTAATTCAACATTAGCAGGGCGTTTCCACTTCCCTTTATCATCAGGAAAATAATGGTTTACCAGAGATTGCGCGGCCTCTTTCTCGGCAAATCGCTGTAATAAAGCTCCTAAATCATGATAACTAAGTGGATGTAGGTGGTTGCTGATCCGTGAGTCACTTAATTGAGAAACAAATTTATTACTCTGCAAGCGTTCAGCCAAAGTTGCACGACTAAATAACGGCACCAAAAAATACACTAAACAGTTCGCACCTAACGATAACAGCAAGGCTTGGCTGATGCTTTCCATGCCTAATGAGAATAAATTGGTGGGTGCAAGCCAGCTAATCCCCCAAGGCCCATTCACGAGCCACAAGCTATCGTTACCTAATCCGCCTGCTAGGTTTGGCAGTAATAGTGTATAACCCCAGATGATAAAGCCACTTAGTATACCAAGCTGCGCACCTCTACAAGAGGCTTGTCGCCACCACAGACCAATAATCATAGCTGGTGAAAATTGTGCAACCAAGGTAAACGACATTAAACCAACATTAGCAAGCGTTGTGCTCTCGCCCAGTACCCGGTGAGTGAAATAACTAAGTAATAAAATGAGTACGATAACGATTTTACGCGCGTGTAGAAGGTTATTTTTATCGAGTCCACGGCTACTCGATGTAAGCTGCGAGCGGCGTAAAATAAACTGATTTATAAAGTCATTGGTTATCATCACAGAAAGTACAATTGATGACACAATTACCATACTAGTTGCAGCTGAAAAGCCGCCTAAAAATGCCAGTAATGCGACAAAAGCATTGTCAGCTGCCATAGGAAGTGCCAGTACAAAGGTATCGTAACCGACTTCTTGACCTTGAAAATAAATTAATCCGGCGTATGCAATCGGTAGAATAAACAGATTGATAAGCAATAAGTAAATCGGAAATAGCCAACGTGCCGAAGCCAATTCTTTATCGTTATTTTTTTCGATAAAGCTCATATGAAACTGCCTTGGCAAGCATAGGGTTGCCAAAATACCGAGTAATGTATGGGCAACATACACATAGGTTGGGCTTTGTGTTACAGCTACTTGCTGATCGATATTCAGCGCCTGTGCTTTTTCAAACAGTGCCATAGGGCTGTCAAATAATGCAAAGCACACATATAAACCCACTGCAACAAATGCCAATAACTTAACCACAGATTCAAAAGCAATACTCGCAATAAGGCCAGGGTTATGCTCACTGGGTTTTAGCCGTCTTGCACCAAACAAAATAGCAAATAACGCCAAGACAAGCGTGATGTAAAAAGTGCTATCGGCCCACACTTCATGGCTTTGTGTGACGGCTCTGTCGGTAAGTAAATTCATACTTTGTGCGGTCGCACTAAGCTGTAAAGAGATATAAGGCACAATCGCAATCACAGAAATAAGTGATATTAGCCCTGATAAACTTGAAGATTGTCCGTAGCGGGTGGCAATAAAATCTGCCATCGACGTTATTTTTTGCTGTCGACAAATATGTGCAATGCGACAATATACCTGCCAGCCAAAAATAAACAGTAAAATAGTGCCAGCATAAGTCGGTGCTAACCACCAGCCGTTATATGCAGCTTGTGCCGTGGTGCCAAAAAACGCCCAAGATGTACAATATACCCCAAGCGATAAACCATAGGTTAAACCTTTAAAAGGCAGTACTTTTCTTTTATCAGCCCAACCTGCAACCGCAAATAGAATTGCTAGGTAAACAATTGCAAGTAGGCTTATTGACCAAATTGAGAACATCGCATTTGATTATTTTAATTATTATAGCTTCAGCATAGTTTTTATTAGTCATAATTTACAGCCCAACTTTAGTGCTAATGCATTGTATTTGAGGGGGTTAAAAAACAAACATAAAGAAATGAGAATTATTTGCACTTAGCTGTTGACAGATAGTTAAATCTAATTGATAATCACTATCAACAAGTCAACAACGCTTTATGACTTGTTCGGAATAAACTGATTTGTTTCTCGACCCTGAAACACGTGTGGCCCACGATAAAGCTAAGATCGCCTGTTGCTAGCCGCAACGCCCCTTGATGTTGGCAACAGGTGATCACCTACTTGCTACATTGCTCATATCGGTGACGGTAGATATGAAACTAAAAAAGCCCTTGCAGGGCTTTTTTTATGTCTGAAATAAAGTAATCAATGTGTCGAAAAACAAAGCATGGAAATGATAATTATTTTTATTTATGCATTGACAGACTGCCAAATCTAACTGATAATCAATATCAACAAGACGAAAGAGCATTACGACTTGTACGGGATAACCTGATTGTTTCAAGACCCTGAAACACGTGTCGCCACGTTAAAGCTTAGCTCACATATTGCTAGCCGCAGCGCCCCTTGATGTTGGCAATATGTGGGCACCCTACTTATTTTACTTGCTACATTGCTCATATCGGTGACGGTAGATATGAAACTAAAAAAGCCCTTTCAGGGCTTTTTTTATGTCTAAAAATTAACGTTTAATTTTAACGACGGTTTTTACGCGCACGGGCACGACGTTGCTTTTTCTCTTCTTCTTTAGCGGCTTTTTTTGCCTCTAACGCGGCGCGAAGCTGTGCAACCATTTGCTCTTCTTCTTCACGCATAGCTGGCGTTTCCATGGTAATGCGACCAATAATGCCATCTCGTAATTCGTTAATAAGAATTTCAGACATTTTATAAGTATCGATCTGGTTTCCACCACGAATACAGCCACGCTTTTTGCCTGCCATTTCAACAAACTCCCAGTCAGACTCTGGTAGCTCATCAATTTTATAGCGGCTTTTTAAAAGTTCAGGATATGCATGCAGTAAATATTCGGCGGTGTAGCTTGCCACCTCTTCATAATCAATGGCCGTATCACGAATTGCACCCGTTGCCCCTAACCGATAACCTGAGTTTTCGTTTTCTACTTTTGGCCATAACATGCCAGGCGTGTCGTAAAGCATAATGCCATCATCAAGTTTAATTCGTTGCTGAGCTTTAGTTACCGCAGGTTCATTACCCGTTTTTGCTACAATTCGGCCTGCTAGTGTATTAATTAGCGTTGATTTACCAACATTGGGAATACCCATAATCATGGCTTTAATTTGCTTATCAGCACCCACTTTATGCGGCACTAATTTTTTACAAAGCTCATTAATACGATGTACTTCACCTGCTTTATCGTTACCAAAATCAATCGCTTTAACGCCACTTTGCTGCTCAAAGTAGTCTTTCCACGCTTGCGTTAATTTAGGATCTGCAAGGTCAGCTTTATTCATGATTTTAATGACCGGCTTATCGCCACGCAGCGCTGTTACCATAGGGTTTTCACTGCTGTAAGGAATACGGGCATCAAGCACCTCAATGATCACATCCATTTGTGGCATAATTTCTTTGATTTCATTACGGGCTTTATTCATGTGCCCTGGGAACCACTGGATGGCCATATTTTACTCCTAAAAAATAAATTGCATGCTATTTTAACTGGCTCAGCTTGGAATTGCGCTATAATGACGCAAATTTTTTCAAGTAAGCAGTTATGGCTCTTAAATCAACTATTATCAAAGCACAAATATCGCTAAGCGATATGGACCGCCACCTTTATCAAGATTTCAATCTAACCCTTGCACAGCATCCATCAGAGACCGAGCAAAGGCTGATGATCCGCTTACTCGCTTTTGCGCTAAATGCCCGTGAAGGTTTAGAGTTCACCAAAGGCTTATGCGCCGATGATGAGCCCGAGCTTTGGCACGTAAACTACAGCGAAGAAATTGAGCTTTGGATTGAGCTCGGCTTACCTGATGAAAAACGTCTGAAAAAAGCCTGCAATAAAGCCAAACAGGTTGTTTTGTATACTTACGGCGAGAATAACCAAACTATTTGGTGGCAAAAGCATCAACCTAAGTTGTATGATTTTAAAAACTTAAGTATTTTTAGTCTCGATTATGCCGCGACTCAGGCATTAGCTGCACTGGCAGATCGTAATATTAAGCTCACAATCACTATTCAAGATGGTGAAGTATGGGTTAGCTCAGATACAGCAAATATTGAAATTAAACCTCAGCAATTGATGTAAGGTATGCGATGGCAATTAGACAAGTTGTAGTGTTACATGGACTTTATATGTCAGGTTTTGTCATGCGCCCCTTGTGTACACGCCTTGAAAAGTCTGGGTTAAAAATACTTAATTTGACCTACAACACGCTATCCCCTAATAGAGCGGCTATTTTTGATAAGATTGATCACTTCATTGGCGACAAACCAACAGCCATGGTGTGTCACTCTTTGGGGGGCTCGTTGCGCGCGCTTACCTTGAAGCGAGTTCTTCGCAAAGCAAGTATGTAGAAAAAGTTATTACGCTCGGCACTCCACACAAAGGCAGCCATATTGCTAAACAGATGCAGCAAAAAGGATTCGATATGCTACTTAAAAATAGTGTCGAGTTTTTATTGTCTGAAAACGGCGACTGGCCATTTAAAGCAAAGCTTTACAGTATCGCTGGGGATTTACCTATAGGGCTCATGCCATTAATTTCTAAAGGCAGTGTCTCTGATGGCACAGTGCTAATAGATGAAACCAAGCTCAATGGCATGGCAGAGCACAAGGTGTTTCATTTAAGTCACACCAGTATGATCTACTCACGCCAAGTAATGGATTACATTATAAAGCTTATCAACAAAGACTAATTGCGCCTTATTTTTCAGCACTTGCTGCCACTTTGTATGAAATCAATACGATAATACCCAGAATAAGCGGGATAGGCGCAGCGATATAGCCAAAGGTATCAAAATTTGCAAAGCTAGCACCTGCTAAATGCCCTACTAAACCAATAACAAAAGCAAGTAATGCAATCACAACAACCACTATTTCAGCTTTGTTTTCTTTCGCTGTTTTACCGTCCATTTTTCTTCTCCTAAATAAATGCGGTAAACTCATTATGCGCTTCTGAAATGTTGTTTTTTTGACCTAAATCAATTTCTAAATCAGACTAGTTGCTTGCCAATCCAAACCTTGTTTTAGATCATGTTATCTGCCTTATTTTAAAATAATCACGCATTTAGGTAGATTTTTTGCTCTCTCGCCCCAAACCTATGTAATAGGTCGTCCAATCTTATTTGATAGTGTGAAAATTAACTAAAACAGCCATTGATAGGTTTAAGCTATCACCATGTTCGAATTAAACCATTTTACAGATTACTGGAAATGGCTAATACTTAATCTCACGTACTAGCAAGTAAAGTAAAATATTAACAGCTATTTTTAAGGAGCAATCTATGTCACAGGTAAATGCAATTGGTTTAAACAGCGCAAAAAGTGAAGATATCGTAAAGTCACTAAACTCTTTATTAAGCTGCTACCAAATTCAATACATGAACGCACGTGGCTTTCATTGGAATATCAAAGGTCGTAACTTTTTTGAATTACACCTTAAGTTTGAAGAAATTTATAACTTATTACTTGAAAAAGTTGATGAAATTGCGGAGCGTATTCTGACTTTAGGCGGCACACCAGTACACGCATTTTCAGAGTACATTGAAGCAAGTAAGATAAGCGAAGCAAAAAATATTACTGAAGGCACTGCTGCAGTAGAAAACTTACTAGCAGGCTACAGTACACTCATTCAAATGCAACGCGATATTTTATCTCAAGCAGGTGATGCTGATGATGAAGGCTCTGCGGCGCTGATGAGTGACTACATTAAAGAGCAAGAGAAGCTAGTTTGGATGCTAAAATCTTACCTAGGTTAAGTATAAAAGCCCTCTAGGAGGGCTTGCGTAGGAAATATAGTTAAATAACGAATAACTCATCTTCTACATTAGACTCTGAGTATCAATACAGCAACGCCACTGTTATTAGTGGCGTTTTTATTGGGCTTAACGGGTTGCATTTATAAAGCGCATTTTAGCCTGCTCGCTATATCCTTTTTAAATCAGACTGGATGACCAAATAACTTGTAAATATGAATTAGCCATCATTCATATGACTTAATGGCATTAAGTAAGCATGAGTCTTTATAGAGTCGAAATGATAAAGCTTTGAGCAAATAAAAAGCCCTCAAAAGAGGGCTTTACGTAGGGAAAATCGTTAAACAACAAGCGATTCATGATCTACATTAAAGCCTCTTATTCGATACAACAACGCCACTGTTATCAGTGGCGTTTTTATTGGTATAAGTGGCATTAAATCACTTATTTAAAACTTACTTCTAAAACCTACATAGACAGTTCGACCGATAGGATCATACGTACCTGCATCAGTTTCAGCTCCTGTATCTGAACCAGTTACACCTGAAATGATACGTGGTGGTTCTTTATCAAATAAGTTATTTGCACCTGCATACAACTCTATTGAGTCAGTTATATGATAACTTGCCTGAACATCATGGTAAGTAACGGAACCAACCCCTACAGACCCTGCAGGAATGTTATCAAACGAATTTAAGAATTGATCATCAAAAGCAGCATCACCAATAAATGTTAAGCTCCAATTAAAGTCAAAATCATTATACTTGTAGCCAAAGTTCCAGTTAGCCTTATGCTCAGAAGAGCCTACCTCACCAGCAAACTCATCTTTATCGGCACCAGGTAGTGGAATTGTGTAACCATCAATTAGGTAAGTATACGCTAAACGCGTTCTGAATTGACCAGGACCGATGTCACTAGAGTAAGTTAAGGTCAAATCAACCCCTTCAGTACTTATACCACCACTATTTGATTGTCCACTGTCAATAAACTCAAGTGAGCCAGCACTGTTATTACCTGCTGCGGCACTGCGACGAGTAATAAAGTTACAAAAACTGTCGTCACCGCCACCATAACACTGCGAAAGTATAAATTGGCGTGGTGTTGGAACGATTGCATCGGTTACCTCGATATCAAAATAATCGATTGTGATATCTAAGCCAGAGATTAAGCTTTCTGGTGTAAACACTACACCCACGGTTACGGAATCACCCACTTCCTCTTTTAAATCAGGATTACCACGATTGAAACCACTGATACCCTGTAAATCTGACTGGTTTAGCGTAAACTCACCATTTGTCGCGATGTTATTTGCAATACCAACATCGGCACGACACGCATCACCCAGAGCACCATCACCCGTACTAGAGACACCTACACAAGGATCATTTAAGCCACTAGGGAAAGTTTGAGAAGGTGGTGAAAATAGTTCATCAATATTAGGAGCACGAGTAGAACGAGCGCGTGTTGCACGAAGACGTAAATCCTCAGTAACTTCCCAATCAACACCCACATTCCAACTTTCTGTGTTTCCTACTGTTGAATAATCAGACAAACGAATTGCTGCATTCATGGTAACAGATTCAAGTACTGGAATATTAGCCTCTACATAATACTCTGTTACATCAAACTCACCTTCTGTAGCAGGAATTGCATTACCTGCATTTAAGCCAGCTTGTTGTAGTGCATCAAACTCACTACGTGAGAACTCTTCACGATATTCAAAACCTGCTGCAATACCGACCATACCTGCAGGTAATTCAAATAAATCACCAGTGATATTACCACCGATAATCTCTTGCTCTACAGAAGTCGACAACATGCTTGGCGCTCGAACAAAGTCTATTGCACTTTGCGACATAGAGTTAAAACCAAAAATATTGACTGGAGCACAATTAAAGCTTCTTGCAGTGGCATCCAAACAAATTGCTTCGTTGGTAATTCCATCATTGTCTAAATCTTGGCTATCAATAACAGCCTCTAAACCTCGGCGAAAGCTTTGTACATTAACTAAACCACTAGAAAGCTGCGCTTCTTTTGTTTTACCGTATACATAGTAGGTGTCATAAAACCAACTATCGTTAATTTCACCTTGGAAACCAACTGCTAGTCTGAAAGTATCACGCTCAGCTCGTGCGCCGCGGTTACCAATATCAGAGAGTCGTTTTGCAAAGAAAATATCTCTTAAGCCATCACCATCAGTGTCTGTTGCTGCGTTATAGATTTCATCCGGTACAAATGCATTACGCAGTAGCTCATCATTAACCAAAAATTCGATAGGAACACGCCCGTTAGCATAAATATCATCTGAAGCAAAAGGAAAAGGTTCTAGCTCAGACTGAGTTGATGTTGATGCATATGTACCTTCAAAAAAGAACGTATGTTTATCGGTAATATCGTAGCTGCCGTTAGATGCAAACAAGTAACGCTCTGTAGGAATTGCGAGTGCCCTTACACCATTTCGGTTAAAGCCATTTGCTTCAACACCGTCACCACCATTGGTGCTGAATGAGTCTTGTAAGACGTTGTTGCTGTTATACGTAAAGCGCGTGTCACCCGCATCAAATCGTCCCTGTGGAGGAAATGATGAGAAAAATGGACGTACAGCTTCAAAAATATCACTCGCTTGTCCTGTTTCGCTATTTTCAAAAGCAATTTGAGCAATTTGGTCAACAGAAGAACGTGAACGGTCTCGAGCAAAAACACCACCTTGGTCAGAATAACCTAGGTGAAACATTACTTTCCCTTTATCATCCAAGCCACTAAAGCCAGAAGTCACTGAGAATTGTCTAGATTGATCATCCCCTTCTTTAGACTCACCATACTGGCCTTCAAACTCTATTCCTTCAAAATCATCTTTAAGGACAAAGTTAACTACACCCGCTACAGCATCAGAACCATACACCGACGATGCACCACCAGTCATAATTTCAACACGTTCAATAAACTGACTTGGTATGGTATTTAAATCAACGGCTGAGCTACCAGGAACACCGGCAACATAACGTCGGCCATTCACAAGTACAAGCGTTCTGTTCGAGCCTAAGTTACGTAAATCTACCGTCGCAACACCTGCACTTGAAGTATTGAAGTTTGAGTTTGTACGACTAATTGCCGGTGTACCAAATGCTGGGTTTTCAAGTAATAAGTCTTGAATGTTTAATGAACCTGAAGCATCAATAGCCGAGCTATCAACAACTTGAATAGGTGCTGAAGACATAGCTTCTGCAGAGCGAATTCGCGACCCTGTCACTTGAATACGCTCAACCTTTTCTAATTCTTCATCCTGTGCCACCGCATTTACCGACACGCCTCCCATCATTGCCATCGCAATTGCAGAATAGACAAATAATGGACGTGGATTTTTTTCGTTTTTTATCATGGTAATTCCCCTGAAAATTATTTGTAACCACTTAGTTACAGCTCGCCACATTATTGGGCTTTATGCATTTCAGATAGCTGCATTTTGTAAGCGGATTAAAATTAGGGATAAGCGGAATATTTTGAGGGACAACTAAATTGTAAAATAATTTGAATAGAAAATAGGAACAGACACGGTCTTATTGTTTTTAACAGGTACGCTACATTCGGAGCTACAATGCAAAGCATTTTATTTAACAGCATAATACATATCGCAGAGCCGCAATTTGCAAAAATGCTTGAAAGCGCAATAACACGGCACCATAGTTTTCACTCCATTACTGTCATTAATGAAATGAGCAGTTTTAATTTTGAAAATACTCACGTTGCTTTTTATCAACTCAATTCATCGCCTAGCTCTCTTGAGTTGCTACAACTAACAGAGCTTGCCAAGCATTTAAAGCTTGTTATTGTTGCTGATTCGGCGCAATTAGCTAACTTAGCTTATGAAATAGGTGCTATTGACTTTATACTTACAACTGCAAATTCTATGCGAATAAATCAGTGTTTTGAGAAGCTTATTCATTTATGCCCCCTTGCCAGCGCACATCATCAAGAACACGTGCAAGAACAAGAAAACTCCCATTTAATCGTCCGAGATGTAGGCAAAGTGAGGCTTGTTGATATTGAAGAAATCGTATGGATAAATGGGGCTGGTAACTATGTAGAGTTGCATTGCCAAGATAGTCCTCGCCCAATATTACACCGCGAAACGATGAAAAACTTAACAGAGAAGCTGGCAAGTAAGGGGTTTATTCGTATTCATCGCTCTACTTTAGTTCGTAAAAAAGCAATCAGTGAGTTGATACCGACCGACTGTGGTGATTATAAAGTCATTTTAAAAAGCAACGCGATTTTAAATTTATCGCGCCGTTTTAAAATGAATCTAGAAGGTATTTTGGGGATCTGAGCAATAACCTATTGGGTACTTTGCAAGCTCATTTAATAAAAGCCCAAATGGGCAGGCTTATAGTTTATGTTGCTGACTCTAACCAAGCTCGCATTTCTTCACACTGCGGATTAATTTCAAGGAAGCTATTTATATCTTTATGAAAGGTCACCCTGAGTCCACTGTCTTTCCACACAGACTCTATCAAACTTTGAGCCACACTATTAGGTGCCACATAATCAACTTGTTTATAGCCACGTGATTTAACCGTTTCAAAATAAGCTTTTGCTATATGAACGCTTTCTGCGGTGGCTAATTCAAACTGCTTAACATTTATTATTAAATGATGAAGGTTTTTTATTGAGTTGCCTGTTATTTCGTCTGCTATTTTATTCGTGAAGTCAACAAACGCCTCTTTATTAACACAGCCTCTAAACTCAATAAATACGCAAGGAGGGCTTATTTTATAAAACCACTCCCCATGGGGCTTAAACATAACCAAACATCACTCTTACTACGTTTAAGGTAATATTAGCTTTAAAATGGTTATTTTCAACCTAATAGAGCCATAAAAAAGGCCATTTCAAGCGCTTTCTCTTCAAGGCTTTTAAAGCGTCCAGAAGCGCCTCCGTGTCCGGCATCCATATCCGTTTTAAACACAACAATATTGTCGTCTGTTTTTATCTCACGCAGTTTCGCAACCCATTTCATCGGCTCCCAGTATTGTACTTGCGAGTCATGAAAACCCGTCGTTACTAATATATTTGGGTAGGCTTGAGCCGTAATATTATCGTATGGGGAATAAGCGTTAATGACTTCGTAAAAGTCGGGATCATTTGGGTTACCCCACTCATCATACTCATTCGTTGTAAGAGGAATACTCTCATCAAGCATGGTTGTCAGCACATCTAAAAAAGGTACGTGACAGCCCACGCCTAAATAAAGCTCTGGTGCTTGATTTACGACAGCCCCCATTAATAAACCGCCAGCACTTCCCCCTGAGGCAAACACCTTCTGTGGATGTGCATAGCCTTGCTCAGTGAGTGAGCGAGTAACATCAATAAAATCGTTAAAGCTATTTTGTTTATGCTGTTTTTTACCTTGTTCATACCAATGACGACCTAGCATTTCACCGCCACGAATATGGGCAATGGCATAAACAAAACCACGATCAAGCAGGCTCAATAAACAACTAGAAAAACTCGGATCCGTGGTAACGCCATAAGCACCATACCCATATTGCAACAAAGGGTTAGAGCCATCTTGATTGAATTTATCAATACGATACACCAATGACACTGGTACTTGCTCACCATCTCTTACGGTGATCATTAGTCGTTCTGAACGATAGTGCTCTGGGTCAAATTCACCAAGTACTTGCTGTTGTTTTAATAACGTTTTGTTGCCCGTTTTTAAATCAACATCATACAATGAACCTGGTGTTGTTAGACTTGAGTAATAAATACGTGCAGAGCGAGTGTTAGGCTCAGGATTCATCGCTATTGCAGCATAATAACAAGGGTCTTCAAACTCTAATGTGAGTCGCTCTTCCTGCTTATCAACAACCACAAAGCGGGTTTGACCAAGCTCTCGCTCAGTTAAAATAAGATAGTCATTGAATATTTCGACCCCTTCCAATAACACATTATCACGGTGCGCAGTATGCTCCTGCCACTGTTCTTTTGTAGCAATTGTGTCGGTTGTGGCAGTCATTAAACGGAAGTTTTTGGCTTGCCAATTTGTGACTATATAAAAAGTATCGCCAAGCTTATCAACATCAAATTCATGGCCTTCTTCACGCGGCATTAACGCGCTGAACTCCCCCTCGGGATTGTTAGCATCAAGTACCCAAGTATCGTTCATTTCAGTCGTAGCCAGATCAATAATAATTAAGCTTTCATCTCGACTTTTGCCAAGTCCTAGAAAAAAGCTTTTATCCTGTTCTTCATACACTAAAACATCATCGGTTTGTGGGGTGCCTAAAACATGGCGATACACCTGAAAACCCAATAAAGTTTGTAGGTCTTTTTTCACATAAAAAACTGTTTTACTGTCGTTAGCCCAAACAATTTGCCCTTCTGTGTTTTCAAGTACATCGCTGAATACTTCGCCATTGGCAATATTTTTAAAACGCACGGTGTAAATACAGCGGCCTTCGGTATCTTCAGAATAAGCAAGTAATTGCTCATCAGGACTAATTGCGACTTCACCTAGTTCATAAAACTCATAATCACTGGCTAGTTGGTTTACATCTAACAATAACTGCTTGTCACGGGCTTCAATTGAACGACTTCGGTAATGGCGCGCATATTCATCATCACCACGAACTTCTGAGTGATACCAGAACTGGCCATCCTTTACAGGAAAGGTATTATCATCCTTAACTATCTGCCCTTTTAGTTCGTTAAATAACGCTTCTCGTAGTGGTTTAATACTGGCAAGCTGTTTTTCACAATATTCATTTTCTGCATGTAAATGTGCCAACACGTCTGCATTTTCGCGCTCATCGTCACGCATCCAGTAGTAATTATCAGTACGAGTTAATTGATGAGCTGTTAATTGATGAGGTTGTTTTTTAGCTACAGGGGTAGGCGTTAATAAAGACAGAGAATAAGAATTTTGCGACACAGGAAAAACCACGATTAAAAACGAATGACCCGAGTCTAACACAGAAATAAAAAAGCCCACTCAAATTGAGTGGGCCAAACAATGCTAAATAGCATTTAGGGGGAAACTATCAATGTGATACTTGCTGCCATGCCATGGGCCAACTTTTACCCACACCAGGTTCATAGAGTGGGTTGTGTGATTCTTTCACACGACAAAACTCTGTATACGGCCAAGGTTTACACATATAAATATGGCCAGTCTTTGGTTGTAGTACTTTTACACCTGAGCTGTAAGCATTGCATGCTTGCGGATAAACATAATCATACTCTTGATTTTTATCCTTTATTTTCTTTTCGCACTTCGCAATACAGTTAAATGCCACTTTTACATGGGTTATACCCGTGCTTTCTAATGCATAAATCTGATTGAGCCGATATGCTACGATGAGACCCTGCTCTGTTATTTTTCCTGCTCGAATCATGGGCATGTGCACATTTATATGCTCAGCAATTGAACGAGGCCAATTATGAGGCTCACCCTCATCAGAGCTAGTAATAGGGTACTGAAATGACAAATCAGCTAACTCACCTTGCGCATCATAAAAAGTCACAACCACCTTATCCCCAACAAAAAGCTGAGTATGATGATTTAAGCAACCTATCGGCAACCACTTTCCAGAAGCCAGTGACATATGCATAAACAAAGTAACACCCTAAGAACAGCTAGTAGGTACTATCCAATAACAGCCGTACAAAATAAATACAATTTTAGTTTGAGGCAATAGATCCAAAGCACGAAGAATGTGCGCTTTTCAGCGGCCCCGCTATCATAGCTTTGTAATCAAAACCTTAGACCGGAAACTTTGCGTCCTAACCTTTCGGTTAGTTTGCCAAAAACTGAAATGAGTATAATCCTCAGTTGAAAACAAATCAAACAAAAGAATGTAACCGAAAGATATGTATAACAAGCAATTACTAGTCACAAATAAGCTATAAAAAAGCCAACCCGAAGGTTGGCTTAGTCATTAATCTCTTACCGCACGTCGATTTGGTATGAGTTCTTTCACTGAACGGAAAAAACGTAAGAACACATGGCCTACATCACTCATCACAATATACAGGCAAGGAACAAGTACCAATGTAATGAGAGTTGCAAACATCACTGCAAAACCAAGGGCCACTGCCATAGGAATAACAAACCTTGCCTGCAAACTCGTTTCAAACATAATAGGGAGTACGCCAGCAAAGGTTGTAATTGACGTTAAAGTAATTGCTCTAAAGCGTGCACAACCTGCCTCAATAACAGCTTGACGAGTTGACATTCCCTCTCGTCGAGCTTGGTTCACAAAGTCAGTCATAACTAAAGAGTCATTGATCACCACCCCTGCAGCAGCAATTAAGCCAAAGCCTGACATTAAGCTAATATCTAAATCAAACCAATAATGCCCCCAAATAGCACCGGTCAAGCTAAACGGAATCACCGACATAACGATCAATGGTTGTGAATAACTTTTGAGTGGCACCGCAAGTAAGATATACACTAAGAACATCCCTGCAGCAAAAAACATTAATTGCTCATTCGCCTGTGCTTGCTGCTCTTCAATGGCACCGCCTAATTCAGTTTTCACTGATGGGAACTCTTCTTTAAGCTTTGGCAGTAGTACGTCGTCGACCTGCTTGACCACTTCACCTGGTTCTATGGTTTCTTCGTCAATGCTGCCGTAGATATATACAGTACGGTAGCCACCTTCACGGCGAATATAACTAATCCCTGGCTTTTCGGTTAGCTCAACCACATCACCAAGCAGTACTTCTTTGCCAGCAGGTGTCGTCACTACCGCATGTTTTAAAGAAGCAAATGCTTCACGCGTTAATTTAGGATAACGCACCATTACACGTACTTCTTCACCACGACGAATTACACGCTGGGCTTCTCCGCCGTAAAAACTTGCACCAACTTGATTGGCAATTGTGGCAAGGTCTAAGCCTAAATCATAAGCAACTGGTTTTAAGCTAAGTTGGACTTCTTTACTAGCAGGGTCAATTGTCGAGCTAATATCAAATAAGCCTTTTTGCTGTTGCAGCAACTGAATAAAACGACGACCCGCATCATTTAAAGTATCAACATCGGGCCCATAAAGCAGGTATCCAAACTCGCCATCATTGCCGCCGCCATTTACATCGTCGTAGATTTGCAATGATTTAACACCGGCAATGTTTGGCATCTGTTCACGCCAACGTCGCGATAGCTCGAAAGCATTATATGGACGCAAGTCCTCATCTACCAATGGTGCTAAGATTTGTGCTTCAGTACGCCCCTGATTAAAGACCAAAATATCACGTAATAATGTGTGACCAAACTCACGTTCTGTCTCTTGATCAACCTTTTTAACCATGGCTTCAATTTCACGAATTGCTTCAATGGTCTGTATATCAGATGCATTTTCATTCATTTCTAGGTTAATTTGCGGAAAATCATGGGGGACTTTTGGTGTTGGTACAACACGTACTTGATTTGACGAAATTAAAGCGAATGTCAAAATCAAAAGACCAATAAATGAGAATAACACTAACCAACGCCATTCAACACAACGCTCAATAAAGCGTTTATACGGGCCATTCACAAAGTTAAAGAAGCGCTTGTTAAAACGTGCTCGCCAACTCTCAGGGTTAATAGGTGGAAAGTGAGTATGGGCAATGTGCGCAGGTAGAATAAGCTTTGATTCTATTAAACTGAATACCAGACATAAAATAACGACGACCGCGATACCATAGAAAAAAGCACTCTCAGGGCCGCTTGATAAAGTAAATGGCGCAAATACAGCAATCGTCGTTAATACCCCAAACGTTGCCGGAGTTGCTACACGTTTGGCACCGTTCACAACGTTAACGACGCCGCCCCCTTTTTTCTCTATCTCAGTGTAGGCACTTTCCCCTATGACAATTGCATCGTCAACGACAATACCCAGCACCATAATAAACGCAAATAGGGATACAATGTTAATAGTGATACCAAAAACAGGCATCATCATCATGGCACCTAAGAAACAAATTGGTAAACCAATCATTACCCAAAGTGCTAGTTTAAAGCGCAAGAAGATAGACAACATGATAGCCACTAAGATAGCGCCTTGAAAAAGGTTGCTTTTCATCATGTCTAAACGCGCATTCAAGTAATACGTCATGTCCATCAGTGGTTCTAGACGTAAACCCACAGGCAGCTCTTTGTTCTTTTTATCTATGTATGCTTTCACCGAGTCAGCAACGGGGATCATATTTTGCTCTTTCGTTGCTTTAACCGATAAATACACTGCATTTTCACCATTGAATTTAAAGTAACGCTCACCCTCTGTGAACTGGTCTTTAATAACAGCAATGTCTTGTAACAAGACTTTCGCACCGTTAGCTCCCACCTTTACAGGGATTTGACGGAACTCATCACCACTGTAATATTGGTTTTCAACACGTACAGAAATAATTCCTGCATCAGTGCGTAATTGACCTGCTGAAATATTCGCTGAGTAGCGGCGTACGGCATTAGCAACATCGCTTAATGTTAAGTTATATTGGCGCAGAGAATCTGGATCAATTTCAATTGCAATTTCATCAAGCGGCACATCATTTTGCACCAAAGACACATTTGATAACTGCAATAACTCATCTTCAATTTGATTAGCTATTGGCTTTAATTCTGTGAGTGGCACATCACCGACTAATGTCATCCCAATAACATCTTGACGAAACTCGACCTGACTAATTGTCACCGGCTCCATCCCCGCAGGAAAGGTCGCAATTCCGTCAACGCGAAGTTTTACTTTATCAAGAACGTCGGTTAATTCTGCATCGGTATTAATTTCTAAGCTAGCACGCCCATTGTTACGAAATGCGCGGTAAACACCACGTTTAATTTCGGTCACATCTTTGAGCGACTCTTCAATTTTAATCAGAATACTTTCTTCAATTTCTTGTGGTGATGCCCCTGGGTAATTAGCTTGCACCTCAATATAATTGATCTCAATATTCGGAAACATCTGACGCTGAATAGTAAAGTAACTTAGTATCCCCATAGCAAGGATAAAAAACATCATTAAGTTTGCAGCGACCGAGTTATTAGCAAAATAGGCGATTAAACCAGGCTGCTTCTGTGTTGTTGTATCACTCATACAGCCACCTTACAGCTTTTCGACAGCAGCAGTTTCACCTGCATCGCTTGTCATTTCTTGCATACCGGCTACTTTTACTTCCATACCCGCTTGCGGATACTCAGGCAGTGTCAGTACAAGCTGATCATCAATATTTAAGCCATCGCTAATATAAAAATATTCACCTTCTTCGCGAACAACAGTCACTTTACGTGGCTCTAGTTTTTGCTCATCGTTAACCACCCAAACGGTTTGATTATTAACCAATGATTGCGGTAAGCGATAGATATTTTGCAATGTGGCACCGGCAAAATTAACTTGCACATAAGCGCCAAATTTAATGGGTTGTACATCATGCTTTAAACCATATGGGTCATCGACACGAACGACCAAGTTGCTCATACGTGTTGCGTTATCAACGACACCCAAGTCACGGTCCACCACCGCTTCACGGGTAAAGCTATTTAGGCCTTTATTGATAATCGTAGCCTTAATGCCTTTAATTCGTTTAGGTAAAAATACGCTGTCGAATCCTGCGATAGGGACAATAATTTCAGCACTTTCAATATTGTTTAACTCAGCAACCTGACTGCCTACATTAATATATTGACCCACACCAATTTCACGACTTATCACCAACGCATCATAAGGAGCTTTAACTTCACATCGTGCTAAATCTCGCTCTGCACGTTTCAGTGCAGCTTGAGCCGATTTAACCGCAGCTTGCGCACTTAGAACTTGTGGCTTACGTAAAAATAAGTCCGTACGCTCACGTTCTGGATAACGCTTAGCTTCATCGAGCGCGACCTTTGCTTGTGCTTGCTCTTCAATTAATGCAGCTTGAGCACTCGCCAATGATGCTTCGGCTTGTAATACAGCGGCCTCGTAATTGTCTTTTTCAATCGTGAATAACACTTCACCACGAGCAACAATGCCACCTGCAACAAAGTTTGGATGCCAGCTTGTGACTTCACCTGCGACTTGAGATGCAAGCAGAGTACTTTCAAGCGGTCTAACTTCACCATAACTGTTAATAATAACTTGATGGTCATCACTTGAGATAGCTTCCACTCGAACAAGGGGTCTAGAGTCAACCACCTCTTTATCTTGTGGCTCTTGGGCAATAGCATTAATACCTACAAAGCCAGCAATACCAAGGGCTAAAGCAGCAAATGGTAACATCCATTTCAATACATTCGTGCGCATAACTTACACCTTTTAAATTTCTACTGCCTCTATCATACCAAAGCTGACAGAAACATTAATGTGACATTTGTAAGTAACTGTTACAAAAAGAGCCTAATACACCTACAACAGCTAAAAATAATTTGTTACTAAATAAAACTCTCAACTTTTCATGATATTAGAGAGAGCGCTTTACACTTGTTAACAAACAAACTTCTATCAATTAGCAATTTCATTAAACTCGTGCCTGAAAAAAACAAATGGAACGACTAAAAATGAAAACAACCAATATTGCTGTGGCGTTAAGCATTGCTTTTGCCATAAATGGGCATGCACTTGCAGCCAAAAAAGAGGACAAAAAGCCTGAAACACTGGCTGAGATGATTAAAGATAAAACCGAATACTCAGGTATTTTTACTCTTTATCAAGATGAAAAAACAGGTGAAAACCTAATGGTCATAGACCAATCACAACTTGATACACCCTTTGTCTATTTTGCACATACCGTAGATGGTGTGACCGATGCGGGTCACTTCAGAGGCGCGTACCGTGAAACAAAACTCATTGAATTTAGAAAGTATTTTGACCGTATTGATATTATAAGCAAAACCCCTCGTTATAAATTTGATCAACACTCCGCTCTGGCTCGCTCTGCTGATGCAAATATCAGTGAAGCAGTGCTCGCTAGCATCAAAATTGAGAAAGAAGAAGACGATAAAATAGCATTTAATGTTGATAAACTGCTTATAAGTGAAGCACTACATAAGGTATCTCCTTGGCCAAATCCAGACGATAAAAATGCTAAAAAGCGTTTCAAATTAGGAAAATTAGACGATAAAAAATCGCGCATTGTTCAGCATCGTCCTTACCCCAACAATTTAGATATCACTGTCGATTATGTGTTTACTAATGCCAATCCTAGTGTACGTGGCTCTACAGCAATAAGTGATCCTCGCAATGTATCGATTAAAGTACAACACTCCTTTGTTGCTTTACCAAAAAATAATTATCAGCCACGCCATGATGATGCGCGTATCGGTTACTTTACAAACCAATTTGATAATATGACTTCTGCTGACTGGGCACCTTACGAGGACGTTATCAAACGTTGGGATTTACAAAAGAAAGACCCTACAGCTGCACTTTCTGAGCCAGTCAAACCAATTACTTGGTGGATTGAAAACACCACCCCTATTGAGTGGCGTGACACGATTCGCGACGCCGTGCTTGCATGGAACCCCTCATTTGAAAAAGCAGGCATTAAAAACGCTATTCAAGTAAAAATTCAACCTGACGATGCAGATTGGGATGCTGGCGATATAAACTACAACGTATTACGCTGGACAGCCTCTCCACGCCCACCTTTTGGTGGTTATGGACCTGCCCTTGCTAATCCAATAACCGGCGAGATCTTAGGCTCTGACATCATGTTAGAGTATGTTTTTATGAAAAATCGCTGGATGTACGAGACCTTATATACGCAAGGCGCAGCCTCATTAACCTCTGACGAAAATAATCCTAACTTACACTGTTCATTAGGTCACACTATTCAAGAAAACATGCTACTTGCAAAAGGCTTAGGGACTAGAGCAAGTATTGAAGATAAAGAAATTTTACGTCAAGGCTTAACCCAGCTGATTCTCCATGAAGTAGGTCACACACTGGGGTTAAACCACAACATGAAGTCATCGATTTTATGGGATGAAAAAGAAGTTCACGACAAGAGTAAAACGCAAGGTATCGTGACAGGCTCGGTGATGGATTATGCGCCAGCCAACATTGCGCCTATTGGCATGCAACAAGGCGATATATTCCAAACTAAGCCAGGCCCTTATGATGATTGGGCGATTGAATATGGCTACAGCCAAGCACTAGCCGATGCAGATGCTGAGCAACAGCGCCTTGAAAAAATTCTTGCTCGCTCATCAGAGCATGCACTCGCATTTGGTAATGATGCTGACGACATGCGTGCTCCGGGTCGCCATATCGACCCTCGTGTAATGATTGGCGATATGTCATCTAACCCTGCAGCTTATGCAGATGATCGCATGGCACTTATCAATACGCTGTTTTCTGAATTGAAAGATAAAGCCACCGTTGAAGGTGAGTCATACCAACAGCTTGTTACCTCAGCTAATATTTTATTTGCTAGCTATAGAACACAAGCAGGCGTGGTGTCGCGTCAAATAGGTGGTGTTTATGTAGAACGCAATGTCGTAGGTGATGATAAAAATGGCGCGCCATTGACTCCTGTGTCACTTGAACGCCAACAACAGGCAATGCAGATTTTAGCCGACAAAGTGTTCTCTCCACATGTACTTGCTAGCATGCAACCACTTTATAACTACCTGCTACAACAGCGCCGCGGTTTTAATCACTATGGTAAAAATGAAGATCCTAAACCACATGGTATGATTTTAGGCATGCAAAAGCTGGTACTTGCCCAGCTATTACACCCTGCTGTGATGCTGCGTATTTCAGACAGTGCTATATATGGTAATGAGTATTCACTTAACCAATTTATGAATGACTTAACAGCAAGCATTTTTGTCGATGGCAAAAAAGCAAATACGTTAAGTCATAACTTACAAGTTGAGTATGTGAATCAACTGATTGCCATTGCCGGTTTAACTAAAGCCAGTAAGCACGATAATCTCGCTAAAGCTGCGGCTCTTTATCAACTTAACCAAATTGCTGATATCAGCACTCCTTGGGGAGCAGATACTGCTGCTAAAGCGCATAAACAATATATTAATCGCTTAATTAGCAAAGCATTAGACGCTTAACCAACAGTAAAAAAGGCTGCCAATTGGCAGCCTTTTTTACTCATTGTTTCGCCTATGCCATTGCAGGGCGTGATTTATAATATTGGATACAGCCAAGTTGTGCCGCATTTGTTAGTAAGATCATCACAAACGTTAAAATATGCGATACACTCGGTGCCACCATCGACAGCTCAGCGCCAAGGCCACAACTACCAGCAATAAATTGCAGACTAAAATAACGAGCACTTAAATTACTAATATCACCACTTTTAATGGTTTTATAAGTTTGCGGCATAACACGAATCGAACTCATCACCAAGCCAACATAAGTTAACCAGTTAAGTACAGTGGCCATATCAAGCGTCGGACTGAGCAACAAAGTAAACGGTACAACACATAGCACCAACAATCCTGCTAACTGCAGTCGCTGCTGGCGAGCTGCGTTATATCGAACAAAGTAATAGAGAATTAAACCGCTGAGCATGCCCGTTACAATAAACGGCAGTACCATGTAAAAACGTTGAAAATATAAATTGTAAGTAATGAAGTAGATGCTCTGTGCGACACCAAAACTCATCATCAACAGTGATACGCCCGACACACTACGATTTTTACGAATCTTATTTAATAGCGGATAAAAGCTAAACGCTAGAATAAAACATGAAATAATCGGCAAAAAGTGCGCCAAAACAACCCCCTCTCGTTACAATTTAGTTAATAAGTTAGCAATTTATCAATCACCGTCACTAAACATGTAAACAACTGTTTTTTAAGTGATTTAAAAGAGCGCGGCATTTTAATGAGGCCCACAGAGAAAGCAATGAGGTAGAAAAAACTGCCAAGCTGTAAGTGGCAAGAAACACATACAGACTGTAAAGTTAAAGCAGCATACTGCCGCCTTCGTTTACAGTCTATTTAGAATAAAATAAGACTTGAGATATTTAGCGTATGGACAAGCAGTATTTAACTGCGCATCTTGTTAGTATTACAACGAGTAGTAAAAGCTTAGCCAAGCGCGTAAATCATTTTCAAAGTCGTCGCTTTCTACTCGGGCGACGCCAAAGTCAATATTTACATCATTTAAACCCGCAGGTCCCAGACCAAAGCTAAAGTCTCCTCGCCACTTGAGACCGTAGCTTTGCGCATAGACTCGGTTATCAACTTGATGCTGTTGGTAGTAAAGCCAAGGTAATGAATCTTTGTAACTAATGCCCCCGCCATAACCTTTATAACGGTTACCAAGCTGGCTAAAAAGTGGCAATTCAGGTGCACTAACAAAACCGCTTTGCGTGTCTTTATTAATTAAATTTGACTCATAGCCACCTAAAGCAAGTGTATGGTCATCACGATATTGCTGAGCAAAATTTACATAAACAGGAACATCAAAGGCATAACCACTCAGTACGGTCGCAAAGTTATAACCCTGCCAATTATTTGAGTCAGCATCACCGGATAACCATTCCGCTCTCAAGGACTGACTAATACCATAATGCTGTCTATCATGTTGCCATTGCTGCTTAAGTCCTAGCTTTAGCCATTGATCGTCACCTTGGGCATAGTTACTGTAGTTGTAACTTAATGTCGGTGTGATATTTAACTGCTGAAACTGCATCGGGTAACTCATGGCAACATGTGCACCTGTGTTACCAATATTTAGCGGCGTTTGTGAATGGTACTGTTTTGCTGATTCAAGGTCGTAATCAAATAACAGCGCTTTAAATTTTAAATCAAACGCTGAGTATTTAGCTGCCGCGAACACTCCCTCTAGTGCTTTATCATGTAAATCAACACTAAAGCCTGCTTGTAAATCGAGCTGCTTCAAGAAATCACTACTTTTTAGCCCAAGGGTAAGAAGCGAAGATGAAGCCGAATAATATTGAGATGCTAACGAAAAGGTTGGTTTTTGTTGCCATATATCATAATTGGCTGGCTGGGTTGGACTTTGCTGGTAAATCTTCGCCTCAGGTAATACTTCGCTCGTTAACTGCCCTCGTGGTGGCGCTGCGCTTTTAGCAAATTTAGTAACCTCTGATCCTTGTGGTTGCTCTGCAAAATGCTTGATATTCGGCCCCTCAGCAGTGATCGATAAATACAAAAGTTCACCGTTATTCATTGCCATTGGGTGTGCGACGGCTTCTTGCCCTTGTGTTAATTGGCGTAGTGAGTAGCTATTAAGATCATAATGATACAAATCGAGAGCGGCATTCTTACCAGCGACAAAATAAAGCCCTTTGCCATCTGCTTGCCAATTAGGTTGTGACACATACTGATAGCCCACAGGCATAGGCACAGCTATTGATTGCTGGGAGTTTAGATCTTGTATATACAACTGCCAATTTGCATTCAATGCCACTTTTAAATATGCAAGCTTAGTTTTATTAGGACTTAGTAATGGATAGTCATAAACCGTTTCTAGGCTCTTCTCAAATAAAGGCGTAGAGACACCCGTATTGAGATCAAAATGCACCAACTCCGAGAAGCCATGCCTAGTTTGCTCGGCGTAAACAGTTTGTCCGTTATCGCTAATTGTAAAGCGACGCAGCCCCGCATGATGGGTTAATGCACTTATCTCACCAGTTTCAATATCATAGCGATATAAGTCCGAGATACCCTGAATTGAGCCTTTACCAACGGTTGTTGTAGCGCTAAAAAACAGTGTATTTTCGTCTAGCCACTGCGGATTCTTTATACCCTGCTTATTGATTTGATGAAGCACGTGCTTTTGTTTACGTTTAAACACACTCGGTGCTTTATCGGCAATATCAACAGGATCGTTATCAAGCAGCTGTTGTTGCTGCTTTGCAAAATCATCTGCTGCTTGTTGATTATCGGCTGTGCTATAAATAACTAGCCGCGTTTCATCATCTTTGTTTCGCTCTACAATAGCGAGTTTACTATTATCTAAACTTAAAACGGGGTTTGATGCATATAAATCAAGCTCTAACCAAAGCTCACTTGTAAGTGTTTGCTCACTCACCTCTTTAGCCATTGCTCTATAAGTATATTCAGCAATAAAGCGACGATAAAGCCGCTCAGGTGAGTCGCCCAATACACCGCTAAAAGCGTCATTAAAATCGCGCGATTTAACCGCTTGCATACGTGTCCACACAGCATCAAGGGTCTTTGGAGAATAGTTATCTTCTAACCAAGCGAGAAAACGAGCGCCCATTAAATACGCCATTGATCCGGCCATATAACTGTCTTCAGTACGATTTAATTGCCCATAGCTTGGCAGTGCGCCTTGCTGTGCAAATTCAACCAGTATGGCTTCGGAAAGATTATCGTATAAACGGCCACGCCCCGTCATTTTTGATTCTAATAGCGTTGCATAACCCTCTGCGACCCAGCGGGGCATATCGCTTTGTGATAAATCGTAGAGATCCCAAATATTTCTAATTGCTTGTCGAGGCAAGCTGCGTGTAGGCTGAGCCAAATGAACCAAATGAATGTACTCATGCAAAATGAGTAATTGCTGCCAGCTATCTGTATTGGCAATCATCGAATCTGATTGTGGAGGTGTCGTAAATAAAGCCATTAAAGGCTTGATTGTAACCGGTAAAGCAAAGCCATTAGATGCGTTAAATGGATCAAAAACAACAACATCAATCACTTCATCCAACGCGCGGTTTTGTTGTTTTAACACCTTATTGCGAACAATTTCCAGCTCGGTTGCCGCTGATTGAGCCCATTGCTGATTTTCTGTACTAAAATGGACATTGAAATGCTCAGTATGAATTGTTTGCCATACTTCTTGACTAAACGCTTGCCCAGCAACAAGTAAAGTACCAATCAACAATGCTTTTATCATCTTAATCCCTGACTGTGTTATTTCAGGATTAGTATGCGTGGCTTTTTGGCAAGTGGGTAGTTAAAAAATGTAAAAAACTATTCAATTTTAATCGGGCGAACCAAGCCTAATAATTGGTAAACAATAAATATTGTCGCTGCAAACATAATACTGCTTCTAAGTGCACCAAGACCCGCGAGAGCCATTGCACCTGTTACAAGCAAAGCAATACAAGTCACTGCACAGCTTACGCAAAGACCTTTACACTCCCTCTTATTACGCGCATAGCAAAGTAAGCCGACAATACCTGTAATGGCTAAAATAGGCAGAAAATATATCATCGCGTACCTCCTTCTGTAGCTTTGAGAAAGTATACTCAAAAACACAAACAGGTCAATGATATTGAGAATTATTTTCATTTAAAACCAACTGCGTTGTGTTGCTTCTATTTCGTGTAACACAAAGTCCACAAACTGATTAGCCTGATTACACTTAAGGTAAGGCATTGTGACGGAACCAGAAGCCAGTTGTATATACAAGCTTTTAAGCTCGGATCTGCGCATTAAATAAGTACTCGTAGTGGTAGCACTTTGCGCTTTATATACTTCAAAAACACGATATTGACTACCTAGCATGCCGGTTTTGAAAACAGCAAAATATCGATTTTCATGGTGATACAAGGCAATTCCTGTTTTCTGATAGCTAAGATACACCATCGATACTAAAGCTGGTAAAAGCAATAGACCCCAAAGAACAACGAGCAAATCAAACATAGAATGAAGAAATACAACAGCCACGCAGGTGGGCAGTAGCGCATACAAAACGGTGTTTTTGTAAAGTAATGCTCGCTCAGGCTTTATAAAGTTGAGCTCTTTTAGATCAATAAACCAAGGAAACAACCAACTACACACTTGCCTTACCTGCGATGCAGTAAGAACAGGCATAACCAAAGTTTGCTTATTTTTGTGAGCACTAGCAACGCCTGCCCCCCCACTGCTCACCTGTGGGCAAACAACTGTGTAGCGTTTTAGCAGACGAGCAATAACATTTTGCTTAATATGCACACTTTGTATTTTCTCTAAGCTCACCGAAAGTTGCTGGCGTTCGAATAACCCTGCAATACGTTTAAACTTTTCGTCCTGAAGGTATAACTGAAAGTTAAAAAAGCGAACTAATGCCATCACCACTGATAACAACACGGCAACTAATATCATCAGTAAAACAGCGACCATTATAGCCATCGTCGCGGCACTACCAATGAACACTGCTTGCTCATTAAAGACCGCTTCTAAGCGGTCAATAAAAGCCGTTTCGAGAAACTCAAAAATAGCATTAATAAACGGAGCAAGCGCCGCTAAGGCAAGAATCGCCATATTTGATATTAAGCCAAATTTAGCGATTTCAGCATTGCTAATACTTAATGTTTGCGACGATGAAACGGCCTCGTCGGGTATAACCTGCTCGTCTGAACTTTCCTGTTGTAACTGTGCCTTAAAGGCCATAACTTGTTCACGCACTTGTTCGGCATGGTTGAGTTTAACACCTGGAATAACAACTTCTTGTGCATTACTCCCTGCGGCATCAAAAATACAGTTAACTAAATTTAAAGGCTGAAAATAAAACGGCTCTGCGATATTAACGTTTTGCACTCTGGCAAATTTTAAGGTCAAACGCTCTTTCTTAAAGACCCCTTTATTAAGTAATATTTCTTGTTCACTGCTTATGCGGTATTTGAAATTTATAAAATATGCAAAGGCATACACAAACAAGCCAACGACAGCAACACTTGTTGCTATTTGAGCCCAAAACCACTTTTGCTCTACCTGAGTAACAAACACAACTAAAACAGGGAGTAGATTAAGCAAACCACCTTTAAAAAACCTTATCGCAAAATGCACAATAAAATAAACGAGCGCCCAACGTGACACCCTTTGCCATTCGTTGTTATTCATCAATTGACTCATCAGATTTTACACGCTCATCACAGCCATAGTTTTGAATGAATTGCCTGATATCATTGCAATACTTATCTGTGAGGCCACTGATATGCAAATCTGCACTCATGCCACCAGCGCTGTATAACCGCAACGTTGCAAGCCCGAGTTTACGCTCTATCGGCCCGCGATGGATCTCTGTGTGCTGTATCCGAGCAATGGGTAGCAAGGTAACGTGCTGCCAAATCAACCCTCGCTTAAAAGCAATGTCATGTTCACGAACGGCAATGCCTTTAGCGCGAACGCTATACACGTTATACAACAAAGATAGCAATACAATAACGGGCAGAACAAGGAGCCAATGCGGTGCGATTGAACTTGCAATATTCGTATTAAAATAACGAACAGCGATAATCACCGCCATCAAGGGAAGATAAAAAATTAACCAATTAATTTGCACATGCCAAATCGCATTATCTGCAAGTGATTGAAATTGTATGCGTTGATGCTGTGGAAGGGTTTCTATTTGTTGATTACTAAACACGATCGTTCCTTGTTCAGGCCAGTCTTAACTGGCCTTACTTATACTCGGTACTTTTTATACCCAGCGAAGAGAAGTGACAAGTGTATGCTTGTCACCCGGCGCTAACTCAACGCTATCTTCAAGTACATTGGCGGCTTCTAAACACAACATCACGTGATATTCATCATCGGCAAAATTAGATAGCCTTTTTGATTTATCAATCCACGGGTTCCATAACACACATGACCGTGAATTTTCTCGGCTTACTTCAATGATCCCATCTGGCGTAATGATGCGTTGTGTATCTTGTGCTTGGGTATAAACCATGTCGGTTTCACGAGCAAATGAAACCAAATCATGTTGCTCAAATGGACCTTCACCGAATTCTATATATTTAGAGCCCTGTAAACCATCAACTTTAGTTTCTTCAATCGCAGGCGTTGGGAAATAAGTATGTAATGCCTGTGTAAAATTAAGTGTTTCATTATCAAGGTTAGTTGTTGTTAAACGCACTTCTAAACTCGTTGATAAAATAAATTCCACCAATAATTTAGTTTTGTGTGGCCAATACTTTTCATCAATTTGATT
This sequence comes from Pseudoalteromonas sp. PB2-1, assembly GCF_045040605.1. Taxonomy (NCBI): domain Bacteria; kingdom Pseudomonadati; phylum Pseudomonadota; class Gammaproteobacteria; order Alteromonadales; family Pseudoalteromonadaceae; genus Pseudoalteromonas; species Pseudoalteromonas sp. PB2-1. The sequence continues at coordinate 3,533,116 of NZ_CP090667.1, forward strand.
CATTGGCAATGACAGGCTGATGTAGATCGAGTTTTCCTCTTCTTTCACCTGTTCAGCACGCCAAAGTCCCGTACGAGCAACACCATGAGCAGGCCAGCCTTCATTTTGGCTCACACCAAACCACGGCCAACAAATTGGAATACCACCACGAACGCCCTTACCTTCTTGATAATCTTCCTGCTGAGAAACCCACAGTAATGGCTTTTTACCTGTCGGTGTAAACTCTGTAATTTGCGCACCTTGCAAAAAGATAGTGGCATCACAAAACTCACTGGCTACTTTAATAAACTCAAGGCCAGTCTCACTTTGCTCAATCGTAACTGATGGCGATAGCTTCATAATTCGTCCCATTAAATGAAAGAAAAGAAATCGTTAAATAACCCCACCATACCCAAAGCCATAGTAGTTAGTAAATAATATTTAGTTATTTGATGAAATTGTTTACTACTTTGTGCGTGTGCAGACGAAAAGCGCTATTTAATTATAAAGAACATCTACATTATTATGTGATACACCAAGCGAGATTTAATTACTACTCAAATAAAAATTTCCTCTGAAAATTAGGTTATTTATAGTAAACATAGCCACAAATTATTTGAACTCAATTTATTTGATGTGTAATATTTCGCGGCTTCGGTCGTTCTAGGCCGCCTTTAAAGAGACAAAAACATGCAAAAGTATGACGAACTACTTGTGTCATTACGTAAAGTAATCAGAGCAATCGATCTGCACTCTAAGCAGCTCAACAAAACGTCTGGGTTAACAGGCCCGCAATTACTTATCATGAATGAAGTGGCACAAACAGACGGCATCACAGCAAGTCGTATTGCTCAAAACGTCAACTTAAGTCCAGCAACTGTGACCAATATTCTTGATCGAATTGAAAATAGAGAGCTTATCACCCGTGTGCGCAGTCAAATGGATAAGCGTCGCGTCAGCTTGTATTTAACAGAAAAAGGCAAAGCACTTTTAGAGCAGGCTCCTCAGCCATTACAAGAGCATTTCATAGAAAAATTTTCAGCCCTTGAAGAGTGGGAGCAAAGCTTATTGCTTTCATCAATGCAGCGTATTGCAGCAATGATGGATGCTGATCAGCTTGATGCTTCACCGCTATTAGAAGTTGGCGCCATAACAAAATCTCTCGAATCACAATAATCAACTGCAAAACTGGTTGATTAATATTAATTTTTTATGGCTCCCCTTGGGTTAAGTGTGAATATCAACTATGCTAATAGTACCCATTCCAACACTAGCGAAAATCATGCTTAAACTTTCAAAGTTAGCCCTCGCAATCGCCTTGGGCACTACTTCAAGTCTTAGTCAGGCATCTGAAATAGATGATCTTCAAAAACAGCTGCAATTACTTAAAGAGCAAATGCAGCAACTACAGAGCAAGCTGGATGCTGCCGAGGAAAAATCGCAGCAACAAGCCGATAAACAAGCGCAAATTGATGCACAGGTTGCAAGGCAACAAAAGCAACTTGAGGAGCAAACTGCTGCTGTTGAAACCGTATCAGACAAAAAAGAATCTGGTATTCATGTTGGTGGCGCTGTGCGAACAAACTACAGCTATACCTCGTATGATGACGGTAACAAAAACCGTGGCGGTGACTTCGACTTCGATATCTTCAGACTGAATTTTTCAGGGGATGTCGGTGATGTGCAACTAAATGCTGAAATTCGTTTCTTTGACTACATGACAGCAGTTAAATATGCCTATGCAGCCTACGACTTTGCCGAAGACTGGCAAGTGCAGGCAGGTATTACCAAAGTTCCTTTTGGTAACTGGCCATATAATTCACACAACTACTTCTTTGGCACAACCTATTATGTGGGTCTGGAAGATGATCACGATTTAGGTGTGCTATTCAAACGAAAAATTGCCGATAACTGGCAGATTGATCTTGGCTTTTTCAAAAATGATGAGCTAGGTGGTGTCGACGGTTATGTTGATGACCGCAGCGATCGCTACTCATACGATGTAGTTGGTTTCCGTTCAGCAGACGAAGGTATTTATGCCGAGCCAGGCAATGCCATTGGTGAATACAACACTTTCTCTGGTCGTTACGGCTATCACTTTGAGCATGAGGGTGGCAAAACAGAGCTAGGTATATCAGCCCTGTCTGGTGGCCTACACGATGGTGAAGACCGTGCCGGTGACTACTATGCTTGGGCAGTGCATTTAAATAGTACTATCGGCCCGTGGAACTTCCAACTGCAACATGGTGAATATAATTACGATATTGATAATGTAAATCGTATGGCGGTAGGAGCCTATGCTTTTTACGATAGTATCGCAGCTGAAGCAACCATGACTAATGCCAACATTGCCTACAGCCTCCCTGTCGAGTGGGGTCCTGTTACAGACTTACAGTTTTACAATGACTACGGCATTATTTATGACAAGTCAGACAATAGCGCCGATACTTGGATGAATGTAACTGGGGTATCTGTTGCAGCAGGTGGCTTGTTCACCTACTTTGATTTTGTTCAAGCGAAAAATCAGCCATTTGTAGGCGGCTCAGTTGCTGGTGACAGCGACGAGACTGAAACTCGCTTCAATATCAACATCGGTTATTACTTCTAGTAACCACTGGTAGTAAATGAAATATTAAAGCCCAGTTTTTTAACTGGGTTTTTACTAAGTATCCTGTTGGATAGAGACACAATTCGCTAAAAAATCTAAGCTAGGCTAAAGTTAAAAAGTAAGGTAAAAAGGTGATTAACAAGCATTTGCTTTTTTGAACTGTTCTGGCTTAACTCTATTTATGAATGTAAGAGCTGTATTAACTGCATCTAAAAACAGCTGCTATCAAGCGGTTGGTCTATTAATGGTAGCGCTTGGTATCATAGGTATTGCTTTGCCTGTCATGCCGACAACAATTTTCTTTATTTTAGCTTTAGCTTGCTTTACACGTTCTTCGCCCAAACTTTCTGCTTGGCTCCTAAATCACCCCCGATACGGAGAGTCACTTAGACACTGGCAAGAGCACAAAATAGTACCAACCCGTGCTAAGTTTTTAGCTGCTTTTGGTATGGCACTAGGTTATATATTTTTATTACAAAGCGCAGCGCCGGTTTGGGTTATGTATTTAGTTGCCGTTATTGAAATAGGCGTATTGGGTTATCTAATAAACCGTCCATCAGCCCCGAATAAATTACCACTTCTTCGAATAACCATTTCTTCGCAAGTCTGCTTGACACTACTTGCTTGCTTGATTTCATCACAACTCGCCATAATAGCTTACTTAGCGATTCACTTCTAAAACACAAATGTAAAGAACGTAAACCTACTTGTTATAGTAAATACAAATCATTATCATGCCCATATATTTAACGAATAGCCTGTTTTATGTTTTCTATTAATAAGCGCACGTTTTATAGCGTAAGTCGTGCTTTGCATATATACCTTTCAACTGCACTGTTCTTTTTGCTCATTCTTTTTTGTGTTAGCGGTATCATCCTTAATCATGTTGATTGGTTAGAAAACGACAAGCAAAACAGGCAAAGCCAACGACTAATCTCTGCTGAACTCTTTGAAAAAGCACAAGCAAATCTCGATACCTTACCGAGCCTCTATCCCGAGATAGAAGATTACATGCAGCAGGAGTTTTCACTCAGTAATGTAAAAAGCATTGAATGGGAAAAAGAAGATGCGTTAGTAATGCTCGACTACCCGCTTCCGGCCGGCTTTGCCTACGCCGAAATCGATTTTCAAACCGGTGAGCTTAATATTGATTATCAAATCGGTGGCTTTATGAGTCTGATTGGCGACTTACACAAAGGCCGCCATACCGGCGAAGCATGGAGCTGGGTGATTGATATCTCAGCTGTTTTGATGATTCTGTTTGCTATCACCGGATTAATTATTCTCTTTCAAAACCGTAAAAAACGTGCCGCAGGCCTGTGGTTAACGCTTCTTGGTGTTGCCACGCCTTTGGTTATTTATCTAGTTTGGGTGCCTCAACTTAAAGGAGTATCTTAATGAAAAAAGCCCACTTACTCGTTGCTCTACTAATTGGCTGTTTATTCAGCCCACTGAGCTTTGCAAAAGATCCCAACCTAACCGTTGAATTTACCTTACCTGAGCTAGATGTTTCCCCATATCATCGCCCTTACGTGGCGCTATGGCTAGAAACACCTGGACGTAAACACGTTACCACTATTGCACTTTGGGTCGAAAAAGCTGAATGGTTTAAAGACTTACGTCAATGGTGGCGAAAAGCAGGTCGTAGCAACGACAACTTTGATGGTGTGACGGGTGCAACAAAACGCCCAGGTACTTACACCATTGAATGGCAAGGTAAAGATTTAAAGGGCAACCCAGTTAAACCTGGTAGCTACCTGCTTAATGTCGAAGTTGTGCGTGAAGAAGGTGGCCGAGATTACACCCGCGTTGAAATCGACTTAACAAAAGACGGCAAAGTCACTATTAAAGGCGAAAAAGAGTTCGCGACTAGCTTTGTTACCATTACCAGTAATTAAGGACAAACAATGAAATTAAAATTATTAAAAACGGCGCTGATCGGCGCAGTAGCCTTCACTGCACTTGCCTCTGGCTATGCACAAGCACACGCCCGTTGGTTAATGCCATCTCACACTTCTTTATCAGGTGAGAAAACTCACTATGTGATGATTGATGCCAGTATTTCGAATGAGTTGTTTAGCCCTGATAAAGCATATCGCCCAAAACAAAAAGGCGCAGAGTATGACGACAATTTATTAATTGCCCTTGCTCCAAATGGCAAGCCGGTTGAAGAAACGATTCGTGCATACTACTTAAAACGCAAAAACTCAGCAGCAGTGAGTTTATCTCAAGACGGTACTTACCATATTGCTATGCAGCAAAAGCCAATGCTAATGACTTTCTATAAAGACAAAGATGGCAATCGCGGTCGTGTGTTCGCAGGTAAAAAAGAAGCAGACCTACCAGCAGGCGCAACCGATGTACGCACTGTAAAATCTATCGCAACGGTTGATACTTTTGTAAGCCGTAATGGTACTTCTAAGCCAACATTGCTTGGGCAAGGTTTAGAAATTTCAGGCCCGACTCACCCAAACGATCTATTTGCTGGTGAAGAAGCTAAGCTCCAATTATTAATGGATGGCAAACCAGCTGCTGACGTTGAGCTTGCAATTGTGCGTGGTAGTGCGCGCTACCGTAATGAGCGTGACGAAGTTAAAGTAACAACCGATAAAAAAGGCTTCTTTACGGTGACATTCGCCCACGCAGATATGTATCTGATTGAAGCATCTGTTGATCAAAAGCCAACAGAAGCAGACATCGATAGTGTGCGCTATGCATTATTTACAACGCTTGAAGTTGCCCCTGAATAATCCACTCAATTAGGCCTTAATTGGCCTAATGCTATTTTCTAGAAAGACTGTAGGCAACTGCGCGCTCGCAGCTACTGTCTTTCTAATAATAATCCAAATTAGTCGCCAGCTCAGTCAATGACAGCTAAGATGATGCCAATCAGTTTATTAAGCACACTAGACGCTTCAAGCTAACGTGGTGTTTAATTAGGCGTTAAACAACGAAAAGTAAACTTTTTACACTTTATAGATACTATTTTAGGCAACCGCTCTAGCAAAGGAACCTCATGCTAAGAATTACGCTAGAACAGTGGCGCATGTTTCGTGCTGTTGTTGAATTTGGTGGCTTTAACCAAGCCTCGCAAGGTATTCATAAAAGCCAATCGAGTATTCATAATGCGGTTGGCAAGATTGAATCGACACTCAATGTAAAATTATTCAGCATTCAAGGCCGCAAAACCGTGCTCACTGAAGCTGGTGAAATGATGCTGCGCCGCGCTAATTACTTACTTGATGAAGCCGCAAAAGTTGAAGCCATAGGCCAAACTTTAGGTGAAGGCATCGAAAGCAAGTTACGCATTGCTGTGGATGCTATTTTTCCACAGCAGTTGCTTTATAAAGTGCTTAACGACACCTCTTCACAATACCCACAACTGCGCATTGAACTCCATGAGTCTGTGCTGATGGGGGGTAATGAATTGCTCGAAAATGATCAGGTTGATATTGCCATTACTGGCTTTCCAATCGCAGCAAACTTTCACGAAGAGTTATGCGATATCGAATTTATTGCCGTGGCGCACCCTGATCATCCTTTGCATGGGATAGACCGCGTAATCACACTTGAAGATTTAAAGTCACACCGACAAATTGTTGTTCGCGATTCAGCCAATAAACACAAACAAGATGGTGGCTGGTTAGGTGCCGATCAGCGCTGGACGGTTACTCATATGCGCACTTCGATTGATATGATTAGTAATGGCCTTGGCTTTGCATGGTTACCAAAAACAGCGATCGAAAAGCAACTTGCCACGGGGCAAATGAAAGCACTTAATTTAACCCATAACAGTAGCCGCAGCGCTAAGTTACATTTGCTCTTTAAAGATGGTGACAAATTGGGCCCAGCAGCGCGGGCATTTCTTGGCGAATTGCGTTATCAAGTAATGGAAAACCTATAGCTTTAAGGGCGTTTCAGCAATCCCTTTAACGCCAGGCTCAAGTATAAATACGCCACCACTGTGCGGGTAATCAGCGAGTACAGAGTCTTCAAGGCCAACTGTCGCAGTGGTCACAGCTAAATGTGTGAGCTCTTCGCCAACAAAGGCGACACTGGTAACACGTGGTGCGGGCAAGCGAATAAACTGCACCTGCTCACCCGTTGGTGCAAAACGATAAACGCCATAGCCATTCCACGCGGCAACCCACAAATGCTCCTCGCTATCCACGGTCATGCCATCAGGAAAACCCATATTCTCAGTAAAGCGAATAAACTCTTTTTTATCAGCAAGCTCACCTTGCTCACTCAGAGTAAAGCGGTAGATTGTTTGTTTATCTGAGTCTGTAGAATATAGAAACTGGCCATTTTTACTTACCGCAGGGCCATTACTAATAGTGTAGTCATGATCAACGGCTGTCGGAACCTGGCCATGACCAAAACGATATAACTTGCCACTATTGCTTTGCTCTTGAGAGTCCATTGAGCCAAAAAAGCCAAAGCCTTGGCGAGACGTTTTACCATCGTTTAAACGGTTTTGTGAGGGTTCGTGGTCAATTGAAAAAAGTAATTCACGGCTAAAGTTTTCACTGTTAAGTTTATAGATGCCTCTCGCAAAGCCTGCCACCAGACCGCCTTGCTCGGTTTCCATTACCCAACAAATAGGTTCTGGCATGGTAAACTGGCTAACTCGCATCGATTGGCAATCTAAACGAAATAAGCGTTGCCCTAAAATATCGACCCAAAATAAGCAGTTATGCGCTTTTGCAAAGTAGGCACCTTCGCCCAATTGGCACTGGCTAGAAATGATTATTTTAATGGTGTCATCGAGCATAGACTTTATTACACGAACAGCTGAACTATTCTTATTCTATCTGTGTATGAAAATAAGTGCTAGACCAGATAAACCAGCCACCAGCAAGATAATGCCGCGAATGGCCTTTTCATTAAGGTTATTATTAATCACAAAAGATAGACCCCAACCGGTTAAAATTGCAGGTAAACATAAGAAAAACAGCTTCACATCGCTGATATCGGCAGAGCCTGTCAGCATAAGTACAATAATGCCAAACAGGTTTATGAATACGAAAAAGGCACTCAGGTTCGCTTTAATTTTGTCTTTATCTTCAGCTTGATAAAGTAGTCCCATCGGTGCCCCACCAGCAGAGGTCGTGGTGCCTAAAAAGCCCGATGACATTGACGCAAGCAAGCTAGTGATGGTAGAGATTTTCGGTTTCATACCTATGATAGACAAAGCCACCACCACCAAAATACTCACCCCAAGCAATAGCTGATATTGCTTGGCATTGACATACCACATCACCACAGCTGCAAAGATAACCCCCACAGCACCACCTATGATGGATATACCCGTTTGTTTCATGTCTATCGCACCGCGGTGTTTAATCATTAACACTGAGGTTAAAAACAGCGCATTCAAAATCATAGGTCCAGGCACTAGTTCTGGCATTAGCCAATAGAGCACAGGAACACATAACATGCCTAAACCAAAGCCAATAACACTTTGTAGACAAGCGCCAATAATCAAAATTAAATAAACAAGAACAAAGTCGGTCAAACTTTCTTACCACCTTCCTATGTATAAGCTGTGTTAATTCTATAACACGTATTTTACTATTATAGTATTATTTGAGTTGTGTAAAAAATTTTACTACAAATTAGCTATTTAGCAATTACTTCAAAAATTAAGTCCAACCTGCATCCACGATGAGCGATTGTGCTGTCATCATACAACTGTCATCAGCGGCTAAAAACAATGCAGCATTGACAACATGGTCTGGTTGAATTGTTTCGTTAATACATTGACTTAAACGAACATCTTCAATCATTTCTGGGGTTAGCCAATGCGTGATTTGGCGTTCTGTCATCACCCAGCCTGGCACCAGTGAATTCACACGAATATTATCTTTACCATAAGAAGCAGCCAATGAGCGGGTTAACCCTTCAATACCCGCTTTTGCTGTTGTGTAGGCTGGCATGCCAGTTTGCTTAATACGCCAGCTTACCGACCCCATATTAATAATGCTACCACCACCTAAACGCTGCATGTGCTCAACCACTGCTTGCGACGAAAAGAAACATGGGCGTAAGTTGACTGAAAACTTGTCTTCCCAATATTTCACATCCATATTTTCAGCGGCGTGACGGGTGTCATCGGCTGCGTTATTAATTAACACAGCAATGTCTCCCTGTTGCTGGCGAGTTTGCTCTATAGCCGCTTGTAAAGCTTCAACGTCACGTATATCACAATGAATAAATTGTGGGTCAAACTCATATTTACCAGCTAATTTCGCGCATAAAGCATTGCTCTGCTCACTTGCAATATCAACAAAAGTGACTTTCGCGCCCTGTTCGCAGAACCGCGTTACCATTACTTCACCAATTCCCGATGCACCGCCAGTAATAAACACACTTTTACCAGCAAGGCTTGGGTAAACTGTTTTTAGCTCGTTTGAATTTGGCATGATAACCTTTTGTTTTAAAATAATTACAACGTCAAGAAGCGATGTTTATCTAGCCGCTTCTTTGTCAGCGATTTCTTTTTCAATAAACGCCATCGCTTCGTCAATCATGTACGTCATCATGTTTTTAGCGCGCTCAGGGTCACCGCTTGCAATCGCGTTATACACTTTAAAGTGTTCTTCTGCGATGGCCTTCTTATTGCCTTTAGCGGGTGTGGTATGTTGAATACTCACGTGCAGCGCAGTGCGAATAAAATCACGTAATTGATAGAAAAAACGGTTGCCACTGGCGTGCAAAATTGCCGTGTGGAACGCAAGGTCAGGCTCATGCATCACGCCTTCTGGCTCTTCTGCTGCCGCTTGCATTTTATCTAATGCAATTTTAATTTCTGCGATGGCTGCTTGATCGCCTTTTCTTGCAGCAAGTGCCGCTGCTTGTGGTTCAATCGCCAAGCGAACCTGTAAAAACTCTTTTAATACATATAATGATGGGCTGCTTTCAAGCAACCATTTCAATACGCTTGTGTCGTATAAGTTCCAGTTCTCCGCTGACTCCACACGAATACCTTGTCGTGGACGAGAAGAAATAAGTCCTTTTGCAGCGAGCATTTTCACTGCTTCACGAACAGCTGTGCGACTAATACCATACACTTCACATAATTGTGCTTCGGTTGGTAGCCCCGTTTCAGTATTGTAATCACCAACAATGATTGCTTTACCAAGCTCATTGGTAACTTGTTGTGATAGGTTTAAATTCTCTAAACGCGCCATAAGTGTTCCTCAAAAGATCTGGGTATATGATACATTTATATACTGCTTCCGTCATCCTGCAAATTATTCTTTAAAATCAAAAGCAAAGATAAATACGTTCAGAATAAATGAACAAAAACCAAGCTTTTAAGTCACTATTTTATGTACTAACTGTCACCTTATTTTAACAAATCTCTTTCACTCGAGCCATTTATAATATAATATTTTTATTTGACAATTATAAAACAATATTCACTTTTCATAATTAGGTGGAACACACAATGGTCGAACTAAGTACCTTAGATTGGGCAGTGCTCGCAGGATTTTTTGTCCTGTTGCTGGGCGTTGTCGTGATGTCTATGCGACAAAAAGAAGAAGACACCGCTGATTATTTTTTAGCGGGTCGTAATGCAAGTTGGTTAGTGATTGGTGCCTCTATTTTCGCCTCAAACATTGGCTCAGAACATTTAGTGGGTCTTTCAGGTTCAGGTGCACAATCGGGTATGGCATTGGCTCACTGGGAAATGCAATCGTGGATCATTCTACTACTCGGTTGGATTTTCGTGCCTTTTTATTGGAGTAGTAAAGTCTACACCATGCCAGAATTCTTAGAGCGCCGCTTTAACTCTAAATCACGGACTTTCTTATCTGTAATCTCATTGATTAGTTATGTATTAACCAAGGTCGCAGTAACGGTTTATGCCGGCGGCATCGCATTTAAAACAATCTTAGGTATTGAGAGTATTTGGGGTATCGATTTCTTCTGGATTTCAGCCATTGGCCTTGTGGTGATCACCGGTATTTATACGGTACTTGGCGGTATGAAAGCCATTATGTGGACCTCGGTGTTGCAAACACCAGTGCTCATTATTGGCTCCTTAGTCATATTAGTGGTTGGTTTAGATAAAGTAGGTGGCTGGGCAGAAGTTGAGCGTATCAATGATGCCAATATGCACCTCATTCGCAGCGCTTCAGATGCTGAATTTCCTTGGCCAGGCATAGTATTTGGTTCATTCATTATTGGTTTTTGGTATTGGTGTACAGACCAATACATTGTACAACGTGTCTTATCTGCAAAAGGCATTAAAGAAGCGCGTCGCGGTACCATGTTCGCGGGTTACCTAAAACTACTTCCTGTATTTATCTTCTTAGTACCGGGCATGATTGCTTATGCATTGAATGTTAAAGGTATTATTAGCTATGAAAGTGCTGACCAAGCCTTTCCTACTTTAGTTGCTGAGCTATTACCAGCCGGTGTTAAAGGAATTGTAATCGGGGGCTTAGTAGCCGCGCTTATGAGCTCTTTAGCCTCATTATTTAACTCATCTGCAACCTTGTTCACCATTGATTTTTATAAGAAATTCAAACCTGAATCGAGTGAAAAGCATCTTCTTAAAGTAGGCCGAATTGCCACTATCGTGATTGTTGTATTAGGCCTATTGTGGATACCCGTCATGAGCTTAATAGCTGATGTGCTGTATGAATACCTGCAAAGTGTGCAGTCTCTTATTGCACCAGGTATTGCTGCGGTATTCTTATTGGGTTTATGTAGTAAACGCATCACTCCAACAGCGGGTTTTGTGGGCTTAGTGTCGGGTTTTGTACTTGGTATGATCCGCTTAGTGTTACTGCCATTTAAAGATGATTTAACAGGTTCATCATTTGCGTGGATCACCACAATGAACTGGTTATATTACTGTATTCTGCTATTTGTCGTGGTCGTTGCGATTATGATTGTGGTGAGTATGTTTACCAAGCAAGCAGACGAAGAACAATTGAAAGGTCTTACTTTCTCAAGCCTAGATAAAGCAACTATGAAAGAAGTGGCTGCCGGCTTAGATAAATGGGATTACATTCATACCGCAGGTATTATTGGTATTACTGCTTTTATTTACTACCGCTTCTGGTAACCATTTGTTCCCAAAGTTCTAGGGCGCCAATTGGCGCCCTTTTTTATTATAAATAATTAATCAGCAAGCTCTGGTGAAAACACTGGAAAGCCATTTTTATCCCACGTAATAATGCGTGCTCGCGCATGGCGATTTGGATCTGTAAGCGGTGTGCCTTTCAGCTCTTTATAGTCACGACTGTGATAAATCATTAAATCGGTTACACCATCTTCAGCTTTTACAAAACTGTTGTGCCCAGGACCAAAACGACCCAGCTCAGCATTGGTCGTAAACACCGGCTCAGCCTTCTTATGCCAACTAGTAGGGTCAAGTAAATCAGCATTCACATCTGCCCATAGCAAGCCCATCGCATAGCGATGATCGGTTGCACTGGCTGAATAAGTGACAAATATTTTATCGCCATGGGTGATAACTGCAGCACCTTCGTTCACCTTGTAGCCTTGCACTTCCCAATCAAGGGTTGGCTCAGTAATCACGATAATGGGCTCTTTAATTGATGTGGGCGAGTCCATTTCAGCTAACCATAAAGCCGAGTTATAAGTTGCAGGCTGGTTCTGCTGCGCCCAAATCATGTAACGCTTACCCTTGTGCGTAAAACTTGTAGCATCAAGCGAAAAACTATCAAGGTGGCTAGTTACTTGCCCCATTTCTTGCCACTCACCTTGCATTGGGTTAGCACTGCCATTTTTAAGCGCATACATGCGAATACTGAACGGTTTTTCGACATCACCTGCGGCAAAATAGATATACCAACTACCATCAATTTGGTGCAGTTCAGGCGCCCAAATATTGACACTCATTGGGCCTTTATCGCGCTTTTGCCAAATTACCTTCGGCTCAGCTATTTTTAAATCGTTTAAACGACAAGCTTGGCGCAGCTCAATTTCATCAAATTTCGGCGAACTGCCTATAAACGTGTAACAGCCACTTTTTTCATCACGAACTAACCAAGGATCAGCACGTTTGAGTACAATGGGGTTATCAATTGGCGCTAGAGTCTTGCTACTATTAGCATCAGCAAGCACTTGCAATGACGAAGCGCTTAACGCAGTAAGAAGCGTAAGCCGAGGTAGTTTCTTAAGCATAATGTGTCCTGTATTTTGTCTCGATTTTATTGTTAATATTGTATTACATATTATATAGTAGCTGAATGAACACAAGAGTTAAAACAACAAAAGGTATTCAAGCATGAGACCCGTAAGTAACGTGACACAAGCGATGAAGTGGCTTTCAACAGGGCTACTTTTTTCTGCCGCAGCCGTATCTGCAAAGCAAGTTGAAGTACACGATCCGGTGATGACTAAAGAAGGCGACACCTATTATGTATTTAGCACAGGCCCTGGTATTACCTATTATGAATCGAAAGATTTAACCAACTGGAAGCTCACAGGCCGCGTTTTTAAAGATGAGCCAAGTTGGGCAAAGCGTGTTTCCCCTAATTTCGGGGGCCACTTATGGGCACCCGATGTGTACAAAAAAAATGGTAAGTTTTACCTTTATTACTCAGTCTCTGCATTTGGCAAAAATACCTCGGCAATTGGTGTAACGGTTAACGAAACCCTTGACCCTGCTTCACCTGATTACAAGTGGATTGACTACGGTATTGTGGTTGAGTCTGTGCCTGAGCGTGACGATTGGAACGCTATCGACCCTGCGATAATCGAAGATGACAAGGGCACACCGTGGATGAGCTTTGGTTCGTTCTGGGGTGGCCTTAAACTAGTACAACTTGATGATGACATGGTGCGCTTAGCAAAACCTGAAAAATGGCATCACATTGCGAGTCGTCCAAACACGGAACATGGCCCAATTGAAGCGCCTTATATCTTTAAAAAGAATGGCTATTACTATTTGTTTGTGTCATTTGATAAGTGCTGCCAAGGTGTAAAAAGTACTTACAACGTACGCGTAGGCCGCAGCAAAAACATCGAGGGCCCATACTTAGATAAGCAAGGTCGTTCAATGGTTGATGGTGGTGGTAGCTTAGTTATTGAAGGTAACAAAGAGTGGGCAGCCCTTGGCCACAATGCTGCTTACACCTTTGATGGCAAAGACTATTTAGTATTACACGCCTACGAAACAGCCGATAACGGCGTACAAAAGCTACGTATTTTACCTATGAGCTGGAAAAACGATTGGCCGATTGTAAACCCAGCCGACCTAAACAAGCTTAAAACCAAGCTTATAAAGTAATTATCCAACCCTGTCGCAGCGGGGTTACCCAGCGTTGACCCGCACTATCAAAAACGACAAACAAACGCGATATAAAATCGCTGCTACGATCCCTGTAGCAGCGGGTTTACCGCGCGTCGAACCTCGCGTCACCCCCTACGTTAAACCTCAACAAAAGAAACAAACAACGCGATATGAAATCTGCTACACGAAATCAAGCAAGGTAATATCAACGAGCATGGGGCTTTGACAGCCTTGTTGATGCTTCTGGTCAATAATTACGCTGTACACATCGCGTGCCAGATGCGCAGGTATTAGCACCTCAAAGCGGCTGCCTTTATTCATTAATTGCAGCGCTTCTTGCAAGCCCACTATCGCCTCTGCAATTTCGTACTCTACAGCAGCGCCTTGCTTGCGAGTATCGAATAACACCCGACCATTTTTAAGGGTAAGGCGTTGATGCACTGTCACTGTAGCATCCCAACTTGGTTTATCCCCCAGACCTTGCTCAATCACTCTATAACCAAGCCCTGTGGGTGTGTGGTAAAAACTGTATTGCTCAGCGCTGTTATCTAAAAGCGACGGTAAAACATGCTCTTTAGCCGTCGCAAACACATTGTTGCTTAACATAGCCAACTCTTTATTGTGCGTTGATTAAACGAATACCATAGATACCACCAGCAACAGAGTTTTTGTCGGCAGCAAAACGTAAGGTCAGCGTTGTCGACTTTTTCATTGCCTCTGTTAATGGGTAATCAATGGTGTAGAACTCATCAGTTGGCTTGCCTACGGGCAAACTAACCGCCGCTAATTGCTCACCATTTAAATTAATTGAGAAATGACGGTTCACATCGCCAATAAAATAGCGAACACGCAAAGCAACCGCTTTTTGTTCTGGGTTACTAAGCTGATACTCAAACCAACCTGTCGCATCGCGCCAGTGATGACCATTATTGACACCTGCACGGGTTCCTTCACCTTTAAAGTCATGTTCGACTTCAGGTTGTTGCTCACCCGGCGTAATTTGATCAACGGTTAATAAACGAAGTTGCTCTTTCGCTTGTTCAGCCGCTTTTGCACCGGCAACAAATTGCGTGAACTGAGCTTTGCTTTGCTGCGGCCAATACACTTGATAGCGGCTATCGTGTAAACGGAAGAACGGAATTAACTCCGTGCTCTTGGTATTATCAATTCCTTGTTTAGCAATCGCCACATTTTTATCGGCGATAAATGCGAGCTCTTGGCCTGGCTTACGAGTGAGGTCGGCAATAAACTTTTCTGGCTCACTCAGCATAATTGGCAACGCTTCTGGTGGACAAGTTGGTCCTGCAGCTATGTGGCCCATACGGCTATTATCAGCAACAAAGTTAAGCTTTTCATTTGCAAAAGCGTGTACTTTAGTAGCCATGACAACAGGTCCGTACATCACTGAGTAATAATGCTGACCATCAGGTAGCTGCTCAGTATAAAGCTTAGGGCTAAGTTCAAAAGCAAGCTTATCACCGCTTTGCCATGCATGGCTGATACTGTAATAACCGTCTTTTTCGGTTGCGCTTACAGATTGTCCATTTAAAGTAAAGCTCAGCTCACCCTGTTGCCAAGACGGTTTACGAATATGAATTACCGACTCAGAGCTTTGCTCTTCAGACAAGCGATTCACAGTAAGTGAGACCTTGTTATCATCTGGGAATTGGCTGTCTTGGGTGATCTGTAAACCCTGTTGTTGCCAATTTAACGTGCTCGGAATAAATAAGTTCACCCATAACTCTTTACCGGTATTGCTATAAATCAGCTCACCATATTTGCTGTGATTTTCAATACCTGAGCCTACGCAACACCACATTGAATCTTGCACTGATGAATACATGCGGTAATGCCCTGGACGCATCGAGGTAAAGTAAACAAGACCACCATGCTCTGGGTGTTGTGACGATAAAATATGGTTATATGTGGCGCGCTCATAATAGTCTAAATAACGCGTATCACCGGTTTTTAAGAACAGTAACTTACTCAGTTTCATCATGTTGTAAGTGTTGCAGGTTTCTGGGCCTTCAACATCTTCAACCATTGGCGTGAAGTCACTTTTATCGTGAAAATGTTCACGTACAGAGTTACCGCCAATTGATACTGAGCGCTCTTGGCTGACTGTTTTCCAGAAAAAGTCAGCACCTTGCTGCCATGCTTTATCATCGCTGGCATTAGCCACTTTCAACATACCAATAATTTTTGGAATTTGCGTATTGGCATGCAGGCCCGTTAACTTATCTTCTTTGTGTAATAAGGGTTCAATAATGATGTTATGAGAGAACTGGCGAGCTAATTTTAAGTAACGCTCATCGTCACTAATAAAGTACATATCAGCAAACACATCATTTAAGCCACCATGCTCTGAGTACAGCATTTGTTGAACTTGCTCATCAGTTAGCTTAGCAGTGGTCGCTAAGAACCATTCGCCTAACTTAAATAACATTTGTTTTGCTTTATCACTGCCGGCTACGTCGTATGCATCGCGCAAGCCATGAAAGATTTTATCGATGTTATAAAGCGGCACCCAGCGGTCGTTTAAGCTGAATAAATCAGCTTTGATTTCACCCTTTTCGATCTGCTGCCACATTTCATCGCCATTTGGGATACCGCCTAAGTAACCACCTGTGGCTTGTTGAGCGCGATCCAGCTCGCTTAGCATGTAATCTAAACGCTGCTTTAATTCTTCGTCACCCGTGGCTGCCCATGCAAGGCTCAAGGCTGAAAGGTAATGTCCGCCAATATGGCCATCAAGGCCTGTGCTTTCCCAGTTGCCATAGTTAGGCGCTTTTGGTTCAAGACCGGCTTCACGCAAATAAGGAGCAAGAAGCTGATCAGGATGAAGTGCTAATAAATAACGCACATTTGTTTGCTGTGCATGTAAAAACGGGCTGGCGCTTAAACTGACTTGGTTGAGAGCAAATAAATGTTGTTCGCTGGTATGTTCAGCATGCTCTACAGAAACGGCTTGTGTACTGTCTGTTGGCAGCTCACTGCAACCGCTCACAGTTAATATTGCAGCGCAAACGCTTGCTAAATAGCTAACTTTGAATGTGTTCATACTGTTGTCTCCCAGCGAATTGTTATTTTAAAGAGCAAAGCGCACACACTTTTTAAGTGTGTGCGCTTAAAGGATGGTTAGTGTGGTAGGCGCTTATGAATGACCATATTCGTGTAGTATTCATCGGTGATTTTGTATTTTTTTAAGATCAAGCCAAGCAGTGCATGAAATACACCAGGAATGATAGTTAGCATCAGTGCTAAGCCCATTAGGGTGAATTCGGTTTGCTCAACGTTAGGCTTGTACTCAAAAAATGCCAGTAATAAACCACCCGCTAAGCCAGCTAAGCCACCCCCAGCTTTTTGACAGAATGAAATACCACCAAACGATAGGCCTGATGCACGAACACCGTCTTTAATTTCACCGTAATCTACGGCTTCTGCAATCGCAGACCAGAATACTGGCGCGTGTAAATCAACCACAAATGACAAGATGATATACAGCACAAACGCCATCATTACATCACCCGGCTGCACCACAAAATACATTAGCAATGAGATGAATAGCACAGCAATTTGTGATTGACGAAATAACTTCATTTTACAGTAGCGCTGGGTGATCCAGGTGCTTGCTACCATAGAGACAATAGATGCTGCAATACCCGCACTAGTAAAGGCACCTGCTAAATCAGGCACGCCTAAATAATAGGTTGCGTAATACATAGCAACACTGCCGCGAATCGCATAACCAAGCGTACCAAGTACACATGCCGCACACAGCAATAACCATTGATCGTTTTTAAGTAGCACTTTTAATTGCGTAAGCACACTTTCTTTTTGCGGCTCGTGAGTAATACGTTCGCGCGTTGTAAAAAAACAAAATAAGAACAGTGCAACGGCACATGCCGATACCAACGCCATTGCCAGTTTATAACCATACGACAAGCTGCCATCTCCCCAATATGATGCAAGCAGCGGCACTGAAAATACAATCACTACATTGGCAATCTTAGCGAAAAACATACGGTAGCCGTTGGCTGACAAACGCTCTTTTGGATCGGCGGTTAAGACACCAATGTAAGAAATATAAGGAATAGCGACACCGGTAAACATTAAGGTTGCAAACAGGTAAGTCGCATAGGCCCAAGCTAGTTTCATGTTGTAGTCAAAATCAGGCGTAGTAAAGAGTAAAATCACCGACAGACCATAAGGTATAGATAAAAATAAGAACCAGTGACGGAACTGACCCCAACGCGTTTTCACTTTATCGGTGATCACTCCCATTAAAGGATCGGTAAAAGCATCAACAAAACGCGCCACTAAAAACAACACACCCATATCAACCGGATCAAGCCCGTAAATATCGGTGTAAAAGAAAGACATAAAATAGAATAACGCTGCTACCATGACATTCACTGCCATGTCACCGGCACCAAAGCCGACCTTTTCTACAACGGATAACTTTTGAGATTCCATACAACAACACCCTAAATGGTCAATAATGAGCAACGCTCACTATTTCGAGCAATGATGACAAGCCTTCAACACTGCGTATCAAATAAATTTACAGCCCTAGATAGTACACAGCTTGGCCATTGCGTTCGTTATTTTTGTAAATTTAATGCTAATTCAATTAATAGTATTATCATACTAATTAAATCGCAACACTTTTCGACTGATAACAAACATGCGCTTTACGAATAAAAAACCCCAGCAGGGCTGGGGTTTTTGGGTCTAATTAAGAATTAGAAAGAATAACGTGCACCCAAGGCAAATGTGCGTGAGTAAATAGCATTACTAAAGTTAAATAGGTTGTCGTTGCCTTCACCGTAGTAACTTTGGTAAACATCATCTAGGATGTTTGTTGCATCAAAGGTCACAACAAAATCTTCATTGATATTGTAGCTAAATTGGAAGTCTAAGCTTTGTTCTGGGCGGCTCCAAAACTGCAAAGGATTAGCAAAGATAGCGGCTTCATTACCCGTATAAAACTCTGAACGCCATACATAAGATAAACGCATATCGAATGAATCACGCTCATAAATACCTACGATGCTATATGATTCATCAGATACACCCGCCATCTCTGATTCTACATAGCGAGAAATATTACCTGCTTCGTCAAAGTCAGGCGTGTCTTGAGATGAATCAAGCAGTGTGTAACTTGCTTGCACACCTAAGCCATTCAAGTATTCAGGTAATTCTTCAGGGAAGTAAACTAAACCTAACTCGAAACCTGATAGCTCACCATTGGAAGCATTAACGGGTGCACTTAATACGTATGGACGAGTGACGCCATCGTTACCTTCACGTACAACTGTTTTGCGGCCAGGTACAACTAGGCCTTCAATTTCACGCTTAAAATATGCTGCGTAAAGTGAACTTGTATCAGCAAAATACCACTCAAGGGAAACATCATAGTTAGTCGATTCTGTCGGTTTTAATTCAGGGTTACCGCCAGTGCCTTCCCCATAAATCGCCCCCTCAGTAAGTGGATCAGTCCAATACTGAAGCGCATTCAAATCAGCAAAGTTAGGCATACGCAGCGTTTCTGTATACGCTACACGGCCAACCACATCATCGGTAATATTCCAGTTAAGCATAAAGCTTGGTAGAACTTTGCTTACATCTGCAGTTGCAGAGCTAGTATCAAATACATTGGTATTAGTGCCAGTTTCAGCTGTAAACTTCATATCTTGTTCATAGCTCACATAACGTACACCAATTTCACCACTGATATCTTCGGTTAAGAAAAAGTTCGTTGTTGCATAAAGTGCATATGAATCTTCTTCAATATCAAAGGTTTTATATTTATCTTCCGCTTCAAGTCCGTAAATCCCGCGAATTGCATTCGCATTATTTAGTAAGTAACCACCGTCCGCTGTAATAAAGCTATCAAAAACGTCTGCACGACCATCTAAATAATCATTAACTTGATACACCACACCTGAGCCATCACCCGATGCACCCGCTGCTGCAAGTTGTTCAATTAGACTTGCAAGAGATGTATCCGCTATGCCACTGTCCTGAGTACGTGTAAATTCCTCTGCGGTGCGGTTTTCATAACGACCACCAAATTTTACTTTATCGAAATATGTACCGCCAATTAAGTACTCCGCATCAAAAGTAAATGAAAGAGCGTCGCCTCGGTTACCTCCGCCATTATCGTATAATGTACTCGCATTCCAGTTTTCGATGGCTGCCATGTCTGCTTCATTTAAAGCTGTGTTCGGATCATCCCAAAATGCAATACCTGGCATTCCGTCATTATCATTAAAGTCTACATCTAACCCTGTAGCAACACGATCAAACCGCATACCAAAAAAGTCGCTTTCAAACTCACTTTCTTGATAAACAAGTTCTGTGTTAATTGTTAAGTAATCACTTGCTTGCCACTCGGCGCCGAGTGCATATAGGTAACTGTCTGTTTTTTCAGAGTTAGAGTCGCCACTTTGGAAGCCACCAGCACCAATAGCTTGTTTCTCTTTAATGACATTAGTACCATCAAACACAACGGGGGTATCAATATTCCCATTACCATTTTCAAAGGTATTTGAGAACCATAATGCGTTTTGAGACTGATTATCATAACCGGTATAGAAACCTTCCGCTGTAATTTCCAACGTTTCATTAGGAGCCCATTGGAGTGATATTGATGCAGCAGGTCGTTTGCGAACACCTGTAAAAGACGTACCGAAAATCGCATCTCGAGCTAACAAATATTCTGTTGGTACACCATCAACATTTAATGTTGAACCAGCAGCCGAAGGCAAACCACTTTCAAGTCCCGCCTGCCAAATCAAATTCCCCTGCGAGTCATTATTTGGAATACGAGAATAAGGTGAATAACCAACAGCTGGTTTATCTGTAAAGAATGGGAATGCCGCGCCCGCTGTTATTGTGTCATCGCGATAATTAGTTTCTGCATAAGAGACGTTAAATAGCGCACCAAATTCACCAGCTCCCTCTAAATCCCAGCGATTGCTAATGAGGGCGCTGATATTAGGATCAATTTCATCAGACTGATCAGAATAAATTGCACGTGCTGCTAAAACGACTTTTTCACCTTCAAAGTTGAATGGACGGTGCGTTTTAATGTCAATTGCCCCTGCGATACCACGCTCAATTTGATCTGCCGAGCGCGTTTTATAAACAGTGACGCCTGATAAAAGGCTTGCTGGAATATCTTGTAGTGAAACATCACGACCCGCACCAGTAAAGATGGCACGACCATTTATAGTTGTATTAACATCGGTTAAGCCACGAATTGAAACTGCACTTACTTCACCAGCACCACGACCCGTTGTTTGTACCCCCGTTACACGCTGTAATGCTTCAACCACGTTATTATCAGGAAACTTACCAATATCTTCTGCAACAATGGCATCGACTATCTGAACGCTTGCACGCTTTTCATCTAATGCTTTGTTTAAGCTGCCGCGAATACCAGATACCTGAATCACTTCCATTTCATCAGCGCTATTCTCAGGAGTGGTTGGCGTTTCCTCTTGAGCAAAAGCAAATTGACAAGTAAATGCCATAACTACAGCACTGGCTATGTGTGTTCTTTTAAACATAAGCGGTGTTCTCCAAATTATAGTTATATCGGCCCGCTGAACTTTCCCCATTCAGTTACCGAAGCGAGACCACTGTATTGTGCATCGTATGTTGTCAAAACGGTGCGCAAGTGAATCTACATTTTTTATGTTAATACTTTGCTGCCTGAACTTTAATCATATTGTATGACTATTTAACAGTCAACTCAAAATTAATAAATTAAAATAAGTGTCGCTATGTTTACAAAAACACTTTGATTATAGCATGTTACAAACATATGAAAGGCTATTTTAAATATAAAAAACCATGAAAAGGCTATAATAATCATTAAGATAAAGATGAGTAACAGATCATCTAAACTCTCTTTTAATTTATAAGAAACAACAAGAAAGGACTAACAAGTTATTTACCTTGCACATTTTAATGCTACTATTAATATTGAAATACAATAATACAATATAAGTTTACTTTTAACTGCACTGACTAAATCGTTGCGATGTAAACAATCAGTTACCCAGTATAATTTAACGTACAGTGCTTATTACTTGGGCTGTTTAAGTTAGATCTAAGTGTGGACAAAGTAATAGCTCGAACAACAATTATTAGTCAAAGAGGACACTCATGAAGAAACTCAAAGCCTTAACACTGCCTTTACTCTTCTCAAGCAGTTTAGCCGTTGCACAAAATCCACTGTTTACCGATGTATTTACTGCTGACCCAGCTGCACTTGTACACAACGACACCGTATACCTTTATACAGGCCATGATGAAGCCCCTAATAATGATGTCTTCTTTGAAATGCATGATTGGCTGGCTTTTTCTTCTACCGATATGGTGAACTGGAAAAAACACGGCCCAATTATGAAAGCCACTGACTTTAAATGGGCTAAGGGCCAAGCGTGGGCTTCACACATGATTGAGCGTGATGGTACTTTCTATTTTTTTACCACAGTGCGCCACAATGACACAAAACCCGGTTTTGCAATTGGTGTTGCCACCTCTAAATCACCAACAGGTCCATTTAAAGATGCCATTGGTCATGCGCTTGTAACCGATGACATGACCAAACATACGCCAAATGATTGGGACGACATCGACCCTGCTATTTTCACTGAAGAAAACGGCGATACTTACATGTTCTTTGGTAACTTAATGCCTAAATATGTAAAGCTCAGCGACGACTTACTGTCTCTTGATGGTGAAATTAAAACGCTGGACTTGCCTAACTTTACCGAAGCGTTATGGGTTCACAAGAAAAACGACAACTACTATGTATCTTATGCCTGTGAGTTCCCAGAGAAGATCTGTTATGCCATGAGTAAAAGCATTCACGGGCCTTGGGAATATAAAGGCATCTTGAATGAAATAGCGGGTAACAGCGAAACCAACCACCAATCAATTATCGAATATAAAGGTAAAGACTACTTTATTTACCATACTGGTGCAGTGCCACCGATTGATGGCAAACCAAGTGGCGGGCGTTTTCGTCGTTCGGTCGCTATTGAGCCACTTTACTACAACGAAGATGGCACGCTTAAGCGCATTATTATGACCACTGAAGGCCTCAGTAAACAAGACAAATAATTTCAAGAAGGGCTCTTTAAGAGCCCTTTTTATTGCCTATATATAATACAAATAAACACTTTCCTCGCCTTCTTCTAGTCTAAAATTAAATTAAAAAGCTAAATATGGCTCAGCAAACATCAAAATCGGCCTCTCAAAAAAATTAAAAATACGCCTATACACATTGTAAAATATGAAACCTTGCGTTTACACCTTAATTACATTTGCAAAAGTATTTGCACATTTCAAATAGTACTATAAAATTACAATACTACGTTCTTATTAGTTTGATATAGGCACGCGGCAATTTTATTGACAACAATCGAATAAAAAAATGAATCCCAGTTTCAAGAGGACACATAAAATGAAATTAAATAAATTAGCCATGATCATAGCTTGCTCTTTGGCTGTTACAGGTTGTGGTAAAGAAGAGGGTACTAAGCTTGACTCATCACCTGCGGTTGCCGACCCGCAAAGTGCAAAACCAAGTGTAAGCAGCAGTGTTCAATACACTGAATCAGGTAGTGTCATGATGACTAATGTAAGCGTGCACGATCCTTCTGTGGTTAAAGTTGACGACACCTATTATATTTTTGGCTCTCATCTTGCTGCCGCTAAATCAACTGATCTCTTAAACTGGGAAATAATTTCGAGCCTCTCAGCTAACGCAGCTGTTAACGAAAGTCCACTATTTGACTACAACTACACAGCTGAAATTGCCGAAGGTATTGAGTGGACAGATGGCTTCACAGGAAACTGGGCAGCAGATGTAATCAAAGCGCCAAATGGCAAATTTTGGTTTTACTATAACCACTGCGCACAAGATAACCCAGATACCGCAGATGTGGTTGATGAAGTGTGCTGGAATCGCTCTTACCTTGGCTTAGCCGAAGCTGACAACATTGAAGGCCCTTATAAAAACAAAGGTATTTTCTTACGCAGCGGTTATCGCTCTGATGCTGAATTTTCAGCATACCCACTTGATAACGGTCAAACGACATGGAATGGTGCCGTTGATCCAAACGCCATTGATCCTGCAGCCTTCTATGATGCAAACGGCAAACTTTGGCTGGTTTACGGCTCCTATTCTGGCGGTATTTTCGTGCTAGCTATGAATGAAGAGACCGGTATGCCAGAAGCAGGTCAAGGCTATGGTAAAAAGCTGGTAGGCGGTGACTTTCGAGCAATGGAAGGTGCATTTGTGATGTACAGCCCCGAAAGTGAATACTACTACCTATTCTACTCAGTCGCTGGTTTTGCGCTAAACGATGGTTACAACATCCGTGTTGCTCGCTCAAAAACACCTGACGGCCCTTACCTAGATAACGCTGGTAACGACATTGCTGCAATGGGCGGACTTGAAGTGGGCGAAAAGTTAATGGGTGGTTTTGAGTACACGCAAGAACTTGGTGAAACAGCACCAGCATGGGGCTACCAATCACCAGGTCATAACTCTGCTTACTACGATGAAGCGACAGGTCGTCATATTTTAGTAACGCATACACGTTTCCCGCAAACATCGACTGAGTTCCCAACAACTTCAGAAGCGCACCAAGTGCGTGTTCACGAAATGTTTATCAACTCATTAGGCTGGCCAGTGGCTTCACCACAACGCTATGTGCCGCTTGAAGGCGACAACATGGTTGTGGCAGATGAACTTTACGGTTATTACAAGTTTATCAACCACGGTAATGAGGTAAACACCGACGCTATTCGTTCAATGCATATTGCTCTTAACGAAGATCATTCTGTTACCGGTGATGAGCAGGGTATCTGGTACATGGTTGATGACTCAAATATCAAACTAGAGCTTGATTCAGGGACTTATTACGGGGTCGCAAAATGGCAATGGGATGACAATAAACAAGATCTAGTCGTTACTTTTTCGGCCTCATCTTTAGATAATGCGACAGTATGGGGCACAAAAGTTGCGCAAATTAATGAGTCTGAGACAATTCTAGCAACAATACAAGATGCGTTAAATATAAAAACTGAGCTTACAATCGCTGACGATGGTTACTCACTTCCAACGAAAGGCAAAGCAGGTACAAAAATTACTTGGCAGTCTAGCAATGAGTATTATATTGATACAGATGGTTCTATTTTTATCCCAACGCCGGATCGAGGTGATCAAGCAGTCACTTTAACTGCAACGCTAGAGCTTAATGGTGAAGTTGCAACAAAAACATTCAATGTAAACCTAAAAGCACGACCTGAATTTAGAAATGCAATTGCCCATTATCAATTTGAAGATTCACTACGCGACGCCTTAGGTAATCTAGATGATGCTGGTGTAACTGACAACAATCTATTAAATGTAGGTGTAGGCACAACCGCTTTCACTGATGGTCAAACAGGTAAAGCCTTTAACTTTGACGGTGCAACGGGTGTTCGTTTACCTGATAATTTAATTACAACCTCAGAATTCACCGTTTCTTATTGGATTAATCCTGAGAAAATCACAGACTTTTCTCCAACTTTCTTTGCCGCAGCATCCGTTGATAACTGGATAAGTGTCGTACCAGCAAATTCTCCTTCATTCCTTTGGAGCCATTATTTTGATGAAAATAATAAAGATGTTTGGGGTGATGTAAACCAAACTACACCAGCCCCATTAGCTTGGTCGCATATTGCAATTACTTATGTAGACCAAACAGCTACTCTTTATAAAGATGGCAAAAGAATTGGTTCAATACAAAGACCCGACATGTTTAATACACAAACAGGTAACTTTGCATTAGGTGTAAACTATGGCTGGGATTTACCGTTCCAAGGCCAAATTGATGAGTTCATTGTGTATGACTACGCACTCAATAGCCTAGATATTAACGGTGCAGCGATTAACAACTTAACTGATCCAACTCAGTTTGAAGGCTTTATCACAAATGCCCTTGATTTAGGTGATATATCTGCAGTACGTGAGAACTTCGAATTACCTCGCGTTGGTCCATTTGTATCAGGGATCAGCTGGACATCCAACAACGAACAATATTTAAAACCCGTCAATGGCACAGCTATTGTCACTCAGCCAAGTGCGACAGCTGGCGACCAAGTCGTGACATTAACGGCTACTATTCGATACAAAGACTTCACAGATACCAAGTCATTCGATGTAACCTTAAAATCACTTGCCCCTGCTGAGTACAGCTTTGAAGGTGACTTAAGTGCTTTAAACGGTGCCTACGCAGCGGGTAAACCAACTGGCGGTTTAATTAATAATACTGGCGGCAATGTTACTTATGTAGATGGCATTATAGGCCAAGCCGTATTTCTTGACGGTTCGGGGGTTCGTTTACCGGATAACCTAATTACCACCAATGACTACTCTGTATCTATGTGGTTGAAACCCGAAAGCTTCACAGATTACACAACCGCATTCTTCGCGGGTGCGAGTGCGGACACTTGGTTAAGTTATGTTCCATCAATGTCTGGAACGGCGCTTACCCGCTTATGGGCAAATAACGGTGCATTCTTCGATAATGCTGAGCTAGATAGTCGTATTCCTCTCAAAGAGTGGACTCACCTTGCCTTTACGGTTGATGGCACCAACGGCGACACGATAAAAATGTACGTGAACGGTGAACTACAGCTAGAAACGGGCGATTTCCCTCGCGTATTCACAGTCCCTGGTGAAACCAACGAGTTTGCCCTAGGTGTTAACTACTGGGATACCCCCTACAACGGGGCTATTGATGAACTGAAAATTTTCAACGGTGCGATTAGTGCTGAAGAAATAAAAGCACTCTTTGACGCAGCTTCTGCACAAGAAGAGTAATAAGTAAGGTGAGCTGTCTCACCTTACTTATGTGTTGTCAGGAAAGGCCGAGTGAAAACTCGGCTTTTTTCTTACCTAAAACAAAATAATCATTCATTATTAAGCTGATCTGCCGATAAGTAGATTACCAATACATTGGCATTTTATGAGTTAATAACTAACTTATACACAATGCTACTATTTAAAGGGCGTACTATGAACTTTCGGAACTGGCCTATAGCAAAACAAATTGGTGCACTCGCATTTATATTATCCTTATGTGTATTCTCCATCGTTGGTGCCTCATCTTATTTCAGTGCTAAAACAATTTTAACTAATAAAAGTGAACATACGATCAAGGCTAACCTTAACCAAATATCATCTCTCCTCGAACTTCAATATAACAGCTTACTTGCCATTGCACGGCGAAATGCAAATGTATTTAGCGATATGTACTCTGGTTCAATTACGTTAAGTGAACAAAAAACACAAGTCGGTCAATATCAGGTTCCATCATTAGCGCATAACGGCGAGTTAATTAATAACAATATGAATATGGTCGATCGTTATGCAGATCTGACAAAAGGCAATGCAACAGTTTTTGTAAGAGATGGTGATGACTTTTTCCGTATTGCCACGTCATTAAAAAAAGACAATGGCGAACGAGCTGTAGGTACTTACCTAGGAAACAAGCACCCAGGTTACGAAAAGCTCATTGCGGGAGAAGAATATGAAGGGTACGCTAAACTCTTCGGAAATGAATACATGACTGTGTATAAGCCTATTAAAAATAGTACTAACCGGGTCATAGGTATACTTTATATTGGCTTTAATATAAACGACTCTCTTAATGCCCTCAGAGAGTCTGTTGCAAATCTAACAATAGAAGAATCAGGGAAGCTGTTACTATTCAATAATGCCAATAACACAATTATTGTAGGTCCGCATAGTCAATCAGGAGAACAGTTAACAAAGCAAACCTTGCAAGGATTGCCGATTGAGCAAACCGACTCAAACGAACATGTCTATTACACCGACCAACACAATGAAGCGATGTTTGCACTTGCAAAAAAAGTAAAAGGCTGGAATTGGACACTACTCGCCCGTGTAAAAGCACATGAGCTAAATGACGAAAGCTGGCAATTAATGCGTGTGAATGCACTGGCCTCTATCGCCGGCGTTATCATGATTAGCCTTTTACTGTTTTGGGGACTAGTAAGGACACTCGCACCACTTAAAAGACTGACCAAAACAGTTGATGCTCTAGGTAAAGGTGACTTATTGCAGCACATCGAAGCCACTAACCAGCCCAGTGACAACGAAGTAATAACGATTACAGCAAGTGTAAGTAAAATGTCTGTGGAGCTTAAAAAGCTAATACTGGCTTTACAAACATCAATAGTACAACTTGAAACACAAGCATCAGCGGCTCACCACTTAGCACAACAAAATGGCCAAGAAGCCCATGAAATGATGGCACAAACCGCGCAAATTGCAACGGCAATAGAGCAAATGTCGTGCTCGATAAAAGATGTTGCACATAATGCCACTGAAGGCGCGAACCAGACACTTCAAGTTGATAAAGATGCCCAATCAGGACAAAGCCAATTAACGCAAGTCATCAATGATTTAATGCTGCTTAGTCAGCAACTTAATAATAGCCATGATGCGGTAGAAAAGGTGAATGATGCTAGCAATGAAATAAGTAAAGTGACTGAGGTTATTAATGCCATTGCTGAGCAAACCAATTTATTAGCCCTAAATGCAGCAATTGAAGCGGCCAGAGCAGGTGAACAAGGACGAGGCTTCGCAGTTGTTGCCGATGAGGTCAGAACTTTAGCTCAGCGCACACAAAAATCGATTGTCGAAATAAGCCAAACTATCGAGCAACTACAAAGCCAAGTTACCATGGCGGCAGAAAAGATGAAACAAAGCCAGCAGCTAGGGCTTAAGTCTTCAGAAGAAGGCAAAAAAACAGGAGAGCAATTAGAGTCTATTACCATCAGTATTGGGGAATTAACCCGCTCCTCAAGTAACATTGCTGAAGCGACCGATCAGCAGAGCACAGTCGCACAAGAAATAACACAAAACCTTCATCAAATAAGTCAACTTGCAAAAGACAGTGAAGCGCGCACCCAAGGCACAATAAGCTCTGCTGACGACTTAAAAACCCTTGCCGAAGGGCTCAAACGGCAAATTAGTTTCTTTAAAGCAGATTAATCAAAACCTCGATACCAGTTTGTCGGTATCGAGGTAACAGCTCCAGTGCCACATTAAATAAAAGCTAAAGAAATAGTCCCCATTGCCGATACTAACTTATTCTTCACTTATACTTAACCGCGATGAATATTAACTCGTTAGCGCATGCCCTGAACATAGATAACCAAAAATCGACGGCAAAAGACGATACTACATCCGACTATCGTTTCTCTATTGCTGAGAGAGCAACACTTTCTGGACAACAAACAGCAGAAACAAAAGCGCAAGAAAAAAAGAGTGAACTGCCAGCTGCAATTCAAAAAATGCTCGCCCAGTTAGAACTTTTAAAAGAACAACTTGAGCAAGCAAAAGAGCAACTTGCAAAACTACAAGCCTCAGAAAACCAACAAGATGATGCAGTTAAAACACAAATCGAAATACAACTTGAAATAGTCATGGGGTTACAAAACCAAGTTATGTCACTAAGCCAAGCTATCGCAGATGCAATGAAAGAGGCCGGTATCAGCGATCCAGGGGTATTAATTAGTGCGCTGGTATGAAAATGAGCGCAAAAAAGCCACTCATAAATGAAGTGGCTTTGGTTGAGTCGATTTTTTACTTATAACTTAATTTGGTTCACGCAGATGGAACACTTGGCACTTGTTACCTAAATCAGGTTGTTGTGCGAAGTTAGTGTTTTCAGCTAAACCACAGTTACTTAAACCAAGCGCTTGTTTTGTGTAGCGGTTGATCAGCATAACACCACCGCCTTCTACCGGAGCAATACGCCACTGTGCTGTTTTCGCTGCACAAGAAGCCATCTCGACGTTGGCACCTGGTACTAAGGCATTATCAGCTACCGCAGCACAGAACTCGCTATCAGCACTTTGTTTAAGGCTTACATAGCCTGTATCTGTTGGTGTGAAGAACCATTGCTGTGCATCTTTATGCGTAAAAGCCTGTTGCTCAACATTGGTACCCGCTTTAACCGTACCAGCCACGCTAAGTGCTTTACCACTTTGTTGGCTTAATACGACAACACTGCCCATAGGGCGTAATTGCCAGTCGCCACACGCTGTTGCGTCGCTTTGCTGTAAAACCGCTTGGTTTTGTGCGGCAGAACAACCAGCAACCGCTAATGGCTTGCCTGTGTAACGGTTAGTAATAGAGACATTACCATCTGTACTTGGTGCTACTTTCCATTGCTGGCAGAAATTATTGCGCCATGCTGCAGATTGTACTTTAGCGTTATCGGCATCATTACAGTTTTCAAGCTCTAAGAACTTACTGTCTTCACGGTTAGCTAAACGAACAAAACCATCTGTTGTCGCATCAATAACCCATTGACCATTGGTGCTTGCACACTGACGTTGCACAGCACGTGCATCTTGTGGATCAGCTGCGATGTCTAAACATAAGCCGCTTGTTGCATTCACTAATTGGTAACGTTGACCTTGCACTCGCGTTACCAGTGGACCGTATTCACCTGATGGCGGTGCGACTTCAACGCCTGGTGTTAATGGTTTACCAAAGCTTGGCGTGCCATCGTCATTCCAAGTAAATTTTTGTGCGCGTAATGAGCGAGTCGCACTACAACCGTGCTCTACCGAATCATTACCGTGATAAACTAACCAATCTTCTGTGCCGTCTGGCGACGTGAAAAAGCCGTTATGACCAGGGCCAAACACTTCTTCTGTACGCTCAAATACTGGCTTGTCGTATTTTTTCCAGCTGCTCGCTTTAAGCGGATCGTCACCAACAAGCTCAAGCATACCTAGTTTGTAATCTGGCGTATTACAGAAGCTCGCTGAGTACGTCATAAACGTACGGCCATTGTGCTGTAATATTTCAGCACCTTCAGTGACTTTACGGCCACTGATTTCCCAATCTAGCTCAGGGCGCGTGATCACCGTATGCGGTGAGTTCTCTTTCAGTGTCCACGGGTTTTCCATTTCAGCAATAATATTTAATTGCTGATCGCCCTGCCATTGAGAGTAAATCACATACAGCTTGTCTTTGTATGTTAGGTAGTTACCGTCGATGTTCCATACGTTAGGCATTAATGCGCCCTTATATTCGTATGGACCCATAGGATCATTACCGGCACTTTCTAATACATTTAAGTGTTGGTTATCTAAAGTGCCATCAGTACCAGCTGTGTACATCATGTACCAACGGTAGCCGTTTGGCCCTTTTAGACGATGGAATTCAAACGCCCAGAAGTTACAACAACGTTCAGGGTTTGAATCAGACCAAACATTGATAGGTGTTGCATCAGCAAGGCCCGCTAATGTTGGTGATTTACGCATCACTAACTCAGATGTCCATGTTGTTGTGGTTAGGTAATAGTTACCATCCCAATACTCAAGCCATGGATCGGCACCATTAGGAAAAAGTGGGTTGGTAAAAATACCATCATCTTGAATTGGCGCTTTTGCTGTGGCTGCGACATCTGCTTTGGCTGTGTTGTCTTCAGCCGTAGTCTGACAGCCCGTCAGAGCGCTAAACGACAAGGCAAATAGGCTAGCTAAACCAGCCTTTTGCATTGCGTTTTTAAGCTTTGTTGTTTTCACGTTTGTGTTCCTTTATTTTGTACCAAATTCGTACACAATGCGTGTTGAATACACGTCACCCGGCAGTAAAGTTGTGCTTGGGAACGTTGGCTGGTTGGGTGCATCAGGGAAATGCTGTGGCTCTAAACAAAAACCACTTCTAAAATTATGCACTAAGCCAGACGCTTGCTTGGTACTACCGTCTAAGAAGTTACCTGAATAAAACTGTACCGCAGGCTCTTCTGTGTAAACTGTTAACGTACGGCCAGAGTTTGCTTCGTAAACCGTCGCTGCTTCAATAAGCTCATTGCTTGGCGTGTCTTTAAGCACAAAGTTATGGTCATACCCTTTGCCAAGTTTGAGCTGTTCGTTGCTTGCTTTGATATCTTGACCAATTGCTTTAGCTGTACGGAAGTCAAACGGTGTGCCTGCCACATCCATCAACTCACCCGTTGGGATCAAGCCGCCATCGACAGGGGTAATTGCTTTTGCGTTAATTTGCATTTGGTGATCAAGAATGTCGCCTTTACCCGCTAGGTTAAAGTAGCTGTGTTGCGTCATATTGATAATGGTAGGCTTGCTTGTTGTGGCAATAAACTGCATATCTAGCGTGTTGTTGTTCGTTAGCGTGTAAGTCACTTCAGTGGTTACTTCACCTGGATAACCTTGGTCACCATCTGGGCTCACTAAGCTTAAGGTAACACCTGCGCTATTTTGTGTCGTGAACGGTGTCATGTTCCACACTTTTTTATCGAAACCTTGCACACCACCATGTAAATGGTTGTCACCATCGTTGGTTGCTAATTGGTATTCAGTGCCATTTAACGTGAATTTACCGTTTGCGATACGGTTACCAAAGCGACCGATGATGGCACCGTAGTAAGTCGTTGCTTTTGTGTACGCTTCTAGGTTATCTAAACCCAGTACAATATTACCCATTTCGCCTTTTGCATCAGGTGTTTCAATACGCGTGATAATACCGCCGTAGTTGATCACATCAACGCTAATACCATTGCTGTTAGTCAGCGTTACTTGATTAACTGGCGTTTGATCAGCAAGTACGCCATAAGCCGTCATTGATGCTGAAGGGGAAGTCGTCATGTTATCTCCTTGATGAGCACACGCTGGTGTAAGGGCAATCCCGCATGTCACCAACAATGCATAAAGCCCGCGCGACTTTTTCGTGTTCGAACTGGCTGTTTGATGAGTTGTTTTTAAACCTTGGAAAACACATTGCAATGACATATGAATAACCTTTTTGTAATTGTATTTATAGTTTTATAATACAAATAAGGGTGTCATTGCAACTTTAATCGCTAAAGTTGGATTTTTCCGTCTTTCACCATGATGCAATCCATTCCCGCACTTTTCGCGGCTTGATAGCCAATTTGCGTGTCTTCAAAGACCACACAGGCTTGGCTTAACACCTAATTGCTCTGCCACTTTTAAGAATGTTTCTGGGTTTGGCTTGCCTTTACTTACATCACTGGCAGTCACTAAGGCACCAATTTTATTTATTAAATTGGTATCAGTTAGGTGATCAATTGCATGTTCGCGATCAGCACCTGTACCAACCCCAATCGGTAATACACCATGGTACTTTTCAAGTACTGCGACGGTTTCGTCAATCACTAGCGGTTGGTGCTGTAAATCGACCCAAAACTGATGTTTATCTTTTGCCACAACTAGAGGGTCATGATCTAAGCCAAATTTTTCATTAAGCATTTCAATTGTTTTAACGGTCGGAATGCCGCCCAAGCTGTACATGTAGTCGTAATCGAATGGATACCCATAGGCTTCGCAAGCTTTCTGCCATGCCTGTAAGTGACTGCCCATTGAGTCAATTAAGGTGCCATCCATATCAAAAATAATGCCTTGGTAGGCGCTTAAATCGATCATATCTACTCCTAAAAAGTTTCGCTTCACAATAGCATAAGCCAGCGAAGAGCATGGCTCATCACTGGCTTAATCGACAACAAAATTTGGGGGGAACGTGCTCACACAGCACGTTCTAGTACATAAAGTACTAATTCTTACAGGCCACGTTTAAGCATGTAGTAAGCTGCGTTATGACGAAGCTCTGTTTTGAAACCACGGATCGTCGTATCGTTATCGATGATCATCGTTTCAACGCCAGCCATTTCAGCAAAATCGATAATCATATCGGTTGTTACTGCTTGGCTGTATGCAGTGTGGTGTGCACCACCGGCGTGGATCCATGCAGCTGATGCTACAGATAGATTTGGTTTTGGTTCCCAAAGCGCTGAAGCAACAGGTAAGTGAGGTAAATCAGCTGGCGGAGCCACTGTGTCTACTTCGTTGATTAAGATACGGAAACGGTTACCCATATCAATTGGTGATACGTTGATTGCAGCACCCGGTTTTGCAGTAAACAATAAACGACCTACATCACATTTCACACCGATCGTGTGTTGGTGAACTTCAAGACGTGGTTTTTGTGCTGCAATTGAAGGACACACTTCTAACATGTGCGCGCCAAGTACTTGGTCAGTCTCACCCATGTTGTAAGTGTAATCTTCCATGAATGAACAACCACCGTCACGGCCTTCACCCATTACTTTCATAATGCGAACCATAGCAGCTGTTTTCCAGTCACCCTCACCACCGTAACCATAGCCTTTCGACATTAGGCGTTGTGTAGCAAGACCTGGAAGACCAGAAAGACCTGATAAGTCTTCAAAACAGTTTGTGAATGCTTTAAAGCCGCCTTTCTCTAAGAAACGCTCCATACCAAGCTCTAAGCGTGCTTCGTTGCGTAGCATTTTCACTGCGTAATCGTCTTGTAGCGTTTCGTCAGCAATTACGTAGTCTTGCTTATAAAGCTCTAATTGCGCATCAACTTCTTCTTCAGTGATAGTATCAACCACTTTTACAAGCTCAGCGACACCAAACGCATGTACTTCATAACCAAAGGTAATTTGTGCTGAAACTTTGTTACCTTCAGTCACCGCAACTTGACGCATGTTGTCGCCAAAACGCGCAACTTTAAGTGTTTGGCTTTCTGCCCAACCTTTCGCCGCACGACACCAGTCATCTAACTGCTGTTGTACATCAGCACGTTGCCAGTGACCCGCAACAACTTTACGCTCTTTACGCATGACAGTACCGATGAAACCGAACTCACGGTCACCGTGTGCACTTTGGTGCGTATTCATGTAATTCATGTTGATGTCAAACCAAGGAAGGGCTGCATTGAACTGAGTATGAAGGTGTAACCAAGGCTTACGTAATTCGCTTAGGCCAGCAATCCACATTTTCGCAGGAGAGAAAGTGTGCATCCATAATACTAAACCAACACAGTTAGGATCCGTATTTGCCGCTTGGCAAACAGCGTGAATTTCTTCAGGTGACTTAACGGTAGGCTTACATACCAAGTTTACTGGTAGGTTCGCTTCGCTGTTTAAGCCCGCTACAATTGCTTCGCTGTCTTTGGCAACCGTTTCTAACACCTTAGGACCATAAAGATGTTGTGAGCCGGTAACAAACCAGACTTCTTTCGTCATCGTCGTCATGTTAATAATCCTCTAAATTCTTGCTATTTGCTCTGACCGTAATACGCGTTTTTACCGTGCTTACGTAGATAATGTTTATCCATCACTGCTTTTTTAAGTTCAGCTGCGTGTGGATCTAAAGTGCGTGTTAAATACGCCATGCGTGCAATCTCTTCGAGTAGTGCGGCATGGTATACAGACTGAGCGGCATCTTTACCCCACGTGAAAGGCGCATGACCCGCAACAATCACCATAGGTGCAGCTTTCGGATCGCGGTCTTGATACGCATCAGTAATTTGAATACCGGTTTCTAATTCATAATCGCCATTCACTTGCTCATCGGTTAGCTCACGCGTACAGGTGATGTCACCGTGTACATAGTCAGCGTGAGTTGTGCCAAGGCAAGGAATGCTTTGTTTTGCTTGCGCCCATGCAGTTGCATAGGTCGAATGCGTGTGTGTTACACCACCAATTGCATCGAAGTGGCGATATAAATGAACATGCGTTTTAGTGTCAGAAGACGGACGCATAGACCCTTCAACAATGTTGTTTTCAAGGTCGACGATTACCATGTCATCGGCTTTCATTTGGTCGTACGATACACCACTTGGTTTAATCGCAATCACGCCTTTGTCGCGGTCGATTTGCGATACGTTACCAAAGGTATAAATCACTAAGCCACGACGCTGAAGCTCCATGTTCGCTTCATAAACTTCACGTTTTAGTTCTGTAAAACTCATGCTTTGTCTCCGTTTACATAGCTTGCAAGTGCTTGGTAGTTGGCATAAAGCTCGTCATACACAGCAACGCGCTCAGGGTTTGGTAAGTACTGATGACATACAGACGACGCCATCACTTTTTGAGCATCTGCCACTGTTGCGTGCTCACCCGCAGCAACCGCAGCCATAATTGCCGCACCCAATGCACAGCTTTGCTCACTTTCTAAAACGTCGATTGGACAGTTCCAAACATCAGCACAGGTTTGCATTACGTAGTCTGATTTTTTAGAAATACCGCCGATAACAACCACTGACTCGATTGGTACACCTTCGCTACGAAAGCGCTCAGTGATAGCACGTGCGCCAAAGGCAGTTGCTTCAACAAGCGCTTTGAAGAACTTAGGTGCATCAGTGCCCATCTTTAAGCCTGTTAATGCCATGGCAACGCTTTGGTCAGCATCTGGCGTACGACGACCATTTACCCAATCAAGCGCAGTTACGTCGCTGCTTGATACAGGCAGTGCTGCCGCAGCTTTTGATAAATCAACTAAGATTGAGTCTTCTAGCTTGTTAACGAACGCTTGCTCAGCGTCAGATAGATTTGTAAGTTGGCGAGTTGGCCAAAGTACTAAGTTCTTGAACCATGCGTATAAATCACCAAATGCAGATTGACCCGCTTCTAAGCCAATTAACCCAGGGATCACTGAGCCATCAACTTGACCACAAATACCCTTAACGCAAGTATCACCTAGCTGCTCTTGAGACGTTACTGTGATGTCACACGTTGAGGTACCCATTACTTTGGTTAGCATACCAGGGCGAACATTGGCTGCTACTGCCCCCATGTGACAATCAAATGCACCGTAACCAACAACAATGCCTTGTGGTAAACCAAGCTTCTCGGCCCACTCAGCAGTTAAGTTGCCCGCAACTTGGTCGCTTGGCTCTGTGGTTGCATTTAGCGTATCAACAACACCATCTAATAGTGGATCGATATTGCTGAAAAAGCTGTTTGGTGGGAAACCGCCCCACTGCTCGTTCCACATTTGTTTGTGGCCCGTTGCACAACGCCCTAGCTTTAATGCTTCAGGGTGTGTTGTGCCGCACATGAGCGCGGTCATCCAATCGCAATGCTCAACCCATGAATAAGTGGCTGCTTTAACACTGCTATCAACGCGGAAAATATGTAATGCTTTGGCCCAGTACCACTCAGAAGAGTAGATACCGCCCATGTGTGACAGGTAGTTCACATCGTTGTTAGTTGCAGCGCACGTGATTTCATTTGCTTCTTTAATAGACGTATGGTCTTTCCACAGAATGAACATTGCATTTGGGTTTTCTGCAAATTCTTCAGTCAATGCCAGTGGTGTACCTTGACTATTAATCGCCACAGGCGTTGAGCCTGTCGTATCAAAGCTCATACCCACTACGTTGTCTGCGGTACCTGCTGGAACTTGTGACCAAAGACCATTCACTACTTCTATAAGGCTATCAATATAGTCTTGTGGATGCTGACGAAACTGATCCTTACTTGGGTCACAATATAAACCTTGTGCCCAGCGCGGGTAGTTTACTAAATGGCTGGCAAGTTCTTCACCAGTCGCAACATCAACGAGTAATGCTCTTACCGAGTCTGACCCGTAGTCTAATCCCAACGTATAACGAGACATAATTACCTTTCACTAATTGCTTACTAACATTGTTAGTCATTATCTTCATTTGTATGATAATATCAACAATACCAGATTGTAAAGGTATTATAAAAATATTATTAACAGGATTATTTGCTGCTGGCGGGCGATTTATTGCGCAGTTTTTCTGGAAGATTAGATTGTTTTTTCAGCACAAATAATAGGTTAAAGCCATAACATTAACTTTTGTATGATAAGAATGGGATAATTATGTCTAACCAACTAGAACAACTTAAAGCAGTGACAACCGTTGTTGCTGACACGGGTGATTTTGAAGCCATCAACGAATATAAACCGCAAGATGCAACAACAAACCCATCACTCATCTTAAATGCGATTCAAATTGAGAAATATCGCCCACTTGCTGTAGAAGCCGTATCATGGGCAAAAGCACAAAGCAGTGACGCAGCTGAAGTTGTAACAAAAGCAGCTGACAAACTAGCGGTATTAATTGGCTCTAAATTAATGGAGCAAGTACCAGGTTTAGTGTCTACTGAAGTTGATGCGCGTTTATCATTTGATACCCAAGCAACCATTGATAAAGCACTTGATCTTGTTGCTTTATATAAAGAGCAAGGCATCGACACATCGCGCGTATTAATTAAAATTGCTTCAACATGGGAAGGTATTCAAGCGGCTAAAGTACTTGAAGCACAAGGTATTCGTTGTAACCTAACACTGGTATTTGCATTTGCTCAAGCACGTGCTTGTGCCGAAGTGGGTGCCTACCTTATCTCACCATTCGTTGGCCGTATTCTTGATTGGTACAAAGCACAAGATGCAAGCGCTGATTTCGACGGTGCTAACGATCCGGGCGTTAAGTCAGTCACGCATATCTACAACTACTTCAAAAAGCACGGCTACGACACGATTGTAATGGGCGCGAGCTTCCGTAACATCGGTGAAATCCAAGAATTAGCAGGGTGTGACCGCTTAACTATCAGCCCGAAGCTACTTGCTGAACTCGCTGCAACTGACGCACCATTAACTCAAAAACTATTACCAGCAACAGAAAAAGCAGACGCGCCAGCAGCAATGACTGAGCAGGCTTTCCGCTGGGAAATGAATGAAGATGCCATGGCAACTGAAAAACTAAGCCAAGGTATTCGTCAGTTCGCCATTGACCAAGAGAAACTAGAGTCAATCTTAAGCGAATTAGTTTAAACCAATTGTTTAAGCAGCAAAAAGCCCGCAAACTTTGGTTTGCGGGCTTTTTTATTGCCTACCTTTTAGTAAAAGCAGGCTTATCGTGTTGCGATTACGATAATTTTTTGCACCTTACATTATTCAGCAAGTAATGCGTTTGCTTTTGCAACTAGGTTTGCCACTGTGAAACCAAAGTGCTCAAGCAATACTGCGCCTGGCGCTGATTCACCAAATGTCTCCATACCGAGTACATCACCATCTTGGCCAACATACTTGAACCAGAAGTCACGGTGTGCAGCTTCAACAGCAATCTTTGGTGTACCCGTTGGTAGCACGCTTTGACGATATGCTTTGTCTTGGCTATCAAACTGATTCGTTGATGGCATAGATACCACGCGAACTTGCTTGCCTTGTGCTGCTAATTCAGCAGCGGCATTCACTGCGAGCTCAACCTCAGAACCCGTTGCAATTAGAATAAGCTCTGCAGCTTGTTCGCTATCAACAAGTACATAACCCCCTTTTGCAATGTCAGCAACTTGCTGTGCATCGCGCGCCATCGCTTTCGTGCCTTGGCGGCTGAAAATGAGTGAGCTTGGGCCTGTTTCTTTTAATAACGCTTGACGCCAAGCTACCGCTGTTTCGGTTTCATCACACGGACGCCATGCAGTCATATTCGGTGTCATACGAAGGTTAGCAATTTGCTCGATTGGTTGGTGAGTTGGACCATCTTCACCTTGACCGATTGAGTCATGGGTATACACAAAGATGCTTTGCGCTTTCATTAATGCGGCCATACGTACTGCATTACGTGCGTATTCCATAAACATCAAGAAGGTTGCGCCAAATGGAATAAAGCCACCATGTAATGCAATACCATTCATGATTGCGCTCATACCAAACTCACGTACGCCATAAAATACGTAGTTACCATCAGCAGCATCTTGTAAACCTTTTGCTTCTGGCCATAAGGTTAAGTTAGAACCGGCAAGGTCGGCAGAGCCACCCATTAGTTCAGGGAGCTGCTTTGCAAAGAAAGTGATCGCATTTTGAGATGCTTTACGCGTCGCAATGTTTTGCATGTCAGCTTGGCATTTAGCAATGTACTCATCAGCTAATTCTGCGAAGTTAGCTGGTAATGCTTTTTCAAGAACACGGCGTGTATATTCTTTTGCAAGTTCAGGGTGTGCTTTGCTATAAGCGGCAAACGTTTGCTGCCATGCACCTTCAAGCTCTTGCCCTTTCGCTTGGGTATTCCACTCATTATAAACCTCTTGTGGAACTTCAAATGCTGGGTGTGGCCAGTTTAGCTGCTCACGTACTGCGGCAATTTCGTCGTGACCCAGTGGTGCGCCGTGACAGTCGTGGCTACCTGATTTATTTGGCGAACCAAAACCAATCACTGTTTTACAGCAGATGAGTGTTGGTTGCGTAGTGTTGCCTTGTGCTGCTTCGATTGCACCTGCAATTGCATTCATATCGTGACCATCAACATCACGGATAACTTGCCAACCGTAAGATTCAAAACGTGCAGGTGTATCGTCGGTGAACCAACCTTCTACTTCACCATCGATCGAGATGCCATTGTCATCCCAAAATACGATTAGCTTGCCTAGGCCTAACGTACCTGCCAGCGAACATGCTTCGTGCGAGATACCTTCCATTAAGCAGCCGTCACCCATAAAGCAGTAAGTGAAGTGATCAACAATATCAAACTTTGGCTTATTGAATTGCGCTGCTAAAGTTTTTTCAGCGATGGCCATACCTACTGCGTTAGCAATCCCCGAACCTAGTGGGCCTGTCGTTGTTTCAACACCCGGTGTGTAACCATATTCTGGGTGACCTGGTGTTTTAGAGTGAAGCTGACGGAATTGCTTAATATCTTCGATGCTTACGTCGTAACCACTTAGGTGTAACAATGCATATTGAAGCATTGAACCATGGCCATTTGATAACACAAAGCGATCACGGTTAGACCAGTCTGGGTTTAATGGGTTATGGCGGTGAAAGTTTTGCCACAATACCGCTGCAATATCAGCCATACCCATAGGCGCACCTGGATGGCCAGAGTTGGCTTGTTGAACGGCATCGACAGCAAGTATGCGAATAGCATTTGCAGATTGAGAACTAGGCAGAGTCATCTTTTAGCTTCCTGTTAATATTATATTATAAATAATATCGCAAAAAGTGACTGATAAGGCAACTTAATAAACGCTTTATTGTATAAGTGAATACTAAATAGGCTGGTACAAACCAGCCTATTGAATCGATCAGTAAGCTTTAAGTTTTAACGACCATCTTCAAAAGAAGCTGTCGCTGACACTTTGCTCCAACGGCCATCTGCATACAGAATTGTCGCTTCCGCTTTGCTTGGTCGAAACGCTCGGATTTGGTATGAACAAGACGTACCTGATGTTCCACACGATGATGCACCATTAGACCAAATTACACTATCAATCGCTGAACCATCTCCTACTACACGAAACACTGCTGTTGCATATGTTTGACCATACACGAGTGCAAAACAACGATTTGGTGTGTATTGATCATATGCTTGCGTATCGACATAACATTCCATTGTATCTGCGCTTGCATGAACTGAAAAAACACTAGCGGCGAGTAATCCTATTGATGTTAATACTTTTTTCATTTTACTATCCTTATTTTTCTACCAAAAGTGGTACAAATAACATACAGTAGTGAAGAAGTATTAAAAATACGAATTTAATATTAATTTAACTATAATTTTACCTTAAAGCAACCTTTTGGCAACCTTTACCTTGAACAGTTTTAATCGGCGGTTCCTAAAAAATGCCGACACGCATAGGCAGTCGGCATTTCTAAAGCTTATAAATACTTAAGCCAAGGTTTGTTAGCCTTACGCTTATATTCACTAAACTTCTTAGTTGGCCAATAAAGCCCAACGGCTAATACGATAGTGATCAACCAAATACCTGAAATATCACTGACACCTAAATACTGCCCTTGGTTTGCCCCCCACACCTGCATGCCTAATTGGTACATCACTAGTAATACATAGAGGTGTAAAATATAAAAGAACATGGGTACAGAACCATACACACGTAGCGCATTAGTAAAGCGATTAAGCGGTCTTTCAAATAACCATAAACCAACAAACATGCCAGCTAAAGTGATAAGCAAAAAGCTCAGTGATGGAGGGTATTTAGTGACATTAAATACCGACATCATAGTTTCTGTTGTCGTGCTAAAGGCTTGCCAAGGTAAGGTTTCACCATAAATATTCAAACCACGCAACACAGCAAATAAGCCTACACATAATAGTGCTAACAGCAGCAGTGCTCGTTTACGCGACTGCGCTGTTTGCGTACGTGCATATAGTGGCCCTGCGCAATAACCCAGTAAAATCACACCAATCCACGGCAATACAGGGTAGCTAATTTTTACGTCGATTAAACCACCTTGTGATAGATAGCCCCGGTCATGCAAAATCGTCCACAGCGAGTAGCCAAACTCATCAGGTGTAAAACTGATTGGGGTGAGTAAGTTATGACCAAACACAATAGCCAAACCAAGTACTAACAATACATTGCGCGGCAGTTTTATCAATAACGCTAAAACCAACATGCATAAACCAATGGCCCACATCACTTGCAACCAAATAGTGTGGTAGTAACCCATCCACGAAAAACAAATGAGAGTCACTTCTAGGGCGATTAAAAACAACCCTCGCTTAACCAAAAAGCTTTGCGCTGAGCGGGCTACACCACTTGCAGGGTGACTGTAAAGCCACGCCGACAAACCGGTTAAAAAGATAAAGGTTGGCGCACAAAAATGTGCGGCAAAGCGGCTCCAAAAGAGCCCTGGCGAAGTGGTATCAACCACCATAGGATCGGTCACCTGCATATGCAAGAAAAACCGCTCTCGCACATGATCAAGTAACATCAGCAGAATAACGACGCCACGCATGATGTCGATACTATGAATACGGCTTTTAATTTGCTCAGAAGTCATAGCTCACAGCCAATTTAAATTGCGTCGGTGCACCAGGATATGCCCACAATGCATTGTATGAGCTTGCAATATATTCTTCATCAAACACGTTATCAACATTCAGTGATACCGTAGTACGTTCAGTCGCTCGCCATTTAGCGAATAACCCAACAGTTTGATAACTCGGCAAACGGAAGGTTAAATCAGCAGGGTCGCCTAAACGGTCAGACACATATTGATAATGACCACCAATCTTTATTGCTTGTGCAAATACGTTTAAGTCATGATTTAAACCAATCGAAAGATTATTCTTTGGTACGTTCACAAGTGGGCTGCCTTTAGGAATTGGCACGAGCCAATCAACATTTAGGCTGTCTGTTGCAGTCTCGGCATCAACATACGCATAAGATAGGTTGTACTCAGTGTTATCGCCCAGTGAGCCTGTTAGGTCTAACTCAAAACCTGTGCTATTTGCTTTACCAACAGGCGTTGAATAACCTACATTGACAGGGTCCGCCACCAGCATGTTGCTCTTACTTGCATCAAAGTAAGCAAGGGTACCGCTGATATTGGCATAACTAAACTTAACACCTACTTCAAACGAGTCACTTTCTTCAAAACCAAATGGCTTACCTTCGGCGTCAGTACCGCTTAGTGGTAAGAACCCTTCGGAGTAGCTTGAGTAAACATTAATATCGTCATTAATTGTATATACAACCCCAAAGCGAGGACTAATGCGGTTCTCTTTACTGTTTGATGCAACACCTGACTTAGTTTCAAAAATATCTTGCTCAATTTCATCAAAACGCAGGCCTAACATCACTTTCAAGTAATCGGTTAGATCAAGTTGATCTTGCACATAGATACCATACGCATTTTGCTTTTCGTTATTCTCGTATTGCATACTCATTTCAGGACCTTCACCTGTGCTGTAATCAGGTTCATGAATATCAATCGTGTAAGTGCCATAGCCACCACGGTAACGATATAACCCCGTACGTAGCTCATAATCATACGCATCAGCACCTATGAGTACGTGATTAGTAATACCTGCAATATCAAAGTGACCGCTTAATTCAAAACGTACAGAGATATCTTCAGACTCATAATCACGGTAACGATGTTGACGAGTTAAGGTTCTGCCATCATCAAACAATGACTGACGAGATGGTGATAGTTCCGCATCTGAAGACTGCCCTGTTAGCGTTGCAGCACGATAGTTAGCCCCTGCCAGCAATGACCACTGACGATTAAAATCGTAGTTATAGTTAATTTGATGACCTCGAGAGTGTACCTTTGTAGGTGCATCATTAGGATTTCCTAAGAATCGCGACTCTGGCACGGTATCAAAGTCATCATTTAACACCACAATACCACGGTCATACATTTGCTGCTGATCAACATATTCAAATTCATACGTCAGCGATGACTTGTCATTAATTTGATAATAAAGCGAAGGTGTAATCACGAGTTTGTCGTGATGCACATGATCTCTAA
The DNA here is from genome assembly GCF_045040605.1 of Pseudoalteromonas sp. PB2-1. Lineage (NCBI taxonomy): Bacteria > Pseudomonadati > Pseudomonadota > Gammaproteobacteria > Alteromonadales > Pseudoalteromonadaceae > Pseudoalteromonas > Pseudoalteromonas sp. PB2-1. The sequence goes on from NZ_CP090667.1 coordinate 3,577,140, forward strand.
AGCTATCGCTGTCTTGCCAAGCACCATTGATGCGAAACGCTAAATCATCAGTCAGGCCATTGGTGTAATCACCTTGAATACGTTTGTGGTCATCACTACCCAACTCTGCTTGAATTTGACCTTGTTGATAAAACTGTGGCTTCTTAGTAATAATGTTTACTGTACCACCGGGCTCTGAGCGACCATACAACGCAGAGCCAGGCCCTTTTAATACTTCAATATATTCAATGTTTGATACATCACGAGGGCCAGCAAATCCTTTACCACCACTAAAGCCATTGATTAAGTAGCCTGATGGCATATTCTCATTACCCGACAAACCACGGATTGAATAGCTATCCCACAGCGCCCCACCATTATTTTTACGGCTAATACTGGCAGAAAAATCCAGTGCATCACGAAATTTAGTGATGCCGTTATCAATCATCATATCTTTGCTTAAAGTAGTGATTGACTGTGGTAAATCTTTCGTTGGAATGTCGCCACGAAAAGCTTGCTTGTGCTCAATCGTGATTGTTTCGATATCGCTATTAGTAGCATGTGTATTCGCAGCAAACGCCGCTGCTAAGGCAAGAAAAAGAGTTGAGTACTTCATAAATTGATTGGCTGAAAATATTGATTAAAATGATTTGTTATAAAATAACACAATATGCATGTTTGATATAGTATAACAAATCATTAAATTTCTATTTTATGGCTACTTATTTTAGTGTAGCTACCGCAAAAGTATTGAGTTTTGAAAGAATGCTGCGAATTAAAATACACTCAATAACAACACTATCGTAGGTTCAAACCTCAGCACAAAACAAATTTGCACTGTTCTTACTTGAGCCCATGCTTGGTATTGCCTACAATGGCGCACAATTTATTCAATACAGTATTGCAATCATGACAGATACAAATAAACCTGAGTTACCAAATCAATTATCGATTAACCCTCGTAGCAAGTTCTACGTAGAAGAAGTATTCGAGCATGAAATTGGTGTAAAACTTAACGGCAAAGAGCGTTTTGACGTTGAAGAATATAATATCAGCGAAGGTTGGATCAAAATCGCTTCTCCAAAAGCGCTTGATCGCCGCGGCCAACCTTTACTATTAAAAGTAAAAGGGACTGTAGAAGTTTTCTACAAATAAGCGAAACCAATACCGGTCAAAAGACATGTGGCCGGTATCACCTCTTACTCAAACAGTCTGCTGGCATGATTGATGTTTACCGTCTATTGTTTTGCATGAACGAAAGTTAAGCCAGTGACCTAAAATAATAAAACTTGATCCTAATATTGTTAAAGCCGTTTCACCAACTTCTCCTAGTCTTCCTGCACCAAAATAAACGGCTATCACGAGCAGTAAGAGCCCAACCACACCAAACATAAAAAACCGATACTTTTTATGCTTTTTGCAACCCAGAACTAATGCAAGTAAGCTACTAGGAAGTACCGCGACAAGCATCCAAAAATGAAATTGTTCGTTACCTAAACCAAGCACAGCAGTGCTCGGTAATAACACGAGTAACACAGGCACAGCTAAGCAGTGAATAGCACACATAGCTGATAACCCGATAGCAAACTTATCCGTCATTAATTGTAATTTCACTGAATAATTCCTACAAAATAGAACACATGAATAATAAAAACGTATCAAGCAATTTTTGCTTGGCACTCATTGCATACTCCCAGCATTTCAAATTGCGTTGTTTGTGAGGTAAAACCCACCTCAGCAAAATGAGGGAATAGCGTTGCAACATCGCTCTGTGAAACAGCAAGTGTTTGAACCTTTTGGCAATGGCGACAAATTAAAAACAAAGAAAGATCATCTTTGCAACGCTCACTGCTAACATCGTAAGCGATGTATTTATTAGCACTATTAAGCCTGCGAACAAGGTTTACCGATTCTAAAAAGCGCAAGATGCGATAAACAGACATAACAGAGACACTCGAGCTTGTGCGCAGCTTGTAGCAACTGACCAGTTCATAGGCTGATAGCGGCACGTCAGTGGTTAGCAATATTTGCAGTATCTGCTTGCGTTGAATGGTGAATTTTCTGCCATGTTCAAGACATACCTGCTTTGCTTTATTAAGTGTGCTGGTTAATCGCTGCTTATTCATAGCAGCCACTCAATATAAGGTTTAGTTGCCGTCAGCTCTTCAATTCCTTGTGCTTGTTTTGTGATCCACTGTGCTTCAATAACAGATATCGTTTTGGCCCAGCCAAATAAAGTGACTGTGACTTTAGAGACCGGTTTATCACAGCTAAACGAGTACTCAACTTCAAGATCGTTATGTGAATGATGTGTGCGTTGTGCAAATGGGTTTTCAAAATTTGCATGAATAAGCTTACATTCGCCGTTAAATGTCACTAACTGCTCTGAATTTGCTAACTGGGCTAATGTTTGTTTGATAATTTGCTTTTGCTCAGCGGTTTCGGGCTGATGCTCAAAGCCAAAAATATCTCCAGCCGGCAAAATGAACTTAACTTGCCACTTACCTTGGTCATGAACCACAAAAAGCACTCCCTCACCATGTGAATGATGATGGTGTTGATGCCCTTGAGCTGAAAAAATACATCCAACCATCAAGCATATCACTGCTAATTTTGCTGCTTTGATCACCCCAACCACTTCATTACCTCGCTATCAACATACTGTTACAAAAAAGAATAAAACTCATTCGTCGATTCATACTTGATACATTATAACAATTAAAGCACAATTGATACATTATAACATACCAAAGAGTGATGCATAATGAATAACATCTCAAGAGTCGCTGTCGTCATAGCAGCGTTATTACCAGCCAGTGTCTTGGCGCAATCAATCAAAGGCGTTGTGTTAAATAGCCAAGGTAAAGCGGTTGCTAATGCCACTGTTGACCTTGAAGGGTCTGATCAAAAAGTAACAACTAACGACAAAGGCGAGTTTGAAATCAGCGGGTTAAATAACGGCTTAAAAGAGCTACATATTTCAGCCCCAGGTTACGCTCACTTGCACCGAGATATCACACTTGCCAATGACCAAGACCACAGCGCAACGTTTAATCTAAAACGTTCACCCATTGAAGTTATTGATATTGAAGCAACACCGATTCATATGTCGGCAATGGAATCTGCTTCACCAGTTAGTGTGTTATCTGGCGAGCAATTAAGACGCCAACAAGCATCAACGCTTGGTGATAGCCTTGAAAAACTACCCGGCGTTAACACAAACTTCCATGCCAAAGTTGCCAGTACCCCTGTGATCCGTGGTTTAAGCGGCCCACGTGTTTTAATCACACAAAATGGCCTAGATGTAAGTGATGTATCACGCGTCGGTCCTGATCACTCAGTTGCATCTGAAGCATCAACGGCGCAGCAAATTGAAGTATTACGTGGTCCTGCCACGCTTTTTTATGGCAGCGGCGCAATTGGTGGTGTGGTCAACGTGGTTGATAGCAGAGTGCCAACTGACAGCACAACCCGTGGTGAATGGAATTTAGAACACAACTCAATTGATGAACAAAAAACAGCTTCATTTAATGCCACTACTGGTACTGACTCATTTGCCTTTTATGCTGATGCTTTTTGGCGAGAGTCTGATGACTACCGTGTACCTGTCGCTGCAAATATTGAAGATATTGAGCACAATGATGATGATATCGTAGCTAACAGTAACGAAGACTCTGACGGCTTCACGCTTGGTACCAGCTACTTATTCGAACAAGGCTACATTGGCGTTGCGGTTGAGCAATTTAACCGCCAATACGGTATTCCAGGCCATACTCATGGTGAAGAAGAGCATGACCACGAAGAGGAACACAGCGAAGAAGAAGCCGTATTTGCTGATCTTGACCAAACCAAAGTGCAATTACTTGGCGAATACAATATCGACAGTGAATGGCTAAGCAAAATTAACTTACGTGCAGGCCACACAGACTACGAACACGCTGAAATCGAACACGGTGCAGTCGGTACAACCTTCAAAAACGAAACCAATGAGCTGCGCGTTGACATTCTGCATAGTCAATTTGATGAGTGGAATGGTGGCATCAGCTTTCATTATAAAAAAAGTGATGTAGAAGCACAGGGCTCTGAAGCCTTCACCCCTCCTTCTGTTACTGAAAGTATTGCTTTTGCAATGATGGAAGAAAAGCACTTTGGTGATTTTTTAGTGCAATTAGGTGGCCGTGTTGAACGAGTCACTATTGATGCTAACAATGTGCTTTTACCAGAAATCGACGCCCATGCTCATGATGAAGACGGCGATGAGCACGAGCACGGCCATGACCACGAAGAATCAAACTACACACGTGTATTTGATGTCGCCCAAGAGTTTACACCGGTCAGCTTATCAACAGGTGTAGTATGGGATTTTACCCCGGGTTATAACCTTGGTTTATCGGTATCGCGTTCTGAGCGTGCTCCCTCTGCTTCTGAGCTTTTATCTTTCGGTCCACACATAGGTACAGAAACCTATGAAGTTGGCGCACTATTCGATACTCATGATGGTCATTTTGAACTTTCAAACAAAGCTATCGATTTAGAAACTGCAAATAATATCGACCTTACATTTCGTAAAACCGAGGGCGATATTGGCTTTATCTTCAATGCTTTCTATAACCAAGTAGATAACTATTATTACCAGATCAACACAGGCCTATACGCTGAAAGCGGTCATGATCACGACCATGGTGACGAACACAACCACGAAGATGAGCACGATCATTCATCTGAACTACCTGTTTATTTATTTAAAACAGACGACGTGGTTTTACATGGTTTTGAAGCGCAAGTTGCTTGGCAGCTAACCGACGAATTTAAAGTCGATTTATTCTCAGATTATGTACGCGCGCGTCTAAAAGACGGCGGAGATTTACCGCGCACTCCTCCACTGCGTCTTGGTACTGAGTTTAGCTATCAAACCGAAAACCTAACAGCAAATATTCACGTAACTCGCTACCAAGAACAAGACCGCATAGCGCAACAAGAAACCACAACCGATGGCTACACCCTCGTTGATGCCAGCATTTCTTATGACTTATCGGTACTGAACCAAGACCTATCGCTTTATTTAAAAGGCACAAATTTAACGGACACAGAAGCACGCGTACACAGCTCGTTCTTAAAGAATATCGCGCCACGTCCGGGGCGCAGTTTTGCAGTGGGTATTCGCGGCTATTTCTAAACAAAATTACAATTAAGGAAAATCAATATGACACACTTATTTAGACTAAAACTACTCGCTCTTGCAATTAGTAGCACCTTGATCACCGCGTGTGGTGATGCAGAAACAAACATTGTTGAAAAAGATCCAATTGAAACACCTGACGACGGTCATGATCATGGCGATGATCACGATCACGGTGATGACCATGCTATTGATTCTATGGGTCGCTTGGCGGTGTTAGCTGCCAACAGTAACGAAGCAAATATTTTCGACTTAGATGATAACTCGCTACTCGAGTCGTTTACACTGACTCATGATTCAAGTTCATTAAATGTATCACCTAGCTATCGCTATGCGGTAATTGCAAATCGCAATCAAGACTACTTGGGCTTTATTGATAGTGGCTTATGGCGTGAAGATCATGGCGATCACCTACACGACTATAAACAAAGCCCAGCTTTTAGTGACTACGAATTAACAACCGGTAGCCGCCCAACTCACATCGTTAAGCACGACGGCCAAATGGCTGTATTTTATGATGGCAATGCCGATGCAGGTACGGCTGCTTCTGTTGAAGTGTTAACCGATAACGACATTGCAAACAAAACCGCCACACTTGCTGGCATTCAGTACGACATTAATATGCATGGTGTTGCAGAACCACGTGGCGAGCACCTAATTGCAACCTTGCGTCGCGATGATAGCGAGAGCACTTCAAATGCTAAAGTTTTGCCTGATCAAGTTGGCGTTTACCATCTTCATGATGGTGAATATGAGCTTGAGCAAACATTTGAACTAACCTGCCCCGATTTACACGGTGCAGCACAAAACCATGATTATGTAGCATTTGGTTGTGGCGACGGTGTGTTAATTGCCCACCAGCATGACGATGAATATCATGCAGAAAAAATCGTCAATATTGATGCTTTAGGTGATACACGCATTGGTACACTATACGGCCATGAAGGCAACGAAAGCTTTATTGCAATTGCTTCTGGTGTGCTTGTTAGTATCAATCCAAGCGAAGCTGAAATGGAAGTGCTTGAGTGGCAACTTGATGAAGGCGCAAGTGCTGTATCTTACTCATTCTCTGCAAGCGGAGAGCACTTTTTAGTACTTGATAACTTAGGCTTTTTAAACGTGCTTGAAGCCCATGAGCACGACGGCCACATGCATTGGGAGCTTGCAGGTAAAGTAGATATTACTGAAGAAGATGTAACAACTATGCCAGAAGGCATGAGCTTCAGCATGACTGTGTCACAAAATAGTGAATTTGCTTACGTTGCTGACCCTATCGCCCAGCACGTACTAAAAGTGCATATTGAAGATCTCGAAATTGAAGGTGATTTAGAATTAACCTTCGCACCAAGCGCAATTACGTGGCTAGGTATTGCAGAGCAAAGTGACGAGCATAATCATGAACATTAAGTTTTAACGTTCAACGCATAGTGGTTAAAGGTTGGCATTTATTGCCAACCTTTTTTATTCATATTTTGTAACAGTGCTTTCATCGCATCTGCATCGCTATTTTTAAGCGAATTGTTATGCTGTTACAGTTCCCATAATAGGATGTAATCCCATGAAAAAACTAACAACGTTGGCACTGGCCATGGCTGCGACACTGGCACCTTGGGCATCAGCTTACGAAACTAAAGACACGCGTTTACTGCGTTTTCCTGATATTCATAATCAACATGTTACCTTTGTGTACGGTGGCGATATTTACATTGCTAATACACAAACAGGCGAGAGCAAACGCTTAACCGACCATATTGGCTTTGAAACCTTCCCTAAGTTTTCACCTGACGGTAAACGCATTGCGTTTGCAGCCGAGTACAATGGCAGCCGCCAAATTTATGTAATTAACAGCGATGGTTCTGGCTTAAAACAACTCACTTACTACAACGATGTTGGCCCAATGCCACCACGCGGCGGTTTTGATTATCGTGTTCTCGATTGGACACCTGATGGCAAAAATGTGGTATTTCGTGCTAACCGCACACCGTGGGGTAAACGTATGGGTCGTCCATATAGGGTGCCTGCTGATGGTGGCCTTGAGCAGCCTCTTGCTATTCCTGAAACCGGCGGTGGTATGCTTTCGCCAGATGGTAGCAAATATGTTTACACGCCGATTGACCGTGAATTTCGTACTTGGAAACGCACCCGAGGCGGTCGCGCACAAGATGTTTGGGTTTACGATCTAAAAAACAATACCTCAGAACAACTAACCAGTAACCGTGCTACCGATCAGCAACCAACCTGGGTTGGCGACAACATTTACTTTGTATCTGACCGTGATTACACCCTTAATCTGTATCAATACCAAAAAGGTGCTGAGCCGAAAAAGCTAACCAACCATCAAGACTTTGACGTACTGTGGCCATCAGCTGGCCCAAATGCCGTTGTTTATGAAAACGGTGGTTACCTTTATCGCTTTGATCCAAAAACTCAAAAAAGCAGCAAGCTGAGCATTAATATTGCCGGTGTGCGTCAATATGCCATGCCGTACACAAAAAATGTGAGTGACTTTATCGACTCAATGTCGATTTCTCATGATGGTAAGCGTGCACTCTTTACTGCCCGCGGTGAGCTATTTAGCGTACCGGTTAAACAAGGCCCAACACGTAACTTATCTTACACAGCAAAAGGCCGCGAAATTGATGCAAGTTGGTCGCCAAATGGCCGTTACATTGCTTACATGAGCGATGAAAGTGGCGAATATGAAATTTACTTAAAAGATCGCAGCGACAACAATGCCACTAAACAGCTAACCAACAATGGCACTATTTGGCGTTTTACGCCGATTTGGTCACCAGATAGCTCAAAACTATTATTTGCAGATAAGAACCACACACTCTGGTGGATAGATGCAAAATCGGGTAAACAACACAAAATTGATACCAGCATCTACGATGAAGAAGGCATTCGCCAATATACTTGGTCGCCAAATAGCGAAGACATTGTTTATGTGAAAAACAATGAAAACCGCTATGCCTCACTGTGGCACTACAATATTGATAAAAAGAAAGTGACTCGCTTAACGGATGAAATGACCAATGAGCAAAACCCAACGTTTTCTCCTGATGGTCAATATTTGTATTTTAGCTCTGAGCGCGACTTTAACTTAGCCTTCAGCAGCTACGAGTTTGACTACATGTTTAATCGTGCGACGCGTATTTATGCCGCTGCCGTAAATGACAGTATTAAACCGCTTATCGCACTACAAAGTGATGAAACAGCAATCGTCAGCGATAAACAAAAAGATGACGACAAGAAAGCGAAAAATACCCTGCAAAGCAGCGATTTTATGCAACGTGTAACCGCTCTTAATGCACCAGCTGGGGATTATCGTGGCTTAACCGCAGTCAAAGATGGCGTGCTAACACTGGCTAATGGCGGTTTGCAACTGATTGGCACAGCTCACGATAGTGAGCTTGAAACCGTGGCTGAAGGAGTCAGTAATTACACAATTTCGAGTAATGGTGAACACCTACTTGTTCATGCAGGCAAGGATTACAGCTTAATTGAGCCAAAAGCAAAACAAGACCTAGCAGCGAACAAACTCGATCTCAGTAAAATGACCTTAAAAATTGAGCCACAAATTGAATGGCAGCAAATGTATGTTGAAGGCTGGCGTACATTACGTGATTGGTTCTACGATGAAAACCATCACGGCCAAGATTGGGACGCAATTTTAGCTAAGTATCAACCTATGGCTGATGCTATCTCACACCGTAGTGACCTAGATTACATTCTCAGTGAAATCGCAGGTGAAATAAACTCAGGCCACATTTATGTGCAGTCGGGTGATATGCCTAAAGCAGAGCGTAAAAAGCACGGCTTATTGGGTGCAAAATTTGCCAGCGATCCATCAGGATACGTAAAAATTGAGCAAATCTTCCAAGGTGAAAACTGGCATGAAGACTTCCGCTCACCACTTGGCACAACAGGGGTAAAAGCGCATAACGGCGACTTCATCATTGCCGTAAATGGCCGCTCAGTAAAAGACGTAGCTAACTTCTACGAATTACTAGAGAACACCCAAGGTGAGCAAGTAGAGCTTATACTTAACAGTAAACCGCGCAGCAAAGGTGCATGGCAAGTAACCGTTAAGCCTGTAGCCAGCGAGCAAGGTTTGCGTTATTTAGACTGGGTTAACTCTCGTGCAGCCTACGTTGATAAGCTTTCAAATGGTCGTATTGGTTATGTTCACTTACCCAATACAGCGTTTGAGGGTAACCGCGCCATGTTCAAAAACTACATGCCGCAAACCACCAAAGACGCCATGATTATTGATGACCGATACAATGGCGGCGGCTTTATTCCTGAGCACATGATCACCTGGCTTGCCCGTAAACCGCTTAACTATTGGAAGCGCCGCGGTGTTGAGCCAACAAAAACACCACAATTTGCTCATGATGGTCCAAAAGCCATGCTGATCAATGGTTACTCAAGTTCTGGCGGTGACGCTATTCCTTACTACTTCCGCCAAGCGCGGTTAGGTAAGCTTATTGGTACTCGTACTTGGGGTGGATTAATTGGTATTTCGGGTAACCCAAGCCTTGTAGATGGCGGCCAAGTTATCGCGGCAACATTCCGCATTTTAGATAACGATGGCAACTGGATCATCGAAAACGAAGGTGTCACCCCAGATATCAAAGTTGTTGACCGCCCAGAGCTTATCTATCAAGGTAAAGATCCATCGATTGAACGTGCCGTAGAAGAGCTGTTAAAAGAGCTAAAAGACAACCCGAAAAAGCCACTCACCGTGCCACCCGCACCGACTGACTTTTAATTTTTAACTTTTTGTAAAAAAGCAAAAAGCCCCGCAGCAATGCGGGGTTTATTTTAAGGCTATTAAGGTTTCTTCCAGCCACTCCAGACATCGTCTTGTTGGTTAGCTTTATTTTTTTTCTTACCTGTTCCCGCAGGTTTAGCTACGGGCTTGTCGTTTTTAAGTGCTTGTGCGGCATCAAGGTTCGCTTTATTTAAGGTATAATCAGGCACTTCTTCACGCTCTAAACGAAATTTATTTTTCTTTTCGATGATTTTAAAATGATGAAAGTCTTCATAATCAATCAATGATAACGCTAACCCTACTTCACCGGCGCGACCACTTCGGCCAATACGGTGCATGTAATCGGCAGGACTGCGCGGTAAATTGAAATTAATCACTACAGGCAATTTAGCAATATCTAAACCTCGGGCTGCAATATCAGTGGCAATTAATACCTCGATTTCGCCATTTTTAAACTTTTCGATTACGCGAGTACGCTCACTTTGGCCTTTATCACCGTGAAATACTTGTGCATTGATGCCACGCTTTTCAAGCTTATTTGCTAAATGCTCACAATCTTTTTTTGCATTCACAAAAATCAGCGTTTGGCGCCATTTATGGGTTTTTATCAAGTGCGCTAAAACCGTGGTCTTCTCACCTTTATTTACCATAAATACGCGCTGTACTAGGGTGCTTTCATCTTTACTTTGAACTTGTATTTCAACAGGCTCATTTAACAATTTTTGGGTTAATAGTGTAACTTGCTCTGGGAACGTTGCAGAAAACAGCATAGTTTGTTTTTTAGCGGGCATAAGCGCTAATAGCTCAGCAAGCTCTTCGGTAAAACCTAGGCTCAGCATGCGGTCTGCTTCATCAAGCACTAAGGTGTTTACTTTATCAAGCTTAATGGCATTGCTTGAAATCAAATCAAGTAAACGACCAGGAGTTGCAACGATAATATCTGCACCGCCTCGCAATGCTTGCATTTGCGTATTAACCGACACACCACCAAATACAGCAACGGTTTTAATCGCACCATTAAAGTTTGCAGAATATGATTTAACGCTATCAGCTACTTGTACAGCTAGCTCTCGCGTTGGCACTAAAATAAGCCCTGAAACAAAGTTACCTTTGCCTTGTGTTTTTTTAACTGCCTTACCTAAAAAACACTTTTGCAACATAGGCAAAGCAAATGTCGCTGTTTTACCTGAACCGGTATTCGCTCCTGCAATTAAGTCACTGCCCGCCAAAATACTCGGAATTGCTTTTGCCTGAATGTGTGTCGGTTGCGTGTATTCAAGATCAGATAATCGAGCAAGTAGCTCAGGAATAAGACCAAGCTCGTTGAAATTGCTAGGGTTTACGGTTGAGGTCATAAAAGGTGTGGGCTCATAACTAAAATAGCCTGCGATTTTAGCGCATTTATTGCCCGGTAAGTAGGAATTAGTGAGTTAAATACCTTTTAGATAACAGTCACTGGTTTATGATATTTGCTCAATATTAAAGGGGCGCTTAAAAAGCCAACTGCTAAGTTGGCCATATTATTAACTCTTACTCAGCTGTGCTTGTAGCCTCGTTTTTGTCTCTTTTAAGTAATTAAGGTAAGGGTAAGCGTCATCGGCAACGGCTATTGCAGCCTCAATTTTGACTAATGCTTGACGAGTATTACCTTGCATTTCATAGCCATAAGACAAAGCTGACAGGGCGTACGCTGATTTAGGATAGTTTTTGATATTGTACTTAAACACCTCAATCGCGCGCTCAAATTGCTGGTTATCCGTTAAGCTGTAACCAAGTAATCTAACAGCACGGTCTGGTGGTGCTATTTGCTCGCCCCATTGCTGTGATAAGCGTTGATAATAAGCATCAATTGATGAAACATCATCGCCCAATGCACTCAAAGGCATCTGTTTAGATAAAAATAAACCATGATACGCATTAAATGCCCCTGCGGCTGAGGTTAGGTTATGCGAAACGCCTGCAAAGGCGTCGCTCTTAAAGCGCAGATTTTGCACCTTACTATTTTGCATCGTTTGCTGCATATCATCGTATCTTTCGCGCATAATGCCAGCTTCTTCGCCGATATTCATATATACATAGCTGTTAATACTTTTGGCTTTAGTAACAAAGGTATTTAGACTCTTAGCCGGGGCGCCATAGTTCCACCATACCGCAGGGCTATAAGCAATGTGCGCTTGAAATAACTCAGGGTCAGCTTGCATTGCGTAAAGAGCAAATACACCCGCAGCTGAGGCGCCTGCAATAACTCTATAATCATGAGTACGATACTGTTTATTAACCAAAGGCATCAGTTCTTGCTCTACGAAAGCTAAAAACTTTGCTGCGCCACCGCCTTCGCCAACAGGCCCTTGTGGTTCTTTGTTCACTGTAGGATAAAAATCTCTAAGTCGATTGGTGCTTTCAATTGCAACTACAATCACCTCTGGCGCTTGATCATTTTGTTGTAAGCGCTCAAGCACAGCATTAATTAAGGGTAAATTGCCGGCCCCATCTAAACGGTAAATAACGGGATATCTTTTGTTTGGATGTGTTTGATAGCTTTTTGGTAATTGCACAACGACAGTGCGTTGCTCATTAAGATTACTTGATTCGATAGTATGCGTATGGTGGCTGTAATTTGTAACCGCCTCATCTGCGGCTGGTTGAGCCATTACATAACTAGTACAAAGTAAAAAACCACTAATGCAGAGTAACTTAAATAGTCGCACGACTTATCCTTAAGAGATGTTGGTAATTTTTTAAGCTAACAGAATTACAAGTACAAAAAAAGGCGCATATTGCGCCTTAATGTCGCCCAGCAATATAGTTTCATACTGAGCGGGGCTGAATGGCCTGTGTTTTGGCTTGGAAATTTAAGGCTGGTAAAATAGAGTTTCATACTGGCGCAGGTTAAACCTTCACAACTATCCAAATACTGAATAATAAAGTTTCATTCTCTCAGAAGGTTAATTTCACAGCAGAGTTAAGCATCTGGGGGAGTTTTAATTACTGGAGGGTCTATAGGTATGGCTTGAGCCATAGCCCTAAGCATTAGTGGAGCTGACAAACCTACATTTACAGCAAGAATAGGACTCAGCAAAGTATTTGATGAAACATATACAAAAGCTAACCCCCCACCAAGGAGAGGTAAAATGAAAAATGGTAGCCAATACAACAAGTCTTTAAAATCTGGACGCTCTTCTGTTGGTACTTTGTGTAATTCAGCAAGCTCCAACAGCTTAATGGCAAGAGCCCCACTCATAGCAAACCAAACTGAAGATTGAATTGAGTTTAAAAACTCCATATTTAAGCACCTCGATTTCGAAAAATTGAAGAGATACGAGAGCCTACACTTGCATTTTCGCGATACAGGTTCCTTAAAGTATATAATGACTCCCCTCCTTCATTTCGGGAGGACGATTTGACTATATCTGAACCGTGAATTTTAATGTATTGTCTTACATCGTCCTGAGTTGCTTTAGCCTCAGTTGCAATCCCTCTAATAGTCCTCCACTCATATTTCTTATTTGCGAAAGCTTTTGTAATTTGTTCTTCAACTTTTTTATCCATATCGCCTCTATATTTTATACTTCAGTGGAGTAAAATTAACTCCAATCATTACACTCTAATCTGTTGTGGAATCGTTACTCTAGGCTTTATTTCTGTTAAAACATTATTGTAAGCCTTAAGAATGTCATTAAAAATATCTTTATGTTTCGGAGCATTTAGAGTAATTACGAAGGCGTACTTTATTGTTGGAGCCTTCGTACCGCTAATCGTACCGCCGCCATCTCTAGCCATGTAATGGAGCTCAAAATAAGGTTTATATAGGCCTCTACCGGTCTTATTTAGGTTAGCGTGCAATGCAGTTTCCCATTTTGCGGCATCACGTCTCAGCTCAGCTTCAGTAGCCCTTTTTTGTTGCTTAAAGAAAGACTCTTTCGACTTACCTTCTTTGGGGCACCAGCTAATCTCCACACCAGCCTTTGTGTACATTGAAGAGTCTTGTGGATCAACTTGAGTAGAAAAGCAACAAGTCGCTCTAATATTTACCTTACCGATAATACCTGTATCTGGCATTGGTAAAGGTACTTTCAAGTATTTACCTGGTAACAACTCTCCTTGGTATAGAATTCTCGCAACCCCCTCAGGCGACTCAACTAAGGACTCAATATTATCTGGTACTTTCCCCCAACCTACCTCAGTTTCCGTATAGTTCTTAGCTTGGGCTGCATTTATTAATAAAGCTTTAATCGCCATCGCAGAAACACTGTGACCCATCAAAGCTCTTATTCCAGAGGCCTTTCTCAAAAGATACGGCGAGGCAAAACTCGTACCTTGAACAGGAATAACATCAGTGTTACCTGAATTATCGAACACATGGAAATACTCATTATGTGAACCTCCAAATGCAAGGATATCCGGTTTAACCCTCCCAGGAGCTCTACCAGGACCAACGGCGCTATATGAAGCTCTTCCCCAAGTATCTCTCGTTGAACAAGCTGAACCTACTGCAATAGCATTAACACTATCGGAAGGGACCTGAACTCTATTAAGCTGAAACTCACTACTAGCATCGCCGTTATTGCCGACAGCAACCGCCATGAAAGTCTCTCCATCTGCTAAGTATTCATCAATCAAAGATGTCCACGAATGGATTTCATCATCATCAATAGGCAGGCTGGGACCTAAACTAAGATTAATAAATTCATACTGCCTCGAAAGCAAAATATCTTCGATATGCCCTAATACCCTGTAAAGTTCATATGGATCATCACTTTCAATTGAAGAGTCTATCACTCGGTGGTGATCAACAAACGAGAATGGTGTTGCAGCCTGCATCCCAGGAGTTAAAGGCCCAAATAAGAAAGCCGACGTAACACTTTGCCCATGCTCAACCCCAGTTACATAGTCATTTGAATTTGGATCCGATTTTATGTATCTGTGTACCCATGGATTAAGTATTGAATTTTCAGGTAACCCCCCATCTAATATTGCTACTCGAACATCATTCGCTACAGGAGGGTCGGCAGGGAGCTCTGCTGTGGCTGTGATCCCTGATGATCTCACCGATGGAACATAAGTTCTTAACCTTGGAATTGGTCTTAGGACTCTAACAAAAGAATGCTTTGCAAGATGTACTAAATTTTCTCTTTCGCCTGAAATAGGCAAAAACCATATATTTGAAACTGTTACAGCTAAATCTCTTGCTACGATGAACCCTAGTTTACTCGCGTATTGTAAGAATGAAGTCTTTATAAAATCAGATGAAGTTCCAGGTATCAGCTGTAAACCTACTTCAAAATGACCTTCAAGCTCAGTACCTGTTCCAGGTTTAATTTTTTCACTTGGTTCTACAATTTCAAAACTCCAAATTCTGGACAGATCGTCAGCTCCCAGAGTGCTATGCTTGTAATGCTCTACTTCGCTCGCAAAATCCTCTAATTGTGCTCTTTTCCCTGCAACAAAAATGCTGGTAGTTGGAGATTCTTCAGGCTCTCCCTTGCGTGTCCATCTATCGGGTTTAACCGTTGTAGCTTTACTTCCAATTGATCGACCCCCCATTTCCCTAAGCAGTTTTTTAGGAAAATGTCCTTTAGAAATATATGAAGGATGTAATGTAACCTTGGTTACAGCATAATCACGGGGACAAGCTTCATCTGAAAGGTTGTTTACATGGCTAACGGCCTGCTTTATTTGAGGAGCAAGTCGCTTAATTACCTCATCTATCGAGTATAATCCACTAGGGTCTGGCTTCATTTTTGGAGGAGGCGTTAACTCAGTCAAAACCTCAGCTTTCCCTATCAAATAGTTTTTATTGTTAGCCATAAACTTAACCTCTTAAATTAATTTTTCCTTTAATTTCTTTCTAATCGTGTCCCTACTTACCCCTGTAAGCTCAGACGACTTAACTTGAGATACATTAAAATCTGACACCAGTTTTACAGCTAGTTCAATACGCTCAGGCCTTGTCATGTCTTCCAAATTGCAAAAGAGGGCCTGCATTAACGACTTCTCAAAAAACTCTGGGGTCAATACCCTAGTTTTTCTTAATTTCTCAATCGTCTTTTTGATATTGCTATAAGAAGTACCTTTTAAAGCTTGAACACACAAAGGCAGCCACTTTTGAAAGTATTTCAGATCTTTATCCAAGAAACTTCTAATTGCTGATTCCGTTTGCGCTTCAGAAGGATTGTTAAAATTAATTACAAAATCAAACCTCCTCCACAACGCAGGATCCACAAGCTCAGGGTGGTTTGTTGCCGCTACTAACAAACCCGCACTAGGCCAATCTTCAAGTTCTTGAAGCATTACCGTTACCAGTCTCTTCAATTCGCCTACATCCGCTTCATCGCTTCTCTTTTTCGCTATGGCGTCAATTTCATCGAGTAACAAAACACAAGGGTGTGATTTCGCAAAATCGATCACTGATCTGAGATTGCTACCGGTCTTACCCAAATAACTGCTCATAACGGCCGTAAGGTCCAACGTATAGAATGGAAGTTTCAACATTGAAGCTAACCAGCTTGCTGTTAGAGTTTTCCCTACACCTGGAGGACCCTGAAATATCAAAGAGCTACAGGGTCTTAGCCCAAATCGAGATAACTTCTCAGAATTGCGCCTCTCATTAAGAACCTGTTTAAGCGAATCCTCAATTGACTGTTCAAATATTGGCTCATCAACTTGAGATTCATACATTTTTTGAGATTTCAATAAAGGTATTGCACTATCCATTGACGGTTCTAAAACTCTGTCAGCGTCACTTTCTGGCATAGATTTACGTAATACATCTCTAGATCGAGTTGGGTTATCCTTTAATAACTCTTCTATTTTTTTACTTGTTTCAAGGTCTGTTGCTCTTAATTTCTTAACAGCTTTTGCCAAATAAAGCCTAATATCAGCCTCTTTCCCAGAAAGAGCTAATTTCGACAAAGCAACAATATCTATTTCACCAACCATAATGACTAAAAATTACCAAAAATACATAACTAGTCAATATACACCACAATCCACCATACATAAAGGACATTCGTGATGACTAGAAACCAAAAAAAACCTAACAACCTTCAATTTCACATATTATTATTAAGCTCATAGCGATATTTATGCATTCTACTCATAAGTTCAAAAAGTTAATTTCTAGGACAATCCGGCAGCTTACAATTACGAACCTCTTATTACTTCTTCCAGAATAAAGTTTGGGCCACAATAACTATCCTTACTAGCATAGATGCCCTAATAGAAATGGCTTTGAAGTTTTCGATACTTAACGAATAGAGTTAGTTTAATGGAAAACTCTTTAACCTAGCTCCCCAACCAATCGCTCAGCCCATCTTTCGATCTTTTCCTCAGTCAGCTTCCCTTTGTCTTTTGAAGGCTGATGCGACACACTCTTGTGACTGCCTTCACCAACCAGCACATCAAAGTATGTCTTTGGCCAGCTAAATTGGTTACTAAGCAAACCTTGATCTATCTCCGATATAAAATCTCGCAATTGGCCTTTTAATGCTAATGCTCGAGCTGAAATGACTTTAGTGGCAATGGAAGCTCTGCCATCAGAGGTATCCACCTCTAATAAGTAATAACCTTCGTTTTGATATTCTATTCTTACAATTGCCATACATCTAGGTGACCTGTCAGCCATTAAATGGCTTCTACTACGACCAACGGCTGGCAGTTTACGAATAATTGCCTTACTTTGTTTAATAGCATGCTCTTTTTCTAGTATTTCTAACATTTTGAAAAAACTATCAAATTTATTGATATATAAGTGAGCGTTGTCAGTTAAGTCATCTAAACCATCGATGGCTGCCCTAGGTGTATCACCTCGAGAGCTTGGGTCATCGGTGCTTACGTCAGATGGCAAGGTGCTAGATTTGTCTTCGTCTTCTTTACCACCTGGGTTTTTTCTAGGTTTAGCAAAGACTTTACGGGTGCGAGGGACTCGGTTGTATATGCGCTGTGTCACATCACAGAATATCAACGCGGACTCGTTATCTTCGCTGCCATCACTTTCTTCGCTTATTTCCCGCTGTGTAGGTAACTGTGGGTAGGTACCGCTTTTCCCTTTACCCGAGCCTGACTTGTTTTCCGTTGAGCTTGGGTGTGAATAGCCTATATCCGCAATATCAGGGAAGAACAAACCATCCAATAATTCTATGCGATTGATAAACCATGTGTTTTCATCGGGTGACTTCCAACCTCTTGCAGCTACTTTTACGCTCTCAAGCTGAGGAGGATCGAATCGAAAAGTCCACCGCTGTAAATTAGGTGCTGAAATTAGCTCTTGAGCAAAGTGCTGATAAATACTGTTAAACGAGTTTTTAATATCACTATTTAACAATATCCAAGCTATTTGATGTTTGAACCCTTCATTATCAAACAATACTTTTGGACATAATGTTGTTGGTAATGCGTTGATTACTAAATCAAGAGGGAAATCTTTATCATCGTTAATGGGCTTGCTGTCAACGTAAAATTCATAGTCGAGTGCATTATTAACTAATGCAGCATTTGCAAGATAGTTGTTCGTAAAGAATAAAGCTCTGGCCAATTCAAGCTGAGGTAGGTATATCGTTTTGCCCGCACTTTCAAATACAAAGCATTTTTGAAATTGCTCATCACTAGCTTTAAATTTAACTAAACCGCAGTCTTTTATCGTAGTTGTTTGCCAAAATGCACGATCGGGTAAGCTAAATTCAATTGGAAAGCCCAGAGGTATTGCGGCAGCCGTTTGGTTTAGTACGACTTGTCGACTTAAATAGGGGAGTTGACTAAACTTAAGCGATTTGCGAGTGGAGTTTTCAATCCGAACACCAATATCCCACGTTTTTCTGTCGTTATATTTAAACAGATTACCCAACGCCTGTATTCTGGCGTTATCTGGTAGCGTTTTAAATCGATCAACTTGGTTCATACTTTGCTGCAAATCCTAGCAATTGCGACGCGAGTGGTCGGGTCCTTTTCTCGTTTAGCCCTGCCATGCGTTCAATTCGCCAAGTTCTGAGTATTTGATGTTTTGCAATACAACGAATACATGCCACAGCGATACGACGGCATTGGTATTCCTCTATAGTTTCACAATATTTATTAAAAAACAATTTACATAAAGGTAACTTTTCCAAGTGTTTGATCTGAGACAAAGGAATATTTGCGTGAACACAAAACCACGATATAGTATTACGTTCAACATTTAGCTGCATTTCAAGCTTGTTCCTGAGAAATATTAATTGCCTAGCATACCGTTTATCTCTTATTGACCAATCAGCTTTATTAATTTTAACAACTTTTGCCTTTGCTAAGTTTTGGTTAAATTGCATTAGCCAAGTATTATCGTGCCGATATAACCACGTGTATAAACCCGCAAAGCCTTTATCCCTAGCCCCTTGAACGCCAAATTTAGCCACTGCACATTGCCACTTTCTGTGACGAGTTAGGTCAACAACCACGGGCTCTATACACATGGGTACATAACCGAAAGGCGTAAGAGGTAATGCTGAAGCAGTACTGAGTATACTCGCTATATCCAACTGTTGTTCAAAACACGCTTGCCATACCAATAGGTGCTGAAGGTAGCTAAATGATTTTCTGTGTTTTCTAAACAAACACGTCAACCAATTAGTATCTTCCTTGCTTACAGCGATCCCAAAGCTGCTTAGGGTATGGCTCCCCCAATATCCTAACACCAAGTTTGTAATCAACTCATGTAATACGTGTTTACCCCTAACAAACCCTAGCTGATACGCCAAATCTTGATAAAAATAGCTCCATTGCGCTGGATGTATTAGGCATTCAGCCAAGTTAAGTAACTGCTGAGCATACGCCGTTATCATCGTGATTTTACTGTTTGTTAAATTTGGAGTTGAATGTAAAAGTACATTTGGGCTAAGTGCAGTAAACTGGTGCCTATGCGCTTCGCTGATCAAAATAGGACTGTTTATCAGCTGCGCGCCATGCTCTGCACATACTGATAAGCTAGGCAGTTGCCAACGCCGTGTCCAAAAAGGTTCTCCATATTGCTCAATTTGCGCTGTAACACAGAAAGGGCAGTAACGCAGGTAGTGGGGGCTTTTAACTTTGGATGCTGCTTTACCTAGCTGCACTTCTGCCGAGTGCCTGCAATCAGTGAGTAGCTCATGTTTAGCTTGAGCTGTAATATTGGGATGCACAAAAGGTGAGTACAACGGAAAAAGTGTATGCCCCTGTAACAGCTTGTATGGTGTTAAATCAGCGTTACCTTGATAATGAGCGGAGATCTGCGATAAATGCCCTTGAAAGGCCACAGAGGCAATTATCTTACGATTTTGGAATACCTCATCAAGCAGTTGTTTAGGTGAGGTTATACCTGCATACACGCCATACCTTGCGATTACGCTATACAGCAGCTCATCAGGGTAAGGTACGGGTAAACAGGCCATGTTACACGCTTTGTTTAAGCCAAGCGGTCATATCAAAAATCTTTCCTTGTTGTTTGTAGTATTGGTAAAGCTCATTCGATTGCTTTTTATGTTGAGAATAGCCAAAACGTAAATCGTCATTAGGCAATGTATGCCAGTCCTTGAGTTTGATGAGTACCGGCTTTTCTTTTGGTTCCTCCACTTCGTCTGGCATTTGCTCATACCACTCAAGAACGAGTGGAATAAGCCCTCTTACCTGTAGGTTTGGATGATCTTTAATGGCTTTTTGCACTAATGGTACCAATAACTCTGATTCACACCCCATGCCTAGCAAAAGGTTATAAAGCCTCATGGCTTCTGAGTCGCTCGCAAAAGGGAATGTGTCTGACTTAGCAGCGGCAACTTCAGAGATCTGCTGGCTGAGCTCCAACAACCGCTTATCAATCTCTTTGTATTGTAAGTCTGAATATTTGGCGATGCTCCGTGCTTTACCAGACTTGAGCGCTTCAATCATGGGATGAATCGGCTGCAATTCAGACTCATATACCTTTACAAATAGTTTTGAAGATAGTCGTTCAACGCCAGTAATAATAGCGCGTAGTTGTGCAAGCACAAATAGCTTAACCACAATATCTAACACACCTTGAGACAGCTCGAACCAAGTATTGCGGATCTCTTCGGTGAGCGGTTCATCGCGGTGAATAAGCCACTGGTACTGCCAAAGCTTGCCAGTCAACAATCGCCATTCTGTGGACTTTGGCTTACCCGTTACTTTGTCTATTCTATTTTTGTGTTGTGGCAGGGGCTCCCACACCATAGAGCCTATGCCAGTACTGCGCCTTGCTGATTGCAATTCAAGCTCAAATATCGGCCTTGCTTTAGGGGTACCAACCAAAATCACCGGCACACCAATAATATTCACCAAAGCCACAAAGAACTCGAGCATACGCTCTTGCCCTTCTTTTTGTTTGCGGCCTAAACGTTGTATTTCATCAATCACTAACACGCCAATAGCGTATTGGTTGGCGACTTGCCCCATGAATGAAAGTAGCACCTCAGTACTATGACGTTTGCGCCCATACCTTTCAGTGAGATCAGTATTAAGATGTTTATCTACCTCTTGAAAGAAGTTTAAACATAAGCTTTTTAATGACCCATCCACTGGGCACTCGATACGTAAATAAGTGAGCTGGTAAGTATTATATTTTTCGTGATAAATAGCTTGTGGATAGGTGGCCAATATTCGCAGCACACTGGAGCTTTTACCGCATCCAGAGCAACCGATAAGTGATAAGCAACGTGCCGTAGAAGGAGCTTCAGCAAAACGAAAGCTACTTATATTTCCCGTCATCAAACGTTCGTACCCGTTTTGTAAGTGTTGCTGTAGCTGACCAGTTGCAATGTTTCTGGCAACATAGCCGCCGCGGATCATCAGCGCTATTTTTTCCTCAAGAGCCACATGCATCGACAAAGGTTGAAAGAAGTCGTCAAGCAAACCACATAACTCATGAGCACGTTCTCTGGCGTCTAAATATCCTGCCGCGGGGTTGTATTTTACTTTGCCCTCCAGCTTAGTTTTCAGCTCTTCTACTTTACTCACCCTGGGCAGCGCTTCAATAAACGGATTGCCTTTATAACGCTCGATCTCAGATTCCTGATATACCGCACGGAAGATGTTAAAGGGTAAAGTCATGCGTCGTCATCCTCCTTAAACAACTGATCTGAAAAGTCAGGAAAGTCCAAATCGTCATCGGGCTCAGAAAGATAATGCACTTGGGCTGATTTACTGGTGTTGATCTCCACAGGTTTATAGGCTCGTTCTTTACGCTCTTTGCCTTTTTCTTCTGCTCGGTTGTCACGAATATTGCGAATACGTGCTGCATCCGACAAACCAATGTGTTTTGGTGCGGCCTTCTCTGCTTGCTTTACCACCTCTATCACTTGTCGCTCCAAGGCTCGCTTTTGCTCATCAGCAACCAATTTTGCATCAGCATGCGTCTGTTTTAACTCATCATTTTGCTGCCACACATCCCAAAAGCTTGCGCCTGAAAACTGTCGTGAACGTGTGGCTAACTGACACACAAAATAGTCATTGCTGTTAGGGCCGTGATATATGTAGATGTAGTCTGCTGTTGCTAAGTCATAGGCAACTTCTACACTTTTAGGGCGCTTCACTTCCTTACCTCGATGCATCCAGCCCAACTTTAAAAGCTCTGAGCTGGTGTAATACACTCCAAATATGCAAGCCCCCGAATCAGATATCGTCGCCCGAGTTCTTGGCATCAATGCCACACGAAGATGCTCAGCTGCAGGCTTTTTCAACCGACCAGTGCGATGCTGCAAACCCCAATTCCATATCGCTAACGGGTTGTTTGGTAAATCTGTTGGCATATCAGCGGCTTTATCGTAATCTTTAATCACGTGATATTGGTTATGATAAAGTACTGAAGCTAATATGATTTCTGTAAACTCTTGGATCGTAAGCTTGGCATCTAAGCGATAATCCCTGTCGCCTTGCTTTTTGATTTTAGTACCAGTGACCACACCAGGCGCAAACGGTTTAAATGCTTGTTGGAATGTGCGAAAGGCTCGTTCGACAACCCCTTTTGCTTCGCTTCTAAACGGAGGGGTATTTTCAACGCGCACACCAAAGCCCTTTTCAAGACATTCTATTTGATGACCCATTAACTCACCTCTGTCAGCCAACAATGCTGAAGGTAAACCAATACTCGGCCACTGTTCTGGGGTTACGTCAAAACCAAACTGACGGCAGTACTCTGATTTATCAGCAGTAGCCATATGTATTGCTTGAATGGCCGCAGCATAAGAAGGGTTTTCAAAACCAATATAGAACCCAGCTACCATACGACTAAATACATCAATAACCATATAAATCACTGGGCGACCAACAATATTGCTTCTTTGGGAGCCAGAGACTAAATAAATATCTGCAATTGTGGCGTCAATTTCATAACGCATACCTGGGCCCAAAACATCTGCGGCGGCTGTACTTATTAGTGGTCGAATATCTTTCTTTCGTTTTATCTCACCAGCCTGCGCTTCAATTTTGTCTACTTGGCGATATTCTCGCTTGTAGAAATACTCCATTTGCCTGAGTGTTGGCAGCTCCTCTTCTGGTAAGTCAGGGAAATACTGTACGTAAATATCTTTAAGGCGGTTATGCGCGTATCTGAATGATTTGCCTTTATCAGTCAGTACATATCGCTCAATAGCAATACGAAATAGTTTTTCAGTTAAGTCATCAATTAAAGCGCCTGTGCCTGGCGTATACTTGCGAGGCCGCCCTAACTTTGTTGTAGCTTGACGCTTTTGGCCCTTGGCTCCTGAGTTTTTATAATCAGGTAATAGCGCATTGGGGATCTGGCCACGCTGCCAGTATCTACGAGCAAAACGATAAATAGACTGTTTGGTTTTACCTGTATCAGCCACTATTTGGTTAACCGCTTTACCACGCGCTTTCGGTACGTAGCAATCTTCAAGATCTATCAATGGTTTGATTGCAGCATAGTTTTCATCACGTTTTAACTGAGCGTTAGAACCCGCTTCTGGTATGACGGTAGCAATGTCACTATATGGGTCGGCGGCACGTTTGAGCACTTCATCTTGAAAACCTTGCTCTAACTCAGTTATTCCAACAAGTTCAGGAAAGGCTTTGTCGTCGTGCACTTTTATCCAAAGCACGTAATAGTCAAGTACCATTAAAATTCGATACAAGGTTTGTTCATATTGCAATACTTCATTTATTTGAAACACGAAACACCTCCTGAATTTGTTCAACATCACCTAACTTAAGATGGCCAACTTGCAGCTTTTGAACAGGCGTAAAAATATCAAATGTGAAATAGCGGTCAGCCAGCAAAGCTCTTATTTCAAACAGCGACTCTCCTAAGTCTAGTCCATAGGCGGTATCTATCTCTTTGCAAGCGTTAATAAGGGTTTTAGTAGGGTGTTTTACAAAGTAATCAGCATAGAATCTGGCTTGCTCAATAGCAGGTTCAGATACTGCTTTATGCTCACCTTGCATTGGATAAATCCATTCAACATTCGCTTTAACCACTTTTGGTATCTCTTGCTCTGTGACTATTTGCCAAGGGATCTGCTTTGTCTGCCAAAAACGCTTCTCAAGCTCAAGTATTTCTATCTTTCGCTGCTCTTCAAATGAACTGACATATTTTGCTTGTAGTGCGAAGTAGGGTAGATCTCGCGAAGTAGTTTCTACAAGAAAGTCACTTGAAAGATATTGGTCTACACCCCGAACACTTGGATGTTTGATACCTGCTGATTCGGCAAGTTCTAACGTTATTTCACGTTCAAGCGGAAACTGCTCTTTAACTTGCAGCACATCCAGCCTCCACTCGAGCAAATAGAACAAGGATAGTTCAAGATCAGATAATAAATGATGGGTTCGCTTAGACTTATAACCAAAAACTCGATGTACACGACCGTCGGATGGCGCATCGTAAACCGTCAACCAAGGCTTGTAATCCTGTTGCTCGCCTGTACCGCGTCCTTCTTTAATCCACTTACGATACTGCACCTCAGTATGGCCAACCTTCCTAGACATAATATACCGCTATAACTGATTAGAATTTCAGCATAGCTAGAGTCTAAGTGTGTTGCAATACTATTAGCTCTATCTCATTTTCTATACAGAGACCAAGATCTGAAATAACAACTTAGTAACCTAGCTATAGACTTTGTGTAAAGTTGTATTTATTAAAAAGGAAAATAATGAATCACTGAGATTATGTAAGTTTTAGTGAAGATGACAAGATAGGCAAGTTCTATTACTTTGTGTACTGAATCAAGCTTAACTCGTTTTTGGACAAAAACGTTTTAGAGTATTTATTTGGTAACGCCTTACTAAGAGGCGAAAAATGCTTGGCTAAAATTAGCGACGAAGGAGCGCAAGCCAAGCGTTTTGCGTCCTTTTGAGTAACTTGTTATACGTTTTTATTCCACTTTAATGATTTAATTACTATTAACGCTTCATTACTAACTTTTAAATGTTTAAATGACTCTTCGTTTTCTTGAGCGTTGCCAACCATTTTGAAGCGTTCATTTAGCAGATATACAAGTTCCTCTGACATTTTTTTGATATTTTCATCTGAGGAATCTTCAATATTTAGCTTATTTTGTTGAATCAAAGCTTCTAGGAAAACGCTACAAGTTGCTCTTTTATTTTGAAACGAAGCTTTCTGCCACGCCATAGCATTTGCTGATTGCAAGTTGCCACCAACTTGCCAGTATCCAGAATCAAATTTAACAGATTTCTCATGAGAGATTTCTACAGCTAATTTTTCAAACTCGGGAGTTGCTTCAGAGCAACCTGTAATTAATAGGGTAAGTATCAATATCCTTAAATTCATAGTCATTCCTTGATAAACGTATAACAATTTTATAGTGCGCTCGTCGCGCATCTTTCTGCCGATGTTACGCGCATGTATTAATAAATCTATTTTTAACAAATAACGTAATGCAATGCCAACTATAATATTTTTATTGACACTAAAGGTATTCAGAAAAAGAAAATACGCTCATCGCTCATTTTCTTGAATATATGCGCGAGATACACTGTTTGGCAATCAATTAGCTCTAATCCTAAGCCAGCCTCAATGCTTGGTTATCGTTCAAAACCGATCTTTAGAGTATTTGCGTTAACACGAAATGGGGCAAAAGCGTTTTAGGAAAAGCAGACCAGCGAGGAGATCGAGACTATCTTATTTTAATATTCAGTACACACAAATAAAGCACTCTGCGGCATTTACTATGAATGATTAAAGAACATAGCTACACTGCCGATATGGTATAGTACAAATAACGCACAAGGAACTAGTATGAAAGTTAATTCACATGATACTAATAGTATGCAACATGCTTTATCGAACAACTCTAAAGCGCATGAGATAAAGCGAGTACATGGAGAAGATAAGCTTAATAATGAGCTCAAAAAGCTAGCTAATGACGTTTATCATAAGGAAGCTTCCGAGACGACGAGTCCAACCTACCCAAAACCTCTAGTGATGGAATCTAGAGAAATAGATTTATCTAAAAGCGTTGATGAAGCAATGTATGAGCTTGCTGTTGCGACGGGTGAACTATACATGCCAGGTGGAAGTGTACCAAAAGCAGTTGAAAAAATGCTGTCTCCTTATGATTCAATGATGTCTGATATTATAAAAGAGCAACCTTCCTTGGAGCATCAAAATTGGGGGATTGCTATTAATCGCTCTGGTGAGCTAGAAGCAATTGGCTCTATTAGTGACGATGAAAAGGCGTTTCTTGACGAGAAGCTAAACAATAATAAAGAATTGGTCGCTGCGGTTAATGAGTTTAAGTCCAGTTATTTAGAGTTCATTGGTGCTGAGTATCGTGGTTATGGCCAATATGAAGTCGATGAAAGTAATTTCTCTGAGGTTTTTGATTTTAGACAAATGCTTGAAAGCTCAAGAAGCGACGAAGCATTTAAGAAAACGTGGAATTACGAGACAAACTGGCTCAAGTTAAATGACAACCTGTTATCGCAGTTAGAAAGCAATGCTCCCAAACATAAAGACTAACGATTAAAAGGCCTCGATATCGAGGCCTTATGGTTAGTTATGACGGGTCGCTAGAAATTAAGTCTTGGTCACAAATATGACCAAAATAGACATATGGGACGTTATCACCGCCTATCCCAATAGTATCAAGCTCCCCCTGTTCATCGAATCCTTTGTTTGTCGGTATTTCTATACGCCATAGACCTACTTCAACATCAGACTCCCAAGTATTCTTGTAGCCTAAACTATATTCAGTATGCCTAATGCCTGTTACATTCGGTGTACAGCTCGGTAAGTTGATTTGCTCACTAATCTGACCATTCACATCAGATGTTCCTTTGTATACAGTCAAAGTCTCAGTAAGGTTATTAACGTCCTTATGGAATGAGAAATACGCATCAGCACCTTCAATTGGAGCACCAGAGGAATCTAACAGTACAAGCGACCAATATAAATTATTGTAAGCTTGTGTTGTAAGATAAGGCCCCGTGTAATTGAGAGTCGTGTATGGGATACGTGTTACACCATTTTCTCCCTTAATAACATGGTTTGAAAATGAACTAACAATGGATGAAATATTTAGCTTATAACTATTGTTCGGGTTTGCAGGCAATGCAGTATTAGCGCGAACTCTCATACTTAACTTTTGGTTTTCTTGGAGATTAGAAAACAAATAATTGTTATTGGCCGCTAATGGCGTCCATCCATTGTTGTTAATCTCAAAAATAAACTCATCACTTAATGTTTCATCTAACAAACTAATTGATAAATCCTGCCCTCTAACGACAGTAAAGTCGTAATAGTCGATATCATTCACACTATCCATGTTACCAACAATAGCATTTTGTTTATCTGGTAACACCGTTGCCAATGCTGGAGTATCGTTGAACTCGTAGTCATCTAGATTAGCAGCGACAGCTGCACCGAAGTTAAAAGGAGTCCCATCGGATTCAATGACTTCCATAAACCAGTAATAGTGGCCTGGCTCAGTTAATGCCAAAACAACTTCATCTAGGTTTCCTGCATTTGCTGAAGTGCCTATCGCAGTAAAGGTATCATCTTCATTGTGCTTTAAAACACTTAAGTTAACGTTCGTTTCTGTAGATTGACCAACAAGTAAAGCAGTCGTTTTACTGCGCTGTGTAATCTCAAAGTGATAACAGATACTCTCACCTGGTTGTGAGTTACTCAATGTATACAAGCTTCCTGTAGAAAGTGTTGGGCAAATAGGTGTTATCGCATTCTCTACTTGAGGCTCAGTTGTAGCATTAGATACAGATAAGCTCTTCTTTTTGGCTGACAAGCCAGAAGACAACTTATCTGTCGTAATGTATTTATCAACTTCACCAGCAGAGTTGAGGTTATGCTCCGTAGCATTAACTTGAGCTGTAATTAGTAATGATAAAATTGAAAGTGGAATTGTTATTTTATTCACATTTACGTCCTTGTTTGGTTAACATTTAACCCACAACGTAACTATAAAATATTACAATTACAACATTTAATAATAAAAAAGAATCTAAAAACGTCATTTATATAAAATCGTACCTTGTCACAGCAAGATAAATGTAGCCCAAGTTATGTACAATAATTTCTTATTTGCTGTATTTTTTAAGCACTCCCATGTTAAACACGACTTAGCATTGGCTATAAACAAATACATAACATACCTGTTAAAAATAAAGAGAGTTTAATTATTAATTTACTTCACGAATCTCACAGCAAGGGAAAAAATAATAAGACTAATTAAAAAGCAGTCCTTAAGTATCATTTTGTACCCAATGTGTAGTAATTCATCTTTCGCCATGTTAATTTTCAGTTTCTCATTTGTAGTATTATATGGATAAAAAATGAAAAAAGTAATTTTCGCATCTTTCTTAACCTTTCTTTCCCTTTCATCTCAGGCATCTCAACAGCCACTAAAAACTGAGTGCTCAACTTGTTTTGGTTACGAACAATTTGAACTTAAAGCAAAGTCTAAAGCCTTAGTCAATAAAACGCGTGATGTTTATGTTATGAACCTTGAAACTGATACTATTGAAAAATTTAAAGTATCTAAAAAAATAACCGGTTATAGCACATTACCAGGTACAGGTGGTGAGCCTGATGGCAATGGCGGTCATACACCTGGCCGACAAATTCCAATTTACTCTACTGAAGTATCTCACTATGGTGTTGAACAAAGCGTTCTAAATAATTTTTACACGTTATCTAGCGCTAAAAGGAAGCTGGTCGAATCTCAAAAAGAGATTGTGGCAGAAGAAGTTCCTGCTGATATAGCGGGGAGCGTTTGGGACTTAGTTGGCTCAAGCTCAACTCAAAATAAAGTGGCGGCTCACTATAGCAAGTATTCAGACTTTAACCGTGACGCATCTAATTTCGCTACTGCTGCCGGTAAAATGTCTGGACTTCTTGAAATTGATAAGGTCGTAATGACAGTTAACTTTAGCGATGGCAGTAGTGCAATTTACTCCCTATTCGGTATTATAAACGGTAAGCTTGTATGGGACTTTGAGCGAGGTACCGATGTTGATCTTAATAAGGTAGAACCTAATTTTGATACAACTAAAGCTGAGTCTTATGATTTTGCAAAAGGCGGCGCAGATGTGTTTTTAGACTTTTACAATGCAGCTCAAAGAGCTGGAGTATCATTTTATAGCACTTCTGGCTCTGGCGTTTCGACAGGTCGAGTAACTTGTGTGACCAAAGGAATTGGTAAATACATTTGCACGTATGTTTTCTAAGCCAACCAACTTTAAGTTCAATAAAGCCTGCAGATGATGCAGGCTTTATTGCATTGCAAACATATTCCTAAGAGTCCGCCATCTCGTGCGATTTTTGTAATATAGACTAAGACGATTTCGATAAAATTTTATAATTTAAAAGGATGCTTATATGAGTATTAGTGCCAACACGTGGTATTACCTTCTGATATTTACGGCTATTTTACCCGCTATATTAGCTATAAGGTTGGCAAAAAAACAAAACCGCTCAAAATTGATAAGTGGGCTTATCACCTTTGTCTTTGGCTTATCATTAATTGGTGGTTGGATCTATTTAGCAATAATGAACTTACTACCACCAAAGGAAAAACCAAATAGCAATTAATAAAATAATTGTTCCTCCTCTGAACAACTTTCACTTTAAAGGCTAATGATGGTGATATTATTAGCTTTTCAATGTACAAAAATCACTCAACCAATTAATTTTTCGGCCGATATAGAAACTAAATATAGATTATTTTTCACGATAGATGGAATTAAGCATGAAAATAACTCACGATATTTTAACCAATACTGTGGCTGCGCAATTAAAAAAAACGGTTCCTGCTAATGAAAGAAGAACTCCTGATAGCACAAGTGAAGAGTTTAATAAGCAGCAAAAACAAAGTTTTGCTGCTGATATTTATCACAAAGATGAACATATCCCAAAAAACCAGAGCACCTATGATAGGCCTCTGAGTATAACTGCCCATAAATCTGAATCAGAACTTTTAGATAAAATGACTAATACTATAAGCTTTGGTGAATTACCCAAAAAATTAAGTCAGCTTAGACCTAAATACGAAAATTTCTTAAATGAACTAGAGGTATCATCTCCATCACTAGTTCAAAAAAATTGGGGGTTCTCTATTAATAGCGATGATAAATTAGTAGTTTTTGGTGATATTACTGAAGATGAAAAATTTTATCTTGAGGGCAAACTAAATGCAGATAAAGATATTGTAAGTTTAGTTAAAGAGTTACCCAACACTTTAATTAAAGGCCAAGAGTATGACCGTGGTTATGATGGGAAGGGGAAATATTGGGGAAAATATGATGTTACCCAAGATAACTTTAAAGACATTATTGATGTAAAGGCTCTCTTGGATAGTTCATACGGACCAAATGCAAAAGCATTTGATAATGGTTTTGATATATTTTCATACCAAGATAATTTGCGCAGCCAATTAGTAAGTAAAGCAGAAGTTAAATATGCTTATTTATATTAGTGTGATTTCCAAGGGATACTAAAGTCAATACTAGGTTTTGGGGTGGTGCAGAAACCAAAGTCACTTTCATTCTTCTTATTGAATGAGTTCCGTATAGTTCAGAATCGAGTCCGAACTGTTCAACCCAACACCTTATGAACTAATTTGAGTTCATAATCTTAGTTCTTCATTTTGAAAACTGGATAAACGACATGTATTTGTGGTGATATAGTAATACCATTGTGATTTAATTCGTTTTACTCTGTGCAAAAAGTTTTTTTGTCAACTCTAAGGATTTCTAATGATACGCGATGTAAGTATTGGTAAAAGGGCAAGCTTTGCTTTCGGCTCAATAGGCGCAGTGATTTTGCTCTTAGCTAGTTTCTCCATTTTTGAATTAAGTAAGCTTGGTGATGAGTTCGAAGTGGTCGCATCACACAGAGTACCTGCACTAGACACTTCAACAAGCATGCTGGCTTCATTTTTAAATAAGCGTCTACAAACTGCGAATGTGCTTATGGCTAAAACGGAACGACAACGTGAAGACTACTTAGTAAACCTTCGTGAAGCAAAAGATAACTTTGATAAATCTCTTGATAAGATGGTTTTGCTAGCTAAAGCAGAGGAAGCGAAAGGTCTGTTAAACAATATTAGAAAGCATATGGACACTTACGACACATCCTTAACGAAGCAATTAGATTTAGTTGCTAACGAGCGGTTTCAAGAAGCTGAAACACTGCAAAATGGTGAAATGAAAAACTTACGTGAGCTGATAACCTCAGATATTCGTAATTTGGTAGAGTTCCAAAAAAAACGTATCACTGATAGTAATCATGACATCCAGGGTGCTAAAAGTAATTCACTCACAATTCTCGTTATTACTTCCATAGTATCACTGATTATCGTAATTACTTTTTCAATACTTTTTACCCGTAGTTTAACCTTGCCTATGCGAGTTGCTGTTGATACCGCTAAGAAAATTGCCTCAGGAGATTTAACTTCTACCATTAATGATAATGGCAAAGATGAAACTGCGGACATGCTGTCAGCACTAAAAGAGATGCAAGGTATCTTGCGTAAAACAATTAATGAAATTCAACTTTCATCATCTCAATTAGCAGCGACCTCCGAAGAACTAAGTGCTGTTACTGAGCAGTCAACGCGTGGCATACATACTCAAACAGAGCAGTTAGAGCAGGCAGTATCGGCAGTCACTGAGTTATCAGTTGCTGTGGATGAGGTTGCTCGTAATGCTGAAGCGACCTCAAATGAATCAGAAAATGCCAATCAACGTGCAAATATAGGCAAAGCTCGTGTCTTAGATACAGTCAATACAGTCGACACGCTCTTACTTGATTTGAATACAACGACTAAAGACGTAAATAGTTTAGCTGAGCAAGTTGCCAATATTGGCTCAGTGCTTGATGTGATACGTACAATTGCCGAACAAACCAACTTGCTTGCACTTAATGCTGCAATTGAGGCCGCAAGAGCGGGTGAGTCTGGTAGAGGGTTTGCTGTGGTGGCTGACGAAGTTCGTTCATTGGCGTCTAGAACACAAGAGTCAACAACAGAAATAGAAGCAATGATACAGGCAGTAAAATCAAATACTGATAATACAGTGAATGCAATTAGAAATAGCCATGAAAGAGCAAAAGCTGTACTTGAGGTGGCTAACCAAGCCGGTGATGCATTGCATGAAATTACCAGTTTAATATCGATTATAAGCGAACAAAATCTTAGTATTGCTAGTTCCACTGAACAGCAAGCAATCGTCGCAAGAGATGTGGATAAGAACCTAGTAACAATTCGTGATATTTCTAGCGAAACGGCTGCCGGAGCAAATGAAACAGCAGCTTCAAATCAAGAGCTTGCGAGGCTTGCACAAACTTTGAATGAGTTGACATCAAGGTTTGTTGTTTGAAATAAATAACAATTGGTTTGTGGTAAATATTTTAACCAGCGAGTGAACTCCAAACGTTTTCTGCTCTTTCAGCAAATAGTAAAAAGCATATGTTGGAACAAGGCTCATTAAATTTTTTATAGTTCATGACTGTTTGCTCAAGTGAAGGGAGTCAATTGAGCAAAACGTGTTAAATATAAAGTAAATTAGAAGTAGACTCTAGCTCATTTACTCTGAATGATTTTGGGACATAATGGGCCAGCAGATAACTCGCCAATGAACAATTAACCGAAGAGCGCTAATTGTAGAAGATATCACCCACACCAGTAGCATAGTGGTAGCAAAGCTGCCTTAAGCGAACAAACACACTTGTGATGTACGAAATAAAGCCAACTGCACGCCTACCGAAGCCTTGGCGTTTCATATTTTCGATTCTATACTTAAACCTGAAGTTATTATACTTTAGCGCTAAAACGAACACTTGTATTTTCTACTATATCTAGTGCATTTAAATGGACTTCCTTCCTGAACATTGCTCTTTCATCATAAGGTTTCATAATAATATTTTCTTCAATAATTCTAACTCTTTCAGCTGACCTTTTTTCAGCCTGTTCGATAACCTCTCTAACATGAATTCGACCAACAACATCTTCTTTCGTGTATTTTGTATTATTCTTTGATGTCGAACTTTTGGAGTCAGCTACAGCAGTATTTAAAAAATCAGTGGCTTCAACTAGTTTATCGCTCGCGTTGAACTTAGCTTTTAAGTAATTGTATTCTCTCTTTGTTAGATCATGATCAATAATGTCTATTTCATCGCCCGTGTTGGTGAAGTCGAATTTTTTATTTAGTAGATTAGGTTGTTCTTTCGCCACTTCAGCTAAGATGCGCTGAGTTTCAGAGACCATATCATTAGCAGAGCTTTCCTTTTTTTTAGCAAAATCAGAAAGCCATTTAAGACTCTTACGTAGGGCTACAGTTTCATCAGCAGAGAGCTGATTTGTCACTATTTTAATTGTGGTTGTATTTTGTTGTGAGGATGCTGCTATCGTGTCGTTTGAGATAGTAGTGGCATGCTGTTTTTTCGCAGAGCTTACTTCCATACTATTAATTTTTTCCGCTTGTGAAGGTGAGTTCATTGAAGCATGTATTGAAGTTGATGTTGACGTAATAAGTTTCATGTTCACTTCCTTATAAACGTAATCTATAAACTTGATATAACAGGTTATCGGATGCCTTTCTATTAACTTGAGCTATTTGCTTTAAATGAAGAAGAAAGTGAGCCTCAAGGTGCTCACTTAAAAAAGTAAAATGTTAGCGTCGAATAGTTTCTATAGATGTTTCATCGCAAATATGGATATACTTCAAGGCTCTGATGTCATTGTCATCACGTTTAGAAAGTGGATATATTTTGATGTCTTGAGGTGGTTTATATTCAATTTCCCAAACATCCCTAGGTGTCCCAAGGTTAGATTCAGATGTAGTGATGCTATTACCACTGCATCTTTTAGTAAGCCATAATTTTGAGCTATGTGAGCAAAGCAGTAAAACGATTAAGAGTGTAAGTCTATTTATAAAAAAGTGGATTGCTACTCATTGTTTAGAAACAGCTCATCAATTTTTCTATTGAGTGCTTCTCTCTCAGCTTCAGAAATACACGTGCTACACGTATCTTCATCTTTAAAGATAGAATCCTGCAGAATACTTGTATCACGCCAAACGTCT
Organism: Pseudoalteromonas sp. PB2-1; assembly: GCF_045040605.1. Classification (NCBI taxonomy): domain Bacteria; kingdom Pseudomonadati; phylum Pseudomonadota; class Gammaproteobacteria; order Alteromonadales; family Pseudoalteromonadaceae; genus Pseudoalteromonas; species Pseudoalteromonas sp. PB2-1. Next base: position 3,611,609 of record NZ_CP090667.1, read on the forward strand.
CCAGTACTTGATATTATGTCTATCTTCAGATTTAAAAGTTTAAGGTATTGGATGAAATATTTAATCCCTCCATCAAAAACTCCATTTTCCATTTGAGATATCTGCCTTCTACCTAAACCTATAATTTCTGACGCTTGCTCCTGCGTTAATGACATCTTTTTTCGTGCACTGGCTAACAACTGACCGTCATACAAACTCATATCCACCTCTCACCCTCAAAACGTTACTATATAATAACAAAGGCGCATTTTGCTACTATATAGTAAAATAAACCCAGCTTGTTACTATATAGTAGCACTTGAAACTGGATAATTTCGTTCAAGGGATAGTTGTCGTAATCACTAGAGAGCTTAAAATCCAAACCAATGCGCCCTTAGAGCTCACGAGGATTTATTAATCATTTATGTGTTAAACACTGCAGGAGCAGGCCCCTGCAATAATCTCACTGCTCTGAGCAAAGGTAAGTAATTTAAGCGTTATTTTTTGACTCAATAATATGTAAATCACGTTGAGGGAACGGGATTGTAATTCCTTTGCTCTCCACTTTATCTTTAATTTTACGCTGTGTTTGCCAATATATATCCCAGTAATGTGTTGTAGCGACCCAGGCACGAAGCTGCAAGTTCACAGAGCTATCTGCTAATGTGTGGACTAAGTATTGAGGGGCTGGCTCAATCAAAATTCGCGATTCTTCACTGACAAGCTCCCTTAATGCAGCAAGCCCATCTTCAATTGAATCACCATAAGAAATACCCACAGTTATATCCATGCGACGCTTTTCATTTCTCGTAAAGTTTTTTATCGCATTTGCCCAAACCGTGCTATTTGGGATTGATACAAAAACACCATCGGCGGTTTCAAGGACTGTGGTAAATAGACCTAAATCTTTTACACTCCCTGTATAGCTTGACACTTCAACAAACTCTGCCTTTTTTAGTGGCTTTAAGAAAAGTAGCATGACCCCCGCAGCTACGTTACTGAGAGTGTCTTTTAATGCTAGACCGATTGCTAAACCAGCTGCACCGACGAGTGCGACAAGACTGGCCGTATTGACTCCAAATAAATCTAAAATAATCACAATTGCAATTAAATAAACCGCATAACCTGAAAGCGTGGTAAGCAGCTTTGTAATGATTTCATCGTGCTTACTCAGTCTGTAAACACCTTTATGTACAGCTCGTTTAAGTAGCTTTGAGCAAATACTAGCTCCTATAAAGATGAAAATAGTAAGCAATGTATTCTTGGCTATCGCTATGAGTTGTAATTGGTGCTCAGAAAAAAAGTTTATGATGGTTTCCATCGGTGATTTCCCTTTAAATATAAATAATATACGCGTTTATTTCTAAATAATTTGATAACGAAAGCTAGTTAATGATGCTGGTAACTAAGTAACCATTGTAAGCTATATAGGAAGTAAGCAAGACACCACCTTCCCAGCGGTTTACTCTGCCTTGTCGGCCAAAACCGTAAGCCATAATCAGCAACATGATGGAAAGTACAAGCATCACACTCCAATCTCGGTAAAGTACGTCGGTAGAAATATGAGGGATAGGTTCAATAATACCGGCGATACCAATTACAGCTAGGATGTTAAACATATTCGACCCCACAACATTGCCAATGGCGATGTCATGCTCTCCCTTTTTAGCGGCAATGATAGAAGCTGCAAGCTCTGGCAGAGATGTCCCTAAAGCAACGATAGTTAAGCCGATAATAAGGTCACTGACACCGAGCGCAGTTGCAATTTCAACCGCTCCCCAAACAAGTATGCGAGAGCTAATAATGAGCAATGTTAAACCCGCGATGAGCCAGAAAATTGCTTTCCCTAAAGACATGGCGTGACTTTTAAGCTCAGTATCAAATTCTGTTTCGAGGGTATCACTTGGTGATTTCATACCTGAATAGACTGACCATACTAAGAACAAGACTAATCCGCCCAACAACAGACTTGCATCAATCACTGATAAAGCGCCGTCATACAGCAAATACCCACAAAAAAGTACGACAACTAATAATAAGGGAAGCTCGTTTTTAACAATTTTAGATTGAACAGTGATAGGCGCAATGATGGCTGTTACACCAAGGATTAAGCTGATATTTACAATGTTGGACCCGAGTGCATTACCTAACGCCAAGTCAGGGTTTCCATCACTTGCCGCCATGGCAGATACAACCATTTCAGGAGCCGAAGTCCCAAAACCAACAATGACCATACCAATTAAAATTGAAGGTAAGCCAGCATGGCCTGCCGTAGATGCCGCTCCTTCAACAAAGCGGTCTGCACTCCATACGAGTAAGGCAAACCCTGCAATAATAGCGGCTATAGCTAAAACCATGACTGAGCCCCCACGGTATCAATACCTGAAAGGCGTATGACAGAGTTGTCTGGTCTATTTACAAAATGAAATGAGCTTTGGCAGTGACGTAGTTTCATTATTTACCCTTAGGGCAGACTAGACTAAAAAGACAACAAACCATCTCTGCCCGAAATGACCCATTGCCTTAAGTCTTGTCAAAACCTGATAAGGTTCGAAACTGCCACGAGCGGTGTTGCTCGGAGACTGTTGACAGTTTCCTTGCTAAATGCAAGAGACTACTCCCCTAAGTGTTTAAAGAATAATCCATTCCTAATAATAATACAATTAACTTGGCTCACCTTTTTCCAAACATATTGCGTATCACTATCAGGGTAAGACTTTCAATTTTAGTGAACAATCTTAAACTTGAAAGGAGCAGCGAAAGCTCCAGAAAATATAGGAATGCAAAACTCGAGACTTAAAGCTGACTGAGAGCATATGACTATGACCACTAAGACATAATGCCTCATCCTATGAAAAGAATAAGAACCGTTGTTAACTTTTAATAACTGGTATGTACTTTGCTGTCTACTTTAGAAAGTAAAAGGAACAACTTATGGCTATTTCCCTCGCAAACTCAACACCGATACCGGTTAAGCATACCCAAATGAGAAAGCTCTCTTCAGATGAGCTTGTTGGTATAAAGAAAAAAGTATCAGAACTACAACCGCATGGCATGGAAGATTACCAGCAGCAAATAAACGCCCAAAACCAAGTGCACCAACATACTGTGCTTGAGGTAAAAGGCCGAGTTATTGCTGCATTTGGAGATAATGATTGGCGCTTTTATCCAAGTAGTTCTGACAGCCGAGATGCAAATAAAACAGACATAGAAGTTATCAATAGTTTGAAACTGAAGTATGGAGAAACTTTAAAAGTGGCAACTTACCCACATGGACAAGGACCTACGAAGGGAGAGATTCTTGAAAAAGTTTACGGCGCTCCTCCTAATAGAGTTAACACCACAGCTTAGCTGGCAATTGTTTGCCGGCTAAGTAACCATTAGCGGAGTCTTTATAACTCATATTCGTAATCATAGAAAAAACTTTAAGAGCACATTTGGTATGACTACTCTAGCGCTTTGAGTATGATACTTTATTGTTTGGTATGATACTTTATTGTATGGGGTGAAACTTTATTGTTCACCCACACTTAATAAATATAAAACTCTAAACTTACTCAACCGTCACCGATTTTGCTAGGTTTCGAGGCTGATCTACGTCGGTGCCTTTAATAACCGCAACATAGTATGAAAGTAGCTGCAATGGAATTGTATATACAACTGGGGCAATCACGTCATCCACATGGTTTACGTTAATTACACGCATTGTTTCATCAGATTCAAAGTGTGAGTCTTTATCTGCGAATACATAAATAATACCGCCGCGGGCACGTACTTCTTCTACGTTTGATTTAAGCTTTTCAAGTAGTTCGTTGTTTGGCGCTACAACAATGATTGGCATGTCAGCATCAATCAACGCTAAAGGACCATGCTTAAGCTCACCCGCTGCGTATGCTTCGGCGTGAATGTATGAAATTTCTTTCAGCTTAAGGGCACCTTCCATCGCGATTGGATATTGTGAACCACGACCTAAGAATAATGAGTGATGCTTGTCAGCAAACTCTTCAGCTAAATCTTCAATGCCTTCTGCAAGCTGTAATGCTTCTTCTAACTTGTTAGGCAGTGTTTTGATTGCATTGACAATCGCACTTTGATCTAAACCTTTTTCTTGAGCAATCGATGCTGTTAGCATTAATAAGCCAACAAGCTGTGTGGTGAAGGCTTTAGTTGATGCAACACCAATTTCAGCACCCGCTTTAGTCATAAAGGCTAAGTCAGATTCACGCACCAGTGATGAACCAGGTACGTTACAAATGGTCATTGACGCCATATAACCTTGCTGCTTTGCAAGACGAAGTGCAGCAAGTGTATCGGCTGTTTCACCAGACTGTGAAATGGTCACAAGTAAGCTGTTTTCATGTACAAATGATTCACGGTAACGGAATTCAGAGGCTATCTCTACGTTACAGCTCACGCCTGCAAACTGTTCAAGCCAGTAACGCGCAACCATACCCGAGTGATATGAAGTACCACAGGCAATAATTTGTACGTGCTTTACGTCTTTAAAGATTTGCTGAGCACTGTCACCAAAGGCATCAATCGCTACAGTGTCATTGTGAAGGCGGCCATCAAGTGTGTTACGTACAGCAAGGGGCTGTTCGTAAATTTCTTTCAGCATGTAGTGACGATATTCGCCTTTACCTGATGCATCTTGCGTGATGTTTGATTCAATCACTTCGCGCTCGACTGCCTCGCCGTTTGCATCAAATATTTCCACACTATCACGGGTAATACGAGCAACATCACCTTCTTCAAGGTAAATAAAGCTACGAGTAACAGGTAATAGAGCAAGTTGGTCAGATGCAATAAAGTTTTCACCAAGGCCTAAACCAATAACTAGAGGGCTACCTGAGCGCGCTACAATGATTTCGTTATCGTTCGCTTTATCAAAAACAACGGTACCAAATGCGCCTTCAAACTGCTTAACAGCCGCTTGCACTGCTGCCAATAAAGAAGTGTGTTGCTGACGAAGTTGGTGGATAAGGTGCACCATTACTTCAGTATCAGTTTCTGATAAAAACTCATAACCATCACCTTTTAACGCATCACGCAGGCTGGCATGGTTTTCGATAATACCGTTATGAACGAGTGCAATTTCGCTATTCGAAATATGCGGATGTGCATTCGCTTCAGTTACACCGCCATGTGTTGCCCAGCGCGTATGTGCGATACCTGTCGTGCCTTTTACATTTGCCGCATTAAGGGCTGATTCTAAATTAGCAACTTTACCCACTGCTTTTACTGTATTTAATACATTTCCTTCAACGAGGGCTACACCTGCTGAGTCATAGCCACGGTATTCAAGACGCTTTAAGCCTTCTACAAGAATTTTATTTACTGGGCGTTCTGCAACAGCCCCTACGATTCCACACATAATCTCTCCTTTTGCACATGCCAAAGTGTTTTACTTTGGGCGGTATGTGTTGTCATAAATGATGCGTAATAAGGTGTTGTCGGTCTTATTACGGTTATTCAATTTCTGCACAGATCAGCTGTACACCACATGCTGTTATCGCCTCACGCTTATCTACGCTTAGGTGGTTGTCTGTAATAACAGTGGTAACACGCTGCCAAGGCAGTTCTAAATTCGGTATTTTTCGGCCAATTTTTTCTGACTCAACCAGCACTACCACTTCACGGGCAGCTTCAGCCATCACTTGGCTAAGCCCTACTAATTCATTGAAGGTTGTAGTACCTCTATCAATATCAATGCCATCGGCACCAATAAAGAGTTGGTCAAAGTCGTAAGAGCGTAGAACATTCTCTGCAACTTGGCCCTGAAACGATTCTGAATGCGGATCCCAAGTCCCACCGGTCATCAAAAGTGTTGGCTCATTTTCTAATGAAAGCAGTCGGTTAGCGACATTAATAGCATTGGTCATCACTACTAAGCCATGCTTATTGGCAAGTTCAGGGATCATCGCTGCTGTAGTGCGGCCGCTATCAATTATGATGCGGTTATGGTCTTTAATAAGCTTTGCAGCCGCCTGCGCGATTGCCATTTTGCGAAGCGAGTCGCTTTTCTCATTGCTATTTGCAACGATTTCTTGCGGCAATGCAATGGCACCACCGTAACGGCGCAGTAATAAGCCACTTTTCTCAAGTGCCGTGAGATCTTTACGAATCGTTACTTCTGAAGTTTGAAACTGCTCAGCCAGCGCCTCTACAGCGACCTCACCGTACTCATTAACTTGACTTAAGATTGTATGGCGACGTTGTTGAGTGTTTCGTTTTGTCATTTATATGATCACATAAGTTTCGTTTCGAAAGTTTTTAGATTTTAAACGAAACAATATAAATGGCAAGTGAATGCTTTAAATAAAATGAAGGGGAAACTTATAATTCAATTAAGTTCACACTAGGTACAAATAAACCACCATAAAAGGTGGCTCTTGCTGGTGTTAGGCAAGCAATTCTCCGTTTAAGATACACTTCACGATAGCTTGCTGTCGATTAGTACTACTCGTTTTTTTTATGCAGTTAGACAAATGAAAATCAACCGTTCTTTGACTGATATTAAGTATTTGACTAATTTCCCAGGATGTTTTGCCTATTGATGCCCATTTAATACACTCTTTTTCTCGCCGTGTAATTTTTACTGCTTCTGTACGCGTTGAACGTCGGTAGGCTTCAAACATTTCGATTAAAAAGATTCGCCAATAGTCTCCTAGCATTTTTGCTTTGTGCGGTTCAGTACTTAAATTGGGCAACTCAAGTACCAAACAAGCAAATTTATTCTTATGTAAACCTGTAGGAACAATTAATACTGAATCATAATTGCCATTTATTTCACTAAGCATCAGCGCTTTTGTTTCATTAAGACAATAATGAATTAATTTTTTACAGGAATGAACCTCATCTAAAAAAGGGCGCTCAAATTCTCCAAAGTAATTAGTATCAAATCTAAATAAGTCAGAGAAATCAAAAGTAATAAACCCTACCTGCGTATAACTATAAGTATTTTTTATATCTGTAAAAAAATTATTAAAGCTATCTACTGAGTTTATACTCTCAATCCTAGAATGAAGTTCATTTATATTTACCATAAAAAACGCTCTCTTATAAGATTATTTTTTACATAGATCTGGAGCGAGAATACAAATGCTTTTCACTGATGACTCGTCAGTATTAATTTTAATAGTATCATTTATATACAGTCCACCGGTATTAGCTACTGTTAATAATATAAAGGTAGTCACATAGATGAATGTTTTTTTAAAAGTGTCTTTCATAGTGGTATAGCCCCTAACTTATGTTGTAGTTATTTTGTTCACATTAAATTTGGGCTAAGAGGGCAATTTTATCAATAATTATGTGGTGACTTTTTTATAACTTTAAAGAAAAGCATTTAACTCATTGAATTTCAAATAAAATTATATCACTGTATTTATTACCTAAGCTTTCAACTACAATCAAGTTATTCATTTTATCTACATAAAAACTAGGCCTAATCACGTTAAAGTCAAACGTTTTTGACTTTAAGCTAGAGGCATCAACATCGTATAAGTCCATTTCATAGAAGGTGGTGTTTATCAAGTTATGATCACTCCATAGTAATGTGCTATCTATAATCGTCCAGTTTGTATTATGCTCAGTAGACACACTTATCGGCATTGGGATCATCGATTCTTTTAACGTTTCAAAGCGTGATAACCTGCCGTTGTCATCACCTAGAACATACCCTTCATTGAATGGACGAATAAAGCGGTAACCTTTAAAGATTTTTTCCTTTGTTTTCTCTTCAATCGTATGCTTAAAAGCTTGCCATTCACCATTACTCTTACGCGTATATAAAATAGACTTTTCGTCTAGTGAAAAAGTAATATCGCCAATCAACTCATCAGCTTTAGAGAGGTAGGTAAGGCTATTATCAAGTGTATTAAGAATCGTTATGCGCTCTTGAAGTTTCAGTAATACATATTGCCCAGATGTCGAGGAGCTTATTAACTTGAGTGGCTTTTCAGTACTCATTAAAGTCACTTTTTTATCAGCCTTTGTTTTTTCATAAAAAATCAAAGAGTTTACTCCGCTCTCTTTTATAACCATCCAGATTTTATTATCAACGGGCTGGTAAGCTTTAATGTAACCTTGCTTTGGTTGTTTCTCTTGGATTAACTCAACATTTTTAAAATCACTTAATGGTAGTTTCTTCTCTATCAGCGTATTGGTTAACACATTATCTCTAATCGCCAATAGAGAACTAGAACTTAAAACTTTGGCAGCAATCAAGCCTGTTTCTGAATTAGTTATGATCTCTAAATCACCTGTTTTAATGTTCAATTTAGTTAATTTTTTATCATCGACTAAAATGATGTGCTCATTATCTAGCCATTGAACATCATAAATGACAACATTTTGGTCATGCTGGAAAAGTGTGCTACCAATTTTTAAATCGAGTACTCGAATAGAGTTACGTTTACTATCTAAAAAAACTCGAAGCACAACAACTTTGCTAGAATCTGGAGAAATATCGGCTTGGCTGTCATGTGCACCTTTTTGAGCAACGGATGTAACTTCCTCTAGCAAGTTATTGTTAGAGTTATACTTATAGATAAGCATTGCACTTTGCTGGCTTTTTTGCCCAGAAAAGTAAATTAGGCCATCTTCATTTTTATCCACAAAAACATCGGCGATAAAGTAAAAGTCGGATACTAATATCTCTGGTTTATGTGCTTCACTTTCTAAGGCAACCTGTTTTAATAAAGCAGTACCATCTAAATTATCAGAAAAATACAAGTGTTTTGCATCATTGGAAAAAGTTAACCCCCTGGGTAGGGTCGTATCATCAATTAGCATTTTGACAGTTTGGCTTTCTCTATCTTTTAAATAGATGTGGTCATTTTCCTCATGACTTACTTTACTTGTAAATGCTATATATTTGCCATCATTTGAAACAGCTAACGCCCTTTTGTCCGAAATAACAGAATCAATCACTTTTGTAACGACATGTACTTCTTTATCAGTATTTTTATAGATGAAGTAGGTCAATGAAAACAAAAAGAGGGTGGCAATTACAAGGAATAAAAAACGCCTATTTTTTTTTGCGTCGTTATTCTTAACATTTATTGGTTTTTCGGTGTCCTCAGACGTAGATGTTTCTGCAATTTGAGATACTGGGCAAATTAATTTATAGCCACGCTTTGGAAGAGATTGAAGGTAAGTAGGTTCTTTGTGGTCATCGTTCAAAACAATACGTATTTTACTTATAATTCGCCTAACAGCTGCATCAGAGACACATCGACCTTGCCATAAGTTTTCATGGAGCTCTTCCATCGAAATATAACGATCATTATGCTCAATAAAATACATTAAGACAGCAAAGACTTTTGGTTCTAATAAAATTGATTGCTCATTTATGTGAAGAGACATCTCTTGCGTATCTAAATAATACTCACCAATCTTAAAAAACATACTGTTTAGTCACTCACAAACTTAACACTTCCTTAACAACAACTATAGTACCGCACTGTAATTAGAATTACCACACAATCATAACCAACTGATTTATAAGAAAGTCACAACTTGGTTACAGATATATCAGCGTTAAATCATTGCAAATCAGCTGGCTTATTTTAGGTTTATCTTCAAGTCCGAAAAACTAATAAGGCAAGTTAAATGAGAAACAATATGAAATCAGAAAAACACTCGGTAGCAGCTCGAAGAACAAATGATGGTTTTATTGAAATTACCAACCTCGAATTACTTGATGCACTCGTCGGTGGTTATATCGATCCTGAAGAGGTCTATTGTCATGTAAGTGATAATCAGGAACAACGCACCTCCTTCTCAGATTCCGAGGGCATTAGCTAATGCCAGAAAATTTTTCGACAAGCTACAAACCTCACTTAAAGCGTTTAACCGAAAAACGGGATTTGGCAGCTTTATATAATATTGAGCAATGGTGTGAAAACATGTGCATTGCTTTTGATAGGGATGTAGCAGGTCAAGAGATAAAGTTTAATAGAACACTGCGAAGGCTAATCAATGCATACCCATTAGTGTTAGCTTACCAAGGAAAAACTAATGAAAGTGAGCTGTTTTTAAAGAAAGCGATCGACCTGTGGAGTGAGTCATATAGAAATGACAGAGATAACCAAAATCTCATAAACCTTATAGACCCTACAATCAACTTACTCAGGCTCTATAAATTGACGAAAAGAAAATCAGAGTTCGATTCCCTGTTAAACAACATATCTCCAATTTATAACAGTGACAAAGTTCATTTAGGTGGAATAAAAGTTTCAAAGTCGGATATTGGCGAGCATTGGGAGGCACTCTACCTTGCTACGTTAGATGAATGCTTAAAAAGCTATACTGCAGATTCTAATTTCAATGCGGTGTTCTCACTCCAAGACTTAATACCTGAAAAATATAGTAATAATGACATATATATTGAATCAAAAATAATATCACTAATTTACTTAAATGAATTTGATGAAGCTTTGGATATTTGCTTTAAGCAAATAAGAAAATACAAATGTATAAAAAATGGGATATACAGCTACCGGCTTTACGAATTATTTAAAAAATCAGGAAATGAAAGCAAATCTAAAACTGTGTTAAATCACCTGATAGCTTGCTTAAAGAAAACAAAGCTAGATTCACTATCAGACCTGAACTTTTCCTCATATGTTATCGCAGAAAGTAAAGAGTCACAGAGTTCATCACTCGTAAAAAACACTTTGAAAAGTTATAAACAAATAAATGATGAATTCAATTATGGCATGACAGTTCTAGACATATATAAAAACCACCCATCCAAAGATATAAAGAAAGAACTTTTAGAAATAAATGAAAAAACAGAATATTTCATACTGAAAAAATACATTTCACATGAATTAAACTTACCCTTCATTGAGGAAAGAGAAAACAAGAAAAACTTAAAAGAAATAACAAAAAGGATTAATAAAATAATTAACCCTAGTAGATTTAACAGTTAAAAAAATAAAAAACAACATCCATAATTATAAAACCCATTAAGGGCTAATAAAATAAATTTAAGGAAATAAAATGAGCAAGAAATTTGAAAATATCAAAAACGAAGAAATCAAACTTAATGACCTAGGTGAAGTTGAGCTAAGTGAAGAGTTAGCTGGCGTTGTAGCTGGTGGTTTCTCTCCAGAAGAAGAGGATGAAGAGACTAATGTCGGTTGTGCAAACATTAGCTGTGGCTCTGAATTTAAAGAACTATAACTAACACACTAACCCAGATCACCCTCTTTAAAGTGATCTGGGTTAATTTACAACTAAAGGAGAAAAAATGATCTCTTCAACAGGAAAAATTAAAGGCTTTTCTAAACAACAATTAGTAAATAGCCTCAGCAATGAAAAATTCCAGCTAATAATCTTTCCAACAGAGCAGTGCAATTTTCGATGCGTGTATTGCTATGAAGATTTTGAAATTGGGAAAATGCCTCGTTGGTTAGTCGATGCTACTAAAATTCTTATCAAAAATAAAATACCTAAGTTAAAGAGCCTATCATTTAGTTGGTTTGGTGGAGAACCTTTATTAGCAAAAGATATTCTATTTGAAATTGCTGAATACGCACAATCATTAGCAAAAGAAAATGGCTGTAAAGTGTCGGGAAATCTGACTACAAATGGTTCTCTTCTCGATATAAAAACACTTACAAAACTTGTGGAGCTAAAACAAAATAGCTTTCAAATCTCTATTGACGGTGACAAAGAGTCACACGACACAACTCGATTAACACGTAACGGAAGAGGCAGTTTTGATAAAATATGGGGTCGCTTATTAGCAGCATCTGCAACAGATCTTGATTTTCATATAACTCTCAGAATACATGTTACAGACTTAAACCATGAAAGTGTTTTAGCCTTTTGTGAACGCTATGATGAAGAGCTAAAAGAAGACAGTAGGTTTCAGTTGCTTTTTAAAGAAATATCTAACTTAGGGGGTGATAATCAAGAAAAAATAAACCGCCTAATATCAAAAAAATCAGCCAAACAGTTAGCTCGAGAACTAACAGAACGTTATTTAGATAATAGTAAGGAAACGAATGATCGGGGCTATTACATCTGTTATGCCGGAAAGCCAAATTCTTTAGGAATTAGAGCAAATGGTAATATCAATAAGTGTACCGTTGCTTTAGATGATGACAGAAACAATATTGGCAAGATTAACCCTGACGGCACTCTCACTTTAAATAATGAAAAATTTAGCACCTGGATAAAAGGCTTTACGACTCTTGATAGCTGGCAAATGGGATGCCCGCTTAGTTATATGAACAGCAACACTGTTGTTGGTGACATTCCGATAAAGAAAGTTAGCTAGCTCATGTCTATTGTTAATATGTTTAGAAAGGAAGCTCTTAGGAACCAATATAAATCAAGTGATATTGGCAAGTCGCTTATAAAGCAACCTAAAGTGATAAATAACTCTATATTATTTCTTATCTTCATATTTATCGCTTTCTTCCTTGTAATAAAAATAATCTCGATCCCATCAAGTAAGAGTCTTGCGGTTAAGATATCTGCTGAAAATTATACACCACTAATTTATAGTGAAGTTGCCATTATAAAAAGTTACCTATCTAAAAATGGTGGGCATGTAAGAAAAGATCAGCCTTTGATCTCCATCTCTAAACTAAACAATAAAAGTAGTTTAGAAAGTGATGTTATCCGCTCTCCCAGTGACGGTTTTTTCTTTCACTCTAAAATTGATAAAAATATAACTCAACCATACAAGCCTCTTGGTTATCTTTTGACTCCACCAGCCGATGGTGAATTATCTTTTTGGATATCAAACACCAATAAAATCAATTTAAATGTAAATGACAAAGCGACTCTACATATTAACGATGAAAAAATAACTGCAACAGTCACTATGGTTATTAATGGAATATCAAGTGAAAAAGAACAAAAAATTCACTTAAGAATAAAAGAAAATGAGATACAAAAATTATCACCTAACGCTGAAATAAAAATAGTACTTAACAAGCAAGATGAAAAGATTATAAATTTAATTAAATAGTGAAAATTAAATGCGACTAACCGATTATATAGACTTTAAATCATCTAAATTGCCTACTTTTTTACAAAGTGAAGTAGCTGAATGTGGGATTACTTGCCTTGCAATGATCGCATTTTATCATGGCTACAAAGTTAATATGCTTGCCATGCGACAGCGCTATCCGGTAGGAACACAAGGCATTACCGTTAAACATATTTTAAAAATAGCTGATGATATTGGCTTGTCTGGGCGTGTACTAAAACTAGAGCTTGGACAGCTATCAAAGCTAAAAGGGCCAGCAATCCTTCATTGGAACTTTAATCATTTTGTAACCTTAGCGTCGGTCAGTAGAACAGGGATCGTTATTCATGATCCTGCCAAAGGGAAAGTTAAACTTGATTGGAAACAAGTTTCTGAAGCTTTCACTGGTATTGCAATAGAGTTAACTCCTTCATCGACATTTACGGTTGCAGATGAAAGAGTAAAAATGCCACTTAGAACGTTTATAGGTAATATTGATGGGTTAGGCTCATCGCTATTCAAAATATTCGTTATTGCATTGATATTGCAATGCTTTTTACTCATATCCCCATACTATATAAGAATCGTCATTGACCATGGTATTCCACTTTCAGATAGCGGTGTGTTGGTCTGGCTACTGGCTGCATTTCTAGCAATCACACTATTAACTACGTTTAGTAATATTATTCGCTCAGCGGCAATATTATACCTAGATAAGAACTTAGGTTTTCAGGTAAAGGCTAATATACAACGCCACTTACTACATTTACCTCTATCATTCTTTGAGTCTCGCCATGTCGGAGATATCAAATCAAGATTCGAGGCCTTTAATGAAGTTCAGCGTATGATTAGCCGAGGCTTTATTGCCGCGATTGTCGAAGGCCTTCTTGGTATTACGACTTTAATCATAATGTATACCTATTCACCTACCCTTGCCTTGATATCACTTATATTTTTATCTATCACGTTAATGGTAAGGCTTTACTTAACAAAAAAAGAAAATAAACACTTAGAACAGGTTTTAGCGAAACAAGCAAAAGAAAATAGCCACTTCCTCGAAACAATTCGAGCAATAATGCCCATAAAGTGCTACGTCAAAGAAAGTACACGATTATCATCATGGCTTAACTTATTTGCCGATACAACCAATGAAAATATTAAGCGAGAGAAAATATCTATTTCGGCTGAAATAAGCCAAGAATTAATAAGTAAAGTAGAGTATTTAACCGTTATATTTTTTGGTGCGACATTAATTATAAACAATGCGTTTACGATTGGTATGTTCATTGCCTTCTTAGCCTATCGTCAACAATTTTCAAGCAGCACTCAAACCTTAGTTGACCATATATTTCGATTTAAGTTGGCATCCACTTATCTTCGAAGAATGTCAGATATCGTCATGCAAAGCCAAGAACAAGAGAGTAATTCATTGGTCGTTGCAAAGGAGCAAACTAAAGGACATATCGAAGTACGTGATTTACATTTTAGATATTCTCCATCATCTCCTTGGTTATTTAGAGGTATCAACTTTGAAATAAATGCTGGAGAATCTGTCGCTATTATTGGCCGCTCGGGATTAGGCAAATCAACCTTACTTAAGCTAATGACGGGCCTAATTAAAGCCGAGCAAGGTGATTACCTATTAGATGGACACTCAATCAATATGCTAGGGATGCGAAACTTTCGATCTATGTGCGCCACGGTTATGCAAAATGATCAATTACTGAATGGCTCTTTAATTGAAAATATCTCCTTTTTTGAACCCAAACCAGATATCAATCAAGTGATTGAGGCTGCAAAAGGTGCAGCAATTTGGCAAGAGATTCAAGCCATGCCTATGGGACTGCACACACAGGTGGGCGACTTAGGCAGTTCTTTGTCTGGTGGTCAAAAACAACGCTTACTGTTAGCCAGAGCGCTTTACAGCCAACCTATTGTTTTATTTTTAGATGAAGCAACGAGTCACTTAGATGCTGCTACTGAATTACAAGTGAATCAGCATTTAAAATCAAAAAGAATAACCAGAATTAGCGTCGCCCACAGGCAAGAAACGATAAAAGCAGCAGACAGAGTAATAGACTTAGAAAAGTTAATTAATGGTCAAACACTGTCAGAGGTGATCTAACTAAAGATTGCTCATAAAGCAAAGGAAAAAATAATGAAACTCACATCTAAACTTGTTTATCAGGGGTTAATTGGTTTGTCAGCCATTATGCTTTTATCTGGTTGGCGGTTAGGGTTTGCAGATAATGCAGAAGTAATCTCTCTTGAGTCTGTAACAATGGCAAAAGTAGAGCGAGGTGACTTTTCTATTAAGGTTGAAGGTTATGGCTCGCTACAATCTATTAATAAAAGACTACTTACAGCCACCAGCAATGCGGTTGTCGACGAAATAAAGCTAAAAGCAGGGGCCGTTGTAGAGCCTGATACAGTGATTCTGACATTAAACAACCCTGAGCTTGAGAGCAAGCTGCGTCTAGCTTTAGCAAAGCTCAAAAATGCAAAGACACAGAAACGTCAAACTTTGTTAGTGCAACAACGGGAGCTGTTAAACAATGAATCAAGTATCTCTGAGTTAAAAGCACAAGCAGAAATTGCCATGCTCCAAGTAGAAGCCGAACGCTCTTTAGCTAAGTCGGGAATTGTCTCTGGGATTAGTGCTAAAAAAAATGAATTGGAAGCGAAGCAGTTACTTAAACGCATCAGCCTCGAAGAATCAAAATTAGACAAGCTCACTGAAATGCAAAAAGAAGCACTTTCAATTCAAGATGATCTTATTTCTCAAGCAGAAGATGAGTTCAACGTTGCAAAACTGATGGTCGAGCAATTATCTGTAAAAGCAGGAATGAAAGGGGTCATCCAGCGCCTTCCTCTCAGTTTAGGGCAAAGTGTAACAGCAGGCTCTGAGCTTGCGCTTATTGGCAGCCTATCGCCATTAGTTGGGGAAATAAAAGTTCCGCAAATTCAAGCGCATTTAATTCAAATGGGCATGAAAGCCGAGATTACAACACTCAATGAGCAAGTGCATGGACGAGTCATTCGTGTTGACCCTGTTATCAATGATGGTGCTGTACAGGTTGATATTGAACTTGAAGCAATTGAGCATGGCAGCATGAAACCAATGCAACAGGTTGATGCAACCATCTACGCCGACGTACAAAAAGATATGAACTACATAAAGCAGCCCAGTGATGCTAAAGAGGGAGCCTATGGTTCACTATTCAAGCTAACGAGTGATAACAAGGCTGTTAGAGTTGATGTGCAATATGGCAAAACATCAGGACAGCTAATTCAAGTGCTATCAGGCTTAGAGCCTGGCGAGCAAGTTATTATTTCCACCTTAGATATTCCTGCTGAAACAAAAATGATAAAAATAGAGAGCTAGAAGTATGAACACTGAAATTTTAAGGGTTAATAACTTAACTAAGTCCTTTACCAATGGCGATCAGGTCAGTCAAATTTTAAAAGGAATTAGCTTCACTGTTTATGATGGCGAATTTATTTCTATTTCAGGCCCATCAGGGTGCGGAAAATCAACACTACTGAATATTATGGGATTACTCGACACCCCACAAAGCGGTGAATATTACATCGACGGCTTACTTGTTTCTGATATGGATTCAACGCAACGCTCTAAAGTTCGTGGAAATAGAATCGGCTTTGTATTTCAATCTTTTAATCTAATAGATGAAATGACTGTCTTAGAAAATGTAGCACTGCCTTTAAAATACAGAGGGGATTCGCTTTCAACGCGCCATGCACGTGCCCTAGATTGCTTAGAAAAAGTAGGCCTTGCAGATAAAGCTGATTTATACCCTAACCAAATATCAGGGGGTCAACAGCAACGCGTTTCTATTGCTCGCGCTCTGGCTGGTGATTCAGGTATTATGCTTGTCGATGAGCCGACAGGTAACTTAGATTCTAAAAACGGTGATGCCATCATGGCATTGATCAAAGACCTTAATCAGCAAGGCACAACTATCGTTTTAGTCACCCATGACCCGCGTTATGCCAACATGGCATCTCGTAATATTCAATTAAAAGATGGCACTGTAATAGCTGAAAATGATGATGTCAGTACGCCAACAGATGCAAATCGAGTTGCTCAGCCATGTTAAAAGTAGCCTACAATACCTTCAAACGTGCTAAGCAGTACTATTTAACAACCGTATTTACATTAGCGCTCACTCTTTGCATGGTACTTAGCGCCTTTAGCTTAGTGGATTTAGTCTTTTTCTCCCCCTTGCCTTATCAACAAAGTGATAATTTATATTTATTAGAAGGCACCGTAAATTCAAAAAGCTACTCAGGCCCTGCTAGTAACTCAAAAGTAATGAGTTATATAGAAAATGAAAATACGCTCTTTACTGATATGGCTACCTACCATAAGTGGACCAGCTATAAATTATTAGACAGGCCAACTAGACCCGCTGTAGACGTTATTCTCGCATCTAATAACTTGTTTGACCTGCTTGGTGTCAAACCTGAACTTGGAAGATTATTCAATGAGACCGAGGCGCTTGGCAGTAAGCACATGTCTGTCGTTTTAGGCTATAGGGTATGGCAAAAACTTTTCCAAGGTCAAGATGATATCATTGGTCAAAAAATACAGTTAAATCAACGTCGATTCACTATTGTTGGTGTAGCTCCAGATGATCTTGTTCTGCCCCACTACAAAAATATAAACGATGCGATATGGTTACCTATTGATGTCGATGAGGTATTTGATCCCAAAACAGCAAATGGGTTTATGGGTGCATACAAAAGTGTTGTTAGATTAAAAGATACAGCATCAGAATCTGCAATCACACAACAGTTATCAGACCTATCATTGAAAGGCGCTCAGCTCCATGCTCCTAATATTCTGAAAGATTTTACTGTTAACGCACGTATCACGACATTTAGTGAAGCATTAAAAGGTGATAGCGGAAAAATAGTACTCATGCTGCTTTTAGGTGTTTGTTTGTTATTGATCATTGCACTTATCAACCTCTCTAGTATGCAACTTGCAAAAGCAATTACTCGTATAAAACCAATTGCTGTAAGCTTTGCATTTGGAGCAAGTACAAAACAGCTCATTGTTGAAACACTAAAACACAACTTACTACTGATTAGCATTGCAGTCATACTGGCATTAACACTTACCCAAATAGGGTTTATCGTTATTCAAAACTTAGCCGAAAATTCTATACAACGGCTAGATACTCTTTCGTTAAGTATAAATACGCTCCTCTTTTCAGTATTTTTGATTGTTACTATTGCTGCACTCTATTCATTTATAGAATTAAGTGTCGTAAAAGAGAAAAACTTAATGAGTAGCTTACAAAGTAGCGGTAAAGGTACTGGAAAACAAATGAGCGCAGCGACCAGCCACTTGTTAGTTGGCTTACAGATTTTGTTCTCATTTTTAGTATTAACCGCAGCAAGTCACGTCGTGTTAGTGACACTCTCTGAAGCACTCAGAGATAATGGCATAAACACTCAAGGTAAATACTCACTTACAATAAATTACAGTAATATCGATAAGCCGAGTGAACGAATTAACCTTCATAAAGCCATCACCCAACAGCTATTAAACCTCGATAATGTGAGCAGTTTAGCACTATCATCAGAACAGCGCTTACCCGATACGGTTAACGTTAACCAAATATATGATGAAGCTGGCCAGTATATTGCCCAAGCGCGTAATAGCTTAGTTTCCAACAATTATTTTGCAGAATTAGATCTTAAAGTAACTGGCAAGGGCTTTAGCAAAGGTGATGAAAAACTTAAAAACCCGCCCATTATTGTTAACCAACGCCTTGCGGATATGTTGGATAAAAACACACAGAACGTACTAAATAGTAAAGTCAGCTTTGACAGCAAAACGTTTTATTCTATCGTAGGTGTAGTCAGTAATACCTACGTACCAGGAAGGCCTGAAAGTGAAAACTTTGAAGTGTTCACACCCAAAGATTACCCCGGCTGGAGTCAATATACCTACCTTCTAACAATGAAAGATTCCGCATCAATACCGCAAATTCAGCAACTGATCTACGGGATTGATAAACGCTTAGATATACATTCATTAGCGTCATTAACAACTCAATTTGATGACCAACGACAGCGTCATTTAAACGCAGCTTGGCTCGCTATTGTACTTGCATCAACATCATTACTCATGGTCTGTATAGGCATCAATGGCATTGTTAACTACTTAATTAAAGTACGCAGATATAGCTTGGGCGTTAAGCTCTCAATGGGCGCAGATAACCTAAGATTATTAAAAGAAAGTTTACTTGAGCTTATGCAACCCATAACGATGAGCTTGGTGCTCGCTTTTTCATTAGCATTTTTAATTATTGGTTATTGCTTTTCACTACCCAACGTCACCTTAACTATAAACTGGTGGTTAACATTATCTATCTGGCTTGGGCTGTTAGTTATGGCGCTTATCACGAGCTTTTTTCCGATCAATAAAACACTAAGACAAGATCCAATAAAGGCATTACGCAATGAATAGATTTCTTATATTTATAGTATTGCTCTTATCTTTCGCGATACACGCAAACACAGATGAGAATAGGCCCCAATGGGAAAGCTATATAGATTCCACAACACAAGAGAATGTATCACTATCACCTAATGGGGAACAGGCTCTATTTTTACATCAGATACGCTATCCATCGATTCACTATGTATCACAAGCACGCGTACAGTTAGCGGGCTTGGATTTTTATAGCAATCTATATAGCCGATTTGACACACCTTTATATAGCCATACAACACTTTTTGATATCAGCAATAGAACGAGCATAGATCTAACCCCTGATAGCGGCGTCATTATTGACTATAACTGGTCTCCTGACGTTAAAAAAATTGCTTATTTAATTCAAAATGACAACACAATTAATTTATGGGTATATGATGTTGAAACTCAGGTTTTCAAACGCCTTTCTCAGGTCAATTTATCTGCCTCATTAGGTGGCAGACACCTCAGGTGGCTACCTGACAGCACAGCACTAATCGTTAAAAAAAGAAATACTAAAGTACACTCACCCATTAACGAATTAAAACAGCCGAACTCTCTCTCATCTGAGCGACAAGTAGAGCAAGGACGAACATATCAAAGCCTTCTAAAAAATAACAAACTTAAAGAGCAATTTAAAACTCTTGCGCTTTCAAGCTTAGTTAAAATCGATTTAAAAGGTAATGTGACCTCTCTAACTGATAATATGCTATTTGATGATTTCTCTGTGTCTCCTGACGGAGAGTATGTGTTGTCGTCAACTCTACCCAAAGAGCTCTCTTCCTATTTACCATACAAAAAGTGGGGCAGAGACTATCAAGTTACTAACTTAAAAACCCACCACCAGCTAAATGTTTTACCCTCTTTAAATAACAAGGTTAACTTAAAGAAAGCCAAAGATAGCGTCCCTAATGGTGCAAGATTAGTAAAATGGCTTCCCTCTGAAGGCTCAACTCTCACTTGGACCGAAGCAATTGATAATGGTGATATGTCAGTAGATAAAAAATATCATGACAATACATATAAACTTCCCAGCCCGTTCAATCAAAACAAACAACTCATCCATCAGGCAAAGTGGAGAGTACATAATATTATATGGGGGAAGTCAGGTGCCGGAGTCGCTCAAGAATGGCTTTATGCTAGTAAACAAGCAAAAGCTTCTTTAATCAGTGCAAGTACCTCAGCAAATGTCTTAATTGAGCAACGAGACTATAGAGATAAATTTAATGACTTTGGCGATCCGCAAACCCTGAGACTACCTGAAGGGTATGAAGTGCTTGTTGAAGATGATTCAAACCTTTTATTTTTATCGAACGGCCTTAGCAAAGAGGGCATCAGGCCCACTATAAAGACACTAAACAAGACCAATAACACACGAAAAGAGTACTTTATCAGCAGTAAAGAAAGCATTGAACTCCCTTTAAGAGTGGCAAATAATACGCTTATTATACAAACACAAAATGTACAAACTGCTCCTCAATATTTTGCAATTTTGAGCACTGATATGAATGAGCGAATCCCCTTATTAACGAACAAAAATAAGCAATATTTTGACAAGCCTCCTACATTTATAAATTATAAAAGAAGCGATGGGTTAAATTTAAGTGGTACGCTACATTTACCGAGTAACTACGATAAAGCACAAGGCAAAATACCTGCAGTCCTATGGATCTATCCGGATGAATTTAATAATAAAAAACTAAGCCAACAAAATACTGTAAAAACCAATATATTTAGGCAATTTGATCCATTAAGCCCTTTGGTTTTTCTTCATGACGGCATCGCAGTTTTTGAGTTACCATCGATGCCAATCACTGCATTTGACGGTCAAGAACCCAATGATGATTTTATCAATCAAATAAACCTTAATGCACAAGCAGCTATCAATGCACTCGAAGGTACTGGGTTGATTGATATCGACTCTTTAGCTGTCATGGGTCATTCATATGGCGCATTTACCGTAGCAAACTTGCTCGCACATACTGACTTTTTTAAAGCTGGTATTGCTCGAAGCGGTGCTTATAACAGAACGTTAACGCCTTTTGGCTTTCAAGGTGAAAAGCGTACTCTATGGCAAGCAAAAAAGACCTATATTGACTTATCACCAATCATGTTCGCAGATAAAATTAATGCGCCATTGCTGCTTATTCATGGTGAAAATGACCAAAATTCGGGGACTTACCCCCTACAATCAACAAGAATGTATCAAGCGCTAATTGCGAATAAAAAAACAACTCAGCTCATTATGCTCCCCTATGAAGGCCACTCTTATAGAGCGAAAGAAAACTTAACATATTTACTTAAAGAGCAATCAGCTTGGCTTAATAAGTGGTTAAAATCATCCCGAGCACAATTATGAAGTAATACCATATGCTCTTTAGTAACCGCTATTGAGCATAAAAAGCATTATTCTTATATAATCTCCTAAATTATTTACACTCAAAGGCTCTATATCATTTCACTTGTCATCATTGCTACATAAGGCTAGCTGTAACTGAGCCAACTTTGGGCTTGCATGAGTATCTGAATTACTTCACTATAAATAGCTTAAGCTATAAAAAACAATAAATTAAAGGATTAATAATGAAGTTACTTATTGCACTATGCTTAACTGTTTTAAGTTTTTATAGCCACGCGGCGGTCACGCCTTGGCTGGATTTTCACTTAGAAAATGGTCACATCAAAGTGCCAGCAACGGTATCTGGTATACCGAGTAAAATTTTATTGGATACGGGCGCACAAGTGAATGGCATTAATCCTCACTTTATTAACAAAAATAAGCTTAAGCTAGATAAAGGAGGCAAAACGCGAATTAAAGGCGTATATGGCATTGAAAATAAAACAACTTACCACAATGTGCCCATTAATTTTTTTGGTATGGACACTGAAGTTGATGATGCGGTAGAAATCAACCTTGGCCTTCATGATAACGCACTCCTATTTGGTGCCGGCTTCTTTCGCCAGTTTGTTATACAACTGGATTACCCAAATCAAAAAATGCGCCTTATTACCCACGACTCAGTCAATTTAAATGACACTGAAAATATTAAAATGCTAAAACAAAAAGGCTCAGGTATGCCTATTGTAGAAGTGATGTTAAGTAATGAAAAATCAATATGGTTGGTGCTCGACACAGGTAACAATGGCGGTATGGTTGTTAAACGAAGTGTCGCTCAAAGCATGGGGTGGCTTGATGAGATAGAGCGCGAATCGGGAATAAGCACAGGTGTGAATACAAGTGGTATGACTGAAAGCTTTCGTATCCCTTGGCTAAAATTTGGCCCTTTTGAAATGGAAAATGTACTGGTGAGTATCCCTGCTAAAGGAGAATCTGCGAATCTTGAATCTCAATACAAAACAACGGGTACACATATTAGAGGAAAAAAAGTACAAGGCTTAATAGGCTACGATGTTCTCAAACATTTTTTAATCACTATTGACTATAAAAGTGGTCATGCACATATTGGATTACCTGAATAAACGATGAGCATTTCATTTAACAGCCTAGAAAAGTCACTTATAGAACAACAAAAAAACACCCATGAAATTTGCCGTTTATTTGCCAAAAGCCCAAGTAGAGGCAATTTAAAGCGATTAAAAGGTACGTTTGCTCAGTGTGGTGAACAGGTTGTCATCGAAGCAGGTTTTCACTGTGATTATGGCAGTGGTATTAAAATAGGTGATCGAACCTTCATAAATATTAACTGTACGGTGCTCGATGCACCGCTATCTGATGCGCAAATTACTATAGGCGATGACTGCTTAATAGGCCCTAATGTGCAATTACTCGCGGTATCGCATGCAGTAAATCCAACCGAGCGTTTAGCAAAAGCTAATTTTGCAGCGCCGATTAGCATTGGTAACAACGTATGGATTGGTGCTGGCGCTATTATACTTGCAGGCATTAAAGTAGCCGATAATGCTGTGATTGGCGCAGGGGCTATAGTTACCAAAGATGTCGCAGAAAATACCTTAGTGGCAGGTAATCCTGCGGTGAAGATTAAAGATATTTAAGTACACACTCAAAGCACATCGAGCGCTAAAGCATATCCTACCCCACTACGTATATTTTATACCAGTGGTATAGTTGCTTAGATTAACCTGATAACCAATGGGCTCACTAGAGTTAGTCCACAACAAAAACCAACTTTAACTTGCCATGCTGTGTATTTTCCTGTGACTTTAATCCCTAAAAATGGACTTAATACATTGACGCGACGCGCACCAATAAACACTAGCCAACAAATAATAAAAGTGAGGCTTAGTATAAGTAATGACTCCATAAAACCACCTAATTGTAGCTTCGATAAATAAAAGGCAAGGCCAATAATCACACTTTGATGTAAAAGATAAAAAGGAAAGACAGCAGAGTTCAATAAAACCAATTTAGGGTGATCGTGATTTAAAAAACGTTGTGCTAGTGCCAGCATCATTAACACACCAACTAATCGCTGCGTGGTATACAACACATCCATGCCCGTAATTTGCCACTGACTGGCAGTTGAGCTTTGCCAAATCATGTGATAGCCCGCCACTACAATCAGGTAACCTACAATAAATACCACGCATAATGCCCTCCAGTGAAGAAGTAGCCGACTATAAAATACTGAATGCCACGCAAGTAAATAACCATAAAGTAAAAATAAAGCACCCATGGGGTATCGAAATGTATCACTCGGCCAGCTCAACTTTAAAATACAAAGCGGCAATAGCAATATAATAAAAATAATAAATAACGACTGATCACACAAACGAGTAATCACTGTTTGAACATAATGGTGATGAAGCAGCGGCAGAGCCAACACAAGCAGTATGACAAATTGCCATAACGAGCGTAAGTACCACAGGTGGTTTACATCAACATGAGGCCAAATACCTGCTTGATAATGTTCAAATAAAGGACTTGTTAAATCAAAAAACTGCAAGCAAAATTGCCAATAACTGATAGCTAAGCCGGTCTCTTGGCTCATTTGCGCATAAAGCTGAAGCGGCACAATAAACCACACACCGATTAATAACGGCAGTAATATTCTGACACTGCGTGATATTAAAAAACCACCTAAACTAGCGCGTGCAATCATAAATCTCAGTGCAGTACCTGAAATAAACCAGATCAGCCCCATCCGCCAAGGCGACAGTAGGAGCATGATGTTTTCTATATTGCTGGATAAATACTGACTTTTAAAATGAAAGCCCCAATTTTGAGTGTATAACATACCAGTGTGGTAAAAAATTAATAAGCCAAAGGCAAGTACTCTTAGCCAATCTAAATCATAACGACGCGGTGGTAACTCAACGGCTTGATTGAACGCATTTTGCCATGGCTGTAATAACGTGCGCGCTGTGTTTTTAATTATTATTTTAAGTTTCATAATTGATTATGGTTACGACAAATTAATAACAACTATGAACAACATGCAGCGTTAAGCTATCAAAAAAGGTCGATAAAACAATCAGTAGGGATAAACGGTGGATATCAGGGATGGTATGTTTGGTGATTTATCACTATCTTGTTAATCTAATTACGGTCTTCAAAGAGTAACAATAATAATGATCACCTTAATGCATTTTCAACGTAATCGAACTTGGTATGCGACATTATTTTTATTTAGTTATATTTTTATAAATAACACTATTAATGCCAGCTCAGATATCATGGAAGCCCAACGCGATGGTGAACTGTCCTTTTTGCTTTGGGAGCCCTTTGTCTGGGAATATTCAAGCGCTATCGGCACCTTACTATTATTTCCTGCTTTAGTTTGGTTATTGCAAGCCCACCCCTTTAATTGGCAAAAGATCGCTCGCTCATTGCTCACTTATTTATTCGCAAGCATTATTTTTTCCTTATTACATATCGGGATCATGGTCGCTATCCGTGAGTTCATTTACACAATTCAAGACATGCAGTATGACTTCGGGTTGCTGTGGTTTGAGTTACTTTATGAATACCGTAAAGACTTATGGGGGTTTTTATCTTTAATTGTCATTATCAAAACGTATCAATACATTATTAGCCAATTAACCGGCGAAGCCACGCCAATCAATCATGAAGAAAACGCCCAACAGGATTTAAATTTCGACCGATTACTGGTTAAAAAACTGGGTAAAGAATTCATCATCTGTACAGAGCAAATTGACTGGCTTGAATCTAGCGGCAATTACGTAAACCTACATATTGGCACACGTATTTATCCGCTACGTACAACCATGACCCATCTTATATCTCGGTTAGAACCAAAAGGTTTTTGTCGTATTCACCGCTCTTATGCTATTAGACTCGATGCGATTGAATCTATCACGCCATTACCAAGCGGTGATAGTGAAGTGAAACTTATAACGGGTAAAATACTTAACTTATCACGTCGTTACAAAGAGCAATTTAAAAAACAGGTTAATTCGTCTGCGGCTCATTTTTAGCTCACTCTAGATGAAGTTCATCTACATAAAGTATTTGCTGTACTTGGTCGCTATTTTGAGTTGTAAAAAAGCCCAGCTGTATTGCTAGGCTTGGAGTGGATCTTGAGTCAAGCGTTACTCATAACGAAGGATTAATGATGGACGGGTGCTGGCCGCTTTAAATGCTAGGCTTGCCACCGTTGCCCAGGTGATAACCGCAACGACCACAGCCGCAGCGCCATACACCCACACAGCTTGTTCAATGCGGTCATTAAAGTTTGCTAACCAATCACCAACTAACAAGTAAGTCACTGGATACGCAATAGCAATACTGAGCGCCACCAGCACTAGGAACTCTTTTGCAATGATATTAACAATACTGATGCGTGATGCGCCTAGCACTTTTCGAACAGCCACTTCTTTTTGACGACGCACTGTTGCAAACGAAGCCAAACCAAAGGTACCTAAGCAAGTTAAGAACACGGCAAGAGCGGTAAAGATTAAAACGACATTCGAAATTCGCTCATCACCTTTTAACAGGGTTTTGTAGTTGTCTGCGAGTAAGTTAATTTTTGGCTCATAGATATTGGCTGAGCTTGCTAATACTTCAGCGATCTGAGCTTTAATATAAGGCAAGTTTTGCTGATCAATGGTTAAGATTAACTCTGATACAGGCGATAAGAAGTTAAAACCACACAAGAACATAATATTAGAGTTGGCATCTTTAACATTACCTACTTTTACATCTTCAACCACACCCACAACACGCATATCTATGCCGCGACCTGAGTCTTTAATGACCTTACCGATAATGTCACTCATGTTAGTGTAACCCGCTTGTCTTGCGACAGACTCAGTCACAATAGTGCCAGTACTTGTTACTCCATTTTCACGGCTTGCCCAGTCACCGGCAAATTCACGGCTGAAGTCACGGCCAGCAACCAGTTTTAATCCTAGCGTTTTTACAACATCGTAGCCTGCGCCTACAACAGGCGTTAAGCTGCCAGAGGCTTCACCATTTGGCCACGTTGGCATAAGCGTATTATTAATTGAAACGGTTAAACGGGTATCAATGACTGTTGTTTGCTGTACGCCTTGAATTGCGCTAATACGGTTAACTAGCGCATTTTTTTCTTTTGTGAATACTTCGCCGACAGGTAGCTCTGAAATAACCAGCCTTTGTGTTGTTTCATAGCCTAAAGGTAAGCTCTGCAAGTAAGTTAATTGCTTTAACAAGGTAACAGAGGCAATAATTAAACCTATTGCTAACGAAGCCTGTAAGGTTAGTAAGCTCTTACGAACCCATATTGCAGTATTACCACGTTGTAGGTCGCCACTTAAAACGCGTTTTGCACTGAATGACGAAATAAAGAATGCAGGATAAAGCCCAGCTAATATGCCCACAGCAATTGCGACCACAATAATTGCAATGCCAAATTCAGAGGCGTAACTCACGACCAATTCGCGGTCTACTAGTTGGTTAAAGCTTGGTAAAAAAAGCTCCACTAAAGCACATGCAATTACCATTGAAAGCATTGATACCAGCACAGATTCAGATAAAAACTGCGTTACTAACTGGCCTTTACTTGCGCCAAGCGCTTTACGCACTCCCACTTCTTTTGCACGTTTAGTCGATTGAGCGACGGTCATATTGATGAAGTTAAAACCTGCAATAAGAATAAGTAACACGCTTAGACCTACACAGATCATCACCACTTGTTTAGCACCACCCGCTTTCATCTCAAACGGTGATTTAGCCGTTAGGTGCAAATCAAGTAATGGATGTAGCTCTAAACTAACTTGCTCCAGCATCGAATTGCTAAAAAAGCGCTCTGTTAAGATTTTAGCTAATGCATCTGTATCGGTGCCCTCAGCTACACGCATATAAACATAACTACTGTTGATGTCTATTTTGCTTGGATCATGCTTAACATAAACAAGGTTTTTAAAGGCAAAGTGAGTGTTGTCTGCTAAATCTGCAAACACGGCACGCACCGTGTACTGTCCTTGTTCATGCGTTAGTGTTTCACCAATCACATCGGTGCGACCAAAAATGCGCAGTGCTTCTGATTCACTCAAAGCGAGGCTATCTGGAGTACTCATTGCTGTTGTTAAGTCACCTGCAATCGTCTCCATAGCAATAAAGTTTTCAATATTTGCTGTAGCACCATATAAGGCATTTAACTTATAGCCTTGGTTGCGGTAACTCACATCCACCATGGCTTCACGGGTCAGCTCGACCATAGTTAACCCAAATACTTCTTCAACTTGGCTGTAATCTTCAGCCTGCTTTGACTGCACATAATTAAAAATAGGCACTACAGCTAAACCAAGCTTTGAAAAGTCTTGTCCAACGCGATAAACACGCTCAGCATGAGGCTGTTGGCTATCGTAAGAAAGTTCATTTTTTGCAAATAAAGCAACTAAAATTGCCGCAGCTAAGCCCACACTTAAACCCAGAACATTTAAAATAAAGTGCTGCTTTTGGTTTTTAAACGAACGCAGCGCGGTGATCAAATAACTTAAAATCATGTTATGCCACCTCAGCTGTTTGTTGAGCACGGTTGGCTTTATCAACCATTACTTGGCCATCAAGCAAACGCACTAAACGGTCAGCATAATTGCCTTCTTTTTCTGAGTGGGTAACCACAATTACCGTGGTACCTTCGCGATTTAGCTCACGCAGCATCGCCATGACTTCATCACCATTTTTTGAATCAAGGTTACCCGTAGGCTCATCCGCTAAAATAAGTTTTGGGTTGATCACAAGTGCTCTGGCTACTGCTACACGTTGCTGCTGACCACCCGATAACTGTTGCGGTAAGTGATCTGCTCTATGGTCGATTGCAACACGTTTTAAGATTGCGTCTACTCGCTGTTTACGTTCACTCTTTGAGATATTTTGATACTGTAATGGCAGCTCAACGTTTTCAAATACTGTTAATTCATCAATTAAGTTAAAGCTTTGGAAAACAAAACCAATCGACGATTTTCTAAGTGTTGCTAATTGCTTTTCACCAAACCCTGCGATGTCTTCACCTAAAAACTCAAAACTGCCTGCTGATGGCGAATCCAACATACCTAAAATAGAGAGTAATGTTGATTTACCACAGCCAGATGGCCCCATAATGGCAAGAAACTCGCCTTCGTTTACATGTAAGTTAATGTTATTAAGCGCTGTTGTTTCAACATCTTGAGTACGAAATACGCGTGATAAGTTAGTTAATTTAATCATTGTTATTATCCTTAAAATTGTAGTTGTTGTGCTTTATCAAAGTTGCTGTAGCTAGAGGTGATCACGCGATCTCCGGCGCTTAGGCCACTTAACACTTCGTAATAGTTTTGATTCTTTTTGCCAAGACGAATGTCTTTTCGTACTGCACGATTGCCATCTTTTTCCATGACATAAACCCAATTACCACCCGAGCTGTTAAAAAATGCGCCGCGTTCAAGTAACAAAGCAGTGCCTTTGCTATCACCTAGCATCAGCTGCACATCAATACTTTGCCCGCGTTTTATGTTGCTCGTGTCATTAGGTAATTCGACCTCAACCTGAAACTGTGATTGCTGAACACGGCTATCAATTTTGCTAACTGTTGCCGCAATTTCGCCTTGCTCATGTTCAATAAGCACTGGCATACCTGTTTGAACTTGGCTTAGATAAAACTCATCTAATCGCACAACTAGCTTGTATTCATTAGGAATATCAATCTGCCCTAGGCGAGCACCACGACCTTTTGATTCACCAATTTCAACGTCAAGCTCACTTAAATAACCATCGGCAGGTGCTGTTACGAGTAAGTTTTCAAGGTTCTTACGCGCAAACTGTAAGTTTTTCTCTAGCATGTCGGCACTGTCTTTTAACTGAGCTACCTGAACTTCACGAATGCTGTTTTCTTGCTTTTGACGCTCAAGGGTTAGCTCTTTACGCGCTTTGTAATACGCTAAGTCTTCTTTAATTTCAGATAATTGCTCTTGTGCTAACACACCGGTTTTCACTAGCGGCTGAGTCTGTTTTAAGCGACGCGATAAATGCGTAATTTTAAGGTCTATTTCAAGCAAATCACGGCGTAAGTTTAAACGGCTGGTTTCCATATTCATTTGCGTGTTACGTAAAAAGTTAAGCTGCTCAGTCACCTGTGCTTCACGGCTCATGACATCAAGCTGCAAATTGGTATTACTTAAACGCACAAGGGGTTGGCCTTTTTTAACAAACTCACCTTGCTCAACAAGTCGCTCTTCAACTTGGCCTCCGGCAATGGTGTCGAGGTAAATAGTAGTGCGAGGCATAACCTGACCACGAAGACTTAAAGCATCAACAAATTCACCTTGTTGTACTGTGCTAATCGTTAAGCTTGTCGCGGTTACTTGCTGACTACGACCTGTTTGCTCAGTTTGCGTGAAACCATAAGCTGCAGCCGCAACAGCTAAACATCCCGCTGCAATGAATGATTTCTTGAAAAGTGCTTTGTTATTTGAGCGTGTAATTTTCTTATCCATGTTGACGCCTTTAAGTTATCTAGGTGCTAATTATCTATAGATATAACAACTCTTGTGCCAACTTTTATTTTTATTAATTTACAGCAACTTAGATAAAAATTAATGGGGGTATATATAATCAAGTGTCCACTTATAGAACACTTTAAAAATCATATATCGTCCATAAATGGACACTGTTCTTCTTTTCAATTAATCTTAGTGTTCTTAAAAAGGAATAATAATAAACAGCTATGAAACAAGCAGGATCAATTCTTATCGTCGATGATAACCCTGACGTACTTATCGCCGCACGATTACTTCTAAAACAACATTATCAGGTTGTAAAAACCACAGATAACCCCTTTGATATAGAAGCTATCATTAGCGCACAGCATGAGGCTGATCAGGCTATTGATGTTGTATTACTTGATATGAACTTCACGCAAGATTCAATTAGTGGCAAAGAAGGATTCTACTGGCTTAAAAAAATAATGAGCCAAGATACTAATATTGCAGTGTTACTAATGACGGCCTACAGCGATATTCAGCTAGCTGTCGAAGCAATTAAGGCTGGTGCCTCCGACTTTATTGCCAAGCCTTGGCAGAATGAGCAATTACTCGGTGCTGTAGCGGCGGCATTTTCACACGCTAAAGACAAGCAGCAAGTTGGTAAGCTCACAAAACAAAAGCAGGCCTTGCAGCAGTCAATCGGCAATCAACCATTTGAGTTTTTAGGCCAAAGTGATGCCATGCAGCAGGTTTTTTCGGTTATCGACAAAGCAGCCAACACAGATGCCAACATATTGATTAGTGGCGAAAGTGGCACAGGTAAAGAACTCACCGCACATGCAATCCACAATGCAAGCCAGCGCCAAAGCCAACCCTTCATAAGCCTAGACATGGGCTCACTAGCCGAAAGCCTGTTTGAAAGCGAACTATTTGGCCATAAAAAAGGGGCGTTTACTGGCGCGAAAGAAGATCGCATTGGCCGATTTGAGCTGGCCCATGGTGGTAGTTTATTTTTAGACGAGCTAGGTAATTTACCGCTTAACCAACAAGTTAAACTACTTGCGGCACTACAAAACAGGCAAATAACACCGGTTGGTGGCTCAAAAGTCATCGATATTGATATTCGTTTGATCTGTGCAACGAATGAAAACCTCGAACAAGCAGTGACTGAAGGTAAATTTAGGCAAGACTTACTGTACCGTGTTAATACCGTAGAGATCCGTTTGCCAGCTCTGCGTGAGCGCAGTGAAGACATTCCATTACTGTGTAACTACTACTTGCAGCACTTTGCACATAAATACAAACGTGAGCTCTCGATTGCAGCATCTGATATGACACGTTTAAGTCAGTATCATTGGCCAGGCAATGTCCGTGAACTTGCCCATGCAATTGAGCGAGCAGTCATCCTCTCTGAAGGTTCAGAGCTCGATATAAGCTCAGTGATAAGCTCACCAAGTACCGCTGTTAGCACAAATGAGCTTTCTACAAACGCCGCTGACTATGACACTTTTGATCTTGAAATCATCGAACAGAGAACCGTTCGTGCAGCTTTAAAGCATTTTCAAGGGAACGTGAGTCACGCAGCTAAAGCACTCGGTCTAACACGCGGAGCCATGTATCGACGTTTAGAAAAATACGGACTTTAATCGATGGGAAATTTCATTAGCTTAGCCAGCCTATTAGCTGCATTAATAGGTTTATCAATTGCTTTGTTTTGGCAAATAGACCAAAGCGGATTTTCAGCAATTTCGGTACTTTTAGTTATTTTAAATGTGACATGTGCTGCACAAATTTTTAATTTATTTAAACGCCAAACAAGGCGTGCAGATAGGGTGATTCGCGCTTTAGCAAATGGAGACAGCACATTAGGCTTTGGCGATAAACATCCTATGCAGCAGCAATTTGAGCAGGTTAAACAACAAATTCAGGCTGCGCGTTTTAATGCAGAGCAACAAGCCCAGTTCTTACAAGCGTTATTAATTCATATCGATTTAGCGGTATTAGTATGTGATGATCAAGGCAATATTATTGAAAGCAATCCAGCGGTCAGTCGTTTACTTGGGCAATCTGTAAAGCACATCGATGATTTAGGTGTGATAGCAAACCTAGTCCAAGGCGCTAAACAAAGTAGCCGTAATACCGTGCCATGGCAAAATGGTGAGCAGCACGATACGCTATCTGTGCAGATCAGTATTGCCGAAATCCAAGGTAAAGTTCGTAAAGTGATCAGTTTGCAATCTATTCATGATCAGCTGCAATTAAAAGAACAACAAGCATATAAACGCCTCACCAAAGTACTAACCCATGAAATTGCTAATTCGATTACACCACTCTCTTCATTAGCACAAACTTGTACGGCGCTGCTGCCAAATGAGCTTTGTTTTGATGATCAGGAAGATAAACAAGACCTGCAACTTGCCTTAACAACACTGGCATCACGAACCGAGCATTTAGGGGAGTTTATAGCGCAATTTAAAAAGGTTAGTAGCTTACCTGCCCCACACTTACAGCCACATATTTTGGCAGATCTTGCCAAACAAGTTGTAGCACTTCACTCACAACAGGCTAAGCAACTTAATATTACTTTGAGTTTATCGGTGCAAAGCCAACAGTTAGTAATGATAGATAGAGGCCAAGTTGAGCAAGTGATGATAAACCTGCTGAAAAATGCCCTTGATGTACTAAAGCAGTTAAATAATCCAGAGTCAGCAAAGTGCATTGAGGTAAGCATTGCACAAAATGCTAATCAGCAACTGTATTTAGAGGTCAGCGACAATGGTACAGGTATCAGCGATCATGTGATCGAGATGATTTTTGTGCCATTTTTTACTACCAAGCAACAAGGCTCAGGAATAGGCTTAAGCTTATCACGCCAGATCATGCTTAATCATGGCGGCGATTTGGTATATATCAAACGCCAACAAGGAGCCTGCTTTCGCTGTGTGTTCGGTTAACTTACATCGTTAGAACACTTACTTACAATTTGCTAAGGCGCTGTTTGGTATCATCTACCCATTAACGTTTAATGGATTAACCAATATGAAGTATCTCGCCTTAGCACTCTTTTCTTCATTAATCTTCATTCCTGCTACAAGCTTTGCTGGTATTTATGACAGCCCAGATATGAATTTGTTTGTTAAATCAGAGCATAATAGTACTGATTCAATCACCTCGGCAGGCATCGAATTTATGACTAAAGTTAACCGCAGCAATTTCGGCGCAGCATTTACAACGGCACTAGGCTCAGCTGAAGTGTTCACTAAAAAAGGTGATCGGGAAACATTTCTAACCTTAGACACAGGCATAAAATTTGGCTATTTCAGTGACTTTTTTGCCTATGGCGAAGTGGGCTTAGATTTAATTGAGCTTGCTGTTTACGACGACCGAGATGACCATGATTACAGCGACCGCTTTGATGATGACCACAATAATATTGATGGCTATGTTGGTGTGGGCATGGGCGTTGACTCAAAGCCATTCAGAATAGAGATCTATGCCAGAGCCCGAGAAATAGACAGCCGCTATTGGGAAGCACAAAACCATGGCTACGCAGGGTTACAAGTTAGTATTTCGTTTTAATTTCAATTGGGTGAGTGAGTTAGGGAGTTGTTAATCTAATGGTCATTTTTAGCTCACCCTATGTTAAGCTTAGGCGCTTTAGTTTACCCGCACCTAAGTTAACGGAGTATTTTAATACGTGTTTTTCAATCGATTTTTAGGCCTTGTTGTTGTTTCTATTATTTTAACAGGCTGTCAGACTGCCCCTGAGTCTCTTCCCGAAAAGAAGCCCGCCATCAAAGCCAACCCAGGTACTGTGGTTGCTGAAGCTAAAACAGCACAAGCCGACGCGGTGACACCGCTAAAACCAAGTGAACTTGATGACGTATGGCAGCGTATTCGCATTCAACTGCAATTTAGCGATTCAAGCCACCCTGATGTGCAAAAACGCATCGCTTGGTACCTTACTCACCCAAACTACATGGAAGAAATAAGCCGCCGTGCAGCGCCGTATTTGTATCATATCGTCACAGAAGTAGAAAACCGTGACTTGCCAATAGAACTCGCCCTGATGCCACTTATAGAGAGTGATTTTGATGCCAGTGCCTATTCACATAAACATGCTTCAGGTTTGTGGCAGTTAACACCCTCTCTTGCTAAATATTTCAAAGTAAAAATTACCCCTTGGTATGATGGTCGCCAAGATGTAATTGACAGCACACGTGCAGCCCTCGATTTTATGGAATACCTTTATAAACGCTTTGATGGCGATTGGTATCACGCTATTGCTGCGTACAATATTGGTGAAGGACGGGTGCTACAAGCTATTGCTCGTAATAAAAAACAAGGTAAGTCGACGGACTTCTTTAGTTTAAAGCTGCCATCGCAAACTAAACACTACGTGCCTAAGCTACTGGCCGCAGCACAATTATTAAAGCATCAAAAAATGATATTCCCTGCGATTAAGAATGAGCAGGCTATTGCAACCTTACCTGTGACTGGTGCCGTGATCTTGGCAGATAAAGCGAAATGGCAAGAGCTTGAAGAGCTAAACCATGGTGTTATCCGTTACCCTGCTGTAATTGATGCGCCGCATATTGTGGTCCCAAAAGAGCAGCAAGCACATTATCAAAGTCTATTAACTAATCAAAAGAGCAATGATTATAGCCAGTGGCAACATTACACAGTTAAACGCGGTGATAGCTTAAGTGTGATCGCAAAGAACTATAAAGTAACCGTTAGCCAGCTCAAAGCTTTTAATAACTTAAAAACAAATACGATTCGTATAGGCCAAAAGCTTATATTACCGCAATTAGCTGATCAACAAATCGAGTATAAGGTGAAACCTGGCGACAGTCTTTGGAAGATAGCTAAACAATACAAGGTCAGTATCACTAAGCTTAAACAATGGAATAACCTTTCAAGAGATAGCTTAAGAGTGGGTGAAAAGCTCACCGTATTTATTTCAAACAGCTAATAACTCAAACAGGGAGAAATACTCCCTGTTTCTTTTTGTATGCAATTTAATCTGCATGTTTTATAGTCTATAAAAAACAACAAATACAAGACTATGGACAATCAAAAGCAGGATATCATTAAATCAAATAATGACTCAGATATAGTATCCACAAACCTGTGTGCACAACCAAGCAACATAAATAAGCCCGAAGCTTGGTTAACCAACGAACGGCTAAACCTTTTTCTCGCATTGTGCGCTATTATAATTTCAGCAGCCTCCTTTTATGCCACTTACTTACAAGCCAACGCCGCAGAGCGGCAAGTAAAAGCCGCAACATGGCCATGGCTCGAAGTTATGACAGGGAATTTTGATGAGGAAAAAAATTCGCAAGAAATCACTTTTTACATTAAAAATTCAGGCTCAGGCCCAGCCATTATTAAATACGTTAAATTCTTCCATGATGAAAAATCGTATAGCAATGTATTCAAATTAATAAAAGACTGCTGCTTTGATATTTATGCTTATGAAGCACAGTTAAATGAACTGCAAAAAGAGTCAACTGACATCAATTTCTTTGAAACATTCGGTTGGTTATACACCGGCGTTAGTAATAACCGATTATTAGCCTCAGGCGCTGAACTTAATCTTTTTGGTTTTAAGAAAACAGGTTTCAATACAACTCAGTGGGACAAGGTGAATAAGCAACGCATGAATATCAAAACCGAGATCTGCTATTGCTCGTTGTTAGAACAATGCTACTTAAGCGATGGTCGCGGAGATGTAAAAGAAATAGAGCAGTGTGATATAGCAAGATAGTTGCCCTCAATTTAAACGCCGTGATATTTTCTGGGCTTGGATGTCCTGCTTGCACATGGCAAATGCCACACTCTCATTGTGTTGGCTCGGCCTTGTCGCGTAGCTGCGGGTTTATCCCGCGTCATGGGGTGTCTATTCACGGG
>NZ_CP090668.1:0-824538 GCF_045040605.1 Pseudoalteromonas sp. PB2-1
AAGTGAGTTTGCGTTTATTGCTCCTGAGTTTGATTTAAATGCCATGATCAGCGTAGGCTTACCGCTGTTTATTGTGACGATGACATCGCAAAACTTACCGGGCATCGCTGTTTTAAAGGCTCATCAATATAAGGCGCCAGTTTCGGCGGCTTTGAATGTTACGGGGCTTTTAAATGTATTGATTGCCCCGTTTGGTGGTTACTCGATAAACTTAGCGGCAATCACCGCTGCAATTTGTATGAGCCCCGAAGCTGATAAGAATCCTGATAAACGTTATTGGGCAAGTATTGCTGGTGGTGTGTTTTATATCATCATGGCGTTACTAGCGGCAACATTAGTTGGTTTAGTAGCGAGCTTACCACAAGCACTGATTTTAGCCTTAGCGGGCATAGCCTTGTTTGCCACAATTGCCAGTAGTTTACAGCAAGCGTTAACGGAGGCTTATTATACCGAGGCAGCCATAGTGACATTTTTAGTGACGGCTTCAAACCTGACATTGTTTACCGTTGGCTCGGCGTTTTGGGGGATTGTCGCAGGAGTCATAACCTTAGTGATGACACGTAAAGATTAAGCGATGGAAATAAACCGATGAAAGTAATACGAAGCCAAGAATTTACTGCCAACCGTGCATGGGGCGCACTAGATATTGCCAATATGAATGGCATTACAACACGTCTGCATTGGACGGATGAGCCATACAAGTGGCATATCAATGATGGCGAAGAAGTGTTTGTGGTATTAAGTGGTCGGGTTGAGATGCTCTACAAGCAACAGGGTGAAGTATGCACAGAGCTACTAAGTGTTGGGGATATTTTTTATGCCAGTGTTGGTACTGAGCATGTGGCACACCCAATAGGTGAGGCGCGTATCTTGGTGATAGAAACGCAAGGGAGTGTGTGATAGTTAAGTAGGCCCTCGTTACTAGGGCCTACTTAACATTATTTTAGCGAAGGCTTAATGACTTCGTACATAGCATTGATGTGGTCATCACGCGTATTCAGTGCTGGAATATAGCGGTATTTTTCACCGCCAGCGTGTTCGAAGTTTTCGCGGTTTTCGCCCTCTAATTCTTCTAATGTTTCTAAGCAGTCGGCACTAAAGGCGGGGCTTAAAATTGCAACATCTTTGATGCCTTCTTTAGGGTATCTTTCAAGTGTGGCATCTGTGTATGGTTTTAACCATTCAGCTTTACCAAAGCGACTTTGGAAGGTGGTCACTGCAAAATCTTTTTCTAAGCCTAACTTTTCGGCAACTAGGCGTGTGGTTTGCATACAAAAACAGTAATAAGGGTCGCCGTTTTCTAAAAACAATTTGGGCGTCCCGTGGTACGAAAAGACTAGTTTTTGTGGTGTACCATGAGCGTTTAAATCCTCGCTAATACTCGCTGCTAGGGCGTCAATATAGGTTGGGTTGTCATGGTAACCATTAATAAAATGTAGCTCTGGGACCCAGCGCCATTTACGTAATACGTTCGATACAGCATCAAAAGTCGAACCGATTGTGGTGCTTGAATACTGCGGATAAAGTGGTAGCACAATCACCCGAGTAATGCCTTTTTCGCGAAGCTCTTCAAGGCCTGCTTCAATTGATGGGTTACCATAGCGCATAGCCATAACAACCTCAGTATCTTGATGACCTTTTTCTTTTAAAAGAGCCGCCAGCTTTTTGCTTTGCTCGCGGGTTGTATGTGTTAATGGTGAGCCGTTTTCAGTCCAAATACTTTTATAAAGTGCTGCAGAGCGTTTTGGACGAAGTGTCAGTACAAAGCAATACAGAATGATCATCCAAATAAAACGTGGGATCTCGACAATACGTGGATCAGATAAAAATTCGCGTAAGTACGTTCTCAGTGCCGCTGTTGTTGGAGCATCAGGACTCCCTAAATTGGTCAATAAAATGCCCGTTTTTTTATTGAATCTGCCGTCATGCGGCTTGTCTGTAATAGCGGAAAATCGCGACACTGAGCGCTCCTTTTGAAAGTAAACGTAATATAAATCATATTGTAACGAAGTAATGGGGTTATGTGATCACTTTTGTTCGTTAATTTTTGATCATGATTCTGAAAGGGTTTGGTTTTTTCGCTTCAAGTTGCTGAAGCTTGGCAATCGATTTCGCACCAAAGATATGACCTTTTGGCAATAACATAATGCCATCGTAATTTCTTAGTGCATGACCGAGTACCATGCCATTCTTTAGCTCATCAGCAGACAATATTTTCATGCTACCCACTTGCTGATTACTTGCGCACGTAATTTTTAAACTCGCTAAGGCTTCAAGTAATTTGGGATGATAATACGTACCACTGTATAACTGTAATTGATCTAATGCGCTTTCAAATTTGTTTCCTTGTACGGTTACATTATCTACGGCTTGCCAAAAATCACGGGCGACGGCTAAGATCATTGCTGTAATTGGAATATCTTTACCTTTTAAGCCTTTGGGGATGCCTGTTCCGTTGTAATGCTCAAACTGATGGTAAATGGCTTCAGAAACATCATGCAAATGTGTTGCTGGCATGAGCATTAATTGTGCTGTACTTGGATGTGTGTAGAATATTTTTTTTTGATTTTCGGGTAATTCATGAGTCGGCGTTTTATATAGTGCTGGTTCCATAGCGAGTAAGCCTATTTGTGCTAAGTAACCTGCCATTTCGGCCATATTAATATGCTTTTGATCCAGCCCTATACTTTCTGCAATTTGTTTGCTGGTGCTGGCTATATTTTGCGCTTGTATGCCATCTAAATAAGGATTGGCATTAATAAAGTTATATAAAATTTCAAATGTTGTGCGATGTTCATGCTTTTCTCGCTCGTTTGCTTCTTCTAATTGCTTAAGCACTTTACGGATCTGCTGTGTGCGCTTTTCGACCATTTGCTCAAGGTTGTTATTGAGCTCTTTTAGTTGATTATTTTGCGCTTTTATTTGTTTTTCGAGCTGTTTATTTTTGCGTTTTAGCGCCGTTTTTTCGATACCATCATTCACTGTTCGTATCAGTAACTCGTTTTGCCATGGTTTTTGTATATAGGCGTGAATTTTTCCTTTATTAACAGCAGAAATGGTGCTGTCTATGTCAGCGTAGCCGGTGAGCAAAACACGGTGTACATCTGGAGCAATATCAAGTGTTTGTGCGAAAAAGTCAGCACCGTCCATATGTGGCATACGCATGTCGCAAATAATGACATCAAATGTGTGAGTATCGAGCAGTTTTAGTCCTTCGTTGGGAGCAAGCGCTGTTTTAACACTTAAATGATAAGACACAAGTAGCCTTTGCAAAGTGCGCAATACAATTTCATCATCATCAATGCATAAAACTTGAATATGTTCTTTTATTGCTGGTTCTGCCATAGAGGACGCACTATGAATTATCTTTAATCAATAACATAGCTTCAAATTGGGGCTTGTGCTAGGTTTTAGTAGAGATGATTTTATATTTTGAGGCTAAAAATGGATGATTTTAAACAAGCCTACTTACTTGAAAAAGCAGCCAGAGAAGAGGCCGAGCAGCTATTAGCTGATAAAAGTCGAATCCTGGTCGCGCTAAACAGTGAACTAGAACAAAAAATCATGGATTTAAAATGTCATCAGGCTTTATTCATACAAGCCGAAAAGATGGCTACTTTGGGAACTTTGTGTGCGGGCGTGGCGCACGAAATTAATAACCCATTGGCCTACAGTATGAGTAATATTGATAGTCTGAAAAGCCATTGTGCTTATTTCAGCGAATTGCTTGAACTGTGTGATGAGTTTGTATGTAGCACAACAGATAAGGAAGCATTTTGCCAACGTCTTAGCCAACTAAACAAATCACATTCGTTTCGTTCTGTTTCTGATGATTTACCTGAGCTGATAAGTGACACCGCGCAAGGCCTTCAGCGAATCAGTAAAATTGTAGCTAATTTATTGGATTTTTCTCGTCCTAAAAGCCATGAAAAGCAATTTTCAGATATGACAGATGCTGTTAAAAGTGCACTAAAATTACTTGCTAACCAATTAAAGCATTGTCAATTACACACTCATTTTAGCCCTATCTCTGTAAGTTGGTGTAATTTATCTGCAATTAGCCAAGTAATTGTAAATATAGTGATTAATGCAAGCCAAGCTTGTAAAAACAATGACAATGCTAACATCATAGTATCTGTTTATGAACTTGAAGGACGCATCCATATTGATGTTGAAGATAATGGGTGTGGTATGAGTGAGCAAACTATCGCTAAAATTTATGATCCTTTTTTTACCACTAAACCAGTAGGCGAGGGCACAGGAATGGGAATGACAATGGTGTATGCTATTGTCCATGAGCATCAAGGAGAGATCGATATTCAAAGCGCTGAGGGAATGGGGTCACGAATTAGCTGTATATTTCCGGTGTTTAATCAAATTGGTTTAGAAGGTTAATCATTTATATTTTGCATTAGTATCCTTTTTTGTGTTGGTTTTTAGTGAAATTTAACCAGTGCTAATTTGTAAGTTCCGTTATTTGAAAAATTTATACCTAAGTCGTAACTTTTTTTTCTTCCATTTGCTTGGTTTGTTGATAGGATGTTTCTTAAAAGTTAACTCGCAGGCATGAGTTAGCTTTCAACACAGTGATTTTAAAATCGACTATACGTGCTTAGTGGTTACTTTCGTTTTTCTAAGGGGCGTCTCACTTTAACGAAAGTTAGCCTAAAACTATCAACAGGACACATATGACAACACATTCTTTTAACTTACTTGCCGTAGCGGTGAGTTTAGCGCTGACGGCGACTTCTACGCAGGCTCAAGAAGCACAAGGTACAAAAGCCGATAAAAATATAGAGCAAATATCAGTGCTTGGTTCGCGAGTGGCTAATCGGACTGCTACAGAGTCTTCATCTCCGATTGATTTAATTGATGCTGATACATTAAACAAAGGGGGCTTCACTGAGCTTGGCCAAAGCTTACAAGCAACCGCACCATCCTTTAACTTTTCTCGTACTCAGGTGTCTGACGGATCAGACTTATTTAGACCGGCTACGTTGCGTGGTTTGCAACCAGATCAAACGCTTGTGCTTATAAACGGCAAACGCCGTCATAATCAGTCTATTTTTGGTTTAAATGGAACAGTCGGTGCGG
Source organism: Pseudoalteromonas sp. PB2-1 (assembly GCF_045040605.1). Classification (NCBI taxonomy): domain Bacteria; kingdom Pseudomonadati; phylum Pseudomonadota; class Gammaproteobacteria; order Alteromonadales; family Pseudoalteromonadaceae; genus Pseudoalteromonas; species Pseudoalteromonas sp. PB2-1. The sequence goes on from NZ_CP090668.1 coordinate 5,095, forward strand.
GTGCTGCTGGTACTGATATGAATGCGATTCCGCTGACTGCCCTAAAAGGGGTTGAAGTACTTCGAGATGGTGCTGCTGCGCAGTATGGATCAGATGCTATCGCGGGGGTTATCAACTTATCGCTAAATGATTCGACGGGGATAACTACAGGGTATGTGCAAGCAGGGAGTACAGGCGAAGGCGACGGCGATACAATATCGATTGGTTTAAATCGTGGTTTTGATTTAGGCGACGAAGGTGGTTTTATTAATTTTTCAGCCGAATATCGGGACGCTGACGGTACTAACCGAGCACAACGAGATACCGGCGGAGCTTTAGGCGAGCCAGCAGGGGCGCTATCAGATGATGTTCGTTGGGGACAAGGTAATGCTGACAGCGAATTTACATCGTTATTCTATAATATGGCTTTGCCACTAGGGGATTTTGAGCTGTATTCATTCGGCGGTTATTCAAATAGAACTGCATTAGGCAATGGTTTTTACCGTAATTACAATGAAGCAGCCAAAAATGTAGTGCAAGTATACAGTGATGGCTTTTTACCACGTATTGATAATGAAGCTGAAGATATCTCGGTAGCCTTAGGACTTCGTGGTGACCTGAATACAGATTGGAGCTATGACCTATCTGCTGTGTATGGTGAAAATAGCTATGATTTTACGTCAAAAAATACCATAAATGCTTCTTATGCTGCTGAGTTTGTAGCGAATAACCCTGATGCGAGTGATGCAGATATTGCCGCAAATGCGGGCCCAACGGGCGGTTATTCTGGTGGTTTTAGGTTTGATCAAACCACCGTTAATGCCGATCTAAATGGTATTTTAGATGTTGGTCGTAGCGAACCTGTTTATGTATCGGTAGGTGCTGAATACCGAAAAGAGAATTATCAAATAGTGCCAGGTGAAGAGGCCTCATACGCATGTGGCTTAGCGAATACCGATACCTCATACCCTGCGGTCAATGATGAGGGGGTATTTGCTGAGTGTGGTTTTCAAGCTTATAACGGATTACGTCCAGAAGCGTCAAACAAAGAAAGCCGCCACAGCTACGCTTTTTATGTAAATGCTGAAACCTTAATTACCGATGCGTGGCAAATCAGTACCGCACTTCGTTATGAAGACTTCTCTGATGCTGGTGATGACATCATTGGTAAGCTGGCAACACGATATGAAATTACAGACGACTTTGCAGTCCGTGGTGCGATCTCATCAGGATTCAGAGCACCATCATTACAACAAAGTGCATACACTGCCTACACCACTAACCTAGGTGCAGGAGGTGTGTTGTTACAATCGTTCACTGCAACGGCGGGGTCTGATTTCCCTTCAGCACTTGGCGTGGATAATTTAGGTCTTGAAAGCTCTGAAAACTTAAGTGCAGGCTTTGTATATAATGTAAGTAGTGAATTATCGTTAACCGTTGATTTTTATCATGTTGAAATTAAAGACCGTATTACACTAGGCAGCTTGATGTCGGCAAATGATGTGGCGTTTAGTCCAGAGGCCGTTGCGGCGTTAAATGCCACAGGTGCCCAGCAAGCTAACTACTTCTCAAACTCTGTTGATTCAACAACTAAAGGGGTGGATATCATTGCCTCTTACCGCACTGATTTGTATGAAGGTAACTTCTCTGCGACTTTTGCAGGTAATTTAAATGACACAGAAATTGATGATGTTAATGCGCCAGAAGGGATCCCTGATTCAGTTGCTCTTGATGACTTACAACGTAGCTTTTTAACTGATGGACAACCGGGTGAGCGCGCAACACTGACTTTTGAGTATGATCGCGGTGATTTCAATAGCATGGTGCGTTTCAACTATTACGGCGAAACGGATGTTAAATACTTTGGTAATGATCACATCGGCCTTCCAGATGAGCTATCGCCAACAGGCGAGTTCAAAGATACCAGCACTGTTGAATCAGCTGTATTAGTTGATGTTAATGTTGGCTATCAATTGACCGATGAACTGATGCTATCGGCAGGTATTGATAATATTTTTGATGTAACACCTGATGAGTTAGGTGAAGATGAGGTGCTTGATTTTATTACTAATAAAGCTTTTAAGTATCCTGTTCGTGCTTTACCTTATGGTTTTGATGGCATGACTTATTACGCAAAACTGAGCTTTAGCTTTTAACGCAATCAAGCTGCAATTTTAAAACTTAAAATAGCGCCACTTGGCGCTATTTTCATTCCTAAAACTAAACAGATCTAAAAGCTCTGTGATAAACCCCCACCAAAACTAAAAGTCGCACGATGCATTATTAGCCAAAGTAATATAAGAATGGTTGCACAATGATAATTGTAAAAAGCGACAGGTGTCACTATAATGAATGACAGATGTCGATTTTCGGCGAGGTGAAATATGAATGTGATTGAAACAGATTACCTAGGTGTTGTTACCGATGGCAGAGTGACCGTTCACTCTAATACAATAGATGAAATTAATGTTGCCACGCAGGGGGTGACAGTCAGTGCTATTAAATCTCTTGGTAAAGAGCTAAATTGGGATGCTAATATTCTAGCGACGTCAATAGGCACAACGACGCGTACTCTTGAGCGTTATAGCAAAGACAGAAAACGTCTTAATGCTAAGCTAAGTGAAAACGCCTTAGAGGTTGCACGTATTTCTTCACAAGGTATAGCTTACTTTGGTGATGTTAAACGTTGGAATGAATGGCTTAGTACTCCTAACATTCAGTTTGCTAATCAAGAGCCGAAATCGGTGATTCATACCATTCGCGGTCGAGCGCTGATTAAGCGTGTTATTTTAGGGCTTGAGTATGGGTTTACTGCTTAATGATTTGTTATCGGATCGCACCTAAAGTACATAACGACCTAACGAACGCGCTATCTGGATTAGGTGGCTTGTATGCGCAGGGACGGTGGCATTTTGTTGGTAAGCCAATTGTGTATACCGCCAGCTCACGATCACTGGCAATGCTTGAACGTTTAGTGAATGACACAACGGATATTTTAAGTAAAAACCTGAGTATCACAACGATTCAAATACCTGACGACCTAAAAGTTATCAGGTTAGTTGCTTCCGAGCTGCCAAAAGCATGGGATGATCACCCTTATATTACTGATACTCAGGCCTTAGGCTCTAATTGGCTTACTTCGATGGAGGCAGCGGTGCTTCAAGTTCCCTCCAGTTTATGTCCAGACGAATATAACTTTTTAATAAACCCACTACATAAAGATATCAGTCGTATTCAAAGCATCGATTGTCAGAATTTTCTTTACCCTAATCGGCTAGCCGCTAAACTTTGAGGTTACTCAAAGTAGTTGATGTGATCTATTTATTTTCTGATGTGGCAACACGCTCACAAATCTCACGCATTTGTTGCTTTATTTGCGGCTCTTTTTCATCAAATAGCTTATTTATACAATCAATGTAGGCTTGATTTTTCTCAAACGGAACGCCAATTTCATAGGCATCAGCGGCTTGACGTAGCATTTCCTTATCAAACTCAGTGAATATATCGACCATTTCTTGGGCTTTCCCTCGCTCAATACCGAGAGCTTCAAAAGCTGAACGCCCCATTCTCATCGTGCTGTCAAACGTTTCGCGAATGATATCCCGACAACCATAGGCCCATAAATCGTAAACATGATGGCGGTCTACTGCGCGCGCAACAACATGTAAATGTGGGTAGTTATACATTGCATAACGTACTAGTTTAGTTATTTGTTCGGCATCATCTAAAGCAACGATGAGCAAATTTGCATTTTCAATTCCAGCCGCATTAAGTAAATCAGGACGCGTTGCATCACCAAAGAAATTACGAATTCCAACTCGCTCGAGTGCATCAAGCTGCTTATAATTATAGTCAATCACGGTCGTTTTATAGCCACCAGCTTGTAAAATACGATCGACAAGGCCACCCATGCGGCCTGATCCTGCAATGATCACATGGCTATCGTCAGGGAAACTTTCTTCTCTACTGCCTTGCTCTGTAATATACCTTGGTGCAATAACACGTTGATAAATAATGAATAAAGCAGGCGAAATCAGCATTGATAGTGTGACAGTTAAAAGTAGCTGATCAGCAACGCTCGAATCGAGCACATTATTTGCCACACTATAGGCTAAAAGGACAAAGCCAAATTCTCCCGCTTGCGCAAGTCCAAGAGCTAGTAGCCAAGATGCTGCGCCTTTTAAGCCAAATAATCGGCCGAGTAAAAACAGCACGAGCGTTTTTGTGATAACAAGGGCGAATGTTAACAACACCGTCACCATGAAATTATCAGTGAGTAGCTGAAAGTTTATTCCAGCACCAACGGTGATAAAAAACAGTCCTAATAATAAGCCTTTAAATGGCTCAATATTACTCTCAAGCTCATGTTTATAAGGAGAGTTGGCAAGCACAACACCCGCTAAAAATGTGCCTAATGCAGCAGATAACCCGACTAAAGACATCATTAACGCGATGCCGATTACAAAAAGTAACGCCGTAGCGGTGAATAATTCCCGAAGTCTAGCCAGCGCGACAAAGCGAAAAAGAGGCGCTGTTAGATAATTTCCACCAAAAATGACCAAGGCAATCATCCCTAGCGTTACAAATGCTGCCTGCCAACTTTCAAGATCTGCAACAAGGCTTAGTCCACTGTGAGAATTTTGAGCCGCACTACTTATACCTTGAGATAGCTCGGGTAAAGCCAGTAAAGGAATAAAAGCCAGCATAGGGATCACAGCAATATCTTGTGTGAGTAATACGCTAAATGAAGCTTGCCCACCATCTGACTTTAATAGTCCTCGCTCTGAGAGGGTCTGTAATACAATGGCGGTGGACGATAAAGATAAGATTAAGCCAATTGTGACAGCCGTTTGCCAAGTGTGTCCGAGCAAAATAGCGACTGTAGCTAAAGCCGCACTGGTTATAATAACTTGCCCACCACCAAGACCTATTAGTTGCTTACGCATTGACCATAATATTTTGGGTTCTAATTCAAGGCCGACGATAAATAACATCATCACAACTCCAAACTCAGCAAAGTGTTGAATTGCAATGACATCGACATTCAGCGCATTGAGCAGCGGGCTAATAGCGATACCTGCAAGGAGATAGCCAAGCACTGAACCTAAACCTAACTTAGTGGCAATGGGTACTGCAACAATACCTGCTATTAGAAAAATGAAGGCGATTAGGAGGATATCTGCCATTTTAGACCTTTTTTATGATAAACAATGTATTAGCACATTTAGTAACTATGGTTGTTTTAAAAAGTATTGCCAATAGGAAAAGCAAGAAAACACTAAATGGGTTGAAAAATAAAAAATCATCCTCAAGTTCGTTAAAGCAGTGAATAAAACAGAAAATTTTTTAAAAACCACTTGCGTAGCATTAAACCGTGTATATAATCGCGGCACTTTAAATAGGAGCAATAAATGAGCAAAAAGAAACATAACCAAAGCCAAGTTGATACTGGTCGCGGTGTTATTAATGACAATGTTTATGCGGCATTGGTCACTTCAAAATTATTTAAATCAAAGGTAGAAAAAGCTAAAAAAGGTAAAGGCGCTTACCAACGTAAGGCAAAACATGCAGGGCGAGAGTCCTATTTAATCGCTGCTTAGATTTTAGTTGTGATCAAATAGGATTTTTACAGAAAAGCAAACTGACAAGTTTGCTTTTTTTATGCCTTGAATTTGCTTCTTAAACTGAAAAGTGAATAGTGGAGAACAAAAAACACACAATTTTTTATACATTTTTTTCTAAAAACTAGATTATTAGTTATATACCCAAATAAGAAACGTATTTTATTTGCCGTTTTAGCCCGTTTCTCTCTCCATTTAATTCAAAAACCCTGTGTTAATCATCGTTAGCAAGGTTAATTGGTTGTTAACTTTGTGTTCACTTTTTAGTTGTAGAATCCTCTCTCGGTTTCATTAAGAGTAAATGGATTCATTCTTTTTGGTTTGTAACTAAGCATTTTACGCCCAAAAGGATTTGATTTTTACCTTTTATCGGTAATTTTAAGGTTGACCCATTTATTTTTTGTGTTACTTTTAAGTTGGAAATGTAAAATAAATGTTATAACAACCTTGGGCGGAGGGAGCGAATGAGCTCACATCAATTTATAAAAAATGCCTTTAAGCTAAGTGCAATGTCACTTGGATTATATGGCTTTACAGCACAAGCTGCAGTTGATTGCAGTAATCTAGAAGTATGGCAACAAGGACAAACGCACGTTGGCGGTAGCCAAGTTCAGGCTAATAATAATGCCTATGAAGCCAAGTGGTGGACACAGTCAAACCCCGTGGAGAATTCTGGCACGGATCAAGAGTGGCGTTTTTTGGGAGTTTGTGACAGCGTTGTCACTGATAACCAAGCTCCTCAAGTCACTAGCTTAACACCTGCTGATGGTTCTTTATTTAATAGTGGTGACAGCGTTGTCATTGATGCGCAGGCGAGCGATGTCGATGGCAGTGTCGCCAGTGTAGAGTTTTTTGTTGATAATGTTTCGGTTGCCGTTGTGAGTGCACCACCGTATTCAACTAACTGGCAAGCGGTTGCTGGCAGCCATGTTATAAGTGCCGTTGCAACGGACGATTTAGGTTTAGTATCGACTGCTGTCGCTAACACGGTGAGTGTGTCGGGTGTTGTAGACCCAACAAATCAAGCACCCACAGCCAGCATTGAATTTAGTGCTGTACCCAATGAAATTACCGTTGGCTCAGAGCTTGTGTTTGCACTATCTGGCTCCGACAGTGATGGTCAAGTAACAGGACTTAGTTTGTCTGAAAATGGCACCGCTGTTCACCAAGCTAATACTGCATCTTCAAGCTATACATGGCAGGCTACCGCTTTAGGTCAAGTTACTTTCATGTTAACGGTGACAGATAACGAAGGTGCGACTGGCACAGCAACTAAAGTTGTTAATGTTGTTGAAGCAACCCCACCTGGTGCAGATTGTAAACCACAAGGCTTATATCAAACTCCAGGCGTAAATACGCCGTATTGTACTGTGTATGATGCAAATGGTCGTGAAAAAATGGGCGCAGATCACCCACGCCGTGTTATTGGCTACTTCACAAGCTGGCGGAATGGTGCAAATGGTCAACCTAGTTACTTAGTGAACGATATTCCATGGGATAAGATCACGCACATCAACTATGCATTTGCTCATGTTGATGCTAACAACAAGGTATCAATTGGCGACCCTAATGCACCTGGTAACCCTGCCACTAATATGACTTGGCCTGGTGTGTCGGGTGCAGAGATGGATCCAAGCTTTAGTTACTCAGGTCACTTCAATCTTCTCAACAAGTTTAAAAAACAACACCCAGATGTAAAAACACTGATTTCTGTTGGTGGTTGGGCCGAAACTGGTGGTTACTTTGGTGCTGATGGTACACGTGTTAATAGTGGTGGTTTTTACACCATGACAACGAATGCTGATGGTTCAATAAACCAAGCTGGTATTAACGCTTTCGCGAAAAGTGCTGTTGAGTTCATCGAAAAATATGGATTTGATGGTGTTGATATTGATTATGAATACCCTTCATCAATGAATGACTCGGGTCATCCGGATGATTTCCCAATTTCGAATGCACGCCGTGCGGGTCTAAATGCATCGTACCGTGTTCTTATGGAAAAACTCCGTGAAGAACTTGATATTGCTGGTCAAAAAGCGGGTAAGCATTACTTACTAACAATTGCTTCTCCATCTTCAGGCTACTTGTTACGTGGTATGGAAACTTTCCAAAGTGTTAAGTACCTAGATTATGTGAACATTATGTCTTACGACTTACACGGTGCATGGAACTCACACGTGGGTCACAATGCTGCATTGTTTGATACAGGCCTTGATTCAGAGCTCGCGCAATGGGGTGTGTATACAACGGCAGAATTTGAAGGTATTGGTTACTTAAATACAGATTGGGCTGTGCGTTATTTCCGCGGTGCAGTATCTGCGGGTCGTATCAACATTGGTATTCCGTATTATACCCGTGGTTTCAAAGATGTATCTGGCGGTACAAATGGATTATGGGGACAAGCTGCACTACCTGACCAATCTAAATGTGCTAAAGGAACCGGTGTTGGTGAGAAGAACAAATGTGGTAACGGTGCATTAGGTATCGATAACCTGTGGCATGATAAAAATGACGCTGGTGAAGAAATGCCTGCTGGCTCAAACCCACTGTGGCATGCTAAAAATTTAGAAAACGGTATCAACCCGTCTTATCTTGAAATCTATGGTTTAACACCAAGTACAGATCCAAATGATGTATTAACAGGCACTTATACACGTCATTACGACAATGTGGCTGTGGCTCCATGGTTATGGAATGCAGATAAAAAAGTATTCTTATCAATTGAAGATGAGCAATCAATGGCAACCAAAGTTGATTACGTTATCAACAACGGCCTTGGTGGCATCATGTTCTGGGAGCTTGCTGGTGACTTTGATTATGACTCAGCAAAAGGTGAGTACTTCATGGGTTCAAGCCTAACGACACTTGCTTACAATAAGTTTAATCAAAGTGGTGTTGCGTATGACACGCATCAAGGTAACGTTAATTTCACTGTTCCGAGTGAAGCGGTTGATGTCAGCTTTACAGTGAAAGACTTCCCAATTGGTGATGATAACTACCCAATTTCGCCTACATTCTCATTCACAAACAATTCAAATATTGATTTAAGCGGTGCGAAAATCAGTTTTGATGTACCTGTATCAACATCAGCTATTTTCAAATCAAATTGGAATGCTCAAGAAAAGCTGGGTATGGCTGTGGATGTGAATGGCTCGAATGCGGCTGGTAATAACATTGGTGGCTATGAAAATGAGTTCCATCGTTTTTCTATCACGCTTACAAATGAGTGGGGCGGTATCGAAAAAGCCTTCAATACAGGCCAAACCGTAAATGCCCAAGTGATGTATTACATGCCAATTACTGGCCCAAGTAACTTCACGATTGAAAAGGGCGGTAAAACATACGCGTTCAAATATGAGTATCCAATGCTACCAGATGCCGTTCCTGGCACGCCAAATTCAGGCACTGACACAGGCGGTAACACAGGTGGAAATGGTGCGACATGTGAAGGTGTTGATGTAACAAGTATCCCTGTGTATCCAAACTGGCCGCAAACGGATTGGGCAGGTAACCCAACTCATGCTCTAGGCGGCGATCTTATGAATCACAACAATGTGGTTTACGAAGCAAAGTGGTGGACAAGCGCAGAGCCAGGCACAACAGCTGACTGGACAGTGAGTTGCACACTTTAACTCAATAAGCGGAGCAAGGAGATTGCTCCGCGTTTCTACAGCGAGAACACAACAATGAAAATTATTAAATCGAAGGCATTGTCTTTATCGGCAGTGGCAAGCACCATGTTGCTTGGCTTTGCATCAAGCCATGTAAATGCCCACGGATTTTTAGAAAGTCCTAAAGCACGTCAGGCGATTTGTAATGCTGATGGCGGTTATTGGTGGCCTGATGATGGCAGTGGTATTCCAAATCTAGCTTGTCGAGCAGCATTTGTTGAATCAGGGCATGTACAGTTTGTACAAGATATTGAGTTTTCGGCGAATACCGCTGATTACACCAACATTGCCGCGGTAAAACAAAGTGTGCCCGATGGGGCATTATGTGCCGCAGGAGATAGTGCAAAACGAGGTATGGATTTGCCTTCGCCGCATTGGCAACGCAGTGATGTTATTCCGAATGCGAATGGCGATATTTTAGTTCGCTTTTTAGCAAGTACACCACATAACCCTAGCTTCTGGGAGTTTTACTTAACAAAGCCAGGCTTTGATGGGGCAACGCAAGTTTTAACTTGGAATGACTTAGAGCTAGTTGCTGAATACGGCAACCTCGATTTTGTTATTGATGCAAACAATGATCGTTATTACGAAATGAGTGTCTCAATTCCTGCTGGTCGCAGCGGTGATGCAATCTTGTATACACGTTGGCAGCGTGAGGATGCCGGTGGTGAAGGTTTTTATAACTGTAGCGATATTACTATTGTTACTGACGCTGGGCCAACAGATTCAACAAACTGGTCTGCACTCAGTTACTTTGTTCGCCAAGGGCAAGATGCTGTTGTCGGTGGCAATGTTTCTGCGCGTTTGTTTGATGAGGCAGGGCAAGAGTTAGTGACTCAACAAATGCAAATAACCAGCGAAAATCAAGCGAATTGGCAGCAAGCCTTTGCTGAGTTACTCAACCTTAATTACAGTCACCTATTGCAAGTGGGTGTTCAAAGTAGTGATGGCAGTATTGCCTTTAATGCCAACGATGTACTAACAAATCAGGTGTTTGCAACTAATGCAAGCTACAGCTTTGCATTAAGTGTACAAGCTGCACCTGAAAACACAGCCCCCATTGTTCATCAACCCGATGATTTACAAGTTAATGAAAATAGCAGTAAGAAAGTGCATTTGCATGCCTTTGATGATCAACAAAGCACATTAACGTATAGCTGGAATGTACCTGCACCGCTGAGTTTTACAGGTACTGGAGCTGATATCACCATCGTCGCGCCAGAGGTTAATGCCGATACTAGCTACACAGTGACAGCGTCGGTATCAGACGGTGAATTAACCACTCAAACACGTTTTGTTGTGAATGTGCTAGATACCAACACAACACCTACCGAACCAAGCGTACCTGCGTGGGACAGCACGCGCCAATATAACACGGGCGATCAAGTCAGTTTTGGCGGTGGCATATACAGTGCCAAATGGTGGAACCAAGGTGCACAGCCTGACAGCAGTGATGCATGGCAGCTTGAAGCGGGTACAGCATCTGAACAATGGACGAGTGGCAAAGCCTATCAGGGCAGTGCTGAAGTAACCTATCAAGGAAAGCGCTATCGCGCACAATGGTGGACTCAAGGTGATGTACCGAGTGAAAGCCAAGTATGGACAGAAATCTAAAGTTTTGTAGTTCAAACTTTTCAATACAGCGTAAAGCTTAATAAAAATAGATAAAGAGAGAATCATGAATATAAAACAACTAAGCGCAGCCATTGGTGTTGCATTATTCGCAAGTGCAGCAAGTGCTGCTCCTTCAACCCCTGTTCTTAATTGGGAGCCACAAGAATACTCATTTGTTGAGGTGAACTTAGAAGGGACAGGCTCATATAAAAGCCTTGTCAATCGTGTTGAACAAGTGACCATTAATGTACAGTGGAATGCATGGAGTGGTGATGGTGGCGACAGTTATAAAGTGTATTTTGACAATATGCTTGTAAACGAAGGTACGCTTGCAGCGGGTACTAAAAGTGGTGTAATTAGTTTTCCTTATAATAAAGCAGGTCGCCATACTATGTATGTCGAGCTTTGTGAAGGCGGCACGACTTGCGCGCGCAGTGAAGGCAAACCAATTGTTATTGCTGATACCGACGGCGCACATTTAGCGCCATTGCCTATGGATTATGATCCAAACAATAAAAATATTGGTACAAAGCAAGGGTTAGTCACTGGTGCTTACTTTGTTGAGTGGGGCATTTACGGTCGTGATTTCGATGTAACGAATATTCCTGCCCAAAACTTAACGCACATTTTATATGGCTTTATTCCAATTTGTGGTCCGAATGATTCACTGACCGGTGGGCCTAAAAATGCGTTAAATACCGCTTGTACTGGTTCGCAGGATTTTGAAGTGGTTATTCATGATCCATGGGCAGCTGTTCAAAAAGCACTACCGGGTGTTGATGCTAATGATCCAATCCGTGGTACATATTCACAGCTAATGGCACTAAAACAGCGTTATCCTGATTTAAAAATCTTACCATCAGTGGGTGGTTGGACGTTATCAGACCCATTCGCGTATTTCACTAACAAGGCAAATCGTGACACCTTCGTCGCCTCGATGAAAGAGTTCTTAAAAACGTGGAAATTCTACGATGGTGTTGATATCGACTGGGAATTCCCAGGTGGTGACGGCGCAAACCCTAATCTAGGTGACCCTGTCGCTGATGGTCCTGCATATGTTGCATTGATGCAAGAGCTTCGCATCATGCTTGATGAGCTAGAAGCTGAAACTGGCCGTCAATATGAGCTTACTTCTGCAATTGGTGCTGGCTACGATAAAATTGAAGATGTTGATTATCAAGCCGCGAGCCAGTACATGGATTACATCTTTGCCATGACGTATGACTTCTATGGCGCGTGGAGTGGTGTAACAGGTCACCAAACAGCACTTTATTGTGGTACGCATTTCCGCCCTGGTCAGTGTGATGGTACGGGTGTAGATGCTGGTGGTGTTCCTTATAAAGGCCCTGCTTACACAACCGATAACGCAATTCAATTACTGCTTGCGCAAAATGTTCCATCGAAGAAAATTGTTGTTGGTACAGCAATGTATGGCCGTGGTTGGGAAGGTGTTTACCCTGCGGGCACAACCATTGATGGTAATCCAATGACAGCAACAGGATCGGGTCCATTAAAAGGCAGTAACGCACAAGGTGTGTGGGAAGATGGTGTAATCGATTATAAAGGCATTAAAGCACACATGATTGGTGCATCGGGTACGGGTATAAACGGCTTTGAAGTTGGTTATGATGAACAAGCAAAAGGCGCGTATGTTTGGAATCGTTCTACCGGTAAACTCATCACATATGATAGCCCTGCGTCAGTTATCGCAAAAGGTAACTATGTTAACCAACATAACCTAGGTGGTTTATTTGCATGGGAAATCGATGCGGATAACGGTGATATTCTTAATGCAATGCATGAAGGTTTAGGTGGCACCGTTACTGAGCCGACTAACAAAGCACCCGTTGTCTCTGTGTCAGGCTCGGTGACAGTGAATGCAGGTGAAACTGTCTCAATCAGTGCATCAGCAACAGATGCTGATAACGACCCTCTAAGCTTTAGCTGGACTGCCGATAATGCACTTACTGTATCAGGAGCAAATACAAATACACTTGCTATTACAGCACCATCGGTCACTGTTGACACGCGATACATTGCAACAGTAACAGTCACTGATGGCAAAGCAAGTGTAAGCCGTAACGTGACAGTCAATGTCGTTGCGCCTGGTACTGGTGGAAACTCAGCGCCTGTTGTTGCAGCTATTACTGACAAAACAGTTGCCGAAGAGGCAAGCGTAGCCGTCTCAGTTTCTGCAACAGATGCAGATAATGATGCCCTTACTTATAATTGGACTGTACCTGCCGGCCTGACGTTAGTGGGTTCCGGTGCAAATGTGAGTTTGCAAGCGGCCAGTGTTACTGCGGATACAACCTACCCTGTATCGGTTGAGGTAAGCGATGGTCAAGCAGCTACATCAGTCAGCTTCAACGTGACAGTGACAGACTCAGGTACGACTAACCCTCCTGGTAATACAACATGGGATGAAACTGCCATTTATGTGGGTGGTGATACTGTGATGTACAACGGTGTTTTATATACTGCTAAATGGTGGACACAAGGTGATCGTCCAGATCTAGGTGGCGTATGGGAAGCAAGTTCACAGCCTACAGATGCAAATGGTGGTGTTATTTGGCAAGCAGCAGGTACTTACAACAGCGGCGACCAAGTGACTCACCAAGGTACTCAATACGAAGCGAAGTGGTGGACTCAAGGAGATGAGCCAGGCAGCGCTGATGTATGGAAAGCACTTTAAGTGTTTTTTAGCCACATTGGAATGCGTTTCATGATAATGTGATTTCCCTCTAAAGCAGCCGTAAGGCTGCTTTTTTCATGCTTTGACGTTTATTTTGGCCTTTTACTTACTATCAACCATACTTTGATAATGATTAACTATAGCCGCCGATAAGTATATTGATGAAGTTAAAAGTGTGTATTCTGCTTTGTTCGATTTTGCTTTTTACAAAAGCGTTTGGTTGTGAACGCACGTTAAAGGTTGGAATATCTCAGCAATGGGCACCTTATGTACTTATTCGTGATAAAACGTTTTCTGGTATTGATATCCAGATCACTGAGTTTGTATTAAGTAAATCTGGGTTTTGCACACAATTTGTTTCACTCCCGTCTTCAAAGCGTGGCTTTGCTGAACTGCGGTCAGGTAAAGTAGACCTACTTCCCGCCGCAAGTTTTAGTGAGGAACGTGCTCGTTTTAGCTACTTTTCAGAGCCTTATAGAAAAGAGGTGATGCGGTTATTTTGGTATCCCAAAAAAGAATATGCGGCACTTAGTCTAAAAGGATTATTACTTAAAGGTCAGGTTATTTTAATCAACAGTGGTAGCTACTACGGTGAAGAGTTTACAGCGCTTAGCCGAATAAAAATGTTTAAAAATCAAATTATGGCGGTGCCTAAATTGCAACAACGTTTAGGAATGCTACAAGCTAATAGAGTCGATTTTTTTATAGATGATGAGCTTGCCGGTCTTTATCTCATAGGGTCGCTTAAGTTAAAAGGAATTGCGCTTCATGACTATATTATTAACGATAATTGGGTGTCGTTTATGCTTAGTAAAACAACCTTAACAGAGCCTGAGCGTACTAGAATAAACAATACCATCATCACACACCAACAAAGCATCACAGGTTTGATAGCTGAGCATGTTAGAAGCTTTAGCCAAGACGAGTAACACGCAGCTTTATGCGCCCTGCATTTGCCCCATAAAAGCGGTTAAGGTCGTTTGCAAATGGGCAAAATTCACCTGATTTTGCTATACGGATATCGGCACCTTCTGCGATTTCGAAAAGGTGATCATCGTTGTTATCAATCGCGCCAATGAGTGCAAACCATTGTGCGTGCGCTAAACGTCGAAATGGCTCGAGTAATGCCATCGGAATTTCTTTCACGCCCAGCTGTATATTATCGCGATGCCAGCCGCCTGGGCCGCAACTAATACCGTCGTCATACCAAATTTGATCAGGGTAAGGTGTAAAGCGGTAAGTGCCACCTAGCTCTAACATGACACCTGTGTGATTGTATTTTTCAGAACCATACACTAAAACATCCTTGCTTTGGCCAATACTAAGCACAGTCATATTTTGCTTATCAAGCGCAATATGTTGGCATAACCCCTTAAATTTTAGCAGGTTGCCATCGTTATAAAGTACGTTATAGGTTAGGCTTTTAAGTGACTCAGGACGATAGCTTGTTAAGCGGTTGATTCTATGTGCGACAGTATGGTGAATAGTTGGCGGGTGGTCGCTTTGTTCGTTTTCAATAAGTACACAGCATTCACGATCAACGAGTTTGAATAACGGATTGAACCAAAAATAATTTTGTTGATGACTGAGTGCTAGTGGGTCGGGCGTAACGGTGACATCGTCTTGTGCAATTAAGTTTCGATGCGCTTGTGGAAGTAATGCGTTGTAGTTGATGTCTGCGCTGGTTAAAAGGTTTAGTGCAACCGTTTGTTCAATTAACCACTCAATCGCATACCGTAGGCAAATGTCGGCTAAACCGTCACGATAGTAACCACCGCCTACATCGGAGTGGGCACCAGCGAACCATATTTCTTTAACATGAGGCGCTTTATTGATAAGCGTTGGTTCAAAAGCTCTGCGTTTTTCATCAAGTGCAACACAGTGAAGGGCGGCTTTAATATTTGTTGCTAAAGTATAGTTTTCAAAAATCACATGCTCAGCACCACGGGTTGCTTTTGTGACTTTAGAAAACCCTATCGATGCCACAGTATCAAATACACACAAGTAAACATCATCACTAATAAGTGGTTCAAGGCATTTAGCAAAACGCCGTGCTAACGCTGCGCCACGACTAAACCCAGTGAGTAGTACTTTATCGCCAACAGTGTAATAGCTTTTAAAGTCATTAATGGCGCGATTTAAAATACTGGCAACATCATCCCCTCTAGGGGCTAAAGCTTGATTGAAAAGGCGTTTAAAACGACTGCCTTGGGTGCCTATACCTTGATAATAAAAACTAATTTGATCAGGAAATGGGGTTTCTGGCTCATTATTTAGTGCGCCGCCAAATAATAAGTGAAGTTTAAGTATGTTAGAGATACTAGCGTCTTCTTTAAAATGCGCTGCACTAAATTGCTCTGCATCACGAGGTTCGCTGCCAGTGCCATCAAAGTTGAAAATCAGCGTTTTGGGGGTCATAGCGTCATTCCTTTAGTGGTTTGTCATAACATACAAGGCATTTGTTAAAATTTGAAGACAAATTATGCGCGATGGTTATTTTTTATTGGTTTTAGTTTTTGGTGTGCTTTAATGAGCTTGGGCAAGAAGGTTTAGAATCTATGCCCAAAGCTTATTTTGAAGAGCGATTTAATTAAGCGTGAGTATGGCTGTAAAGAATGCCACAACCAATTAAGATAAGTGCTATACCGCCAATGGCTTCGGCTTTTTTGCCTACCCAGCCACTCATTACATTGCCAAGTAGTGAGCCAATTGTCACCATGGTGGTTGTTGCAAGGCCTATCATTGCTGCTGCTAAGTAAATGTTTACTTTCATGAAAGCAAGACTAATACCGACGGTCATAGCATCAATGCTGGTGCCCACAGCCGTGAGTAATGTTGCAATAAAAGAGCGCTTGTTGTTTGGGGCGAGTTCCTCTTCGTTACCGTCATCCTTACGGCTTTCAAGCAACATGTGAACGCCAAGACCAACGAGTAGTACAAACGCAATCCAATGATCAAACGCTTCCACGTAGTCAGCACCGGCACTACCGATAAACCAACCAATAATCGGCGCTATAGCTTCAATACAGCCAAACAGTAATCCGAGTTTAATTGCACTGAGAATACGCGGGGTTTTAAGAGTACAGCCTTTGGTGATAGAAGCCGCAAAAGCATCGGTAGACATTGCAAGCGATAAAACGCTTAGAGTAATAATATTCAATTTTTGCGCCCCACAAAAAGAGCGCATTATACGCTTATGAGCCGTAAACCGATAGGTTAATTTTACAGCCCAATAGTGCCAATGTGATTTAGTGAAGCTTCATCTTCGGCCTTACTACCCGCAGCACTTTTTCACTGATCCACAGTGCAAAGGTTTTAGCGCTGCCGTGAATCGCGCGTTGATGCATTCGATAGAGCGAAATATACATAAAGCGTGCTATTTTTCCTTCAATGAAAAAGCTATTACTGGTTAAGTTACCCATTAAACTGCCGACTGTGCTGTAGCGTGATAAGTTGACTAAAGAACCATGGTCACTGTAGGTAAACGTACTCAAAGGCTGATCTTTTAGCGTGGCAATGAGGTTCTTTTCAACACATTGTGCCATTTGATGAGCTGATTGTGCTCTTGGTGGCACTTGTGTGCCATCTTCTTGAGTAAATGCACAGCAATCACCAATCACAAAAATGTTGTCGTTAACACTACTTTGTAGATATTGGTTCACCTTAATTTGGTTATTGCGAGTAAGTTCAAAGATACCAATGTCTTTAATGAAATCAGGGGCTTTTACACCCGCAGCCCAAACCATAATATCGGCGTTGATATGTTCATCGTTTTTGGTGATAAAGCTGTTTTCTGTGGCTTCTTTTACTTGGGTGCCTTCGCGTACTGTTACTCCTAACTTAACTAGCTCGCGTTTAGCTGAGTTTGCAATGCGCTCGGGTAAAGCGGGCAAAATTCGCGGCCCCGCTTCAATTAAATCAATGTGTAAGCGTTTGGCGGTCATTTTATTAAGGCCATACATTTTTAGCATGTCTGACACATGATAAAGCTCTGCCGACAGCTCAACCCCCGTTGCACCACCACCCACTATGGCAATAGTTAACGAATGCTGTTGGTCGTCATCTTGATGTAAACGGGTGAAGTTATCGAGTAGAGCGTGCTGAAAGCGTTCAGCTTGTTGGTTTGAGTCAAGGTAAAAACAGTGCTTGTTGACTCCAGGCGTGTTGAAGTCGTTGCTGATACTGCCTATGGCAAGTACGAGGTAGTCATAGCTGACTTGGCGCTCAGGTAAAATGCGATGGCCAAGCTCGTCTTTTAACTCGCTTAGGGTAATGGTTTTATTGCTTTGATCTAAGTGGCAAAAGCTGCCGAGTTGAAAATTATAATGGTGTTTTGCTGCATGAGCTGAGTATACAACGCCGTCTAAATCGGCATCAATCGACCCCGTCGCTACTTCATGAAGTAACGGCTTCCAAATATGGCTGCGGTTTTTATCGATTAAAAGTATCTCTGCTTGGCGTTTTTTTCCGAGTTTGTGTCCTAATTGTGTTGCTAGCTCTAAGCCACCAGCGCCACCACCGATAATCACGATTTTAGGAGGTTGGTTAATCATTACGTTGCCCTCAAAAGTATAATACCTAAACACTCTTTAGAAAAAGCGCTTAGGTATTGCAAATCCATCCATCAATACCCCACGGCAACGGCTCTATTGTGCGCCTTTTTGCTTGTTTTGTCAGCAAAAGTTAAGAACAATGTGGCGCTTTTTATCCTATTTAGGTGCTTGGGCGATAACAGGAAACGCGATAGTATGGTGCATCAGTTTTTTAAACACCTATCATTTCAGAATAAAGGAAATGAACGAAGGGATCAGGATGACTACGTCACTACATGCATCGCTAAATCAGTACTTTGGCTTTAATGAATTTCGCTTAGGTCAGCAACAAACCATTGAGCAGTTATTAAACCTGCAATCATCGTTGGCTATCTTCCCAACTGGCTCGGGAAAGTCGTTGTGTTATCAATTAACAGCGATGCATTTACCTAATTTGACCTTAGTAGTGTCGCCATTATTGGCACTGATGAAAGATCAAATTAGCTTTTTAAACAGTAAAGGCATCTATGCGGCAAGCCTAGATTCAAGCCAAACCTCTGAGCAAAGCCATACGGTAATGAGTGATGTGCGCGCAGGGAAGGTGAAAATTTTAATGGTCTCAGTGGAGCGCTTTAAGAATGAGCGCTTTCGTGAATTTATTAAACAAGTGCCTATTTCAATGCTGGTGGTTGATGAAGCGCACTGTATATCTGAATGGGGCCACAACTTTAGGCCAGACTACTTAAAGCTGCCGCGCTATCGTGAAGATCTTAATATTCCGCTGGTATTGTTACTCACCGCTACCGCTACCAAAAAAGTAAAGCGCGATATGTGTGAGCGCTTTGCCATTGCCCTTGAATGTGTAGTGCAAACTGGCTTTTACCGAAGCAACCTCGATTTATCAGTGCTTAGTGTCGCAAGCCAAGAAAAGCCTCAGCAATTAGCAAGTATTATAGCCAGCCAACAAGGGGCTGGGATTGTTTATGTCACCTTACAGCATACCGCCGAGCAAGTAGCCGAAGGCTTGAGGGGAGCCGGATTTAATGCGGTGGCTTATCATGCAGGCCTTGAGGATGATAAACGCTGGCAAATTCAAGATGATTTTATGGCGGGTAAAATCAATGTTGTCGTGGCAACCATTGCTTTTGGGATGGGTGTTGATAAGTCTGATATTCGTTTTGTGATCCACTATGATTTGCCAAAATCGATTGAGAATTATAGCCAAGAGATTGGCCGCGCAGGGCGAGATGGTGCGCCATCAAACTGTTTTACACTAGCAAACTTAGATGGCTTAAATACCGTTGAAAACTTTGTTTATGCCGACACGCCAGAGCAAAGTGGGATTGAGTATGTCATTAATAACATTCGTAACGAGCAAACTAATAACCAGTGGGAAATGCAAGAGTACAGCCTTTCGAGCGACAGTAATATTCGTGCTTTAGCGTTAAAAACCTTACTGGTGCAGTTAGAAATGCAAGGGGCTATTACACCTTTATATGCCTATTACGCTGACTTTAAATATAAGTTTTTAACGGATCAAAATGCGCTGCTTAGCCAGTTTGATGCTGATCGCCAAGCGTTTTTACAACAGGTATTTAAACACACTGAGTTTAAGAAAATTTGGGGCACATTAAATTTTGATGCGCTAACCCGTGCCACTCAAGTTGACAGAAAACGTGTGGTTGCTGCGCTTGATTATTTGGCCGAAAAGGGTCATATCGCTCTTGAAACTAAACGTATTACGCAAGTGTATGAAGTGAATAATGCGGTTATTAACCATGCTGATTTAGCACAGCAACTTCATCAATACTTTATCGAAAAAGAACAGGCCGAAATTAAGCGTATCGCCACTTTAGTGCGCTTTTTTGAGTTAGATAGCTGCTTAAGTTACAACTTAGCCCGCTATTTTGATGACCAACATGCACCCCAGCAATGTGGCCATTGCTCAGTGTGTAGAGGCCAGCAGGTAAAACTTAGTTATTCATTAGTGCATCAAATGCCTGAGCAAAATGTGATTGCCAGTAAAGTTGCTGAGCTTAAACAGCACCTAGCAAATAAAGGGTTTAGTGATGTCAGCGTTGACACACAGTGCCGCTTTTTAGCGGGCATGAGTGTACCTTTATTTACTCGTAATAAAGTTAGGCAGCTATCAGGCTTTGGCCTTTGCGAACAGCAACGATACAGTGACATTAAAGCCTTGCTACAGCAGTTGTAGCAGGGTTTTAGGTATTCAGTTATGACACTAAAAAGTGTCATAACTGTAAACTTAGCCAATTTGAATACTGGTAGTAGGGTAGGTCAAAGGTTGGCTACTTTGTCTTGCAAAACAATATGCAAACGTGAGTGGGCCAACTCGACCTATCAACATCAGCAGTATGATAATGAGCTGACTAGGTGCGCTTAAATCACCCGTAATACCCCGCGAAAGGCCAACAGTACTGAGTGCTGAAATCGCCTCAAAGGTGATATCCAGTAACGAGCCTTGTTCAAGCTTGGTAATAGCCATAATACTAATAAAGGCGATAAATAAGTACAGTATCATGACACTTAATGCCTTGATCACGAGTTTGTCGCTCAACTGGCGGTTAAAAACCGTGACTGTTGTTTGCTGTTTTAAATAACTGCGCATCGCTAAAATTAAGATCACAAAGGTTCCTAGTTTTATACCACTAGCCGTACTAACTGAGCCACCGCCAATCACCATAAGCAGCATGGTTAGTAGCGTAGAATCTTGGCTTAAGGCATCAATCGGTAAAGTATTAAACCCTGCGGTACGAGGTGTCACTGCTTGAAACCATGCGGTCAGTATTTGCTCTAACGTTGATAGCGGCGCTAATGTCGCGGGGTTTGCGTGTTCAAATAAAAAGATGAGTAAAAATGCGGTACTATTGATCACTAAAGTCGCAATTAATACTAGGCGTGTATTGGTTGATAGTGATGACCAACGTTTTTGTTTGTAAATATCAATTAGTACTGTAAACCCTAAACCACCGATAATAAATAAGCCTGTGATTACTAAGTTTACGGTCACATCCCCTTTGAACGCAGATAAGCTATCGCCACTTAAGGCAAAGCCAGCATTATTAAACGCAGAAATCGTATAAAACAAACTGTGGTAAGCACTTTTTACTAAGCCATAATCATCAAACCAACTGATAAATAATAAGAAAAACGCCACGGATTCAATAATTAATGAATAGACTAAAACGTATTTAGCGACCTTGATCACCGAGGTTAAATCGTTAGTGTCAAAAGCGCGACTGGCCAATAAGCGCTGTTGTAAACCGAGGGTTTTTCCTAAACTTAATATTGAAATCACTGCCACTGTCATAAAGCCAATACCGCCAATTTGAATCAGCAGCATCACTATGCTTTGTCCAAATACTGTCAGTGCAGTACCCGTATCTATTACCACCAGCCCTGTAACTGTAACCGCAGAGGTTGCTGTAAATAGTGCGTCAAGCCAGCTAATCGGTTGGGTGCTGGCGACAGGGAGCATGAGTAAACTCGTACCCAGCATGATTAGTACAATAAAGCCGATAGTGAGCACTAATGGCGGGTTAATTTTTTGCCGCTTGCGACACTTTACACCGCTAAATTGTTTAGGATAAACGTTGGCTTGCCAGTTAATCATAATGCACGAAACCGTTTTGCTAGTTTAGTTAAATAAGTTTTAGAGCCAAGTAGCACCAGACTATCGCCGTGGCGCAGCTCGGTGTCATTAGTCAGCTCAGTATTGAAATAATCATCACGTCGCAGTGTGAGCGGTTTAATATCGCTATTACGCTCTTTTAGCAGCCAGCCAATTTTGCGACCTGAAAGCTGTAGATCAATGCCCAGCTCAACAATAAAGGTGGACTGGTTAAGCGGGAAATATTGATTAACCATTGGGTAGTTAAGCGCTTGTGCAACTCTTACGCCCATTTCCTCTTCAGGGTGAATAATGCGGTCAACACCCAGTTTACTCAGAATTTGATGATGGCTTTTGGTACATGCTTTTACCCAAATTTGTTTTACGCCTAAGTTTTTTAAGTGCAATACACATAAAATACTGGCTTCAATATTCTCGCCTATGGCGACTAATACCGCTTGGCAACTGGGTAAATCGAGCCGCGCTAATTGTGTTTCATCACTGGCATCAACCACCACAGTAAAACTGAGCTGGTCGGCATAGTGGTTAACTGTGCTTTCACTAATATCTGCGGCACATACCGTGTGCCCTTGTTTTGAAAGTTCTAAACAGGCGGTTACGCCAAAACGTCCTAATCCGATTACTGCAAACTGAGCCATTGTTTTTCTCGCTATTGTGGGTTCACACTTAATGCTAATGACAAAAAAGAAGAAGTCTTTAGAAATGGCAGAAGCTTTATAAAGATTTTATGCCGAGATAAAAAAACTTTATAAAAACTTTATAGTGACAAAATTGAAAACCCTTTAATCTAATAGGGACAAACAATAAGTGAAAAGATCATGCAGTCAGTATTCAAAATACAGTATTTAAAAGCCGCATTTTTAAGTGTGTTGATGCCACTTGTGGTGGTACTCACGATTTTTCCGTTTCGAGAACTGTTTACAACCACTGATATTGTGATGTTACAGCTGCTGTGGGTGACTTGGGTTGCGGTGCGAAGTAATCGTCGTGTGGCTGCGCTTACCACCTTAGTGAGTGTTGCCTGCACTGACTGGTTTTATGTGGTGCCGTATTTTACTTTTCATATCGAAAATATTGAATATGTGGTTACCTTTTTGGTGATGCTGATTGTGGGTTTAGTAATAAGCCACCTAGCCGGTGAGCTCAATACCAAGGTTCGCGATGTGCAAGCCCATGCAAGTAATAGTCGTTTGTTGTATGAACTAGCTAAAAAGCTCAATGATCTCGATAGCCTTGAGGAGCAAAAGCAGCTGTTTTTAACGACCATGGCTACGCACTTAAAGGTTGCGTGTGACTGGCAGCTAACAGGCTCTGGGCAGTTTATTTATTTAAACGAACAACAAGTTGAATTTGGCGGTATTGCATTTGCTAAAGCGCTTAATGCTGAGCAACTTGCTTTGGCGAATACAGCATGCTCTTTACTATATCAGGTTCAAGAAAAAACCTTATTGCGTGAGCAATCCGCGGCGATCAAAGTACAGGCGGAGCTAGAAAGGTCAAAAAACACCTTATTGCGTAGTTTATCCCATGACTTGCGTACGCCATTAGCAACTATAATGGGCGCATCGAGCATGTTGGCTGATGATGATATTCAACTAAGCTCAGAGGTTATCAAAGAGCAAGCAGCTAATATTTATGAGCAAAGTAAAATTCTTAATCAGCACTTTGATAAAGTCATGGAGCTCAGTAAAGTTAATAAATTAGCTGAGAATATCAACTGGCAAAAGCTGCCTATTTTGACTCTTGTTAGCGAAGCAAAATCACGTCGCCAGCAGCAATTACAATGCTTTAAATTGAACATTGAGGCTCAGCCAAACAGTCTCTGCTTTGGTGATGAAACCTTACTTGAAATTGCCTTTGCCAATATGCTCGAGAACGCAGCGCGCTATGGTAATGGCACAGCAAGCATGCAATTTATTGAAACAGATAGTGAGTACCGAATTGTGTTAACCAATCCTTTTGCTAATAAGCATGAGGCGAGTCAAGATGAAGGAGTCGGCTTAGGGAGTGTGATCTGTGATGTGGTTGCTAAGTGTCATCAAGGGCGCTTTGAATTAACTCTCAATGAGCAAACAAAGCAGGCGACAGCTATATTAACTTGGAGTAACAGCCGTGGCTAATATTTTGGTTTTAGAGGACTCTGCGCCTCTGCAAAGTTTTTTAAAAACACTGCTAAAAGCCAGCAATCATGAAGTCAGTGTGTGCGCTAAAGGGCTTGATGCATTTGCACTTTTAAGCCAACAACAGTTTGATTTAGTGCTACTTGATTTAGGTTTACTTGATATGGATGGGCAAGATTGGCTGGTGGAGTTTAGGCAGTGGAGTCTGCTCCCTGTATTAGTACTTTCTGCACGCGATGGCGAAACAGAAAAAGTCACCGCGCTTGATAATGGCGCTAACGATTATCTGACCAAACCATTCAGTGCAAACGAATTATTAGCGCGTATTCGGGTGCTATTGCGCGCACAAACAACACCAAGCCTAACTCTGCAATGCGGCGATATTCACATCGACCCACATAAGCACGTGGTCCGTAAAGGCGCTGAAGAAGTTAAACTAACTAAAAAAGAGTACGCTATATTGCTGTTGTTATTTCAGCAAAAAGACAAGGTGCTAACACATAACGCTATTTTATCTGAGGTGTGGGGTGAGCAGTATATTAATCGCCCTGAATATGTACGTGTACACATTGGTCAATTACGGCAAAAGCTCGAGCAAAATGCAGCGAGCCCAAAGCATATCTTAACTGAGCCCTCGGTGGGTTACCGCTTAGTTGAATAAATTATCGCTTAACAACGCTTTAAGTTGTGTTTGTCACAGACCTTAGGTACTGTTTTAGTAAATAAAATAATAAAGTGGAAGTCTTTTCATTGGCTATGCATCAAAATACTGGGCAAGGCATTAGTTCACTGTCGAATACCCAGCTTGAAGACGTGATTGCAGAAATTGAGCAGGCTATTGATTGGCATCAATCATGGTATAAAAATTTGTTAAGATGCTTAATTGCAGATACTCTCGCAAAAGAACAAGACTTAAGCGATAATGCTCATAACCTCTGTCGCTTTGGGCAATGGTTTAGTAAGCTTCCCGAGCAGACCCTAAACCTTCATTCTTATTTTTCAGAAATCGCTTGTGCACACCAAAAAATGCATCAAGGTGCCAAGGTCCTGTTATCGTTAAAAGAAACTAAGTCTGCTATTACTGTCAATCTATTGGATCAGTTTCATGCCGATTTAGATAGGCTACATGAATTATTTGAGACCCTTATTGATGAGTTCTCTGAATTGCTGCACACCCGAGACCCTTTAACGGGAGCGTTGAATCGAACGAATTTAGAAGAAAACCTGCAAAAAGAGCATGAGCTTTGCAAACGTAAATCGCTTAGCTGCGCGCTGATAATGATCGACCTTGATCACTTTAAGCAAGTGAACGACGAGTTTGGCCATGCTGCGGGCGATAAGGTGTTAATCGCGCTTGTTAAATGCATTAAATCTCATCTAAGAGAGTACGACCAATTGTATCGTTATGGCGGCGAAGAGTTTTTAGTCTGTTTACCCCAAACCGAGCTTGAAGGTGCCAAGTCATTTTCTGAGCGATTAAGAGCTGGGGTTGCTGCTTTAAAAATCGAAATTGATAATGATAAACACATTAATGTAACAGGCTCATTTGGTGTTTCGTTAGTAAATGCTAATGATGATATCGAAACAGCAATCGAAAGGGCCGATCAAGCCATGTATCAAGCTAAAAAGTCTGGCCGCAATCGAGTGTGTGAAGCTTGATTGGTAGCTTTGGAGCTTTATTTTATTGAACAGGGAAAAAGTGACAGTATACAAACTGTCACTGCACATGAGGTCAGTCGTATTTCGTTTCTAAATCGTTTGCTGTGTGATAACTTTCGTGAGTTTTTAGCTGCTCTAAATAACGTTTGATTTCAGGGAAGTGCGCAAGCAGACCTGCCTCATCAGCTTTTTCTACAACAAATGACATCATAAAGTCAGCCCCAGTCAGTGTATCATCAACTAAGTACTGTTTACCTTTTAGTTGTTGATTCACATAGCTCAGTATTTTACCAATTTCATTATCAGCATAGTCACCTATAAAGTTGGTTTTACAACCATCTTTTGTAATAAAGAGCTTTAATAAAAAAGGCACCATTGCAGAACTTTCGGCAAAGTGAAGCCATTGCTGGTAACTAACGTAGCTATCAGATTGTGGTTCTGGCATGTATTTGCCTTTACCATACGTTGTTATTAAATAATCGGTAATGGCACCCGATTCGGTAATAACTTTGCCATTATCTTCAATTACAGGGGCCTTACCTAGCGGGTGAATTTCTTTTAGCTCATCAGGGGCTAAAAACGTTTCGGGGTTGCGCTGATAAGCAACAAGGTCGTAGTCAATGCCTAGCTCTTCTAAAAGCCAAATAATACGCTTTGAACGCGATTTATTTAAGTGATGAAGTTTAATCATAAGTTATCCTTTTGTGGGCGTGATTTCACTACGCCCACATAATTTGAATGGATCAGTATTACAGTGGCTTTTGTACTTGAACAACCGTTTTACCGAAGTTTTCACCGTTTAACATAGCGTTAAAGGCATCAAGTGTATTTTCAAAATCAGCTTCTAGGTGCTCTTTGTATTTAATTTTCCCTTCTTTTAGCCATTGCTGCATATCTTTTGCAAACTCGTCATAGCGATCCCCGTAATCATCAAAAATAATAAAGCCTTGTACTTTAATACGCTTTCTTAAAATCAAGCCCATCAGCATCGATAAACGATCAGGCCCAGGTGGCAATTCAGTTGCATTGTACTGTGATACTAAACCACACAAGGGCACACGCGCTTTTGTATTGAGTAAAGGCAGCACCGCATCAAGAACATGACCACCGACATTTTCATAATAAACATCAATGCCTTGGTCACAAGCGGCTTTTAGTTGCTCATCGAAGTCGTCAGCTTTATGATCAATACATGCGTCAAAGCCTAAGTGTTCTACAGCGTGTTGGCATTTTTCATCACCGCCTGCTACACCGACAACCTTACAGCCTTTAATTTTGGCGATTTGACCTACAGTTGCACCAACTGGCCCCGTTGCTGCTGCCACAACGACCGTTTCGCCCGCTTTTGGCTCACCAATATCCAGTAATCCCATATAGGCAGTAAATCCTGGCATGCCTAAAATTCCGAGTGCGTAAGAAGGGTTGTCTGGGTTTTCACCTAGTTTCATTAGCCCTTCAGTATTACTAATCGCATATTCTTGCCAGCCTGTGTAAGCCAATACCCATTCACCTACTTTATAATCGGGATGCGCTGATTGCTCAACCTGACAGATGGTTGCACCAACCATTACATCGCCAATTTCAACAGGATCTGCATAAGACTCCGCATCGCTCATGCGGCCTCGCATATAAGGGTCAAGAGATAAATAAATTGTTCTTAATAATACTTCACCCTGTTTAGGTGATGATACTGAGTTTGTCTTTAACGCAACGTTACTTTTCGTTGCAGGGCCATTCGGGCGTGACTCGAGAATATATTGACGGTTTTGAAGATCAGACATGCTTAGCTCCTATGACTTAGCTTTTAATTCTGTGTAATAAAGAGGTGCGGGCACGCCAATAGAAATCAATGATTAAATTGTTACCAAGTAGGGAATGTTAATTGCAGTTAAGCAACAATCCATTTTGCACCACGTATTATTACGGTGTATGCTGAAAAAATATTCAGCTGATCAAAAAGGATTGATATGAAAGGTATTTCTTTAATAATAATGGCGCTTGTTATGGGGCTTACTGCAACCAATGCACAAGCGAATTCAGGGACTTTGTCGGTTGATCCTACTTTGCCAGCAGGAAGTGCATTTGCGTTTGAAAATGATGCAAGGCGATACCCAAAAGAAAGTGAATTCAGCATTGTTCATAGCGTGTTGATGAGCAGTGAAAGTGGCAGGCGTTTAGCGGTTGTCACCATTGAGAATAAAGCGTCAGGCTCGCGTATTTTACAAGCTGATCATATTATGGCTTTGTTTGCTGATGGCTCAAGAATTCACCCATCCTCTTTCAGTGGCGGTGTTAAGCTTGATAACGGAGAAAAACGTTCGTTAACGCTGTCTTTTGGTGAAAATGAATATCCAATTTTAGCTGTATACACCAGTTTAGATAATTAAAAGGACGATTATGAGACTTCACACACTTATTGCTGTGACTAGCTTTTTATGCACGCCGCTTGCATTGGCAATTGATAGCCAGGACTTTGTGAAAGATAACGTGTTCACTCAAGGTGTCGAAGGGCCAACCATGTACAACGATACCTTATACGCAGTGAATTATGCTGAGCAGGGTACTATTGGACGTGTTGATAACATGGGTAAGTCATCATTGTTTGTGCGTTTACCAAATGACAGCGTTGGTAATGGCTTGCAATTTGATGAACAAGGTAACCTCTATATTGCTGATTATGTTAACCACAATATTTTAAAAGTACCTGCTAATACTCATCAAGTCGAAGTGTTTGCACATAACGCTAAAATGAATCAGCCAAATGATATTAGTATCACTAAAAGTGGGGCACTGTTTGCTAGTGATCCAAACTGGTCAAAGAGTACAGGCCAGTTGTGGCGCATTAATACTGATGGCAGCACTGAGCTTCTTGAAAAAAATATGGGCACAACCAATGGCGTGGCTGTGAACGGTGACAATACTAAACTTTACGTAAATGAAAGTGTGCAGCGTGTGGTTTGGCAATATGATCTTGACGATGAGCTAAACATCAGTAACAAACAAGAGCTGATACGCTTTGACGACCATGGTCTTGATGGCATGCGAGTAAACAGTGAAGGTCAAATTTTCATTACTCGTTATGGCGCGGGCAAAGTGCTTAAAGTATCACCCAAAGGCAAGGTGTTAAAAACTTATAAACTAAAAGGCCAACACCCAACTAATCTAACATTTAATGAGTCACAAACTAAAATGTATGTGACTATGCAAAAACGTGGCGCTATCGAAGTGATAGAACTTTAGCCTTGCTTTGCTCGCGTAATGGCGGCTGTTATTGCCGCTTTCGCTTGCGGGCTATTTTGCCAACACGTTGAATGAAGCATCGACGCGACTCGCTTCGCAATTGTGCTTGCATCAAACCCAGCTAACTCCTCAAACGATTCAATACCAATTTCTTCAAACCGTTTTACAACCGTTGGCCCAACGCCTTTTAGTGCTAATAAAGCATCTCGTTCTTGATCGTTAAATGGCATTTTTTCGTTCCTTGTTCATTGAGTCTATAAATTGATGAGGGGCATCTAGTCCTAGAAAAACAGTGTCGATATCACCTATAGGTTCAATGAGGTTAATTTTAATATTTGGGTTGCCAGAGTAGTTATAACGTTTGATTGTGCCAGCGCGTGAAATGAAATCGGTATTTAAATCAATGGTTTTGATATTTGCTAAAGCAATATTGTAAGCAGGGTATAGCCCATAGCGAATAATGAGTTGCGATTTACTAATAGAAACAGGACGCTTTGCAACCGCTCGGTACTCTGCAATGAAGAAGAAAAGGCTAAATATAGTTAAACCAGTGATAATGTTTGCTGCTGATGATGACCATACAAAATGTATAAAAAGATGCATCATGGGCAACTCTAATAAGATAATAAAAATAAAGCCAAGTAAGTTAGCTTGTGCGCCATCTTTATTATGATAACTAAAATGTAGTTCACCAGTGAAATAGCTTGGTTTAATGTGTTTAGCGTAAAATAAGAAAGCCCACATCCGTGTTTCGAAACATAAAAAGTTTGCAATTGCGTTTTGTTTGAAAAGCTTGTTAATTGGCCGTTCAATAGCTATATCGGGATCGGTCTTCTGGCTTAAAGCAGATTTTATTGCCAGATAGACAGTAATGAGAGCGCTTAGTTCTAAAATTACAATCAAAGCTAAAAGCCCGTAACGACCTTGCTCTAAGTAATTCATTAAAAATTTGTTTTGCTCTGGAATGATGTAACTCCCCACCAAAATAGCGAGTGAACACAACATCAATGCTTTTAAAGCTGCTTCTTTCTTATTTTTAATTAATATTAAGCAAAGTACTGGTAATACTATCAGTGAATCAAGTAGGTATAACCATTCAAAGTTTGCATTTCCAAAGTCATTCAGTGGATGACTTCCTTGGTAATAAATACCCCAAAAAAGACTAATACTAATTAGGAAAATAAATGGAATTTTTGACTTTATTGATTTGAGCATAACATCTTCCCTGTTGCTTAATTGCTCATATCATAACTAACAATTAAAGTACTGTCCTTTTTTATAGTTGATATAGTTAGTTACTATTCGTTTGAAATAAAAAAAGCGCACCGGGCAGGGTGCGCTTGTGGGGATCAATCCTGTGTAGCTAAAACAGTAGGATTAATTAGAAGCTTGGAGCATATCTCAGTGATACACCGACTGAGCGGCCAATCACACTGTAATCACTCACGGTGTTAAAGTGGTTTGCGCCTACCTCTGGTGTTGGCGGTTCACGGTCTAATAAGTTATCGACACCAAAGTTAACCGCAAGTTCCTCATTAACTTGCCAAGCCGCAGCAAAATCTAAGTAGTTCTGCGCTGAAATAGTTTCTGAGCGGTCAACAGCGTACTCAACTTCGCCGATTCTGCGCCAGCCAAGCTGGAAGTTCATATCGTCTAACTGCCAATCAATGCTTGCACGGTGTTTGTAATCTGCTTGCAAAATACTCGCAAAGTCACCAGAACATGCGCTGCCGTAAGTGCCTTTACAGTCAATTTCTGGCACTGTACTGTTGTTTTGGCGAGTTTGTTTTGTAACAAAGTTACCTTGATACGAGAACCTGAAACGACCACCCATTTGCTCTGGTGCATCAATCACGTAGTTGGCTGCAACGTCGATACCTTCTTGTTCAATCGCGGCTAGGTTAAAGTCGTTCACGATCGCTGTACTAATAAAGCCTGTATTCGGATCGCGAAGTACCGCACCACACAATGGATTGTTCGGATTCGGATCGTCAATATAACAGCTTTGTAGTGCTGCGCCTGGTTGAATTTGGCTTACAGCATCGGTGACACGGATACTGTAATAGTCAACGGACAAATCAAAACCGTCTATATAACTTGGCGTGTATACAATGCCGAGTGTATCTGACTCTGCTTGTTCTGGTTTGATATTCGGGTTGCCCCCGTAGGTATACTCAGCGGTGCTTGAATCGAACTGTGTACCAACAGCAGGTGCGCCAAAGGCAGCACATTGTGTTGCATCACCTGTGCCTAATAAGCAAGGATCGCCGTTATAG
Source organism: Pseudoalteromonas sp. PB2-1 (assembly GCF_045040605.1). NCBI lineage: Bacteria > Pseudomonadati > Pseudomonadota > Gammaproteobacteria > Alteromonadales > Pseudoalteromonadaceae > Pseudoalteromonas > Pseudoalteromonas sp. PB2-1. The sequence continues at coordinate 36,154 of NZ_CP090668.1, forward strand.
CGCCCAGCGAGACGAGGTACAAATTGGTCACTGTTTTGATCGAATAACGATAATGAAAGTGCTGTAATTGGGCTGGCAAATTCACCTAAGTTAGGTGCTCTAAATGCTGTTAAGCGGTTTGCACGAATACGAATATCACTATTAATTGCCCAGTTGATACCTAGTTTGTAGGTGTCTTCTGCTTCAGTGTTCGAGTAATCAGAAATACGGTACGCACCTTCAAAGCTAAGCTCTTCAGCAAAAGGTTGGTCAACTAAAATTGGCACTAAAATTTCGGCATAGAACTCTTCAGAACTAAAGCTTGCATCCATATCGAACGCGCTGATTGAAGCAAAGCTGGTGCCGTTTCTAAAAGCATCGCCTGGTGTTTGTTTACCAGTTTCTTTACGGTATTCATAACCAATTGCAAAATCAATAGCACCGGCTGGTAACTCAAATAGGAACCCAGAATCACCCGATAAGGTTGCTGATATCACACTTTGTGTACGGTCGCGGGTGGTATAAAGCAAGGGATCGCTAAAGTCACTAAAATCATGGTTCGGATCAAAAATATCCACGGAGTTTGCCAATGCAGCAAAGCGGCTGTTGCCATTGTTATCATTACGGTAAGCGTTGTTGTAAATAGTCGCCACTTCATCGGTTTTGCCGTATTGACCGTATACATCGTAGCGTAAGTAGTCGGTAATATCGCCTTTTAAACCCAATTGAAATTGCATTGAGTCACGCACTGCTTTGGTGTGTTGAACACCCAAACCTAAATTACGTTCAACATTAACAAGGGCATTGCCTTCACTGTCAAATGTTAGTTGGTCACGTAGCTCATCAGGGATATAAGCATTGTCTTGTGAAAGAGTCACTTGCTCATTAACAAAAATAGGTGTTTGACCACTCGCTCCCGCACCATTAACGGTTACTTTTGAGTACATAGCGCGACCATAAGCGATTGCACTGTCGCTTACGTCAACATCAAATAGTAACCCAGCAGAGAAACGATCCATTGGCTGTGTTAAGTAGCGGTGAGGAGTAAAATCAGAAGTTTGGCGTTCATTTGTTACAGCACCTGCATCGGTAATTGCAAGGCTATTGCCAGAAGCTACGTCAGTGTAGTAACCACCGCTATTAATTAAAGGGGTCGAGTTTTCAAGTGCATAGTCACGTTCACCTGCTAATAACTCCTTACGCTCTGTGTAACCTAAATAACCGGTAATGTGGCCACGGCCATCAGCAATATCGCCACCAAAAATCGCCTCGAAATTTAGTTTTTCGTTACCGCCATCTGCACTTTCATAGCTGGTTGAAAACTCCGCACCGGTAAAATCATCATCTAAAACGAAGTTGACAACACCAGCCACAGCATCGGCACCGTAAACGGCCGCAGCTCCGCCAGTTAATACATCAACGCGTTTAATTAATCCGGCAGGAATGGTATTTACGTCAACCGAGTTACGAAAACTAAATGGTACGGCGCGAGTACCGTCAATAAGTACCAATGTTCGGTTTTGACCTAGGCCGCGTAAATCAATAGTTGATGAGCCAAATGAGTCACCAACTGTTGCCCCCGTACTGTTTGCACCCGCCGCAGCTTGCGGCAGCTTTGCTGTGATATCTTCTACGTTTACTGCGCGGTCGAGATGGATTTGCGCTTCGTCAACACTGACGACAGGGCTGCTAGAGGCAAGCTCTGCACGTTGGATACGCGACCCTGTTACAGTGATTACTTCTGGCTTTTTTACTTGTTCTGCTTCTTCAGCATGGGCTACGCCGATAATTGAACTTACTGCAATCGCAAGTGGCGAGAGCAGTAAAAGCGAGCGCGTTGTGGATGTTGTCTTTGCTTTCATGTTGATTCCCTAGCGTTTTATCATTTAAATCAACGCTGGTTGGCTTATTACCTAGACCATTTAGTTAATTTAATGAGTCATACTTTTTGTTATGATGCGTTCCGTGTTCTCCTTTTGGGGAGTTCACTCGTACAGTTTTAAAGCAATTTAAAAATCTTTGCAATAATTATTCTTTGAATCTATTATTTTAAAATATAAACTATTCCAACATCCAAGCTTGTTTATTTTCATATAAAAAGCTGATTTTAAGTGATTTATTTATGCATCAACATATTGAAAAACTGTACTTAAGCGCCAAAAAAGAAAAAAAATTAATTGTTGGTCTGATGAGTGGAACCTCACTAGACGGCCTTGATATCGCGTTATGTGAGGTATCAGGACAGGGTATGAATACCCATGTTGACGTTATAAAATTCACAACAGTTGACTACGACGATGATTATAAGTCACGAGTTAAACGGGTGTTTGCAAAGCGAGAGTGTGATCTTGAAGAGGTGACTCTACTGAACCCATGGATTGGTCAATTACATGGTGACATGGTTGCAAAAACGTTAGCTAAGTGGAATGTAGCGAAAGAGCTTGTCGATGTCATAGCAAGCCATGGACAAACGATTTACCACTGTCCAAAAAGTCAGCATAAGCGCCCAGAATACGGCAATGCAACATTACAAATTGGCGATAGTGATCACCTTGCTGTTGCTGCAGGAATCACCACTATTGGCGATTTTAGACAAAAACACATTGCAGCAGGAGGTGAAGGTGCACCCCTTGCGGTGTATGGCGACTATTTGTATTTCACAAGCACCAGCGAAAACCGCATATTGCTTAATATGGGCGGCATTGCAAACTTGACCTACTTACCTAAATCAGCCGATGCGCGTGCTGTTTTTAGCTCAGATATAGGCCCTGGCAATACTATTATGGATGCATATATTCAGCGCCATTTTGCGCCGCTGCATTATGATAAAGATGCGGCAATAGCAAGCCAAGGAAAGGTGAGTGAACTTTTGTTAAATGCGCTCTGTGATAATGCATTCTTCGGCCTTGCTTTTCCAAAAACCACAGGCCCCGAAGTGTTTAATTTAGGCTATTTAGCAGCGGCCCAAGCACGTAGCAACACCGAGCACTTGTCTCACTTTGATGTCATGGCAACACTGGTGCATTTTTCTGGGTTAATGATTGCCAAAGCAATAACTCAATGTAGTGACGGCCTTAGTCGAGTTGCAGTGTATGCAAGTGGTGGTGGGGTGCATAACCCATTATTAATGAAAGTTATTTTAGACAACTGCCCACAACTTTCAGCTATCAAAAACACAGATGAATTAGGTATAAACCCTGATGCCAAAGAGGCGGTGTTATTTGCTATTTTAGCAAATGAATGTTTGTCGGGTGGGCAACAGCGATTTGGTAATACCGAGCAGGGGATTCCCGATATTACCATGGGTAAAATTAGCTTTTCTGACTAAAAAAAAGCCAAGAAGCTAGCGCCAATACTACTAATGTAATGGCGTAAACTTTGCGCTTTATCTTGCTGCTTAGTTAAGTTTTCAGCTGTACAGCTGCTAGCAGCAAGGCTCACATCAAACTGCGCACTGTCTTTTAAAGTGGCATGCTTGCCATGTAGCATGAGTTGCAATACAAACTCGCCGCTATGCGTCACATCATTTAGTGTAAGCATAATAACGTGCTGCTCTAAATCGTTTTGCGTAAGTGTATGGGCAGTAAAATAGGCAGACTCTCGCGCATCAGGATGTGTTGCACTGATAGAGATTACATCGCCCTGATGGGCATCATCTGGTAGCACGCAGCAAAAAACGACACGGTTTTGCTCATCGGCAATAAAATGCAATTGTTCATATTCTACAGTATGCGCAAGTGCAGCACACATAGGATCGTCACTAGAGGGGAGTGCAAACGAAAGTTGCACCAAGGCACTGTCCATTACTTCTTCATTACGTGGGTGATTAAATTAGCGTCAATTATTGATCAGTTAAATGACAGAATTATGACTATTGTCATAAAGCGTATTATTTATTTTAGTGTCTGTTCAACTTTGTACTTTCTGTTCCAAAACTGGAATGGTTTCTGACAAGATTGGAATAGAAAGTCTTGTATGTAAAGGGTTTTAGGGAGAGGGGGATGTCGATATTTGGGGTTTTCTGATAAGGCGTGACAGCTTTATATTTGCCTCAAAGCTACAGATAAATCATTATGAAAGTATATAGTACTAGAGTTAATACAAAGCTCAGCTGGGAGTAATCAAAATCTGTCATTTTTGTGCCGTTTCGTAACTCGAAAATGCCCCAAAATGAATTAACGAAAATACTCTAAAGATCTATTTTTCAGAGATAGCTAAACATTGAGTTTTGCTTAAAATAAGAGTTTATTGATTTACACACTGTATAGCTCGCGCATGTATTCAAGAGAATTAGCGATGAGGGTATTTTCTTTTTCTAAATACCTTTAGTGTCAATAAAAATATTCTAGTTGGCATTGCATTACGTTATTTGTTAAAAATAGATTTATTAATACATGCGCGTAACATCGGCAGAAAGATGCGCGACGAACGCACTATAAAATTGTTAGGTTTCATGCAGAGTAATCATTTCACCTTTAAAGTTAATCGCTGAGAGTTTAATGAGCATAGTTATAAAATTTAGTCAAAGGGCAATGGACTCCTTTGAATCGCTCCCTAAAGAAATACAGAAAAAAGCACATAGAGCCATAAATCTTTTAGAAGAAGGTAATGAAAGGGCAATCCACTCATCTGTATTGAAAGGTGGCAGGAAGCTGTACTCTGGAAAAATTAACCAAAATTTTAGAGTAATCTATTCAAAAAATAACAACGAAATAGTTATTGTTGATTTTATAAAAATTGATGGTATTTCCAAAATTATGAGGTCAGAAGCATGATCTCATTAAAATCAGACCAACTAAAAAGTGCTCAATGCAAAAATGAGCTTGATGAGTTTGAGGTTTTACTAAAAAAACACTCTGAAATAGATGAGGTAACCCTCCTTGATTTCTTTAAGAGTAGACCTCAATTAATTCTGCTAATGGGGCGTGTGGTAGGTGTTGATGCGCCTAAAAAATTCAATGATGAGTTACCCTTAATTGGTAAGTTTAGAGCTGATTTCGTTGTTGCAAGTGAAACTATGCGAGAGTTTGCTTTCATTGAATTTGAAGATGCAAAGGATAACTCAATATTTAAAAAGAAAGTAAATAAAAAAACATCTGTACATTCATGGGCTTCAAGATTTGAAAAAGGCTACAGTCAAGTAGTTGATTGGTTTCTACATTTATCTGTGCACAACAAAACTCAAAGTATGAAGTCCGAGTTTGGACACTATGAAATAAAGTATAAAGGGGCATTGATTGTGGGAAGGCAAAGCTCCTTATCACGAGGAGATTGCAATGAGCGTTTCGAGCAACGAAGAAGCAAATCTCTTATTGATAGCAAGCATATTAAATGTTACACGTTCGATGAACTCTATGAGGCTATGGCTGATCAATACACTATCCTCGCATCATTCTAGTTCAAAACCTAACAAGAAAATCCAGGTGATGCCTACGGCGCACCTGATTTAGGTGTTACCGAAAAAATACTCTAACGTGTTTTTGTCCACACGACGTGTTATGCATATAACTCACCTTTGCCCCATTTCGTGTTAACGCAAATACTCTAAAGATCGGTTTTGAACGATAACCAGGCATTGAGGTTGGCTTAGGATTAGAGCTAATTGATTGCCAAACAGTGTATCTCGCGCATATATTCAAGAAAATGAGCGACGAGCGTATTTCCATTTTCCTGAATCTCTTTAGCGACAATAAAAATATTATAATTGGCAATGCATTACGGTATTTGTTAAAAGTAGATTTATTAATATATGCGCGTAACATCGGCAGGAAGATGCGCGATGGGCGCACTATAAAATTGTTAAGTTCTCTATTAAGCATAGGAGTATAAATGAACGAAGAAATGATGATGGACCTAGAGCGAGAAAGGCTTAAAAGAGAGTATTATCTAGGCAGAAAGCGCGACTTATTTGAGCGCCAAACGCAGTTAGCAAACCTGCTTCCCAAGCTAATTTTTCCAATGATATTTATGCTCATTGCAATGATGCTTTTGGAGCCTACCAAAAACCTAATGTCACAGTATGAAAGAATATTGGCTGCCGAAGCAGATGGGATGGAGAGAATCCCTGAGCTTAAAAAACAAATTACAATCCTTGAAAAACAGCTAGCCAACCTCTCTAGCTCATCAATTGAACAGCGATTAGCAAGTATTGAAAAGTCGATTGAGGTAGGTGATGTGGACATCGACGAGGTTAAAACATTTCAGCAGCTCAGATCTGACTTTGAAATTCTAAAAACCTATATGTTTTCAGATCCAGAGGATTTGGTTAAATTAAAAACCCTACAGCGCGATTATCAAGAAGTTTCTTCTAGTATTGAAAAGTTCGTAGAAAAAGACGTTGTAGATCGAGAAATCAGCTTTCTCAACAATATGTTTTATACCGTGCTAGGTTTCTTAGGCATACTCATATCTATTGCTGGTGGCTCTTGGTGGGCAACTTCCAAAAAATTGAAAGCCATTAACACGGAAGAACTTAACAAGGCCAGTCAGCAGGACGCAGCATAGCTGCGCCTCTGTTGGCGGCGTTAGAGTTCTTGGATAGCTAGGATTTATGAAAAAGAGAAGAAAAAATAACAAACAAAAGCGGGACGAACTCCCAAAAACATCAAAGAAGTTAGAAATAGTAACTATATGCATTGCACTATGGGGGGCTTTACTTAGTAGCTGGGTATTTATCCAAGGGCAATTAGATAAAACTCCAAAGTTACATGTAAGTGTTAGTGCAAAAGCAATCGGGAGGAGTAAGGATAATACACCTGTGGGTGATGTTGAGATATCAATTACAAATATAGGGAAAGAAACCATAACAATAGCACCACATTTGATGGTATTGGCAGCTGATTTGAAAACCGGGAATACGTACAAAACCGATGCGTTTTTTAATCATGATGCTTTCACGCTTGAAAAACGATTGCACACCCCAATCCCAAAAACTTTAAAAGTTGGTGAGGTAGCAATAGCTAAAACTAAAAACGTATCAGGGCACGCATTCTTTCGCTTGATTGGTGTGCAAACTGTTATGTTTGAAGTGGCTTCCGGAGAAAAATTTTCATTTTCTGTTACCTCGGAAACAAAGTACTCCATTTCTACAGATCCAAGTAATAATGAAAATTTGGGCTGGACTAGTGCAGGACTGGCAAGAGAACTCTAACAAAGCATTTAAGAGTGATTCGCAACGCTTGGCAGTATCGCTTCGCTCAAGTATAGCCAAGCGCCGCTCACACCTTAATGCGGCGTTACTGATTAAATACTCTAACGTGTTTTTGTCCATCAACGGGCTTTAAATATAACTCAGCTTTTGCCCTTTAACGATTTAGAGCTAATAGGTTAAGGTCGCTTATGAGCCATCTAGGAGCACAACAAACCCATCAATAAATCTGGTATTCACCTTTAGGTTTATTGCTGTACATGAACGACTCGAGTTCCGATTTAAGTACTTCGACGATATCGGTTGTAAACGGTGTTCTTATTTCGCCGGAGTCTAAATACCTCAGTAAATCAACTTCATGTTTAATAGCTGACTGAATTGAGTAAGTTATAGGGTAGGTGACTTTAAACTGCTGATGTGAGACGACGTTATCAGGGTTTTCTATGTCAACATAGAAGGTTAGCTGTTCATTTTCTTCACAAATATCACTGCAAGTACCATGGTCTCGAATGTAATCCATGACTATATTTTTAATGAAAATATCGAACTCATTCATATTAATCCCTCAATATATGCCCGTCCATTGGGTACAACTAAAATCTAGCAAAGAATAATAAATCTAGCCAACGCTATTTTGCAGATTTTTAGTTAACCCTCTCTGAATGAGGGGTAATGAAATAGTAGAGGGAGTAATTAATTAAGTTCTTTACAGTAGTTTTTCATGAGGGTTTAGATAGAACATCTTCTTCCATCCTTGGGTTTCATTTGTCATTAACCAAGGCAGTGGTAGCAGAGATAAAATTGAATAGTGAACGTGTGACGGTTTACCAATTGCGTTGCCAGAATTACCTAATGTGCCGATGGTATCGCCTATTTTAACAAGGCTCCCACTCGCGATTGAAAGGCTATCTAGGTGAGAAAAGTAATGAATACGCCACTTAGGCCCTAAAATAGCAATTGCTTTACCACCCTTGTTGAGATGACCTGAAAAAACAACTATGCCAGAGCTTGCAGCTGAAACGGGGGTTCCCTTCTCGCCAAATATATCTATACCTTTATGTACAACAGAAGAGCCCCAAGGCTCGAACCAAAAAGTTTCATGGTTCCAATCACTCGGTGTCGCTCCTTTAACAGGAATAATGATTTTTTCTGGTATCAACATGCCAATTAAGATTATCAAGCCTAAAGTAAGGAAACTATATTTTATGTATTTCATTGTCTTATCCATGACATATTTTTAATTAAAGCTGACCCATTAAACTCATTAATAGTCTAAAAAACAATACAAAAAAACAATACAAAACAACGCCACCTGTTGTTTGGAACACTCTGATTCATAATAAGGGGTTTAATTTTTATGTATCTTAAACTGAATTTTATCTTTCAGTTTAAAGCGTGAGCCGTAAAAGGGAGGAAAGTGCTTCAAGGTATGGTGAAGCACTTTTAATGAATAGATTAATGTGTAGATTTAAGAATAACGTGGGGAGCGAGCTTATTAACTACGCGCCTAATTCAGCTCTTACGATTTCAGCACCTTGACTAAGTGCGCTTAGTTTAGCTCTAGCTATATCTCTTGAAAGCGGTGCCATACCGCAGTTGGTACAGGGGTAGAGTTTGTCAGCATCTACATATTTGAGAGCTTCGCGCAACGTTGCGGCCACTTCATCGGGTGTTTCAATATCAGTGGTTGCTACATCAATTGCACCAACCATTACTTTTTTACCGCGAATAAGTTCAAGCAGTTCAATAGGTACGCGAGAGTTGTGACACTCCAGCGAAATAATATCGATATTCGATTTTTGTAGTTTTGGAAACACTTCTTCGTATTGACGCCATTCACTCCCAAGCGTTTGTTTCCAATCTGTGTTTGCTTTGATGCCATAGCCGTAGCAAATGTGTACGGCTGTTTCGCATTTTAAGCCTTCGATTGCTCTTTCTAGACACTTAATGCCCCAGTCATTTACATCATCAAAAAATACATTAAACGCAGGCTCATCAAATTGAATAATATCAACGCCAGCGGCTTCGAGCTCTTTGGCTTCTTGATTGAGAATTTTGGCAAATTCCCAAGCCAGCTTTTCTCGGCTTTGATAGTGGGCGTCATACAAGGTGTCTATCATTGTCATAGGGCCTGGCAATGCCCACTTTATTGGCTGTTTGGTTTGTGAACGTAAAAATTTAGCGTCTTCAACAAACACCGACTTACTGCGTGATACCGGCCCAATGACGCTTGGTACACTTGCCTCGTAGCGATTGCGAATAGTAACTGTTTTACGGTTTTCAAAGTCAACACCATTCAAATGTTCAATAAAGGTGGTTACAAAGTGTTGGCGTGTTTGCTCACCGTCGCTGACAATATCAACGCCAGCCTGTTGTTGCTCTTGCAGGGCTACACGTAGTGCATCTTGTTTGCCATCAATAAGCTCTGTGCCTTGTAACTTCCATGGCGACCATAGAGTTTCGGGTTCAGCGAGCCAAGAAGGTTTTGGTAAGCTGCCCGCTGTCGATGTTGGTAATAATTTTTTCATGTTAACTCTCATTAAATCGCGTAGTTAGCCGACCACTGTTCCAAAACTGATTGATAAGGCTTAATAAAGTGCTGTTCAGTAAACTTTCCTTGAGCAATTGCAAGTTGGCTGCGTTCTTCGCGGTCATAAACTATCTGTGTGATAGAGTGATCGGCATTTCGTAAATTTGGTTGATACTTGCTACCCGCTACGGCGTTTGCGTTATAGATCTCTGGTCGGTAAATCTTTTGAAATGTTTCCATGGTACTGATTGTGCTGATTAGCTCTAAATTAGTGTAATCATTCAATAAGTCACCAAAGAAATAGAACGCCAAAGGTGCAACGCTGTTTGGTGGCATAAAGTAACGAACTTGTAAGCCCATCTTTTTGAAATACTGTTCTGTGAGTGACGATTCATTAGGTTGATACTCGACACCTAAAACAGGGTGGTGATTTTCAGTCCGGTGATATGTTTTATTGTCAGAAACGCTTAGGCAAATAACCGGAGGCTTCTTGAAGTGCTGTTTATAAGTTTCTGAATCAATAAAGTATTTAAATAACTTACCGTGTAGATCGCCAAAGTTATCTGGAATACTAAATTCTTCTCTGCTTTTATTGTGATCAAGTAATAGCACACTAAAATCATAATCACGGACATACGATGAGAAGTTGTTACCAACAATTCCCTCAATACGTTCATTGGTTTTATGGTCAATGATATTGGTCTTTAAAACTTCAATTGAAGGAAACGCTTCACCACTACCTGCAATATCTAAATCAACAGAGACAATTTCAAGCTCAACAGAATAGCGGTTGCCTTGTGGATTATCCCAATTTGCCAGTGCATTGAAACGGTTATCTATCATTTTTAATGCATTACGTAAGTTCTGCTGGCGACTTTCGCCACGTGCTAGGTTAGCGAAGTTAGTGGTAATACGGGTGCTGTTTGACGGTTGGTAATTTTCGTCAAGGCGAATACTCTTAATTGTAAATGAGAAATTATGTTTCATGGCAATGTACCTAATGTCCTGAGATAAATGATTGCTGCTCACCTTCCTTTAATAGCTAGGTCATTAACCTTGAGGTGGCTTGGGTATCTATTTATACGTGCCCCGCATCATGAAGAAAAACGTTTTTATTTCAGGTAAAACATGAATTTGATTCATACCTGAATGAGGTGATTAGTTTATCGAGTGGCAAAGAGAGGATAATATCTGGAAAAATACCTTTGAATGTCTAGATGGCTAGATGTTTTTATTGGTGTTGTGATTTTTTCATATAAAACGTGAGTAATATTCACCCCTTATCATTGTCTTCATAGTCATTTGTGCTGCTTTAAGTTGTTATACTCGGCTCCCTAACTAATAACAAAGACAAGTAAAATGAATGAATTAATCGTGTTAATACTAGCTTGTGCGATACTCGGCAGTGGTGTTGGCTTTTTGGCAGGGCTCTTGGGGATCGGTGGTGGCTTAGTGATCGTGCCGATATTAAGTATGATACTGCTGCATTTTCAGGTGTTGCCAGCAGAGCAAGTTGTGCTGGTGGCTATTGCTACATCGCTCGCTTCAATCCTGTTTACTTCAACATCATCAGCCATTGCTCACCATAAAAATGGCAATGTGCCTTGGCAGCTTGCGCCTTGGGTTATGACAGGAGTTGCATTAGGCGCACTGATAAGTGGTTTCTTAGCAGCGTTATTACCGCAAAATGTAGTACGAATTGTGTTTGCGGTAAGTGTGGTGCTTATTGCATTAAAAATGATTTTTGGCAGTAAAAATGATGCCCAAACAGCTCGCGCATTACCAAATAAAGGGCTTTTAACGTTTTATACAACAATCACAGGCGGTTTATCTGCCATGATAGGCATTGGTGGTGGTGCCGTGTTGGTACCGCTACTCACGTTTTTCTCGGTCGATATGAAAAAAGCTATTGGCTGCGCCTCGGCGTGCGGTATTGTGATTGCCCTGTTTGGCTCAGTGGGTTACATCAGTTCGGGCAGTCAGTACTTTACGTTAAAAGAGGGCTTTGCTGGTTTTGTTTATTTACCTGCCTTGTTTGGGATTGTCTGTACTTCGTGGTTTACTGCGCCACTAGGGGCAAAAGCGACGCATCACTTGCCAGTATCTACTATTAAAAAAATCTTTGCAGGATTGTTGGTTATTATGGCTGTGAACATGCTTACTCGGTGATAACTGAAAACGGTAAAGTGAGCCCTTAAAATATATTAACTTGGGCTTTTTTTACCTTTGTGTTGATTACGAATAAACCAGCGCATAGCGCCAAGTATAAATAACACACCTACAGCTAAGCCGCTGAAAAGCCAAGTTATACGTCCAGTTAAATTAAGAAAACTACCATCATGTATAGGATGAAGCCAATTTAAAATAGTAGTGCTGGTGCCTTGTTTCTGGTAATCGAATACCTCTGAAATTTCACCTGTATGGCCGTCAATATAGACATAGCTGTGCGGAAAACGGCGCGATGGGTCACCCTTTGTTTGCACTCTAACTCGATAATAAAACGGGTTGCCGTTTGTTGCGGGTGTTTCTATCCATGCACCTCTTGAGTTAGGTAAAGTATTTAGTGCTAAACTCAATGCTGTATTGGGTTCAATGATAGTGTTATCTGCATCAGTACTATAAGGATTTACAGGAGCCTCCGCTGTGTCTATTGGCCCTGTTATTTTTATTAAAATTGCCGTTGACTCTTTAGGGAGTGCTAACATTACGCCAGTAACTGACAAAATGACTAAGGGTATTATAAAAATCAGCCCAAGCAATTTATGCCAATCGTAAAGCCTGCCGATAGGCGATGGGCGCTTTTTAAATTTAATTTGTCTTTGCCATTGCCCTCGTTTTGGCCACCATGCAAATAAGCCACTGAATAACAAGTATAAAATAGCTAAACCTGCGTAGCCTAAAAGCCAAGTTCCCGTGTTACCTAGTAGTAAAGTGAAGTGCAGGTTATACAGCCACGTCATTAAATATTGACCCCAATAATCGTGACGTAGAATTGTATTGCCATCACGTGAGAGCCATACCATTAACGGAGCAAATTCGAGATGCTGTGTTTCCGGTGGATTGTAATATCGAGCGGGAATTAGCTCTGCAGTTGCCGTTACTTCAAAACGCCAACTACCTTGTTTATCAGGATATTGTTTGCGCAGGGTATTCAGTGCGTTACTAAAATTAGGCGAAGCGTTGCTCTGCAACTTGGTATGGGAGATGTTTAAGCTTTGATCAAGCTCGTCGTAAAATACTAATACCGAACCTGTTAGTGCGATAACACAAAATAATAACCCAAGGCTCAGGCCAAGCCATTTGTGTATACGGCGGTGCAGTTTTCGCCAGTTGAGCATTGAGAACCCCTTATAATTACTGGCTTTATTCAATATGCCAAGAAATATTATTTCATAAATTAATTGCGCTGGGCAATGCGACAAAATGTCACAGTCGCTCTCAAATAAGGTCAGACAAGGTTTGCTTTATTTATATAACAAAATTATTATATAAATAAATTGTTATGGAGTGACCATGAAAGTTCTCTTTTTATGTATAGAAAATTCAGCTCGTTCAATTATGGCTGAGGCATTACTTAAACATCATGGTAAAGGTGAGTTTGAAGTGTTTAGTGCAGGTACAGAACCTTATGCGGTAGACCCTCGTACGCTTGCGGCGATTGAGCATTTTGGTTTAAAAACCGATAACTTACACTCAAAGCACTTAAACGATGTAACTAATCTGCATTTTGATTACGTCATTACCTTATGTGATGACGCTACAAAAGAATGCGCCAATCGCGTCGATGGCAGCCATTGCCTTGCGTGGGACTTTGCAGATCCTAAATCTCGCTCCGAACCTCACGCATTCAAAAAAACCTTGCAAGAGATCAATGAGCGAATTAAACAGTTTGTACAATCCCATAACAAAGAAAAGCCCGTCTCTATTTCGCCAACCACATTTTATAAAGCGCTTGCAGATGATATTCGTTTAAAAAGCTTATTACTTATCGCCGTTGAGCAAGAGGTTTGCGTGTGTGAATTAATGACGGCACTTAATGAGCAAAGCCAACCAAAGGTTTCAAGGCATTTAGCGCAGCTGAAAAAGCAGGGCATTTTGTCGGATAGAAAACACCAGCAGTGGGTGTTTTACTCTTTAAACCCGACTCTACCTATGTGGATGAAACAAACAATTACCTCGACCGTGGTAAACGAACCGAATTTTATAGAGAACGAGTTAGCAAGGCTAAATGCGATGGGAGATGATCGCCCAACCCGTGTTGCTCGCTGTTGTAATTAAACAAAGCGGTTTGCTGTTAACTGTCGGCAAACTCGGTAAATAAGTTAGACAATTTTCAAAAAGTAGGAGCTTAATAATGGCAATTAAAGTAGGCATTAATGGTTTTGGCCGTATGGGTCGTTTATCGCTAAGAGCAGCGTTTGCATGGGACGACGTTGAGTTTGTGCAAATTAATGACCCTGCGGGTGATGCAGCAACACTGGCTCACTTACTAAAATATGATTCGGTACACGGTATTTGGCCTCATGAGGTTGAAAGTAACGATAACGCAGTGATTATCGATGGTCACGAAATTAATGTCACACAAAATAAAGCAATTGCAGACACTGATTGGTCTGGCTGCGATATCGTCATTGAAGCCTCGGGCGTGATGAAAAAAACCGAGTTACTGCAAGCCTACCTTGAACAAGGTGTGAAAAAAGTTGTTGTCACTGCGCCTGTAAAAGAAGACGGCGTGTTGAACGTTGTTATGGGTGTAAACGATGATTTATACGATGTACAGCAGCACGATATTGTGACTGCGGCATCATGCACTACCAACTGTTTAGCGCCTGTGGTTAAAGTACTGCAAGAAAAAATTGGCATCAAACATGGTTCAATGACGACCATTCACGATATCACTAATACGCAAACTATCTTAGATGCGCCGCATAAAGATTTACGCCGTGCTCGCGCATGTGGCATGAGCTTAATTCCAACTACAACAGGCTCTGCAACAGCGATTACACATATTTTTCCTGAACTTAAAGGCAAATTAAACGGCCACGCGGTTCGTGTGCCTTTAGCGAATGCATCAATCACAGACTGTGTGTTTGAAGTTGAAAAGCCAACTACCGCTGAGCAAATTAACCAATGGATGCAAGAAGCCGCAGAGGGCCAGCTAAAAGGCATTTTAGGCTATGAAGAAAAGCCACTTGTTTCTATCGATTACAAAACAGATCCACGCTCAAGCATTGTTGATGCGTTATCAACTATGGTTGTGAACGAGACACAAGTTAAGCTGTATGTTTGGTACGATAACGAATGGGGTTATGCAAACCGCACTGCCGAACTTGCCCGTAAAGTTGCGTTATCATTAAAAGGTTAAAACCAATGACGCGTTTGGCTAATCTTCCCGCTGATATAAAGCAGTACTTAATTGTCACTGGGAATTACTGGGCATTTACGCTAACAGATGGCGCATTGAGGATGTTGGTGGTATTGCATTTTCATGCGCTTGGCTACTCGCCTTTGAGTATTGCCATGCTGTTTTTGTTTTATGAGATTTTTGGTGTTGTTACTAACTTAGTAGGTGGCTATTTAGGCGCAAGGCTTGGTTTAAACAAAACTATGAATATTGGCCTTGCCATACAGGTGGCGGCGTTGTTCATGCTGGCAGTCCCCTCTGACTGGTTGAGCGTTGCCTATGTGATGTTAGCGCAGGCTCTGTCGGGCATTGCAAAAGATCTCAATAAAATGAGCGCTAAAAGCTCAATTAAAATGCTGGTTGCCAGTGGTCAAGAGGGCACCTTGTTTAAATGGGTGGCGATACTAACGGGCTCTAAAAATGCATTAAAAGGTGTGGGTTTCTTTTTAGGTGGCTTACTACTGACTTTGATGTCATTTAAAGGCGCAATGCTAACCATGGCTGCCACTTTGCTGGTGGTGTGGTGTTTCAGTCTTTATGCACTTAAAAATGATTTAGGCAAAGCCAAAAACAAACCTAAGTTTAACGAGGTATTTTCAAAAAGCAGTTCAATCAACATTTTGTCAGCAGCAAGGTTGTTCTTGTTTGGTGCGCGTGATGTTTGGTTTGTTGTTGCACTTCCGGTGTTTTTATCACAGGCCTTTGGCTGGGACCATTGGACTGTGGGCGCTTTTCTAGCTACTTGGATCATTGGTTATGGGGTAGTGCAATCTTTTGCTCCTAAAATCATTAAGCTTAATAAGCAAACATCACCGAGTGCAGAAACAGTTAAGTGGGCATCATGGCTTGCTTTAGTGACTTTAGCGATTGCCCTTGCTATTGGCTTTGAGTGGGCTGTAAAACCTATGCTCATAGGTGGGCTGATGTTATTTGGTGTGTTATTCGCGATTAACTCATCTTTGCACAGCTACTTGATTGTTAGCATGGCCGATGCCGATGGTGTATCGCTCGATGTTGGGTTTTATTACATGGCTAATGCTGTGGGGCGCTTGGTTGGTACAGTGCTGTCTGGTTTAGTTTTTCAGCTATATGGCTTGACAGCGTGCTTGGCTATCTCACTGTTGTTTGTTGTTTTTACCGTACTTATTTCAACTAAATTACCAAAACAAATTTAGTTTCATGCAAAGTAAGCTGCTCACCTATTTATTGTTGTCCATCATAATATATGAATGAAGGCATTGAAGCACTTGAATAAAAATTATTAATATCTATAAGTAGTAAAGTAACTTTTTATGAAGTTATGTGAGGTGTTATGTCAGCTTTCGCAAAGAAAATGGGCATGCCTGAAAAGAGGGGGATACAACTTAGTTAGATTCGATGTCCAAACACATTCAAGATTTATTTGAGAGTGTCTCAAATTAGCACTGCTTAGAGCCTTAAAATTATCAAAGAGCGACAGAAATCTCAGATTTTAATCGCTCTTTTGAAAATAAACCCTGCCAACAGCTTATTTATTAACTGAGTTCAATAATGCGTCTCGATTTAATATCGTGGCGCGATTTTTGCCATTAAAGTGAGCTACAAATTATGCTTTTTTAACGAACTTAGCTGTCACCATCATTTCACCGACACCATCAACTTTACAGTCGAGTTCGTGATCTTTTTTATCAAGCACTCGGCGGATTAACGCTTTGGTGCCGATTTTAATGACTTGTGAACTGCCTTTGATTTTTAAGTCTTTTGCAACGGTTACTTTGTCGCCATCAGCCAACAGCGTGCCGTTAGTGTCTTTTACATTGATAATGTCATCTTCATTGACCGTATCAGGATTCCACTCATGGGCGCACTCTGGGCAGATAAGATTATTTTGTTCCGGATAAACATATTCCGAATTACATTGTGGACAGGGAGGATAAGACATACACTTCACTCTTAATCATTTGATTCTTTGTAGTTTAACCGTTTTGGCAAAAGGATTCGATTGTTTGCTCATTTATGAGCGTTGATTTTTATTAAATTGATGAGTTTTGTCTAAGTTAATGTGATACAGCTTTATGAAAGGGAAATATAATAATGATACGATTTTTAGCTGCTTTGTTAGTGTTATTTTCAAGTATGGCTTATGCAACGGATGCTCCTCACCGAGGAGACATTACCACCGATGAGTTACTTAAAGATTACCCTGCATTTAATAAAGAGTATGAGAGCTTTTCGCCAAGCAAAGAAGAGCTTGTAAAAATTAAAGCACTGCAAGGTAAGCAAGTATTGGTATTTTTGGGCACTTGGTGTCATGACTCAAAACGAGAAGTACCGCGCTTTTTAAAATTACTCAATGCTGCAAAGGTACAGTTAGATTCGCTGCGTTTAGTGGCGGTAGGCTATGATAAACGCGATCCCAATGGTCTGGCTAAGCAATACGATGTGCGTTATACGCCTACCATCATTGTCAGCGATGACGAAAAAGAGCTTGTGCGTATGATTGAGAAACCAAAGCAAAGTATTGCTGCTGATCTCACAATACAGGGTCAAACTTTATAAACTCCTCAATCGGTAAAGGCATTGATATTAAATACCCTTGCACATAATCAATGCGTTTATCGCTGACCAGCTCCCACTGCTCTGAACTCTCAACCCCTTCAGCGGTGATAGTCAGATTTAGTTGATGGGCTAAGTCACTCATGGTCTGTAAAAATAAACCATCGCGTGGGTTTTCAACGCAGTTACAAATAAAGGCGCGGTCTATTTTTACATTATCTAATGGGAATTGCTGAATCGAAGCGAGTGATGAGTAGCCAGTGCCAAAGTCATCAAGTGATAAGTCAAATCCAACGGCCTTGAGTTCATGCATTAAACTAATAGCATACTGTGTATTTTGAAATAGCGCTGATTCGGTAATTTCTAAATTAATTTTTTGTGTAGCAGGAAACAGCTGCGCTTTTTCACTTGTTAGTCGATTAACAAGGTGCGCATCTGAAAATTGTTTACGTGATAAGTTGATCGACATTTTTACATGGATATTGTTCGCCACAAGGCTGTGGCAATCTTTTGCGACTCTTGCGACAATCCAGCGCGAAAGGAGGTTAATTAGCTCAGATTGCTCAGCAATGGCGATAAACTCCTGTGGGGATACAAAACCTCGTACAGGATGTTGCCAGCGAATAAGTGCCTCGCAGCCTATCAGTTTTCCATCTTTTGTATTTACAATAGGTTGATACACCATACTAAGTTGTTTATCGGTTGAAAGTGCATGCCTTAAGTCACTTTCTAAATCACTTTGTGCGATTAGTTTGTCTTTAAGAGACTGACTGTAAATGGTGTAGGCTTTTTTCTGTCGGTGGCATTCATTCATGGCAATTAATGTTGTGTTAATTTGCTCTGCTGCATCTAAATTCTGTAAGTGCGGATAGCCTATGCCAACATAAAAATGATAAAAATGAGCTGTACCTGCTGTTTCAATCAGCCCCGCGACACGGTGTTGTAGTTCATCGATGAGAGTTGCAAGTTCTTCGTCAAAAATTCCCTCTTTTAGCAAGAGCATAAAGCAGCCTAGTTTAATATGAGAGCAGAATGCTTGGTGTTGCTCTGCAAACTCAATTAAGCGATTGGCTAAGGCTTTTTGTAGTTCATTTGACGCCTTATATCCGTACATGTCTTCAATTTGCCTGTAGCCTTTAATTTCTAGGCAAATTAAAGTTAAACCCGAGTTATATTGGTTTTTAGAGCAAAGGCTGGTGATATATTTTTCGCTGTAGTGGCGGTTTGCTAATCCCGTTATGGGATCAAAATGAGCTTGTTGATATAGTTCATGCTGTTTTTGCTTTTCAGCACTAATATCTTCTACTGTTCCCACCAAGGTTTTTGTTTTGTTATTCCACTCAGCATACTCATGAAACCAGCGTTGTTCACCATTGATTTTTATTGTGTACTCAAGCTCACTGGGGCTGGCTGGTTTTGCGTTTATAAAATTAAGAAATGCATTTTTATAGGCACTATCGATTTGGTCACATACTTGTTGAATTGGCTGCTTAGGTGACTTCGTTTTAAATAATTTAGTCGCTTGTGCAGAAAGGTGTCTCGATTCACTGTAAGGTGAAATGTGCCAACTGCCTACACCACTCAGTGTTTGGGCCTGTTTTAAGGCTAATGCTTGCTCAGAAAGCTCATTGGTTCGTTTTGTTAGCAATGACTCTAAGTTTTTTTCATGTTCGCGCAGGCGCAAAGTGATGCTAATTAAGTAACTAATTAAAGACGAAAAAGCTAAAACAATGAATGTTAAAATGCCTATCTCAGCATACGCACGATACGCAAATTCATCTTTTATCCCTACAATCCATAATTGATTTTTGACAGGTAGTGAACGTGTTTCCCATTTAGTATTATTAAACGCATGCTCTCCTAATAAAGGAATGTAGTTACCATCGTTGTTTTGCCACACCTCGATAATATGGGAGTGGGATACATGTTTTAATTTTATTTTATTAATAAACTCAGGAAAGCGAAGCACTACAATGCTGAATCCCCAGAAAGAGCCTTTGTTGAATATAGGTAAGCGGGCAACTAATCCAGCCCCCCCTTGAGAAAGTTGCTTTGGGCCATCAAGCTGCATTTGCTCCGTTTGAATTGCTTTTTCTAGTGAGGGTCTTATTGAAGGGACAGCAAACAAATTACTGTTAATGACCCCTTCGTGTGTAACAAGCGGATAACTATAAGTAATAACGCCATTTGGGGCGAGTTGGATGGTTTGACTACCGTCACTATGTTTTAGAATATGCTTGGCGAGCGTTTCAAACTGTGTCTTTGTGTAGCTGGCATCACGCATCGCATCTCTAATTAAATAAGGACCGAGCAAGGCTGTTTCTAGGTTTGTTTTTAAATCGTTTGTATAACTATCAAGAACAGACTCTTGTTCAATATGATGCATTGTTTGTCTATCGAGATAAACTTTAAACGCAATAATCGAAAATAAGCAAAAAGTCAGAATGAAAGAGATCACACTTAGTGAAGATTTGTTATTATTTCGCAAAGAGTTCGTATTCCCGATTAATAATGCAATTTAAGTATTGAGCAGGTTTTTAAAAATACTAGTTTAGGGTTGTTTTATTGTCTAGTTAGTAGACATAAAATAGGGCGTTATTGCTGTTAAAAGTACAAATATTTGTACCGAGAAACAGTAACTTGAAATTTAGAAGTGTAAAAGCAATGTACCAAAGTGTTATTAAAGCCATAGATAAAGCGAATGCTGCAGACCCTAATAAAGTGACTGTAGATGGGAAACCCTATGGCAAAGAGAGCCTGTACGCGACGCGTATGAGTGAGATGTTGCAGCGTTTTAATCCATCGGCAGATGAATTGATGTGTATCGCAGCTCACGGACAACACATTGAACGTTGGCGCTCTCCTCGAAGTGACTTTCCATTAGGAAAACAAGGCTACTATCAATGGCGCACTGCTTTATATGATTTTCATGCTGAACGTGTTACCACGTTAATGCAACAGGCAGGCTATTCGTCAGATGAATGCGAGCGTGTCTATGCGGCAGTCGCTAAAAAGAATATAAAACGTAACCCCGACAGCCAACTCATTGAAGATATCGCAAGTCTTGTGTTTATTGAACATTACATGCTTGATTTTGCAAGTAGCAAGCCTGATTACGATGAGCAAAAATGGCTGGGCATTATTCGTAAAACATGGCAAAAAATGTCAAACGAAGCACATGAATTTGTACTCGCTGGTAACATCAGCTTACCTGAGCCGCTTAAACCGCTAATTACAAAAGCGCTAAATTAATTGTAAAACAAGGATGTAAAATGTATTGCCCGCGAACAAAAGTAGCGCTTGAAGAAACAACTATTGGTGATATTAAGGTTTATTTATCCCCAACTGGCGGTGTGTTTTTTGATAATCGACAAATCTTTCATTTCAGCGACCCAAGGTTAAAGCCTGCACAAGTGCTGGTGGCTCATTTACAAACACTGCCACCTGAGTCAATAGATTTAAAAAAGCGGATTCATTGTCCTAAGTGTCCTGATGTTGTCATGATGCGGCGCTTTTTTACGCCGCTCAAAGTGGTTGAAATTGATGAGTGTCCGAACTGCGCTGCAATTTGGCTAGATAATGGGGAACTTGAAAAAATTCATGAGAATCACCTAACCCCAAAAGAGCGTGAAATGCTGCGCATCGACATGGCAAATAACAATGGCTTTATTCAAGTTAAAATCCCAAAACGTCGTCATCATATTCATGTAGAAAAGTCTGCTGCCGATGAAAACTCGAACCTACAAAAGCTCGCAGAGCTTGCGTATTTGTCTTTGTTGAATGAGTGATTACTTGTATAACCTCGGTAGTTAAACTTTAGGAAATTCATTGTTCAAAGAGCAGGGGTTTTTAAGCGTAATTAATTACTTAAAAATGGTAATTTAAATCTCTACTAGACAAATGAGGGTGCCCTCGATTGCGCGAACATAGGCATAGTGTTGAGCATCTTTTTTGGTTGGTGGGCATAAAGGCTCTGCCCCTGCGAGCACCGCTTTATCGTAGCTTTCAACTAAGTTCTTACAACTAAAACGTAGCTCAAAGCCAAGCGCAGGTTGCTTTGGATGGGCGCGAATGTAGCCTTGTTTAAAATAAGATTGGGCATATGGGTGAGTGGCAAATGCTAGTTTTACCGTGCCCGTTACGAGCTCGCCATACTCTGCATCATCACTGATATGATTGGTATTTAAAGCAAATGCTTGATAGTAAAAGTCGAGTACTTCCTCTACGTTATCGACGTAAATAACCTGACTTATAAACTCCATTTGTACACTCAAAGTGATTATTGATTCTTTAAATAAAGCATACTTTTTACGATTTTGCAGAGATAAAAAAACCTTGTAAGTGTTAATTACAAGGTTTTCATCTTAATAGATACCGTCGTTAAGATTTATTACGGTTTTCTTTTGCAAAGGCACGTATTTTACGTTTTTGCGATAGCGTTACTTTATTGGTACGGCCTGCGTATGGGTTATCGCCTTCTCTGAATTCAATTTTGATTGGCGTGCCCATAATACCTAATGCTTTACGATAGTAATTCATTAGGTAGCGCTTGTAGCTGTCTGGTAAGTCATGCACTTGGTTACCATGAATAACGATACGTGGCGGGTTATAACCACCGGCATGTGCATACTTAAGTTTAACACGACGACCACGAACGAGTGGCGGCTGGTGGTCTGCTTGTGCCATATCCATGATACGACGTAGCATTGCTGTGCTGATACGCTTAGTTGCTGACTCATACGCTTCGTCCACTGACTCAAACAGGTGACCAACACCGGTACCATGTAGCGCAGATATAAAGTGTAAACGAGCGAAGTCAATAAAACCTAAACGGCGATCAAGTTCTGATTTAATACGCTCTTTCACGTAATCGTCAAGGCCATCCCATTTGTTTACCGCAACAACCAACGAGCGGCCCGCATTAAGAGCAAAGCCAAGTAAGCTTAAGTCTTGATCAGAAATACCTTCGCGCGCATCAACTACTAACAATACAACGTTAGCATCTTCAATTGCTTTAAGGGTTTTGATCACTGAGAACTTTTCAACTACATCGCTTACTTTCTTGCGCTTACGAACACCGGCGGTATCGATTAAGATGTACTCTTTATCGTTACGGGTCATCGGAATGTAGATAGAGTCGCGTGTTGTACCTGGCATATCGTAAACAATAACACGTTCTTCGCCTAAGATACGGTTTGTTAGTGTTGACTTACCTACATTAGGACGACCAATAATAGCGAGCTTTACAGGCTTGTCGGCAAAGGCTTGCGCATTGTCTTCGCCTTCTTCATCTTCACTGTAAAGATCAACGAGTTCGTCATCGCTTTCTTCAAGCTCTTCTGTTTCACCTGCCAGTTCAGCGATCACAGGTTGTAGAGTTGTTTCAAGTAGTTGCGTGATGCCACGGCCGTGAGCCGCCGCAATATGATGAATATCACCTAAGCTTAATTGGAAAAACTCTGCACAGTAGGAGTCTGCATCAATACCATCTACCTTATTGGCAACAACAAAGCATTTTTTTTGCTGTTTACGCAAGTGATTAGCAATTGCTTGGTCTGCGGCAGTCATACCCGCGCGGGCATCAACTAAAAATAAGACGATATCAGCCTCTTCAATCGCAAGTAGCGACTGCTCAGCCATTTCAGTTTCGATACCATGTTCTGAGCCGTCGATACCGCCCGTGTCTACCACGATAAATTCATAGCCATCGTAATCAGCTTGGCCATATTTTCTATCTCGTGTTAAGCCAGGAAAGTCGGCAACGAGGGCGTCACGAGTACGTGTTAAACGGTTAAATAATGTGGATTTGCCCACATTGGGTCGCCCAACAAGAGCGATCACGGGAAGCATAAACTACCTCTTAAAAAAACAACAAAAGGCTTCGCTAAGCGAAGCCTTATAAAAAGTACAAGTAATATTAATAAGTTAGTCTGGAATTTTGACCGCGCTAACTTCACCATCTCGGGTGTATAAAATTAATTTGTCACCAGCAACAACAGGCTCAACGAAGAAACCTGAGCTGTCAAAGTCTTCACGAGAAACAAGCTCACCTGTTTCTTTATTTAGCCAATGTAGGTTACCTTCTTGGTCGCCAAGGGCTATATAATTTCCTGCAATGGTTGGTCCTGTAAGGTACCAACCGCGCAGTGCTGGCTGACTCCAACGTTCAATGCCTGATGATTTATCTAAAGCATAAATTACGCCATCGCTATCGACAACGTAAATGTGTTGGCTATCCATAGATAAGTCACGATAGCTGCTGTACTCTCGTTTCCAGACAACATTACCAGAACGAATATCAACAGCTGCTAAGTTACCATTATAGGCGATAGCGTAAGCATATGGGCCACTAATTAATGCTTGTGTATCAACATCAACAAGACGCTCGAATTCAGAAGCCCCTTTTGGCGTTGCAATTTCAGCACTCCATGCAGAGTAGCCATTTTCTGAAATAAGCACGCTTAATCGGCCCGTTTCAAGGCCAAGTAGAACGCCACCATTTGCAACGGTTGGAGAGCTTTGCCCGCGTAACGTAAGGGGGGTACTTCTTGTTCAAAGCGCCAACGCTCTTCACCGGTATCTGGGTGAACAGCTAATAGTTTACCTGAGCCTAAGTTAACGAACACCAGACCATCACCGGCGGCTGGTTTAGACAGCACTTCACCAGGCATGGTTTTACGCCAGGCAATTTCACCTGTTTCGCGATCAAGCGCGGTTAAGTAGCCGTGCTCAGAGCCAACAAAAATTTTGCCGTATGCTTGTAAAATACCGCCTGAAAGCTTCGCGCTTTCTGTACTTTCCCATGGCCAAAATGCTGGGTTTTCACGTACGTCTGTTTGCCATAGTGTATCGCCATTTTCAAGCGATAGGGCTTCAACTTCACCTTCACGGTTCGCTACATACACAACATCATTATGCACTGCAGGTGTCAGGCGAGAAAAGTAATGCTCTACACCATCACCGATTGATTCTTGCCAAATGATGTCTGTTTCAAATTGATTAACGATTTCTGGCAGCACTAATTCTTCTTCGTCATCACTTGACGAACACCCTGTTAGGGTTGCAATACACAGAGCAAGTGTAGCCGCTGTTAACTTCTTCATCTTAACCCCTTACGCCGCTGGGCTAGTTTGTGCTAAGTCATCAAGTTTAATTTGTAATAAAGGGTTATTCTCAAGACCCCCTTTGTCAGCAGCTGCTTGATACTGTGTACGTGCCTGAGCCTTATCACCTTGCGCAGAAAAAATATCACCTTTAAGTTCAGCGACAGTTGCTGCAAATGATTCAGGTAACTGCGAGTTTAAAGTAGCCAGCGCTTGGTCATATTGTTTTTGGGCAATATGAACACGTGCAAGACGTGTTGCAGCCGTTGCTTTTAACTCAGGGTTTTTCTCATTCGTGATGATCCAGTTAAGCTTTTCGCTTGCTGCATCAAGATCATTTTTTTCTACTGCTTCTTTTGCTGCAACAAATGCTGTTAGAGTACTGTAACTTGATTCGCTATTCTCATTGATAAACGTATCTGCTTTGTCTAACACTGCGCCGCTATCAACAAGTTTAGTGAAAGAGTCTGATGCTGTTTCAGCTGTTGTGATTTGGTTTTGGTTATACGCTTTCCAACCGTATAAACCACCTAAACCAGCAACAATACCAATAGCTAGTGCGACACCATTTTCACGGAAAAAGCGTTTAATCGCTTCTGCTTGTTGTTCTTCTGTTGAATAAATATCCATGCTTACCTCTGTTGCTCACTGGGCTTATATAAGCGCAGCAAGTAGCGTCTTCGCTTCTTCTAATTTTAGGGTGACTTGTTCTTTACGCTCTCGTAAGTACTTAATAGTCACAACGCCTTGTTCTAATTCATCTTCGCCGATAATTACCGCGACTAATGCATCGCTCTTATCTGCGCGTTTTAATTGCTTTTTAAAGTTGCCGCCGCCAGCGTGCACCATCACACGTAAGCCCGCAACATCTTTACGTAATTGAGCGGCAATAAGCGGTGCTTGAATACTGGCTTTATCGCCCATGGCTGCCAAATATACATCAGCACTACGGCGAATGTCACCAACGGATTCTAACGCTTGAAGTAACAGTACTAAGCGCTCAAGACCCATTGCAAAACCAACCGCTGGCGTGGCTTTACCACCAAGTTGTTCAACTAGGCCATCATAACGGCCACCGGCACAAACCGTTCCTTGTGCGCCTAGGCTATCTGTCACCCACTCAAAAACGGTGCGGTTGTAGTAGTCAAGGCCGCGCACGAGCTTTTCATTTACCGTGTATTCGACGCCTGCGGCGTCTAAACGTTCACATAAATTTTCAAAATGTTCTTTTGATTCAGCGTCTAAGTGCTCAGATAGCTTAGGAGCATCTGTTAAAATAGCTTGTACATCAGGGTTTTTACTATCTAGAACGCGTAATGGGTTAGTGTGCATACGACGCTTTGAGTCTTCATCGAGCACATCGACATGTTGCTCTAAGTAAGCTACAAGTGCATCACGGTATTCAGCACGCGCTTCGTTAGAACCTAGTGAGTTAAGCTCAAGACGAACGTGCTCGCTGATACCAAATTCTTTCCATAATTGAGCTGTTAGCAAAATAACTTCTGCATCGATATCAGCAGTGGCGATGCCGAATGTTTCTAAGCCAAATTGGTGGAATTGACGGTAACGGCCTTTTTGTGGACGCTCGTGACGAAACATCGGGCCCATGTACCATAAACGTTGTTCTTGGTTGTACAGTAAACCATTTTGATTACCTGCACGCACACATACCGCAGTCCCTTCAGGGCGAAGAGTTAGGTTATCACCATTTCGGTCAGCAAAAGTGTACATTTCCTTTTCAACGATATCGGTTACTTCACCGATTGAACGCTTAAAAAGATCGGTCGACTCAACAATAGGAAAACGAATTTCTTGATAACCAAACGATGAAACTGTTTCACGTAAAATGTCTTCTACTTTCTGCCAAATTTGCGTATCGCCTGGCAGACAATCGTTCATACCACGCACTGCCTGAATTTGTTTTGCCACTGATAAATCCTAAATACTGTACTTGCGCAAAAATGTTCTGCGCATCAAGAAAACTGAAAAATTGACCCGTTATTATACCGTTTGGACGGTAAAGGTAAACGGCAAACCCAAGGGTTTGCCGACTATATGCTAATTATTCTACTATTTTGATGTCGATTGGCGTTTCTTTTTCTTTTTTAGCGATAAAGTCACGCACATACCCCTCAAGTTGCTCAACAATGTTGTCGTTATCGATACGTGCTTTTTGACGCTCACCGTTGATGTATAAACCTGAACGGCGGTTTGCGCCTGCAAGACCAATATCGCTAACAAGTGCTTCGCCTGGGCCATTTACCACACAGCCAATAACTGACACTGACATGGGTTCAACAACGTCTTCTAAACGTTCTTCGAGCTGGTTCATGGTACTTACCACATCAAACTCTTGGCGTGAGCAGCTAGGGCAGGCAATGAAGTTAATGCCGCGTGAGCGAATGCGCAGTGATTTTAAAATATCAAAACCCACTTTAATTTCTTGCACGGGATCTGCTGCAAGGGAAACACGTAATGTATCACCAATGCCTTCGGCAAGTAGCATACCTAAACCTACGGCTGATTTAACAGAGCCAGAACGCATACCGCCTGCTTCAGTGATACCTAGGTGCAACGGTTGGTCAATTTCTTTCGCAAGTAATCGATACGCACCCACAGCTAAAAATACATCAGATGCTTTAACCGACACTTTAAATTGATCAAAGTCTAAACGTTGTAGAATTTCAACATGACGCATTGCTGATTCAAGCAAGGCTTCTGGTGTTGGTTCACCGTACTTTTCTTGTAAGTCACGCTCTAATGAGCCGCCATTTACACCAATACGAATTGGAATATTATGCTCGCGCGCAGAATCAACGACAGCACGAATACGCTCTTCGCTACCAATATTACCAGGATTGATACGTAAACAGTCAGCGCCATATTGTGCTACTTTTAGCGCAATTCGGTAGTCAAAATGAATATCCGTCACAAGTGGAATAGTCACTTGCTCTTTAATGCTTTTAAACGCTTCAGCAGCATCCATCGTTGGGACTGAAACACGAACAATATCGGCGCCTGCATCTTGAATAGCTTGGATTTGCGCCACAGTGGCATCAACATCAAGCGTATCAGTATTTGTCATTGACTGAACAGCAATCGGGGCGCCGTCACCAATCGGAACGTTACCTACATTGATACGTGTCGATTTTCTGCGTTTAATGGGAGATTCTGAAAACATTGTGGTTACTCTGATAACGGTAAAGTAAATTTAGCTAATCGATTTTTGGCAAAGTGCGAGGTGTCGATAGCTTCACCTTGGAAAGTAATATCAACAACTTGATGCTTGCCTAACACAATATTAAAAGGCTGTGCGCCAGTTACTGTCATCACATAGCCTGCCTTTTTTACACCAAAGGCTACACGATCGCCATTGCCGTCATGTATTTCGACCCAGCTATCTTCATTGAAGTTCATTACAATGGTGCTATGTTCAGGGTCATTTTTTTTCGTTTTTTCAATTGCGGTAGACACCGTAGGTTTTGACGGTTCCACAGTTTGTGTCGCAGGTGTTTCATCTAACGATGTGTTTTGTGGCTCAGATAAACCAGTTGTTTGCTCTGTATTCTGAACAGCTGCTGTCGTCTCTTCAGTCGGCCTCGCAGGCTCATTTTTTTCAAGCTGATTTGGCATGGCTGCATTCACTGGCTCTTCTAAGTTTGGTGCGCTATTTTGCCACCACCAAAATACGGATGAGCCAATGACTATTGCTAAAATAAAATAGCTGAATAGCATTAATCGACTGTCGTGCGCTTCTTTTTCTGTGCGACGAGAAAAGCTTTGCATGTTGGACTTTTTAGTTGGTTCAACATGTTCTGGTAAGAGAGTGAGAATCTCTTGGCAGTCTAGTTTTAGCTCTCGGCAATAGCTTTTTACATAGCCTTTTACAAAAGTAGCAGGGCCAAGAAGTGTGTGCTCGTCATTTTCTAAACGTTGTAATTGTAACACTGATAATTTCAATGCACCTGCAAGCTGCTCAAGGCTCATTCCCGCTTTTTCGCGGTGCTGTTTTAGTACTTGGCCGAGCGTTTCTTGCGGTTGTTCTGTATTTTTTTCTTCATTCATAATGCGTATGAGTCAGGGTCTACCAATAAGAGTCTATGTCCAGGTTCGAGGGCAACATCTGGACTTAATTTGTTCCAGCGCATTAATTGATCGATCAACACGCTGTGCTCAGTGGCAATGCCAAAAAGGGTATCACCGGTATTTATGTTGTGATAAATGTGCGGATCATTTAAATAGATTTTTGTGCCGTTTTGCACACGATCCGATTCCTTTAAGCCATTCCACTGCAAAATTTTCTGTAGTTTAACATTGTATCGCACCGAAATGCTAAACAGGTTTTCACCGTTTTGAATAATATGATAAGGGATATTCAGCGCAGGTACACTTGGGTTCAGCATCGGTAAGTTTGTATGCTCGTTCGTTACACTAAAGTGCGTTTGGGTGGTGTTTTGAGTCTCTTTTGAGTTTGCACTAAACACGCTTTCATCTTTTTCTGCTTCGTAAAAAACAACCGTGCTCGCGTCATTACTTTTCGCTTGAGACTTCGCTGTTGTTTGCTGCTTGGTGGCAGGTTTTTTTGGCGCGCCAAACGAGACAATAGTAATATCGTCACTCTGTGTTGCAAGGGGAGCTGCTGCTGTGGTGCTAGGCGAAGTTGCTGCTTTAGTTGGCTCTTCTATTGTTATTTTTTGGTTTACTGAATTATCGGTTGGCGTATTTTGAACAACCGCACTTTCAGCTTTTACAGCTGATGGTTGCGCTGCTACTTTTGCTGCTATCACTTGTGGTTGCGAAGTTTTTGGCGGTGCTTTTTTCTTCACAATGCGTATTTTGGGTTGATCTTTACTGACAGCAAAGGTGTTGTTTGAGACCTGTAGCTCTTTGAGCTGTGATTGACGATACTTTTCGCGCAAAATTTCAAATTCAGTGCGTTTTAGTTGCTCCGATGAAATTGCTTTGGCCTCAGTTGAACCTGGGTACGTTTGTAAAATAATCCCTGCGGTGGTTTGGGCTTTTTCTATATGTCCCATGCGTTGCTGAATTAAATAACTTAGCATGAGCGCGCGTGGTGTCACTCTGCCGGTCGCTTCATATTTTTCGACGACCTCTTGTGCCTTATGCAAGTCGCTTTTTGCATAATATAAACCAGCAAGGCTGATCAGCGAAGAAGGGCGTTGTGAACTATGACTCAGGGCCGATTTTAAGTATTTTTCTGCATTTTCAAAGTCATCAAATTCAATAGCACACAAGGCTAAGTTTTCATAACTTTCTGCTACT
This sequence comes from Pseudoalteromonas sp. PB2-1, assembly GCF_045040605.1. Lineage (NCBI taxonomy): Bacteria > Pseudomonadati > Pseudomonadota > Gammaproteobacteria > Alteromonadales > Pseudoalteromonadaceae > Pseudoalteromonas > Pseudoalteromonas sp. PB2-1. The sequence goes on from NZ_CP090668.1 coordinate 66,135, forward strand.
CGGATGTAGCTCGGAATTGAAATAGCTTTAAGCAGTTCTTCGGCTGCGCGGTCATATTCACCAATACCGCACAAAAACACACCATAGTTATTTAATGTATTAGGATCATTAGGGTCAATGCGTAATGCTTGTTGATAAGCTTTGTCTGCAAGTTCAGGTTCATCAACCTGTTGATAATAATAAGCAAGAGAGTAATGAACTTCAGGGAGCTCAGGAGCAAAATCAGCAGCACGTTCTAGGTTATATTTTGCTTGCGAGTTATTGCCAGTTTTTAAATACTGTAGAGCAAGTGCTATACGTGTGCGTGCCGCACCTGTGTTGTTGATTTTGTTCTCTACAACCGGTTTGTTACTGCCGTTATAGCTGTTTTCTGTGACACATCCTGTTAATGCTAAAGTACTAACAGTTATGGCAAGTAAAGATCGCATTACCTAATCTCTTGTTTGATTCCGTATGCCTATCTTACCGAAAAGCCTTTGTGTTGCATCTATTATTTTAAAAATAACAGGCTTGCTACAAAGGCTTATCTTTTATTTTCGTGTTTATGCTTGGTGAATGTTCACCGAAATTGCATTGTCTTCACGCATTTTCTTTTTCGCTAGGCGTTTGGTGCGGTCAACAACATCACCTACTAACTGACCACATGCTGCATCAATGTCATCACCGCGAGTACGACGAACAATACAGGTAATACCTGCAGCTTGTAATACTTTAGAGAAACGGTCTATGCGGCTATTGCTCGAACGGCCATATTCATTACCTGGGAATGGGTTAAATGGAATCAGGTTTACTTTCGATGGTGTGCCTTTGAGTGTTTTAACTAGTTCATGGGCTTGATCTGTGCTGTCGTTGACACCTTGCAGCATGACGTACTCAATTGTCACGTCTTTGTTTGCTTTAGAGCCATCAATATAACGACGACACGCCGCTAAAAACTCTTCAATTGGGTACTTTTTATTAATTGGTACAAGTACATCACGCAGCTCATTGTTTGGCGCATGGAGTGAAATAGCGAGTGCGACGTCGATCTTCTCTTTTAATAAATCAAGCGCAGGCACCACACCTGATGTACTTAATGTTACACGGCGTTTTGACAGGCCAAAACCCCAATCATCCATCATCAGCTCCATCGCTGGCACAACGTTTTTAAGATTAAGCAATGGCTCACCCATGCCCATCATTACAACGTTAGTTACAGGGCGTTTAGTACTGTCGCCATCTAAACCGATGTCTTTGGCGACACGCCAAACTTGACCAATGATTTCAGACACCGCTAAGTTACGGTTGAAGCCTTGTTGTGCTGTTGAGCAGAATGTACATTCAAGCGCACAACCAACTTGTGATGAAACACATAAAGTTGCACGATCTTTTTCTGGGATCCACACAGCTTCAACTTCTTGGCCGCCTTGTAACAAAAGAGCATATTTGATGGTGCCATCACTTGCTACTTGTTTAACTGAGATCTCAGGAGCGACAATTTCACACTCAGCTTTAAGCTTCTCTTTCAGCTTTTTGTTGACGTTCGTCATGTCGTCAAAATTGTCTACACCAAAATGATAAATCCATTTCATCACCTGATCGCCACGAAATGGCTTTTTCACCGAACGATACAAATAGCTCGCGCATTGCATCTCGGTTTAAATCTAATAAGTTAATCTTTTTTTCAGTGGCCATGAAACAACCTCAATCAGTGACGGTGATGGTATTAATAATTTGGGTGCGCGATTGTATATTATTTAATCGCTTTAGTCATTAGCTAAACAGATTTATAACAGGCTTAGCTAATGACTAAAAAAGGGCCCGAAAGCCCTTTTTCTTCTGCATCACAGACTTAGCTGTGAACTCGAAATTAACGAGTACGTGGGCAGATTTCTTCGTCAGCGAAGAAGTATGCGATTTCACGTGCAGCTGATTCAACAGCGTCTGAACCGTGAACAGCGTTTTCGTCGATGCTGTCTGCGTAGTCAGCACGTAATGTACCAGCTAGTGCTTCAGCAGGGTTAGTAGCACCCATGATTTCACGGTTTTTAAGAACTGCGTTCTCACCTTCAAGAACAGTAACCATTACTGGACCAGATGTCATGAACTCAACTAAAGCACCGAAGAAAGGACGCTCGCTGTGCTCAGCGTAGAAACCTTCAGCTTTTTCTTTTGAAAGGTGAACCATTTTAGCTGCAACGATTTTAAGACCCGCAGTTTCGAAACGGTTGTAGATAGCACCGATGTGGTTTTTAGCAACTGCATCAGGTTTTACGATTGAAAAAGTACGCTCTAAAGCCATCTTTATGCTCCAATAATTTTAAATTTAAAAGGTTAAATATTAACGGCCGCGAATTATACGCGCTTTACGTTAAAATTCCTAATTTTATTAAATAGTGCATCCATGTCATTTTCATGACCTTACCTGAGGGATTATTGCTGGTCAGTTTTTATTTGATGATTCAGCGCGGTTTGTGGGCTAATTTTAACTTAGGAATTTACATTACTATTGAGGGGAAAGTACACATGTAGCGGCTTTTCTATTTGTGCATATTGTAAACTCAAAAATCAATTATCTTGGGCACTTAGTTGAGTTTGAACAAAAAAGCGGATCTTACAGTCAGTCGTCTTTTATAGACTCATTGCAACCTTGCTGAGTTATCGCCAATTATGATCTAGATCAATAAAAAAAATAGGCAGATTATTATACTCCCGCGCTCAATTATTCTATTAATTCATGCAACCGACTTGTACTCGGTTCGATGTGTGGAGCTTTCATGTCGTCACCTATTTTGACCCCTCGTCCTTTTACGCCTGAGTTGTTATCACCTGCGGGTAGTTTAAAGAATATGCGTTATGCCTTCGCCTATGGTGCAGATGCTGTTTATGCAGGTCAGCCTCGTTATAGCCTTCGTGTTCGTAACAATGAGTTTGACCTAGATAATCTACAAATAGGTATCAATGAAGCGCACGCACAAAATAAAAAATTGTATGTGGTGTCGAACATTGCTCCTCACAATGCCAAGGTAAAATCCTATTTACGCGATATTGAGCCTGTTATTGCTATGCAACCTGATGCGCTAATTATGTCTGATCCTGGGCTTATTATGCTGGTTCGTGAAAAATGGCCTGATATGCCAATTCACTTATCTGTGCAGGCTAATGCGGTGAACTATGCCACAGTGAACTTTTGGGCAAAGCAAGGTATTGAACGAGTCATTTTATCGCGCGAATTATCGCTTGAAGAAATCGCTGAAATTCGCCAGCTATGCCCGAATACAGAACTTGAAGTGTTTGTTCATGGTGCACTCTGTATGGCATATTCTGGTCGTTGTTTGTTATCGGGTTATATTAATAAACGCGATCCAAACCAAGGAACGTGTACCAATGCATGTCGTTGGAATTACGATGTAAAACCAGGCACCGAAAATGAAACCGGTGAAATGGTACATAAAATTGACCCTAAAGCGGTGATCCCAACACTGGGAGATGGCGCACCCAGTAACGAAGTATTTATGCTGGAAGAGCAAGGCCGACCAGGTGAATACATGCCTGCTTTTGAAGACGAGCATGGTACTTACATTATGAACTCAAAAGACCTACGTGCAGTTCAATATGTTGATCAGCTTACTAAAATGGGCGTGCATAGTTTAAAAATTGAAGGCCGTACTAAGTCTTTCTATTATGTTGCACGTACTGCGCAAGTGTATCGTAAAGCGATTGATGATGCGGTTGCAGGCCGTCCATTTGATGCAAACTTATTTAAAACCCTCGAAAACTTAGCACACCGCGGTTATACCGAAGGGTTTTTAAAGCGCCATGCGCACCAAGACTATCAAAATTATGAGTACGGTCATTCGGTCTCTGATAAGCAGCAGTTTGTTGGTGAAGTATTAGGTCGCAACAGTAATGGCTTAGTTGAAATTGATGTGAAAAATAAATTCTGTACTGGTCATTCACTTGAACTAATGACGCCAAAAGGCAATATCAATTTTAACCTTGAGTTCATGGAAAATAAAAAAGGCGAGGCTATCAGTGATGCAAAAGGCTCGGGTCATATTGTAAAAATTCCTTTGCCAGAAGACATCGACTTAGACCACGCTATTTTGATGCGTAACCTTGATGCCGACCAAGATACCCGTAACCCATTCAATAAAGCTTAACAACAAGATGCGTTAGGTCATACTTAGCGCATTTTATTCACCTTTTTTGCTATTTCACTGTCTCTAATAATTATTTTTACTATCCTTTTTATAAGGCAACTAACAAATTTAATTAAAAGTTATGGTGAAATTTTTAGTCCATAAATCCCATCATCGAGAGCTTTTACACACGCTGCCATATATTGTTGCGGGTATTGTTTTGATTGCCGTTGTATTGCTATTAGAGTGGTTTGGTTTAATTGCTGAAATACCGTTTTATGTTGCTATGCACACCAGCGTAGAGCTGTTTTCGGTTGTCATCTCGTTTTTGATTTTTGCCATTGGTTGGAATACTTGGCATTTTACTAAAAATTATCAGTTGCTGTTGCTTGCATGCACAATGTTGTGTGTTGCTATTTTCGACTCCTTGCACTTTTTAGCTTATGACAATATGCATGAAAGTGAAGAGCAAATGAGTTTAGTGCTTAATTTTTGGTTAATTGCACGACTTTTTAATGCCGCAGCATTTCTAATTATCGCGATGGGGATCTGGTTTAAATATAAGCCTCTTAATGCCAATATATTATTAATTTCATTACTGTTCTTCAGTTTCTGTATTGCTAGTATAATGTTCTATTCGCCCCAATGGTTATCAGCTATATACATTCAAGGAAAAGGGGCAAGCCACGTAAAATTTATCATAGAGCTGAGTGTATTAGTCCTTTATACCAGTGCAGCTTTTATGTTCGCCTCTCAGTTAAGCAAGCCTAGAGCAAATTTGAACATAGCAGACAAAACCCTTGTATGCGTAATCGCTATTTTGAGCGAAACATGTTTTGTAGTATTTAATGACACCTCACACACGACCAATATCTTTAACTTTTTTGGTCACGTTTATAAAGGGTTAACTTATTTCTTACTCTATAAAATTCTCTTTGTAGAAACCGTTATTAAGCCCTATGCGGCACTTGAAAACTCAACTAAGCAATTATCAGCAACGCTGACTGCATTACCCGATTCAGTATTCGAGCTTGAAGAAAATGGCACATTTAGTGAGGTTTTTAGTGATAATTCTGATAATCATATCTTCATTAAAAGTATAGTAGGGAAGAGCATCCTAGAGTTATTTTCAGATTCAGATGCGCAAGAGTTTATAAAAGGTTTAAAAGAGTCAAAACGTTCGGGGGTGTGTTTGTTGAATCCATTACCTATTGCATTTAACGGACGTGTGATTCATTTTGAGTTTTCTATTACATTATTTGAATATGATAATAATGGCCCTACCTATTTAGTGAATGCTCGCGATGTATCTGAAAAAGTTGGCCGCGTAGCTGCACTGATACAACAGAGTAAGTTTAATCGAGGTCTGTTACATTTGACCGAAATCTCTTTTCAAGATGACCAAGATGTATTGCTAAATTATGCCGTCGAGCATGCACGTGCGATAACAAACTGTGATGGTGCTGCACTGTTTATCTGTAATGAACAAAAGCAACTTACCTATAGAGCTGAACATGGTTCTACATTTGCCGTGTGTACCGAAAAATTACAAGCAAAAGTAGCCGTTGGTGAAGCGGTTATTGTTAATCGTAAACAAGCAAAAGAATTTGGTTTACCGAGTGATTCAAATTCTTTATTAGTTGTGCCAATTCTTCGCTATGGAAAATGTCATATGGCTATCATTTTGCAACATATCGAAAAAGTGTTCACAGTGCATGACAAAAACATGCTTACAGTATGGGCTGAGTCAGTGTGGCAGTGGTTTAATAAAATAAACCTAAATAAACGCATGCATATTCTGTCACAAGCAGTTGAACAAAACCCACACCCCATCATGTTTACCAACACAGATGCCAAAATTGAGTATATGAACCGTGCTTATTTAGACATGTGCCAGTATGACTACGATGAGCTAATAGGGCAAAGCCCTCAAACAATAAGTGCAGGGCTAACAGAATCTTCTGTTTATGAAGAAATGTGGCAGCAACTTAAAAATAAACAAGCTTGGGTAGGGGCGTTAGTTAATATGACGAAGCATGGCAAAACCCTTGTTGAGCAAACAACAATTTACCCCATTCTCGACAAACAAGGCAAGGTGAGCAATTACATATCATTTCAACACGATATGACTAAAGAAGTTGAGAGTGAAACACGCATTCATCAACTTTCCTATTTTGACCAACTAACTGGACTGGCAAATCAAGACAGATTAAAAATGGAATTTGAAGGAATTGCCAAGCCACACGAAGATTCGAAAGCTGCGTTCATATTGATTGGTTTAGATAACTTTAAAATACTAAACAAAGCAATGGGGATAGCTCATTGTAACCTAGTTTTGCAAAAGTTAAGCGCCAGAATTCGTAGCTTTTTAGGGGAGCATATAATGGTGGCGCGTTTACAAAGCGATCGTTTTGCGTTTATTACTCCCTATACATCAACAGGCGCCATAAATAAAAGCACACAAGAATTATTAAGGGTGATAAGCGAGCCGTTATTGGTCAATGATGAGTTAATTGTTGTTACGGCCTCTATTGGTATTGCTTTATATCCTATTGATGGCAAAGAGTTTGAGCCGTTATTGCAAATGGCCGAGTCAGCAATGTTCGAAGTTAAAAAGCTAGGTCGTAATAATACGCTATTTTACGCTGAGGAGATGAATAAGTCTGGACTGCGACAGCTACAGATTATAAATGCGCTTAATTATGCGATTGAACATAATGAGTTTTCGTTGGTATTTCAGCCACAGATCGAACTTGCAACGGGTATAACCGTTGCCACAGAAGTGTTACTTCGTTGGCACTCAGAAATACTGGGTGATGTATCACCCGCCGAATTTATTCCTATTGCTGAAAGTTGCGGGCGCATCAGTGAAATTGATGACTGGGTATTTGAAAATGCCGTTAAAACTGTTCGTCAATGGCAAGAAAGTGATATGCCAAAACTGACGTTTGCGATTAACTTATCGGCGACTAAATTCATTAAAAAGCATTTGCTTAGTGATTTAATTGCGGTTTTACAAACACATTCCGTTAACCCTGAATGTATCGAGCTTGAGTTGACCGAGACCATTGCCATTGGTAATCCCAAATTTGCATTAAACACCATTTCTAAATTACGTGAGGCCGGCTTTAAAATGTCGATTGATGATTTTGGCACAGGCTATTCGTCGATGAATTATTTAAAAGACTTTTCACTCGATAAGCTCAAAATAGATAAATCGTTTATTGATGATTTAGAAAACCCCAGCGATGCAGACAAAGCAATCGTTAAAGCCATGATTGATTTAGCCAGCGCGTTAAATATGGAGTCAATTGCCGAAGGGGTCGAGACCCAGCAGCAGGTGAAAATACTTAAGGAACTCGCGTGTTCACAAGTACAAGGTTATTATTTTAGTAAACCACTTCCGCTCGATGCGCTTTATCGATTTATTACATCTTCAAGCAGTGTTACTTGAAATTATATCTGCGGCAATTAAGCCCTTGCTAAATGGATATACTTTTATCTCAGACGGCGATAAAGTGGCTATTCATAGGCAGTCTTAGCACAGTACATCTAAGAGAGTGAAGACCTCATTCAGGCTGCTATTTTAAGTAATTTATCTTCAGACACTTTATCATTTGCAGCTAATGACCACATTATTTGGGGGACGCACGAAAAGTTAGGTTATCTGTTTATTGATAGTTTTAACGACTATACCGAAGGGAATAAGCACCCTTAAGCACTTGCTTTACTGCACAGTACAATGAAGCAAGTTATCGCTGATTTCGAATTAACAGATGGTGTGATTATTGATTTTAGATTTAACGGTGGCGGCTATACTTATTTGGCAAAAGTACTCGCTGAGTATTTTATTGCCAGCCCACAAACGGGCTACATTAAAAGTACTCGTTACGGAAATCAGTTTGCCCCTGAGCAGTTTGTAACACTCACACCCGCAGCACACAATTATGGTAACCCGTTGTAGTGCTGATAAGTAACACAACGGCTTCTGCTGCTGAGCTTGCAACTTTGATGCTTAGTACATCAGAAAAAGTGACATTAATAGGAGAGGCAACGCAAGGAATGTTATCGGGTAGTTTAATTAAATCGTTACCGAATGGTTTTATCTTTGGGCTTTCTAACATGAAACAATTATCAAATCAGCGCGTGTTATACGAGCAAACAGGTATCCCACCGATGATTCAAACGTCATTTTTTAACCTGTAAGATCGCGTAAATGGAACTGATAAAGGTTTTGACGCAGCTGTAGAATGGCTTCTCTCTCAAGGCTAGCGCTTATCATTAGAATACATTGAGTCGCTTCTCAATGTATTCTAATTTATTGGGATGAGTAAACAGGTAAACAACTCATTTTTGGACAGAAATGAGTTTGAGTATTTATTCGGTGACGCCCAATTAAGGTGTGAGCAACGCTACCCCGAAACCGAACCATACCACCTTAAACGCAAAACCCAACGATGGAATGAAAAGTGCCAAGCCTTGGGAATCACTCTTAAATTGCTTGTTAGGTTTATAGCGTTTCCATCAATTTATCACGACAACCTTCTACAAAACCACCCCATACGCTGTGATCGATTTCTCCAAAGTAGTAAATAGTATGCCCCATAGAAAATTGCTTACCTAGGTGTTTAACCATTATGTCGAATAGATTTTGTTCTCTTGCGATGGCTGTATATCGAACATCACGGATATGACTAAGATCTCTGCCAACCCAATTTTTCTTGAACTTATAATCCCCAGTAACTTCACCAACTGCTAAAAGTTTTTTATTGCCTTTTCGGATTAGGACTTTATCACCAGTTTTTATTTCATTTGCTATTTTATTTAACGCATAAATTGCTTTATTGCGATTGTCATTATCCGCCCAATCCTCACCAGAGTATGCGAGATCATAGCCTTGTCCAATTTCCTGTTCGCTTTTTGCTAATACATGGTGGTAACCATCTACGCTAGCCCAACCAGTACCGATAATACCCGTATCAAAACAAAAATCTGAGTAATCTTTATCACCAGGAGCCAATACTAAAACCCAAACATCATGCTTCATAGTTTACCTTATTTTTACCGATATATTTAAAAAAACTAACATTTTAGTATTTATGCGACACGCAGTTTGTGTTGTAGTGTAGCTTGTTGGACTGAGCCGCTACCTGCTCGGTGTGTCAGAGTTGGTGTTGTTTATGCTATGGGAATTTGTTTTTTCTGGCCTAAGCGATATCAAGCCAACGCTAAGCTATCCCTGCGTTACTCAGTCATTATTATGCTTCCATTACACCTAAGTTTGGCTAGATAAGCAACTATATTTTTACACGCACAAAGCAGTCGTTAGAGCATTTACCCTGACTTATTTTGGGACAGAAACGAGTTACCTCCTAATAACTGTTGCAGACACTAAAAATCTGTTTAGCTTCCATAAAAAGCATCTTACTTCCTCATCAAACAATTTAGCTCGGTAAATAACCGCTGATGCAGTAACTCTAGAACATCGGTCGAAGAAAATTCTTGGTACTTCTAAGGTTGATCTAGATCAAGGAAATTTCATTCGCTGCAATCTATATTACGCGGCTGCAATTTCGTCGCGTCCGAAATCCATAATGTGGATTTTAATGGCAATACTCATTATCGTGCTTAAAGGTGTGTCATGGCATTACTCATCAATAACAAATGTATTAACTGTGATATGTGCGATCCTGAGTGTCCGAATGAGGCTATTTATATGGGCGCGAAGATTTATCAAATCGATCCTAATAAATGCACTGAGTGTGTTGGCCATTACGATAATCCGACTTGCGTGAGTGTTTGCCCTATTGATTGCATTAAACCCGATCCAAATCATCGAGAATCACTCGATGAACTTGCTGATAAGTACGTCAAACTCACTTCTCAAACGTCTTAGTCATTGTACACTCATTCTTTTTAATGGTTTTAAAGTAGCACCTTGCGTTAATTGTTCTACAATTCTAGGAACAACAATACGTTATTAATTAAGGTGTGTTATGTGGTTTGGTAAGTCTTTAGAAGCTGAAATTGCAGCATTAAAAGCAGAGCTCTACCCGCTTAAAGATCTAACAGCAGGCATTGATGAAGAAATGTTAGTTCTTAGGCTTAATGCTGATGGGGATATGGCTTATATTAACCAAAACTTTCTAGATGAATTAGGTTTCTCTCTTGAGCAGCTAATCAACTCTCCTTTTGAAAACATAGTTACACCTCAATCTAAAAGTAGTGATCAATTTATAGCGTTAAAACGCGCAATTGACTGTCAAGAGCATGGCGTCGGTCATCTACAAATAGCTCGATTCGATGGCAAGCTCGAATGGTTACGTTTAATTGCTCACCCAGTTCATACCGCAGAAGGTGAGCTGGATTATTTTGCGATTTATGGCACTGTGTTAACTGATGCCATTGCCAGCTCTCGCGAGCAACGGGATGTTATTAATGCTATCTACCGTTCAATGGCCGTTATTGAGTTTGATCTAGAAGGGGTTGTGCTTAATGCAAATGAGCCTTTCTTAGCGGCTATGGGTTATAAAAAAGACGATATTGTAGGTAAACATCACAGTATGTTTTGTGAGCCCGAGGTCGCTAACTCCGCAGAATATGAAGCATTTTGGCAGCGCCTCAGACGGGGGGAATTTATTGCTGAGCGTTTTAAACGAGTGGACCGCTATGGCAATGACGTATGGCTTGAAGCGTCTTATAACCCTATTACGAATGATTTTGGTGAGTTGTATAAGGTAATGAAGTTTGCCACTGTCATTACTGATCAAGTGAACCGTGAGCATGCTATTTCTCAAGCAGCAGAAATTGCTTATGGCACCTCAACAGAAACAGACAAGCTCGCCAAACAAGGTGCACACGTTTTACAAAGCACTATGGCTGTGATGGATGAGCTTGCGCAGCAAATGGAACAGGCTGCACAGGAAATAGCAGCGCTTGATAAGCAATCACAACAGATAGCCAATATTGTGCAAAGTATTAGTAGTATTGCTGAACAAACCAATTTATTAGCGTTAAATGCCGCGATTGAAGCTGCTCGTGCCGGAGAGCAAGGGCGTGGCTTTGCTGTTGTAGCTGATGAAGTCAGGCAATTGGCGTCTCGTACGTCTAAAGCAACAGAAGAAATTGTTGATGTCGTAAAAGACAATCAGTCTCTTACGCAAAATACCGTGCGAGTGATAGAGCAAGGTAAAGTTAAGGCTGAACAGGGGCAAGTATTAGCGAATGAATCAGGAAAAGTCATGGAAGATATTCAGCAAGGAGCGCAGGAGGTTGTCGATGCCGTTGGGCAGTTTGCTAATCAACTAACAAGTTAAAGATGTGTTTTTCTCATTTATATTCAAATTGTTAAGTTAATTCTTATTTCGTCTTAAGAATTTTCCTATTATCGCAAAAATAGGGACTTTACTGTAACAAATACGTTAAAGTAAGCATGCATATACTATTTTGCTATGTGCGCGCCTATACATCAGACCAAGGTGTATTTTTTTCTTACCTTAACGTGAAGAGTCCCATGTTTTTTAGTCAATCATTAAAGAATAAAGTTACTGAATTAGACGATGAGTTGTTTACTGTTTCACAAGTAAAAAATACGCTCGATAGTAAAATGCTTACTTTAGAACTAGATAAAAATGCACATATCTTGTCACTGAATGAGCAAGCAACCGTTGAACTAGGTTATGAGAAAAATCAACTGATAGGCAAATCACTTCTTAGTTTAGTGCCTGAACTGGCAAGAACGACCCGTCATTACCAGAGCTTTAAAAAAGCGCTTGATGATAAAGAGGCATGGGTCGGTGCTGTACAACTTGTAAATGCCCACAATGAACAGGCGTGGTTGCGGGTTATTTTGCATCCCGTTATTAATAGGCAGCAGCAGTTCCAGCAGTTCACTTTGCATGCCAGTGCACTTACCCGAACTATAGAAACGTCAAGAGAAAACCAAGATTTAGTAAAAGCGATTCATCGCTCAATGGCAGTGATTGAGTTTGATTTATCTGGCCATGTAATTACTGCGAATGAACAGTTTTTACAAGGTGTGGGCTACGCAAAACAAGAAATAGTGGGAAAGCATCACAGTATATTTTGCGAGCCCGAGGAGGCAAACTCAGCAGACTACGCCGATTTTTGGAAAAAGCTTCAAAAGGGCGAGTTTATTGCGTCTCGCTTTAAACGAATTAATAAATATGGTGAACCTGTTTGGCTTGAGGCAAGCTATAACCCCGTTTTTTGTGAGCAAGGGGAGCTTTATAAAATCGTAAAATTTGCAACAGTCATTACAGAGCAAGTTAATCGTGAAATGGCAGTCTCTCAAGCTGCTGAGATTGCCTATAGTACCTCGACAGAAACTGACCAAATTGCTCATCAGGGGGCTGAGGTGTTAGGCGATATGGTGAATGTTATGGATGAACTTGCAAAAAAAATGGAGCAAGCAGCAACGGAAATAGCTGCACTTGATAAGCAATCTCAGCATATAGCTAATATTGTACAAAGTATTAGCAGTATCGCAGATCAAACTAATTTACTTGCGCTTAATGCAGCAATAGAGGCTGCAAGGGCGGGTGAGCAAGGCAGGGGCTTTGCAGTTGTTGCCGACGAAGTAAGACAGTTAGCTTCGCGTACCTCGAAAGCGACTGTTGAAATAGTTGATGTTGTACAGCAAAACAGAGCGCTGACGCAAAATACGGTAGAGGTAATTGAGCAAGGAAAAAGTAAAGCTGAGCAAGGTTACAGCCTTGCAACTGAATCTGGAAAAGTAATGAGTGACATTCAAAACGGCGCGCAAAAAGTGGTGGATGCTGTTGGTCAGTTTGCTGACCAACTTAAATAATGTTACCTGTGCTTATATTGAGTTTTGCAATAACCACGTAGAATATCAGGGTGGCGAAGTTTTATATGTTTACTTTGCCTCCCAGATACGCGTTTTCGCCAAAGTTTAAAACTTGAGTTTGTTAATTGCTCACGCATTAACGCGATAACGCTTTTTTCATTTAAGCCAAACTGTCGGTTTATCGCTTCGAATGGGGTTCTGTCTTCCCACGCCATTTCTATAATACGAGATATTTCATGATCTAAATGCTGCATTACGGCTCCTTTTTATAGCCTATACGTATTTGCAGCAGATTTAGATTATAAGATATCCTGTTGCCAGTGCTCTGCTAAAAAGTCGATGAACGCTCTGACCACATTTTGTTGGAAGTTATGTGATAAATACACTGCCCATAAGTGAGAGCCTATAGTTGTATGCTCTGGCAGTACTTTAACAAGCTCTCCCGATGCCAAATAGTCATTAGCAAGGTCACAAGGTAGGTGAGCCACCCCCATGCCTTGTTTTGCTGCTTTTAGAAGTACGCCCATATCGTTGGCAACAATGTTGCCCTTAACAGTGACTTTTTGTGTGTTGTCACCGCGTTGAAATTGCCAAATGTTGTGTTTGTTATGAATAAGGCAATTGTGTGCAGTTAAGTCACTCGGTTCATTAATTGGTGGGTTTGCAGCTAAATAATCGTGTGATGCACACACAGCGGTTGCGATATACATGAGCTTGCGGGCAATGAGTCCTTCATCTGGCTGATGGATGTAACGCAAAGCGATATCAACGCGGTCATCAACAAGCTGCGATAAACTATCTGAAAGTAACAGCTCAAATCGCGTCTGTGGATGGCGTTTGGTAAACACTTCAATGGCATCAAACAGTTTATGTTGGCCAAGCCCAATAGGGGAGGCAACGCGAATAGTCCCCACCAATTCATTGTTATGGCTGTGTGCACGGCTTTGTAAATCAGACACTTGAGTTAGTATTTGCTGGCAGTAGCTAAGGGCTTCTTCTCCTTGAATTGTTAAACTTACTTTTCGTGTTGTGCGATGAAATAACCTTAAATTTAGCCACTTTTCAATATCTTGAATATGCCTAGACACTTGTAACCGGCTTAAGCCTAAATGTTCAGCGGCCTGAGTAAAGCTGCCTGTACGGGCAACTTCGACAAAGCTAGTAATTGAATTGAGTTTGTCCATTGGTATCTTCAACTGAAACAATGTGTATCTATATAGTGTGTTTATCAGTAATTAGTGAACAAGTAAACTGCAATCATTGAAACAAACAACGGAGCATTCCTCATGAAATTAGCAGTTATTGGCGCAACTGGTTGGATTGGCAGTCACATTACTTCAGAAGCAATCGCACGTGGTCATCAAGTAAATGCATTAGTTAGAGACGCAGGTAAAGTAACCCAAGATAACGTTACTGTGACTGAATTTGATTTAACAAACGATGATATCGCAAGCGCAGCAGCGGGGAGCGATGTTGTTATTGCTGCAATTGGGGGGCGTGCTTTAGGTAACCATGAAATTGTGGCAAACACAGCAAAGCAATTACTAAACGCGCTTGCAGGTACTGGCACACGCATTTTATGGGTGGGCGGTGCTGGTAGCTTAGAAGTGGCACCCGGTGTAACACTGGTATCAAGCCCTGATTTTCCTGCTGAATACAAAGCAGAAGCTATTGCTCAAGGTGAGGCACTTGATGTATTTAGAGCATCAACAACAGATACACCATGGACATTTGTGTCACCCGCTGCGGTTATTTACCCTGGTGAGTCAGAAGGTCCATACCGTGTCGGTGGCGATAGCTTTTTTACTGATGCAAACGGCGAAAGCAAAATATCAGTCACCGATTATGCAAAAGCAATGCTTGATGAAGCACAGTCGGCAGCACATTTAAATCAATGCATTAGTATTGCTTACTAATAACGAGTCTTTCTTCAGGCTCATAAAGTGGTATTCTTAAGCGATGTGTTAAGTTATCTATTTATTTTATGAGCCTGCTATTTTCTGTTGCACTTGCAACCATACCCGCCTTACCTGAGCCCGTTGCCAACAACGCTGTAGCCAAAGTTGTTATTGATGAACACGCCTACTTTTTAAGCTTTATGGGCTTGGGGGCAGGCAAAGCACACAATGATGTTCACAATAAAGTATGGGTACTCAAAGTGGGCGATAACGCGTGGCAAGCGGCTAAAGCGGTGCCAAGTACATTGCCCCTTACTGGTCGTTTAGCGAGTACCGCAGTGGGTGTTGGTCAACATGCCTATGTATTTGGTGGCTATACCGTTAGCGCCGATCATCAAGAAATCTCTACACCCGATGTATATCGCTATGATGTGCGCTCTAATTCATATACGCAACTTGCTAATATGCCAGTGCCGGTGGATGACAGTGTGGCGCTTTCATATAAGCAGCGTTATATCTATTTAGTCAGTGGTTGGCATAACGATGGCAATGTTAACCTTGTACAAGTGTATGATACGCAAACAGATACATGGCAACAGGCTTCGCCCTTTTTAGGTCGACCGGTGTTTGGCCAAGCGGCGGCAATTAGTGGTAACACAATTTTGGTGTGTGATGGTGTAAAAACACAGGCGAATGCAGATAAGCGTCGTTCTTTTGCTACGGTTGCACAGTGTTTAAAAGGCACGATTGATGCAAATAACCCATTAAAAATAGATTGGCGTACCGTGCCACATCCAACAGGTGTTGCCCATTACCGTATGGCTGCAACCAGTTTTAATGGCGACATTTATATGATGGGCGGCTCTGATAACCCATATAACTACAATGGCATGGGATACGACGGTAAACCAGCGCCAGCGAGTGATCATGTTTGGCGCTTTGATGTTGATAAAAACAGTTGGCAAGTGATGCCAAAAGCCGATACTGCGAGCATGGATCATCGAGGTTTATTAGAGCACCAAGGAAGTTTGTATCGTCTTGGTGGTATGGACAATAATCAACAAGTGACAGCCGATGCACTTGGTTACAAGGTGGCCCTTTCTTTATGAATACACTCTATATTACTGGGGCGGGAGTGAGTGCCGCTAGCGGTATACCGACCTTTCGTGGCGAAGATGGCTTTTGGACCATTGGTAGCAAAAATTACACGCCGATGGAAATGGCAACCCGTGCTATGTACGAAAACAATCCCCGCGAGTTTCTAGCTTGGTACTATCATCGTTTTGCAACGTATCGGCATCACGGTCCCAATGAGGTACATCATTGGTTGAGTGATAAAAATCTCATTACGCAAAATATAGATGGTCTTGATGGCAAAGCAGGTAACACCGATTTTATTGCTATTCATGGTCGCTTAGATCAAATGACACTGTTTCACCACCAAGGTGACGATGCAATGGCGTTTAACGCACCGTGGGATAAGGTCAACGAAGACAATCTACACAACTCATTGCTTGAGGTGTTCAATATCAGTAATGAAAGCCCCAAGCTTAACGAATCGTTTAAGCCTTACGTATTGTTATTTGATGAATACTACACTGAACTTTATCGAATTTCTGAGGCGCAACAGCGCATGCTCGATGCCGATAAAATCGTGTTTATCGGCACCTCGTTTAGCGTCAATATTACGCAAATGGCACTTGATATTGCACGCAGCCAAGGCACACCAATTGACGTGGTTGACCCCGATCCTACTCACGTATTTCATCCTAATGTAACCTACCACAAGATGACTGCGCTTGAGTATGTGCAGCAGCAAGGGTAAAAAATAAGGCGCTTATATTAAGCGTCTTATTTATTTTATATTACTGCTGTTCAGCTTTTGTTGCTGTGATGTTTAAGCGCGCTTGTAAGGGATCAGGTAAAAATTCTGCAGTCCCAGACTTGCTCATTTGCAGTATAAAAGATTCATCATTTTTATATGCTTGCCATGTTGGTAAACCTGGGTCATTTGGTGTGCCTAATTTAATAAAATTAGTCACATAACGGTGCATTATTTTAGCGGCTTGCTTATCTTGCTCGGTGGTGACATGCCCATATTTAGCTGCCACAGTATTAAAAAAGTACGGGATTTCGCTGGCGTGCTCTGCACCAGGTTTATCTAAGGTTTGTGCAACATAACCAAAACGATATAAAAAGGCATTTTTACCCATATCTGTCACACGTTTTGCAACGAACCTTGCTGGCTCTTGCATTAAAGCATCTTGACCTACTTGGTAATTGAGTAAAGGTAATGGTGTTTTGCCATTTGCATCGTAAGTCATTTTTGCTTGTGTACTGTGCGGAGCAAAGCTTGCGAACAGTGACTCTTTTGAAGCAAAATTAGCAAAGCCTAAATCCATATCTGTGGTGCCAACCATGGTTGCAACATGGCTAAATGTGCCTTTACTCAAGCGCGCTTCAGTGGCCGAATTGATGATTGTGCCATCAATAATTGGCCCGCCAACGTAAGTAGACTGATCATTATTTTGTCGGTTTAATGTGCTCAGATTGAGGTTATCAACCACGTCTTCGGCAGATAATTCACGTAGCGCCGCAAGGGCATTTTCATCACTGCCTAAAATGGTGTGTTGCTTGGCAAAGTTTTCGCCAATTTTTTCGGCACTTAATACAGTGTTGTCATCACTCTTAAGCGGCAACTGCTTAAATAGCTCTCGTCCGCCGGCTGACATAATAATCGCTTGTTGGAATAAGCCATTGGCAGCAGGGGTTTGCATCATTGCATGCACCGATGCGCCACCAGCAGATTCACCCATAAGTGTCACTTTAGAAGCATCACCACCAAATTGAGCGATATTTTGTTTTACCCACTCAAGGGCGGCAATTTGATCCATTAATGCGTAGTTGCCCAGTGCATCGTTTTCAAAACGAGTAAGAGCAGGGTGGGCAAAAAAGCCAAATCGGCCTAATCGATAATTAAAGCTAACAAAAATAACGCCTTGTTTAGCAAAGCTTTCGCCTGAGTAAACAGCGGGAGATGCGCCACCATTTACAAAGCCACCACCGTGTATCCATACTACAACAGGGTAAGGAGTATCGCTGTGTTTAGTGGGTTTAAATACATTTAAATAAAGGCAGTCTTCCGATGGCGTTGTTGTAAGCGGTGCAGCATCGCCAGCAAATGGTTTTTGCATACAGTCAGGGGCGTAATTGCTAAGCACTTTCACATCTTGCCATTTTGGCACAGGCTGCGGTGCTCGCCAGCGTAAATCACCGACAGGGGGAGCTGCATAAGGAATGCCTTTATAAGTTATTACGCGACCTTGTTGCTGTCCTTGGATTAATCCACCATCGACTTTGATATTGTTACTTTTAGGTTGCTCTTGGCAGCCTTGTAAAAAAAGAGCTGAGCTTAGTAATACAGAAGCACACAGCATAGAGTTAAAAAAACGAGATGTCATCACATAGCCTAGGTAGAACTGGTTAGGCTTATAATATTAACATATTCATACAGTAACAACGAGAAAACCAGTACAGCACCAAGGGGAGTCTGTACTGGTTTTGTATTTGGCTAAACCACGCGGCGCGTTGTTCATTAAAAAGACTAAGTTAGTCTTTTATCACTTGGGCAGAAGTGAGCCAAATTTAGTTAACGCTTAAAAGCGTGTACGAATACCTAGCGTAATACGACGCTCAAAGATATTTTGAGTGATCACATTATCTGACCACTGGGCGTATATATCTTCTTTTTCTTCGGTTAAATTGCTGATTGACGTATAAATGCTCGTGTCTTCTGCAAATTCATAACCAGCATACATGTCATAATACAGTGTACTTTTAGTCCAAAATGGCACCACGCCTTCGCCCATAGCGGAGCTTAAGCTATCGAGACGATCACTACGATAGTTTGCAGCTAAGCGAAGTTGTAATGGGCCTTTTTCATACCATAAAACAGCATTAGCTGATTTTTCAGAGTTGTCTTGAATTGGTAAGCTCTTACCGTAAACATCGACGTTAGCGCTGTCACTTGGGGCATAGGTAAAGTTTAGAGATGTACCTAAACCATCAAAAGGTTCTGGTAAGAAGTCGAATGCTTGTTGATAGGTAACTTCAAAGCCTTTGATTTCACCACCTTCGCCATTAATTTCGGTCGTTACAGGTACTTCGCGACGAATTACGCCGTCAATGTCTGGCAGACCTAGCATTACAGTGCCACTTTCGACAAATGATTCTATATCCATTAAGAAAGCAGAAATACTTAATAAGCCACTTTCATTAAAATACCACTCGGCAGATAAGTTATAGTTAGTTGCGCGCCAAGGCTCTAAATCTGGGTTACCATTTTGCGTGCCTTGTACCGCAACGAGTAAGTCTGGGCTCACACCGAGTTCAGCTGCGAGGATATCACCAGCACGAGTACGACCAACACTGATGCCGCCTGCAAGTTTACCAATGTCCAGCGTTGTCATTGTTTTGCCGTAACCAGCACGTAGAATGAAATCTTCAGTGAGGTTTAAATTAAAGTTCATTGATGGTAAGAAGTCTGAATAATCACGACTTAACCATTTTTCACCTGTTTTTTCACTCGCGGTACATAATGAACATGGACGTGCTGAACCGAGTTGGTTTTGTAACATGTCGAGTTCTGTTTTGATGTATTGCGCACCAATATTTGCGGTGTAACTCATCTCAGCCAACTCACCTGCAAAATTAAATTTAAAGTAAGCTGATTGGGTTTGCTCTTTTACTTTGTAAGTGCGTGATGGGTTAGCCAGTCGTTTATTGCCTCGGTAAATAGCATTTTGGAATGCCATAGGGTCATCCATTACCTTCGGATCGATAAGATAAAACCCTTGTCCTACACCACCTGGTCCAAAGTCATTTATTTGGTTTACCCAGCCGTCTGGTAAATCACTAAAATAGTTGGGATGACCAATCGTTAAATCACCACCCGCAACGCTGTTTTCACCATCGCCATTGGTATCGCCTAAAGAGGCCCCAGAGTCTTTCCACATGACATCAGCGGTAATATCACCAGATGTAAATGGTGCCACTAAAATATACGTTTCCCGCTCGACATCGCGTTTTGATGCCCGTAATCCAAAATCGACGTTAGTGAGGTGGTCTGTTGAAAATTCATAACGGCCATCAAGTCTAGCAACATCAAGCGTTGCTTCTTCTTCGAAGTTATTTTCTGAGTAAGTTGATACTAGGTTATATTGATTGATATCGCTGCCAAAGCCTTCCTCAAAACCTAGGGTGATGTACTCGCCAGTACGAGAGAAATCAACCATGACAGGATCTGGGCCAACACCATTTGGGTTAACCGGTGTTGCACCTGTGCCGTCGTTCCTAAGTAGGCCATGTTGTGCGCCAGAGGTTAAATAACCATGCGCTACATTTTCGGTATGACCGCGCTCGGCACTACCATGTATGTATCTGAACTCACCTGAAAGAGGGCCATCTCCTTGGTATTCAAAGAGTAAGCTTGCGTTAGTTGATTCACGATCATTGGTTAAGCTTTCTGAATAAGCACTGACACGTCGTGCTTCTAATGTGGCGTTGTTAACAGTGTAAATTTGCCCACCACGGTCGTTGTCGAGGCGTGGTATAAAGTTATCTGAATAAGCCCAAATTTCGCCGCGGGCATTATCGACCATCATCCCTTGCTTGCGATCCGCATCATCCATGTCGGTATAGAATATATCACCGGTAAAAGTCAGTGAATCAGACAACTGATATTGCACAGTGGTGTTTAAGCCGAGGCGATCTCGTTCGGTTTCTCGGTGCATTACGCCATAAAAACGTTGGCTGTAGTAACTGTCGTTTAAGTCTCCATCACCATTGAAATCTCGTGAGGTTTCATTTTGAATCTCGTTGGAGGTTAAAATCGTGCCATTACGGTAGTTAGCAAGTGTACTTTCATCATAAGCGGCAGTGAAAATAATACCAAATTTGTCATTGTTATAGCCCGCAAATGCCACTAATTTAGGATCGGTTTCTTCTGATAAGCTGCCGCGTGTCGCTTCGCCTGTAAATGAAAAAGTCGTGCCTTGTTCTAAGTCGAATGGGCGGCGAGTTTTTAGATCTAATGTGCCTGAAATACCACCAGCGAGAATATCGGCTTGCGGAGACTTGAGTACATCAATACCCGATAAAAGCGCAGCAGGTACGTCAGTGAAGTCAGGTTGAAGTGTTGTAATTGAGCCTGCACTTAAAAATTGTTCGCCATTTAACAGCGTTGTCACTTGCGGCATACCACGAACATTAATCGTTGATCCTTCGCCTGCTGAGCGACGAATTTGAATACCGGGTATACGTTGTAGAGTATCTGCAATGGTCACATCGGGTAATTTACCAATATCTTCAGCGGTGATTGAATCCATCACACCAGTACTAAAGCGTTTGTTATTAATATCTTGCTTGTTACTGGCTGCAATACCACGTACCTCGATGGTTTCTATTTCATCGTTTGTCAAATCACTTTGCTGTGCGGCTACTGTATTTAGGCCACTTAGCCCACAAATGACAGCTGCCACAGCCTTAGCCGTTATGCTTGGCGAGAGTGTATGTTGGTGACGGGTTTTAGTTTTCATTTTAAACGTTCCTCATCCTGTATTTTTAAAGTTAATTATTATCTTCTGTTAATTTGTAACATGTATTGACTGTTGCTGTGTTATTAATTAACATTAGATTTAACAAAATTGCAATACCCATTACATTAAATAAGTCACATTTTTTGTATGGTTTTTAATGAAAAGTAATTAACCAGCTGATTTATATGAAGAGTTTTTGAATGAAAAAATTAAGCGTTGCAAACTTGGAAACCGTAAGCCGAGCCAATAAAGGACTCGGTAATGTTCAGCAGCTTCACAAATCAGGGTGGAACATTGCACAGCAAGATGTCAGTTTGCCATGCTTGTGTCTGTATGAATCACGCCTATTGAATAACATTAGCTGGATGGCTGACTATACCAACCAAAGCCATGTGTTATTTGCTCCGCATGGTAAAACAACCATGACACCTGCCATCTTTAAAAAACAATTAGCGGCTGGAGCATATGCAATTACTGTGGCAACCACAGCTCAAGCTGTTGCAGCAGTAACGAGTGGCGCTGAGCGAGTTTTGATGGCAAATCAATTGATTGGTCGGGCAAACTATCAACAGCTTGATGATTTGCTCAGTAGCAATGAGATTGTATTTTATTGCTTGGTCGATAACCTTGATAACGTACGCATGCTTGGTGAGTACTTTGCTAATACTCAGCACACCATTCATGTACTGATTGAGCTTGGCGTTCCTGATGGCCGCTGTGGTGTGGTTAACAGTCAATTATTGGCAGAGTTGATCGCAGAAATAGCAAAATTCGATTCATTAGCTCTAGCGGGTATAGAGGTTTATGAAGGTGTGCTGGGCGATCCCCTTGCCGTGAGTCAATTTCTTGAGTATGCGGTTGCGACCTGCAAACAGCTTATCGCCGATAATGCGTTTGATACTAAGCAAGTGATGATCACCGCTGGTGGGTCGGCTTACTACGATTTAGTGTGTGAGGCATTTCATCCAGATAATTTAACCGAGAATATGCTAGCCGTGTTGCGACCTGGTTGTTATGTCACTCATGATCAGGGAATTTATGAGCAAGCTCAACAGCAAATATTAGCGCGCAATGAATTGGCATGCTCTTTGGGGAGTGAGCTGACATCTTGCTTAGAAATTTGGGCGTATGTGCAGTCAATGCCCGAGCCAGGAAGGGCCATAATAGGTTTTGGTAAACGAGATGCAGCGTTTGATGCAGGGTTTCCAATCCCAACACTTCATGTTGATCAACAAGGGCAAATAAGCGCTGCAAATAGCAACTGGAAAATAGAAAAAATGATGGACCAGCATGCCATGATGAAAGTACCCAATGATACCACACTTCGTGTTGGCGACATTGTAGCCTTTGCTACCTCTCATCCGTGCTTAACATTCGATAAGTGGCGCTACATCAACGTAATAGACGATAACTACAATGTGGTTGATGTCGTCGAGACTTATTTTTAGGAGAAAGACGTTTGGATATAGTTTCAAGAATAAAAGAGCGCTTGGGTCATCTACGCCAATCAGAACAAGCTGTTGCTCAGTTAATTTTAGCTGATTTGCAATTTGCAGCCTCGGCAAGCATTAGTGATTTGGCTGACAAAGCAAACGTGAGTCATGCATCAATTACGCGTCTAGCGAAAGCGCTTGGTTGTAATAATGTCCGTGATATGAAGTTGCAGTTAGCGCAATCTTTAGCGGTTGGTGAGCGTTTTATCACTGAAAATAACACTCAGCGTGAAGATATACCGGCAATTTATCAGGCCATTCATGACATTTTAGATGTCAATGCAGGGCTAATTAATCAAACGGATGTTGAGCAAGCAGCTCATTACATTGCAAATAGTCGCCATAGTTTAATTTTTGGTGTGGGTGGAGGAAGCTCAGTGGTTGCTCAAGAGTGCCACAACCGATTATTCAGGCTTGATATTTTAAGCAATGCTTACAGTGACCCTGTAATGATGCGCATGACAGCAGCAAGTGTCGATGTGAGTGATGTTGTGGTGGTGTTATCACTAACAGGCTATACCAAAGACTTAATTGATGCAGCGAATATCGCGAAAGATTATGGAGCAAAAGTGATTGCTATTTGCCCAGAGAGTGAACTTGCTAACACTGCCTCCATTCATTTACCAATAAAAACAAATGAATCTGACTATATTTTCACACCGAGTACAGCGCGTTATGCCATGTTAGCCGCAGTCGATGTGCTAGCAAGTGAAGTGGCCATTTTAACGCAGAAAAAATCACGCGAAAAACTACGTCGTATTAAACACGAGTTAGATGAATATCGCCAAGGACCTGATCGCGCCCCACTAGGAGATTAATGATGCACAGCAAAGACTCACCACCTGTGGATACATTGATTCTAGGCGCGAAGGTATTTGATGGCCAAGGTAATGAAGCCTCAATCACTGATGTAGCGATAAGCGATGATCGCATAATAGCAATTGGCAAGCTCAACGAATTGCCTGCTAAACAAGTTATAGATGCAAAAGGGTTATGCTTAGCGCCTGGTTTTATTGATGTACATACCCATGATGACTTGGAAGTACTGCGCAATCCTAATATGGCTGCGAAGATCAGCCAAGGTGTCACAACGGTCATTACTGGAAATTGTGGGATCAGTGCAGCCCCTGCTGTGCTAAATGAAGCAGCCCCAGATCCGATGAACTTATTGGGGGCACTTAGTGAATTTAAATTTGCCACCATGGCTGATTATATTCACGCTTTGCAAGCAAGACCTGCAAATGTGAATGTAGCGGCTTTAGTGGGCCATACTACATTGCGTAATAATGTCATGGATGATCTTTTGCGAGGTGCAAATGATGCAGAGATTAAGCATATGTGTAAAGAGCTTGATGCTGCTCTTGCAGCTGGCGCGATTGGCTTGAGTACGGGGCTTGCTTATAAAAATGCGAATCAGGCACCCAGTGATGAAGTTCAAGCCTTTGGCCCTGTTTTAAAAGCCCATGACGCTATCTATACAACTCATTTGCGTACTGAGTTTGACGCTGTCATTGAGGCGATGGATGAAGCGTTTGCGATGGAGCAAGCTTTTGATATAAAAGTTATTATTTCGCATTTGAAATGCGCTGGTAAAAATAACTGGGGACGTGCGCCAGAGCTGATTAATCGGTTTTCAAACCAAGGTTCGCACTCTCGTTGCAGTTGCGATGCTTACCCTTATGCAGCCAGTTCAAGCACTTTGGACTTAAAACAAGTGACCAGCGACTTCGAAATTTTTATAACGTGGTCAGATCCTCACCCCGAAATGGCGGAGCGTTCGCTGCAAGATATTGCAGATACATGGCAGCTGTCGTTACTTGAAAGTGCTAAAAAGCTGCAACCGGCTGGTGCTGTTTATCATGGGCTTGATGAGCAAGATGTGGCAATGATTCTAGCCTTTGAAAAAACCATGATTGGCTCCGATGGTCTGCCGTGTGATCCCCATCCGCATCCTCGTTTATGGGGATCGTTTCCTCGTGTATTAGGTAAGTACGCACGTGATGAGGGCATTTTCTCACTCGCAACAGCAATACATAAGATGACAGGACTCAGTGCTCGTAATTACGGTTTAACTGACCGTGGTGAGATTAGCGTAGGAAAGTTTGCTGATTTGGTGCTTTTTGACAGTGATGCTATTTGCGATAACGCCACATTTATTGACTCTGAATTACCAGCATCAGGTATTCACAGAGTATGGACCAATGGTCAACCAACCTTTATTGATGACCAAGTAATGCCTGCATATTCGGGCAAGTTTTTAACTTCAACTGGAGAGTAATATGATTAAACGTATAGGAACAGAGGGCGGTACAGGCACCGGTGGTCAGCATTTACCTTTTGCACGAGCCATCGAAGCTGGGGGCTGGTTGATGGTGTCTGGGCAAACGCCAATGAAAGACGGTGAAGTGGTTGAAGGTGGCATTATCGATCAGTCTCGTTTAGCGATTCAAAACTGCATCGATATTATGGATGAAGCGGGTTATGGCCTTGAATATGTTGCGCATGTCAAAGTGATTTTAACGGATGCGCGTTACTTTCAATCATTTAATAAGGTGTTTAAAGAGTTTTTTGGTGAGCACCCGCCTGCTCGAATTTGTGCCGTCGCAGACCTTGTTGTTGACTGCAAAGTTGAAGTCGATGTGACGTGTTATAAAGCCCCATAAATTAAAAAAGTTCGACAGCTTAGGCTGTTGAACTCATACATAAAAATAATTATAAGCACCAAAGCCATCTAATAAGCATAAAGCAATGATAATAATTTGGCTGAGGTGAAGCAGGATGTTGTATGAAGTGGCAATTACTAATGGCCTTTTTAGGCTACCTGATTTTTATGATCTGGTTTGGCTGGTGGGTAAGTCGTAATAGCAAAACCGGTGACGACTTTTTACTAGGCGGACGAAATCTTCCTTTTATTTTAACCTTGGGTACAACCGTTGCGACTATGGTTGGCACGGGCTCCTCAATGGGGGCAGTTGGCTTTGCTTATAACAATGGCTGGGCGGGGATGATTTATGGGCTTGGTGGAGCATGCGGCATATTGCTGCTAGCAAAGCTATTTGCACCTGTCAGAAAGCATGAATTTATGACCATGAGCGAAGAGGTTTCTTTTTATGTTGGGGCTGATCCGCTTGTTAAAAATACTATCGCTATATTCATTTTTGTAGCCAGTATTGGCTGGCTTGGCGCTCATATTCTAGGCGGCGGAATGTATTTGGCTTGGTTAACGGGGTTATCACCACTGAGTGCTAAATTGTTCATTGCTCTTGGTTTTAGTATTTATGTGGTAATAGGTGGCTATGTTGCCGTTGTGTGGACAGACTCTATTCAAGCTCTAGTATTGTTTATAGGGTTTTTCTTGATGGCGGGTGTTGCGCTCTATCAAGCGGATGGTTTGATGATGATCAACGAAGCACAACCTGTACTGAATCAAAGCTTTTTATCACTCGATAAAATAGGTGTTGTACATGGTATTTCGTTGTTTTTTGCAGTCTTGGTTGGCGTACTCGTTGCACCGTCATTTCGCCAACGGATATATTCTGGCAAGCATGTTCGCAGTATTCGTCAGTCATTTTATTTATCTGGCGGTTTATATCTGCTGTTTGCAATTGTACCTGCCATAATAGGTATGGCTGCATACAAGCTCAACCCAACCCTTGAAAATAGTGCCTTTTCATTTCCTTATATGGCCTTTGAGCTTCTTCCTTTTGGCTTGGCGGCGTTGGTAATAATTGCTGGACTCTCAGCCACTATTTCAAGTGCCAGTTCCGATGCCATTGCGGCGGTAAGTGTATTGATTCGTGATATCTATATGCTGGTATTTAAACGGATGCCACATGCCAGTGAGGTCGTTTTGCTATCACGCATAGGTTTAGTGCTAACAATTGGCACGGCTTTACTTTTGGCGTTACTTACTAACGATGTCATTGGTTACATCACCAATATGATTGCGACATTGATGTCGGGGTTGTGTGTTTGTGTACTGCTTGGGCATTTTTGGCCCCGATTTAATTGGCAGGGCGCTATGACGGCATTATTAGTGTCATTTATTGTGTCAATGGCGGTAATTTTAACGCCAAGTTGGCAAGCTTATTGGAGTAACCCCATTATTCCAGCAACATCTGCATCAATGCTGCTTTGTATTATTGTGACCTTATTTACCCCAAAACAGCGCTGCAGTAGCGAACAAGCATTAGCAATTTTAAATAAGCAAAGAGAGGCGATGCATCATGATTAATGTGGCCTTTTTTGGCGAAGCAATGCAAGAGCTTGACGGTGATAACAGCATTCGATTTGGTGGCGATGTTTATAATACTGCGGTGTATTTTAAGCGCTTACAATTAAAAAATACGAAGGTAAACTTTGTAACGGCGCTGGGTAGTGATGAAGTAAGTGACGTTGCACGTTGCCTTTGGCAGAAGCAGGGCTTGTCGCTTGACTACTTGCAAATAGCAGCGAATAAAACCCTTGGTAGCTACGGTATAACAACCGATGCAAAAGGAGAGCGTAATTTTAGTTATGAACGTGATGACAGCGCTGCCAAGCAGTATTTTTATTTAGATACACAGCACAGGTTCGTTAATGCCTTGCGCGAAGGAAATATGAGTCATTGTTATTTCTCAGCGATTAGTATAGCTATTTTAGATACACCAAGCCGACAATTATTATTAGATGCATTGCATTCCTTTAAAACGGCAGGCGGCAAAGTGATTTTCGATAGTAATTATCGGTCTGTACTTTGGCAATCAGACGATGCTGCTGGGTACTTTAAAAAAGCATTCCAGCTTGCTGATTATTTGTTTGTTACCGATGATGATCATTATGGGGTGTTTGGTGAATGCACAGAGCAGCAGTTAGTTGCGTTTTATCAACAATGTTCATCTGACCTTGTTGTGATAAAGCAAGGACTGGCAGATACACTGGTGCTTGAGCATGGAACATTGCAACGCTTTCCTGTGACGCCTGTAACACAGGTTATAGATACAACATCAGCTGGAGATGCTTTTAGTGCTGGCTTTTTAGCTGCTTTTTTACACACGGGATCCATTACATACGCCGTAGAGATTGCTCAGCAATTGGCGAGTCAAGTTATCGTTGCTAAAGGGGCGATAGTCGCAACCAACATTCAATTAGAGCATAGTGAGGGTTAAACCATGTCATTTATTTTACGCGTTGTATTTTGTAGTCTTTGGATACTAAGTGTCGCGCATGCTAAATCATTACCTTTAATGCCGATGCCTGCAAATATCACAGAGCTTGAAGGCAAGTTTCAATTAGATCAAAAAAACTTAACTGTCTATTTAGCTGAGAAATACCGAGACCCTAGTGAAGGGTTATTTGAGCACGCTGCGTTTATTCAGCAGTTTGCAAAGGTCAATTGGGTAGAAAAAAATAAAGCACAGCTGGTTATCGACGTTGATAACTGGCTACCCGCAGTCCCTACTTTAGGTGTGGATGAAAGTTACCAGTTGAGTATTAGTTCGCAAGGTATTTTACTCAAGAGCGCGACTCAGTTTGGTATGCTTCGAGGATTTAGCACCTTGTCGCAGTTAGTGTTTTCAACAAAGCAGCCTTACTTACTGAGTGCGATAAAAATTGATGATACGCCAGCGTACCCGTGGCGAGGACTACTGTTTGATAGCGTTAGACACTTTTTACCAATTGCAGATGTAAAGCGTACCCTTAGAGGGCTTGCTTTAGCAAAAATGAATGTATTTCATTGGCACCTCACAGATGATCAAGGCTGGCGTATAGCGCTTAAAAGTTACCCTAAATTACATCAACATGCTTCGGATGGGCTTTATTACACACAGCAGCAGATTAAAGACGTGGTTAGCTATGCCGCACAGTTAGGTATTCGAGTGGTGCCGGAGTTTGATGTGCCAGGGCACGCGAGCAGTATTGTGCTTGCTTACCCTGAGCTCGGCAGTGGGACAACTCCTACGTCGATAGAGCGCCATTGGGGGGTATTTAGACCCTTATTAGACCCTAGTAACCCGAAAGTGTATACATTTGTAGAGGACGTTGTAAAAGAGCTAACGGAGTTATTTCCCGACGCTTATTTACACATCGGTGGTGACGAAGTGGATGCGCGTGACTGGCAAGAAAATAAAAAAATACAAGCGTTTATGGCTGAGCATGACTTACCAGATAGCCACGCATTACATGCTTATTTTAATCAACGTGTTGCTAAAATCTTAGCTAAATATAATCGCAAAATGATTGGTTGGGATGAAGTATTACATCCAACACTACCTAAGCAAACATTAGTGCAGTCTTGGCGTGGTCATCATTCTCTTGCTGCCATTCAAAAGGCAGGGTTTGACGGTTTATTATCCAGTGGTTTTTACATCGATCAGCCACAATGGACAAATTACCATTATCGTAATCACCCTGAGCCTATAAAGCGTGACTCATTAACCGCAAGCAACATTTTAAGCAGCGCACAGTTCACTCTAACACGCCTTAAGGGCAGTGCTGTTACCGGCGACATAAGTGTATTTACAACTGCCAATTCAGAGCTTGCCGCTTTAGTTACGATAACAGGCAAAGGGGCGTTTATAACAAAAAATGTGAAACAACGAGCAGCAGGGTTCGAAGTATTAATTGATACATGGATGGGGCCTACGATGCTGGTTGTTGCGACTAACAAAGTGAGTAACTTACCAGCATTTGTTGGCAATACCCCGTATGACTTACAGACTAAACCTGATGAGAAACCCAGTATTCAAGTGCTTAATCAAACATTACACGATACGCAGCAGGTGAAAAAGTCAGGCGAAGTATTGGGCGGTGAGGCGACAATATGGGCGGAGCTAATCACGACAGACACCATAGATACACGCCTTTGGCCACGCGTTTATGCTATTGCTGAGCGTTTTTGGTCACCCAAGAGTATGACCGATGAGCGAGATATGTATCGCCGTTTAGCGATTATGGATGAATTTGCTATACAACATGGTAGTAAACATAAGGCGCAATTTATTTCTCGTCTTGAAAACGTGTTAGCTGATAATGCCAATCAGGCTAATATCAATACACTACTAACATTTAGTACGTTTATTGAGCCTGCACATTATTATACTTTGCACCATTTAGCCTATTTGCGAAATGAATATCACCATGATGCGCCACTTGATAAGCTTGTTGATGTACTCCCTGTTGAAAGTTTGCAGCTACGTGCGTTTAATTATCAAGTTGAAGACTTTCGACAGCAATGCGCTACAGAGCTAAAAGAAACGTTGCAGTCACAAGTCAGTCGTTGGAGAGAATTTATAACCGACCAGCAAAAGGTTATTGAATCAATTCCTGAGTGGCAGCAGGTTTACAAGCAAATAGAGGCATCTTTTAACACGAGTGATGTTCAACCTATTGCGAATAATAATGGCACTATTGCTCATGTTATCGCTTCATTGAATCATTACAAAGAAGCAAGCAACCATTGCGAAAGTATGAAAAAGAGTCACTTTTGATATTTATCCCCATGCTTTATTGCTAATCTAAGAGCACAGCTTTTAAATGTTAAGGTGTGTATGTTAGATAAAGTACTGCATGATTTTTTAGTTATTTGGGCCACAATTGACCCAATAGGCACGATGGCACTGTTTGCTGCTCTAACGGCAAAATTACCTGCTAAAAAGCGGCGCAAAACAGCCTTTAAAACGGTGGGATATGCAGCCATTGTACTTATAGGCGCCATAGTTATTGGTCAGTTACTATTGAGTGCAATGGGCATTAGCTTGTTATCATTTCAGGTTGCTGGTGGCATCATTTTATTTTTATTTGGCCTGCAAATGATATTTGCTGATGATTCTTCACAGGGGGATATTGAACCGCAACATGATATTTCCGTTTTTCCTTTAGCTATCCCAGCAACGGCTTCACCTGGAGCAATATTGGCAGTTATCTTAATAACGGATAACCATATATACACCATAAAAGAGCAAGTTATAACGGCTCTAAATATGCTAGGGGTGTTGTTAATAACGCTTGTGTTGTTATTACTCAGTGGTCGCATTTTAAAATTAATAGGCACTGGCGGTGCGTCAATTCTAACACGTATTATGGGGTTGATTTTGGCCGCTTTGTCTGTTGAATTTGTAATGGAAGCATTGGGTGTAGCTAAGTGGATAGCAAGTAATTAAGCCCGCATAGCGGGCTTATTTTGCAAGCTGTGATATTATTCAGATACAGTGAATGAAACCTCTAAGTCGTCGCCAGAAGTGACTGTTACAGGTTTAACCTGATAAAGAGTGAAAGCCTGGTCTTGCGCTTCTGCATCATCAATATGTGCTGCACATGTGTATGCTAATTGATAATCACCAGGTTGTACGAATGCAAGCTCAAACTCAAATTGATTGTCATCACTATCGAATACCACATCAGCTGTTGCAAGCGGGGCATCAGCAGGGGTCTCATCTTCATTGACTTCGTAGTTATCCATTGGGACTTCTACGTCACTGCTGTATAGGTAAACAGCATGGCCAAACGAGCCATCTTCAAGAGCGATATCGATATTATCTGTTTCGCAGTTAGCGATTAATACGTCGCTTACTGTACCTTCAATATCTTCAGATTCAGCAAGGTTTTCTAAGCGTACGCCACGAGGTTTCAAGAAAATCTCGTCACTATTTTGTGGATCAACCAATGACTTTTTAAGATCAAATTCCATTACAAAATCGTTACCAGCTTGGTTAAGTGTAAAACCATCTAGCTGGATTTCGCCTACACCATCGTTGCCTTTGCGTTTTACAACCAGTGGCGCGATGCTGTCATCTTCATATACAACATGTGAAGTCATCGTTAGGTTATTGCTGTCACCATTGATTACATCAGCACGTATCCATTGATAGTCGCCAGCGGGTACTTCTTCATCATCAAGTAGTGAGAAAACATCATCGCCAGTGTAATCGAGTAAGTTAACCATCTCTGGTAGTGTGTCATCACTGTCTTCACGAGTCTCAAATGTAAACTCTTCACCGCCTTGGCTTCTCAGTGTGATTGAATCAAAGACAACGTTAACCGCTTTTAAACCTGTTACAGGCGCATCCGATACACCTAGTGTGAACTGAGCTGTTTGTGGTGTTGGATCTGGCGTGTCGTTATCGTCGCTATCTGAGCCACAACCTACAAGTGCAAATAAAATGGCGCTGCTTAATAAAGTTGTTTTGAAGTTCATGATTGATCCCTTTTTGTGTTCTAAATGTTGCATTAAGTGTAATGAATTAAACTTAATGCAACTTGAACTTAAGAAAAATAACTTTTTAGCTGAAAAGTGCGACCTAACCTAAGCCTTATAACGGCTAACGTTCTGCTCCAATTGCGTAGCTGTATCAGTAAGCTCGTGCATATAAGAGGTTGCTACATCAGTATCACTGGCCGTCTTATTTGCAATTTCAACAATAGTTGTCATGTTTTGGTTTATCGCTTCAGAGACCGATGTTTGCTCTTCAGCTGCGGTGGCTATCTGTGCATTTTGTGATGTAATCGTGTTAACCGAGTGCAACACTTCATTTAAAGCTTTTTCTACTTCACTTGCTTCAGAAACACTGGTTGCGCTACCACTCTTAATTGCCTGCATTATACTTGTAACCGTTGTTGTACCTTGCTGAACTTGTTCAATCATGCTTTCAATTTCATGGGTACTGTCTTGGGTGCGTTTTGCGAGCGTACGAACTTCATCAGCTACTACTGCAAAGCCACGACCAGCTTCGCCTGCGCGTGCTGATTCAATCGCTGCATTGAGTGCTAATAGATTTGTTTGCTCAGCAATATTTCTGATTACATCAAGCACACTGCCTATTTGACTTGATTGTTGATTGAGCTGGTCAACCGCATTCGCCCCTTCGTCGACTTGTTTAGCAAGTCCGTTGATCACTTTTATGGCAATAAGAAGCTGATTATTAGCTTGTTTTACCAGATGGTCGGCATGTTCAGCCGCGGTCGATGCTTCTTGTGCGCTCCGTGCAACTTCCATTGACGCCGCTGACATTTCGTTTATAGCGGTTGCAACTTGCTCACTTTCTTCATGTTGACGATTAATACCCGTATGCATATTAGCAAGTAGCTCATTGAGCTTGAGTGAGGCGTGATTCATTGATTGTGATGATTGGCGGATATCGATGACCATTTTGCCAACATCATCGGCAAAGCGATTGAATGAACTCCCAAGCTGGCCAAGCTCATCAGTTCTTTTTTCCATGAGTCGTCGAGTGAGGTCACCATCACCCTGAGATATATCATTCATGGCAAGTACAGTTGTATGTAACGGACTTGTGATACTGCGAGATACTACAACGGCAATTGCGGCTGTTACAGCAACAGCAAGAATAGAGGCGATAATGGTATTTACAAATGCATTATCAATCGCGTCATTAACTCTTGTTTCTGTGCTGGCAACTTGTTGCTCAAGGCCGCTTATCCAAAATCCGGTACCTAGCACCCAGTTCCATTTTGGGATGAGTGCGGCGTAGCCAAGTTTAGGACTAACAACACCTTGGGTATTTTTCCATGCATACTCGACAAAGCCACCCCCTTCTTTGGCTGATGAAATGAGCTCTCGAATTAAATAAACCCCATTGGGATCTTTAAAGTCATATAAGTTTTTGCCTTCTAATGATGCGTTTACACCATGGGCAACGCTGACACCTTGCAGATCATACACAAACACATACCCAGTATCGCCTGCGTCATCAAAGCGTAAGTTTCTAAGAATATCTTTAGCCTGAGCTTGTAATTGTTGAGTATTTGTACCGTTATCCTGCGCTACTAAGTGAGAGATAGAGCTCATGGCAATTTTTTGGTAATTACTCACTTCTGCTTTGCGATCATTTTTCATTTGTGAAGCAAAGCTTTCCACTGTTTGAGCACCACTATTTTTTGACTGCACATAGTTATAAATAGTGAGCATAATCGCAATGAGTAAAGGTGGAAGAAGGGCAAGAAGCAGTACCCTTTGCTGAATTGATAGCGCCATTAATTTCTCCTTATATAATTCTTACTACTAGTGTAGTGGGTTTATAAAATTTTATAAGTCGACTTTATGGCTATATTCACCTGAATTGGCTAAATTAAACGACCTGTTTGTAAAAATACACAGTCGCATCAAACTCCCCTGTTGAACTTTTAGCAAACCCAGGAATTGTGCCTGCTTCTATGTAGCTTAGTTTTCGATATAGATGTGATGCAGTATCGCCAAGTCGTGTGTCTAGAACAAGCAAAGCTAGACCTAACACCTGTGCATCTGTTTCAAGGCTATTCATAAGTTTTTTTGCAATTCCTTTGCCTTGGTAATCACTATGTACCATCAGCTTTTCAACCTCACCTCGATGGCTGCCATTCGCCTTAGCGCATAAAGAAAGTTGCACAGAGCCAATTACATCTTCACCATCGAAAGCAAGGTATAAACGACGATAGGGAGTGGCTAAATCGGCATCGACTGCTTGCCAATAGTCATGTGCCGACTGTAATGATAACGGGGCTATAAAGCCAATTGATGCGCCATTGGTGACGCTATCAATCAGCAATGCGTTAAGTGATTTAGACACACCTTTAATAGAATGTACTGCTTTAATTTTCATTATTTATTCTTGTTGGAATGGATAAACAGAGCCTAAGTTAAGTAAGCTGGTTAGCTCATCAAGTGCCTGATAGCTTTCGGTTAAAAGCAATGGATCGGCAAAGTCGTCACTACTTAAAGAGTCACGGTAATGCTTATTTGCCCAACTTACTAATTGGTTATATTTTTCTTCACTGAATCTTACTCCTGGATTGACTGCTGCCAATTCATCAGTATTGAGCGCAACACGTAGGCGCAAACAAGCAGGGCCACCGCCATTTTGCATACTTTGGCGCAAGTCAAAAAAGCGCACTTGTTGAACTGGGTTATTTGCCACAATCATTTCTTGAATGTAATCGTGAACGGCTTGATTGCGCTCACACTCTTTAGGTGCAACCAGCATCATGCTGTTATCACTTAAGGTAATTAACTGGCTATTAAATAAATAGCTACCTACGGCATCTGTAATGCTTACTTTATTGGTCGGCACTTCAATAATATGCAGCGGCTTGTTACCAAGGTAGGCGTGTTTAATTTGTTTTAGCGTTTCAGGCTGATTCAAAAAGGCTTGTTCATGGCATAAAAGTACATTGCCATTGGCTACTGCAATCACGTCGTTATGAAACACGCCTTGGTCTATCACATCAGGGTTTTGTTGAATAAATAACTGATTTTCAGGCTTTAGTTGATGTAAGCGGGCAATGGCTTGTGATGCTTCAAGTGACTGTCTTGCAGGAAATTTAACGGGTTTTGGTAGGGCGCTATTAAAGCTACTGGCCCCATACACAAAAATCTCAAGCCCTGTATCTGCATGGCTGTCGCATAATCGATTATGGTTTGCAGCACCTTCATCACCAAAAAAGCCCTGATCTGGCAAGTGTGGGTGATGGCTAAAGTAACGCTCATCGTTAAACATGGCTTTTAACAACGCGGATGTTGTTACTGGCTCTAACGAACGATGAAACTTATTATTTAAGTTTGCAGCCGTAAAATGCACTTTGCCATCAAGGGTATCGACTGAAGGCGAGATAGTGCCAGCATTGGCTGTCCACATGGCCGATGCACTGTAACAAGCGCGTAGCAAAACTGGGTCGGCTTTAAATGCTTTTTCAATAATTTGGCTATCAGTGCCTGTAAAACCTAAGCGTTTTAGCACGTTAATGTCGGGGCGAGCATGAGGTGCAAAAATACCTTGTTCAAGTCCTAATTCGTGCATCGCCTTCATTTTTTCAAGGCCTTGTAGCACCGCCTCTTTTGGGTTTGAATGCGAAGAGGCGTGACTTAGCGAAGCAACATTGCCATACGATAATCCCGCGTAATTATGGGTAGGCCCCACTAAGCCATCAAAGTTTACTTCTACTGCGTGCATACTTAATCCGTCATTATTGTGCGTGTATTTTAACCATACAGAAGTTATTTAGCTGAAGCTAGCTAACTCCATTTCTACATTACGTAGGTTTTGCTTAAGACGCTTCTGAGCGGCAATTAAATATGCCTTTTGCTTGTTTAGCTTGGTCTGTTGCTGCCTTACTGCTTTGTAAATAGCTCTTTTAGGGATGTCGTATTGTTCTGCTGCCTCGGTGATTGTAAGTTGATGTACAGAAACCTTTTGTAATGCTTCGATAAAAGTCGGATCATTATTTAACATAGCGACGCTCCAAATCAGCAACATTATGCGGATCGTGAGCCTCATGAATATGCCATGTGCTGATGTCTAATCGCCAAAGTAGATAAAGAGTGTGAAAGAAGTGAGTCACGTTAGTCTCCTTGTTAGTGCCTGTTCATACTCACTATTGGAAGATCTGTGCCAAACTGTTTTATGATTTAAATTTGTTTTAAATCAATATGTTGTGATTTTTGTTGTTATAAGTAATTTTTCCAAGCACTAAAATAGGGAAATAAGTTTTATTCTGTGCACTTTAATGATGCGTGTATGAAAGACCTATCCTGTTATCGTTAATGAATGAGAATAAAACGCGATGTGAAATCGCTGCTACATACTCGCGCCTCCTAGGAATGACTTTAGTCATGAATTATTAACTACCACACAAAGGTAAAACCCCTGGACGAAGGCGTGAAACTTGTTTCGCGCGCCAAGCAAGCGTGACGCCTAGAGGTCGTCCTGGGTGCGGTAGGGAAGAAACGAGGGCAAAACGCGATGTGAAATCGCCGCTAGATGCTTGCGCCACCTACATGCTTGTTACTCAAACCCTTCTAATACAAGCTTTCCACGAGCCTTGTGAGACTCTAATATCCCATGGGCTTTAATAAGGTTTGCTACGTTTATCTTACCTAAATGCTCACCCAATGTTGTTTTGATTGTACCGTTATCCACTAAGGTCGCGAGCTCTGAAAGAAGCTGATGCTGGGCAATCATATCATCGGTTTGGAACATTGAGCGGGTATACATAAACTCCCAATGCAGGGAAATACTTTTACGCTTTAACTTTAAAATATCAAAGCTTGCAGGGTCGTCGATCAGTGCCAATTTACCTTGTGGCTTGATCACTTCCATAATGCTATCAAGGTGTTGGTCGGTGTGCGTTAAGCTCACTACGTAATCAAATTCATTCAGGTCGGCTGCAAGGCGTTGCTGATTAAGGTTTTTGCTATGATCAAGCACATGATCAACGCCTAAATCTTTAAGCCAGTTGGCGCTTTCTTCTCGTGCGGCGGTACCAACAACGGTTAAATTGGTAAGCTGTTTGGCAAGTTGCACTAAAATTGAGCCCACGCCACCGGCGGCACCTATCACTAATACTGAAGCTGGCTTATTATTCTTACACTTTTCAATCTGTAAGCGGTCAAACAGTAACTCCCACGCTGTAATACTGGTTAATGGCAGGGCGGCTGCTTCACTATTACTAAGGCTTGTTGGTGCAAGACCGACAATGCGCTCATCAACAAGTTGCAGCTCAGCATTGCTACCTTGGCGCGTTAAGTCGCCAGCATAAAACACACGGTCACCGACATTAAATAACGAAACTTTGTCGCCAACAGCTTTAACCGTCCCCACGGCATCCCAGCCAATAACCTTGTAGCCACAATCTGGTGACACGTTAGCGCGAATTTTAGTATCAACAGGGTTTACTGAAATTGCTTCTACGGCTACAAGAATGTCGTGACCTGTGGCAACAGGATCAGGTAATTCAATCGCTTGTAATGAAGAGTCTGATAACGTTGGGGTTGCTGTAGTGTATCCAAATGCTTTCATGATGGTGTCCGTATTGATGAGTTTTGAACACTATAGCGCATCTAGTTTTATTAAAAAGCGGTGTAATCCAAATTCACTTTCAAATAATTTTTGTTAATTAAGGTCACTATTTACTAAATCGAGTAACTCAATCAGTTGCAACGCTTGTGGTTCGCTCACGCTTGGGAAGCGACAACGAATTTGCGACGGTATATCGGCAGCTTGATCTTGCATCGCCTTGCCTTTGGCTTCGAGCTGCACGAGTCGTTTGCGTTTATCTTGGCTATCTTTGGTGATCGATAACAATGCTTTATCGCTCATTTTTTTCAAAATTTGCGTCATCGCACCGCCATCAATAGCGGTTTTTTCAAGTAATTCAGCAATGCTGATCTGATCTTTTTCCCACAGCGCCATCATTACTACGTACTGCGGGTAGGTCAAATCTAATTGATTGAGAGAATCTCGATACGCACGGGCAATCCCATTCGATGCCATATATAAGCGGTGGCATAGCTGGTTATCTAATTTTAGTTGTGGGTATTTCATACTCGATCCTCAAAATTCAATACGAGTATTTTAATTTGCATGCAAAGTATTTGCAATCCCGGAAAAGCTGATCTAATATATTTTGCATACAAAATATATTTTCACTCAATTAGGAGAGTAATCATGAAAGAACTACAAAGCATCGCATACACAGCTAAAGCAACAGCAACAGGTGGCCGTGAAGGCATAGCAAAATCAGATGATGGTCGTTTAGATGTGGCACTATCAACACCAAAAGGGCTAGGTGGTGATGATGGTCAAGGTACTAACCCTGAGCAGTTATTTGCAGCAGGTTACGCAGCGTGTTTTATCGGCGCATTAAAATTAGTGGCTGGCCAAGCAAAAATTAAATTACCAGCAGATACTCACATTAACTCTGAAGTATCAATTGGTCCTATCGAAGGTGGTTTTGGTATTGCTGTTAAGCTTGCGGTATCAGTGGGTGATCTTGATAAAGACACCGCTCTTACACTTGTTAATAAAGCGCACGAAGTATGCCCATACTCAAACGCAACGCGTGGTAACATTGCTGTAGAATTATCAGTGATCTAATTGCTATTTATCAAAATAGGCCGTGCTTTATGCACGGCTTTTTTGTTTTTCAGCAATCGATTTTGCTAAATCACCTGAACCAGTAAGCGCTGATACTAGGCCTTCACGTGGTTTACTAAATTCTATTGGCTTAATCTTACTTGCTCTTGTTTCATCGAATACGGGTATTTGGCTCATCGCGTACTCAGACAATGCGGTAATGGTTAATGATGGGTTTACCCCTAAATTACCTGGTATGATTGAGCCGTCGATAACACGTAGGTTTTGATACCCAAAGACTTCACCAGAGCTATCAACGACGCCGTTAGAAGCATCAGTACCCATGGCAACTCCACTCATTATATGCGCCGTCATCGGGACACCAAAGAGCACTTCAGTTAAGGCTGAACCTGGTACACCACCGAGTTTTTCGGCGTAAAGTTTGGTTGCTTCTTCTGCTTTTGGAAAGCTAACGCTAAGCGGCGTGTCATTTTCTTTTTGCACGGCAGTAATGCCATTTTTAAATAAGCGATACCATTTACGTCGCCATTCAAGGTGAATAAACGCCTCTGATTTTTGCATCACTAAAAATACAATTGAGCTGCGGGCTTTGCCTTTTGAGCGTAATACTTTGGCCGTTTTTATTGGATGGCGAAGTGTATTAACTAAAAACTTAGTAATACGCTTGAGGCCTTTTCCCGTGACCATGGGAACGTAAGGTAAATAAAGCCACGTGCCATCAGCACCTTCTCGAAACCGACAAATTTCGATGTTGGTGTCTTTATCGGCCGAAATAAATGAGCTGATCGCAACACCGTCATCAACTTTTTTAGTGGTGTTGTTCACTGTGGTAAGTGTTTCAGAATTAGTGCGAATTTGCTGACCAAGCCATGGCGAAATGTTGGGTAGTGTTTTATCTTTATCGCGCATTTTTAAAAGCAAAGGAACAGTGCCCATCACCCCAGCACTTAGCACAACGCCTCGTGTTGTTAGCGTATAAATATGGCTATTGCGATGGCTGGTATCTTTAATCTTAATTTTGTATCCGGCGCTGCCATCTGCATTGAGCGGGGTGATTTTTATTACTTCAGAGCTAGCTCTTATCTCTACGCCATTGCGCTCGGCAAAGTAAAGATAGTTTTTCATGAGGGTATTTTTGGCATTATGGCGACAACCTGTCATACAGCTACCACAGTAATGACAGGTATTTCGCCTTGGACCATCGCCATTAAAGTAAGGGTCTGGTAGCTCTTTGTTATAGGCTTCGCCAGGTTTTGCAAAAAGCACCCCAGTGTTCACGGTTTTGAATGAGTCACCTTGACCCATCTGCTCAGCAATATCTTTAAGCGTGTCATCCGCAACATTAGTGTAGGTATTTTTGGCGCTGCCTAACATTCGCTGTGCAAGACCATAGTAGGGCATTAGGCTTTCTTTCCAGTCTGGCTTTATCCGCGTCCACGCTGGAGATTGAAAGACCTCATCATCAGGAATAAGGTGCACATTAGCATAAATTTGTGAGCCACCGCCGACACCTACGCCATGCAGCACAGTCACTTTGCTGGTAAGTGAAAGTTGAATGCAGCCTCTTAGACCAATTTCAGGCTGCCACATATAGTTTTTTATATCTAGGTTGGTCTTTGGAAACGCTTTATCTTCGCGGCGCAGGCCTTTTTCGAGTACTAAAACTCGGTTACCTTTCTCGTTTAGACGTAGCGCACTGACAGAACCGCCAAATCCAGAGCCTATGATAATTTGATCAAAATCAAATGTGTGTTGCTGCATTATTGTCACCTGTAGGTGTTTATTATTATGAGCTTATTTAAAAAGATTTCTGGATAAAGATAGAACGTAATTTGAAAAAGTTAAATAACCATCTAAATACAGCTGATTAATTGTTATAAGGAGTGTTGGCAGCCAACATAGCAAAGCAGTTACAGTTAATTCGTTTAGATGGGGTTATGAGCCTTAAATTCACACTTTTTTTCTATTCGTCTCTCTGTTGTCATGCAAATGGTCTAAACTATTAGCAAACCAACAATAAAAATGGGAAAAATCAATGCGGCAGTTAGCATTAGCAAAGAAATTATTATGGCTTACCGTTGGCAGTATTTTTATTACTGTGTTTGTTCTATCGAGTGTTTTATGGTGGCAGTTATCAAGCAGTAACCAACAGCTATCTGCGCAATCTGAAAAGCTGATTGTTGCTGAGGTTGAAGATAAACTTGCCTCTAATGCAGCAGCCTATGGTGAGCAAGTTGCTGGGTTTATTAATGAAGCGTATCGTGTGCCATACTCTTATGCTGCGATGTTGGGTGATGAAAAAGCCGCGAGTACGCTAACGCGTGAAGCTGTTGTGGAGTTAAACCGCTCATTGCTTGAAAAAAACACCTTACTGTCGTCTATTTATACTCAATTTGAGCGCAATGGGTTTGATAACCGCGATGCAAATTTTATCAGCGGTTATGATCACTCAGTTGCAGGGGCGGGGACGCTTGAAATTTATTTTACCCGTAATCGTGATGGTACTATTGAACAGCAAGTTGTTGAAGATGTTAAAGAAAAATACGTAGACACACTCAATGAATTTGGTCAACGAGAAGCTGAATGGTACCTGTGTGTGAAAGACACGAAAGTCCCTTGCATTATGGAGCCGTATCTTTATGAAATTTCGCCTGGGTATTCAGAAATGATGACCTCTCTGACAGTTCCAATTCTTAGAGGTGAAAAGTTTATAGGCGTTGCAGGTGTTGATTTAACCCTTCCTGTTTTCCAAAAAATGACAGAAAAGTTGTCAAAAGAGCTTTATAGCGGCAAAGCCCGGGTTACTTTATTAAGCTCGCTTGATTTAGTCGTTGGCAGTAGTCATTACAAAGATAAACTTGGCAGACCTCTTAAAGAAGCGGTGCCAAAAAATATGCTTGAAAACTACAATAAGTTAAAAAAGCAAAGTGGTATTTTTAAGGTGGGCGCAGAGTATTTAGTTAATTATCCAATCACCATTAAGCTTGCAAACACACAGTGGAATTTATTAATAGAGGTGCCGGCAGAGCTTGCTCTTGAAGGTCCGCAAGCTCTTGCTAATACGATGAGTGAAAATGCAAATACGTTAGGCGGTTTAATACTGGTTACAGGACTAATCATTGCTGGTGCCGCATTTTTGATTATGCTGCTAGTAATACGAACGATTGTTGCACCATTGCAACAAATTCAGCAACGGGTCGATAATCTTGCCAGTGCTGAAGGTGACTTAACGCAGACTTTGCATGTTGAGACCCACGAAGAGCTTATTGCTTTGGCTACAGGTTTTAATGCGTTTCTTGCCAAACTACGAACACTGATTAGCGAGCTAAAAAACGTATCAACTCAAACAAAGCAACAGGCAGAGCTTGCCACCAGTGTTGCCGTTGATACCAAACACAATGTTCAAGCTCAGTTCCAAGAAATTGAGAGCGTAGTAACTGCAATGAATGAGATGAGTGCGACTGCACTGGAAGTAGCGAGAGCTTCAGAGCAGTCAGCTCAACAAGCTGATGAAATTAACGGGTTAGTGGTCAGCAGTGAGTCAAGCTTATCGTCTGCGGTGACACAAGTTAAAACAATGTCGAGCGAGATAAAAGAAGCTAATCAAGCCGTTGAGAAAGTAGCGGCGCGAAGTAACGATATTACACAAATTCTAGACGTGATCAGAACAATTGCAGAGCAAACTAACTTGCTTGCGCTTAATGCAGCAATTGAAGCGGCAAGGGCAGGGGAGCAAGGCCGTGGTTTTGCTGTGGTTGCCGATGAAGTGAGGGCGCTTGCGTCTAAAACACGCGCTTCAACGGATGATATCAGTGGTCTTATCGACAGCTTGCAGCTTGAAGTGGGCAATGCCTCTAAAGTTATTGAGCAAGGGGTTGTGAGAGCTCAAACTGCGGTGGATGAAACCTCGGTCGCTTTTGATGCGCTGCATGAAGTTGTGGTAAAAGTTGATGAAATTACACAACAAATTACCCATATAGCAACGGCAGCAGAAGAGCAAAGCTCAGTTACGGAAGAGATAAATCGTAATCTTACCTTAATTTCAGATGCCGCATCGCAATTAGCCGAGCTATCAACACAAGCTGGAGATGGTAGTCAAACGCTTAATGCACTCGTTGCACAGCAAGATGATGAATTGAATAAGTTGAAAACCAAATAGGTGTTAAATTAGGTATTAAATGCAGGCGTGAAACTTGTCTTACGCCTGCATGTAGCAGCGGTTTTATACCGCGTCATAAGTGAACAACAACAAGATGCAATGAGTGAAATATGGGACAAACGCGATGTGAAATCGCTGCTAGATGTTCGTATCTTGCACCCCATTTCTCGACTGTTATCTATCTTGTTTGCTATTCATACAATTTATTAGACTAATAGTTAATATGCTTAAAAAGTAAGCAGTTACTTATTGTTTGCCTGCCTTTTTATAAACTAGATATTAAAAAGTTTTTTGATTTCATGAGTTTAACTTTTCTTTCTTAATGTTCTATATTTTAAAACTGCCTTTTTTACAAATTCATACCCTACCTTTTGCTTAATCGTGTTTTGTACCTCGCTGCTTTACCCTAAATGCAGAATAAAGACTCACACAATTTTCAAGATTAAGTAGTAGGAGAAGTCATGAATAAGACGCAGCATCAAGCATCAACTGCGCCTGCTGAGCTCGACCAGCAAAGCTATAAAGCACTCCACAAACCTAGCAGCGAATTTTCAAGCCGCGATGAATACCTCGAGAATGAACTGCAAATCATGCAACCTAAGCGTTGGCGACCAAACTTACCCTTTCGGGATTATCGTTTTGAGTTAGAAGATTCAATCCCCGCGATGGCAGGCACGATTGGTAAAGTGGTGATGGTGGGTGCAATTGCTGCCACATTTGCAGCCCCGCTTGGCCTTGGCGAAGCATTTATTTTAGAAAATGTTCGTTATGAGCTATTAATTGTTTCTATATTTATCTTATTGTTTTCAGGATTCTTTTTACCTACAGCAAACTTGGCTGGTACGCATGGGCCGCTGATCCCTTTAATACCTATAGTGGTTGCTGCGGGTGGTCATCCTATGGCGTTTGGATTACTGATCGGGGCATTTGGTTTATTGCTCGCACTCAGTAAAGGAGGCAGTTTACTGGCGGGCTTAACAAGCCGTGGTGTGTGTGGGGGATTACTGCTTTACCTTGGCTTTATCGGTACAATTTCACAGGTTAAAAAGCTGTTTGCATGGGCTGAGGGCATCGATATGACTCACATTGCCTTTATTGTGATCTTATCGACTATTGTTTTGTATGCACTGCTTGAGCATTACAAAAAGCGTTGGTTAGCCGTACCGTTAAGTTGTTTGTTGGGTGGTTTAATCGCCTTTTTACTGGGCGCGCCGTTTGAGTTTAAAACAGCTCCTGGATTGCCTAATATGAACCCGATGTATTGGTGGGGTGAAAACACCGGCTGGATGCTTGGCTTACCAACACTTGAGAGCTTTGTAGTGGTATTGCCATTCGCGGTGCTTGCGGTTGCGATGTGGTCTCCTGACTTTTTGGGGCATCAAGTGTTTCAAAAAATTAGTTACCCTGAGCGCACTGAAAAGGTTCAAATGAACATAGATGATACAATGTTTAGCG
This sequence comes from Pseudoalteromonas sp. PB2-1, assembly GCF_045040605.1. Classification (NCBI taxonomy): domain Bacteria; kingdom Pseudomonadati; phylum Pseudomonadota; class Gammaproteobacteria; order Alteromonadales; family Pseudoalteromonadaceae; genus Pseudoalteromonas; species Pseudoalteromonas sp. PB2-1. Next base: position 110,532 of record NZ_CP090668.1, read on the forward strand.
CCTCAATTCGTCAGACCTTTGGTTCGTTGTTAGGTGGTTCAAACTTTACCTCGTCATGGGGAACTTACATTGTGCCAGCAGCCATCGCGAAGCGACCGATACCAGCCGGTGCGGTGTTGACGGCTTTATTTTGTATCATTGCAGGTATTTGGGGCTACCCAATGGATTTAGCCATTTGGCAACCGGTATTATGTGTGGCACTGATTGTCGGGGTGTTTATTCCATTACTTGAAGCAGGTATGGAAATGACGCGAGAAGGCAAAACTACCCAGTCAGCAGCAATTGTGGTGTTTTCTTCTGCCTTAGTGAATCCTGCGTTTGGTTGGTCACTGACTATGTTATTAGATAACTTGGGTTTGATTGGCTGTAAAGAACGTAGCTCTGAGTTAACCCCAATGAGCCGTTGGATTATTCCACTGGTGATGTTCGTTATTTTAACTGGTGTGATGGCTATTGTGGGTATGCTACCTGGTATTCCAGCGTTAATGGCTGACTTTAGACATTAATTTTTAAGGGCAAGCTGAGTGTCTTGCCCTAACTTGCTTAGTTAAAAATCTTTAATTAGTTTAAACATCATCTCTACTAGCTCATTGCTTATAGTGTTTGATTGGGACCTATGCATGTAGCTTCTTAGACCTGTAAATTGGATTTGAAACAAACGCGCATATTCTAGCGGTGCATGGTTAGTTGCTAGTTCATTTTGTTTTTGTGCAGTGTCAAAAATATCTGTTAGGTAACATTCAAACTGTTGCAGTAGATCATTCGTTAAGTTTTTCAGTAGTGGCTGTGAGTAGTCAAATTCAGCATTCGCTTTAATTAACATACATATTTCACAACCGGGTTCTGAATCTTCCAATACAGCTTGAACAAAAGAGTGCAACCCTTCAAGTATGCTAGCACTACTTGATAAGTGTGTGGCGAGTAATGTCTTAAGTTGTTCAGCGTAGTTTTTAAGCGCTTCACTATATAGACCTTCTTTTGAGCCAAAGGCGGCATAAATACTCCCAGGGCGCATATCAACGGTCGTTTGTAAATCCCGCGTTGAGGTGGCCGAAAAGCCTTTTTGCCAAAATAGAATCCCCGCCTTTTTTATTACCTTTTCTCGGTCGAACTTAACTTTATTTACCATTTTTAACACCAATTTGAGCACTTGTTCAATTTTAACTTGAGCGAGTGCTCAAAAACAACTAGGCTATGCATCCATCACTTAAAAAAGACTTAGGAGAACACATGTCAAACTTTACGTTACATACTAAAGATACGGCTCCAGAAGCGGCAAAATCACTTCTAGATAATTCAGTGTCTGCGTTTGGGATGATCCCTAACTTGCATGCTGTAATGGCTGAAGCACCAACATTACTTGAGGGATATCAAGTGTTGCATGAGCTATTCCAAAAAACATCATTCACGGCTGAGGAACTAACGGTTGTATGGCAGACGATTAATGTAGAACATGATTGTCACTATTGTGTGCCAGCACATAGTGCAATAGCGGCAAGTATGAAAGTTGATCAAGCAATTGTGGATGCGCTTGTTAATAAAACCCCTTTAGCGAGTGCTAAGCTCGAGATCCTTCGTGGTACTACATTAGCGATGACGCGGAATCGAGGGGTTATTGATAAACAGCAACTAGACGCTTTTTTTGATGCAGGTTATTCGAATCAGCAGTTATTAGAAATTGTATTAGGCTTATCGCAAAAAGTGATGAGTAACTATACTAATCATCTTGCTAACACTGAGATTGATGAACCTTTTAAAAAGTTTGCAAAATAGCGTTTACTGAGCACGGTTTAGGTTTACTCGCTTAGACCGTGCTCAAACTGAGTGATTATTTAAACTTCACCTCTTTATTACTTCGGGTATAGATACGCTTTTCAGGTTTTGTCCATTGCCCTTTCTTTAAGTATGACGTTGAAACAATAAAGCTGTTATCTTTATACTCACTGGTCGATTTTACTTTCGTGATACCTTCTTGACTGCCAGTCACATTCTCGTAAGCAACAAATTGAGTAGGACTGAGGACGTTCATCGTTCCTTTTGTGTAAAACCCTGCGGTCGTGAAATAATAAAATACCAGAGACTGCTTGTTATTATCCCAAAAAATCATCGACTCGCCGCCATATTCACCTTCATTTATTGAATGAATGGTTTTTATTGCCATGCCGTTGAGTGCGCGTTGCCAAGTACTTACATCCTGAACAGCTGGCTTACCTTGTGCAACATCAAAGTCAGCTTGCCATGTGCCTAAATAAGGTTTAAAAACTTGCAAATGTTCTGATAGCTGCGGCTCTGCCGACAATACCGAAAAAGTACACAAGCACATTGATAGTAAAAGCGATTTTAGATGTGCCATAATAATGCCTCGTTTAGTTATAATTTTGTCTAGTATAGGTGATAATTCTTTGATTAAGAAAGCTCTAACATTTTTTGCTGTTTGTTTTTTACTATTTTTATGGGTTGCATCTTGGCAGCTAAATCTATCTTACTTGATTGCTGGTATTTACTCGGTAGTAAGTCTGATAACCTTTTTGGTGTATGGCTGGGATAAACGTTTAGCAGCTGAACATGGTGAGAATGTGATTAGAGTCCCTGAACGTACCTTACATATTTTAGGTGTTTTCGGCGGTTGGCCAGGCTCATTAGTTGCTCAGCAATGGTTAAGGCATAAATCTAAAAAGCGCCGTTTTATCTTTGTGCTTTGGCTTACAATTATTGCAAATGGATGTGCTTTATCATTGTTGTGTTATTTGCAATATATGTAGTGGAGCATAAAAAAGGAAAGCTAAGCTTTCCTTTGTGGTTGTTAAAAAGTAACGATACGTTATTGTGCTGATTCAGTTGCTGGGACGCTATCAAGCTCAACAGTTAATACAGTCTTTTTATTTACTTCGACCCATTTACGATAAGTTAAGAAGCCAGGTTTGCTTACCTCAATATCATATTTACCTTCATCAAGCTCAATACCGTCTTGGTAAACAGGCTTAATATTCATAATACGCACACGCGCATCGTCAGGTGTTGTGATAACAGTTAAAGAGGTTGCTGTCTCTTCTGCTACAATGGCTGTCGCCGCTGGCTCTACTACAGGCTCGGGTTTAGGAGCAACTTCGGTAGAGGTTGTCGAACAACCTGTTAAAAATAACATGACACATAACGTACTTAACTTTTTCATAACTACTCCATATTCTGTTGTATTGACGTTGACTGCATAGACTAAAATTAAATGTAACAACAAGGAAAACCAGCACGTGAGATGTGCAAATTGAGTCTTCCTTGACGTTTGGCTAATTTATAAATAGCACTAAATTGTATTTTCTAAACTTTTTCTTATTACTTCACTTCGTTCGACTAATTTTTCCGCGGTTCTATACATTTTGCGCTTCATTAGTTGACTTGCCATAGAAATATACTTGCTCGCAATTTCATCTTTAATTAATAAAATAGGCTCAAATGTGTCTGGGAAAATCTCAGCTTGTTTAGAAAATGCTTCATCGAACTCCATTAGCTCTTTATAGTCTTCTATTTCAGCTAAACGAGTTTTGAAGCCTTCTAGTTTTTCATGATAAAAAATAAGCGCATCTTCAGAAGGGTAACTTGCTGATTGACCGTTGCTTACTTTATTGTTGTAGCTAATAAGTGCAGTCATTGCTGACTCTTTCTTCCTAAGTGCAATCAGCAGAGGTTGAAGATTGTCAGCATTTTTAAATGCGAGCTCACCAACATTTAACAGTGTTTTTTGCATTGCGAAGTCATCGTTTTCAATCGCATCCATTACCGCTAATTTATAAACATTCTCGTACTCTTCGCTTGGCTTATACTGGTAACTTTGGTCAATAATTGAAAGCTGCTTCATCAAGTTTTCAATACTGTTTTCGCCACCTTCATCATATCTAGCTTGGGCAAGCAGCACATCTAAGCGGTAGCTTAAATCTGAGATAATAGACTGTCTTTCTGTTAGTAGGCTATCAAGCTTGCTAGCTAATAATTGTGAATCTGGGTAATACACCCGTGCCTCATTATAAATGTCTATCGCTTTGTCATAGTCTTTTGTATTAAGTGACGTGCGAGCTAAGTTGTCGACTCGTTGCTCAAACCTACCAACTATTTTGTTTTGATGAACTTTTAAAAGACCTTCTTTTAAAACATTATATTGTGGAGGTATTTCATCTAATCGTTGAGGCAACTCATCGCCGCCCCAAGTCATCCATGCTTCTAGCTGTTCAACTTTAGCAACTGAGTTCTTGAAATTAGCATCCAATGTTGTTTGCTGCTCTTGAACCGAGTTGATGTAGAAAAAGCTACCCGCAATAATAATGAAATAACATGCAACATGCGCAAGTAAAGGAACTCTGCTGTTAGTTAGCTCATTATTAAGTTCAGTTAAAGCTTCAGCTCTTTTAGCTTCATCAAGCTGTAAGCATCTTTTTAATTTTGACCAGAGAAAGACTGAGCAGTTGCTTGGTTTTTTAACCGTGGTGTCTTTGCTAACCGTGTTAGCGGCTTTTCTGTTATAAGGATGTTTGCTGGTTAAAAGTTCGTACGCAATACAGCCCAAAGAGAAAATATCGTCTTTCTTGGTAGCTTCTTTACCATTTAGCTGTGCAGGACTTGCATAGGTCGGGGTATAACCAGTACTGGTTGGTTTGTCATCATTTAGGCTAGGTGCTGCATATAGATCTTCATGGCTATGTGTTTTTGCAATACCAAAATCTAAAATTTTTAGATTGCCTTGAGAATCAAACATGACGTTAGACGGTTTAAGATCATTGTGAATGATCCCTTTTGCATGTGCGTATGACAATGCATCAATAAGCTGTTTTAGAATAGGTTTGGCACGCTTTTGAGTGAGGCCATTAGGTTTATTTCTTTTTATAAGCTGTTCTAATGTTTCACCTTCAACCCACTCCATAACAACAAAGTGATGCGATTCATCTGAAGATGCAGAGAATACTTTTACAATATTTGGATGAGATAAAGAACGAGTTTTGACTGTTTCATCTTTTAGAAGCGAAATGGCTTCCTCAGAATCACACAGCTCCTCATGTAAAACTTTAATTGCTACAAAGTTATCTTGATGGGTGCTTGTTTCTAGGTGAATGTCGCGGGCACGATATATGTGGCCCATACCGCCTTCGCCTATTAACTCTTCAATTAGGTATCGCTGGGCTAACTTCTTACCAATAAGATGAAGTTTATTTGAATTGTGGCTTTTGCCTTTAGTTTCAATTGAAGCAATGCGTGTTTTATCGTTATCGGTCGTCATTTAAATTCCTTTTTTGAAATCAACATTCCTGTTTGATTGGTGTGTATTTTACAAAAAACAAAATAATAAGCAATCATTCAGCTAGTATAAATAAACAAGGAACTATGTTGTTTAACTATTTTTGAGTTATTTTTATTAGATAGAACGCCTATTGTTTAGTTTTATGAAATAATTAAATTGGTTTTTTGTATATTAGACAGCGTTGACTTTGGTTAACGAAGTATTTTATTCTATTAGAATGTTTAGATTTATGGGACTAACAATCAAATGGAAGTGGTTTTAAATGTTACCAGCTATCATAGACTTTCACCTGAGATTGAGGCTACAAAAACAGTAGAACAGGAATTAACTTTTGGCCGCTCTGATCAATGTGATTGGCATTTACCTGACCCTGAAAAGGTCATCTCTGGTCAACACGGTAAAGTTGTCAAAGAAGCAGATGGCTTCTACGTTTATGATTACTCTACGAATGGTTTATTTATTAACTATTCTGTTTCACCGCTGGGTAAGGAAAATAAACATTTGCTATCGGATGGTGATGTACTATCCATTGGTGATTTTCAAATTGAAGCTAAGTTGTCTAATCAGCTTCAAAAGCAAAGCTCACATCAATCTGCTGCTGCTTTTAGTCAGCCCAGTCCGTCAGTAGAGAACTATAACCAGAATAATGACATGGCGAATTCTTCGCTAAGCAATGAATTTGCTGGTGGCATGGACGAAGCGATGATAGCGCCTTCTTTCCAGCAACCGCAAGCACCTATTTCAGAGCCAGTTAACAGTAGCTCATTAAGCCAACCAATCCCTGAAGACTGGGATGAAATAGCGTTTATGGGTTCAAGTAACGAAGTAGTAAGTGAAAGTAGCCAACATTTGGCTAGTCCACCTGTTGCTGAACCGCCTGTGCAAGTTCAACAAAAGCCAGCTCAGCATAGCGCTACTCAACCTGCTAAAGCACCTAAACCGGTTACGGGCAATGGTGATTCGCCTTTAGTTGCTGCTTTTTTAGAAGGCTTGGGAGTGAATGATGAACTTGCGAATGAATTAAACGATGAACGTGTTTGGGCACAAATGGGCGAGAGCTTGAGACATTTTTTAGTCGGCTCTATGGATTTAATTCGCCAACGTTCTTTACTAAAAAATCAACTCAAGTTGAACCACACGACATTTCAGGTTGAACAAAATAACCCTTTGAAGTTCTCTGCCACGCTTGATGATGCTATTCAAAACTTATTTATTCGTAAAAGTTCAAGCTACTTACAGGCAAATAAAGCGGTTCAAGAGAGTTTTATCGACACCAAAGCCCATGAAAAAGGGCTGTTAGCAGGTGCCACCGGCGCGCTTTCTGGTGCATTAGAGCAATTATCTCCTGATGGCATCAAGCAGCAAGTGCGTAACAAAGAGAGTATTTTAAATTACTTACCAACTTATTCTGACTCATCGAGTTGGGATATATATCAAAAATTACACGCTGAAATTATTGAAGATGTTGAAACAAAAGGTGTATTAGCATTATCTGAAGAATTTTTGCGAGCGTACAATAATCACAGTAAAGCGTGATATAAGGGAATAAAAGCATGTTAAAGTCCAAACTTACTTTTGCTGGAGCTCTATTAGTTTTTTTAGTTGGCTGCTCAACGGTTAATAAATTTGTGCCACCGTCAACTGATCTAAATATTAATGTTGCCGCTGACGTTAACCCTGATATTTCAGGACGTCCTTCTCCTGTAGTTTTAAAAGTGTTTGAACTTAGTTCGCGAACTATTTTTGATACGCAAGACTTTTTCAGTCTTTACGATACACCAGAAGAAATTTTAGGACCAGATCTCCTAAAGAAAGATGAGTTAGAGTTACAGCCAGGATCTAAGCTTGAGTATAAAATGAGCTTAAATAGGAACACGCGATTCATTGGCGTTGTGTTGGCGTATAGAGATATTGAAAAAGCACGCTGGCGTTCAGTTATTGAAGTAGATCCAACAGGTTACGACGATATCGATGTGAATGTAGAGTCGCTAGCGACTTACATGAGATGATTAAAAGGAATTAAAATGAGTGATTACACGCGGGTCGCATGGACTGAGGGCATGTTTTTAAGGCCCCAACATTTCCAGCAAGCAGACAAGCATACCTTCAGCACGATTAGGAAAATTATAGAAGCGAATGTTGCTGACTCGTGGGGCGTTGTTGATATCGATATTGATACCGGTTTATTGGTAACAGGGCAGTTTGCTATTGACAGTCTAACGGCTGTTACCTCTGATTTGTGTCCAATTAACATGCCAAGTAATGAGCAGTTGCCTGCTCCGCTTGTTGTACCAAAAAATACCTACAATGAAATTGTATGTTTAGCTGTTCCAGCGTTGAAAAGCAGTGGTATAAATTTAGCGACTGAAGAAGATGAGCTAGTTACGCGATATCGAATTGCCGATTTATCGATTAGTGATGATAACTTAGGTTCTCAAGCGCAAGAAGTTATTCAGGTGGCACAGCTTCATAGCAAACTAATGTTAATGTCTGATGATACAGCAGGTTACGTAACATTGCCCGTTGCGCGTATTAGTGAAGTAACGAACGAGGGGGCGATTAAGCTTGACCCTAAATACGTTCCACCCTGCTTGCAAATTACTCATTGTAAACCGTTAATTGGTCTTGTAAGAGAGATTGGCAGTTTGATAAAACAGCGCGCTGAAAGTATCTCTGGAAGATTATGTCAAGGGTATGCTGGCAGTGCGTCTGTGGCTGACTTCATCATGCTTCAAACACTTAACAAATACGACGCTGTTTTTGAAAGCTTATTAAATCATTCTCACGTTCATCCAAGAGCATTTTACACGCGCTTAATTGAGATGGCTGGCGAACTTGCAACATTCAGTGCAGCCAATAAGCGTGTGCCCGTCTTACCTAAGTATGATCATGCAAATTTACAGTTCGTCTTTTCAGAGGTTGTAAGCTTCTTGTATCAATCTCTGAGTCAAGTTATTGAACAAACTGCAACCGAAATTAAGCTTGAACAAAGCAAGTTTGGTATTTCTTTTGGTGCCTTAAAAGATAAAAGTATTCTTGATTCGTCTCAGTTTGTGCTTGCAGTTAAAGCCAGCGTGCCGCATGAAGAATTACGTAAATTACTACCTTCACAAATTAAGATAGGTAGTGTGGAGACAATTCGTGACTTGGTTAATAACCAAATACCAGGGATATCGATTAACAGTCTGCCAACAGCACCGCGTCAGGTTCCATATCATGCGGGTTATCATTACTTTGAGCTTAACAAACAAAGTGAACACTGGAATAAGCTAAAATCAAGCGGTGGGATTGCAATTCACTTGTCCGGTAACTATCCGGATCTTAACTTGGTTTTATGGGCTATTAGAAGCTAACAGAGGGAAGTTTCAATGGATGAAACAATAATTAAACCACGTCCAGGCCGTTTGAGTCGAGGCATGGAGGATGCAAATACTTCAAAATCGCATTCAGATAAAACAGTCGTATCACTGAGTCAATCTGAAAGTGGAAGTGCGCCTTTAAATAATATTTCAATATTCAAAAATGGTTTACTTGAAGCCGCTAATGACTGCTTTTCTTTAGTGATTTTCATCAACCAATCTTCGGAAGTTGAAAATTTAGCGGCCTTGAAGCACCGAGCCATTGAGTCGATTAAACGTTTTGAAAGTACTTTGCGTGCCAAATCTATCGATTTGTCAGTGATAAATAATGCCCGCTATTGTTTGTGTGCTGCATTGGATGAAGCTGCGTTAAATGCTAAGTGGAGCTCACTGGAGTGGGCGGAAGAAAGCTTACTATCAACATTCCATAAAGAGACGTTTGGCGGAGAATACTTTTTCACTCTGCTAGATGATGCCTTGCTACACCCTGAAGCAAACAAAGAATTTTTAGAATTACAGTACCACTGTCTAAATTTAGGCTTTAAAGGTAAGTATCGGGTTGATACTGGCGGCGATAGTAAGATAGATGATTATCGAAATCGCGTATATCACATTTTAAATCAACTAGATGGACCTCAAAGTAAATACCTAACACCGTCTTGGAAGAGCCGTGTTGCAGCCGGTATGGAGTTAAGAAACCAGATCCCACTTTGGGTCGTTGTATCTGTTTTAACCCTACTCACATTGGCCGTGTATTTATTTTTTAATATGCGTTTAAATGAAAAAGTGGCAACGACTACGGATAATTTAAATTTAGTACACCCTATTTCATCTTCACAAACCGAAGACACTAAAAATACACAGCTTGATCTACTAACACAGTTAATGCACACCGAAATACAACGTGGTGTAGTTAGTATTGAGCGTCAATCGGATCGAATTAGAATTACCATTAATAACGAAAGCCTCTTTAATGTTGGTGAAGCGTCGTTACGTCCTTCATTCCAACCAATATTAGAAAAGCTTGCGCTGAGCCTTGAGGGCACAAAAGGTAAAATTTTAATAACAGGTCACACTGATGACAGTCCAATAAGTACCAACCAGTACCCCTCAAATTGGCACCTGTCATTAGCAAGAGCAACGCAAGTTGCAAACTCTATGGCCAAAAATACAGGCTTAATGGGTAGGTTATGGCCAGAAGGAAGAGGTTCTGCGGAGCCCTTGGTGAGTAATGCCGATTCAAATCAGAAAGCATTGAATCGCAGAATTGAAATCGACTTACTTTTTTAATGGAGTTGCAATGAGTTTTATTCAAAAGTGCAAGCGTGCTATGTACGCGCTTACCTCTCGTAAAGTTATGATTGTAATTGGCTTTATAGCGCTCTTCTTGTTGATCTGGTTTGGCGGTCCATTGATCTCTATTGCTGATTACACTCCTTTGGCAAGTGTTGCGGCACGCGCGATTCTGATACTTGCTATTTTATTAATTTATACCTTAACCAAGCTATTGCATCTAAGAAAGCAAAATAAACGCAACGAAAGCATGGCCGAAGAACTAATTGAGGTTGATGAAGGTGCTGGCGATGAAATCCAAGAGGAGATCAAAACATTAAAAGCACGTATGGTTGAGGCAATTGAATTACTTAAGAATGCTAAGTTATTCAACGGGCGAAACATCTACCAATTGCCTTGGTATATCATGATTGGCCCTCCTGGTGCTGGTAAAACAAATATCATCAATAACTCAGGTCTTGATTTTCCGTTAAAAGATAAGCTTGGCACTGATTTAGTGCATGGTGTGGGCGGAACGCGAAACTGTGACTGGTGGTTCACCAATAAAGCCGTGATTATTGACACTGCAGGGCGCTATACAACACAAAATAGTCATGCTCTACATGATGCGAAAGCATGGCAAGGATTTTTAGGCTTATTAAGAAAGTACCGCCCGAAAAGACCTATTAATGGTGTGGTGATTAGTATGGGCATCTCTGAATTAATGAACCAAACAAAAACAGAGAGAAACTTACACGCACGCGCCATTAAACAGCGCTTACAAGAGCTACAAAGTCAACTTGGAATGACATTCCCCGTGTATGTTATTTTATCAAAAGTTGACTTAATTGAAGGGTTTAGAGAGTTCTTTTGTGAACTCAGCGATGAAGAGTGTGAGCAAGTTTGGGGTGTTACTTTCGAGCTTGATGCTAACTCTGACAATCAAATGGATGCATTTAATAAAGAGTTTCACGCGCTTATCTCTAATTTAACAACATTACTTAATCGACGTTTGATCAATGAACATGATCTAACGAATAGATCGAAGATCTTTGAGTTTCCTAAACAGCTTCGTGTTTTACAAAATGTCGGTTATTCATTCTTAAAAGAAATTTTCACACCTAATGCATACGAGAGCCTGCCAATATTCCGCGGTGTTTATTTAACAAGTTCGACTCAAGAAGGCGTGCCTTCAAACCTGTTAAACGAGCAAAGTACGGTAAAGAAAGATTATATTAATCAGACAAGAAGCTTCTTTATTAAACGCTTATTAGAAAAAGTCATTTTTCCTGAGCAAAACTTAGCAAGCACTAACAAACACCATGAAAAGCAGAACAAGTGGCTACGTATATCTTGCTTAGCCGTAACGAGTGTTGTTTTATTAGGCTTGAGTATTTCTTGGTATGTGAGCTTTTCGTGGAACAATGAGCTTATCAGCAAAACCGATAATGCGCTCAGTGAGTATCAAGCTCTTGATCAAAATACGGTCGATAAAGCGAACTTAATTGTGCTAAATCAGCGCTTTAATATGCTTAAAAATTTCCCGGTTAATCAGTTAGAAGCCGATGATTTTGAAGCTTATGGCTTTAGCAAAGTAGAACCTCTCACGGAGGCTTCGCAAAAAGCATATATACGTTCATTAAAAACATACTTAGAGCCTTACTTATTAAATGCGCTGACCTCTGAGATGACAGAGCAGGCTGATTATTTAAGTTATCTCTACGAAACCTTACGTTGTTATTTAATGTTCTTTGAACCTGAGCATTACAATAATGAAGATGTGCTTGCTTGGTTTAGTGCATATTACGAGAGAAACTTACCAGGCGATGTTAATTTCCAAACACGTGCTGAATTATTTGAGCATACAAAAGCATTGTTAGAGCATGGTTTCTCTGAATCAGAAATTGATCATCAAGCTGTGCGATTAGCACGAGCGGAGCTAACTAAGTTACCTATTGCAGAGCGTGCTTATCAAAGGTTGCAAGCTGACTTTATCGACAGCAGCATTCCGCCTTTCAAATTAACTGACATTATCAGCTATGAAAGTGCGAAACAGTTTAGCTTCCAAAACTCAGACTCAATCATGAAAAGTATCCCAGGTCTTTATACTTATAATGGCTATCATGGCATCTTCAATGTTGAGAAAAGTAAGATGTTGGGTAACTTGATGGCAAGTAGCTGGGTGTATGGTGAAGAAGCGTCAGGGACCTATGATATTTCGAAAGCAGATATAGAGAAAAAGCTTGAACAGAAATATTTCCAAGATTACATCTATTATTGGCGCTCGTTTATTAATGAACTTTCGCTAAATGAGTTTAACTCACCTAATGAAGGCGTCAGAGTTACTGATGTGTTGGCGGGTCCAGAAACTCCAATAAAAAATATTATTACCACCGTACAAAAGAATGTGCGTTTAACTAAGCTACCTATTTCAGAAAATCAAAAGGCAGCCGGTAAGGTTGCGGCGAATGCCGCTGAAGTTGCAATGCATACTAAGGCTAATAGACTTAAGCGTTATTTGCCAAATGAAGCACCACAGTTTGATATAAAGCTTCCGGGTTATCAGGTTGAAGAAGCCTTTAGTGATATTTTAGAAATTGATGAGCAGCAACTTGAGCAAATTCAAGCAAGTTTAAGAGAGTTAAATATTTACTTAAATCAACTTGATAGAGGCGGGTTACTAAAATCATCTGTAAAAAATCAATTAAGTGGTAAGAGTAAGCCTGAGTTCCTTAGTCAATTAGAGTTCCAGAGTAAAGGGTTACCTTATCCTGCGAACAATTGGTTATTGAATATCAGTCAAGATACATCAAATATCACCAGAAGCAGTGCAAATCGTCATTTGAATGAAATATGGAAAAGTACTGTTTTACGTGAGTACAACGATGCAATTGTGGGTCGTTATCCGTTTGTTTCGACTTCATCTAAAGAGGTAAATCTTAAAGATTTCTCAGACTTTTTTGGTCCAGATGGCACAATCGATAGCTTTTTTAATACTTATATCGCACCAAGTGTCGACACCAGTAAGAGCCCTTGGCGATTCGAAAAGAATATCGGTGTAAGCAAGTCAGCATTAGAAATGTTTGAAAAAGCCGCCAAAATTCGCGAAGTATTTTTTGATGGTAACAGCAAAACACCGCGCATTGAGTTTGGTTTAAAACCATTAAAGTTAGATCAAACAGTTTCCAGTTTCATGCTTGAGATAGATGGTCAATCAATGATTTATCGTCATGGTCCACCTAAAGTTAAAAGCATCGTTTGGCCTGGTGATGTCGCTCAAAATAAAACGCGTATTGTGTTTACTCCACCATATGGAGGACGCACTATCAATGCCAGCTACGAGGGTGAATGGTCTTTGTATCGCATGTTAGATGACTTACAGGCGAAAAGAGCACAGACAGAAAAGGATTTACAGCTGCAATTTTCATTGCAAGGAAATAATGCGACAGTTGAGTTACTGCCAAAATCGATTAGACATCCATTCTGGAACGCAAGTATAGAGAGTTTTTCATGTCCGACCAGGCTTTAAAGTTAGGCTACTTGGGTAAGGTCCCTTTTCTAGGTGATTTTGTCCAAGATGGCATTTGTCAGCAATTTAGTGAGCATTGGGAACATTGGTTACAAGCTGCTATTGCTGTAAGCAAAGAGCAGCTCGGTTCACAGTGGCAGGAGCGATACTTGACCAGCCCTGTGTGGCATTTTGCATTATGTGAAAATGTCGTCACTGAGGATAGAAAAGTAGGCACATTACTGCCAAGTGTTGATGCCGTTGGCAGGCATTACCCGTTTACCGTCGTGATAGACACGCAGCAGTTACCAATGAAGGCTTTACATTCAAACTTGCTTTCATTGGAGTACGAGGATGCAGTGCTATCTGTTCTTGAAGAGAGCGTTGACTTAAGCGTGTGGCGTAAAAAAGTGCTGGGTACATTGCAAAATACGCCTGTGACTAAAAAACGTTTTAGTAAGCATACTTCACCAGATGAAAACAAATCAGCGATAGCTTTTGAGTTTCAAGGGGTTGAGCTTGGCGACGAATCATTAGAGGACGTTTTACATAGCTTACTCTCAAGTAAGTATGGCGATTACAGTGTTTGGTGGACACATGGTTCGATAAACATCAAACCAGTGGTATTTATTACTGCTGGATTACCGCCTGTTAATCAGGTTGCAGCAATGCTAGATGGCCGATGGCAGCATTGGGAGTGGAATTATACTCAGGTAAGAGAGCGTGAATAAAAATTATACAAGTTATGCGGTGTCTCATCGAGGTGCAGTAAGGCAGTTAAACGAAGATGCTTATGTTGAGCTAAATAAGTTTAATATTTGGGTTGTCGCTGATGGTATGGGCGGCCATGAGGCTGGTGATTTTGCAAGCCAAATGGTTGTTGATGTGATTAAAAATGAAGTAGAGTCATTACCTGCTTCTTCCATATCAACAGTCATCCTTATTAACGCGATAAAAAAAGCAAACCAAAAGTTGTTTGAGTACAGCACTGACTACCTATCGAATAAAACCGCAGGGAGCACGGTCACCGTTTTGCTGTTGAAGGATGACAAATACTATGTACTGTGGGTGGGGGATAGTCGCATTTATCTATACCGTAACGGTGGCTTATCACAAGTCTCTCGGGACCACAGTCAAGTCAATGACCTTATCGATGAAGGTGTTTTATCTGAAGCAGAAGCAAGGCATCACCCTCTAGCGAATGTGATAACGCGTGCTGTAGGTGTGCAAGACGAAGTTGATGTTGATTTTAAAGAAGGTGATTTGCGCAGCGAAGACATCTTTTTGCTCTGTTCGGATGGCTTAACTGGAGAACTGAACGACTCAGAGATAAGTCTGGCGTTAGAACCAAAAAATATTATTGATTCTGGCATGGCACTAATTCACTCTTCGCTTGTGCGTGGCGCAAAAGATAATGTGACATTTATTTTAGTGAAGAATGAAGGGGTTAACTCTTGTGCTAATCAAAAGTTAACGCTTGATGATTTGACTATCCCGATGTTGTCAAGAAAGTAAGTTTTGTTATTTTTATTAACTCCATCATAAATATGGTTTTATTATTTATTTTGGTTGTTATAATTGAAATTGTGTATTTATAAGAGCGATGTTCTCTTGTAATCTTAAATAAGAAATGTAATATACCATATCGTTTCTTTTTTAGGTGTAAAATGGAAGGTAATAAAGGCAATGGAATGTTCACACTTGAAGAATATATAGCCCCCATCTCAGAAGATCATTTTGCGGGTATTGAACCTCGCTCAGATGTGTCTCCAACATCAACGTATTATTCTCTGAAAGATTTAAGAAATCAGTTGCGTGCGGCTGAGCGCTTAGCGCTTGTTGATGATGAAGGAATTGCATCTATAGCACGTGATTGGTTGCCATTACTTGACCAATGTAGCAATGCGTTAAAAACCGAAAGTAAAGATATTGAATACTTAGCTTGGTTTATTGAAGCAATGTGTAGAGTGCACGGTTTCAAAGGCTTAGCCTTTGCTTTTCGTGCCGCGCATGAGCTTATCGAAAATCATTTCGACGAATTATACCCATTACTGGATGAAGACGACGAGATATCAGATAAAGTCTCTGCATTAATAGGTTTAAATGGTGTTGCCAGTGAAGGTGCGCTAATTATCCCTATTAAAAGTATTCCTCTGACAGAAAGCCATAACTATGAACCTTTTACTTTCTGGGAATATCAACAAGCTTATGACACCTCTAGGTTAAGTGATGAAAAACGTGAAAAGAAAATAGCGCAAGGTGCTATTGATTTTGATGTCATCGAAAAAGGCGCCCAAGAAACGCCCGTTGAGTATTTTGTTGATTTAAAGAATGGCATTGAAAATGCGCTGACAGAGTTTTTACAACTGAGTGCATCACTTGATAAAGCAACAAACCAATCACAGCCAACTTCTTATATTAAACAAGCGCTTGAACAATGTTTAAATGCTGTACTTCATCTTGGTGCAGATAAACTGTCTGCGCTTGAACAGCAAGTTTTAGAAGAACAACAAGATATTGCTGAGGAAGATGAGTCTCAAGAGTCGTCTTCAGTGAGCACTAGCAAAAGTGATAATGGTGCAATCACCAGCCGCGAAGGCGCAATTAAAAAATTACAAGAAATAGCTCTCTATTTTAGAAAGACAGAACCACATTCACCTATGTCTTATACCATTGAGCAAGTTATTCGATGGAGCGAATTGTCGTTACCAGAGCTATTAAATGAATTAATAACCGATAGTGATGCTAGGACTGGATACTTTAAGCTGTCTGGCATCAAAGTTAGCGAAACAGAAACCGAGTAAAAGGAGTTTTGAATGAGTATCCACGACAAATTAAAACGTGTTCGTAAACCACGAGTCCACATTACCTATGATGTAGAAACTGAAGGCGCAGTTGTAAAAAAAGAACTCCCTTTTGTTGTTGGTGTAATGGGTGATTTTTCTGGCCACAATAAAGAAGTATTAAAGCCATTAAAAGACAGACGATTTATTCAAATTGACCGTGACAATTTCAATGATGTTTTAAAGAAAATGAGCCCTTCGCTGCAGTTAAATGTAGACAACACTTTAACGGATGATGGCTCACAATTCAGTGTTGATCTGAACTTTAAAACGATTGATGACTTTGAGCCTGCGGCTGTTGTTAACCAAGTTGAACCATTACGTAACCTAATGGAAACACGCAACAAGTTACGTGACTTAATGACAAAGATTGACCGCTCTGAAGAGTTAGAGAATGTGTTAGAAGAAGTACTGAGCAACACGGCGAGTCTTGACTCTATTGCGAAGGAATTAAAAGTTGAGGAGTCTGAAAAATGAGCACCGAAACGTTAGCACAAGATGTAGAAAATACAGCAACAACTGAGTCGGCGTCGTTATTAACGCAAGCGATTGGCGCAACAAAACAAACTGATGCAAGCAGAGCTGAAGAGTTATTACGTACGCTAACTGAAGAAGCATTGAAGGGCACTGTGCAATGGAATAAAAACATGACAGTGACGTTTAATGAAGCCATTCAGCTGATTGATCAAAAAATATCAAAACAGCTCAGCGTCATTATGCACCACGAAGACTTCCAAAAGCTTGAAGGTTCATGGCGTGGTCTAAGTCACTTAGTGATGAACTCAGAGACCAGCTCAACGCTTAAAATACGCGTGCTTAACATGAAGAAAAAAGAACTTCATAAAGATTTAAGTAAAGCGGTTGAGTTTGACCAAAGCCAGACATTTAAAAAGATTTATGAATCAGAGTTTGGTACACCAGGTGGTGAACCTTACGGCACGATTGTTGGTGACTTTGAATTCACAAATCACCCAGAAGATGTAGAAACATTAAGCTTAATGTCTAATGTTGCAGCAGCAGGTTTCTGTCCGTTTATTTCTGCGTCATCACCTTCTTTATTCGGTTTTGACAGCTGGGAAGAGCTAACAAAACCTAGAGATCTAGAAAAAGTATTTGAGTCACTTGAATACACTAAATGGCGCTCGTTCAGAGACAGCGATGATTCTCGCTTTGTATCGCTTACTATGCCACGCTTCTTATCTCGTTTACCTTACGGTGCGGCGTCTAAGCCAGTAGAAGAGTTTAACTTTGAAGAGTTCACTGTTGATCCGATTGATGGTCGCTCTGTGAATACTGATAATGGTGATTACTGTTGGAGTAATGCGGCATACGCAATGGCGACTAACATGACAAAAGCTTTCTCTCAGTATGGCTTCTGTACAGCTATCCGCGGAGCGGAAGGTGGTGGTAAAGTTGAAGGCTTACCAACCCATATTTTCACAAGCGATGATGGTGATCCGGATCTTAAATGTCCAACTGAAATCGGTATTACTGACCGTCGTGAAGCAGAGCTAAGCAAACTTGGTTTCTTACCGCTTTGTCATTATAAGAATACTGATTATGCGGTATTCTTTGGTGGCCAGTCTTGTCAGAAGCCACAAGTTTACTCAACGCCAGATGCAACAGCAAATGCTGCAATTTCAGCACGTCTACCCTACTTGATGGCAACATCTCGTTTTGCTCATTACTTAAAAGTAATGGCACGCGATAAAATTGGTAGCTTCATGGAAGCAGAAGACGTTGAGTCTTGGTTAAACCGTTGGATCCTGTCATACGTGAATGCGACTGAGGGTGGTGGTCAAGATATCCGTGCACGTTACCCATTAGCGGATGCAAAAGTGTCTGTAAAAGAAATACCAGGTCAACCTGGTGCGTACAACGCTGTTGCGTGGTTACGTCCATGGTTGCAAATGGAAGAGCTAACGTCGTCACTAAGATTAGTAGCGAAGATCCCTGAGATTGGCTAATACCTATGTGCATTAAGGATGATGCAAAATGAACTCCGAAGAGTTTTCATTCATAGAATCAGATGCTGTATTGAATCACAATACAGCATCTAATATTTGTGATAATAGTGCTTTATTGGAACGTTTTCTCAACGAGAAAGACACCTATAAGGCACTGTTGCTATGGCTTGAAGGCTCATCAGATTCACCATTAATATGGAACAAAGAATCAGTTGGTTCGTATTTACAACATACCATTGTCAAAATAGACGCACTTATATCTAAGCAATTGGATCACATTTTACATCACCCACAATTACAACGCTTAGAAGCAAGTTGGCGTAATTTGTGGTGGTTAGTAGGACAAACCGAACTTCACGACAAAGAAAAAAAGTGAAGTTGCGTGTACTTAATTGCGATTGGATTACGCTATCTCGTGATGTAAATAAAGCAATCGACTTTGATCAAAGTAGTTTCTTTCAACTTATTTATCAAAATGAATTTGACCGTCCAGGTGGAGAGCCATTTGGTGTGCTTATTGGTGATTATGAAATTACCAATGGGTATACAAAAGGGACGATTTATAACGACATAGATACGTTAAAAGAAATATCTAAAGTAGCCGCTGCCTCTTTTTCACCGTTTATAAGTTCAGCTTCGGCAAACTTATTCGGTGCCGATAGTTTTGCTGATCTTGGTTATTACTTCGACTTATATAATCAATTCGAACAAGTTGAATATGTTAAATGGCGAAGCTTTCGGCAGATGGAAGATTCACGCTTTGTAGGCCTTGTTTTACCCCATGTGCTGGCGCGTGCCCCTTATAAAAATGATGGCACTCGCAACCAAGATTTTGCTTATCAAGAACGAATAACCAGCCCAGAAACCGAAATGCTTTGGGGCAATGCAGCTTATCAGTTTGTATTAACGCTTGTGCGTGCTTACTCTGAAAGTGGTTGGTTTGGTCAAATTCGTGGTATTGAGCCTGGTAAGGTTTCCAAAGGCATCGTCACCGGCCTTACGAAAAACTATTATTCGACAGATGTTTACAGAAAAGAAGCGAAACCACCGCTGGATTTAATTGTAACGAGTAAATTAGAAAAACAATTCTCTGAGTTAGGTTTTATCCCTGCATCATCTGTGACAAATACTGAACACTTAGTTTTTTATAGTAATGCTTCGGTACAACAGGCTAAGTACTACGACAGTGAAGTTTCAACTGTCAATGCGCGCCTGTCATCCATGCTGCAATATATTTTATGTGTGTCACGGTTTGCCCATTATTTAAAATTACTTGCCCGTGACCGTGTTGGCTCGTACAGCACAGCACAAGCATGTGAGCAAGGGTTGCAATCGTGGGTCAATAATTACACTACGGCGTCTGACTCCGCGTCTGAGCATATTCGTAGTAAATACCCACTTGCGAATGCAAAAGTGAGAGTGACCGAAAATAAATCGAGGCCAGGGCATTATTTTTCAGTTTTGCAACTACAGCCGCATTTTCAACTTGATCAAATGATATCGAGTATCAAATTAGTGACTGAGCTCAGTCCTCACCACCAAATAAAGGAATAAAAATGAGAGAGATCCATGCACTCATCAGAAACGGAAAATTAACAGAAGCACTTGAGTATTGTGCTGAAAAATTAAAAGATGATCCGCTTAATTTTGACATCAGAAGTGCTTACACGGAATTGTTATGTGTCAATGGTGAATTAGAAAAGGCAGATAAACAGCTTGATTTTATGGTCACCAAGTCACCAGAATTTGCTGTAGGCGCTGTTAATTTAAGACACCTGATTAGAGCAGAGCAAGCAAGACAAGACTTTTACGCGGGTAAAGCTGCACCCAAGTTATTTCATGATGCGAATGAGCTAGATGAAGCTTTTCTTGAAATGCATATCAACTTACTAGCTAATGATATTGATAAAGCAACTGAAATTGCAGCGCAAGTTGAGCAGCTTCGTACTAACACGGTTGAAGATCAACAAGCTGCCATCCGTGACCTAGATGATTCGATTAATCCGTATTTAGAGATACTTGGAACGAACGGTGAGTTTTATTTAGCTCGCTTTGATGAAATTGAAAAGCTTGAGTTCGAACCTGTTGATTCAATTGTTGAACAAATTTGGTTGCGCGCTGAAGTTATCATCAAGAATGGCCCAAGTGGTACAGCTCATATCCCTCTCGTTTACCCGTACTCTGAAACGGAGCTTGAGAAGCTAGGGCAAGTGACTGAATGGCAAGAATTAAGTGAAAACTTGATTCAAGGTAAAGGAATGAAAATGTTTTATGCAAATGATGAAGCTATTCTTATTTCTGACCTTGGTCGTTTCATCGCTTAAGCAGTGTTCGCATAATCATGATTGAAAGCAAACAGTCACTTAAAGCTTCGATTCTAGACCGTTTAATTGACGATGAACCTGAAATTCAGGAGTCGCCACAAAGAACGGATGGAATTAGTTTATCTCAGTTAAAAAATTCAGTGCGACGAGATATGGAAGCTTTGCTTAATGCTCGTATTCAATGGCATACATGGCCTAGTCAGTATACTGAGCTTGCGACATCTTGCTTATCTTATGGGCTCCCCGACTTTTCGAGTATGTCTGTGAGCTCTCATGAAGGGCGACTCGTGTTGTGCGAAAAAGTACGCGATGCCATTTTACGATTTGAGCCGCGTTTCATTGAAGTTGAAGTGTTAGTTGACGAAGAGTTGCCAATTAATCGTGTTTTAAACCTAAGAATAAATGCATTGTTATATGCCGATCCTGAGCCTGAGTTTATTAGTTTTAACTCTGAGGTTGAGCCGGTTAGCCTTGGCATGAAAATTTTCGAGTCTTCACTATGAATGATGAATTATTAAAATATTACAACCGTGAGTTGGCGTATGTTCGCCACTTAGGTAAAGACTTTGCTGAGAAGTACCCAAAGGTTGCTGGAAGACTAAAGCTCAGTGATGAAACGATTGAAGATCCTCATGTTTCAAGGTTGATTGAATCATTTGCGTTTTTGACAGCCAACATCAGACAAAAGCTTGATGATAGTTTTCCTGAACTTACAGATGCACTATTAGGTCAGCTCTATCCCGATTACCAAGCACCTATCCCTTCATTGTCTGTTATTAAGCTTGAGTCAGAAAACTTATCGACAACCGGTATCGTCATACCGAGAGGAAGTGAAGTCGAGACTAATGTTGAAAACATGAAGCAGTGTAAGTTTAAAAGCTGCTTTGACACCAACCTTTGGCCAGTTGAAATCACGGCGGCTCAATTTGATAATAGTCCGTTTATTGCACCAAAACCAACTTGGAATGAGCCTGCAAAAGCCATTTTCAAAGTACAGCTCACAGGTGAGTACGAAGGAGTACCGCTGCATGAGACTGAGCTTAATAATCTAAAAGTATTTATACACGGGCAGTGGCATTTTTCGTTAAAAGTGTACGAATTATTATTTAAACACTGTATTGGTATTGCCGTTGATAATGGCGATGAAGGTGTTCACTATCTGTCAAATGAGCATTTAAAGCCTGTTGGTTTTGAGCACGATGAGGCTGTAGTGCCTTATTCATTTCGCTCTTCATCTGGCTTTAGGTTATTGGTTGAACACTTTATCTTTCCTGAAAAGTTTAAATTTTTCGAATTACAAAATATTCGCCATGTGTTGCCGCGTGATTCAAACACAACGACCTTGTATTTCTATTTAGATACAGAATCTACAGAGTTAGAAAAACAGGTTGATAAAGACATGTTCTTATTGGGATGCACACCCATTATTAATATGTTTGAACAAGAAATTGAGCCGATCAGACCTGAGCTAAGTGAGTACGAGTACAAGCTTGCACCACGTTATATCGATTCTGAAATATCTGAAATCATAAGCATTGAAGAAGTCGTGGCATTTGACCATAAAGGTAATAAACAAATCGTTACGCCTTTTTATGGGCAAACACACCCTAAATATCAAGAACATAAAGATCTATTTTGGCATACACGCCGTGAAACCGCTTTATGGGCTGGCGGCTATGCAGAGGCGGGGACAGAAACCTATTTATCTTTAGTTAATGGTGGCTTTGAAAATAGCGCCCAAGAGCTGAGTGAAGGCAATAGTGTGTTAACCGTGCGCGCTCAATGCAGTAACCGAAATCTGCCAGCAAGCTTACCGTTTGGTGATGATGAACTTGGTTTGTCTATGCCAAAACGGGGCGATGTAATTAAAAAAATTAGGTGTTTAGTGGCACCTACTCACGCAGTCAGACCGGTATTAGGAAGTAGCACGCGTTGGCAGTTAATTAATCACCTTACCATTGATTCATTTAGCGGTGAAAACGCAGTCGATAAGTTGAAAGAAACACTTCGATTATATGATTTCAAAGCAACGCCACAATCAAAAGGCATGATCGATAATATCTACAATGTAAAGATTGAGCCAGCAACGGCGCGTGTAGTGCAAAATGGTCGAGTGGCGTTTGCATCTGGCACAGATATCGAAATTACCTTTGCAAATGATGACTTCTCGGGCAGTGGTGTATTCTTTTTTGCATCTGTTTTAGATTGTTTTTTCTCACAATTTGCTTCAATTAATAGCTTCACCCGTTTGAGTTTAAAACTCAAAGAGCAAGATCGAGTTTACCATCAATGGCCTGCTCGGGTTGGTTCTGGGGTTTTACTATGATTGATAAGTTACTGCACAGTGCAACTCAAACTGATTTTTATAAAGCCGTATTCATTATTGAATCACAGTTACAAGAATCTGCGCAGCAGTATCGTAAGGTTGGCTATGACAGTCACCCTAAACTAGAACTTATTCGTTTTTCGGCCACTCAAAAATTTGGTTTTGCCGGCAATGCGATCACAAACCTAAAATCATCAGGAACATACGAAGGCGCCACAAAATTTAATATGGAAGTCTCATTTATGGGAATGACGGGATGCTCTGGTGCGTTGCCTCATTTTTATAGTGAGCTGGTGATGCAAAGGTTGCGCTTTAAAGATACAACCATGCGTGATTTCTATGACATGTTTAATCATCGCTTAGTCTCTTTATATTATCGTGCTTGGAAGAAGTATAAGCCCACACTTAACTTTGCCAATAAAGAGCATGATCAACATACAAAGATCTTATCTTTGCTAAGCGGCGGTCGTGCCCCGCACCAGTTGTATTTTGGTGGCTTATTTAGCCGAAGAGCACGTAATGCTGCTGATTTGCGAAATATTCTCGCTTTCTATCTCGATTGTGATGTTGAGATTGCGCAGTTTGTTGGCCAGTGGCAACCATTAAAACAAAGCGAACAAACACAAATAACCAGTACGGGTTTTAATGCAAAGCATGCGCGTTTAGGTGTTGATGCGATGGCAGGAAAGCAAGTATGGGATATTTCTACAAAAGTAAAAGTGATTGTTAAACCAAAAGATGCAAAGCAAACAACGCGTCTTTTACCGCGCAGAGATTTATACGATCTGGCACACAAAATAACGAAAGATTTTCTCGGTAATCAAGTTCAACATGAGCTGGTTATTAAGTCGAATTTTTATGAATTAGATGCAACACAACTAAAAGAAGAGCGTTTTCAATTAGGCTGTAATAGCTTTCTTTTACCGCAAAGTGGTGTTCGTAAGGGAAACGTCACTGAGTTGTCGTTTAAAGGATAAATAAATACAAGGAAATATTATGTCTACCATGACACTAAATAAACTAGTTGAAAAGCTAAGTCCTGAATGTAAAAAAAGTCTTGAGCTAGCTGTTGCTATTTGTAATAGCCGCAGCCATTTTACTGTTGAACTAGAGCATTGGATTTTAGCATTGCTTGAACAGCAAGTTGATGACCTTAGACTCATTTTAAGTGCTTACGATATTGATGAAGACAAACTTAAGCACGACTTAAATAAGTCACTTGAATCGCATAAAACAGGGTGTAACTCATCACCTAGTTTATCAATTCATGTAACAAGCTTATTGAAACAAACTTGGCTAAGTACAAGCATTGAGTTTACAGACACACAAATACGCAGTGCCTACATTATTTATACGCTAGTGAAAGACGATACGTTAGCAAGCGTTGTCAGCCGTTGTAGTAAAGAGTTCAATAAAATTGATGCAGGGCAACTTTTACATGCTTGGCCAGAACTTGTTACTAAGTCGAATGAGGTAAACCCTGCTTCACAGACACAACAAGATGCGCCGGTAAATGTGTCATCGAAAACACCTAATCTCGATCAGTTTACAGTTGATTTAACGGCGCAAGCTAAAGCTGGCAAAATTGATCCTATCTTAGGCCGCGATTTTGAAATCCGCCAAATGGTCGATATTCTTACCCGCCGCAGACAAAACAACCCAATTTTAACGGGCGAAGCAGGGGTAGGTAAAACTGCGGTAGTTGAAGGTTTAGCACTGCGTATAGCGCAAGGAAGTGTTCCTGAAGTATTAAAAAATGTAAAAATCCATACTTTAGATCTTGCACTATTACAAGCTGGCGCAGGTATGAAAGGTGAGTTTGAAAATCGCTTAAAGTCACTTATTTCAGAAATTAAAAATGCCCCTTACCCAGTCATCCTTTTCATCGATGAAGCACACACCATGATCGGCAGCGGTGGCCAAGCGGGTCAAAATGATGCGGCAAATTTATTAAAGCCTGCATTAGCGCGTGGTGAGTTAAGAACGATTGCTGCAACAACATGGGCTGAGTATAAGAAGTTTTTCGAAAAAGATGCTGCATTAGCAAGACGTTTCCAAGTCGTTAAAGTGGAAGAACCAACACCAGAAAAAGCCATTGCTATGTTACGCGGCTTAGTGCCAGTGATGGAAAAACACCATAATGTATTTATTTCTGAGCAAGCATTAGAAAGCGCTGTTAACTTATCTCATCGCTATATCATTGGCAGACAACTGCCAGATAAAGCGGTTGGATTACTTGATACTGCATGCGCGCGCGTTGCTATGAGCCAAGCATCTAAACCTAACTCGATTGAAAAGCTAGAAAACGAGCAGTCAGAAATTAAATCTCAAATTGCTATGTTAAGCCGTGAACAGCGTACAGGCCTTGATCACAGCGAGATACTTGCAACACTTAACGAAAAAAGTGAACAAATCTCTCAGCAGCTTGAACCTCTAAAAGCGCAATTTGAGAGTGAAATGTCATTAATTAAAGACGTAAAAGAAGTACTTACTGCGCTTAACGATGATGACAATGACAACGCTGAGGAAATTCAGAAACTGCAGCAGTATAAAGAGAACCTTGCACAATTTGATTCGAATATGGTGCATTGGCAAGTCGATGATGAATTAATTGCCCAAGTTATTTCTGATTGGACTGGTATTCCTGTAGGTAAAATGCATGAAGATGAAGTTATCAGTGTTTTAAAACTTGCTGATACTATGAAACAACGTGTTGTAGGCCAAGACCATGCACTCGATCTGATTGCGAAAGTTGTGCAAACATCGAAAGCACATTTAGCCGATGAAAGCCGTCCTAATGGTATCTTTATGTTGGCAGGCCCAAGCGGGGTAGGTAAAACAGAAACTGCGCTTTCTTTAGCGAACGAAGTGTATGGTAGTGAAGAAAATATCACCATCATTAATATGTCTGAGTATAAAGAAGAGCATAAAGTGTCGCTGTTACTTGGCTCTCCTCCTGGTTATGTTGGTTACGGTGAGGGCGGTGTACTAACAGAAGCTATTCGTCGTAAACCTTATAGCGTAATTTTGTTAGATGAAATAGAAAAAGCACACCCAGGTGTTCACGATATTTTCTATCAAGTATTTGATAAAGGTACGATAAAGGATGGTGAAGGTAGAGATATCGACTTCAAAAATACCATCATCATCATGACTTCTAACGTGGGTACCGACACCACAATGAGCTTATTTGAGGATGAGGAGACTGCACCAAGCATTGCCGGTCTGCAAAAAGCATTACAAAATGATTTGTTAGATGTGTTTAAAGCAGCGTTTCTTGGCCGCATAAATGTTATTCCTTACATTCCATTAAGTAAGAGTACTCTTGCAGATATAGCAAGACTACAGTTGAATAAAATATGTAAGCGAGTTAAGAATAATTATAATTCTGAGCTTGTATACTCTGATTGCGTTATTGATTATATAGTTAGTAATTGCAATGACTCTGGTTCGGGTGCTAGGAATATACATACATTGTTGCAAAATAATGTATTGCCACTTTTATCGAAGAGACTACTTGATAACATAGTTTCAGGTGAGCAGTTAAATGAGATATCATTATTTATTAATGATGGTCACTTTGATTTTAAAGTAAGTTAATTATTAATCATAAGTTTTCTTGTTTCTTTTTTTGAGTCGGATTATAATTTCTCCGTCTTCATTAATTGATGGAACATTGAGACATTGTCTTCGTCTAGGGAAAGGATTGAGAAGACCCTTTCGTTGCGCAGTTAAAGATAGTGATTTCAAAGGAATTTTGGGTAACCAAAAGTAAATAATCCAGTTTAATGGATAAAATTTATAAATTAAAAAGGAGCATTATCATATGCAAGCAAATACATATTTAAAATACGGTTCAATTAAAGGTGAAACTACAGCTGAGTCTTTCAAAGACTTAATCACGGTTTTATCACTAGATTGGAATGTAAGTCGTGAAATTTCAGCTCACACTGGTACAGCAATGGACCGTGAGTCTAGCTCAACTCGTTTAGGCGATGTAACTATCACTAAACTTCAAGATAAAGCGTCTCCGGACTTATTCAAAGAAGCAACTATTGGTAAAGGCTTACCGGCTGTTTTCCATATCACTAAACAAGGTGATAAAGTTGAAGAAATCATGAAAATCGAATTAACAGATGCAATGATTTCTAGCTACTCTGTATCAGTTCAAAACGATCGCCCAATTGAAACTATCACTATCAGCTACACTGAAATGATGATGACAGTGACGCCTACTGATGATAAAAACAACATCACTGCACCACTTGTTTATGGTTACAGTGGCGTTAAAGGTCAGCAAATGTAATTTTTTGCAAAACCGACTAGCTCTGAGTTTTACTCAGAGCTTTTTTGATCTGTAGGAATAGGAAGCAAGGAATGCAAAAAGCAACACAAGATAAAAATGTAATTCAGATAAACACCCCAGCAGGCAAAGACGCACTGTATTTGACTCGACTTGTCGCACAAGAATCGATGTCAGATTTGTTTGTGATGTCAGTGAATATGTTCACTATTGGGACGCAAATCGCACATGAAGATCTTGTTGGTAAGCCTGTTTCCATAAAAGTTCGAAATGCCGACGGTGCAGGTGAGCGATACTTTCATGGTATTGTTAGCCAGTTGGTATCTAACGGAAGCCGCACGGCTGATGTTGACGAACAAAAGAACTATATTGATTATCACGCAACGATTGTTCCTTACGCAGCGTCAATGCGTAACAGAAAGAACAGTCGTATTTTTCAAAAGAAAACCATTCAAGATATTTTTGCTGATTTATTTGGTCAGCATAATGTTGCATTCAAAGATAACACCACTAAAACGTACCCTAAGTATGAATATTGTGTTCAATATCAAGAATCTGACTTTGACTTTATTCAGCGATTACTACAACAAGAAGGGATTTTTTACTTCTTCGAACACAGTAAAAGTAATCATACTTTGGTTCTTGCGGATGATATCACTGCCTATGAAGAGTGCGCGGAGGCTAAAGTTGTGTTTAGCTCTGGCCATTTAAGCGAGTCCCATGTCAATAAATGGCAAGGTGGCTTAAGTTTAGCACCAGGCAGCTACAAACGAATTGGTTATGATTTTAAGCAACCGCCAAGATATCCTGATGGTGATCACGCTAAAGCTGATTTACCCACTCAGTCGGTTGCCGAAGTATTTGAATACACAGGCGAAGCAGAAACGCATCCTCGTGCTGCAAATTTAGCAGCGTTACAGCTAGAGTCACTACAGCGAAATATGAAATTAAGTAGTGGTCGAAGTGACTGCCGATCTTTTTCTGTTGGTAAACTGTTCAGTTTTAAAAAGCATGAAGATCCGCGCCTAGAGGGCAAAACATTTGCAATTACCTCATTGCTAACCGCGATCACGGTGCCAAACCAATCTGGCGGACAACAATCTCAAACTGAAGAGGTTTTTTCTAATCACTTTGAATGTGTTCCAAAAGATGTGCCTTACCGTGCAGCCCATATTAAAAATAAACCTGTTATAAACGGTGTACAAACGGCCATCGTGACGGGTGATAGTGCCGATGAAATTATGATCGACCAGTATGGTCGTGTAAAAGTGCAATTTGATTGGGACCGTGAAGGTAAAAAAGATTCTCAAAGCTCGTGTTGGATTAGGGTTGCTCAAAATTGGGCCGGTAAAAAATGGGGCGCATTCTTTTTCCCTCGCGTTGGACAAGAGGTGTTGGTCGACTTTATAAATGGTGACCCTGACCAACCGATTATTAGCGGCGCGGTTTATAACGCCGATCTAATGCCTCCGTATGCTTTACCTGCTGAAAAAACACAAAGTGGTATAAAAACTCGCTCTACAAAAGAAGGTGGGGCCGATAACTTTAATGAGCTGCGTTTTGAAGATAAAAAAGGCAGCGAATTAGTTTACATGCAAGCAGAAAAAGACAAACAATTGTATGTAAAGAACGATCAAAAAGAAAAAAT
Organism: Pseudoalteromonas sp. PB2-1; assembly: GCF_045040605.1. NCBI lineage: Bacteria > Pseudomonadati > Pseudomonadota > Gammaproteobacteria > Alteromonadales > Pseudoalteromonadaceae > Pseudoalteromonas > Pseudoalteromonas sp. PB2-1. Next base: position 139,366 of record NZ_CP090668.1, read on the forward strand.
TGATAACGATCGTTTTCTAGAAGTTGGCAACAACGATGACGCGAAAATAAAAGTAAATCGTACGGTTGATATTGGCGATAATGACACTTTAAAAGTGGGTAAAACACTTAACATTGAAGCTGGAAAAGAAATTGTTATTAAAACGGGCTCAGCAAAAATAACGATGAGCAGCAGTGGTAATATTGCCATTGAAGGCACAAATATTGATATCAAAGGCAGTAATGTAAAAGTAGATGGCAGTGCAATTACACTCTCTGCCGGTATGATTAAGCTGAATTAAGCTATGGAACTGATTACAACTTTTCAAACAGGTGCTGTTCATGGAGCTGCTAGCAGCGGCTTTACCGTGTATTGTCGCTATGGTTTACCGCATTTAGTGTGTTTATCGGTAAACCGTCCGGATGATCCTTTTTTGAGTCTGCCAATTGATTACTTTAAAGGCCATGATGGTTATTTTGCTGAGCAATTTTTTTATAACCTTCACCCTAATTTGAACAGTAGTAATGTGCTTTCTTATGTATATCAATATGCGACACAGACCAGCTCAATCATAAACGATTTATCGTATGATGATATCGTAGAAGAGCTGGCGAAGCTTGTGAGTGTTAATAAGTTACAAGTTATCCCTCTGTACGATTAATGGATGTGAAAACAAGGAATAGGTTATGGGTAAACCCGCTTCAACAATTGGTCATATGCACCTTTGTCCTAAAGTAACTGCACAAGTTCCTCACGTTGGTGGCCCAATTGTGGCGGGTTCATCAAATGTATTAATTGGTAGTATGCCAGCAGCAAGAAAAGGGGATATGCTGATTTGTGTTGGCCCTCCTGATAGCATCAATAGCGGATCATCTACCGTTAAAATAAACGGAAAGCCAGCAGCTAGAATGGGAGACGGAACGTCTCATGGCGGCAAAATTATCGTTGGTAATCCAACCGTGTTGATCGGCGGTTAATCATGCTTGCTATGTTGCTAAAAGCGCATTCAAATACTTTAAATCAACTACACAATGCACAACAGAACCCTTTTTATTCTGTTGACTATTTGATGCAAGCTCGTCAGCAACTTATATTAAAACTTCATGCTTACGATTCTGAGATTCTGCCAGTTACATTGTCAGCCGCCCAGTTACTGCAAGCACTTCGAGAGTTGAACACTGGCGAAGTATTAGCAAGCACATTGGCTGAAGCATGCTTGGTCACGTTATTAACGTCACCTAAAAAGTTAACCCATGAGTGCGTAGCGCAGTTAAATGAAAATGACGAAAAAGAGCTGCCAGTTAAACAGCTACTCATTGAAAAGTTAGCAATTTATCGGGGTCGTACAGAAATGGCTTATGCGCAGACATTTGATGCACTTAAGCCGATTTACTTTAGTCAGTCTGCTCAGCATGCTGAGTTATTTAAAGCATTTAAACAAGCCGCTATAGAATTACCAACAACAAAGGCGTTGTTTAAAACCACGAACGATTTTGCTGAGCTAAATTTAATTAATTCACCGTTAATGTCTGCTTATTTATTATTGCTGGATCAACAACGCGTGAATCATGTGTGCAACTTTGCAAGCCAAGCACTGTCTCGAGAAGAGGCGTTACAAGTGATGTTGCATACAGGCATGCCTAAATATGTTCCGTTAGTTGTGTCGTTGTTATCGGATGTTGAGGATGCAGAGCCACTTATTAATGGTATAAAGCGTTGTTTGGGGGCTGAATTAGATAATTTAGTGGCCTATGAAACTCAGGTGCAAGCACAAACAGATGCACAAGCGATCGTTGATTTTCAACAGCAGTTTAACCAGCATTGGCCTGAGCACGAGTCATATTACATTGGCAAGACTTTAGTATATGGCTATGCATTAAATCAACCGATTGATAAAGTAAAACAGCAAGGTGTTGATCAACAAAGCTGGCAAGTATTAGCAATTTTAAATGCACTTAAGTTGGATAGTAAAAACTATCAAGAGAGTGTTCATTGAGTGCATTTAAAATTAACATTGATCAGTTTGAAACGCCGTACAAGCTCAGTCCTGAAGAATTACTATTAGAGGGTGGCTCTAGTGAAGGCTGTGTAGTTCCTTGGCATTCAACTGATGCGTTTGTGTATGACTGCATCATGAAAGCTAAGTCTGTTTTTAAAACGGATTTCGCGCAAAATGGTACTGTAATGTGGCTTTTACCTGCGTTGCCGTTTCAAGGTGAACTAAAAACACTTTTTGCAACGAGCTTACAGCAATGCTTTGGCACGCCCTTAGAGCATCTGTTTTTTGAAGGTTGTCATGGTATACATTCAGCACTTATGCTGGCTCAACAGAGCAGCCTTGAAAATGTAACAGTGATTGCCATTGATGGTGTTTTTAAGGCAAATAAGCGCGAACAGTTTGATTATTTAGGTGTTGCTGCAAGCACGGCTAATATCGAGTTTATAAATACTGGTTGGATGTTACAATCAGCAGAGATGGTTGCTTCGATAGACCTTGCTAAGCATAACCCTATTCAAGGGGAGCTAAAGCGTGTTTTATCGCTTAATGAGCAGCCAATAGATATAATTTTCGCCCCAGGAAATGGCGTAGAAAGTGATGACTGGTTAAATTATTTACCAGTGTTAAGTAACAAAATTAATGAACAGACGATTTTTCAATTACCTAATTATAAATTAGGAAAACTAGGTGCATTAGAAGGGATTATCAACCTTGCAACGCTGACAAATAGCCCATTTTACAATGACAGTTTGTCTCAGGCGTTAGTGATAACTCAAGAAAGTAACAAGTACCAAGCCGTCGCGTCATACTTATGGACAAGTAAGGAAGTGTGCAACTAATGGATAGCAGAGCAGTTGTTTTACAAGGAATAAGCTACCCAATTTGTGTGGTGTTAGCTAAGCAAAAAGCCCCCAGTGGCTTTGAGCCTGTTTCGACGAGCACGCCGGATAGTGCGTACAAGTACGTTGCTGAGTTAGGCACGGCATTAAGTGGTGATGCATCGAAACGTCTAGATCTCATTCAACTACTACAAGCTGCGGGTATTCATTGTCCAAGGCAGGCATCGGCGCGTGAAACCGCCACAGCCTTAGTGAGTGCGCTTACCTCAGGCGCAGTGAGCTGTTACCGACAAAAAGCGAAAACAGTTATTCAAGTGAGCGATAATACTCGTTCATCGCAAGCCAAAAAATCACAATCAAAAAGCAGCTCAAGTAGCGGTAAAAAAGCAACGCAAGCACCTGCAAGTAATAGCGGGGGGGCAAGCAATGCCACTGCCAGTGAAACCCCGATTACAGAGCAAGAATGTCGTTCAGACCCTGTTTCAATGTTGACGGGTGAGGAAATACTGCCGTTAGTGGATTTTACGCTCGCTGCGAATAAGCCACTTAATTGGCGACGTTTGTATCGCTCATCAAAGTGTAATCAACGCTCACTGCTCGGTAATGGGTGGCGCCATGATTACATGGTGAAATTAACAGAGCATTACTTACCACCCCCAAAAGTTGGCCCGAAGAAAAAAGGCACTTACTGGTTAGAGTACCATGATGAACATGGTGCGACTCATCGATTTGAAAAAGTAAAACCAGGCCAGTCTAGCTACCAGCTGAGCAGTAACCTTGCCTTACATTACAAAACAAATGGCAAACAAGTGTTGGTAACACCGAATGACCATCACTTAACGTTTATGCCTAGTGAGTCTGCGTGGTTACTTGAAAAGATCATTAACGAAAAAGGCCAAAGCACACGTTTTTATTATGACTCTCAAGAGCGCTTAGAGCGTATTGAGGTGAATAAAGCACGTGGTTGCGTTTTAAAATATAATAAACAAGGGCTGCTAAAAACAGTTCATGCTTATAGAACAAATGAACAAAATAAGCTTGTTCAGATTGATCAGCCTCTGGCACGTTATGAATATGATGAACAGCAAAATTTAGTTGCGGCAACAAATCAACATGGTGAGCAAGAGCGCTATGAGTACAATGCTGCGCATTTATTAATAAAGCGGACCAGAGCAAGCGGTTTTAGTCATCATTTTGAATGGGATTCATACGGTTACGATGCCAAATGTATAAAACAATGGGGTGATGACAATACCTATTGCTATGAGTTTGAGTATCAAGGGAATAAAACAACCAGTATCGACTCTCGCGGTAATCAAGAGCATTTTGTTCATAACGAACAAGGTAAATTGATTGAGCATACGGATGCCAACGGTCACACCACAACCTACGGATACAATGCGCTTGGACAAAAGCTGACACAAACAGACCCCTTGGGCAATCAAACTCAGTATGCCTATACAGAGTATGGTCAGCTTGCCTCTGTCACTCAACCTGATGGTACTCGTACTCAGTTTGGCTATAACCAACTCGGCCAACAAGTGTTAACTATCTTGCCAAATGGCGACAAGATCCAACGTAAGTACAGTGCCTCTGGATTACTGCAAAGCGAAACCCTAGCAGATGGTCGAATTGCGCTTTATAGCTACGATCAACAAGGTAACTTAACGCAACATATCACGCCTAACGGTCATGTTTTAAAATATACGTGGAACGAGCATGGTGAGTTACTTGCTAAGCAGCATAATAATGAGCTTATTCGTTATAGCTACGATAACTTAGGCCGCATTAATGCAACAATAAACCAAGCAGGGCTGCTTACTCAGTATAAATACAATGAGCAGGGGCAACTTGTGCAAACCACCGCGTTTGCTCAAAATGATCCAGAAAATAAACAACAGCAATACTTCACATACGATGAAGCGGGTAGGTTAGTTAGCTCACAAAACAGCAACGGCGATACCACAGAACAACACTTTGAAGGGCTAAGCCAGCCGCATTGTGTTATTCAACCCGACGGCAGCGCACTGCATTTAACTTATGATAAAGAGCGCAACTTAACGGCAATTGAGCGCAGTGACGGCCATGTATACCGTATAAACTACGATGCAAATGAAAACCCAACTCAGGTAACGGGGTTTGATGGCACGATACAACAATACAAGTATGATGCTTGTAATCGCTTAGTGTCAGTAACACAAAGCGATAAACGCCATGTAAAAATTAAGCGTGACAAACTAGGCCGCATAATTTCGCAGCACGCAAGCCTTGCCACAGGCAAACAAATCATTAATAACGCTAACCATTACACCTACACGGCAGAAGGCAAAATAGCTCGCGCTCATAATGCGCAATCAACGATAAAACAAGCGTTTGATAAAGGTGGGCGATTAATCGGTGTTGAGCAAATTCATAATCAACATCAAACACATAAACTTGCATACACCTATGATGACTATGGTAGAAGGCAGTCTCTCACTCTGCCAGACTCAACAACGCTTGATTATCACTACAATGAATTTGGTCAGCTTAGTGCAATTCAAGTAAAACAGGCCAGTGGCGATTTAACAAAACTGGTTGAACTTGGTTACGACAGCCAAAATAACATTCAAACACAGCACTTTGGTAATGAGGTCACCCTTACTCAACAGTTTGATGTATTCAACCGCTTAACACAGCAGCAGTTAACCCATTCTGCGCAAGCACTATTCGATACCTGTACATACAATTACGACAGTGTTAACCAGTTAATTGCGCGTAAAGAAGAAGGGGTTAGTAGTCATAACATTAATTTTGAATACAACAGCCTTGGTCAGTTAATTAAGCAAAACCTAGCAAGCGCTGAGGTTGATACGACTACCCAATACCAGTGGGACAGCTTTGGTAACCCTGTTAGCCAATCAAAACTAAAAAATGGCGAATTAACCGACCAGCAAGCTGATACCAGTGATGTAATTAATCTCGTTGAAAATAATGATTCGGTTAGAGCATCAGATGATAGTGATTTAACCGATGATACTGTCATTCAAACTGCAACCGAAGCAGACCGCCTAACACACTTTGGCGACAGCGACTTTCATTACGATGAATGTGGTAACCAAATTCGTGAAACCGGTAAAGGTATTAAAACACACCGTGAATACAATGCGTTCAACCAATTAAGCAGCTTTAATAACAATGGTACGCTCACTCATTACGACTACGACCCATTGGGTCGACGCATTGCCAAGCATACCGAGCATGGCAAGATTGATTACATTTGGGATAACGACCAGCTAATTGGCGAATACCAACACGGCGAATATACCTGGTACATCAACCTACCCAATCAATTTCACCCAATCGCACTGATTAAACAAGGTGAGGTGTATTACTACCACCTAGACCAGCTCAACACCCCACGTTTTGTAACTAACAACAACGCAGAAGTGGTATGGCAAAATCACGCGGATGTGTATGGCTATGAAGAGCCTGAGGCATCTATTAAAAACAGCTTCACTCAACCAATACGTTTTCAAGGGCAGTATTTTGATGAAGAAAGTGGCCTTCACTACAACCGCTACCGCTATTACAGCCCCAAACAACAACGTTTTATAAACCAAGACCCGATTGGCTTGGTTGGTGGTATTAATCATTATCAGTATGCGCCTAATCCAGTGAATTGGGTGGATCCGTTGGGGTTGAGTTGTAAGGAAACTAAAACAATTGAAGTGCCTGCGTATGATCATAACGACCCTATGGCTGATGCAATAACCCCAGTTGCAATTGTGCCCGTAGAGTGGTTCGTAGAAGGGTTTGCAGATGCTGCTGAGGCAATAACCCAAATGGTAGAAACAGGCGTCACAGCCGCTGGGGTTGCAACAGCGGGTATTGCACTTATACCTGGGAGAGTAGCTGACAAAGCACTCGAGCCTGCGGTTAAAAAGTTAGATGATGTCGCAGATGCGGCACAAACAACGGTGACTCAGGCAGCTAAAAAAGCAGCTAGAGAAATGGACTTACATAAAGTTGCTTGTTTCAAAAAGAATAAAAAAGGTACAGATGCTGAGTATGATCGTCAATTGAAAGGCCAGCAAGATGGTATTAACGACATGACAGTTAAAGAGTACTTAGATAATCGTGAGGCATACAAAAAAATTGGCCGTCAAGGCACGGGGGCTGCTCAACAAGAGGCACGAGAAAAGTTCCGATTTAAATTGATAAATAAATATAAGGATGAACTGATTGCTAGTGGAGAGTTTTTTGGTGATGAAGCTGCTCACAAGGCTAAAGAGTTAGCTGAAGTAGACATGAAAACCCTTAATGCTCTTCACAACCCTGATATGATAGCTGGCGGTTATGATAGTGTAGTGGACTTAGGCGATGCAAGTGTCAATAAGTCAATTGGTTCACAGTGGAAGAATAATGGTAGAGATACTGCAGGCAATAAATTAGATGGAAGCCGTGTCGCAAAAATGGATGCTCAGGCTCAAAAAGCACTCGAAGAGATAGGACCAGATGCTAAGATGAATGTAGATTTACATAGGTGTAAATAAATGAATAAGTTTTTTGATAACTTTTACAATTATGCGGGATTTGGTCCCGCGATAAAAGCGACAATGCCAAGCAATGAAACGCTTGAATTTTTTAAAGGCAAACTTCCTGAACGTTTGCTTGAATACTGGCAAGAGTATGGTTTTTGTGGCTGGGGTGATGGCATTTTTTGGATTGTTAACCCACAGGATTACCATGATATTTTACAAACATGGCTTGAGGGCACCGAATTCGCTGAACGTGAAAAAAACGGGTTAGATAAATATTATGTTATTGGCCGCGGTGCCTTTGGAGATTTAATTGTTTGGGGGAAGACATCAGGTCAGAGTATAGATGTTAATTCAAACTTTGGCATGATTTTCCCAACAGATTACTCTGAAAAATTAAAGGAGCGAGGGGAGGAACGTTCAATTGACTTATTTTTTGCAGTTCAAAGTAAAGAGTCATTTGATCAAAAAGGTGTTGACGAAAAGCCTTTGTTTGAACAAGCACTTAAGAAGCTTGGCCCCTTAGAAGCTGATGAAATGTATGCGTTTGTTCCCGCGTTGGCTCTTGGTGGTGTAAATAAGCTTGAAAATTTGCAGAAAGTAAAGGCGATTGAGCATTTGAACTTTCTGGCTGAATTGGGCGAGAAACGCATAATGGCAGATATTGTCTCTATGTCTAATGAACTACATAAGAATTAATGCTTCAGGCGGTTAACTACTTTAATTAATAATCAATTGAGTATCCCTAGGTACTAAATAAGCCATTTCGTCGAACGTTAATATGAAATGGCTTTGAAAATAAATACATGAAAAGGACCTTCACATGTCAGCAATAAGAATAACCCAATCTGTTGGACTAGGTGGTGTTAATACCCCAGTCGATGTAAAAACAGTACAAACCGCTTTAAATAAATTACTAAAACTTATCTCACCAACAAACGCATTAGCAGTGGACGGACGTTTAGGTTCTCGCCCAGAAAACTCTAAAACTGTTGCCGCAATTAAACAGTTTCAAAGCAAAGTTCTAGGTATGGTGCGTCCAGATGGAAAAATAGACCCAAATGGCCGAACTCACAAAAAGATCAACGAGAAACTAGCGGGTTTGGCTTTGCTAAGTAAAGTTAAAACGCCTCCAGTTATGCCAGTGACAACTGCATTTTGGATGAAAACAGCTTATGCTGAAGTTGGAGAGACAGAAGTCGCTGGCAAAAAAGCAAATCCGCGTATCTTAGAGTATTTCAAGGCATCAAAGTTTTGGGGTACTGATGATAGTGGTGGGCAAAATGCTTGGTGCGGCTCGTTTGTTGCTTGGGTTATGCAGCAAAATAACATGGACCCGGTAAAAAATGCTTTCAGAGCTAAAGAGTGGATCAACTTTGGCAAACCTATTAGTAAACCAGTTTACGGCGCTATAGGTATAAAATCTAGAAAGGGTGGGGGTCATGTTGCGTTTGTAGTAGGTCAAAGTGTTGATGGTAATTATTTATATATGTTGGGTGGCAATCAAAGTAACAGTGTTAATGTAGCAAAGTATAAAAAGGATGTATGGGATGACTTTGTAGTTCCGACTAGCTTTGATTCATTGTCAGCGAGTTTGCCTATTTATACACAAAATGCATCAGTCGCAGGAAGTGAGGCCTAATGAAAAAAATATTTATCATTGTATTCGCTTTTTTGGCTTTAACTAAGCCTGTATTAGCTAACGTTACTGAAAGCTTAGAGCTAAATGGGTTCAAAGTAGCATCAGAAAATGTTCAGTTTCTTGCTAAAGTTAAAATCACTAAAGTAGAGGCTTTTCAAGAAGGTGATAATTCGGAAAAGCATGTTTATTATGCGGATGTACTCTCTACTTACAAAGGCAAACCTATCAAGAGCTTAAACTATGATATGTATGTTGAGGCTGGAGAAGATGTTATTTTTAATTCAGAGCCTGTCTATATAGCACTTTGTGTTGATGAAAGTGGAAATTTTTACTGGCCAGGTACAGGGTCTGAATTTAAATCGTCATTAGCTATCGAGTCTTGGCTGACTGAACATAAAAAAGAGGTAGCCACAATAAGCGACAGTATTGGTTGGTGTAAATAATACCTAAGAGCTTACTGAAGAGCTTTAATAAAATGGATAGGGAATATATGAGTAAAATAAACACGGATGTTAACTATAAAACAATGGCAGGAAATGCCCGCTTGGTGATAATTGCAGAGTCTAGTCACAATCCTCTATCGTATAAATATGAGGCAATTAAGGCACTTAAACAGCTAAAAACTGCAGGTTTTACCCACTTTGCAATGGAAATGTTGCCTTTATACATTAAAGATAAAATAGAGTTCTATCAGCGAACTGGAAAGGGTTTTGATGCTATAAAAAAACATTTCCAAGAAGACTGGAACTGGAATGATGCTGCGAGTACTGGTTACAGTGAATTAGTGAGAGCGGCCAACTCATTAGGGATGAAGATTGTTCCATTAGATATGTCAACTGAAATGATGGATGAAATCGATGGACGCTGTAACTGGGAGCAAGCAGACAACAGTACCTGTATGGATTCTCATATTCAAAGAAATCAAATGTGGGCGAATATTTTTAATGCCGAATTAAAACGAACTCAAAGTACCCGTATTGTTGCTTTTATGCATCGATATCACGCATTTAACGCAGGTAATAAACATATTGGTATCGATTCAATAATGCTAGGTTTAAATGTAAGTAGCATTAGTCTTATAGAGTATATTGGTGGAGTAACGTGCTTTAATAATGGGGTTTGTGAAGGCCAGTCTAATGCTGATAAATCTTTGAGAAAAGTTTACTTTTCAAGAAAGGGATCTTTCATACCTTCTCCTTTTTCTTCTTATACAGTACATCTTCCCGAAAAAAAGTTGCTTGAGAAGTAATATGTTTAGAATTCTTTTTTTACTGTGTGTATTTTCGCCCCTCCTATATGCCGCAGGCCCAAGATGGGATAATTCAATAGATATTAATGATCCAGACTTAACGGGAGAAGTAGCCGCAGAGCAATGCCACAAAAGTTTGATTAATGCACCTGAAAAACTAGAGCTTTGGTGTGAGAAAGCGATTGAGATGGGATACTGGAATTCTTTAGTAACATTAAGTATGCATATTGGTGATGGCTCTCGTTTAATTGCTGAAGCCAAAAAAAGAATGGAAAAAAAAGAACCCAAAGCATACTCAATACTTGCATGGTTATATAGGACAGGTACGTTTGTGGAGCAAGATATAAATTATGCCATGTCACTTTATAAAGAGCTTATCACATTAGATATCGAGCGGCCGAACTCTTTAATAACCGCTGCACATTTGGAATTAGCATATTTGTATAAGGCCCAGCAGAACTGGGCTGCAATGGGTGAACATGCTCAGTATGTATATGAAAACACGTTGATTAACTATCACAAAGAGCGTGCCGCGGAGTTACTTGCACTTGCTGAACAAAACAACATAAAAAATTAAATAACATGGAGTTATAGAGACAATTATGGAACAACAACACCAACAAACTCTCACACAGCTTGTAAACGATGTTTACAACAAGCCTGATTTAATTGAAGAGCATCAGCCACTAATTGAGCCTTTGCTGACTGATTTAGTCGCGAGTGCGCCTTTAGGCTTTGAAGGCATGGCTGCTATGATTAATACGCATATTTCCAATGGATTTAAGTTTAAAAACCCTAAAATACAACAGTTTGAGCTTGAATCTGGGTTGTTAAAATTAAAAACCTACTTTCAAAAGATTAATCTTTAACAGGAATTTAGACAGGCCTTTGCTAGCAAAAAACTTAGTTTCAAGGATGATGTGTGACATTAATTAATACATGTATGTTAATGCTGGTTTTACAGCCGTTGTTTGTTTATTTGGCTCTGTTTAAACAGCCAGAATTTCACCCTATGACAGATACACCGGTCAAAAATGATGATGCTCTATTTTTGTTTGTCACCCCTGGGGTATCTGTTTTCTATTTTAGCCAGTTTTTTGAGGCGCTACTTTACCTAGGTGGGGTCTGGGTATTGGGGTTATTACTCGCTGTAATTTTGGCAAGTAAAGCCAAAAAACCTGTCACAAAGGATGATGCGATCAGCTTTACAATTGCAGGCTTTATCTTTTTTGGGATTATAAAATTAATTGCTATGGCAATTGCGTACTTTTTTATGGATGACCCCGTAGAGGCCGCACAGACTGCTATCCCCCCTGCAAACGATGAAAGCGCTTTTACAGTGAGCCAGCTATTTAGTGTAGATTATTTATATAACGCATTGTGGCCTACATTGTACTTTTTAATCCTCATGATAATAACGCTTGTGATAAAGGTTATTGAACATCATAGTTCATTTAAAAAAGCACCTTCTGGCCTGCTTATTACGCTGGGTGCAGCGCTGGCGGGGGTCGCCCCGTTATTTGGAGAAGCTTATATTGTTGGGATTATTGCTAACTTTATTATCTTTATTGTTTTTTGCTCCTTGTGTTTAAAAATTGATGTAAAAAAGGATCCATCAGCAGGGGCTATTGGGCTGTTTTTTGGGTATATACTCATGATGGGAATAGGCTTTAGTGTGATATGCAAAGTTATTTATGAGCTGTTTTTTAATTAAGTTTAAGTAAATTTTCAGTATCTTTTTTGCGCAATTTGCTTGTTATCCGACTTGTACCTTATTAGAATAAATAATTATATTTTTTAGCTGTATTAGTGTGTTTAGCCTTTAAAGCGTACTTAAGTCATTATAGATTCTTATTTCACGTTTAAAGTAGCTTAATTACAGAGCCTATTTTTATCTGAGTGCTAAAAAGGAGTTTTGCTGTTGCCGCGGTTAAAGTGTTCATTGTTGGGAATAATCGTGGCTATTATGGCTTTATTCTCTGGCTCACACGCTTTTGCAAATATTTTTGGTTTGTTTAATAAAGATGATTTTTTGTTATCGGCTCCTATTAAGGGGGTTTTATTAGATAACGGGGTGCCCGTTGTAAATACAAAAGTTATTCGTTCACTCACCTATGGCGACGAGTACATAGATGAAACAATAACAAATGATGACGGCTTTTTCGCCTTTGATGAAAAGCGAATTCACACCTCGAAGAAATCAAATATGTTTGATAATGATGCACTAATTCAGCATGTGTACCTTGAAAATGGCACACCCGAAGGCATTGTACTGTGGTATGCGGGTATTTCAATTTATGAAAATAGTGAAACGCTAAGGGAGCTTCTTAATGGGTTACGGTGTGATGTTGCTAAGAAACCACACACCTATGATGTGCCTATTAAAGAAGCATTAGATCATTATTTTACAATCTATGGCGCTTGTGAGTTGTGATTTTAAGGAGATTATATTGTTAATAGAGCGATTTAAATTGCCAATGCTTATTGCAGCAGTGGCGTTGCTAATTTTATTTACTACAACACAGGTTTTTGCAAATATGTTTGGTTTTTTTAGTAAGGAAGAGTTTGAACTATCAGCGTCGGTTGAAGGTCGTTTGCTATACGAAGAGCAGCCTGTTGCTGGTAAAAAGGTATTTCGTAAACTAAATTATGGCGATGATTATATTGATGAAGTAACAACGGGTACTGATGGCCGTTTTTCTTTTCCTGAAAAAGTGATCAAAACATCAAAGCCATCAAACATGTTCGACAATGAATCTGTTATTCAACATATTTACACATTAGATGAAAATGCAGAGGAAGTAACTATTTGGGCTGTTAGAGTATTTCCTTATGAGCACAAAGATACACTCACCGAGTACTTGAATGATTTGGTGTGTGATATCGCACATGAACCACAAACATATGATATAGCGGCTAAAGAAGATAAGCAGCATACATTTGCTGTTTTTACCACTTGTAAGCTCTAACGTTTAAAACCAATAAAGGGATTTAAAATGAATACGTTAACACCTACTCAAGCAGTTCAATTAGCGTCACTTGCCTATGATGCTAAAGAATTAAAAAATACAAAACTTTTAAATGGGCTGTTGCATGCGTCTTTGCGAGACCAGTTTGATTTCTCTATCAATAGTAAGTCTATACAGGGCGTTTCAGGCGGCTTTTTCTCTCACCTATTTGGCTTAAGCACAGGCTTTGGTCTGGTTGCACATGGTAAAAATGCATTCCAAGGGCATTCAGTTATTACCATTCGCGGAACTGCTTCACTGAGAGACGGCCTAACTGATGCACATTTCGGTTTAAGTGGTGGCGCTAACGGCAGCATGGTTCATGCTGGTTTTAATAAAACGTTTTATACAATGAAGCCAGCTCTTCAAGAGTTTATGGCAGCGAATGTAAGAGATAAAATTACAGCGGGTGTTCATTTAGTTGGCCACAGCTTAGGGGGCGCTTTAGCAACGCTGGCTGCCGATTGGATTAAAGCCGAATATTCGTTACCAGTAAAACTTTATACATTTGGTTCGCCAAGGGTAGGTTTAGAAGACTTCTCAAGATCGGCTACTTCAAGAATAGATCACATTTACCGATGTACGCATGGTGCTGATCCGGTAACTAAAGTACCGTTATGGCCATTTTCTCATGCACCTTATAACGGTCAAGAAATACGCCTAGACAGCGGCCAAGGTCTTAAAGGTGCGGCACATAAGCTTAGCGGAAACCCAGGTTACGTAAATACTGCCAATAGTAGTGATTGGAATAACTTAACCGTTAAAGCAAACCATTACCTTAATACGCCGGTAAGACTCAACTTTGAAGATAGAAACCAAGCATCATTTAATGCCCATTGGGCCGATAAATTAGGAGCTGCGTTAGTCACTTTATTAAAAGATGCGGGTTATTACAGTGCTGTGGCGGCACAAGCGGCAATTGGTACGGGTTTAACTTTTTACGATATGTTGGCTCGCACATTAGATAAGATTGCTAAAGCGTCTGCTTCATTTGCATCTCAGACTTTGGGCTTAATTGGTCATATGCTGGTTTTTGCTGGGAAAGTGATTGGTAAGGCAGTGGAGCTAACATACAGTGTGATTAAATGGGCATTCGACTCGACGCTGGGCGCTTTATATCAAGCTGCAAGAGATGGTTTAAACGGCCTAGACTAAAATATTTGAGGGCATGCGGTGCATGCCCTTTTTTATTAGTTGTTATTCCCTTTTAACGTGCCGATATCGATCCCGTTTTTACTTAGCTCAGTTTTAAGTAATGCTGCACTGCTTTGTAGGTTCGGCAAGGTTTGATTTTCAATTATCGCTACTGCTTTTTTCAGCTCTTCAGATGCATATTTGGCTGACATTTTTCGGTTTATTGCGGCATCTATAATAAATTGACTCTTACTGTAAAAGCGACGCACTTGAGTTAGAAACTCGCTCGGTGTTTCTAATGTTGTGGGCGAATATTGCATTGTTTGCCAAATATACTTTTCGATTGTTGGCTTATTATATTCAAGCTCAGACTTGGGGGGGCTTTTAGCCAATAAGGCCGCAAACTTACTAAGATTATCTGCATTATCCTTCACTTCATCGTACAAAGAAATACGAAGGTAATAGTTATCTTCCATCTTGCTAAAAGTATCAAACTTTAGCGCTTGTTCTAAACCACTTTGCGCTGCGAGATAAACACCAAAAACAGTTGATAGCACTAAAAAAACTTGATTGAGCCAAAAGCCGGTACTTTTTAGCTCTTTGTTATCCACTGTTTTAAGGGCATTGCTGATCTTCGGTGGGTTTTTATTACTGTTATCCATGATTAGATTCCTTTCATTTATGCTATTAAAACATTGTAATATATAAAGAAAGTTTAGTCACCAGATAACAAAGCTAATCTCTTTCTAAAAGTACGGCACCCGAGTGTTCTTCACCTAAATGATCTTCTTTATTATAAATAGGGCACTTAGCCATAGATAAACAGCCACAGCCAATACAGCCGTTGACTCGATCTCTGAGTCGTTGCATATAGTGAATTTTTTCATCTAATTGAGTTTGCCAGCGTTTTGAAAGTTCTGCCCAGTCTTGTTTCGTTGGTGTGCGTTGCTCAGGTAGAGTACTTAGTGTGTGCTTTATAGCTTCTAGGGTAATGCCCATGGCCTGTGCTGCCTTTATCACGGCGATACGGCGCAGTACGTCAGGCTTATAACGACGCTGATTGCCATTATTACGCCAACTACGGATTAAGCCTTTTGTTTCATAAAAATGCAGCGTTGAGACTTTAACGCCACTGCGCTTAGCCACAAAGCCAACCGATAGGTTTGCATCAACGAGTTTTTTTTCTGATCCTGACATAATTTGCTCCAAAGTGTTGACCTAAAGTTAGCTTGAGGTTTTACGCTGCGCACATCATAAAAAAAGGAGCAATAATAATGCAACAAAAACCGATTGAGAATACAGTAATCATTTATTCAAGTGCAAGAAAACAAGGAAATACGAGCTTACAAGTTAATGATTATAAAAAGCAATATGGAGGAGATATCATCTGTCTTGATGATTACATTATTTCAGCTTATCGCTACGATAAACAGTATAAAAATGATGACTTTTATGCCGTTTTTGAGGCTCTTTTAAGCTATCAACATTGGGTGATAGCCTCTCCTGTTTATTGGTATAACACAACACCACAATTTAAAGCTTTTTTAGACCGTATTACTGATTATATGGACGATGAAATTCTCAGACCTAAGCTTAGAACGCTTCGTGAAAAACAGTTCTCACTGCTATCAAATGCAGGTTCGGTTAACGCGCCAAGTGCGTTTATAGATATGTTTAAAAATACCTTTAATTATTTAGGCATGACCTTTAAAGCGCATCAGCATATTGAGGCTAGTTAAAATCAGAAAAAAAGGTTAGGCTAGAGATAAAAAACAACAGGGTTATTTATGAAATTAACATTGTTGGGTTTATCTCTCGCATTGGTAGCAAGTTTAAGTCATGCAGAGCAAAAAGAGCCCACGATTAAAGGATTTGGTTTTTATTATACTGTGCCAAATCATACGGCTATTGATGAGCAAACAAGGTTTAAAATTGCCTTTGATGTGGCCGATGCTGCAGAAAAAGGTAAGCAAAATAACAGTATTAACTCGCTAGCACGTTTTATTAATATGCACATTGCTCATGGTGTGAAACCAGAAAACATTCAACTTGCTTTGGTTGTGCATGGCAGTGCAAGTGTGGATCTACTCAAAACGGGTGCTTATAAGCAACGTTTTAATAGCGATAATAAAAACCAACAATTGATCTCACAATTACTCGCGCACAACACCGTTGTTTATGTATGTGGTCAGTCGGCAACACATATGCAAGTTAAGCAAGAGCAACTGATGCCTGGTGTGCAAATGGCATTATCTGCCATGACAGCGCACGCACAACTACAGCAGCAGGGCTATACCCTGAATCCATTTTAATGAATATTCTTTGTTTTGGTGATTCTAATACCTATGGGATTTCACCGTTAGATGGTAAGCGCTTTGACGAACATACACGTTGGCCATGTTTGCTTGCAGACAAGCTCGGTGCAGGGCATTTGGTTATTGAAGCTGGACTACCAAATCGTACGATAGCTGATGAGCCACCATTTAGTGGTGATAAATTAGGTGTTAAGTACTTAGAGCCATATCTTAGAGCGTATCATGTTGATGTCATCATTATTCAGCTAGGTACAAATGATTTAAAGCGTCGTTTTGGATTAGCAGCCGATGATATTGCCAAAGCACTGGATACGTTAATAGTCGACATCGAAAATCATTATCTGCATCGAGAGATGCCTAAAATAGTGGTGCTGAGTCCATCTGCGGTTTATGAGGTTGGGGCTTATCAGTCTATCTATGCGGGCGCTGCCAAAAAAGCGAAGCAATTAACAGTTGAGTATAAATTAGTCACAGAACGCCATGAGTGTCACTTTATAAATGGTTATGCCCTCCTTATTCCTTGCCAAACAGAGGGCGTGCATTGGCAAGCCCAAGAGCATAAGTTACTTGCCGACTATTTATTTGAATACCTTTAAAGTAGAGTTTGTGAAAGATCTTTAAAAGATTTACCTATTTTCAGGGTTTTACCTGTATTTAGTTCAACAAATTCACTGTTTACAGCTATCACCTTTTGTTTGTTTACTAAAAACGATTTATGAATTTGGGTAAATGAATGGGATAGCTGTTCACTAAGCTGTTTTAGTGTTGTGCTCGCAAGTGTTACTTGCTCAGCTTGATGCACCTTCACATAGTTGCCATATGCCTCAATATACTCAATAGAATCTAAGTTAAACTTTCGTTTTTCTCTATCTACTTTAAGCGTAATGTTATTAGGCTCAATTATATTTGGTTTAACTAAATGCTCACGCACCTTATTGAGAGCCTGTTCAAGCCTTGGCGCAGACACGGGTTTGAGTAAGTAATCTGTCACATTCAATTCAAACCCTGTTATAGCGTATTCTTGGTACGCGCTTACAATGATGACTTGGGGAGGGTGTGCCAAAGTTCTTAATAATTCGATTCCTGTTAGCTCTGGCATATTTATATCTAAAAACACTAAGTCAACAGTGGATTTAGCTAACCCATAAAGGGCATCTTTTGCGCTAACATATTGAGCTATAATCTTAATATCAGAATGTGTCTGTAGGTGATGTTCAATCACTTGATGGGCAAGGGGTTCATCGTCAACGATGATTGCTCTTATCATTATGATAACTCCAAAGTTAAGGTTGTCTGCCAATGTGTCGCGTGTTTTTTAGCTGTTAAGGTATGTTTATTTGGGTATAACAGTTCTAGTCTTTTTTGCAGATTACTAAGCCCCATGCCTAGGTGGCTTTTTTCAGTTTGGGTATTTATAGAGTTTTCACAAAAGAGTGTTAGCACAGTGTCATTTATAGTAATTGCGAGTGTTACTTTTGTTGAGTCCGATGCAGGTTCTACACCGTGTTTAATGGCATTTTCGACGATTATAATCAGTAATAAAGGCGCTATATGAAGCTCGTCGACTCTATCAGGCCAGGTTAGGTTAAATAAGTATTTGTTTGCGCTTCTAATTTTTTGTAGCTCTATAAAGCTTTTTAGGTATGCTAATTCTTTTTCTAATAAAACCACTGGCTTTTGTCCTTCATAGACAGTGTATCTTAATAAATCTGCTAAATGCATAACCAACTGTGGCGCATGCTCTGATTTTGTGAGCGTGAGTGCATATAAATTATTTAGGGTGTTAAATAAAAAATGTGGGTTAACTTGTTGTTGAAGAAGTTTTAATTCGGTTTTGGTTTGCTGTTTTGCTATTTCATTTAATTTACTTTGCTGTTGCTGTCTTTCAAAAGCAAGGATGATAGGTGTAGTAATGATCAAAAAGAAAAACATAAACTGATAATTATATTTAGCAAAAATATTTTGGTTACCACTGGGTGTTAGATTCGCAATATGTTGTGGTAAATCATTAATAGGTAATATTAGCACCAGTGCGATAAGTAACGGGGTTAGTGTAGCCATAAAAATGAGACATGAGGCCACAAAAGTGAAGACACCGTAGTTTGCTAATAAATGACGAATAAGCACGTAGCGATTTATTAAATATAAGCTGTATATGATAACGGCATAAACGCCAAGTTGAAGAAAGTAAAATAAAAACTGATTAAGCTCTGAAAAGAATTTGCCAACATCAAAAATTAGTTCGAATGGTTGATTTAATAAAGGGTCTTGATGACTATTAAGTATACCTGCGAACAAAAAAGCCCAGCAAATCAGTATCATCAGCACCACGTTATCTAATGATATAAAAGAGATAAACCACCTAGCAATTAAGCTGTTTTTATTGGTCTTATTACGCTGTGAAACCAGCCAAAGTAAGCTGGCTAACGAGCACAAAATCCAACATTGTACGCTTAAGTATTGCCATTGAGCGTAAGTTGAAGAAACTAGAGCAAGTGTATATATGCTGAGCGGATACAGAGTGAAGCCTGTAAGCCACACCAAGGTTGGGCTTTTATATGTTCCCTTGAATGTTAAAAGATGGGCAATTAAAAAGGGCAGGCATTCCAATAACAGTTGCAGATTTATTTTTAAATATAAAGCAGGGGAGTCAAGCCTTAACGACAGGTAGCGTGTATGACCTTCAAGCAAAATGGCTGCAAATACTGGCAGCAAAGCAACCAAATATTTGTTATTTGAATTGCCTGATAGAAGAGAAAAAATAGCCCGCAAACGCCACTCCATTTTATTTTTACAACCTAACACACCAGCTTAATACATGATGACCTATGAGCATAGTTAAAGTCATTCTATTTCATGCCCTTATATACCTAAGTAAGATTAATGATTTTCGTTGTTGATGCACGAATGTAATGATGAACGTACTATTTTTACTGATGAACGCTAAATACTTACTTTCATCCTGTGCTTTTATAGTTTGATCATAATTCCCTTACCGACTTGGTTACAGTCACTTAATGTAACGATTCGTTAATTAAGGAATGTACCTATGCTTACACTCACAAATATTAATAAGAAATATGCAGATGGCACACATGCATTAAATGACATAACAATCCATTTGCCCAAAGGAATGGTGGGTTTACTTGGGCCAAATGGAGCAGGAAAATCAAGCTTAATGCGAACATTAGCCTGCTTACAAAATGTAGACACAGGTCATATTAATTTTGATGGTTTAAATATTTTAGAGTCCCCAGATGAATTGCGTAAGCAGCTTGGCTATTTACCACAGCAGTTTGGTGTTTATCCTGCAATGAGTTGTCATGCTTTGTTAGAGCATATTGCCATATTGAAAGGCCTTAATTCAGAGCAACGAAAGCGACAAATTAATGAATTACTGTCACTTTTAAATTTAACAGGGTTTGCAAACAAAAAAGTAAGTAAATTTTCTGGTGGTATGAAGCAGCGTTTCGGAATCGCACAAGCCTTACTGGGTAATCCTAAACTCATTATTTTAGATGAGCCAACCGCAGGCCTTGATCCTGCCGAGCGTGAGAGCCTTAATAACTTATTGGTTTCAATTAGCAAAGAGCGTTTAGTCTTATTATCTACCCATATTGTTGAAGATATAGAAAATCAGTGCCGCTTTGTCGCAATGATTAATCAAGGCAAACTCATTCAAAGTGGCAGTGTTGATGAACTAGTGAATCAACTGGCAGGTAATGTTTGGTTATTGAAACGCTTACCATCAGAGCTACCTGCAGGCTCCTTAGTATTAAGCAAAAGTTATCGTTATGGTAAGCCTATATTTCGTGTTTACGCCCCTCAATGCCCAGAACCTGAGGCAGTCGCTGCAACTGCGACGCTACAAGATAAATACTTTTATGAGTTGAAATCGCAAGGGGCTAAAAATGCGACTTCGTAATGAATTAAAGTACCTTTTTACTCAACCTATTGTTTGGTTATGTTGTGTGTTTGCGCCACTTTTTGCATTTACGTTATCTTCCGGTTTGGCTATTGCAGAGGGAGATACCCTTAAACAATTTTCTTTACACTTAATATCAATACACATGATGCAGCTTGCCGTACTAGTGGGAATACTTGCCCCCGCTATTTTTTTACGGGATCAACTACACAACATGGATGAGCTTATAGGTGTCACCCCGATTACGTCAAAATACAGAGAGCTGTTTCGTGTAGTGAGTTTACTACTATGTCTTATCATGATTTCTTTTATTGGATCTTTGATAGTTTGGCATTGGCAGTTAAGAGTGCAAGGCTTGGATTGGGAAGCTGTTAACTCTCTATTGTTAAATAGTTTTTTGCTACTTATTCCAAATTGCAGCTTTTTAGTGGTTTTGGCTTTTTGGGTTTGTAAGCGGTTTCAAAGTACATTGGTAACTTACACTATTCTGGGTGCCATATGGGTTGGTTATTTGTTTTTCGCAAGTATTACCGGCAATCCCATTTTGGCAGGTAGTGGTATTATAAGTGAGTCTTTATATCAGGCATCTATTTGGCTTGATCCTTTTGCTTACTCCACGATTATTGCGGGCTTCGTAGAGCCTCAATATTGGGCGCTTGTAATAAATCGGTTGATGGTAGTAACACTTACAATTGTTATCTATATTGTGGCAGTTCGCACCACTAAGAAAAATATTAAACAAGGTACAAAGGCCTCAGAGCCAGTCTTAAATTTACAAGTGCTATACAAGGGTATTGCCCCAAAAGGGCATAATTGCTTCATATTTTTAACACTTTATAAAGTTTCAATTTTAAATGTACTCAAGCTCCCTATAACACAACTGACTTTAGTATTGTGGTCAGTCATTGTATTTAACAGCGTTGCGTCTTCTTTTGAATATGCAGAAGCAATGAGTGTGGTTAGCCCTACGAGTATCGATGCAATTAATCATTATGCGTTTGATATGCATTTGCTCATTGGCTGTTTATTACTTGTCCTTTGGAGTTGGCAGGTTAGTTGTGCGGCAAAACGGTTTCATATGGCTGAACTGATTGCTGCATCGCCAGTAAAAACGGCAACGCTCTTACACAGCCAATTATTCACGGTGGCGACTTTAGCAATTGTTTTTTCTGTGATGAGCTTTTTAGGAGCTTCTTTTGCTGAGTGGTTTGCTGGCAGTGAGTACCATGCTAGTCAGCATATTTATATACTCGCTCTAATGCTGTTACCACTTACATTCGTTGCTTGGGTGAGCGTGTGCATTTTCAATATTTGCCGTTCGCCTTTAGTCGCTGGCTTAGTTGTTATTGTTATCTTAATACTCAAGTTTACGCCAGTAATGACTTCCTTTGGTCTCACACATACTTTTTGGAGCTTAGCTTGGACACCATTACAAGCACCTAGCGAGTTTTGGGGATACAGAGCTAGTTTAAACAGTTATTGGCCATATATGAGCGTGTGGATTGTCGCGATACTCAGTTTTGTTGTCATAAGCCAGCTTTATAATCATCGTGGGGCTGGGCTTGGAAGACGGGCCGTAAAAGTGAAAGACACATGGTTAGCGCTGCCAGTCTTTTTATCTGTTTATTTATTTGCGCAGTTGCATTTTAATTTAGTGGCAGAAAAGCCGTTAACTAACTCACATAAACGTGAAGCATTTAAAGCCAACTATGAAAGCACATTTGTGAATTGGAAATATAAAGAGCAACCAATCATTAGTCATATTGATGCTAATATAGACTTTTATCCTGACAAACAGTTTGCACAATTTGAACTTAAATATACTCTAACCAACCCTCATTCTACTGCTATAAAACGTATCCTAGTTGGTCGCGCAGGCTTTTATAAATGGGCAGACATAAAAATAACTGGTGCAAGGAAAGCTGCTTTTTACCCATCATTAAATCAAGCGGTGTATGAGTTTGAGGATGCTATAAAACCCGGTGAAATAAAAATACTCACCACGCAGTTTGAAATTCACCAAGCAAAGCTTTGGCCCGCAGTGGGGCATCAAATTATTACTCCTGAGTTTAGTTATATTCGTGCTGTTCCTGTGTTGCCAACGATTGGGTATCAGGTTAATTACGAACTAATAGACAAGCACCTTAGGGAAAAGCATGGTTTGTTCGCTAGGACAAGTTCCTTACCTTCAGAGCTGCTTGCTGTTAAGGAAAATCGACCATCAAGGTATGATCGCATAACTATGTCGAGTACGGTATCAACCGCATCAGGCTACTATGTTGTGACGCAGGGCACTCGAATAGCCCATCAACGCGAAGATAATCGCGAAGTTTTTAAGTTTAAAACCGATTCGGCATTTAATAATCTACCTGCATGGCTTACGCTTCCAAGCTCACCGATAAGCGAGCAACTAGGTGAGGTAAAACTACAAATATATGCAAATCGAAAAACGCTTACGGAACCAGCCGATTCAATAGCCGTTAATTTACAGGCGATGAAAGATACACTGACTTGGTTTAAAGATAATATTGTTGCTTATAAAGCAAAGACATTGAGCATGGTTGCCGCGCCCAAGTTTGGTGGAGCGGGTTATGCTTTACCTGAGATTATACTTATTGAAAATAATGTGGGGTTTAGGGCATTCCCTAGTTTTGATGCTGGTTTTGATCAGCGCTATCGGCGCGCAGTTCATGAAACGGCTCATCAGTGGTTTGGTCACGATATAGGTAACAGCGTTCCTGATGACAGCGCCTTTTTAGTTGAGTCGATGGCGAAGTACATAGAGTTGGTCATGATAGAAAAACGCTATGGAAAAGCGGCGATGAATGCACTCGTTGACTACGAAACTAGGCGATATAAGCAAGCTTTAAGGGTTGACACTTTAGCTAAACAAGCACTTGTAAACTCAACAAAAAATTATGATCAATATTCTAAAGCAACGATTGTTTTTGCAAGACTCAGAGAAAAAGTGGGCGATGAAGTCATTATAAAAGCACTTAAGTCTGTTTGGAGAGAATATGCATACCCTAACCGGCCAGCAACTTCTATGGATTTCATACGTGCTTTGCAAACCCATGCTAAAAATAGCGATAGAGTATTAATTAAAGAGTTGTTTTTAGAAATTTAAACAAATTAGCACAAGAAACTTTTAATGTTACTAAGGGAGAGTCTTTGCTGGTTAATGAATCATCGTTTATTTGGTTGGTTTTAACAAACCCTAAAGGATGAGTTTTTTTAATAATTATGTTGCCAGATGTTTATTTTTATGTTGATGCTTGTGTCTTATTTAGGTATTGTGTAGAAAATATTTCAAGGAAGAAATAAAATGATTCAGCCAACTTCTGTATTCCTAAAAGCCCAAGCAACGTCACAAAATCGCAGTCATAATTATCAATATTTAATTAAAATGTTAGATGCGTTCTTCGTGCGCGTTAAAATTGATTCGCGGCTGCCATTAGAGTCAATGCGAGAGGAGTTTGATCTTTATCTTATTGATAGTGCAGGGTCTTATTGGCTCGACTTGCTTCCAGCTGAGTTAGTTCAACTTGCCAAAAAACACACTGTGGTTATTTTCAATGCTGAAGTTAACTCTGTGTGTGAAAAGAATTTACTGCTTAATGGTATTAAAGGTGTCTTTTTTGCTGAGCAATCGCCAGAAGATATTTTTGCTGGGCTGATGAAAGTGCTTAATGGCGAGCTACTTTTTAGTTCAAAGAGCATTTCCACTGTGTTTAACTATATGTGGTCAGCTATTTCTCGAAACCAATTTAATACAAATAATGAGACCGCTGGAACAGCAATAGAGCTAAACTCACTTACTAAACGCGAAAAATCTGTTATTCATTTGCTAGCACAAGGAGCAAGTAATCGTGATATTGCTGAAAGTTTGAATATTAGTGACCATACTGTAAAAACCCATCTCTATAGTGCATTCAAAAAAACAGCGTCGCGTAATCGAGTTGAACTTGCTAATTGGGCACAAAACTATATGGCTGTGAGTTTATCTTTGCAAAGATAGTAAGACATCGCTTGGGTTTTATAAGCCGTTGTATAAATAATGGTGCTGATAATCAGCACCATTATTTAGCTTACACCGTTTTAGCTGACCAAATACCTTTATTGATGCCTTTTAGAATTAAGTCACTAAGGGCTTTCTCGATAGCCTGAGTAACACAAATACTCATGGGTTCATTGTCTGTATAGCCTGCTTCTGCTTCGGCAAGTCGTTTATAACTCACATAGCGAAAAAAGCCTGCGCGCATTTCTTGGCTAAGTACTTTTTTGCTGGTGGCGACTGAGAGTAATACCTGTCCTGTTCGTACATCAACAGCGCGCAAATAGATTGAAATCGCATCCTCTCTGTATAGCTCTGATGCACCAATACCAAAATATTCCATACCGATACCGCCCGTTTTAATATTGGTATCGTAGCTAATAATTCCTCCTTCAAGAATTATTTTTGCAGTTGTAAGAGGGGGAGATCTGGTAAATCCTTATTTTCTGCTTGTGCAGCACGGATTATCTTCCGTTCAGTTAAGATATTTTGTAAACCTTCACGTTCCACAGGAATAAACCAATCAGATTCATGTAAAGCTTGTACCAGAATTGAGTTAGCACCCTGCGTGACGGCGGTTGAG
Organism: Pseudoalteromonas sp. PB2-1; assembly: GCF_045040605.1. Classification (NCBI taxonomy): domain Bacteria; kingdom Pseudomonadati; phylum Pseudomonadota; class Gammaproteobacteria; order Alteromonadales; family Pseudoalteromonadaceae; genus Pseudoalteromonas; species Pseudoalteromonas sp. PB2-1. The sequence goes on from NZ_CP090668.1 coordinate 164,613, forward strand.
AATGAACTCACATTGGCTTGCGGTTTATATTGACCCGTTTGATCTCGAAATGAATAAACAGAAACAGGAATACTGCCCATAGGATTAGGCAGTGCTTGAAGGGCTTGAAATGTTTCAGTTGGTTCTAATGTTTCGGCTAACTCCTTGCTTGGTGGAACAAGGTTACCAATTGATGAACAGCCAGTAAGTATCAATAGTATCGCACTTAAAATTACCTTAATCATCATTCAAACCTCGGTACTTCAATAACCGTCACAGTGCCATCTAGTATGCTTGTTATTCTAACAGTGATGGTATCGGTGGTACTGGTGATAATTTGTATTTCATAGTCTCCGGTGATAAATGACGAGTCGCCATTGAAAATGCTGTCATCTACTTCTTCACCAAATGCCATATCGGTGATTTCTCTCACCATACGGTTTAGATAAGTACGCTCAAGTGAATCTTGAAATTTATCTGCATAATTTTGCTCAATAATGGGGGCTTTATGCTTATTCTGTGATTGTGCTTTACTTAATAACATATTGCCATTGAGCGGGCTTCCGCCAAAACTGGGGTTAATTGGGGTATAAACGAGTTCGGTCGCCCAGCTAGTTTGTAAGTTGAAAATTATTATTAGGGTAATGATATATTTCATTTTACCATCCATTTTTTGCCATATCCGGTGATGATTGTTGCATCTGACTGCGCGCCATCGCGTCCATAACACTGTACATTGCTTGTTTTACACGCTCATCCAAAGGTTCAAGGCGACGGCCTAGATAAGTGACATACACAATTTGATTATTCATTCTTAGTACGAGTCGTGTGCCTGCTCGTGGTAATACCGTTTCTTTTATTTCGATATTAAAGCCAGCCGTAGAAGGAAGATCGCGCCAGAGGTTCGCAAATTCAAAATAAAATTGGTGCCCAAAACGGCTTATGCTCCTGTCGAGCACAAGGCCATCAATCTCTAGCTCTTTAGCTTGGCTTGTAAAACAAGTGAAAGCTAAAAAAATGCAATAAATACGGGTTAAAAGTTGTGTTTTCATAATTGAATGAGGGAGCAGAGCTCCCTCCTAAAAGTTTATTCTTGAGTGACAGTTGCGATATTGCCATCACCAATTTGGGTGATCATAACTGCGTTGTTAGAACCAATAATTGAGCCCTCAACAAGGTTCGCATTACCTTCTTGCACAACAACAAATGAGTTATTCTCGCCACCAATTAAAAAAGCACCTTGATCAACACCTACTACAAAGTTTTCAGAGCCAGTCTGACTGATATCAACAGAATGGCCGCTACCTTCCATAATGAGATCTATGGCATTCAACTCACCACTTTGCGCAAATGAAACTTGGTTACTGTTACTATCAAGAACGCTTGCAAATGTAAGAGCGGCTTCATTTAAGCTACCTTCTTGGTTAACGGTAATTTCGTTGTTATTTGAAGTGAGAGAAGTGTCAGGGTATGACGACTGCACAAGTACAGTGTTTTCATTACCAGCCTGGCTAATATCAACGTCATTATCACTACCATTAAAGTTTGCGATATGTGCGCTGTTAGCATCACCAATTTGATTGCTGGTAAATTCATTTTCGTCACCAACGGCACCTAGGTAAGCGCCATTGCCGTTACCATTTTGAAATGCTGTTAGTTCATTATCATTGCCAATGGCATCAAGTGTGACGGTATTACCATCTTGCGATTGGTTAACTAGCAGAGAGTTTCCATCACCCATCATTACAGCAGACTCAAAGCTATTGTTATTACCTTCTTGATCAGCGTTGATTGCATTATCATTGCCAGTGATTTCAGCAATAACAACACTATTTGAATCGCCATCTTGTTCAAACTCTACTTCATTGGCATCTCCACGCAATGAGGTGAGTATAGCGCTGTTGAAAGAACCTGTTTGATCAATAATAATTTCATTACTGTTTCCAACGATTTCATCCGAAGTAAACGCATTGAATACACCGTCTTGTGCTACCTCAAGTGTATTGTTATCACCTTGCACTACATTGAATGTAGCTTCATTTAATAAGCCTACTTGTGATGCGGTAATTGTATTGTCGTTACCTTGCATATTGAAGTTATATAACCAGTGACCGCCATCACCTTGGCTTACTTCAATGGTATTTGCATCACCTTCGATGATATTTATCGACTCATTATTAATGCCAAAGAAACCTGCACCTTGCTGTGTTACATCAATTGTATTGTCTGTACCAGTAACTTCGGATAAAGCACCATTGAGTGTGCCGTTTTGATTGTGGGTTATGGTATTAAAATTACCCGTTGCATTTACGAGTGATAAGTTACTAGTTTGTGTTTGAGTAACTTCAAGTAAGTTGCCATCACCAACACTCACTGTTTCAGTAGTTTGACCAGTACCTTGTTGTATAACAACATGTGAATTACCGACTCCCGATGTCGATGTTTGATCAATCGAGACTGAGCTGGTCGTGCTTTGTACAGCTACTTGCGTAGCAAGCTCTGAGCTGGATTGAGCTTTATCATCAATATTCGCGAATGCAGTAAAGCTTGAGCCTAAAGCGAAGGTGATTGCGCATGTGAGTAGAGATTTTTTTAACTTCATGATTATTTCCTTTCAGTTATTATTAATCAAAGTTCTAATCAATTTTTGGCTTAGAACAATGTACCGGCATGCCTTGCCGGATTAAGTGCGTGATATTCCGTTTGTGACGTTCAGAAGTGTATGAAACGTATTTACTACTCGTTGATAATCTGAATTTTAGATTAACAAGTAATTACTCTAGGCCGATTTTTAGGAATAAAAAATCATCATTTTTTGCTGTTTTTAATATTATTTATTTTCAATGGCTTAAGTCTGATTTGTTAATTTATTATTTAATTTCTGCTTATCGGTTGGTTAAAAAGTGCTAGTTATTGTGTTTGAGGTTCCTGAATTTGGAACCGGTTAAAAAGTGCTGCATTTCACTTTTTTCTATCATTTTTCCCATTTAAAAGTATGGATCTTTTATTTCGATAGGTATTTTTCTTGCCAGTTGATTGTGATTTGCCATTTATAAAATATGCCATGTGATATTCATTCAGAAGTAATGAGCTTTGTTGGTCGAGCCTACCTCTCGGCCAGCCTAACTAATTATGGATAGAAAATATGAAAACTAAATTATCTGTACTCAGCCTAGCTTTATTACCATGTTTAGGTACTGCGCAAATTAGCACTCCAGCAAAAGCGACCGTAGTCGGTGCAAGTGAAGACTCAGTTTTGGTCATGTATAAAGCTGGTACGTCTGTCGCGATGCGAGAAAATGCTCGCAACCTAGTGAAAGCGACGATTAGTGATGTTAACAAAGATGGTGTTGATGATAATTACTCTGCAATTTTATCTGGTCGTTTAGCTAAATTTAAAATTGTTGGTATGAGCAGCAAAGAAGCTATCAAGCGTCTACAAAGCCATGCTGCAATTGAATATGCCGAACCTGACTATCGTGTGTCGATAGCTAATGTGCCGAATGATCCTGATTTCTCTCAATTATGGGGTTTGCATAATGAAGGTCAAACCGGTGGTATAGAAGATGCTGATATTGATGCTGTTGAAGCGTGGAATATTTCCACAGGGAGCCGTGATGTTGTTGTTGGTGTAATCGATACTGGTGTTGATTACAGCCATGAAGATTTAGCGGACAATATGTGGATCAACCCAGGTGAAATTCCAGGTGATGGTATTGATAACGATGGTAATGGTTACATCGATGACGTACATGGTATTAATGCAATCACTGATGCAGGTGATCCTATGGATGATCAGGGTCATGGTACGCATGTATCAGGTACTATTGGTGCATCGGGTAATAATAGTACAGGTGTCGTCGGTGTAAACCAAGAAGCATCAATTGTAGGTTGTAAATTTTTAAGTGCAGATGGTACAGGCTCAACGTCTGATGCGATAAAATGTATCGACTATATGGTTGATCTTAAAAACCAAGGCGTCAATGTACGTGTTTTAAATAACAGTTGGGGCGGTGGTGGCTTTAGCCAAGCATTGGCAGATGCGATCACTGCAAGTGAGCAAGCAGATATTTTATTTGTTGCAGCCGCAGGTAATGATGCAGTAGATAACGATCAAAACCCGCATTACCCGTCAAACTACGAGCACGAGAGTGTGTTATCCGTTGCCAGTACTGATAGCAGAGACAATATGTCGAGCTTTTCACAATGGGGTTTAACCAGTGTTGATTTAGGTGCACCAGGTAGTGCAATTTTATCAACGGTACCTGGTAATGGTTATGCAAGCTATTCTGGTACTTCAATGGCCACACCGCATGTTGCAGGTGCTGCGGCACTGGTGTTATCAATCAACCCCGATTTAACAGCGCTCGAGCTAAAACAACTGTTAATGAATAGTGGTGATCAAAATGAAGCATTGCAAGGTAAAACGGTATCGGGTAATCGTTTAAATGTGCATCAAGCGCTTGAACAAGCTGATCCGACACCAAGCTTCAGAATTTCGGTTTCGCCAGGTTCGCAACAAATCACCGCAGGTGAAACTGCAACCTATACCTTTGAAATTGGCTCAATTGCCGAGTGGGAAGGCGTTGTTAACCTAGCGCTTCAAGCTGATTTAGACGGTGCAACGCTATCGCAAACTGAAGCTGTGCCGGGTGATCTAGTTACATTAACAGTTCCCACACAAGAGGAAACGGCTTGGGGTAGCTATAGTTTTGTTGTTGATGCAACGTCAGGTGAACTAGCAAAACAAAGCACTGTGTCACTATTTGTTAATCCTGTTGGCTTAAATGATTTTACTTACTCAAATGAAACACCTTTGACTATTCCAGATAACGATGACACAGGTATTGATTCAATAATAACTGTTGCTGACGAGCTGACAGTATTCTCAACGGATGCAAGTATTGATATTGCTCATACTTACATTGGTGATTTAATCGTTACGTTAACTTCGCCGCAAGGAACAACTGCCACGCTTCACAGCCAATCAGGAGGTGGCGCAGATGACTTAGTACAAAGCTATTCGCTGGCTAACTTTAATGGCGAAGTTGCAACCGGTGATTGGGTACTTAATGTCAAAGATGTACTGGCTGCTGATACAGGTACATTAAACAGCTGGTCACTTACTTTCAGCGCCATTGGTGAGGTAAGCCCGCAGCCACCACAAGCAGGTTTTGCATTTGAAGCATCCGGTTTAAATGTAACGTTCACCAATACAAGCACAGATAGCAATAATGATATTGTTTCTTGGGCGTGGGATTTTGGTGACGGTGCATCATCGACAGATGCAAATCCGCTACATACTTATGCCGAAGCGGGTAGCTATGAAGTGACGCTAACAGCAACAGATAGCGAAGGCCAAACAGATACGTTTACGCAAACAGTCGTCGTATCTGATGTTGAAATTGAGTTATCGCTTAAACGCTCAAGTAAAACGCGTTTAGGTACTATGCGTGTTGATTTAAGCTGGCAAACAGTTGCTGATCAAGTAAGCATCTACCGTAACGGAGAACTACTTGAAACAGTAGCTGATCGCGGCTTCTACCGTGATGTAGAGCGTAATGCTGAGTTACCAAGTTATGAGTACAAGGTATGTGTGACTGAAACCGTTTGCTCTAACCCTGTAACGGTATCGTTCGACTAATTGAGTTCCACTTCGCAAAAGCCCAGCTTATACGCTGGGCTTTTTTATTTGTATTACAAAATGAAGTTTTCGCTAAAACGGTGTATAATTTGCGCCCTTTATATCTATTCACGTGTCATATTGTTGTGGGGTTGTCGTGAAAGCATTGCTGAAACAGCATGGTGTAATTTTTTTTCTGCTAAGTATGCTAACCGGGTTAATGGGAGCATTCGTTAACCCGTTGATGAGCCTATTCATTGTAGAAGGGCTGCAAACACCGCCCGTTTATTTGGGTGTTTATATGGTGGCGGTCACTATTACGGGTTTAGTTATCAGTCAGTGGCTGGGTGGCATGGCTGATAATGGCACCAGTGCGCGTAAGTTATTTATGGTGGCTGTATCAGGTATGGTGTGCGCGTTAGTGGCCTTTGCGAATGCTACTGCATTTTGGCAAGTCCTGCTCGCAGGCGTGCTATTTTTGGCGATGGGCAATGCAGCAATCCCGCAAATGATGACCGTGGCAAGACAATGGGCAGGGCGTCAACAGAACATCGACATTACCAGCTTTAATTCCCGTTTACGTGCTGCTATTTCCTTTGCTTGGGTGGGCGGTCCGCCGCTTGGTTATTTGTTAGCTGCGGGAGGCGAATTTAGCCGCTCGTTTTACTTTGCTGCAGCGTGTGCATTGGTTGCACTTATTTTTGCATTTAAGTTTATTCCTGACTACAGCGCGAAAAAGTCACAGCACAGCTCAGAGCCGGCAGCCGCAGCGAGTTTATCATTTTGGTTGTTGGGATTAGCCATTACGCTTGGTTCAACGGGCAATATTATGTATTCATCTGCCTTGCCACTTTATAGCATTACTGAACTAAGGTTTGCACAGCATACGCCAGGGCTATTTATGGGTGTGGTGGCACTGTTAGAAATTCCTATCATGCTGTATGGGGCAAGGCTTGCTAAAAAATACAGCAAGGTTTCGATGCTTTCGGTGGCATTTTGTTGTGCCATTGTATTTTATTTAGGAGTGTTTTTTGCCACTCAAGTGTGGCATTTAATCGCGCTGCAAAGTTTAAACGGGCTGTTTTACGGTGTTTTTGCGGGCATTGGCTTAACCGTATTACAAGATCAGCTTCCAGAGCGAATAGGTTTTACTTCGGCGTTTTACACGAACGCAATTAAACTCGGCGTTATGTGTGGGACAGGGGCAACAGGGGTTATTGCACAGTTTTATAGTTTTAGATTTGCAACCCTTGGTTCTATGGTTGCTGCAAGCTTGGCATTAGGGTGTTTGCTGTTGTTTAGCTATGTAAAACGACAAGAACAACACGGAGCTGTTATGCCAGTGCGACAAGAAGGCCTAGTTGAGTAATTAGCTTAAATAGATAAAAGACCGAGTATCTGTGAAGTGACCCCAAATAGTTGGACATTCCAATTACTGGGGGGTTTAATTATGAGTAACGACCCATTAGCCATTAGCGAGTTGATCAAGTAAATTCATCACATGTTCACTGGCTGCTTCCATCTTATTAATGTGATTAATCGCTGCGTCTTTATTGCCAGTTTGCAGCATGACTAATGCCTCAACACCATTGCGATGAACTTCATGATGTGGCTCTTCTAATTGACGAAATGCGTTATGTTGTTTGAAGCCATTTGATTGCTCTGAATTATACCATTTGCCTAATCGGCACATAGTATGGTCTGAAAAGTCATCAATCGACTTGTTACTTGTGCCATTAGCAACCGCATAGACTTCACCTTTCCAAACAATGTGATCTAGTTTTACGGTTTGCACAAATGAGCGTATGGCTGCATTAATAATCGTTTCTTTCATTGAATCACAGTGGCTCATGATTGAACCATAGTCATTGTTTAGCGTATCAAAACTTGTTGAAAGTTGAGTGTTGTTTTGCTGGATATCTTCAACCGAGGTCACTGTTTCGCTGGTTTTGTTGATGATCTCCTTTACTAGATCAGACACTTCTTGTGCTGATTTATTGGTGTTGGTTGCAAGCGTACGCACTTCGTCGGCAACAACGCTAAACCCACGACCAGCCTCACCCGCACGGGCAGCTTCAATCGCAGCGTTAAGCGCGAGTAAGTTGGTTTGATCAGAAATCTTAGAAATGGTTGATACAAAGGTATTGATGCTATCCGCCATATCAGATAGGCCGGTAATGTTACTGGTCATACTACCCATTTTGCTCGCCATATTCGCCATTTCACTCACAATATGTTGCAGGGCATTATTTGAGTCATTCAAGAGTTGGCTTATTTGTAAAGTTACTTGGCTTTCTTCTTCGATAACAAGGTATGAGTCGAGTACAGTTTGGCGTACACCCTCAATTTGCGTGATACATTCAATCGAACTATTTAATAAATTGGCTAGGAACAATTGGTCTGCATCATCAGCTTGATGATGTAATTTTGCTTCTAAGCGTTCGTTTTCGTCACGTAATACGTGATTGTCGGCTTTAAGTGCCTCAACTTCAGCTAATAGCGCGTTGTATTGATCTTGGAGTAAAGAGTGGCTTTTGCTAGAGACAAACATGTATGTTCCTAATTCATATGGTTGATACTTCTTACACAAGTTGATTATAGATCAAAGTATTAACTTATTATCAATGTTTTTGTTAGAAAGAGAGTAATTAAGAGTATTTGATTAAGAGAAGTGAAAAAGCTGGTTATTAAAGCGAAAAAGCCCAGTAAATACTGGGCTAAAACGAGGGAGGAGAGTTAAAAGAAAGAATATTTTAAAGTAAGCGACGTTGTACGGCCGTTAATAGTACGGGCACGGATAATGTCGTTATTGGGTACCGAGCCTTCTTCCGCTTCTGTGATACCTACAGTGTCAAACAGGTTGTTCACGTTAAGCGATAGGCTTAAGTTCTCAGACAGGTTGTAACTTATAAAGCCATTCACTTGTGTATAGCCATCGAACTTAAGGTCGTTATTATCTTGTGCGTAGGCATCTGTTGTACCAATCAAGCTTAGGCCTGCTGCACCTTTATCAAAGTTGTAAGTGGCCATTAGAGAGTAAATAAGGTCAGCTTGACGACGTGGTGTATTACCGACTAATTCTGGCGATAACACATCTTTGGCGATCTCAGCATCTGTCCAAGTAAAGTTACCACGGAAATCCCAGTCGCCTACATAGTAAGTTGATTCAACCTCGATACCTTTTGCTTCATACTCGCGGTCAAAGAACTTTTGCGATGTGGCTTCGAAGTTTTGTTCTTCCGTTTCTGCGTAGAATGCTGTAGCAAATACTGATAGCGAATCAAAACGTTTTTTCACACCGATTTCGTATTGATTTACTTCATCAATTGCATCCGCTTTGGCAACCGAACCGTCAGCTTCTACTTTACCGAATAGTAAGCGGTCTGCATTTGCACGGCCACCTTTACTCAAGCGGGCGAATGTCGCAAAACTTGGGTCAATTTGGTAGTTCGCACCAATTGAGTACGAGCTGTAGTGCCAGTCATAGTTAACAATGCTTGGATTTGCGTTATCAATACCAACAACACTTTGCTCAGGAATTGAGATTGTACCGTCGCCGTTCATATCAATAGTCGATGTTACGGCACCTGCGTAGGTACCACGCGCTTCACCTGAATCATAGCGAGCACTTGCATCAATGCTTAAATCGCCAAACTTAGTGGCTAAGTTAATGTAAGGTGCACGTGTTTCGTACTCTGTATCGTAGTTACGTTGACAGCAATTACCCCAGTATGGAGTACCATAAGCATACAAGCCATTATCAGAATAACTATCACCATTAGCTGCAAAAACATCAAGTAATGCTGCGTTGTCGCCTTTTAGCTCCATCACATACGAGTTCCAAAGCCACGACATATCGATTGATTGGCTAGATGCAAAGTAACCAAAGGTTACACTGGTATCATCAGAAAACGACTTAGTTAACTTAAGGTCATTAACAATTGAACCCATGTCGTTTAGTGTTACATCGAATGTGTGAATGCGCATTGCTAAATCGTCATTGCCATAAGTTTGACCTGCTGAGCCGCCATTTGCATAAACAAGTGATGCACCATCTCCAGCAATACTAGATGCAATAGAGCTTGCAGATGCAACTTCAGCTGGAATAAGAGAAATAAAGTTACCGCTCACTGATGATGTTCTAAAGCGGTTTTCGATGCGCCAGTCGTTGTCTAAATCAAAGGCCGCTTCAAAACCTACTGAGGTAACCACTGGGTTCATACCGTCTGTCATATCACCCGTGCTGATTTGGTTATCACCATTTAAACGCAGAGTTTGTGTGAAAAGTGCTGAATGCGGCGTATCTGATTGCGCATCAAAACCTGGGATTGAGTCACCATTTGAATACATAGGCATAGGTAGATAACCTACACTTTTATCATCGAGGTGTTTAAAGTAAACACGCACATAACCTGTATCAAATTCTTTCGTCAGGTTTGCCTTAATTTGGCCGCCTTTATTAGATGTATAACCGGTTTCACGCGGGCCTTCACCTTGGCGTACAAAGCCACCAATGTGATAACGCACGCTGTCACTCAAATAAGTACCATACTCAAAGTCAGTACGAATCGAGTCATAGTCAAGACCCACAGTGGTTGAGACACTGCCTGATTCGTTCTCACCGGTTTTCGAAATAAAGTTGATGATACCGCCAGGGGCATCGCTTGCTGCTGTCGATGCTGAGCCACCACGGATTGATTCAACACTTTGTACAGTTGAGTCTAACCGCATAAAGATATCAGCGTTACCAAAGGCAATATCGCCAAACTGCATCACTGGTAGGCCGTCTTCTTGTAGTTGCAGGAATTTAGCACCACCGGATGCGACCGGTAAACCGCGTACTGCGATATTGGCGTTACCTTCACCACCTGTTGATTCTGAACGAACACCTGGAATAGTTCTGAATGCTTCTGCGGTAGAGCGTGGTGTTGATACTTCAATTTCAGCTAACGTAACACTACTAACCGACGAACTTGATGCCATAATAGTTGTACGACGCGGTACACCTGTTACAACAATCGTTTCAAGGCCGCTTTTTTTGGCCTCCGGTTGTGCTTGCTCTTCGGCGTGTAAATTTTGACTTACTGCTAGTGCAAGCGCGCTTAAAGTGTAAAGGGCATGTTTGTGTGTTGTCATAATGTGCCTCGTTTCAATCCCAGATGGTTTGTTGTCTAAATTTGTATCTTAATCGATTAAGTAAAGATAACAATGATTTTACATAGTGCAAGTTTTTTTAGTAAAAAACTTGTACGATTTATGTCCGATAATTGATTTCTAACGATTTTTATTTAGTGACTTAGCGCACTGTGCTGCGCTAACGCTTGCTCAGCAGGGTTACGTAAGTAGTTATAGAGCATGGCTAAAAACAGTAAACATGCGAAGCCAGTTGCGAGGTAAAAACCGTAACGAATATGGCCAAAGTAATCACTGATCACACCCATTAATAAGGGGCCTGCTGCGGCCGAGAGGGCGGTAAAAAACAAAATAACCCCAGCTACTGCACCGTGCTGCTGCACTGCAAAGCAAGAAATACCTTTTGAATTTAAAGTTGGGTAGATCATCGACATGAATAGCCCAGATAGAGGTAATAAGAATACTGCCCAGTCAACACCACCAAAAATTAACCCTAAATAACATAGCGCAATTCCCAAGCTTAAATACAGCATTGCCGCTTGCCAGCTTAAATGATTTAGAAGCCATACCGCTAAGAAACGCCCTGCCGCGCGTAAAATAAAAAATAAGGTCAGTGCATACGTCGCTAGTAATTGCCACGGGCCGTTGTAATCGCCAAGTAAAGTCGGCATCCATACGTAAATTGCTACTTCAGTTGCAACATAAAGGGCAATCGCTAATGAAAAGCCAAGTGCGTAAGGGTTTTTCATCATGCTCATTGTGGTTGCAAATGACGCAGGTTTAGCGTGTTCTTCAAGTTTTTTAGGTGTCGGGTAATCTGCACGCCAAGCGATTAGGGTCAAAATTAAGCACAAAACGCCGGCGATAACGTAGAGGTAAGTCCAGCTTACCTGCTGGGTGATTAAAAAGCTTACCAGTGCAGGGCCAACAATGGCACCAATACCAAAGAAACCTTCTACCAAGTTCATGGTTTTTGTATGTTCTAAATTGTTTTTAGAAATATCACCTAGTAACGCCAAGGCGCCTGTTTTAAACAAACCGATAGCAAGACCAATACAGCTAAGTAGTACCACAAATATGCTAAAGCTGCTGCTAATGGCAAACAGAAAACAACTAATCGTAAATAAGCCTAGTCCTAGCATTATGGTTTGTTTGCGGCCAAGACTATCGGCCAAAAAGCCTAAAAATAGGCCGCTAAACGCAATGAGTGCCATAGGTGCATAATGAAAAGCGCTAGCTTGGGTCATGCTTAAGTTAAATTCATTGATAAGCTCAGGAATGATCATACCAACCGCATCAGAGGTCATAGCAAACATAAAAAACATCATGTATGTCAGCCATCTAATGGTTTGCAAAGGATCGTGTGTTCTATTCATTGTTGTATCCCCACCGAAAGGTCTGCACCTTTACTATGTATATTAGTGTATAAAAACGATAAAAACTGCTTGAATAATTTGCTGTCGTGGTTAAAGATATATCTTAATCGATTAAGTTTCAACTTGGTATTAACAATTATGATCAACAATAAAGTGCAATTAATCACCTATGCAGACCGTATTACTGGTCAAGGTATTGATGAATTAAGTAATTTATTAAATGGCCCACTTAACAATGTGTTTGCAGGTGTACATTTGTTGCCATTTTATAATCCGATTGATGGCAGTGATGCTGGCTTTGATCCTATTGATCATAGTGAAGTAGACTCGCGCCTTGGTAGCTGGAACGATATTAACGTGCTTGGTGCCAACTATGACTTAATGGCTGACTTGATTGTTAACCATGTTTCAGCACAGTCTTTCCAATTTAAAGATGTACTCGCAAAAGGTAAGCAATCTGAATTTTGGGATTTATTTTTAACCAAAGACGATGTATTCCCAAATGGCATGTCTGAGGCTGAGCAACAAGCAATTTATCGTCCGCGTCCAGGTAGTTGTTTTACACCTATTGCGTGTGGTGATGGCCAAACCTATGATTTTTGGACCACATTTACCGATAACCAAATTGATATTAATGTGAAATCAACGGCGGGTATCGAGTATCTAAATACGGTGCTTGGAAAATTTGCTGATAATAATGTCAACATTATTCGTTTAGATGCGGCGGGCTATGCGATTAAAGAAGCAGGCACGAACTGCTTTATGCTGGATGAAACCTTTGAATACTTGAACACGCTTTCCGCGCAAGCGAATGAAGCGGGTATGGAAACCATTGCGGAGATTCATAGCCATTTTCAAACTCAGGTTGAAGTCGCAAAGCGTGTAAATATGGTATACGACTTTGCCTTACCGCCACTTATTTTGCATAGTTTGTTCAGTAATGATGCGCAAGCTTTATTGAACTGGCTAACAATTTCGCCGCGTAACTGTTTAACGGTACTCGATACTCATGATGGTATTGGTATCATTGACGCAGGCCCGATGGGTGATAAACCGGGTTTATTAAATGCAGCGCAAATTGATAATTTGGTCGAAACTATTCATGAAAAGAGTGAAGGACAAAGCCGCCTAGCAACCGGCGCAGCAGCAAGTAATGTTGATTTATACCAAGTAAACTGTACATATTACAATGCCTTGGGCGCAGATGACTTTGATTACCTATTAGCGCGTGCGATTCAGTTTTTCGCGCCAGGTATCCCACAAGTTTATTATGGCGGTCTGTTTGCATGTGAGAACGATATGGAATTACTGGCTCGCACCAATGTAGGTCGTGATATCAATCGTCCTTACTTAAATGCACAAGACATTGATGCTGCACTTGCTAAACCTGTGGTGAAAGGTTTGATAAAGTTGATTCAATTACGTAATGAGCACCCAGCGTTTAACGGTGAGTTCATTGCGAAAGGTGAAGGCAGTGTGTGTCGTTTAAGCTGGCATGATGATACCAGCTCCATCGAGTTAAAAGTTGACTTTGCTAGCCGTGAAGTGCTCATTGTCGATCACCGAGAGGGCGAGCAAAGCATCAACGATTTGGCTGACTATTTAGTTTAACTGCTCTGACCCAATTGCAGTTGATAGTCGATTTCGGCTGTTTGCTGCTCTTTCGATAAAAACAAGGTCGCTGCAATACGGCCTTTTTCTTCACTGTTTTGGTGGACTGTCGTGAGCTTTGGCACAAATCGTTGTCCTTCATCTATACCGTCAAAGCCAACAATTCTGATGTCTTCAGGAATTGATAAGCCCATTTTTAATGCTTCGCGCATCGCGGCAAGGGCGATTAAATCACTCATACATAGCAACACGTTTGGTCTTGGTGAACTGCTTAGCGCTTCTTTGGCGGCAATACTGGCAAAGCGCTCGCTACTTTCTGGAATGTTCCATGTTCTATCATCGCCAAGGGTGATGCCTGCATCGTTAATCGCTTGGAGATAACCACGCAGCCTCTGGTGAGCAATAGACTGACCCGCTTCAAATTCATGATGCTCGTATACACGGCATAATACGTCGTTATCGAGTAAGCGCAGGCCTAAAATAGCCACCCGATCATCATTTTCTTGTAGTGCATGCTTGGCAATATCGAAACTGGCTTGTTGGTTGTTTACGTTTACTGAGGCATCGCGACCGATGTTAAAATCAACCGTCACCACATGTTTAGCAACCTGTTTTAATTGTTCAACAAGTTGCTTATTACGTGGTCGACCATAGCAAATAAAGCCATCAACAAAATCAACCACGCTATTGAGGTTATCGTTGTTACCTGAAAATAATAAAAGATTAATGCCATTTTTTTCGAGTACCGCCGATACACCGCGCATAAAGCTGCTTGCAACCGGATCTGACACCATATATTCAACACTGTCTGGCAATACTAAAGCAACAATGTTAAAGGTGCCTCGGCGTAATGATTGCGCCGCCTTGTTAGGACCAAAATAGCCGAGCTTTTTACAGGCCGCCAAAATCTCTTCGCGGCGTGCTTTCGATAATTGATCAGGGCGGTTAAACGCATTTGATACGGTGGCATTTGAAACGCCTAACTCTTTGGCAATACTTTTCAGCGTCCAACTTTTTGGCTTTGTCATTGTCGGTTCTTAATCGATTCACTTAATGGTAAATTACCATATAAAGAGTCGAAAAAAAGTGTTTTTAGTCATTAAATTAGGCGTACCATAAGAGAATGAGTTCGAGTGTGAGAAAAAGGCGAATAGCGAGTGATTTCTAAGTTACCAAAATGGGTTGAGATTGGCGCATTTATTTTGGCATTGGTGGCAGGTTGCGTAAATGCAGTTGGTTTACTTAGTTTTGAGCATCAAGCTGTATCGCATTTATCGGGGACTGCCACCTTGCTTGGTGCAGATCTTATGCAAGGCAACAGCCTTGATGCTTTTCATTTATTCGGCGTATTACTGTCATTTTTAGTCGGATCAGGTATTGCTGGGTTTTTACTGCATAGCTCAGCACTTAAACTAGGTCGTCATTACGACACGGCATTATTGATTGAGGCAGGGCTTTTATTGGGGGCACTTTGGTTACTGTTTAATGGCTCTGGCTACGGGCACTTTTTAGCCTCTGCGGCATGTGGGTTACAAAACGCCTTGGCAACAACTTACAGTGGCGCAATTGTTCGTACCACCCATGTGACAGGTATCTTTACTGATTTAGGTATCATGTTTGGTCGGGTTTTACGTGGTGAAACCCTTGATAAACGTAAGGCTAAACTTTTCGGCCTTATTATATTAGGCTTTATTTTGGGTGGCTTAGCAGGGGCATGGTTATTTGCAAAATTGAGCTTTGCGGCACTTTATGTACCAAGTGCTATTTGTATTTTACTCGCCTTGACCTATCGCGTTTATAGCCATCGAAGCGCAACTTAATGATTAGCGATACTCTTTGGTGTTGCGCCAAAAGCTTGTTTAAAAATACGACTAAAATGGCTGGGGTTATTAAAGCCTAGTTGATAACATACTTGGCTTATCGCCTCACCTTTTTCCAGCAGTTTATAGGCTTTTTTTAAGCGCAGTTGTTGTTGCCAAAGTGCTGGCGTTACACCAAATGCCAATTTAAATTGCTGATAAAACTTACTGCGACTCATGCAGGCAATCTTACATAACACGTCGATATCGATATTCTCAGCAAGGTGCTGTTCTAAGTAGCTAATTACATGGCTCAGAGGGGTTGCAAGCTTACCCTGTTTGCAGCTTGCTATCATTAAATCTCGGCTTTGTTGCTGTAGAAGGCGGGTTATTAGCTCATTAAGCGATAAATCAATTAAGTAATCTCTGTGCTGCTCATTTTCACTAAACAGGGTGATCATTCGCTCAAGCAGTTGTTGGGTTTGTTGGTTATGCTGTGCATGCACCAGTTTAGCTTGATACTGAAAAAAATCATCCTGTGTAATTTGCTGATTAAAATTTAGATTATCAACGACTTGGCTTATTTTATCTGTACTAATTTCAATTGCTAAACAGGTTGTTGGTTGATTGAGTGAAGCATTGGGGAAATCAATTAATACCCCTTGCTCTGGGGCAAGTACAAACGACTGGTTAGGTAGAAATTCTTTGTGATAATCACTGTCGGCAACATGCATGATTTTTTTACCACTGATCATGCCACAGAATAATAACTCAGTGGAATGCAGTGCCACTTTCTGCGCATCTAAATAGGTATCGTAAATACTTAATTCAGCATGCTTACCAGCAAAGCTTATTTTATTTTCAATAAGTACATCAATACGTTGGCGTTTTTTGTCTAAGTGACTATGGGTGATTGATGTATTCATTGTTGCCTCACTATTCCTTATTTATGGACAGATAGTCAAAAAGTCTGGACTGAGAATCAAGTGCCTTTTGTGTAACTGGGCTAACGTAAATAGTTAGCGGTTATACAAACAATAACTCACCGCTTAAATAAAATACAACAATTTGAAGAGAGAACACATTATGATTTATACAAATCCCGGTAGCGAAGACGCTAAAGTCAATTTTAAAGCCCAGTACGAAAATTATATTGGTGGCCAATGGGTCGCTCCAGTAAAGGGTCAATACTTTGAAAATATTAGCCCAGTGAACGGCAAGGTATTTTGTAAAATACCTCGTTCATCAAAAGAAGATATCGATTTGGCGCTTGATAAAGCCCATGATGCAAAAGTCGCATGGGGAACAACATCCGTCACAGAACGTAGCAATATCTTATTAAAAATAGCCGACCGAATTGAACAAAATTTAGAGATGCTTGCAGTGGCAGAAACCTGGGACAACGGTAAAGCAATACGTGAAACACTCGCCGCAGATGTGCCATTAGCGGCTGATCACTTTCGTTATTTTGCAGGCTGTATCCGTGCACAAGAGGGATCAATTGGTGAAATAGATGAAACCACAGTGGCGTATCATTTTCACGAACCACTGGGTGTAGTGGGGCAAATTATTCCTTGGAACTTTCCATTGTTAATGGCTGCGTGGAAGCTTGCTCCAGCCCTTGCAGCGGGGAATTGTGTGGTTTTAAAACCAGCTGAGCAAACGCCCGCGTCAATTTTAGTGTTGCTCGAAGTGATCGGCGATTTATTACCTGCGGGTGTACTAAATATAGTAAACGGGTATGGTAAAGAGGCAGGTGAAGCACTTGCAACAAGTCCACGTATTGCAAAAATTGCCTTTACAGGTTCAACGCCTGTGGGGTCGCATATCTTAAAGTGTGCTGCTGATAATATTATTCCATCAACTGTAGAATTAGGTGGTAAATCGCCAAATATTTTCTTTAACGATGTGATGGAAAAAGATGATGAGTTCTTAAGTAAAGCGGTTGAAGGAGCGGTACTTGCGTACTTTAACCAAGGTGAAGTGTGTACGTGTCCATCGCGTTTATTTATTCAAGAGGATATTTATGAGCAGTTTATAGAGCGCGTACTTGCCCGTACTTTACAAATTAAGCGTGGTAACCCACTTGATACCGAAACCATGGTGGGCGCACAAGCATCGCAAGCTCAATTTGATAAAATTTTAAGTTACATTGAAATCGGTAAAAAAGAAGGGGCCGAAGTGCTAGCTGGTGGTGAAGTAGAACAACTGTCGGATGAGTTTAATGGTGGCTATTACATTCAACCAACGCTATTAAAAGGCACTAACGATATGCGTGTATTCCAAGAAGAAATTTTTGGTCCTGTCATTTCAATGTCGACGTTTAAAGATGAAGATGAAGCCTTAGCGCTGGCTAATAGCTCAGAGTTTGGTTTAGGCGCCGGTGTATGGAGCCGGAACATGAACCGTGCTTATCATTTTGGTCGTAAGATTGAAGCCGGTCGTGTTTGGACAAACTGCTACCACATGTATCCAGCTCATGCTGCATTCGGTGGTTATAAAAAGTCAGGTATTGGTCGCGAAACACATAAACTTGCCCTTGATCATTACCAACAAACGAAAAATCTATTAGTTAGTTACAGCGAAAACCCGTTAGGCTTCTTTTAAATCCCTTGCTTATTGTTGTCGAAGCTAACCAAACGCCACTCAGTAGTGGCGTTTTTAATGAGTTATTTGAACGGCATGCTTAGGAGTGTGGCTAAAGATGTATTCTGCTTAGTGGCTTTATATTGGCTCAGGCCAATGTCTTGTAAATCATCGCCTTTTATTGCCACGTTTCGATAACTTAAAAATAACTTATCCCACCAAACTAGGCTAAATCCGTAATTACTGTTGGTTTCATGGATGTGTGTACTATGGTGAATGCGATGCAGTTTCTGGGTAATAATAAATAGGTGCAGGGCTTTTTCTAGCTTTTCAGATAAACAGATATTTGCATGATTGAATAGCGCAAAACCATTGAGCGCAACTTCAAAGATAAGTACGGCAACCGCTGGAACACCAAGCACTGTTATAGCGATGAGTTTAACAAGAATACTTAGGGCAATTTCTATTGGATGAAAGCGTAATCCCGTACTGGCATCAACGTGGCAATCAGCATGATGCACTTTATGGAGCCGCCAAAGTAATGGGACTCGATGAAATAAACGATGCTGCCAGTAAATCAGCATATCTAGTATTAGTAAACTTAGTGGAATACTTACCCACAGTGACAGCTCTAAATAGTTAAATAACCCTAGTGCTTGCTGGTGATTAAAATCAGCGAGGGTAGTAAGACTCACCGGCACCGCTAAACGTGCAATGATAGAAGATACAATGACCAATGAAAAATTACCAAACCAGCGATACCTTGCTGTAATAGGCGATAATCTTGCAGGTTTTTTCCATTCAAGTAACATCATGATGATTAATATGCTGAGAAAGCAGCCGACTCGCCAATATAGTTCATTCGTCATTGTTTAGCTCTTGTTGCTTTAGGGTGAAGTAACCACCATAGATGCGCGTGATGATAGTGATAGTGCATGCAACAGCAAATAGGCTCGCTAACACAGGAAAGCTGCTAGGCCATAAACACAATGCTATAAACAAAGCGATGGTTTCACTCCCTTCGGTTAACCCATTCAGATAGTAAAAGCTTTTATTTTTGAATTGAGGCTTCTCTAGCTGAAACTTCTCAGCAGCAACTGCAAAGGCAAGAAAGCTTGATCCTGTGCCAATAAAACTCACTAGTAAAATTGCGCCAGCAATCGCATTTTGTTGTGGGTCAGCCAAGATAAAACCGAAAGGGATCGCGGCGTAAAATAAAAAGTCGAGAGTAATATCTAAAAAACCACCAGAACTTGAGCTGGTATTGCTATATCGGGCCAGTGCGCCATCCAAACCATCAAATATACGGTTTAAAATGATAGCAGCGAGCGCCAAATTCCATAATTTAAAGGCAATAAAAGGAACGGCAAGTAGGCCTAGAATGAATCCAGTTAAAGTGAGTTGATCAGCCGTTACGCCTCGTTTATCCAATTGCGTAACAATCGGCATTAGTAGCGGTTTTATGACGGGTGTAATGTATCTATCAAGCATAGCGTTTTTCCAAAGTTGCTAAGTTAATAATATTTCCTCTGGCAGCTATGGCATCACTGTGATCATGCGTGACCATGATAGCGGGTAATTGATGTGCTCTGATTTGTTTAAAAACAATGTCACGAACTTCTTGGCGAAGCTCACTATCTAGTTTACTGAAGGGTTCATCAAGAAGGATGGCTTTTGGTTTACTTAATAAAACACGCAGGAGTGCCACACGAGCTTGTTGTCCGCCAGATAAGCTTGCTGGAGAGCGTTTTTCTAACCCGCCTAAGCCAACTTTTTCTAAGGCAAGACTCACGTTTTCAAGGTCTTTCTTTTTGCTTAACTTAGGCATAGCAAATGCAATATTGCCCTCAACAGACAAATGAGGAAAGAGTAATGGGTCTTGATAGAGTAAGCCAATGTGACGCAAATGACAGGGAGTATGGGTAATATTTTGTTGGTTTAAGTAGAGATTACCGTGGGCAGTAAACGTTGGTGGTAGCATACCTGTTAGCCAATTAAGCAAGGTGGACTTTCCACTCCCTGATGGCCCCATAATGCTTAGGATCTCACCACCTTGAATAGATTCATTAAGTGACAGCAGTGCTGTTTTATTACGCCAAATTGTGAGTTCTTTAATATCTAATGAGGAATGCATATTAAGCCTTGTTTTGATATTTATAGACCAGCTTAGGAGTAAGCCAAGCAAGAACAAATGCTAGAGCTGGTAGTAACATTTGTATGAGTGCGTACACTGAGCTGGTACGCCGACTTGCGCCACTGGCAAGCACCACAGCTTCTGTAGTAATTGTATTTATTTGCCCAGCGCCATTGAGTAGCGTTGGTAAATACTGACTAAAACTAATTGCTAAGCCTAATGCAAAGGCGATGCATATTGGGGTAACTAGCATGGGTAATTTTACTTGCCAGAATACCTTAGCCGGAGGTTTTCCCAGACTTGCTGCCAAAATTGAAAAGCGGGAGTCAAAGCATCTGTAGCTACTTGCCAGTGACAAAAAAACATAAGGAAGTACAAATAGTAGATGGCTAAAGATAACGTTTATATAGGCATGATGACTGCTTATTTGCTCCTGCAACCAAACTAAACCAAATAAAAATGCAACGCTAGGAACAAGTAAAGGGAGATAAATTATAAAGCTGCTGAGGTGAGATAGTGCGTAGGCACGTTGTTGCTCAGCTTCTAATGTTACGAGTACAAGAATGATCGCAATCGCACTGGCAGCAAAGCCAATGTATAACGAATTTAACAGTGCAGGCTGTATATTTGTTAGCGCATTTTGCCAGTGGATTAATACAAGTTGATCAGGCAAAAATGCAGGGAAGCGCCAAAACCCAGCAAATGACCAAAGCACTAAGCCAAGTAAAGATAATAAAATACTCGCGACTAACATAACCGTTACTATGCGAGTTAAGTGCATAATCGCATTACCTGCATAGTCACGCTTTCTGTTAGCCACATAAAAATAAAACACGCGCTTCACTATTATTTCTAACAGCCACCAAGTTATTAGTAAAGTGGCGGTGAGCATAAGTTGCGCAATTGCGCCAGCCGAGGCTTTAATACGTAGCGTTAAATCAATGTCGTTAAACCAGTTAATGATAGCAACAGAGAGAGTTGGCGGTGCATTAGGGCCTAAAATTAATGGGATCTCAACACTGGCACTGGCATAGGCCAACACAGCCAAAACAGGAAGGCGAATATAAGTGTATAAATTAGGCAGTACTACTTTAAAAAATGCAGTCATAGGGCAGTAGCCAAAGCTCATGGCAACTTTATGTTGAGCGCGCAACTTTGCACCTAAATCAGCTTGAGCAAATGCAGCTAAGGCCATCAACAATAAAAAGGGGAGCTCTTTTAGCGTAAGCCCCAAAATCATGCTTACCCCCAATATATCATGAGGGAGTAGCCAGTCTGGCGGTAATTCCCAACCAGTTAACCAAGGAGAAAATAGCCGTGAAATAAAACCCGAAGGGGTGATTAAAAAGCTAATCGCAATAGCCGCTGCGGCATGAGGTATAACTAAAATAGGGCCTAATAAGCGTTGAATGCGTTTCAGCCATGGGCTGTTAAAAAAACAAGCGAGGATCAATATGGTCATTGTAAGTGCCAATAATGTACTAATCAGTGCGCTGCTGGCACTGAGAAATACCATATGACTAAAACCATCAGTTTGTATCAAGGCATTAAAACCCTGCAAAGAGAATTCTTTCATGCCCAAAGCTGGAAGGTAACCAAAAGCAGGTAATAACACACCGATTAATCCCCCTATAACAGGTATAACTAATAAGGCGACCAAGAGTGTTGGGCTAAGCTTAATTAAGCGCGTGAATGTGTCATGAGTTTTAATCATTACTTTACTGTACCGCGTTTATAAGAGCCATAGCGTAATTGCCATTGTTGGTTTATTAATGTGCTCCAACTTGGATGTGGCTCAGCTAATGCTGGACTTTGATTGTTTGTAGCTAAGCTACTTGGGTGGAGGGCTTGTTGACTGAAAAGTGCTACTTGATCTTGCGAGAGCAAAGATAAATCAAGCACTGTGTTGTCTCCCCAGTTAGCGGGTTGTTGTTTTTGGGCTTGTGCTTTCACACTTAACATAAAATTGGCGACTAATTTTGCGCTTTCGCTGTGGCTTGCGTTATACGCAATAGCTACAAAGTGTGTGTTACTCAAGCTGCCGTCATGCATTGCGTAACTTCTAGTAGCGAGGGGTAAATCATATCGTTCAACAGCGGCTGGTATTTCTGCGGCTGAAAATGTGAGTGATAAGCTAAGCTCCATATCGCTTACCAAACGCTTTAATGCCGCGCTGTTTTGTACAAAAAAAGTACCTTTCCGCCATAAGGTTGGGTGTAATTCGTCTAAGTATTGCCATAAAGCGGGCAATAACTGTGCTGCACTTTTTTCAGTGGCAGGTTGATAAAGTAAGCTGCGTTGCTCTGTCGCTGTTAAGTTAATAAGCGCATATTTTAAAAAACTCATCCCGATAAAGTCCGGTGGTTTCGAATACGTAAAGCGACCTTTATTTTTTGTACTCCAGTCTAAAAGCTGTTTTAGGTTTTTAGGGGGATGAATAACGGTTTTACTATCATAATAAAACGTTAGTGAGGCTTGCCCCCAAGGTGATTCCATACCTTGCGTAGGTAATCCAAAATCGTGAGTCACAGCAGGATTTTTTGCCGGATTTGTTAAGTAGAAATTGGGAAGTTTAGTTGCCCAATCTGCTTTTAATAACCCGTGTTTACTCATAGCAGCAAAATTAGCACCATTAATCCATATAAGATCTACTTTACCTTGCGTGTGGTTACCGGCTGACTTTTCTGCAAGCACTCGGCTTACCGCTTCACTGGTGTCTGCAAGTTTAATGTGAACTAAGTCAATGTTGTACTGCTGTTTAACCTGCTCACCAAGCCACTGAATGTAGCTATTAATCTGTGCATCACCACCCCAAGCATGAAAGTAAACAGGGTTATTTACCCCTTCATTTACTGTTTTTTGCCAGCTTTGAGCATGGCTTAAAACCGAATAAACCATGCTTGCCAAAAACAATAAAAAACGAATTAATGTAGGGAAATCACTGAGTATCATTAAGTGCCCAATCGTAATCTAAAAACTTAATAGCCACCTTGTTTGCTTTTATTTTAGCTATCTGATTATTTGTTAAATTTAATGCGTCTGAGTAAAGCAATATAAATTCACTCAGCGAGTGGGCACCCCTAAACTCTTGCTCAAAGTCTTCTTTGTACCATTTAAAAATAGACGATAAGTGAAGTTTATCTTCTTTTATATAGTTGCGCGTTGTGTCTGCTAAAAAGCGTGTTGTTTGCTCTTCTAGTTGTGCATCTAAGTGAGTAGCGATATAGGCTTCACTACGCAGAGCAGGGCAGCCTATGCTGGCACAATTTACAGCAAAGTGTATGCGTGGTTCTTTAAACGTATCACTCCCCCTGATTAAAGTATGCTCTATGTTATCTAAGCTGCGTGTTTCACCTAACAAAGGGATAAACTCTTTACTCCAAGGAGAGCTAAAAAAGCTGCCAAGCTCTTTTATGGAATCAATTTTTGGATACCGAGTTAAAATAAGCTCAATGGTCCAGGCATTATAAGCATTGATTAAAAAGGCCAGCTGTTTGGACTTTGGCCATGCATTAAATTCTGCTTGGCTTACTTGGGAAAGCGCACTTAAGTAGCTGCGCAATTGAGATTGATCAGCCTTAAATCCCGCATAATCAACTTGCGTACTCGTTGCGTCATTAATTGCAACGACATGCTTGATAAGGAGCGCTTGCCAAGGAGAGTGTAATGATGCTTCTTGTTGGGCAGGGCTATCCTTCGCTGTGGCACTATTAATCATAGTAAGTAAAATTAAAAAACCAATAAAGCGTATAAATTTCAGCATATTAACCTCTTCGCCAAGTGTGATACTTTTCAAGTAAGTTGAGTACTTTTTCGGGTGCGTGGGCACGTTTCCATTCGCCTGCGATATATTTATTTCCTTCAGCCCACGTTGGGTAGCTGTGAATAGTGCCAAGTATCTTATTCAGACCTAGACCATGTTTCATAGCGAGGACAAATTCAGCAATTAAGTCACCCGCATGCGCAGAAACAATAGTGACGCCTAGAATTTTATCTTTACCTTTAGGTGTAAGTACTTTGATGAAACCATTCGTTGCGCTTTCTGTGATGGCACGGTCTAACTCTGCAAACTCAAAACGAGTTACTTCGTAGTCTAGATTTTGTGAAATTGCATCTTGTTCATTGAGCCCAACACGGGCGACTTCAGGGTCGATAAATGTCGTCCAAGGGATAACACGATAATCGACCTTGAACTTTTTAAAGTGGCCAAATAAACCATTAACCGCGGCATACCAACCTTGATGCGCAGCAACATGGGTAAACTGATATGGACCAACAATATCACCCGCGGCAAAAATATTAGGGTAAAGGGTCTCGAGATAGTCATTGGTTTGAATAGTGCGGTTGGTTTCAATGCCTAACTCTTCAAGGCCGTAACCTGTTAAGCGAGCACTTCGACCCACAGCGCATAGTAACTCATCGTACTCAATGTCGAACTCTTTCTCTTGATGCTGAACAACCAAGTATTTTTTGTTGTTACGAACTTCGCAACGAAGTGCTTGGTGGTTGGTTAATACATTAACGCCACTGCTTTTCAGTGCTTGAGTAGCAAATTCAGAGACTTCTAAATCTTCTTTTATCATGATCCGCTCAGCCATTTCTACTTGTGTGACCTGCGAACCAAGTCGAGCGAAGCTCTGCGCAAGCTCTGAACCAATTGGCCCACCGCCTAAAACAACGAGCTTTTTGGGCGGCTCATCTAACTGAGCAAATTTACTCCAAAGCGTATCACTGGTGACATAACCTGCCTCTTCCAAGCCTGGTAAAGGTGGAACAAACGGACGAGCACCTGTAGCAATCACAATTGTTCGTGCACTAAGAGTTTGTGTACCACCTGTGCTTAAAGCAATTTCAACCGTCCATGGATCGATTAATTTGCCATAACCTTTAATAACTTCAACGCCCAGTTTAGTGTATCTTTCAACACTGTCGTGAGGAGCAATATCGGCAATAACTTGGTGTACTCGAGCCATCACCTTTTTGAATGAAAAGGTGGCACTGCTTTTTTCTAAGCCATACTTGTCAGCTTGTTGAAATTGTTCAACAATTTTAGCGCTTTTTATAATCGCTTTACTGGGCACACATCCGTAGTTTAAGCAGTCACCACCCATTTCACCTGCTTCAATCAATGTCACCTTTGCTTTTACGGCAGCTGCAATATAACTGGTTACTAATCCGCCGGCACCGGCACCTATGACAATCATGTTGCGATCAAATTGCTTTGGTTTTGAAAAGTTCTTATAGATTCTGCGCTTTTTGATGGTATTTAATAACGCTTTGGCTATAAAAGGAAAAACACCTAATAGAGTAAAAGACAAAATTAAGTTAAACGATAAGATTCCAGATAAGCTTTCTATCTGCGCGAGTTGTGTACCCGCGTTTACAAAGACAAACGTGCCTGCCAACATGCCTAGCTGACTTACCCAAAAGAAAGTCCAAGCTTTAATCGCCGTTACACCCATTAAAAGGTTAATGAGAAAGAAAGGGAAAATAGGTACAAGACGTAGCGTAAATAAATAAAAGCTACCTTCTTTTTTAACACCTGCATCTATGGCTGTAAGGCGTTCTGGGAAACGCAATTTTATTGCGTCACGCAGTAAGTAACGAGAAACCAAAAATGCGATTGTTGCACCCACAGTTGAAGCAAATGAAGCGATAAGTAGACCTTCAATGAGGCCGAATAACGCACCCGCTGCCAGCGTTAAAATTGTTGCACCTGGCAGTGACAGTGCAGTAACGACAACATAAAGTAAAAAAAACGCGCCTATCACTAATAGTGGTGATTGTTCACGCCACTGACTAAATTGATCCATCGAACCTTTTAAGCCATTCAGTGTTAATAACTGATGTAAATCGAAATAGAAAAATGCAGTAACGGCAACCAAGACGCCGACGAGTAAGATTATTTTCTTTAACATGAGTAGCCCTACTTAAAAGGTATGTTGAAAGGTCAATTTGGCATGAATAGGAAGCTCAGGAAAAACTAACGTTGAGCCAAAGTAACCGCCTTCAAAAACAGGACGCCAGTTATCTTGATTAGTCACATTTGTAATATCTAAACGTAAAGACGTTTGCTCGCTGAAGGCATATCGTGTATTCACATTCAAGGTGTATTGATCGCGAATACGCACGGTTGCTAAAAAATCAAGCGGATAGCTTTTGGTGTATATACCGCCTAAGCCAATATCCCATTGAGGAGTGATAGAAAAACCACTGTTAAAGCTAAATGATTGTTCGGGAATACCTTGCACTCGCCTAGTCGATGGCGGAAAAGACGCGAAATTAGGTGCGCCAATACCTGTACCATTAATAATATCAGGACGAGAATTATCAAATGCATCAGCGACTTGGTTTGAGTCTTGGCTACTTGCTGAATTATCGTAGCGGGCATCTATATAGCTGTAACCGGCATTAAACCAGTATTGCCCAGCATCATAAAACACCTGCGTTTCAAAGCCTTTTGTACGAATACCCGTGTTACTTCCATCACGATTTCTGAGGCTACGACGTTGATTAAATAAAGCCGCATCGACATACCAAGGGCTGTCAGTGGGTGAAAATTTTAAACCTATTTCAGCAAGGGTGTTATCGGTTGCAAAATTTTGTGCGCTAATTTGGTTATCACTTCCTAAAACATTGCCGCCAGCCATGCTATTGGAGGTCGCTTCGTTATAGTTCCCTGTAATATAGGAGGTTAATTCTGCAGTGAGTTTATAGTTAACACTAATTTGCCCTGCATGCAGGGTTTCATAAATATTATCGCGCGCTGCAACTTGACCTTGTGGTGCAATGGGATCCCGAGCTTCTACATCATAATAGTCAAGGCGATAGCCTAAACTTGTGCGCAATTTTTCAGTCCATTGACTGTCATGCACAAAAGCAAGCCCCGTTTGCCAACTGGTCGAATCGGTTGTATCAGAGAGTGAAAAATCTCCAACACCATCGTTATCTAAATCGTATTGGGCTCCTGGAGATACAAATACACCTGGCTTTAATTCAACTAATCTTGCTTTTTGCTCTGTTGTGAGCGGGATACGACGGTTTTCAATCGGGCCTGTTAAATCAATGGGTAAATCTGCTTCTGTGGTAAATTGGCTGAACCCTTTTACTTTGTTAAAGCGAACATCAAACGCAAAAATAGAGCTTTGACTATCATTCCATTGGTAGCTTAACTCAGTGCGGTTTTGGGCTGTGTCAGCACCATCAATGATCTCTACAAAGCTATTTTGAGCGACTTCTTCACGTTGTAGGTGCTGAAAATAAGTTGTATTTTTAAGCGTCGTTTTATCATTGAGTTCACGTTTATAGATACTGTGAAGTAAATAGGTCGTGGCTTCATTGATATTATCGGGGTCTGTTAACACTCGGTTTCGCGGTATACGGACTTGCCCTGTGGGTGAAATAATAGCCCCCGCTCTTGCAATAGCACTGCCATTGGGTTGTATACCTTGACCAGTAATATAAAGGCCATCATCAATAAGCGCTTGAGTAGGGCGATTGATACCTGCGTTATCTGTAAATTCAACTTGATAGAGCTCGAAATTTATATCTAAACTACTTTGTGCGTCAGGCAAAAAGCGCACAGCTGCAAATAAACTATCGCTCTTATAACCTGAAAAATCATAAAAACTGCCAGTATCAATATGTTCAGCACTTACTCTGAAGCCACTTTTACCTTCTACTATCGGCGCTGTGTAATCGAGTTGTGCCGAGTAGTGATCCCAGCGACCAGCCGAAAGCACTAGTTTGCCTTGAGATTGTTCAGTATTTGCCTTTTTTGAGCTCAGGTTTACAAAGCCCCCATTTCGTTGACTACTACCAAATAAGACGGGTGGTGCACCTTTTACTACATCTATTTGCTCAATCGCATTGAAGGATATTGGAATGCCAAAACCATTATTACCTGCTTGTCGGCGGACGCCATCTTGAAATAATTCACCTAACTGCCCCCTTAAAGTTGGTAAGCTCGGATTACCAAATCCGCTCGCTGAATAGCTATTAGGTGTAATAGATAAAATATCTTGCAGGGTGGTAATATTGAGTTGTTCGATCATTTCTCTGGTGATTGGCGTTACACTTCGTGCAATATCTTGCAGAAAAAGATCATCGCCAAAAGGTCCATTTATAGGCGTATCTTTAGGTGAAATTTGGGTATTTTTTAATTGCTCGCCTGATATTTGAATAACCTCAATCTCATTATTCTCGGTAGCAAGTGATACAAAGCTTGCACAAATACTCAGCGCTAAAA
Organism: Pseudoalteromonas sp. PB2-1; assembly: GCF_045040605.1. Taxonomy (NCBI): domain Bacteria; kingdom Pseudomonadati; phylum Pseudomonadota; class Gammaproteobacteria; order Alteromonadales; family Pseudoalteromonadaceae; genus Pseudoalteromonas; species Pseudoalteromonas sp. PB2-1. The sequence continues at coordinate 193,102 of NZ_CP090668.1, forward strand.
ATGCGTATTTCAAAATGTTCTCTCTGCGATTAAATAATTTATTGACGATGAATGAGACCAACAGCCGGAAAAAATACTTTCAAAGCATTTTTATTTTATTTTTGTAATGTTTCTTTTTATTTTCGGTCTTGTTGTTTTTAAGCGTGAATAGTTCAAAGGAAAAAATAATGATTCAATCAACTACATCGGATACACAAAATCGCTTGCAATGGTCGCTTTTATCATTACGTTTGGGCGTATTTGTGGTTATGTTAATGTGGAGTTTGGATAAATTTGTAAATCCAAGTCACAGTGCAATTGTGTTTGAACACTTCTATGGATTGAGCGGCTCAACAGATACAGTTGCTTATATTCTAGGAAGTTTGCAAATAATTTTAGTGTTTGCTTTTGTAGTGGGGTTTAAGAAAAAAATCACTTACGGTTTAATCTTTTTATTACACGGCGCATCCACACTTTCTTCGTATGCTCAATATATAGATGGATTTAATAATTTACTTTTCTTTGCTGCATGGCCAATGTGGGCAGCCTGTTTTACTTTATATTTAATGCGTGATGAAGATGTGAAGTATGTAGTGTGATTTTATAAACTAGTTTAAATACTCTTAGCCTAATTAAATAGGGTAAATTCATTTTTATTATTTTCATATTAATGATTTTTAATGAAAATTTTTATTAATAAAATTTAAATGCGCTAGAAATAAAAAAGCCCAGCGAACACACAAGCTGGGCCTTTTGACAACAATATGATTGAGTCACCGCGTATGCAGTGACTCGGAATAAAAAAGCTTAGAGAACACACAAGCTAAGCTTTCGACAACAATGTGGTTGAGTCACTGCGTGTGCAATGACTCGGAATAAAAAAGCTTAGAGAACACACAAACTAAGCTTTCGACAACAATATGGTTGAGTCACCGCGTATGCAATGACTCGGAATAAAAAAGCTTAGAGAACACACAAACTAAGCTTTCGACAACAATATGGTTGAGTCACCGCGTATGCAATGACTTCGGATATAAAAAAGCCAAGAGAACACACAAACTAGGCTTTTTGTGACAACAATTTGATTAAAGTGCTAAGTTTTTCTTAGCGCGGTTGAGGTTGTGATTAACTAAATCATTACCCGACATTTTTACCGCTTCATAAAAATCTGATAGTGCAGCTGTGTCGTTTTTCGACATAATGCGTGCTATACCACGGTTACTTAAAGCGAATGATGTAAGCTCTCGACGTTTATAGCCGCGTACTTCGCTTTTATTTAGAAGCTTGATAGCTTCGGTACACAAAGATTCCGCGTGGCTGAAATTTTTAGATTTCACGCTTGCTGCGCAACGATTGAATGCAAGTTCATATTGACTATTTAAATCAGTTGCTTGCGCTGTGCTATTTAACACCGCGTCGTATTGGCCTTGCATAATTGCTTGCGATGAATCTGAGTCGTTAATTACCATCAGTTTATAGTCACTTTGCTCAGCGATTGCAAAAGCTGAACATGTTAGTAATGAGCTAAGAGCAAGTCGTTTTAAAAGTGGTTTAACCATGATTAGTTTCCTCGTTAATCGCAGCATCGTTTGCTGATGAGTTAACTTTAGAGTAATCCCTCTAAATCGACAAACGATTAAAATAAACCTGATAGATGAATTTTTTTAACTTATAGAGAAAAGCCTGAGTTAAACTTGCTATTTCAATCCATAAGTAATGAAAAGTTCTTACTTTTCTTTTTGGATCTTGTCATATGTGATTTGTGCATGAGTATTTTGCACGCATTGAAGGCACTTTAAAAATGAGTGATGAGCTGCACGAAGTGTTTTGTAAAGTGAGAAATAGTTAAATTAAAGCTGAGTGGCTGGATAGTTGCTACGAGAAGTAAAAAACTTTCTGCCCAGCGAGAGCATACTAGCCGTGATGCATGAGGAGTGGAAGTATTAACTTTGCGTGATGAAGAAAAACATGTGCTAAATAACTAAGCTATTGCAGTGGTTGTCTCGCTTGATAACCAGTTGAGCGCAGCTGTTTTAGATTTAAATATCTGCATAGTCATACCTGTTTTTTTATATAAATTGCAGTATGTATTACTCAGCAGGTTTCCACCTTCAAGCCCCTCTTTAATGATAAAGGCTGTTTTCTTCGGTGCACTATTCTGGCGTTTTAAATCAGCTAAATACATCATTAGTTTTTCAAGGGCACCAGGCGTTGCCATGCACGAGTTTTCAAACTCAACTAATTCACACCAGTCACCATGCTCTGCGATGATTTTTTCAATATAAGTGTGTTGAGTAAATGACAAGGCATCAATAATCTCTTCATTGAATGGGCCGACTGCGGTTGTAAAAAGTGTATTTTGACGTTGATAAAACTCAACAAGGCCGTGGGGCTTAAAATCTGCGTATGGATAATATTTAGTTGAGGCTATGCTGTGCATTAGTTCAATCCCTGAGCCTTTGATATTAGTTAATAATTATTAGTATTTGATAATAGCAGCGAATTCAACAAGGTTAATATTAATACTCTAAATTGAGATGGTTTGAGTCATGAGCAGAGTGTTTTTATTACCATGTTGATCCAGCTTGTATATAAATTGCATTTTGCTCAGGGCCATGCGCAGATAGCTATGCCAAAATATTCATCGATAAGATAACGCATTCCTGTTCTGATAATGTTGGCTTTGTGTACAGGTTACGTCGGCATTGTACATTTTACTTTGTAGAGACGCGCTTGCTGGCCTTCGTATTCGAGGGTTTGGTCGTTGAAATTACCGAGCACAGTCGTGGCAGTGGCTGTTTCCGTTGCATGAAAATGGTGCGAAGACTGCCAATCTTGTACTTGGCTTTGGTGGCAGTTTGCGCACTCTGGTTCGGCCTGTAAATTGAATATAGTCAATCCAATAAAAAAGCATACTACACGCACCATTCAATAATTCCTTTTACTTTTTGCCTACACTTTTAATCAGTTATATTAGTTTTAGAGTGTAAGTAAAGCCAATGGCAAAAAGAAAAACGCCTTGCTTTTAAAGCAAGGCGTTTAGATTATTTATCTGTATCTTTTGCGGCCTTTAGTTTAGCTGCATGGTCAATCTCAAATTCAGGCATGTTTTTATTGCCCTGTATTAAGTAGTTGTCCATCCAACGCATTAGACGGAGGCTGTAATCGTACTGAGCGGCAACCTTACGGTTACCATGCCCTTCACCTGGGTAGTAGACTAAGCGTACATCTTTGCCTTGTACTTTCATGTAACGGTAAAGTTCCATTGATTGAGCAGGGTGTACACGTGGATCCTCTTTACCATGCATGATAAGCAGTGGTGTTTTAGATTGGCCCGCCCAGTAAATAGGGCTGCGCTCTAAATACCATTGCCATTTATCCCAAGGATATGAGCGTGCGTGAACCAGATTCATTTCATTAGAAATATCTGTTGTGCCAAATTTTGAAAGTTGGTTAGATACACCCACAAACATCACACTTGCTGCAAAGTGTTCAGTCAGCTTTGTTGCCCCCCACGCTGAGGCATAACCACCGTATGAGCCACCTGTGATACCAACACGTTTTGTATCAACAAGTCCCATTTCTACAAGGTGATTTTTAAAATCGACCAAATCGTCAAATTCTTTGCCTGCATAGTCGTTTTGGCCTAGTTTTGAGTAATCAACCCCCTTACCTGTTGAACCACGGTAGTTAGGATAGAAAACCGCATAACCACGCGCGGCTCCCATTTGGCCTGGGCGAGAATAATTGGTTACCCAACCATTTTTATCATGGCTTTCAGGCCCACCATGGACAGACATAATAAGTGGGTATCGGGTACCTTCTTTATAATCAAGAGGGTAAACCAATATACCTTCTATATCGACACCATCACGTGCTTTAAGTGAGATAGTCTCTTGTTTTGCAAAACGTTTATTATTTAACCAAGGGTTAGAATCAGTTAAACGGGTTGCTTTATTACCACGGATAATAAACACTTCATTTGGATGTTTTGCTGTATTCGCGCGTACAGTTAAGGTTTTATCTGAATCAGACACACTTAAGTTGCTGGCAATAAAGCGACCTTCTTCAATGATTTTTTTATATTTTTTACTGCCCGTTTTAATACTTGCAACAAAGCTTTCTGTACCAACATTGGCGATGAAGTTTAATGTATTGCGTTTATGAGACCATTCAAAATCAACGATATGGCCCATAAAGTTTGGTAGCCACTCTGTGATTTCAGCCGTTTTTGTATCAGCAATAAATAAGCGGCCAGTAGCTGGATCATGCTTATCCTCAGCACCTAAAATCGCGATATATTTACCATCAGCAGATAACTCAGCATCGCCTAACTTACCTTCGGTTTTAAAAGATAGGGTTACTTGGTCATTTGCAACATCATATAAATGCCACATTGACTTGGTGTATTTGTCATCAATAAGAGCAGTTGGTTGAGTTTTAACAAGTAGTTTTTCACCGTTAGCTGACCAATTCATATCACTAACATAATCACTAACGTTTAATGCCGTTGGCTTTAATGGCGTGTCTGTTTTTGCCAGACTAACAATGAAAAGCTGTTTATTATCAAGACCAAGCTCATATACTTCTGCCATAAAGCCTAATTTCTTTAGTTCTTTTTCAGACTTATCTTTGGCAGGGAGTGCTAAAATAGCAACTTTTTGATTGTCAGGGCTTAGCTCGTAACTTGATATTGATGTGTCTTTTAAAGACAATACTTTTTGAGCTTGACCACCGTCAACGGGTATTTGATACAGTGAAGTGAATTTTTCATCTTTTAATTTAGCAAGAAAATAAATGGTTTTGCTATCTTTAGACCATTGAATGCTACCGATGTTAACGTTACCTGTAATGTACGGACGCTCAACGCCTTCGTCATCAACAATGTAAAGTTCGCTGTAATTACGACCATTTTCATCTTTGTACAGTGTACGTGGCACTGAGCGGGTAAACGCAACCGAGTCACCATCAGGGCTTACGCTTGTTTGGATAACTGATTGTATTGTTGGAATGTCGTCAATTGTAATTGTGTCGTTGGCAGTAGCAAGTGTACTTGAAAGACCAACGGCTAAGGCTAAAGCAGTTTTTAGCATAGTAGTTCCCTTCGCTTGTTATGTTCTGCGGTGATTATAGCAGTGTGGAATCGCATTAGTAACAAATGCGATCAGTGGCTGTAACGAATACCTAAATAAAACCGTCGGCCATTCTTATAGATGCCCGTAGGAGCATACTGATTACGTTCATATGTGTAGGTTGTTTCGTTGCTAAGGTTTATTGCATCAACAATAATATCGAATTGTTTGTTTAGTTTTATGGTTAAATTACCGTCCAACTGCCCGAAGTTTTCCATGATGGTTTCACCCACGCCAGTCGCAAAGTCAGTGCGATAATTATATGCTAAACGGCCACTAAAGCGTTCGTTTTCGTAGTAGCTGGTTAAGTTTATAGTATGTTTTGAAGTACCAGGAATGGCGTTAAGGCTGGCATTATTACGTTTACTTCTTTCGCCATCAACAAAGGTATAATTTGCAATTAACCCGAAACCATAAAATAGTTCTTGTTGATAACCGAGTTCAAAACCACGAATCGTACCACCACTGCCATTGATTGGTCTGTCTATTGTCATAGCAATGTTTTCATGCACTTCAACATCACGGTTAAATTCAATAAATGACTCAACATCTTTATTAAATAAAGCAGCAGACAATAACCCTGCATCAGCAAAGTACCATTCAAGGCTCGCATCAAATTGATTGGCTCTGTAAGGGTCTAAATCAGGGTTACCGCCTTGGCCTTGTGCTTGGGTGACATTGTAGTTGGTAGAAGGCATTAAGTGATTATATTGCGGGCGAGACATGACTCTGGCTACACTAAAGCGAGAAATCACATCATCGGTAATATCAATGTTGAGGTTTATACTCGGCAGTAAGTCTGTGTAATTTTTATAGTGGGTTTGCCATTGGTAGCTGTCCGGAAGCTCAATAGGCGATGCGATGCGAGCATAAGCAGCGCTATCTTGGCGAGTATTAACAACTCGTAGCCCAAGGTTTGCGTTGTATGTATCGCCATTTAAATTGAGCTTAACATAGCCCGCAGTCGTTCTTTCTTGTATATCAAAACGACTGGCTTTTTCTTCCTGCTGTACAAAATTAAGTGTATTAAATTGCTTTGCAAGTAAGTTGATATCAACATAGCTATAGTTTTTTAAAGTGTGCTGATTACCAATATCGGTTAAAAAATCATCTGGGATAGCAGCAGGAAAATCAGCAAGTGTCCAAGCAAGTTGCTCTGTTAGTTGATCGTATGAGCCATTAATTGAGCGTAAGCGAATAAAGTCACGTTGATGATCGCGATATTTTACGCCAAATTTTATAGAAGAAATAATTGAATGATCAACGGCACGTTCAAAGTCAGTTTGTATATAAAGCTCTTGATCAGTGGAATCTTGACTGTCGTTTCTGGCCTCGGTGAGTTGCCATTGTGCGGCATCAAGGGGTGAAATGGCATAATCTGCAATGATATTTTGTTGTTGCCGTGTGTCGACACTAAACGCCGTATTCGCTGAGAATTGAGAGGTATAGTCTTGCTTTGAGCCTCCACCGCCATGCGTATAGCCTAATTGGTAAGTATTATGCCACAAATCAGCCTGTTGCGATGCGACCAACTGTATACTGCTTGTGTCGATTTGTGATTTTCGCCAAATAGCTTCCATTGCAGTGCTATAAGGTCTATTTATATCAGTGACTTTGCTATAACGAGCAAAAGCCAATGTATTGTTAATGATTTCAGCGTCATGAATACGACCTCCTCTGGCAAAAACGCTACTTGGTTGCCATAAAAAGTTCTGGTTACTATTGTCGGCATCAAGCACTGAATACAAGCCATTTAGTTGAATATTCCAATCAAAATTAAGTTGGTGCTCAAAAGCAAATGTTGCAGTGGTAAGAATTCGACGTTGCTTAAAGAGCGCCGACCCACCACCGCCAGGCGTCCAAACTCGATTTATATCGGCTAGCCTGTCTACAGGGGAGAGGCTGTTATCATCATTCAAGGTGTAGTTTTGTTCGTGCCACCCCCATGACTCTAGGCCATCACGACGTAATGAGCGCTCATTGCGACTAAAAGTAAGTAGTAAGCCAGTACTCTGTGTACTATTTTTCCAGTTATAGAAACTCGCTAGTTGTGGATCAAACTCACCTGATAGGTCGTTATACTGCAGTTGAGTATTTATCACAAAGTGCTTATTCGGTGTTGTCAGAGGGCGCATGGTTTTTATGTTAACCGCTCCCCCTAATGAGCCTTCATCATGGTCCGCTTGTGGTGTTTTATAGACTTCGAGTGAGGCAACTAAATCAGCGGGCAATAAGGTATAGTTAAACCCTCTGTTGGGTTGCGATGAAATCCACCAATCGGCTGATGCAATTGATTGACCATTTAAATAAGTACGGTTTTGCTCTGGCGTTGTTCCTCTAACACCCACTCGCTCACCTTCACCTTGAATACGTGATAATGAAATACCGGTCACACGTTGGAGTGCCTCTGCAACATTTTTATCAGGAAATTTACCGATATCTTGTGCGCTAATAGTATCTATAATTGATTGGCTATTTCGTTTATCATGGAGTGACTTGACAGCGCTGTCATGAAAACCCCTAATTTGAATGGTTTCTAAAGCGTTCTTTTCTTTATCACTTGTTTGAGCAACGCTGTACGTTGAACTAAATACAAGTAAAATAAAACCAATATAGGTAAAAATGTTAATAAAATTGAGCGTTATTAAAGCCATGCCAAATCCAATAAAGCGGTTAATGTGTTCTTCAAGTTGCCTCATGATAATAAAATCAAGAGTTTGTTGCTTGTTGTCTGTACCTTATTTATATTTTACGCTTTCTCGATTAATTTAACCATAGATTAACCTGTGTAACAATTGAACAAATGTCGATGTCAACCCAACAAAAAGTAATGCTTAACGATGTCATCGTTGACTTTGTGAGCCTGAAAATAAAAATACAGAACGAATGGGTTGATGTAGAGTCTAGGCAATTAGCCTTGTTGTCTTTGTTATTAAAAAAACAGGGCGAAGCTGTTTCACGAGAACAGATTATGGATGCGCTATGGGGAGATGTGATCGTCAGTGATAACTCGGTTAGTCAATTGGTCACTCAACTTCGAAAAAGCCTTCATGACAATAAGTCTCCACCGCAAATTATTAGAACGATTCCTCGCATCGGCTATCAGCTCATTGCCAATGTGAGTGAACCGCCAACACTGTTTGATAAGGCTCGTCAACATTCGCCAAAAAAGATGGCGTTGTTTGGGCTCACAGGTATTGTTGTAGGTGTAATTAGCACTTTATTTTTACAGTATTTATTCACGTCAAAGGGCAAACCGACAGAGTTTAATTACCGTGCTCGCGTAACATCTGCACCAGGCACTGAGGCTTTTTTACGTTACTCCCCAGATGGACGATATTTAGCCTTTAGTCAGTCAAACGAATTACAAAATCAGTTTGACTTAGCTGTATTCGATCAACAAAGCCAAACAGTTCATAATATTAAAAGCTCAGGTTATTCCGAAGAAGCACCGGTATGGTCACCGGATGGTCAGTGGTTGGCATATTATCGTTATGATCCGTTACGCTGTGATATTCGCATAATAGGTGTTAATAACGCGATTGAAACGTGGCGTTTGAGCCCAGAGTATACCTTAACACAGTGCCAGCCCAGTAGCGCTCCCACACGGCTCAAGTGGTATAAGCCAGATGCACTTTTTGGCATTGTTTGGCACGACAACCAGCCCCGTTTGATGAAATACACGCTGAGTTTGGGTGATAAAGTTAGAGTGCAAGATACAACCCTGATAGGGGAGTTTAAACCTCTCGCGTTTGATATAAGTGCCGAAGGAAAAATGCTGATTGTTGAAAAGCAGGGCATTTGGTACACACTAAGCGAAGTGAATTTGCATAACCTGAGTGAGCAGCGCATTGTTAGTCGTCAGCAGTATAAACAACAGCCCATCTATGGCGCGTTTTCAAAACATATTTGGTCAGTGGAAGATGAACTGATGCGCAGCACATTACAGGGGGGAAAACACTCATTACATAAACCTATGGGGTTTATTGCCAGTTTAGATGTAAACCCTGTTAATGGCGACGTTGCCCATGCAGAGGGGTTAGCGCAAATAAATGCCTATCAACTCAGTTTACATAAAGGCAGTGACGGAATAAGTGTTGATAAAACCACTCAGCTTGCCTCTTCAACCCGTATGGACTTCATGCCTACCGTATCAAGTAATGGTGAGCAGGTTGCATTTATTTCTGTACAGCGTCCTGGTGTCACTCGGTATTCTCAAGCAGAGATTTGGATTAAACATCAACGCCGAAAAGGAGCCAATCGAGTGGCTCAATTACCCAGCCATATTACGCCAAAATACCTGCAATTTTCGCCTAATGGCGATACATTATTGTTGCTAGATGAAAGACAAAATGTGCATTTAATAAATTCTTTTTCACGCCGATTGGTCCCCGTTATTTCAGGCTTTGAGCAATTGAATGCGGTTCGTTGGTCTGATGATAGCCAAACTATTTTTTATCAAGCAAAATCGCAGCAGGGGGAATGGCAAGATTGGCAGTATGATTTGCAACTGAGCAGTAACTCATTAAAGGCAAATAATGTGACACCCCGAAGGTTATCGCCAGCTCAGCCTCTGTGGCAATTGAATCCGTCTTACATTAACTATGAGCACACATTGCGTGTTTATCTGTCAGCAGCTTTAGAACAACATATTCCCTTATCACAACTGTTGCCATCACTTAGTTTATATAAGCCGGCGTTATTTGACGGAGGGATGTATTATATTCTTCGTGAAGGCCATCAGTTATCTTTGTATTGTTATGTTATTGCTTCACAAGAAAATATATTTATTAAAAAGCTAGGTGCTTATGGGTTAGACATAGGAGTTAGTTTGACAATGAGTAGCTCTGTGGATGGAGCGCAATTGGTGTTTAGTCAGGTTGATGGTATTGAAACTGATATTTTGTTACATCAAGTGGTTAATTAAGTACCGTTAAAAAGGCTGAAATGGCTTGAGTACTCCAGTTTCTGTCGCGTGCTTCATTAAGCGCAGCTTGTGCAGAGAACTTAGCTTGTTCGATTTGTTTTTGTTGTTGTTGGAGTTTGGCCTGTAGCAACAATAGTTGTGGATGGCTTTTATCTAGTTTTAATGCATCATCTAATGCCTGTTGAATATTAGCGGCGGGTTCGTTTAATTCAAAAAGAAGTGCTGCTAAATCGCGCTTAGCTCTAAAGTGGCCTTGTGCGGCTGCCGCAATTAACCATTTTCGTGCTTTGTTAGGCGCATAATCAACATACTGTTTGTTTAATAACTCACGACCAAGGCGATATTGAGCATTAGCAAAACCATTTTGCGCGGCTAATAAAACCCAATTTAAGCCTTTTTGTCTGTCTACTCGACCATAATCACCGCGCAGCAAATTAGCGCCTATTCGGTATTGAGAATTAGCGTAACCATTGCGAGCTGAGGTAAGTAATAACTCACTACTGGCGGTGTCTTTTTGCCAATGATATTTCAATAACTTACTCGCATTGTACTTATCAGAGCTTAACCAATTAGCAATATAGTATTGAACTAGCGCATTGCCTTGTTCGGCTGCATCTATTAGTTCACTTATTTCACTTTGGTAACTTTTTTGCTGACGCTGAAAACTTTGCTGGTATTGCTCACCTTTGAAGGTTGTAAAGTGATAAAGCAAAGAACGATTATAATATGCGTGCTCTATCTCGTTAGGCGCGTTATATTGCCAACGTTTGACGGCATTTATGAGAGGCTTGTCAAACGTATTTTTAGGGTAAGAGTCTACGAGTGTAATATCGCCAACAGCGCCGTTTTTATCAATATCAAACTCTAACCAAACCCAACCCTCTAAACCATTGTTGTAGGCGTGTTCGGGGTAGGTTGGTTCAACGGTATAGCTACGATACACACTTTGTTCATGCACAGGCTCTGCAGTTAGTTCTGGGCGCAGTTCTTGATCATACTTTTCATAACTAATATTCGTTAACAAGGCTGCGTATGCATCTTCAAATGCTTGGTGTTGTTGTTCACTTTGTTTGGCGATAAGCCTTGCAGTATCGCGTGCTTCTTCTAGGCCAAAATCTGCGGCTAAATTAAACCACGCATAGGCTTTGGCAGGGTTTTTCTCACGGCCTTGACCATGTAAATACATAACACCAATATTATATATCGCATCTACATTACCTAACTGAGCAAGCTCGTAAAACTGCTGCTGAGCTTTGTTATAATCGCCTTGATGATAAGCTAAGGTGGCATCGAGAAGATCGGCTTTTACACTACAAGATAAAAGAGCATAAGTGACCAGCCATGCAAATAGTTGCATGGTTCGAGTTGCACGTTTTGCATCTTTTGGGTGAGTGGTTATGAGCGACACTGGTAATTTATTTTAAGATTCTTAAAAGCTCTTTAGTCGTTGATTGTACTTGTTTTAGCCATGATTGCTAGAACAACACATGCTATTTAATCAATAAAAAAAGCGGTGAACAAAGTCCACCGCTCAAAGACCTCAGGGCATTGAGGCTCACCATCCATGGCGATAGTCGGATACCTGTGTTAGCAAGTGTGTCGACTAGAAATTGAAACGAACCCCAGCAGAAAAGCGACGCCCGTCAGCATATACGCCTGTAAGTGCTTGCTTAACGCCTTCCTCTTGATAGCTGAAGGTATGCTCATCTGTTAGGTTGGTTGCTTCGAAAACAGCGGTGATGTTTTCAGTGATATTAAAGTTAAAAGTGGCATCAACTTGGCCGTAATCATCTTGATAACCAGGCCATGCACGACCTGTGTCGTAACCAGTACGGAAGTTATAAGAAATTCGACCGCCAAAACGTTCAGTTTCGTAGTAAGTGCTGATGTTATACGTATGCTCAGAAATACCAGGAATAAGCACATCGTTGCCTTCTAAGTCTTTTGATTCTCCATCCACAAATGTGTAGTTAGCCGCGACCCCAAACCCTTCGGTTATTTCTGTTTGGAAACCAAGCTCTATTCCCTTTAATGTGCCTGACGGACCATTAATCGGACGGCTTATTTCAATTTCCACACCGTCAAATATTTCGGTTTGAGTGTTATTGCCTAAAGTAGACTGTAAATCTTTATAGAACAGAGCGGCTGAAAAAATGCCTGCATCAGCGAAATACCACTCGTAGCCAACATCAAATTGTGTTGCACGGTATGGGTCGATATTTGAGTTACCACCCGTACCTACACGAGTTTCTGTGTTATAGGTTGTGGCATTCGTCATCGCGGCGTAGTCTGGGCGCGTCATAACACGTGCAGCGCCAATACGAAGTAACATGTCGTCATTTAAGTCAATTGCTAAGTTTAAGCTTGGAAGAATATCAAAGTAACTGGTTTCTTCTTCTTGCCACACTTTAGCATCAGCAGGCCCTACATAAGCACCTGTGGTTTGTTTGGTTTCAACTAAACGCACACCCACATTACCACGCATACCTTCAACATCGATATCTGCTTTCACATAACCTGCGAAGATGTTTTCTTCTATTGCAAAGTTACTATCGAACAATAGGTTATATTGCCAATCGAGGGCATCACCATCACGGCGTACTTTTCCAAGATCCGTCATGGCATAATCACGCAATGTACCGCTTGATCCAATATCCGATAAGAAATCGCTTGGTGCAGGGTTTGAATAGTCGGCTAGGCTCCAGTTTAGATCTGTGCGAGTTTGTGACTGCAAGCGAACATTTTCACGCTTGTGATCACGGTATTTAACACCGAACTTAATTTTACTGAATACTGCAACATCAATTGCACGCTCAAAATCTGTTTGCGCATAGTATTCTTTATCGAGTGCATCATTTGAGTCATAACGTAAAAAGCCTAAATTCCATAAACTACCATCGGCAGGATCGTTGGCGTAACTTGTTTCAATACTTTCAGTGTTTGCCGCGTTGTAGCTATGTACAGTGTTACCTTCCCAGCCAACGCTTCGGTCTGTTTGAGTTCCTCCTGAACCTTCTGTTACACCAATGTGGTAAGACGATTTCCACATTTCGCCTTCATGAACCAGTTTAATATCGTATGAATTGGTTTTTAGCTCTGAATTACGAACTTTTGTTTCATCAAGAACATTATTTCCAGTTTCAGATAAACCAAAGGTACCAGCTTGGGCGAAGCGACCCACTTTGTCATGATCAACAACATCTAAAGACGTGTATTGTGAACCACCATAGCCAGGTAACCAAAGGAAGTTTTGGTTGGCATTATTGGCCTTCATGGTTGAATCAAGTGCATTGAAGGTAATATCAATATCGTCTGTTGGGCGGTATTGAAGTGTTAAATTGAAACCTGTTCTGATTCTTTCTTGGGTGAACATGGCTGAACCACCACCACCAGGTGTGTACACATCTTCAATAACAGAGCCATCTTCTAGGGTTACATCACGGTGTGTCCAACTCCATGCTTCAATACCATCGCGACGAAGATTACGTTTTTGTTTAAAAACAGAGACAAGTGCACCAAATGTTTCGTTGTCATTTTTCCAGCTGTAAAGGCCTGCAAGTTGTGGGTCTGTTTCGCCAGAAACCTCGCTGTGTTGCATCAGCACTGAGCCTGCTATTTTATTTGCTTCGAGATCGAGAGGTTTGCGTGTTCTAACAATTACTGTACCACCGATTGAACCTTCATCAATGTCGGCTTCAGGTGATTTATAGACTTCAAGACCAGATACTATTTCAGAAGGAAGCATCGTATAGTTAAAGCCCCTGCTTGCTGATGAATCAACCCACCAATCTGCAGAGCCAACCGCTTGGCCATTTAATAAAGTACGGTTTTGGTTTTCTGAGGTACCACGAATACTAATACGCTCACCTTCACCAAACGCACGACTCATTGATACACCCGTTATACGTTGTAGCGATTCGGCAACATTTTGATCAGGAAACTTACCAATATCTTCTGATGTAACGGCATCTACAATTGAGTTTGCATAGCGTTTTGTATTGAGTGATTTTACAACGCTGCCGCGAATACCGCGGACTTGAATAACTTCTACTTCATCGGTGGTAGCTTTATCTGCCTCATTAGCAAATACAGGTAAACTGATACCCGCACCCACCAATGACAAGCTGATAGCTAAACTTAATTTATTTTTGTTCAAGCTTAACATTGTCGTCGATCCCCTTGAATTCGAACTGTTGTCTTATCATTTGTGTTTGTACTTATGTGAATGCACATAACACTGAATTGTTGTCAAACTAACGCAACTTAATGGTTGCTTATTTTTCTTGCTCTGCTTTTAGGCAGCGCTGTCATTTTAAGTTTGAGAGGCTATTAAACGCTTTTAAATGCAAGGGAGTCTTGAATCTGAATGAAAAGTTGTGAAATGTTAAAAATAGATTAAATTAAATGGTATTTTAGTTTTATTTTATTGAATTTACGGTGCTTTTAATTTTTAAAAAGTTTCGTTTCTTTAATAAGTTAAATTTACTTATTAATTTTAAGGTAAAAATAAGCACACGATTCATAACTTATAGAGGAAAAAGTGTGCAAATGTTCGCTATTTGAACTCGCAATTATTAACAGTTCTTTATGAATGTGGCGCTTGTGAGTAAACATGTGCAGGTAGTTTGAAAAATAACAGCGCTGTGGCGATGCGAACAAACTTGCTTTAGGCACGTTTATCCGCATTTTAGTGAAGGCTACTAGGCACCTTGTCGCTTAATTAAGCAAAAGTGTTTTTTACCACGTTGGATTAGCCAATAGTGATCAAATAACCCAAAATCAAGCTCTTGATTATCTGAGGTTACTTTATTGCCATTGACACTAATGGCGTTACTGTCTATTAGCTCCCGCGCAATACGCTTTGATTTAGCTAAGCCTGCCTCTACTAATAACGCTAACACGTTTTGCGTTGCACTTGCTATGCAAGGCATACCATCGAGTTCTAATTGTTTTAGCTCACTTAAACTCAACTGCTGAACATGACCTGTAAATAAAGCGTGTGTTATGCGCTGTGCACTTTTAAGTCCTTTTTCACCATGAACAAAGCGTGTCATTTCTGCTGCGAGGATCAGCTGTGCTTCAGGTTTAGCTGTACTTGCTTTGTCTCGTTGTTCAATTGCATTAATGTCTTCACAGCTTAAAAAGGTGTAATAACGCAAAAGCGTGTAAACATCAGCATCGCTTGTTGATAACCAAAATTGGTAAAAAGCATAAGGAGACGTTTTTGTTGCATCAAGCCAAATCGCGCCTCCTTCTGTTTTTCCAAATTTAGTGCCATCTGATTTTGTAATTAACGGCAAGGTTAAGCCAAAGACTTGAGCGCTATTTTGCCTGCGAGTAAGATCAATGCCACTGACAATATTACCCCATTGATCGTTACCACCAATTTGTATACTACAACCATACTGACGATTTAGCTGTGCGTAGTCGTAAGCCTGTAGCAAAGAATAACTAAATTCAGTAAACGAAATACCTTGCTGAGCGCGGTGCAGACGTTGTTTTACTGACTCGCGGTTAATCATATTATTGACAGAAAAGTGCTTGCCTACATCACGGAAAAAAGTGATGACATCTATTTCCTTTATCCAATCAGCATTGTTAACCGTTAGTAAGGGTTTATCTAAATGAGGTGATAATAAATTTTGAATTTGGCTTGTTAATGCCTTAACCCAGTCAGTGACTATCTGCTCGCTATTTAAGTTGCGCTCATTAGCTTTGAAGCTCGGATCGCCAATCATACCTGTAGCGCCACCTATAAGCGCAATTGCTTGATGACCCGCGTCTTGAAAGCGCTTAAGCATAATAAGTGGTACTAAATGACCAATATGAAGGCTTCCCGCTGTTGGATCGAAACCACAGTACACAGTTTGAGGTGCATCATTGAGTTGCTGCTGCATCTGTTCGAGATTACTGGCTTGAGCAATTAGCCCGCGATCATTTAATTGTTGAATAAGTGTCATCTGTCTTGTCTTCATTTTTACTATCAGATTGACAGAGTACGAATAGACAACAGCGATTTGTATATCTCAAAAGGGACAGTTTTAGCTTTATTGCGTAATGAGGTGGTTTAAGAAAAGTTGGAAAAGTTCACTTAATGAAGCCACGTGTAACTTTGCATAGATGCGTTTTCGGTGGTTTTTAACAGTGCCTTCAGATACACCAAGCTGGGTTGCTATTTCTTGGCTATCAAGGCCTTGAATAATTAAGGTTACGATTTGTTTTTCACGTTTTGTAAGTAAGTGCTGACCAAAAGTGAATAGAGCACGCTTAATTAATTCGCGTTTTTTCTCAGTGTGAAGCGCAGGTTGCAATAAAGATTCAGCAAGAAGAAATTCTGCTTGTAGCCAATGTTGCTGACATAGTGACTGAATTAGACAGAAGTGTGACTTTAATGTGTTTATATCTTCACGAGTAAATACATGGTCTTTTTTGGTTTTACCTAAGTAAATAATGACCCAGCGCTCAGGCTCTATCTCAATAACGAGGCAAAGTTCATCTTGCCAACCTGTTTGTAAGTAAAAATGTGAGTAATCGGTTGAGGAGATTTTAGCTTTATTGTTAATGATATCTTTTAAAGAATGAACCCCTTGTTTTTTGTTGCTTAAAATCATCTGATAAAAGGGATCATCACGAAACGATGCCGTTAAGTAGCGCTCAAAAAGTAGCTCACGTGACTCTTTAATTGAGTCATACAAATAAATAGGATGTTTATTACCTCTTAAACCCGTTATAACAGCACAATCAAAATTTACAATATGATTGATAAAAGCCACTAACTTAGGCGTAAACGTGGCTGAATTAATTGCCGAAATGGAAGCGGCGAGTAACTGATTAAATGTTTTTTCTATCATGAGATTAAGAGGTAATAATGCGCTCGGTACATCATAACGCAGGGAGGAGTATTTTTAAAAGTGATGGGTTTTATGAGAGTGATGTGAGGTGTAAAAGTTTAAATAAGCTAATGTAATGGCTTATGTCCCCGATAAAGACCTATCTTATATAATCAAGGACGTATTATGAAGATTAATCCTGACGCTATGTTGTTTGACTTAAAACAAAGCAAAAGCAATCAACAAGTTAAATTAGCAACACCTGTCGATACTGAGCTTCGCTTAAATGATGAGTTAAGTAAGCTTGCAACAGATACTTTTCAAAAAAGCGCAACACCTGAAACAGAACCAATATACACAAAGCCTCTTACCATGAGTGCTAGCAAGATTGATTTGAGCAAAACAATTGATGAAGCGATGCGAGAAAAAGCGATTGCGTTAGGGGAGCTTTATTTGCCAGGTGGCAGTGTACCACAAGCTGTGGAGAAGATGTTGTCGCCTTATGACAGGTTGATGTCAGATATTAGTCAGCAGCAGCCAGCTTTAGCGGATAAAGATTGGGGAATTGCTATTAATCAATCTGGCAAATTAGAAGCAACGGGTGCGCTTACAGACAATGAAAAAGAATTTTTAGAAACCAAGCTAAACAACACAGAAGCTTTAGCATCGGCTATTAATGAATTTAAGTCTAGTTACCTAAAAAATATTGTGTTTGGAAACAAGGGGTGGGGCAGGTTTAATGTTACTGAAGAAAACTTTGCTGATGTGTTCGATTTCAAAGAGATGCTAGAAGCTTCAAGAAGTGATGAAGGCTTTAATAAGACATGGGGCTACAAAACCAGTTGGCTAAAGTTATATGACAATGTTTCAGCACAACTGAGCATGAATACAACACGGAAATAACCAAATTCTACGCTAATTCTTTAAAATTTGAATAAGCCTGGCTTTTCCCTGTTTGCCTTTAAATCTAGGTAAATCGTAAATACAAGGGCTTTAGTACCATTTATCAAGAGTAATGGTTGGGTGCTTACCGGTAAGATGAAATGATAGATTATTTTCTTAGTATTCTAATGATACTTTCAGCGACTCTATTTTTATTCTTAATGGTTTTGTTTATTTTAGCTCCAAAATACGCAGAGAAAGAGCTTTTCACTAGCTATTACAGTGGAACAGGTGCTATTTATAATGGTTTTAAGCTATTCAGAGCTAAATACTATCGAGAAGATAAAGTGTGGGTATGCAAAGCCATAAAATATTCATCTCTAGCAGTCGTAGGATTATTTATTCTTATGGCTTTTTTAATCAAGTTTGGTGTCAAAGTACAATAGCAGTTTAAGAAAGATATATTGAGCCTTGGAAACTTTAGCCTATAGATTATAACGGTTGATTAACTCGTCAATTTTTCTTCTCACTGGGGCGACTACATCTGATTGGTTTGCTAGTATGACGACAATGAATCCACTATCAAGATGAATATCTAAACGCGCATCAACCCCTAAATAGGCACCGCCGTGTCCTACTTTACGATTGTTAGGCTCGCCACTTACAGAAAAACCATAGCCATACCAAAAAGCAGAGTTATATTGTGTCTTCTCAGAGTAAGCGTCTTCGGTAAAAGCTTTACTGAGTAATTTAAACTCGGTTAGAGCCAGAGAAAAGTTATGTAAATCTTCGAGAGTAGAAAAACCGCCACCTGCGGGGCTGCCTTTAACTGCTCTGGTGTAACGGCTGTCTACCCACTGGTCGCTATACGATCTTTTTAAATAACCAGATGCTAAGTTATTTGTTACCGAATCAAGCTCGAAACTTCCTGAATTAGGCATATTTGCTTTATTGTAAATATTTTTTTGAACATATTCGTAATAGCTTTCGCCAGAGACTTTTTCGATAACTAAGCCAAGCATTAACATTCCCGAGTTACTATAGCGGTTTCGTGTACCTGGCTTGAATAGCAGTTCGCTCTTTGATATGAGTGGCTTGTATGCAGCTAGATCTCTGTATATTTCTTTATTACTTTGATTAAACTCGTCGTTAAAAAAGTTTCCTAACCCTGATGTATGTGTCATGAGCTGCCTGATAGTGATCAAATCAGCGTGTTTTTTTGGTAGCCAGCTCTTATCAACATACTGGATTAGCTTATCTTCAAATTTTAATTTCCCTTGCTCGATTAGCTGTAATGCCGCAATTGCAGTGAACATTTTGTTGATTGAGCCTAAGGCAAATCGTGTATCTATTTTATTTTTTTCATTCCATGTTCGATTTGCATAGCCAACAGCGTCTTGATAAATGATGTCACGACCTTTAGCGACTAAGACAGAGCCTGAAAAAGCATCTTTAGCAGCTAGGTTATTTATAAAGCTAGACAGTGCTTTTTTTAGTTCTTGCTTAGAAATCGGCTGTTTAGGTATTTCCTGCGATTCAGGGTCTTGTAATGTGAAATAATTAAATTTATGAGGAGGGTTCTCTTCTTTATTGATAATTAGGTTATATTTTAGCTTATTGTTGCTGGATATAACTTCGACTATTTCATTGTTACCTTCGGGTGGTAAAACCTTTATTAGCTTGAGCTTGCCATAGGTATTTTGGGAGTTTAGAAAGTCGCCTACATGCGCATCAATACCAAACCTTTCTATTACATTTTCAGACATATTATTAGAAACATAATCAATGACCTCAAGGCGCGGGCCTTCATTAAATACGTTGATGAATGTGGGAGCTAACGCTTTATTCGCTAATGAGGGGAGAGAATAAAGTAATGTGGTTATGATTAATAAAAACGTTTTCATTGAAATTCCTTTGCTGATGAAAAGACAGAGTGGAGATAGTGTTAGTTGTTTTATCTTCGTCCACTACTTTTATGCGGCAAGAACTAATTTTGGCGTTCATTAAGTGCAAAAACTGCTAGTTATTACCAATAATATGGAGATGCTAAATTAATGATTCATTGATGCTTTTTAAAAATCTATCTACGCGAACTTACTGCATACTATGCTGCTATTTAAACAGTGCCCCAAGTAAAGAAAAAATACCTTCAGCCATAATTGGCGTATCGGCGGAGTTTGCGTTATCTCTTTTTGTTTGGTAGTTGTTAAGCATCTTTCTAAGTGCTTTATGCTTGAACCAAACGCCTAGACAAGAAGGGCAGTAGCTAAGATTATTCGTTGAACGTAAAGCGCCACAATTCATGGGACATTGGTTGTTGCTCGTTTGGCTTTTAGAGATTGATAATGCACTAAAAAAATCTTTTGGATCAAATTCTTTAGTGAATTTAATGGATTGAACGTAACTTTTGGGTAGCCAGGCTCCTTTGCATGATGCACATCCATAACCCGTATGCGCTTCAGCTTCATCAGCTTTTAATGGTTGACCATCCTCAGGACATTTCATTTTTAACTCCTTACCAATTGTTTATCGCTGTTTCATAAATGCGACAGCGAGCCCTGAAGAAACAAACGTGACCCCAGCCCCAATATTTAGCCCTGAGACTAGCTTGGGTTTATCTTTCAACCATTTAAAGAGTTGCGATGAAAAAACACCCATCAGGCTAAAGCCAATTGCTGTTAATATCGCAAACCAAACTCCATAACCAATCATTTGAATCGTTACTGAACCCAAGTTAGGGTTCACAAACTGGGGTACAAATGCCAGAACAAAGATCCCAGGTTTGGGGTTTAATGCAGCTGAAAGAAAGCCGGTAGAAAAGATAGTTGTTAGAGATTGCTTCTTAGCAGGCTCTAATGAAAAGAGGTTTTTCGTACGTAGCACTTTTACACCTAACCAAATTAGGTAAGCGGCACCAACTAGTTTTACGGCATAAAATGCGACTTCAGAGGTTTGAATTAACAGCGTCAGGCCAAAAGTAGCGGCAATAACATGAAATAAAATACCCGCACCAGAAGACACTCCCGACATAACCGCCGCCATTCGACCTTGACTTAATCCTCGTCCAATCGCGAGTAAATTATCTGGCCCAGGAGAGATAACGAGCAATAAGCAAGCAAGTGTATAAGTTACAAAAACCTCGATTGGGAACATGAAACCTCCTTGTTACATGGCAAATAAAGCAAATAACTATATCTTTAAAGACGATGTGTACTTTATTTATACTTTCATTGAATGCTGCTTTTGTAAACTAGTAATATGGACTAATGTAAAGAAGCACTCGATAGGGGAAAGAATTTTTAACCTTTATTCGTATTGATATTGATGAGTTGTTTTTGGCAAAAAGCCCTAGGGAACCCAGGGCTCAATAGTGTTACAAGCTCTTTTTCGGTGGCAACGCAACGTTTGCGAATATAAGGCCTGCCACGAGCGACATGAAGATCAAAAAGGTTTGTTGACCTATGTGATCAGCATATACGAAATCTTGACCCTCAATTAATGAGTTAAGACCAATATAAGTTTTACTGCCCGGAACCAATACAATTAAGCCTTGCATAGCAACAATAGAAGCAGGCGCATTTGCTACACGGTTAAATAAATTACTAAACACACCCACAGCAAGTGCACCCACAAAAGTACCTAATGTGTAATCTAGGTACATTGCCGAGCCGATACTGGTTCCATAAGCAATGAAGCCAGAGGCAATAGACCAAACGGCATGTTTAATTTTAGTTCTAAAAATGACAATTAGGCTGCTACACAGCATAAAAATAGCCAGCCATGCTGTCCACTTGGGTAATGGCTCAGGTTGTATAAAGTCTGTTTGTCCAAAGAGGGCAAAGCCAATTCCAATCCCTATAAAAGCACCAAAATAAAGCTTAAATAACAGCATAAAGGAGTCCATCACCCTTGCTGTACCAGATACTAAGTGTCTTGCTGCAAGTTCAGCGAGCCCAAGGGCAAGGGCAAGCCCAGGTATAAACACAATAATGGCAGAAAGCACCACTAAGCGTATGTTTATTTCGGCATCAAGATAGACACTAATTGCACAGGCTAAAATTGCTGAAACGATTGCGACTAATGGTTCGAGCATATGAGCGACACGTTTAGAACGTGTTGACCAAAGTACAAATAAATAAACAATGAGCGTGAGTAATGCTGACCAAAATACGTCATTCCAGCTGGTGCCCATTAACATTGCAAATGCACCGCCAGAGGTTGCAAACGCGACACCTGTGGTAAATTTGTTGTACGGATTAGGCATGGTGTAAATAATGTCGAGCTGTTTATCAACCTCTTGTAATGTTAACTCGCCATTGAGCATTTTGTTTACTAAGTCATCGGTATCAGCCAGCGAGCCTAAATCGTGATCGCCAGGATCTACACGTGCAACATGGGTGTATTCTTCTTCGTGGCCGTCTGTCCAGATCACAAAAGTAACGGATGTGGGCGACATAACAAAGGAAGACTTGAGTCCAAGGTATGTAGCAACTTCCATTAGGTGCGCTTCAAGTCGGTAAGCAGGTGTGCCATATTTATGGAGCATTTTACCCAGCTTAACGATAAATTTTCGTTTTTCAGTAAACGTTGCGTTTTTCAAAGGTGTTTTGAACCAAAGGTTAAATTGTTCAGTTAAGGATAGACCAAATTTCAATAAGATATAGTCATTGCTAAAGACAATATCGGTTAAATTTTCCAGCGCGATTTTAGCGGCAAACGCCGCTATGTCTAGTAATATTTAAGAGGAATTTACTTATTTTTTGCCTCAATCCATTGCGCCATATATTGTGTTGAACGCATAGTGTGATGTTTCAGCATTTGCCCCGTGAAATTTGCTTGCCTATGGCTAATAAGAGATTCACTCACGGCCTTTATTTTAGCGATTAGTTGGGTTTGAAGCTTTGATTTATCATAATATTTTTGCAGTAACTGTTGCCCATGTTGTTGGGCTTGAGTAAATTGCGCTTCGCTTTTGTAAAGTGCAACCGCTGCGTCGGCAAACTGCTCGGTACTTTCGCATAGGGCACCCGGCCAAGGTTCATCTTTGTGCATGCCTTCACTGCCAATTGGGGTAGTGACACTCGGTGTTTGCATAATCATCGCTTCAAGTAATTTACCCTTGATCCCAGCCCCAAAACGCAGTGGCGATAAGCACACCCTAGCTTCTTCCATTACTCTAAAGGCATCTTCAGCCCAGCCTTTAATTAAAAAGCCTGTTTTTGGATTATTAAGTGCCGTGGCTTTGGGTGGTGGATAAGAGCCGTAAATATGTAATTCGGCATCAGGCAATTGTTTTCGAATAAGCGGCCAAATTTGTTGTAAGTACAAAACAGCATCCCAATTTGGCGCATGACGAAAATTACCTATCGTCATAAAATGTTTGCGCTCACTGAATGACTTAGTGGCTTGGGGCAATGCTGTTAAGTCAACTAAAAAGGGGAGGTGGTGAAGCAAAGCTGCATCAACGTTGAATACGTCATTCAGTAACTGGATTTCAAAGTGTGAAATGATCAAACTAATGTCAGAGCGCAAAATGGCGGCAATCTCACGTTTTGCAATATCGCTGTGTAAATCTGCCGTGGTAAACTCGCGCCCTGCTTTATGTGCTTCGTGGCGGGCGTTTCTTAAACATTGAAGGTCTTCAGTGTCGAGAATTTTCAGGGCGTTAGGGCAGTATTTATCAACACGCCAGCCAAATTGTTCTTCCATCATAAAACGGTCAAACATCACAATATCGGGATTGTAAGACTGCACATAGTCATCAAAACTTGAGCAATTTAGTGCAATAACCTGTGTGCTAATGCCATCATCACTGAGGTCGACCATGTGTTCTGTTTTTTGTGCAGGGCTTGCAAATTCAACCTGCCAACCTTCACTGCGAAAAGCCCGCAATAATGACATCATATGCGTGCCGGCTGCAGAGGAGTTTGGCTCAGGCCACACATAGCCGATCACTAACACTTTTTTCATTTACTTGAGTCTCTTATTTGTAGGTTGACGTCCACCAAGGTTCGAACAGGGGGAGTCGACTGATTGAGCAATTCGTTGAGTACTTGGCAGGTTCTTTTGCCTATTTCATCGGCATTGATAGCAATGGTTGATAAAGAGGGGAGCATCAAGCGTGAGTCTTCAAGATCGTCAAAGCCAACGACCTTGATGTCTTTTCCAGGCTCAAGGCCATGTTGGCGCATTGCCTCAATAACGCCGTAAGCGATCACGTCATTAAAACAAATAATTGCTTGCGTACTGGGTGCCTGCGTAATCAATTTATCGAATGCTTCGCGTCCACCTTGGCGATTGGTGTGGGCTTCAATGACGCATTTTTCATCATGAATGTTAAATTGTTTTAAAGCCGATAAAAAGCCGCTTAATCGTTCATGGTAATCAGATATTTCACTAGTACCACCTAAAAAAGCAATGTCATCAATACCCTGTGACAGAATATGGGAGGTGGCTACATGCGTGCCTTTTTTATTATCCGGCAGAATACAAGGGGCTGCCGAAAATGGGATTTCACGCATAATATTAATAACAGGAAACCCGCTTTCTATTAGCTCATCTTGCCAGCTTTGCTCAGTGCCCGGAGCCGGACACATTATAAAGGCAGCGACATTGTATTCTTTTAATGTTTTTACAACCTGTTTTTGCCTTTCAACATCCTCAGCAATGTTAACCAACATAGGCAACATACCTAAAGCTAAAATATGCTTTTCAAGGCCCACTGCCAGTTGCGCAGAATAGGGGTTCGTTAAGTCATTAATGACAAGGGCAACCAAGTTTGAGCGTTTACTTCTCAGTGCCGCTGCATCACGATTGTATACATACCCCAGCTTTTCAATTGCGCTAAGTACTTTATCCTTACTTTTTTTACTGACCTTATCACTGTTTGTTAGGACTAAAGACACGGTAGATTTGGATACTTGAGCTTCTTTAGCAACATCCCAAATCGTGACTTTGCCTGTTTTTTTAATCATTATATTTAGCGAGAAGTAGTGAAAAGAGTACGCTTATTTTAGCGTAATTTTCAGGTTTAAGTCACTGATTGGCAGCTAAAAGAGTCGAAACTCTTTATGAATTACCCTAAACTGTCTAGATTATCGAGAATAAAAACGAAAAAGGAACCGATATGAAAGCATTTAAATTGCTTTTTGCGCTAGTTATTGGCGTATCCGTGAGTACTTCAAGTTTTGCCAACGAAGGATACCAAACCCCGTCACCAGCTCTTGCGGCTGTTGTTGATGCCAAGTTAGCGCCCAGTAGCTACCTATCAAATGATGGTCAGTGGTTGGCGTTATTCGATAGGAAACGCATTGAAACATTACAAGACCTGTCAAAAGAGGAGCTTAAGTTAGCGGGTATAAAACTTAACCCTGCTAATTTCTCACGTTCTCGAGAGCGAACAAAATTTACAAACATTGTTCTAAAGCATGTTGAAACAGGCACCGAAATAGAGGTAACAGGATTACCTCAAGGCATTATTCGCGCGCCAAGTTGGTCTAGCGATAGTCAGTATTTAGCGTTCGTTGTAGAACAAGCGTCCGCTGCAAACTTATGGGTTTATAATGTCAGTACTAAACAAGCAAGGCAGTTAAGTGACACTGCTTTAAACTCAGTGCTTACTCGTTCGCCCTACAGTTGGCTACCTGATAGCAGCGCTTTGCTTGCTAATGCAGCCGTTAATTTAGGCAAAGCACGCCTTTCGAATGACACAACGGGGGCAGTACCCGTTATTCAACAAAGTAGCGGTGAAAAAGCCCCTGTGCGTACGTATCAAAATTTACTTAGTAGCCCATTTGATGAGGCGCAATTTAAGTTTTATGGACAAAGCCAACTTACCTATATTCCGCTTAGTGGTCAGGCACAGCCGATTGGCCAACCAGGCTTAATTAAATCATTTTCAGTCTCACCTGATTCAACCAATATTTTAGTAGGCATGATTGATGAGCCATTCTCATATCAAGTTCCTTACAGCCGGTTTGCAGCCACATGGCAAATATGGGGTATGCGAGGGTATACCTTAGCTGAACTTGCTAAGCAGCCGCTAGCAGACAACATCCCACAAGGTTATGACAGTGTTCGTACCGGTCCTCGTGAGTTTCAATGGCGTGCAGATCAAGGTGCAGAAGTTATTTGGGCACAGGCGCAAGATGGCGGCAATATGAAAACAGACGTGCCTCATCATGACTATCTTTATAGCTTGCGTGCACCGTTTAAACGTGACCCAAAATTATTTGCTAAAGTCGAACGTCGCTTTGATTCAATAGAGTGGGGCAATAATAATGTTGCACTGTTATCTGAATGGCGCTTTAGTGATAGGCAGTTACGCACATACGTTATTCAGCCGCGCAATGCTGATCGAAATCGCGTGTTATTTTCAGAGCGCAGCTATAACGATGCTTATAAGGATCCAGGTAAACCCATTTATGAGCGAAACGATCTCGGTGTAAGTGTTATCAAAGTCGTTGGCGGGCGTTATATTTTCTTACGTGGTAATGGGGCATCAGAACAGGGTAATATCCCATTTTTAGATCGCTATGATGTAAAAACGAACTCAAAAACGCGTATTTGGCAATCGGCTGCACCTTATTATGAACGTATTCGTGCGATGCTGGATGATGAAGGTGAGCGACTCATTACCATTAGAGAATCTAAAACCGAGCAACCTAACTTTTTTATCCGTGATTTAGGCGACGATACGCTGACACAACTAACGACGTTTGAGCATCCTTACCCTGAGTTTAAAGGGGTAACAAAAGAGCTTATTCGTTATCAGCGTGATGATGGTGTTGAGCTAAGCGGTACTTTATACCTGCCACCAGGCTATGATAAAACCCAAGGCACATTACCTGTATTAATGTGGGCTTATCCGCTTGAATATAAAGATAAAGCGGTTGCTTCACAGGTACGCGAGTCTCCTTATCAATTTACCTATATTGGTTATTGGGGGCCAATGCCTTACCTTGCAAAAGGGATTGCGGTATTTGACGACCCGAAAATGCCAATTGTGGGTGTTGATGGCAAAGAGCCTAATGATTTATTTCGTAAACAGCTGGTGGCAAGTGCTAAAGCTGCGGTTGATGTGTTAGTTGAAAGGGGCATCGCAGATAAAGATAACATTGCCATTGCTGGTCACTCTTATGGTGCTTTCATGGTGGCAAACTTATTAGCTCATAGTGATTTATTCAAAACAGGTATTGCTCGCAGTGGTGCTTATAACCGCACCTTAACGCCATTTGGTTTCCAAGGTGAGGAGCGTGATTTTTGGCAAGCCCAAGATGTGTATGCGGCTATGTCACCGTTTTTCCATGCTGAGAAAATCAATGAGCCAATGCTAATGATCCACGGTCAAGAAGATCCAAACTCAGGTACATTCCCGATGCAAAGCGAGCGTATGTACGCGGCATTAAAAGGCCTTGGTAAAGAAGCCCGCTTAGTGATGCTGCCGTATGAGGCTCATGGCTACCGCGCTCGTAAGAGCCTATTGCATGTGCTGTGGGAGCAAGAGCAATGGCTTGATAAATACTTACTAAGTGAAGAAGAGCCTGCAGAGCCAGCTGCCGCTGAAAGTGTCACTCAGTAATTAGTTAAATGTTTATATTAAAAATCCCCGCCCTCGAAGCGGGGATTTTTGTATTTATGGTTGTAAAGTTTCTTTCAAAGTAAAGAAATCGATTTAATCAGTTGTTTTTGTTACTACATTAGCCAAATATCAATTTGCCATTTATTTGCTGTAGATAGAGGTAATATTTTCTGTTATTAATAATTAGTTGTTAAAGATATTGAGATTAAATTGAGCTAGATATGGAAAAAGCCCATTGGCTTGATATTAAGTTTATTTAAAAAATGGAGTTTTAATGAAATATATTTTATTGCTTACCTTATTATTAACCTCTTCTTTTTCTTTAGCTTCTAAAGAGTTAGATTTGGAAAAATTCGCACAAACATATTTCAAGCTTATGACAGCTACTCAGTCTCCTAATGCATCTAGTGTTGAGTTAGAAAAATACCTGTCTTTACTAACAGACGATATTGGGCATTCCCATTTACCTTATGTTGTTGATGATTCCAGATTACCTGATGGCAAAGAGTCGATGAGAAAGGGGATGACTTTTTACTTGGGAGCACATACTGAATATGAAGCGACGTTATTAGACGTATTTGTTTTTAACAAATCAGCCATTGCGATTCGATACAAAAGTTATGCAAAAGGTGTACACCCACAAAGTAAACAGCTGATTGAATATTCTCAAACAATGATGGAAGTGCTTGAACTAGAAGATGATAAAGTTGCGGTAATTCGTAAGTATCATGAGTAATGTTTATATACAAAATATATTATGTTTTTCCAAACTAGCATCATATGAAAGTTAGTATGTTTATGTGCTTTAAATAGTTCTGGTACTTTGAAAGTGAATTCAAGTAATACGTAAAAAGGAGTAAAAATGTTTATAATTCAACTAACGTTCTCAGATAATAAATCTCAAGCTAAAGATTTCATGGAAGGCCATAAAAAATGGCTTCAGTCGGGGTTTGATAAAGGTATCTTTGTGTTATCTGGAAGCTTACAGCCTAACGCAGGCGGCGGCATTATTGCAGTCGATGTTTCCAAGCAGGAGATCGAAGAAATTGTCGCTGAAGATCCTTTTGTAATCGAAAATGTAGTTAAACCTAAAATCATTGAGTTAGCGCCATCTAAAGCTGATGAACGCTTATCATTTTTGCTCGATAACAGGTTGTAATTGCTCGCTTAACCAATCAATAAACACCCGAGTACGCCTTGGTAAGTGACGTCGATTCGGGTAGACGATATTAATTGGCATGGGCGGCAAGTTATAGTCAGGTAAAACTTGCACAAGCTCACCTCGGCTAAGCTCATCGATAACTCCATGATGTGGCACTTGAATAAGGCCAAGCCCTGCTAAACACGCTGCTTTATAGGCATCCGTATTGTTAACTGTGAGCTGCGATTTCATGGCTAGAATTTGCCAATCACCTTGTGTATCTTGGTATTCAAAGCCTGGGTCAAGTTGACCGAGTGTTTGACTATAGCGAACAATGTAGTGCTCGGCTAAATCAGCCAGTTTAGTGATGTTGCCATACTGTTTAATATAACCTGAGCTTACACAGTTGATCATCGGGCAGTGGCCAATTCTTTTAGCGATCAGCGATGAGTCTTCTAAATTACCGACTCGCACTACACAATCAAACCCTTCTTCAATTAAGTTCACACGCCTGTCTGAACTACTCAGTTCAATCTCTAATTGTGGGTGTGCAGATAAAAAATGCTCTAGATTCGGCAGTACTAAACGCCGACTAATTGGTTGTGGCATATCTACTCTAAGACGCCCTGATAACGCTTCGTCATTTTTATGAAATAGAGTTTGTAGTTCGTCTATATCAGCAAGCATATCTTTACAGCGCTGATAAAAAACAGTGCCTTCGTTGGTGAGTGTAACTCGCCTTGTTGTGCGGTTTAGGAGCCGAGCACCTAGGGTATCTTCGAGTTGTTTAACTAACTGCGAGACAGACGACTTAGGCATGCTCAGTGCAAGTGCTGCAGCTGAAAAGTTTTTTAGCTCAGCTACCTGAACAAAGGTTTTCATAGCATTAAGTTCATTCATGATTGTTTGCTATTTACGAACAGTTATTTCAATTTTACATGGTTTATCTAGTTTTGCAGTGTAAATATACTGGTTGCTCAAAATTACTTCAAAGCAAAAAGGTAACAACGATGAGCAACAAAATTGCAGTGATCACAGGTGGTAATCGCGGTTTAGGTAAAAATACGGTATTAAGTTTGGCACGTAAGAATATTGATTGTGTGTTTACTTATCGAAGCCATAAAGATGAAGCGCAACAAGTCGTAGAGGAAGTTGCAGCGCTGGGGGCAAAAGCAGTGGCTATGCAACTTGATGTTAGCGATATTTTAGGTTTTGCTGAATTTAAACAATCACTTGAAAGCATTTTAAAAACACAATGGCAAACATCTCGGTTTGATTATTTAATCAATAATGCAGGTCATGGTAGTGACAGTACATTTGCTGATACCAGTGAAGCCATATTTGATAATTTGATGAATGTACATGTAAAAGGAGTGTTTTTCTTAACGCAAACACTGCATGAGATGATAAGCGGTGGCGGGCGCATTATTAACTTATCTTCAGGGCTGACACGGTTTGCTTTACAAGGTAAGGCAGCTTACGCCACCATGAAAGGGGCTGTTGAGGTCATGACCAAATACATGGCAAAAGAACTCGCAGGGCGTAATATTGCAGTGAATGTCGTTGCACCTGGCGCAATTGCCACTGATTTTGGGGGTGGTGTTGTGCGTGATAATGAAGATGTTGCGCAATTAGTGAGTTCATTTACCGCTATGGGGCGAGTTGGTCAAGCGGATGATATCGGTCCTATGATTGCGCAGTTACTCGGCGATGAAAATCGTTGGGTCACCGGACAGCGTATTGAAGCATCGGGTGGCATGTTTTTATAATCCTCAAACTAGTGTGATGTCAGTGATCGCGTGTTTGTTTGCTTATTGAAATGAATGTGATTTAATCGCTTTCTCTTTTTAAGCAACGAACATGTGATTGCATTTATGCTCGATTTGGCAGTACTCGCGGTTTTTATTCCGACCTTTTTCTTTGTTTCTATTACGCCGGGAATGTGTATGACACTTGCCATGACACTCGGTATGAGTGTAGGCGTTAGACGTACTCTTTGGATGATGGCAGGCGAAGTGCTTGGTGTTGCAGTGGTTGCTATTGCTGCAGTGATTGGGGTTGCCAGTATAATGCTTAACTACCCTGAGTTATTTGCTGTTTTAAAATACTTAGGAGGGGCCTACCTTATTTACCTTGGCATCAATATGTGGCGCGCAAAAACAAGCTTTAAACTTGGCAACGAGGCTGAGCAGAAAATAGCGCGTAGCCAATTATTCTCGCAAGGATTTATTACTGCGATAGCGAATCCTAAGGGGTGGGCATTTATGATCTCACTCTTACCTCCTTTCATTAATGTTGATGCCGCCGTTGTGCCTCAGTTAGCTATTTTGCTGAGTATTATTATGCTTAGTGAATTTATTTGTATGCTTATTTATGCCACGGGTGGTAAGAGCTTGCGGGTGTTTTTAGATAAAGGCGATAACGTTAAGTGGTTGAACCGTATTGCCGGTGCTTTGATGATGGCTGTTGGTGTATGGTTAGCTTTGGGCTAACCATACACTTTTCTAATTAAATGAGTTCTTTATCGTTGGTTACGAGATTAAAGCATTGTTTTAGTGTCTCGATTGCTGTTTTTGTTTTCGCTGCAAGGCTATCTCTAGCGGGTGTAACGGCGTACACCGTGTAGTCAGGTAAAGACCACTCAGGAGCAATTTCTATAAGCTCTTTGCTTTTTAATAAACTTCTCACTTCAGGCTCAGGCAGTACACCATAACCCACGCCATCACATACTAGCTTTGTAAGGCCTTGCATATTATTGACGATAATTTTTGCCTTAGGTAATGGTTTACTGTCAAGGGTAAGTGCATTGAATGCATTGCTGTCTGCGCTGATATGGGCAACTCTGGCATGGCATTCAAGATCATTCCATGTTGCGTGCTGAAGTTTGCTAAGCGGGTGATCTTTATGGGCGCATAATTTAAGTGGCCATGTTGCGAGTTTACGAGCCACTAAATTAGAGTCGGTTAAAGGGCCGATTGCAATGGCCAAATCAGCGCCAGATTTGATCATATCGACAGGTTCATCTGTTAAAACAAGCTGAATGCTTAAATCATCAAATTGATGGATTAGCTGTTTTAATGGCTCGCTCAATAAACCACTGCCAAAACCAACCGGCGCAACCAGTTTTAGCTCCCCACTTGGATTTCTTTGCAAATTTTGCAATTGACTACTGGCATGTTCTGCCAGCGTGAGCATTTTCAAACAGCTTTGATAATACACATGCCCAGCTTCTGTTAGGGTCAATTCTCTTGGGCTTCGATTAAATAAACTTAACCCAACCTCTTGTTCTAAATGTTTGATGTGTTGGCTTACCGCAGAGGTGGTCATTGCCAGCTCTGTTGCGGCACTGCTCATATTGCCTGTTTCAACTGTTCGAGAAAATACTCGTAATGTTTTAACTAGTTTTGAGTTCATTGTTCAGGCCTTCTTAATTCAGTTTTAAGAAATCGTAAATTGTAGAAATAGGGACTTCTCATTAATATCGCAAACGCTAATTATTATCATTTATAAAACAAATGTCACGGAGTATTATTATGTCGAGGGTCGTTTCTACGCTTTTACCACTTAGCGCAGCAGTGTTAACTGGATTGTCTAGCTACGCAAATGCAGATGATAAAAAACAAGATATGGAAGTCATCGTGGTATCAGCATCTGGCTATGAGCAAATGCTTAAAGAAGCGCCTGCGAGTATTAGTGTGATTGATCGTGAACAACTAGAAAAACGCTTTTATCGTGACTTAACAGATGCCATGACTGACGTGCCCGGTGTTGTTGTAACAGGCGGCGGGGACCGAAAGGACATTAGCCTGCGTGGTATGGCAAACCAATACACCTTAATTTTAATTGATGGTCAGCGTCAAACATCACGTGAAACACGTCCAAACAGTGATGGCCCAGGTGTTGAAGGGGCGTGGACTCCACCTATTTCGGCAATTGAACGCATCGAAGTTATTCGCGGCCCTATGTCGTCATTATATGGCTCAGATGCAATTGGTGGGGTTATCAATATTATTACCCGCAAAACACCAGAAAAATGGTATGGCGAACTGCGTTTAGACAGCACTATTCAAGAGTCAAGTGAGTCGGGTAATATCAATCAAGGCAGCTTCTTTACTGCGGGTGGCTTAATTCCTGAGTTATTAGGGATGCAGTTATCAGGTCAATTTTCAAAGCGTGACGAAGACGATTTCGAAGCCGGTTTTCGTGGTAAAGAGCAAAGTAACTTAAAAGCGAAGTTCATTTTAACCCCATCAGATAGTCACGAAGTGATGCTTGAGATAGGCGGCGCACGACAAAAGCTTGATGAAACATTGGGTAAAACTGTCGCGCCGTTGGCTGAGGGCGAAAGTTGTGGGCGCAATGGTTGCCCTGAATCATCAACAACTGAATATGAGCAAGAGACCTATTCATTGAGTCATAATGGCTTTTATGATTTTGGCTCATCACGCAGTTACCTAAAGTACGATAAATTCGATAATACGTCTCGCGAAATGTACGTTGAAAATACGGATGCACAAACAAGCTGGACTTTACCTTTTACCAATCATAACGCCGCATTGGGTGCTTCTTACTTGAAAGAAGAGCTGGACGATTACACCAGTAACCGCATTAGTGATTTAACCCATGTGGAGAATGAGCAATGGTCGGTGTTTGCTGAAGATGAATGGAGTGCGACCACGCGTTTCAAGCTAACAACAGGGCTTCGTTACGATCATGATGGTAACTTTGCAGGCCACTTTAGCCCTCGATTATATGGTGTATACACTGCATCAAAAGCGATAACACTTAAAGGGGGTATTTCAACAGGCTTTAGAGCGCCGAATATTCGTCAATCTACCGCAGCTTGGGGGCAAGTGAGCCGTGGCGGTAACATTTACGGTAACCCTGATTTGAACCCTGAAAAGTCAGTAAACTATGAAATGGGTATTTATTATGATGCAAATCGTGATTTAACTCTTTCGAGCACCATCTTCTACAACGAATTTGATGACAAAATTACCCGTATTTCATGCCCATTAACACAGTGTACCGATGGACCAAACCAGTTTGGTTCGATGCCAACAACCTATGTCAATGTGGATGAAGCCGTTACGCAAGGTTTTGAGTTATCTGTATCTTACGATATTACCAGTGAGCTTGATGTAAGTGCAAATTACACTTACACAGATTCAGAGCAAAAAACCGGTGAATATAAAGGCAGTCCACTTAACCAATTACCTAAGCATATTGTCCAAACCTCTGTTAATTGGCGTCCGGTTGATAAGCTAGGCACGTGGTTACGCGTTCATTACCGTGGTGAAGAAAGCCAGCCAACAACAGGGCCATCACAAAGCAGCCTAATAGCACCAGATTACACCTTGGCTGATATTGGCGGTAACTATGATTTAAGCCGCAGCATTAAGTTAGGTTTTGGTGTTTATAATCTGTTTGATAAAGAAATCACTGAAGATGAATACGGCTATGTTGAAGATGGTCGCCGTTATTGGGTATCACTTGGGTTTAGTTTTTAATTGTTAGTAACTAGGCACTAAAGTTATAAAGATGCCAACCACCAGGCTTTTTGATGGTTGGCTTTTTATTGTCGATGCTGAATAACTTACCTAATCAGACAAGCATAAATTGAGCTATTGTGCCTTCCCCATAATAAGTGCGGTAAACAGGCCTATAACGAGAAAACTTGCAATAGAAATAAAAATACCACCAATAGCACCATAAAGTATTATGAGCGGGATATTTGCACCCACAAACAGACAAAGCGCAATGTAACTGTGAGACTTTTTTGTATTTCTAAGTAATAAGCTACTAGTGATAAGTAGCATCATCGCAATCAGCAAATAAATAACATTCATACAACAACTCCCTGTTTAGCCATTTTTTTAGTGGTTAGTCGAGCCGATAACTTACTTATTGCACAGTAAATGACTACACTGCCAATAACAAAAAAGCTGATATCGACAACGCTAATTAAAAGGTTATTTGCAGTGAATGCATGGCTTGACGAAAACAATAAATTTAATGGCAAAATTGCACAACATGCTAGGCCTATAGTGAGTAGTGTCAGCTGTAAAAAACGATAGTAGTTTAGTGGTATAAAGGCAATTAAACACCAAGCTACCCAGCTATAAAAGAACAGTGGTGCAAAGTAATTATTGTGTAATGCGCTGTCAACGAAGTTATTCAGTATTACTTGAGTAGGAAATAGGATTGCGCAAGCGGTTACAAGGCCACCACAAGTACCAATAATAATTCTGTTCCAGCGTTGGTAGGCTTGTTGGCTTAATGTTGGGTTATTACCTCTACTGCGTTTAGATAACCACATCATCATGCCTGACAAGGGTAAAAGTGCCGTTGTAAGTCCCAAGAATACCCAGATGAGTTTTACAAATAGCCCTGCAAAATTGCCAAAATGCAATGGGAATAGCAGCTCTAATACCTTTATCGATGTTCCTGGTATATCGCCAAAACGACTCATCGACTTCACAAATTCGCCTGAACCATGGTACTTCAACAGTTGTGAAGCCACTTGCTCACCACCAATTAGTCGCATGTAGACTTCTGCATTTGCATCGTTGTGCGCCATGATTGTTAAATCGACGATTTTAGCTTTTGGATAACGAGTTTGTGCATCGTGCAAAATGGTATTGATATCGGTGGCTTGAAATTGCTCACTTATGACAGGTTCTGGTATGGCGGTGAACTTTTCTATTAACTTATCTTGATCACCACCAAAACTAACAAAAGCCGCAGCGGGCAGCAAAATAACAGTTGCTAGACCTAAAAAAGCACCTGTAAAACCAATGATTGCATGAAATAAGCTGCCCCAAATCCCCATAATTTTATGGCCATCGTTAATAATGACATCAAGCGGCTTTTTGCGTCTGAACGTGAATAGCTCTTTAAAGAATTGTCTATGTATAAATAAACCAGTCACTGTAGAAACAAGTAATGTTAATCCTAGAAATCCGGTTAAAATTAGGCCAATAGGTCTACCTAAGTGCAGGTCAGCGTGAAAATGCCCGATAAATGATGGAGCATCAGTTTTTCTGTGTTCATAAAAGTAACTCGTTGTTCCATAATATTCATTAACTAGTTGATAATTTCGTGGATCAAACTGATAAGCATAGGCAGCGGCTTCACTGTAGTTTTCATCGCCATGGTGTGATTCAAACAATACGGTCAGTAAATGTGTATTGTGCCCCGTTGGTAAATACACATGAATATTTTCACCAAACTCTTTTGGTACGGTTTTATGGTATGTATTTATTATTTCTGTAATTTTTTCGCTAGGAAGTGTACTGAGTTGATGCAGCTCAGGGTTTGCCCAAATCTTTAATTCTGGGCGGCTTAACACAGCCAACGCACCAGTAAAGCAAACAATAAATAATAAAATAGCGGTAATAATTCCTACCCAACTATGGAGTAAAAATAGCTTTTTTAACGTGATCGATTTCATGCTTGCCCCCCTGAGACAGCGAAATAGCTTAAAGCACCATGGCTGAGTAATATGAGCAGCATTAATAGAAAAGGGTGCCAAGTTTTAATAGCCATATAAGCGTAAATAAATAACCCTGCCCAAATTAGCGGAAACAGCATAATAGGAATAAGGATCTGCTCTTCAAGTGCAAAAGGGAGGTAGGTTGTCATCCCTGGGATCATTACAATTGCTGTGAGTAGTGCGAGTAAGCAGGCCATAAAATGGCGGAACTTGGTTGCAGTAAATGTGTGGTTTTTTGTCATTATTGTGTCCCAAAGAAAAAGGCGGCCGTAGCCGCCGCATTTAATTAAAAACTTACTTCGAAACGAAGACTCGCTGTTCTAGGTGAAGTAAGAGTTTGATTACCAAGCCCTGCTGGTTTTAAAAGCACGGACTTCTCATCAAGTAAGTTTTCTATAAGTGCATAAATGCCGTAGTTATCCCATTGGTAGCCAACACGTGTATTGACTAACCAATAAGCGTCATTTCGTGGATCGATAACGCTGCCATCACTTGTTTCTTTTGGGATAGATAAACGTTGTGAACTTCCTGTATAGCTTGCATTGATATTTGCAACGAAACCCTGTTCATTAAAGTAATCTAAACCAAAAAGTGCAGTCCACTCTGGTGCCCCTGCAAAAGGACGGCCTTGATAATCTTCGTCTGAACCATTCACGTCAGTGATAAATTCATCAATTTTAGTTTTTGAATAACCTAACCCGCCGTAAAGGTTAAGATTATTTGTTAACTCATAACTAATTTCTGTTTCAAAGCCTTGCACATGTGATTTACCAACATTGCGAGTTTCTCTGTCGTATTGATTGCCAGATAAAAACACAGCAATTTGTTGATCTGTCCAATCTAAGTAAAACGCATTGGCGTTGATTACCAGCTTTTCATCAAGCCAAACAGAGCGAAATGCTAATTCGTAGTTCCATGTATACTCAGGATCAAAAGTGAATGGCGTCGCTTTTGCTACGTTGGTACCAACACCGCCCGAGCGATAGCCTTTTTGTACAGTGAAGCTCGTAGAAACATCTTGATTGAAGCGGTATGTTGCGCCCAGTTTTGGTAGCCATGAGTCAAAATCAGCATCTTCTACAGGTTCATCCCCTGATGCGCCATCGGCCATTGCAAAAAGCTGCTGATTAATACCTGCAATGAGTTGCGCAAGCGTTGGGTTACTCGCAAAATCTTCAGGCTTAGGTAAAGCGTTTTGGGTTTGCTCTGTGATGTAAATATCAGCAATGGTTCCGTTGGCTTGTTCTTCTTTATCGTAGCGAAGACCAGCAAAAACATCCCATTGCTCGTTAATTTCATAGGTAAAATCGGCGAATAAAGCTTTTGTTTTTACTTTTTGAATGTAATCAGAATTTTGACCTATAAAGACAGGATCTGCGCCAGCGTAAAACTGTAAGACTTGCGACGCTAATGCATCTGGTAGACCTAGACCTCCAAATTCAGTGGGCGCTGTTAAGAGCGAACGCACACCTAAATCCGCGAATGTAATACCGCGCTCACCACCACTACTATCAAATACATCAAGATCAGAGTAATAAAAGCCGATTAATCCCGAAAGTTTGTCGCCGTCGTAGGTTAGTCGAAATTCTTGTGTGCTTGTTTCATCTGTTCGCACATCTGTTAGGGTTGATTGTGGCGGATTCATACTGGCATCACCATCCCACTCATAACCATACTTGGCGTCAGAATAAGTGGTGATTGATGAAAATGACCATTGATCATTAATGTCATAGTCGAGATTTAAGATATATAAATCGGTATCAACCCATTCATACGTCGGTGAGTCGAGGTATACATAACGGTCGTCATAAATATCGTTAATAGGGAAGTCCTCGTGACCACTTTCGACCATGACCCAATCAATCCCTTTTTCATTTTCACCGTGCATAAAGCTTAATTGGGCTTCGAATTCGGGCAATGCTGAAGGGGTATAGCGTAGTTTTGCACGGTAAAATTCGTTGTTATCAAAGTCAGGCTCTTCACCTGTTGCTACATTTGTGTTGTAACCATCAAAGTCGCGTTTTTCGCCACTAACACGAAATGCTAGTTCGTCCTCGATAAGGCTCCCACCAAACGCAACGGCGGCTTCTTGTGTGCCATATTCGCCAACACCAATACGTCCTTTAAAGTCGTATTCGTGCATGGCATCACGGGTTTTCATTACCACCGCACCTGCCAGTGAATTACGTCCTTGAAGCGTTGATTGTGGGCCACGCAAAATTTCGACTTGGCTAATATCCCAAGTCGAAAACCCACCTTGTTGCATCATACGATAAGGCACAGGAGCACCATCAACATACACACTTGCTAAGCCACCAGACCCACCGCCAGTAACATTAAATGCGTCAATACCACGAATATTGAAACCTGCACCGTCCATGCCTGAGGCATTTGGTGTGCGAGCAAGCACGTCGTAAAAGTCGTTTAGGTTTTCACGTTCTATAGTTTGATTTGTAATAACGGCTACACTTGCTGGGGTTTCTTGTAATGTACGATCTATTTTTTGGCCTTTAACGACAATTTTTTCAATATCAGCTTCATCAGCAAGCGCGGTATGGGAAAGAAGTGAGACACTTAAAAAACTTGCTATAGCGGCAGCTAACTTTGTTTTTCTTAGAATAAGCATTGTAGGTTCCATTTGTACTGTAATAAGAATCGTTATCATTGTATCAATGAGACTTATTATTAACAATTGTTAAATAGAGTAAAAACTAAAAGATTTTAAAGGAGTGATTAATATGAACAAAAAAGACGCTCTTGAGCGTCTTTTTTCAATAATTTACTTATGAGTAAAGTTAATTCTTAGTGTCACTGTGAGACATTGAACTGCCCACTGATGCTGTTATTACAAGTAAAATAGCAAGCCATTGCCATATACTTAAAAATTCACTTAAGATTATAAATCCGGCGAGTGCCGCTATGGCAGGTTCTAAACTCATCATAATACTAAAGCCTTGGGCTGGCATATTTCTTAGTGCTACCATCTCAAGGGTATAGGGCAGTGCGCTGGACATAACGGCAACTAAAATACCTAATGGCAGAACTTCCCAGCTTAATAAGGCCATACCTTGTGACGCTGCACCATAGGGGACTAACACAATAGCAGCAACACTCATACCCATTGCTACAGTCATACCGCCAGAGCCTTGATTACCGGTCTTTTTGCCAAACAAAATATAAAACGCCCAACAAGCACCGGCAGCTAATGCCAATATAACACCTACAGGATCTAAACTGTCTTCGCCTTTCATATCGGGTAGTAACAAAATAATGCCAGCAATCGCACA
This sequence comes from Pseudoalteromonas sp. PB2-1, assembly GCF_045040605.1. NCBI lineage: Bacteria > Pseudomonadati > Pseudomonadota > Gammaproteobacteria > Alteromonadales > Pseudoalteromonadaceae > Pseudoalteromonas > Pseudoalteromonas sp. PB2-1. The sequence goes on from NZ_CP090668.1 coordinate 232,355, forward strand.
GGCAACCCAGAAAAGGTCGCGTTTTTTGCGTGATGAGAGTAGGGCAACTGCTAGTGGACCGGTAAACTCCAGCGCGACACCAATACCCAAAGGAATACGCTCTATAGCGTAATAAAAAAGAATATTCATACCGCCTAAGCTCAGCCCGTAAACAATAACAGGCATCCTTTGGCCAACAGGAGGAAAGGCACGCCAAGGTTTAAAAATTAAACATAAAATGGCGGCAGAAAAACCAAGGCGTAAAGCGGTTGTGCCTTCAGGGCCAATCAAAGGGAATAATTGCTTAGCAACAGAAGCGCCTGATTGAATCGTAACCATGGCTAGAAGAACGCAAATAACAGCAATTAAAAACGGTGGTATAGTGCGCGGCATCACTGTCCTTATGAGAGTTTTAAGCTTGAATTTGCCGCGATTCTACTGATGTTTTTAGTTTTAAGAAATGTTTTTCGTTAAATGAATTCAGTTATTAGTAGTGTGAATAGGGTAGTAAACTCCTTTACTACCCTAGCAAAGTGCTAGCTTAAGCTTGACTAAGTTTATTGAAGCTAGGCATGATCCTGTCAGGCTCTGCTTTGCGCTGGTTTCGCTTAGCAAGTGCAAAGAAAATAACGCTAAATATCATGGCGACAGCATCCACTAAATAACTTGAATACAGAGCAAAGCCATTATGGGTTGTCAGCAATATTACAAAACTAGAAATAACCATGATTGCGCATAAGGCTGCAAGTAAATATAAGCCCAAAGCACTTGCTCTACTTGTACCTTTTACAAAAGTGAATCCAACAAATACAAAAAATACTGCGTAATAACATATTAATGTGCCGTAATTAGTATTCGCAACAATGCTGGGTAGCCATTTGGCGGTGATCAAGGTACTTACCACAGCAAGCATCGAGCCTAAACACACACCAATTGTAAGCTTTGCCATGAATAAAGTACTGCGTTTAGTCGGGTCTTTTTTAAAACGTTTATCAATCCATAGTAAATTACCAGAATAGAATAAAAATGCGCCCAGTAGGCCCATAATAAAGTAGCCCCAGCGCCCCCATTCACCACCGTAGGTGCCAAAGTGTAAAGAAAATATACTGGCGACCATATTGCCCCAAATACTTTCATCACCTTGCGGGTAGCTTGAGTTTACCACTTCCAAAGTATACGGATTCATAAACAAGTAATCAGTTACTGGGCCGCGCACGACGGCTTGTTTATTACTCATCATAAATACAGCGGATGGAGTGGCTGAATTTAGGTTACTGTAGCGGACATGAATCGGTGTATAGCCTGGTGCATAGTTTTTAGCAGCTAAAATTTGCTCATTTATACGTGGTAAATCTTTAATATGATAGCTTTGTGCTGCTGGGGGAGTGCGTTCAAATAAAGGTTTATCGCCATAAAATTGAGCAAGACCACCATAAATAAAGTCGTGAAAAGCAAACACTACAACAGTAAATGCAATCACTAAATGAAAAGGTAAGCTGGCAATGCCGATTAGATTATGACTATCGAGCCAAAAGCGGCTAGGGCCTTTTTCTTTACGAAGGGCAAAAAATGTTTTCACTAAGGTAGGCAGTAAAATAATTACACCAGAGACAAGCGCCAAAAAGTACAAGACAGAAGCGATACCTAACACATAAACTCCTGACTGATCATGACCAATTTCGCCTGCAATGCCTGCAGTGCGATGTAAATAGTCCACTAAATCAGCGAGTTTGTTTTCTGTTTGTTGTTCTATTGTGAGCTGTCCCTTTGCGCTTAAATAAGCTGTTTGTAGCTCATTATCCAGGTGCATACCCCGTGGGCCACCTTTCACATACCAAGAAAGAGGCGCATTCTCAGTATGTAAATCGAGACTAAATCCTTTTGCCAGTTGCGCTGGCTTTTCAGCTATTGCAGCATCAACTAAAGGTTGGTAATCATAGTTCTCAACTGTAACTTTAGAAGCTTGCAGAGGAGCTGCCCATTGTTGGATTTCATGCTTGAACATGGTTAAGCTGCCTGCATAAAAGCCAATAAATAGCACTAAACCGGCGATGATCCCTGTCCAAGTATGTACGCCTTGATAGGTACGTAAAATATCAGACCTTACTTTCATAGCCCACCTCTAAGCATAAAAAAGCCTGTGTAAAGCAGTACAGTTAACCCACCTAAAAGTAGCCATGCCTGTTTTGCAGAATTAAATAAGTAAGTGAAACTAAAAATAGATAACCACAAGGGGGGAATCATCCACATGTTGAACTGTACTTTATCGCGTGCATCAATCCCGCCTGGACCATACCACGCAAAAAAAGCGATAAGTATAAAAGCAAGCGCTAATCCTAGTAGTGCGCCTGCGAAGGTCTTACCTAACCATGTTGGCTGATATTTTTGAGGGCGAGTCATGAATTATCCTTTTTATAGAACAAGCTTAGAAGTGGGATCAGCATTAACATCATCATCAGTGTAAAAATGACTAGAAACACAGTTGCGATGTTTGAAAACTGTTGAGAGGTTAAAATAGTAGCGGTGATTACTAAGCTCACAGCGACCCCTCGAACACGTTTATTCAAAGGTTTTACTAACAAGCGTTGCTGCTTTCGAGTGCAATAAAATATCCCCACCGCGAGCGAAAGCAGTAAGGTTGATAAAGTAAAAAACATAGGTAGTTAGTTGTAGTTATTTTCACTAATTCTAAATGATAATTAAACTCAATTGCAATAGCGTTTTTGTTGTGCTAGATTTTTCGCGCTTTTCTATTAGCTCAAACATTCATAAATACTAATAATCTCTTTTTGGGGAAAGAAAATTGGCCACTGCATTTAAATTAAACTCACTATCAGCTGTGATTACAGCTTCATTACTTGTTACTAATACAGCCGTATTAGCTGATGACGAAAGTAATCGAAAATCGATGGATACGATTGTTGTCACCGGTGAAAAAACTGAAAAATCATTGAAAGAAACCATGTCATCAGTTGCTGTTGTTGATACGTCATTAATTGAAAATGGTCAGCTTGCATCTATATCAGAAGCACTTTCAGAGATGGCTAATGTGGTTGTTTTAACTGGCGCAGTTCCGGATATGCGGGGTGTGTCTGGCAATGGCGGTGCAACAGGTTTTAACTCGTTTAGTGGTGGTTCGAAAGCGCGTGTCTCAACATTAATTGATGGGGTAAGCCAGCCCTTTGTTGCAGATCTTACGGGTGATACTGGTCTTTGGGATATGGAGCAGATCGAAGTATACCGAGGCCCGCAATCTACAAGCAATGGCCGAAATAGTATTGCTGGTGCGGTCTACATGAAAACTAAAGCACCAACGCAAGAATTTGAGGGTGCAGTGCGCGTTGGTTATCGTAATCAAGATAATTATTTTGATACGGCGGCGGTTATATCGGGGGCACTCGTTGAAGATGTGTTAGCATTTCGCTTATCAACGCAATATATTGATGGCGAGACTTTCTCTAACCCACCGGTGTACGACACAAACCCAACAGATCAAGAGCTAAATAAGCTGGATACTAGTAGCACGCGTGCCAAGCTTCTTTATACCCCATTCGAGGATTTATCTGTACAACTAACCTATTCAACATACAGCGAAAAGGGTAACGCTGGTCGTAAATACTTTGAAGCTGCTGAGCCAACCGACTATATACCGCTTTTTCAACGGATTATGGATACTGAATCAGATACAACACAGATCAATGTTGACTACAAAATTAATGAAAACTTCTCGTTGGATGTGCTTGTTGCCTATATGGATTATACATGGGCATTTGATGCCTATGAGCCGCAGCAAAGTGCGGAATCAGATGTATCAATGGATGAATCAAATGTAACCCTAGATACTAAATTAAACTTTGGCTTAAATAGTGATTTTTACTCAGGTTTTGTCGGGCTAGCTTATTTTGACCGTGATCAAGACTTTGAGAGTGTAGGGGCTACCTATTACTTCGGTGACGATAGCAGTAAATCAACGGCAATTTACGGTGAATCAAGCTTTAATTTAAACAGCCAACTTACTTTAACAGCAGGGCTGCGTATTGAACGTGAAGAACAAGTACGTAACTTCAATATGGCATTTCACGGTGACATGCTTGTTGAGCAGTTAGATGATTCGCATACTCTACGTTTACCTAAGCTTGCGCTGCAATACAAAATTACCGAAGAAACAACGTTATTTGCAAGTGCTCGCAGAGGTTACAACGCCGGTGGTGGCGCATTAGACTTTACTGCTGAAGATTATTACTACTACGATGAAGAGACGGTAAACACCTATGAAATTGGCTCCCGTAGTGTTTTAAATAATGGCGATCTAAATATTAGTGCTAATGTGTTTTATAACAACTTTAACGGTTATCAGGCACTGAGCGCAGCACGGAGAATTACTAATATTGAAGATGCACACAGCTACGGCTTAGAGCTTGAAGCATACAGTATGTTGGGCGACCAATGGCAATTACATGGTGGTTTAGGATTATTAAAAACTAAAATCGATGAATCGTCAGCATTTCCTGAAGCTGTGGATAATGACCTTAACTCAGCTCCTGAATTAACAGCAAACTTAGGTTTATCGCATTGGTTTACAGATAACCTAAAAGTTAATTTGAGCGCTAATTATGTTGATGAGTTTTATGGTGACTTAACAAACACAGAAGAGCGCGTTGCGGGCGATTATACCCTTACTCGTTTAACGATTACTTACGATACTGAGCAATGGTTGATGAGCGCATTTATTAATAATGCATTCGATGAGCAAGAGTACACAGCAAGAGAGCCTGCCAGTGGTCGTTACCCGCAAGGTTATGTGGGTGTTGTGAACCCACAAACTTTAGGGGCTTCAGTTACCTATAGATTTTAAATGGTATTAAACTAGTCACCCAGTCTCATTGGGTGGCTAGTTTAATTTGAAACGGTTTATTTGTGCATTTAAGCTACTGGCTAGCTTAGAAAGCTCACTTGATGAAACAGAAATTTTTTCAGTTTGCATTTGAGCTTCTTTACTTGTTTCTTGAACATCATTCAAACGCTGAGCAATATCTTCAGTGACTTGAGATTGCTGCTCAGAAGCCGACGCTATTGTTAAGTTTGCATCTGAAATTGAATGAGCTTGGGTACTTATTTCTTCAAGCATAAGCCCCACATTTTCAGAATTAACAACAGCTTCTTTGATCTGTGAATCGCTTGAGCGTATGCGATTTGTTACGGCATTACTCGCGGCTTGCAGCGAATCAATTTTATCTTGAATCTCAAGCGTCGAGCTTTGAGTTCGGCTCGCCAGTGTGCGCACTTCATCGGCTACAACGGCAAATCCTCTACCTTGTTCGCCGGCTCTAGCAGCTTCGATTGCAGCATTAAGGGCTAATAAATTAGTTTGTTCTGCAATGTTACTGATCACACTCAGAATTACGGTCACTTCTTTGACTGATGACTCTAAGTTATTGAGGTCATTCAATGATTGATTGAGTGTTGCGGCAACGGACTCAACAGACTTTATCCCTTTATCGACAATGGCTAAGCCTTCTTGCGTTTTGTTATTAGCAGCTGTTGCACTTTGCGCTGCTTCTGCACAGTTTTGCGATACTTCTTTCACAGCTGTGGAGTTTTCATAAACGGAGCTAGATATAACTTCGATAGCTTGGCTTTGTCTATCATTAAGTATTTTTGCTTGCTGAGATACGCTATCGAGGTTAGCTGCTGAAATCTGTGCTTGATCAGAAAGACTGTTAATCTCTTTTAAAAGGTTTGAAAGTTTATCAACCATCAAGTTAAAGCTGGCAGCAAGCTTACCAATTTCATCATTGCTGACATGGTCAATATAGCGTGATAAATCGCCTTGTGAAATTCGGTTTGCCTCACTAATCAGCCCCTTGTGTGGCCTTAATCACTTTTTTCTCTAGCTGAATATAGCAAAGTATTAAAGTGCATATAATTGCAATAACAAAAGCAATGCTGATAATACTGAACGTTGAAACCTTATCATTGTTTTGTGTGACTTGTTCGGCACTTTTTCGCTCAATTGAAGACAAAAATGCACTGACAGGTTGTTGGATTTTGTCCACTTCAGCCATGTAATTTTCATCGGTAAGTAATGCGATAGCGTCAATCCATTGGCTTTTGTCTTTCTCACTGATTACATGAGGATCTTGCCCTACAAGGTGATCTACTAGAGCGAATGCCTGCTCTTCTGTTTTGACCAATTTTAGGGAAAGCTCGTTTGACTCTGCGAGTAATGCTAAATCAGATTTATCGACATTATAGGCTTGTAACCTTGCTAAATAGCTTTTCTTTTCGCCATTGAGCCAAGCTATATCTCCTTGTATTTGCCCAACCAGTTCAAAGTATTGTTGTTTATACTGGCTTTCCAGAGTAACAACATACTGTCGAGCAAGTTCTGTTAACTTGATAGAGTTAGACGACGATAATTTAGCGAGGTGACTTAATTGATACCTTTGTTGTGCTGCCTGTTGGCTGTCTGTTTGACCTGACTTTAGCATTAGGATAATGATTAATAGTCCAGCTGCTAGGGTAATCGTTGCTGCAAAAACAGCTCTTAATAAATACCTAATAGACAAAGGTAAACTCTCATTTATTTACAACGGTTATTATTAACCATAGTGCAAAAATAATGAGAGTAAACACGATCACAATAATAAAATATAATTTCAAACTTAATGCTTACTAAAAGCTATAAAGCCTAAATGAAAGTTTAGTTATATTTATCAGCAGGGTACACAACACCTAATTGAGCTCTTGCTTCATCAAGCACAGCCATAACCTGTTTTGATAAAGTATGTGTATTTACACTCGACTCAATCTGCCCTGCTTTTACTGCATTAATAAAGTGCTTCACTTCGTGGCGCATAAAGTGTTCATCAAATGGTTCTGAGAGCTCTTCAACCGTGCCATCATTACCAATAAACTGCATACGTCTTAATAGTGATACTGCTTCGATACGGATACGGCCTTTTTCACCTTGAATTTCAGTAAAATTATCACCTTGCGAGATTTTAGAGTAGCTGATCACTGCTTGTTTATCGGCGTAATTCAATAACACATCGCCAGCGCCATCAACACCCGTTTCAAGCAACACACCGCTGGCTTTTACACTTTGAGGCGCGCCCCATAAAGCGAGTAAAATATACAGCGGATAGATACCTAAATCGACCAGTGCACCATTAGCAAATTCTGGCAAGAAAGTATTTGGCCGCTCGCCATTTTTATATTTATCGTAACGAGATGAGTATTGACTATATTGACCAATATATTTGCGCGGTGTACCAATTTTTATGAGGGCATTTTTTAAGCGTGCAAAATTTGGTAAATGCGTGGTCATCATCGCTTCCATGTATAGGCGTTGATGGGTTTTTGCCGCTTGAATGATTGCCGCAAGCTCTTTGCTATTAGCAGCCGAAGGCTTTTCACCTAAAACGTGTTTACCGGCTTCTAAACACATGACAGCGTAGTGTTTGTGTAAGCTATTTGGTGCTGCTATATAGACAGCGTCTACCAATGGGTCTTGGCATACTTGCTCAATACTAGTGAACACTTTAGCGTCAGTAATGTCGTGTTTTGCAAGAAAAGCCTTGCCTGTTTGCTGCTCTCGAGAGCACACACCATATAAGGAGAAGTCTTCAATTTGTTTGGCTGCACTGAGTAGTGTGTCGCTTATAAAATTGGTACCGACAATCACAAAGTTCATATTTACTCCTCGTTGTTTTGTGCAAGCCATGCTTGCCAATCCTGTTCAAATTTTTCCATTTGCTTATGTTTTTTGCTTAACAAATGTTTGTCTTCATCTTCTTGTGCCATATAAGGACCAACGCGGCATAATGCACAGTGTTTATCACCTAAATAAGCAGGTAAAGCAAGCTTAGAGGCAATCTCGGTGTCCGTTTTTTCGCTAAAGACATAGGTAATGCCACTGGTGTCTTTAACGTGCTTATCGCGGTCAACATTGCGAATCTTATAGCCAGGGAACAGGTTAATATCAAATGGCATTTGCCCCAAGTATTGACAATCGAGCCCTTGATTTAAGCTGCCTTCAATATTCCATTCGCGATAGGGCTTTACATCCTTAGAGGTGATGTAACATAGCATTGGGCCGTTTTTATCTAATGCGAACTGGCTAGCGTAGTCTAAGTAGCGATGCAGTAAGGCACGGTTTAGCACATTCATACCACCGTGTTTTGTATTTGCTTTAAATGCGGCTTCACCTACAAATGCAGGTATAAGTGGAAATTGAAAAATAACCACATCGAAACATTCACCACCTAAGCGCTGCCACGACTTAGGTTTTGTTACATCGAACTCAGTGAGTGTTTGTATATCGAGTTGTTGCAAGGCGCTAAGTGCATTGTCGGCATATTTTTGTTCTACGGTTTTTGCATCATCATAGGTTGAAGCAACAAGCTTTTTGGGTTTTAAATGACTCGCTAAAGCATGCGAAAAAGACAAGTCACCATCGCCTACCGTTAAAATGCGCCAACTAGGGTTTAAAAACATGCTGTTATTTGCCTTGTTCTGGCGGTGTTTCAACTGCAATTTCAGGGCAAAGGGCTAAGCGAGTTTTTAAACCTTCAATGGCAATTTGCTTAAAGATTAAGTTAAAACTAATCAAAACGGCAATAACGATATGAATAGGACCATGCGTAAAGCCCGCATCTGTATCAAAAAGCATTAATCCGAATAGCAAAAACATGGTTGCTAAAAATATTTCAATCAGCTGATTTGAATATAGCTTTAAAGAACCTTGGTTTTTGTGGTCTTTTTTGATGTGAATCGCACAAAAAAATGGGATCACTTTAATTTTGAAGTGAGCACCTTTTTCAACGTAATTTTCGCCAAGGTGGTCTAGCTTGGCGCGTAGTTGATCTATCATAGCAAGTCCTTAAAAATCTGAGCCGCGGATGTTACCGCAAACGCAAGAAAAGGGCTACTCAGGATAGATGCTCATGCCAATCACAAATATATGACATACAAATACCACTGAGGTTAAAACGAATCGCATCTTTTGGTAATCAACATGATAGGTTTGCCACTGCGGTGAGCTTTTTTCGAATAAAAGCACTAACCAAAAACTCGCAGCGAGCCAAGTCAGTGTCCAAGTCGCTGGTAAAAAGCTTAAAAAGCCAATCGGTAAGATAGGGATAATGGCTTTAATGGCATCAGCATGCGTCTGTTGGCCAGCATGCCATAAGTTACCAGCCATAAAGGCTAAAATAGCAATGCTATAATAAGTGAAAAAGTCTAAGTTGACAGCATTACTCCCTGCTATGAGTGGCCAGCCTACGCAGCCTAAAAACGGCAGTAAACCTAAGTAACCGAGTTGAATGTGATTAATAAACTTTTCCATAATGACCTTAAAACCGCTTAAATTAAAAAAGCATACCTAACGGTATGCTTTTATCTTTTAACTATTTTATACCAGTTATGCGGCTAAAACGATCGCTTTGTTATTGGCGTAACTCACGACGTAAAATTTTGCCTACCGTTGACTTAGGCAGCTCCTCCATAAAAATGATTGATTTAGGCACTTTATAAGCACTTAAGTTTTCGCGGCAATAGTCACTCACTTGTTGCTCATCAATATGCTCTTTTAAGGTAATGTAGGCGCATACACGCTCACCGGTTTTTTCATCTTTCGCACCAATAACGGCCGCTTCGCAGATAGCAGGGTGCTGACACAGCACATTTTCAACTTCGTTAGGGTAAACATTAAAACCAGAGACAATAATCATGTCTTTTAGACGGTCTATAATCTTGTAATTACCACTTGGTAGTTTCAGACCTACATCACCGGTTTTGAAAAAACCATGTTTCATACATTTATCAGTCTCATCTTGGCGTTGCCAGTAACCCATCATCACCTGCGGACCTTTAACAACTATCTCGCCAGACTCACCGTCTGCAACGGGCTCGTCGTTTTCATCCCAAATTTCGACAGTGGTGTTCGATAGTGGGCGGCCAATACTACCAATTTCTTCTTTTTTAAAGTCGTTGAGTGTCGCAACAGGTGAGGTTTCTGATAAGCCATAGCCTTCAGTAATAGTGCAGCCTGTGGTGCTCATCCATGCATCGGCAGCAGCATGTGTAAGGGCTGCGCCGCCTGACACTGTCATTTTTAGATTCGAAAAATTCAGTGCCTTAAACCTTGGGTGCATACACAAACCAATAAATAAGGTGTTAATGCCTGAAAAGTAATTAATTTCAAACGGTTCGATTTGCTTTACTAAGGCATCTAAATCACGAGGGTTTGGAATCAGTACATTAAATTGCCCCATGGCAAACAGGCCAACCATATTCACAGTAAAGGCGTAAATATGATAAAGCGGTAGCGGGCAAATACCTGTTTCTACACCTGGCTTTAAAATGTCGTCAAAGCGCTCATTCATTTGCTCTGCATTGGCTAAAATATTGCCATGGCTTAGCATCGCAGCTTTGGCTATGCCTGTTGTACCACCCGTGTATTGTAAAACTGCAATATCATCGCGACTTGCATGATGAGCGTTGAGTGGTGCGAGTCTTTCACCTAGGCGAATGAGTTCATTTAACGAAAACTGACCTTCTTGCAGTGTCGGTTCAGCAACAGCGGCTGCAACAATAACTGTTTCTAGTGATGTGCCATCGATAATGGTGGCTAATTTGTCGGTGAGGGCATCAAGAATAACAACCGCTTTTACGCCTGCATCATTAAACTGGTGCAGCATTTCACGGGCAGTATAAAGTGGGTTGGTATTTACAACAATTAACCCTGCACGAAATGCTGCGTAGGTAACGATAGGGTAGTCAACAATATTAGGCAGTTGAATGGCGATTCGATCCCCTGTAACTAAGCCACTTAGTTGTTGAAACCACTGTGCTAAGTAACGAGATTGTTGTTCTACTTGGGCATAAGTGATTGTTTTATCATCACTATTATAAGCGGGGAGACTGGCATAAGTTTTACACGTATGCTCAATTAATTGCGCGAGATTAGCATGTGTGTTCATGGGTATTCCTTAGCGTGTTGTTTTTATTAATTGTTGTTTGATGAGGCGATCCATTACAGAACCCATTATCCAACTAGGCAAATAACGCCTCATGATAGAGGTTAGTCTAGATTGTAAGCCTAGGATCACCATTGATTTTTGTCTATCCAAGCTGTGTAACATTTGCTTAGCGACTTAGACTGAGTGAAGGTTTGGGTATAAACTCTTATCGGTATTATTAATAGCAAATGGCTGTCCATTTCAAAGTTTGGGCTAACCACAATAACGAAATTGTGACCAGCCAAACTATGCATCAACGACAACAATAAACTACATTACCAACAAGCATTGGAGAGGCAGACCTTGGCATGGCAGACATTATTAATCATTAAGATTTCTTTAACGATCCATTACCCATTGATGCTGGATTCTGAGAATGGGTGTGGGTTTTACTGATTTTACACAGAAGTAACAAAGCTATTTATTATCTAACTATTTGAATTATCAATTATTTTTTATGTTTTTACAGTTTAATCTGAAAAATCAATCGTTTTAATCTAAACAATCAATTTTATTTTGTTCGCTCACACCTCTATTGTATTAATCAAGCAGACGCAAGGCTGCGTTAATTAAACTTTTTAAATACATCAATGAGGAAAAATATGAGCACTTCATTAATTAACACAAAATTACAACCATTCAATGCAACAGCTTACCACAACGGTGACTTTGTTGAGCTAACTGAAAAAGATGTGCTAGGTAAGTGGTCAATCTTCTTCTTCTACCCAGCAGATTTTACTTTCGTCTGCCCTACAGAGCTTGGTGATGTTGCTGACTTTTATGAGCAACTGCAAGAAATGGGTGTTGAAGTTTACTCAGTATCAACTGACACGCACTTCACTCATAAAGCATGGCACGATACGTCTGACACAATTGGTAAAATCAAATTTCCAATGATTGGTGACCCTACAGGTCGCATTACACGTAACTTCGGTGTGATGATCGAAGACGAAGGTCTTGCTCTTCGCGGTACATTTGTAATGAACCCTGAAGGCGAAATCAAAGTAATCGAAACTCACGACTTAGGTATCGGCCGTAGCGCGAAAGAGTTAGTACGTAAAGTACAAGCTGCACAGTACATTGCTGACCACGATGGTGAAGTATGTCCTGCATCATGGCAGCCAGGTGAAGAGACACTTGCTCCTTCACTAGACCTAGTTGGCAAAATCTAATTTGCCATAGCATTAAACGATAGCAAAGTTTTGCTTTGCTATCCCAATGCAATCTTAATTGCCCATCACAACTCACATTAAGCACATTAGCGGGTGATGGGCAGTTATCCCTAAATTTATTCTAGATTATTTATTCTGAACTCAAGGGCTAAGCCATGTTAGATACGAATATCAAAAACCAATTAACAAGCCACTTTGCTTCTATTACCAGCCCTGTTGAGCTGCTTATCGCCTTGGATGACAGCAATAAATCAACAGAACTTAAAAGCTTAGCAAACGATTTAGCTTCGTTAAGCGACAAATTTTCGGTGCGAGATAACCCTAACCAAGACGTGCGTCGCCCGTCTATGGTGGTGTCTTCACCTATAAACAATACGCAAATTACATTTGCGGGTGTGCCTATGGGCCACGAATTCACCAGCTTGATCCTTGCACTTCTTCACACAGGTGGTCATCCAAGTAAGGCATCAGAGACTGAAATTGAACAAATTAAATCATTACCTGCGCCGCTTAACTTTGAAGTATATATTTCATTAAGTTGTCAAACATGCCCGCAAGTTGTGCAAGCACTTAACTTAATGGCGGCGCACAATGAAAATATTACGGCCACTATGATTGACGGTGCCTTGTTCCAAGACGAAGTGAACGAGCGTAATGTGTTGGCAGTACCCGCTGTTTACTTAAATGGCGAGTTATTTAGTCAAGGTGCTGTAAACCTGACCGACATTTTAAACAAAGTGGATACCAAAGCGGCTGCACGCCAAGCCGAAGCACTGAACGACAAAGCGTTATTCGATGTACTTGTTGTGGGTGGTGGTCCGGCAGGGGCTTCTGCGGCGATTTATTCAGCACGTAAAGGCTTGAACACAGGTGTGGTTGCTGAGCGTTTTGGTGGTCAGGTATCAGACACCTTAGCCATTGAAAACTTTATATCAATTAAAGCGACCGAAGGCCCTAAATTAGTTGCACAACTTGAAGAGCACGTAAAAGAATACGATGTTGATGTGATGCAAAATCAACGTGCGGCATCATTGACTAAGCAAGGTAATTATCAAATCACCCTAGAAAATGGTGCAGTTTTAAATGCTAAATCAGTGGTATTAGCAACGGGGGCTCGCTGGCGTGAAATGAATGTACCAGGCGAGAAAGAGTATCGCGGTCATGGCGTTGCTTACTGTCCTCACTGTGATGGTCCGTTATTTAAAGGCAAAGCGGTAGCGGTTATCGGTGGTGGTAACTCAGGTATTGAAGCTGCAATCGACCTTGCAAACATTGTTGAACATGTCACCGTGCTGGAGTTTGCCGATACCTTACGTGCTGACGAAGTCCTTATTCGTAAAGCAAATAGTTTAAACAACATTACTATTATCAAAAATGCGCAAACGACAGAAGTTATTGGTGATGGTAAACGAGTAACAGGCTTAAGCTATATTGACCGCATCTCTGGCGATGAAAAATCACTTGAGCTTGCAGGTATCTTTGTGCAAATCGGCTTGGTGCCAAACACTGAATGGTTAAAAGATTCAGAGCTATCATTGACTCGCTTTGGTGAAATCGAGATTGATAGCAAGGGTGCAACATCATTACCGGGTGTTTATGCGGCAGGTGATGCCACAACAACGCCGTTTAAACAAATCATTATTGCGATGGGCAGTGGTGCAACGGCAAGTTTAGGTGCATTTGATTACTTAATTCGCCACAGCGATGAGACTCAAAGCACGGAAGATGCAGCTTAATTAGTTGTATTAATAATGCCTCTTGATTAGGCAGCTTTACACCCATAGCTGCCGTTTTAAAGCCGCCCTCTCCAAAGGCGGCTTTGCTTTTTATTAATACAGCTATTGATACTGCGCTGCAGTAATAAATTCTTCAAAACTTTCACACCAAATAATCACCGTATTGTAATCAGAAATATTAATACTTTGCGGTATTTGCACTTTAAAACCATTAAACGAACGCACGGCTGCAACACGTTGCATGGTGCCTTTTTGTGCTAAGAAATCGGCTTCGTTATCAATAAAATTGCGCGAAAAATACAATTGGTAATCAGGGCCAGGTGATAGCTCACCTTGCATTGAGATGGCATCATTCGTTAAGTAGACTGTGCCGTTTCCATAGTGAAAACGATCAGACCCCGCTAAGTTAGGTTTAAATTCACCACTGAATAAAGCACGGTTTTTGTGTTGCGTTAGGGTGCTTGAGCTAGGAGCGGGTGCTTCAGTCAAAATAGGTAAGCTGTACATGCCAGTGAAAAAACCGGCTGCAAAAATGATAATGACAGCTATCAACATCAGTAATTTTTTGAGCATTATTGTCACTCCATATTAGTGAGAATTATTGCGTGTCGCTGATTGAGCTTAAATTGCTTTTCTACATCACCAAAATACTGTATGAAGAGTGCTTCAAGCTCGCCCGATTTTGCGAGTTTTTGCATGCCTTGCTCAAGAAGATCTCTAACTTCAACGTTCTCTTTACTTAAATAAAAATAATAGTGACTTGGGTATTGCAGCATAATTTGCGGCGCAATAGCAAAATCAAACGAATTTAATTTGTTAAATTCTGACTCGATAGCCAACACCGAGCGGGGGAAGTAATCCCCAAGGCCCACTTCTAAGGCTTTGAGCATTCCTTGGTAGTCTAACTCGCCATTAACTTTCAATCCATTCGCTTTTAAAATAGTGTAATCAGACCAGCTTTGTTGCTGTAAACCTACAAATGGTTTTAGTTCGTTAAGGTGGGTAATGTGTTTGAAGGTTTCTTGGTCTTGTTTGCGAATAATTAATAAGCGTTTTCCATGCAGCCCTTTGTACAAGGGAATTGATGTTCTAATAAGCGCGTGAGGTTGTTCATTAGGCATTGATAACCATGCAAGAGTAATCGCCTTATTATGACTTAACTGCTCTATAATTCGCTTATTGTTCATGGGTTTAACGTTATACATTAAGGCGACATCAGCACCCATTACGGCAAAGCTTTTTTCTAAAATTGCATGGATATATTGGTTTTTAGTAGCATCGGTATAATTGGGTTTGGCGAGTTGAATAACAAGCCTTTCGTGAGCTGTGACTGAAAAGTTGAACAGAGCAAAATAAAAAATACACAATAAAATGGCTCTGTTCATGGCTATACTTTTGTTAAGATTTCTAAATTATTTAAATTTACACTTTAAAAACATGTACTTGTTGCTGTAAGCGCGATGCTAATGAAGCCAATTCTTGGCTTGCTTGCGCATTTTGCTGAGAGCTTTCGCTTACCAATGAAATACTACTACTAAACTCGTTAATATTACAACTTAGTTCATTAGCGACAGTGGTTTGTTCATCGGTTGCAGTCGAAACCTGATTATTCATCTCAGCTATTTGGGCCATCTCTTGTGTTATTTCGGCTAAAAGTTGTGATGATCGTTCAGCATATTCAACACTTTGCTTTGCACTGTCATCTGCGTTCCCCATCGCACTAACAGCTTGTTGTGCCATAGATTGTAACTTAGTGATCATGTCATTGATACTTGCGGTTGCTTTTTGTGTATTGTGAGCTAATTGCCTTACCTCGTCAGCAACGACAGCAAAGCCTCGACCAGACTCACCGGCTCGTGCTGCTTCTATCGCTGCATTAAGAGCAAGTAAATTAGTTTGCTCAGCGACACCCTGAATCATCATAACAACTTGATTGATATCGGTTGATTGTGTGTTTAACTCATTGATAAGTTGGGTGTTGGCATTGACGATATGTGATAAATGATTGATTGCGTCAATATTCTCTTGCACCGACTTTTGTCCAAGCTTTGCAGTATGATCTGTGTGAGATGCTTTTTCTGATGTTGCCAATGCATTTGCCGCGACTTGTTCAATTGCACTACTCATTTGCGTAATGGCGGTCGCTATCATCGCAGACTGGTGCTCTTGTTCAGTGGCTGTGCTGGCAACTTGGTCGCTGATTGAGTTCATCTGTTCTGCCGCAGAAGAGAGAGTGAGCGTTGCGCTTGTTACATCGTTTACAAGGGCGTGAATGCGCTCCATCATGGCATTAAAATGGTGTGCGGCTTGCGCTATTTCGTCGCTGCCATGAGGCTGTGCGCGAAGTCGTAAGTCGGCATTTTCAGAGATGGAACCAATTGTTTCACTGAGCGAGAGTAGTGGATTATGAATCGAACGATAAATAATAAAGGCTATAAATAATAAGAGAATAATAAGTATTGTAATGGATGCTGTCATCGCAATACTGACTTGGCTAAAATCTTTGTCTGCAGACATTCTGAATTTACTTGCCTCAGTAATTTGCAAATCAATTAACCCTTGGTAGCTGGCACTTAGTGGATCAAATACATCGTATAACTCTTTGACGAATGTATCTGAAGGGATTGCCTTAAACTCATCATTTTTAACTTGGTTCAATAAAGCCGTTAGTTTTTGTTGGACCACAGTTAAGCGCTTTTCTACAACGCTAACGAGCCGCGTCTCTTCCGTCGTAAGTTTTGTACTTAGGTAACTTTGCCATTTTCTATCAGCGATATTCTTTGCTTCAGTAACTGAAGTCAAAAACTCATTTTTAGCTATTTGATTCGCGCGGTATTTATGAAATAAATCAACAATATTAACTGCATAGTTGTCAGACACTGACTTTATCTGCTCAAGAGGGACGACCCTGTCATCATATAAGCTGTCTATCCCTTTGACCATATTCGACATTATAGACATTGCAAAAAATGAAGTGATCACAAAAACAGTAACCGGTAACAAAGCCAAAACGGCTAATCGCGTACGAACGGTGTAGTTATTTAACATGGTAGGAATACAAACTTTAATAAGGACGTATTATTAAAGCTAATAGAGAAATGTATTTAATCAAGTTTTTGCAATAGTAAATGTGAAAGTGGTTGAATCGACGGTGTACAAGATGGTGGTAACTAAAGCTTCAAGTACTAATTTTAGTTTTGAGCTTTAAGTTGCTTATTGCCTTCAATGTATAAATTATCGCCATCCCAACCTTGAAAAATCGCGGGGTTAATGTGGTCTATGGCAGTACTTCCTCTAGGGGATAGTCTCATTCCTCCCTCATAAGCAATATCTCCGGATGCATAATATATTTTGGCAACGTATTCATCTGGCTCTAAATTTTTATTTTTTGCAATTAAGACAAATACGCCGCCATCCAAACCGCCCACCCAAAATGCTTTATTTGGTACTGCACTTGGTTTTTTCGGTACATCAAGGTCAATTTGTTGAGCATCGCAAGCACAGAGAAATAACATGGTTAATACTAAAAGCAGTATTTTTTTCATTTAATCTCTTCTAACCCTTCTATTTTTAGAGTTTTACTTTTTGGAACGTCATCTAATTAAGCCCCTTATATATGATATGGCTTAAGTGTAAGCTCAGCCTCGCAAAATATGACTAAGCTAGGTTAATTTGTATGGCTTTGATTTTATTTTTAAGCCGCTTGAGTTAAAAATTGTTGCCCTGCATCAATGCCCATATTGTATCCCGATGATAATTTGGCAAACGACTTGGTGGTGCGGCCGACAGCAAATGTAGGTGGCGGAGCAATAATATTAATATGGCAATCAATAGGTGGATTCATTATAAAATCAATGCTCTGATTGTAGTTTTCGGCACGATGTAACGTGGCCATAGCAAGCGCGGGGTTTTCTTTGTACAGGCGTTTTACAAGCCAAGGGGCTTTTGATGGTTTTTTCTTGTAGCCTAAAGGTTGAGAGAGAATAACCGTGATATCTTTATTACCCATCTCATAAGCTTTTCGAACGGGAATAGAGTCAGCAACACCGCCATCAGCAAGCTGTAGATTGTCAACTCTTGGGTATTGGCGATAAGCAATAGGCAAAGCACAGGATGCTTTTAATTGCTCTTCGAGGGACTGAGCATGACCTTTTAGGTATTCTGCTTTTCCAGTGTTTATGTTGGTGGCAACAATATAAAACTCAGCAGCTTGCTTCTCAAAGGTTTCTAAATCGAGACGAATATCTCGCATGGTTTCTTGCCATAGCCAATCTAAATCAAATAAATGGCCACCTTTAATAAAACGAACAAAATCAATGAACTCTGGACGGCATGAATAATCAGTAATAACGGCATGGTTACGTTTGTATTGAGCACATAAGTAAGCTGCAATATTTGTTGCTCCCGCCGATACACCATAACATTGTTTGAAAGGTTGATAGTGCGCTTCTAAAAAGGCATCAAGTACCCCTGTAGCAAAAATACCGCGCATAGCGCCGCCTTCTACAACCAGAGCTTTGTTAATTGTCATAATAGCTACCTTGCTTTCAAACTGTTTATACCCAAACCATAGCAAACACAGGCTAAAAACAAAATAGAGTTTTGGCTCTAGTTGTAAAAATTGTATTTACTTAAATACGCTAAAGCTAAATAGCTAAAAAACGTAAGCACTTAAATAAATAGATAAATATATTGAAAAAATAGATGTGGCTTTATTTATGTAAATGCACCCCAAATTAGGTGCATGAGTAGAGGCAGGTGATCAGTTTTAGCGTTTTCCCAAGATAGGAGTTTGCATATTCGGATGGGCATTAAACAAGGTACAAAACACATAGCCTGTTACGAACATAACTATGCTATATGTAGCGCTAGGAATAGCCATAACCCATCATTATTACTGGCGATTAATATGGCGAGCTTGCCATTCTTGCTTTGATACTGTGTATTTTATAGTCATAGTTACTTCCTAAAATGGGACCTTACGAACAATAATGTCTTTAAACATCACCCAGTCGCCAATAAAGCTATAAAAAGGGTGAGTAAACGTGGCAGGGCGGTTTTTTTCAAAAAAGAAGTGACCTACCCAAGCAAAACCGTAGCCGATTAGCGGGCAGAAAATGAGCAAACTGTATTGCTGTTGGTAAAGTGCAGCAAACAAGATAGCCAACACAAACCAGCTGCCAATGAAGTGTAAGCGTCGACATACCTTATTTTTGTGTTCTTGTAAGTAGTAAGGGTAAAACTCTTTAAAGTTTGCGAACTCGCGTTTACTTGCGACGGTGCCCATATTGTTGTCTCCGTTGTTAATTACAGGTTAACAATAGGCTTTTGTTTTCTAACTTACTTGATATTATAGGTCATTAAATTGTTTGTTAGAGACACGTATGCGTACCTTATCAAGCTGGTGGCTACGCGCCATGGCTGAGTCATTCAAGTGGCAAGGTTTACCCATCAATGCGCTATTTTCACAAGCCCATATATCGCTGAATGATCTAAGCAGCCAAACAGCTCGTTATCCGCAAGCTAGTGTAAGTACGCTTTGGAAGCAAGCTCAGGCGATGTTGCCTGATATTCATTTAGGCATATATGTTGGTAGTACTATGAATGTGCGAGCCATACCTGTGGTAGGGATGGCGATTATTCAGTCAACGCAATTACTCAGTGCCTTTCGGCTTATTTTACGCTATCAAAAGTTGATGGGGGATACGCATAATGTGTCGTTAATTGATCATGGTGCTGAGTATGAATTGCGCTTTAATTTCAGTGATGGTGAGCGTGATATGTCATTGTTAAGTTATGAGGCACCAATGGCATTTTGTTTGAAAATAGCACGTACTGTAAAAGGAAAAAACTGGCATCCATCGCGTATTTGTTTACAGCGAAAAGAGCATCTTGCTGAAATAAATGAACATTTTAATTGCCCTGTCGAGTATGGAGCCAAAACTCACAGCTTATTTTTTTGTGAGCAAACCGATGCGCAGCCATTTATTGCGGGTCAAATCAAAGTTGCTACACAAAGTAATGTCAGTCATGTTTTGCGTATTTTACTTGAAGAGCATTTAACCCTAGGGGAGTTTGGCTGTAAAGATATGGCAAAGGCGCTCAATATGAGTGAAAAAACCTTGCAACGGCGTCTTGCTAAAGAAGGAACTAACTTCAGCCAAGAACTGGCGAACTTAAGACAACAAAGAAGCACCACACTTTTAGTTGAAACAGACTTATCACTCACTGAAATAGCGTTTTTATGTGGTTACTCAGAAGTGAGCGCATTTTATCATGCATTTAATCGTTGGTATGGCGTGTCACCAAAGACATACAGGCAAGAATTAAAACCAAATTCGCAGTAATATTTAATTGTTTTATGGGGTTAACCTTTCGCTATCTGCGTTAAAAAGTTCTCATTTTGGGTTGTATGGATGCAGGAGATACAGCAATGTAGGAGCAATTGCACAGCACAATTTAAAGAACGCAATTTTGCCTTGTTACCTACGAGCTTTGATTGCCTGAAAATAGCTCGCTTAATTAAGCGTATCGGTATAAAAAGAATAATAAGCAAACCAGTTTAAAGTGTAAAAAAATTTAAAACTCAAAGTTAAATTACTCAGCCATTTCTTCTATGCGGTTACGGCCATTTTGCTTTGCTCGGTAAAGTGCTTTGTCGGCCATAATAAGCGTATGATCAGCTACGTTGTGCGCATTAGGTTGGCATGAGTAAATACCAAAGCTTAATGTTAGTAACGGGTTCACTTTAGAATTAGGGTGTTTAATTGCGAGTCGTTTAATCGCTAGCTGTAACTTTTGGCAGAATAAAAAGGCTTCTTGCTTATTAGTAGCGGGGAGAATAATAGCGAACTCTTCACCACCGTATCTGGCTGCTAAGTCTCCTGGACGCTGACAATTTTCTTCAAGGGTTTTAGCAACGCGCTTTAATGCTTGATCACCTTGTTGATGACCTAGCGTATCGTTATACAATTTAAATGAGTCAATATCACACAGAATTAAGCTTAACGAGAGTCTGCTGCGGGCACAGCGTTTTAATTCTTGTTGTAGGGTAGTATCGAGTTGTCGACGATTAGCAATTTCGGTCAGACTGTCTCTATGAGCTTGCTCATGCAACTCTTTATTTGCAGCAAGTAACAGCTTTTGTATCTTTTCAAGTTTATTTTTATATTGCATATTTTTTAATGCATTTGTGATCATGTCGCCGACGAGTTTTATTCTTAACAAATCTGTTTGAGACCATTGACGGGCTTTATTAACGCAGTCACAACCGATGAAGCCAAATAATGTTTTTTCGACGACTAAGCCAATACATATAACAGATTGAATTCCCTCGTTAGTGAACTCCATTTTCTCTGCGCTGGCTTCAGGGGGTAATTCAGCGGTGTTTGATGCGTTAAAAATATGCTGAGTGTGCATTTGCTGAAAAAAATAAGGTAAAGAATCTTTTGGGATATTCTGTAGGTGCTCTTTAAAGGGCGTAATACCATCGTTTACCCACTCGTAGGTGTTACTCATCGATAATCCGTCATCACTAAATTCAAAAATGTAAGTACGGTCAGCATGGCAGTTTAAGCCTATTGTTTGCAGTGCTTTTTCTATTTGCTGACTCATATTTTCGTTTTGGATATCGATAAGTTCTGTTGAAATCTGAGAAATCAGCTCATCGAAGTCTTGGCTTTGGGCTTGGCTAGGTAATGTACGAGGTTCACACACAGTGATATAAAGGGAATCACAAAGTGTTGCAAATTTTAGGTCGAGCAGTTTGGCTGACTGAGTACGTCGGTTGGTGAGGGTTACAAACAAGGGATATTTGTTGTACGAACTTGGCAATAAGTCGGTAATGCCTAGTGATTCGCTACTTAGCGCGTTATTAAGTGCAAGATGAGTTAGGTTGAGTTCATCTGAGCTTAGTTGCTCTTCAATTGAGAATAGCGACTGTGCAGGTAAGTTAAAATAGAAACGATTGTGTTGCTGATCAAACATGATGATAGCTATCGGTAATGCTGCGAGAGTCTGCCATGTTTGCTCAATTGAACTCATTAAAAAACGACCTAAAACCAATACACGGTATAAGGTTACAATTTTTAACAAAATATTGATATAAAATTTTCTTTTCTCTCAATCAGAAAGCTAAAAACATGCGTAGCGTAAGAGATAAATAAGTTTTTAGTGCGTTTAGTGGCGTCACGTATTACAATTGAGACTGTATATCATTACTCTTTTTCCAGCGAATAGGTTTATCTCTTCTTCATGACAGATATTACGACTCACCAAGCATCTAGACGTCGCTTGCTAATTGCTTTAGCCATTACTTGCTCGTTTATGGTAATTCAGATCATTGGTGCGTATTTTTCAAACTCGTTAGCAGTGCTTGCTGATGCGGGGCATTTGTTTGTCCATAATAGTTCTTTATTTATCGCGTTAATAGCGTCGTCAATGGCGATACATTTTGCCAAAAACTTTAATGATGGTTATCAACGTGCAGAACTAACCGGCGGTTTAATCAATGGTATTCTGTACTTAAGTATTAGTTTGGTTATTTTATACGAAGGTGGTGAGCGATACCTACACCATAATGAAGGTAACCATCTCGAAATTAATAGCTATCTAATGTCTGTTATTTCAGCTATTGGCTTTTTATTTCATGGTGCCGCAGCTTGGGTCCTTTACAAAGGGCGCAAAGCGAGCATTAATGTATACGCGGTGTTTCTTCACTCATTTTTTGATTTAATTTCAACGGTTTCAACTTTTTTTGCAGGAATTTTGATTTACCTTACTGGCTGGGCTGAAATCGATATTATTTCGAGCATGTTAATTGCCTCTTTCGTTTTATTCACGGGTGTTAAAGTAATAATACGTTGCATTAAAGGCCTAGTTGAAAATAATAGTAAACTGCCTAATGTGGCTGAGGTTGAAAAAAGCATAGCTTCAATTGAGCATGTTGAAAATGTGCATAATGTAACGGTTGTTCGTCAGGATAACACTGTCATTGTCGGCGCGCATGTCGTGTTAAAACAACACTGTACAGTAGAAAAACATGATGAAGCGTGTCGCCTAAAAGTCGAAAAGCTTTTACTTTCGCGCTTTAAAGTTGCGAAAAGTGTCTTACAAATTGAAAGCCATGAATGCCACCCTATTAATTAAGGTGGCAAATTACCTTTTTTTCTTTTAATTTAAAGGTATCACTATAAGATAGGGTACCGCCTTTGCTAGTCCATAAACCGCCATATTTTAGCTTTTTTGCAGCTGTGTTGTTAGGAGCTGTTGCGGGTGTTACCAATCTACTTCCTATCTTTTTCTTAGATAGCTCCGAATTTTTGTTAGGGCAATTTTTTGTCATCCTAAGTTTACTGCTATTTGGTTGGCGATTTGCGCTTATCACATTTGTGATAAGCACTGGCTTTATTTTTTATCGTTGGGGGCATGCATGGCCCTCAGTTGTATTTGCTCTTGAACTTATCTTTTTGCACGTTTTTTGTTTAAGTAAAGCCCGACCTGTGTTCCTGCGCGGTATGATATTTTGGTTTATAGTCGGCTTGCCCTTACTTTGGAGTTTTGGTCATTTCACATTGGGCTTGCCAATTTTGACTATTGCCATAGCCTTGGCAAAATACAGCCTCAATGCAGCGATTTACTTGTCTGTCATTGATTTATTGAGCTTCTTCTTTAGCCGTTACTCATGGTATAAATACTATTCTTCGTTATATAAAATACTCAATTATATAGTAACTTTACTCATTATTTTGGTCGTTATTTTAACGTCTATAGTATTAACCAATAATCACTATTCACGCATTGAGTATGAGATCAATTCTCAACTTTATGAAAAAGCACAAGAAATATCGCAGACCATAGATACTCACTTAGAGCACCATAAAAAAGGTGTTCTTTTAACTGCAAAAAGTATTGCTTTAGGCGCTCCTAAACAAGCAATGTTAGAGAACATGGCGCAGTTATATCCTGATTTTAGAACGCAAATCATTACAAATGCAGTTGCTGATGTGACTCATTTTTATCCTAAATCTTTAGCAATTAGCCTAGAGCAATCTAAGATCCAACCAAATGTTTCAGATAGAGACTACTTTATTAATGCTCCTAACCATAGGCTTGGGTATGTGTCTTCTATTTTTAAAGGACGTGGGTTTGGTGCGCTTCCTATCGTGGCTGTTTCTGCTCCTATCTATATTAAAGATACCTTTACAGGAATTGTTGAAGGCTCATTGATGTTTGATTACTTTTCAAAGTTACGACCTAGTTTATTCAGCCATCAAGGTGAGTTAGTCGTGTTAGATTCAATGAATAAAGTGGTTTACAGCTCCTTAGATGACTTTATTGAATTACAGGAAATTAAAGACAATGAGTTGAGCGGGTTTGCAGATGAGACTCGCTTTAAGGTGCTTAACCCTGATAGTGAGCAGCAGTTTTA
The DNA here is from genome assembly GCF_045040605.1 of Pseudoalteromonas sp. PB2-1. Lineage (NCBI taxonomy): Bacteria > Pseudomonadati > Pseudomonadota > Gammaproteobacteria > Alteromonadales > Pseudoalteromonadaceae > Pseudoalteromonas > Pseudoalteromonas sp. PB2-1. The sequence continues at coordinate 256,695 of NZ_CP090668.1, forward strand.
TGTTCGTCAAGCACGATCATCAGAGCACAACTGGGTGGTGTTGACTATGCTTAATCGCAAGTATGCTAACAATGTTGCAGTGCATGCTTGGGGGCAGTCAATTGTAATGATTGTATTTATTATCTTATTGACCAGTATTTTTATAACCCAGCTTAGCCGCTGGTTGGTTGCGCCTATTTCAAAGTTAGCTGAACAAATTGATAAATTTGAACCTGAGCAGGCAAATACAGATGCATATTTGCCTAATACTTGGCTTGAAGTAAGCAGGTTGCAATCACAGTTTGCTAATTTAGCTAATAAACTAACACTGAGCTTTAGCCGCCTACGTCAAGTAAACCATGAAAATGAGCACCTTAACAGCAAGCTTAAGGACTTTAATGCACAATTGGAACGCCAAGTTAGTGATAAAACAAATGAGTTGGTAGAGGCCGTTAAAACTGCAAATCATGCCAATAAAACAAAATCGCAATTTTTAGCCAATATGAGCCACGAGATAAGGACGCCGTTAAATGGTATTTTAGGCATGACGCAGTTGCTTCTTGATAATCAAACCTTACCAGAAAAAGAACGCGAAGAGCTGGCAATGGTGCATCAAAGTGCCAACAATTTATTATTGATACTTAACGATATTTTAGACTTTTCAAAAATTGAAGCTGGAGCACTAAAATTAGAATATCGTGCTGTAGAGGTGAAAAAGCTGTTATATAAGTTAGCGCAAGTGTTCAGTAATACGTGTGTGAAGCCTAACGTTTCGTTTGAACTTGATATATCAAAAGACATTCCCGATTACGTTAGCTTAGATCCGCTTCGCTTCAGCCAAGTTATTAATAATATTTTAAGTAATGCGGGTAAGTTTACCGATTCAGGTGAAATTACTTTATCCAGTCGTTACAAAGATGGAATAATTGAAGTATGTATTCGTGACACGGGCATTGGTATTTCGCCAGACCAGCAAGCTATACTTTTCACTGAGTTTACTCAGGCTGATATTTCTACAACCCGAAAGTACGGTGGTACTGGGCTTGGTTTAGCGATTTCAAAGCGTATTATAGAGTTAATGAAAGGTGAGCTGAAACTTCAAAGTGAACAAGGTAAGGGCAGTGTGTTTACACTTTGTGTACCTGCTCAAATAAGTGAATCCACGCTTGTAGATAATCAATCTGTTCAGAAGCCAGAGCTAGCAGGTGTCAATGTACTGATAGTTGAGGATAATCCAGTTAATCAACTGGTACTCAATAAAATGATGCATGAAACTCAGTGTACAATTCAACAAGCCAGTGATGGTGTAGAAGCACTTAAAGCCTTAGAGAGCTTTGTGGCTGACATTATTTTAATGGACTGTCAGATGCCAAATATGGATGGTTATCAGTGCACTCAAGCGATTAAATTAGCGCCAGAACGCTATGGGCGAGCTGTTATAATTGCGATTACCGCAAACGCTTTTGAAGATGATCAAAAGCGTTGCATTGAAGCAGGAATGGATGATTTTATTTCTAAGCCTATTAATAAAGATGAGCTATATAATTGTCTAAATAAGTGGTTTAAAGCGCGTTTAGACGGCTAATAATAGCTTGGATGGTAGACTCCTTGTTAAGCTCATCGATCAGCATGGGCTTAGCAAAATAATATCCTTGTAGATCTTCACAACCCATCTTCTCTAAGAACTTAATTTGTTCTGTGGTTTCGACACCTTCAGCAATACAATAAAGCCCTAAATTTGTCGATAGCGCATGAATGGTTTTGATGATTGACTCGTTACTTTTATCTTGGCCAATGTTACGCACAAAGCTTTGATCTATTTTTATAACATCGATAGGAAATTGGCTTAAATAGGTTAATGAAGAATAGCCTGTCCCGAAGTCATCCAGTAACAGTTTAAAACCCGCATTTTTTAATTTTTGTAACTGCTTTGATGCTTTTATTTTATCCTCAAGTAAGGTGCTCTCAGTGATCTCCAAGCGCAGCTGAATTGGTTTTACCAAATGATTATTCAGTATCATCAACAAACGCTCTGTAAGGTTTGACTTCAAAATATGCATCGGTGATAAATTTAACGACAAATAAAAGCGAGGGTTTGCACGTAAAAGGGGCTTGAGCTCGGTTAATGCGCGCTCAAGTGCTTGCTCTGTTAAGACATCAATTAAACCGATTTCTTCAGCGATAGGAATAAATTCGGCGGGGGAGACAAATCCTTGCTCGTTTTTCCAGCGCATTAAAAGCTCAACACCGTTGATGGTTTTATTCCTAGCATTAACAATCGGCTGATAGTTATTAAATAGCTCGTCATCTTTAAAAGCATCTTTTAGTGCGTTTTCGAGTAACAACTTTTTAGTGAGCTGGTTATTCATTTGCTCTGTGAAATATTTAAAGTTGTTACGGCCAGACTGTTTTGCATGCATCATTGCAATATCAGCGTTGCGAATTAAGTCATCCGCAGTTGTTGCATCAAATGGATACAGAGCAACCCCGATGCTGGCCGATATATTGATAGAAAAATCTTCAATAACCACTTTATTACCTAGTTCATCGGTGAGTGATTTAACTAAGGTACTTAAGCTTTGAGGCGAGTGTAAGTCTTGCACTAGCACTAAAAATTCATCACCACTTTGCCTGCCTATTATTGCATTGTCAGGTAAAATTAAACTCACTCTTCTGGTGATGTTGCACAGTAACTGATCGCCCACCGCATGACCAAAAGAGTCATTGACAGGTTTAAATTTATCTAGGTCGATAAACAACAGAGCGGCTAATTTATTCTCTTTGCTGGCCTCATTAATACAGATATTTATTTTAGAATGCATTAACGTACGATTAGGTAAGCCTGTTAAAGGGTCATAGTTAGCTAGGTATCTAAGCTCATCTTCGGCACGTTTTTGCTCTGTTAGATCTGATATTACGATAACGTAGTAATTAATTGTTTGCTGATCTTTTGCTACGGCTGTAACACTTATGTGTACTGGGTGAGCGGGACTTTTTAAGGTGCGGATAAATGCCTCTGTCTTCCAGTTTTGTTTGGGTTTGAGGGTTTTTAAAACAGTCAAAAACTCAACGTAGTGCGCTTTTCCTATCGCACCTAAGAAGTCTTTTAAGCTCAAGTCTGCAATGTTATTCGGTGTGGCAAAGGCTTCGCTGAAACTGGCATTAGCTGAAAAAGGCTTTAATTGATTATCTAAAATAAGTAGCCAATCATTTATTTGACCGAAGGCTTCCCCAAGCACGGCGGCTTGCTGTGCATTTGCTTTTTGCTCAGTAATATTGCTATATATTCCTGATATTTTCAGCGGTGTATTATTTTCATCCGCTGCAACGACACGGCCAAGATCTTGATACCATAACCATTGACCTGCTTTGTGTCTTAGACGGTAGGTTACATTCCACTGTTGTTGATTGAGCTGTTTAGAAAAAGAGTCCCATTGATTGATGAATAAGCGTCGATCATGAGGGTGAATCAGGTTTAAAAATTCAGTGAGTTTAATTGTATCCTCGTATTCTTTATAACCTAATTCAGCCGCTATACGGTTATGGTGTATAGTCATATTTTTAAGGTTAGCTTCCCATACACCACTGTTATTACTACTTAGTGCAAGCTCAGTTTGTTGCTGGGATTTTACGATCTCATCATGCGCTTTTCGGATTGTTTGCTGACGAGCACGATACTGCCAAAAAATAATAAATAAAATAGCCAAAACAATCACTGTGTAGCAAGCGATTGCAAACGGAGAGGACCACATTGCATATGCCACGTTGAACCTTAACTGGCGGGTTGCAGTGTCAGCTTTAGTGAGCTCTGAAGTAGATGAAACCGACAACACATAATCACCAGGAGGAAGCTTTGTAAAAAGTACCTTATTAGTCGTTAGTTTGTCGTATTGTAATGACGTAGGGCCTTCTAAAGTCACTTTATATCGTGTGGTGTCTTTATTTAATGTGTCAAAGTTAGAAAAAGTGACCTCTAAGCCTATATCATCTGCGGTGAGTTGCAGCGCATTATCAGCGTATTTATAGGGGTGATAGTTAAGCTCTCTTGATAAGAGTGAAACACTGGTAATTTCAGTTGCGTTTTTCTGCGTACTGACTGGCGAAGAAAGAAAATCTTCTGGCGAGACAAGTAAGACGCCACGGGTTGAACCAAATGCTATTTGCCCATTAGCGAGTGTTGTATCTGCATCTATATTAAACTCGTTAACGGATAGACCGTCTCGTATAAAATAGCGATCTAACGTAAATGAGCTCAAATCTAAACGATATAAACCGTTTTGAGAGCTAAACCATAAAAACCCAAAACGATCTATTTGAAGCCCAAAAACTGATTTAGCCTGTAAGCCAGATGCTTGCCCAAAACGATGCTTAACTTCATAGGTTTCAGCGTCTAAGCCTATTAAACCTTCATGTGATGAAGCTAGCCATAACATATTATTGTGATCGATGACCCAGTCATCTATTAGAAAGAAAGCTAAAGGGTTATAGTTTTCTACTTTATATATTAGCGTTAACTTTTGGGTGGATTCATTGTAACGATAGAGCTTACCCGACAGGTTAAGCACATACTCATCAGGATAATTGGGGAAAGGCTTTAAAAATGAATTTGCATTGATTATATCTACTTGCTCTTTAAGCCCTTTAATGACATTTAATTCGCCAGTTTTACCGTTATAAGTGTAAAACTCGTCATTCGTTATAAAGGCAAATTGGTCAGGTTTTATAACGTGAAAACCCCAACTAGGCTCTGTAGATAAAAATGCCTTTGTTTTTTCACTGCCGTTAATGGGTATTGTCTTGCCTGTTTTTTTGTCAAACAGCGTCAATCCAACATACTTCATCAGCCATAGGTAACGGTTATTATCATCTAGTTGTGCTTTGCTAATACCATAAATACCATGCTCACCATGAAATGCTTTTTCATCATTGTTAACTAAGTACGCAGTAGTTTTTTTAGTTAACTGGTTGTATTTCATTAAGCCGTTATCGGTACCAATCCAAAGGGTATTATTGTCATCTTGGATAATTGACCAAATGTTATTGTCGTAATAACTTTGTTCATTCTTCAACTGGATATGTTTAAAGCGCTTGGCCAAAGTAGACCAAGTGAATACCCCTTGCGAACGTGACGCAAGCCAAAGCAGACCCGTTTTATCAACCATGACATCTGGTATAGTGTTATCGGTCATGTTGAATTTGCTTTGGTCGAAACGTAAAACAAATTCAGCGTCTAGTGTTTGTCGATTAAATTCAAATAAGCCTTTTTCGGTCACTATATATTCACCAAAAGGGCTGTCGGTATAATCCCATATATTGAGCTTTGGAATGAGTAACCTCGCTTTGTCATATTCAAGTAACTCTTTGTTGTTAAAAGGGATGTTATACATTCCTTCCACCGTTCCGACGAGAAGTCCTAGCTGTTTATCGATATGCAAAAATTTAACGTTTTTGTTGTCATCGTTGATGGTTTTTTGACTTGCCAATGGAATATACGAAATATGCTCATCAGCGAGATTCTTAGAAAACAGCCCATTTGAGGTACCTATAAATAGAGAGTTTTCATAGAGTTTCAGAGAGCGAACAAAATGTTCCTCTTTATTTATCGAGAATTCATGTAAAAACTTTTTTGATTGCTTGTGGTAGGAGTAAACGTGTTGGTTTATAGCGAAAAAGTAATCGTTATCACTTTCATCGAAAGCCAATATAGGTGAGAAAAAATTATCTTCAGGGTTTAGTTTTCCTGAATAGATTTTTTCAACATGCAAAGATTTTGGGTCAATTAAAAAAGCCCCTGAAAACTCGGTACTTACAAATAGTTTTCCATTGTTAGTCTTTGCCATGAAGGCAATTTGTCGCTGATCGAGTATGTGCTCTCCTGAAAATGGAGATACCTGGTAACCGTCATAACGATTTAAACCTTGGTAAGTACCAATCCATATAAAACCGAGATCATCTTGAACAACTTTAGTAACAGAGCCTTGAGTTAAGCCTTCATCTGTTGAAAGTCGCTGAATTTGCAAAGCATAATTTTGCGCATTCGCAACGTTAGGGAATACTAACAGAGTAAAAATGAAAATTAGGAGAAAGTGTTTAGGCACCGAATGTTGAACCCTAAATGATTATTTGCACAAAACTTTTAGTAAAATATAGCACAAATATGCACGTAATTAACGTGTAAGAAAAGATAATTTAGCATAATGTTAATTAAGGCACACAAATGTATCTATGTGCTATAAATACATTAATTAAAAATGACCCAAGGCCTTTTATGCGTCATCCATTTATATGTCAAAAAACGCAAACGATTTTACTTATCATTGATGAACAAGCAGGGCTTTCTCCTGTTATTAGCGAGTTTGCAGAGGTTGTTAATAATACCGAAAAGCTTTTAAAAGGGGCATCTCTTTTTGATATTCCAGTGGTTTTTACGGAGCAAAATCCTGAAAAACTGGGTGCAACCGACCCATCGCTTGCCCACTTTATGGCAACAAGCTGTAATATAGAAAAAATACATTTTAGTGCCTGTTTAGAGCCAAACTTTATAGAGTCGCTATCGCGCTTTAATCGTCCCCAAATTGTTGTTGCAGGGACAGAAGCGCATGTTTGTGTTTTACAAACGTGTTTAGATTTATTAACTGCCGATTTTAAATTATTCATTGTGGATGACGCTATTGCATCGCGCAACTCACACCATAAAAACATAGCAACAAAGCAACTTACGCAGGCTGGAGCTATAATAACCTGTACCGAAAGTGTGTTATTTCAATGGTTAGAAAAAGCAGGAACTGAACAATTTAGAGCATTATTGCCATTAATAAAGTGAACCATGATACGCATCAAACCGTATAGGCTCGGTTAATTGTATTTTTGTAAATAATTTAATAATTAAGGCTTTAACTATGACAAGTGTGCGCCGCCTTTTTACCTATTTGTTTCTTCTTTTATTTGTAGAGTCTTTGGTATTAGGGTTTATCTACTCAACCTTGTTAACCGGTGTGGTCACAGGCTTACTTTTGCTGTCTTTGCCGCTTTGGATGCTGTACCGCTTCCCAAGTAGTAAATTGACCGCTCATGTGGTTGCAGCTGGCTGCATGATGTTTTCGTTTTTACACATCCAACAAAGCTATGGACTTATTGAAGTTCACTTTGAAATTTTTATATTGATGGCTGTGCTAATCATGTTTGTTGAGTGGCGAGTGTTTATTACTGCACTTGCGTTTGTTGCCGTTCATCATTTAAGTTTTTATTTTTTACAAATCAATGAAATGGGTTTATATGTTTTTGACCCTGACAGATTGTATTTTAGTACCGTACTTATCCATGCTGTATATGCCATTGTTGAAGCTATTGTTGCGGGCTACATCGCTAAAACATTGCACCGTGAACGCAGTGCAGGGCTCTCGTTAAGTAATACTACAGAGCAAATTATGGCGGATGAAAACAGTATTAATATTAGTCTAAGAGCCGATGAGAGTCACAGTGAAGCGGTGGCGGGCTTCAATCGTCTTCTTGGTTTTGTTTCAAGTGTAATTGGTGATGTACAAAGTCAAAGTAGTGTTTTAAAAAATCAGTCTAAACAATTGCTTGAAGTACATGATGAACTGCACCAACAAGCACAGCACCGAGAGCAGTTATCGGCTGATATTGCACAATCAGGTGAGCGCGTTGCTGAAGGCTTTGCCCATGTTGAGCAAGAAAGTAATGAACTACAAACCCAGTTTGAAAAGCTTCATTTAAGTGCGAGCGAGGCATTAAATGAGGTGGCGAATACAGACAACAAAACCGCTGAGCTTGCTAGTAACCTTAAAGAGGCAGATCAAAATATTGCACTATTAGTAAGTGCATGTAGCCATATCTCAGACTTACTGAATGAGATTTCATCGATTGCTGAGCAAACCAACCTCCTTGCTTTAAACGCGGCTATTGAAGCGGCTCGTGCCGGTGAGCAGGGGCGCGGTTTTGCTGTGGTCGCAGATGAAGTTAGAAACCTTGCAACGCGTAGTAAACACACCACAGATAAAATAACGACAACCCTTGAAAGTTTGATGCAAAATAGTGCTTCATCGACTCAGTCAATGCAAGGGAGTATCACTCTGATTGAGCAACTATCGGCAATTAGCACACAAATGAAGCAACAAATCACTGAAATGACGGAGCAAGTAAATAGTGCTGCCACTAGCTCACAATCGGTTGCGCATGTAGTGCAAAACCAAGCGGGTAACACCCGTGCAATTGCCGAGAACTCACAAGCCTTAATTGCTAATCAAGACAATGATAACCATATGATTGAAAAGCTAACCGATCGTGTGCAGTTAATTGATGTCAGTATTGATGTGCTGGAGCAGGGTATTGCTAAATTCAAATAGCATAAGATTAACAGTGGCGACCCTTTTATGGGTTGTTACTGTGCTTGCTACTTTAGTTTTTGCTTACACCCAGCAAACAGAAACATTTGACCCCGATAACACGCTGTCGCAACCAAACTGGCTGTCATTGTTTCAAAATACCGTTGGGCTTAATGCAGTCGAAGGCGATACTTTGTATATTGTGGATGAAAACACCTGTGTCTGTTCCGCGCGCTCACAAGCGCACATTCAGAGCTTAACAGACTACGCTATCGAGCAGGGAGTGAAAGTAGTAAAACTAGCCCCGAGTATGGCTTTGTCTTCACTTATACCCGCGCAACCGGCTGCGGTACTTATTTCAGATAATCAAGAGTTGGCATATGCAGGGCCATTATCAAAAGGCTTAGCATGCTCGAGTCAGAACGGTTTTGTTGAGTTGGTAATTAAAAATTTACGTGCTGGTTTTAATAGTCAGTTCGTTAATTCTAATGCCAAAGGGTGTTATTGTAAGATTGGTTAAGTTTAACTTTTAAGCAAACAGATACAAAAAAAGAGGCCAAAATCACATTGGCCTCAGAACAACTAGGATTAGCAGGATTAGGAATAGATTACTGGATCTGGCCTCTAATTTCCCCACTCGGGTTAGCAGGTGTATGTACATTTACATAATGACCGCCAGAGGCGAGTACTGAAAAGGTGTCGGCATCAATCATCAAGCCAGCGTTGCTCATCCAGCGATTCATATCATCGCTATCTTGCACAAGGCCAACCAATACCGGGCCATTTTCACCTGTCACACCGGTATGAATATGCGCTGCGCTGGCGTCGCTCACACCTGAGGTGAGTACTTGTAGTTCAACACTGTAATCATGGGTGTTCACTAATGCATAGCCATCACCTGATGCGCTTGTCACAACACTTGGTACTTCTTGTGCACCGCTTAGCGGGAAGGTCACAAATACATAGTTATCAGTTAAAATTTGCCCACGTAGCTCACCGCTAGGATTAGCCGGCGTGTGCACATTAACGTAGTGGCCACCTGATGAAAGTACTGCAAAAGTATCTGCATCTATCAAGATGTTTTCAGGTGTTTGCCATAGGTTAATGTTATCGCTTGACTGTTCTAACGCCGCAAGTACATCACCGTTCATACCAATGCGGCCAGTGTGGATGTGCGCAGCAGTTGCATCACTTACGCCCTCTGTTAATGCTCTTAACTCTAAGTGGTAATTATCCATATTGACTAGTGCATAACCACTGCCTGACGCCATGGTATCGACTGCGGGTACTTCTTGCATGCCAGTTAATGGGAAAGTCACTAATTGATAATTATCTGTCAGAATTTGGCCTCTGATTTCACCACTTGTATTAGCAGGTGTATGAACATTTACATAATGACCACCTGATGCAAGTACCGCAAAAATATCTGCGTTTATCATTGTATTGGCAGGTGTTACCCAGGTGCCGGCATCAGTTGTTGACTGCTCAAGTGCAACAAGTACATCACCATTAGTGCCAATTCGACCTGTGTGAATATGAGCGCCTGTTGCGTCATCTACACCTGTTGTGTTTACACGAAGCTCGAGGTCGTAATTATTCATATTAATAAGAACATACGCTTCACCACTAGCATTGGTGGTAACAGCAGGTACTTCTTGCTCACCATTGAGTGTAAAGCTTGTGAACGCGAAGTTGTTGGTAAGTATTTGGCCTCGTAGTTCTCCGCCAGCATTAGCAGGTGTATGAACATTTACATAATGACCACCAGAAGCAAGCACCGCAAAAATGTCAGCATTTATCATGGTATTTGCAGGAGTCATCCAAACGTTACTGTCACCCATTGATTGTTCAAGAGCGACGAGTACATCACCATTAGTGCCAATTCGACCTGTGTGGATATGTGCTGCAGTTGCATCGTCTAAGTTTGAAGTAACAACCGTGAGTTCTACGCTGTAGTCAGTTGTGTCTACTAATGCGTAGCCATCACCACTGGCCATGGTGTTTACCATAGGCACTTCTTGCTTACCACTAAGATCAAATGTTGCCACAGCGTAATTATCAGTCAGGATTTGTCCGCGAATTTCGCCATTCGCAAATTCAGGGGTGTGAATGTTCACATAATGTCCACCATCTAAGAGCACCGCAAGAGTATCACTGTCAATGGTGGTTCCCTCAGGCACAACCCAATCAGTCATAATTTCATCGTCTTGTTCTAAAACCACAAACACATCACCATTTGAACCTAATTTGCCTGTGTGGATGTGCGCTGCTGTTGCATCATCTAGACCCATAGTGACTGCGCGAAGTTTAAGTTCTGTACTTGCACTATCGTAAGATGCGTAACCGTAACCCATCGCATCGGTGTCGTTCATAGGAACTTGCTGATTACCATTTAAGGCGAAAGTGATGATGCTCGTTGTATCTGGCACTATTTGTGCGCGGAGCTCGCCGTCTGCAAATGCTTCAGTGTGGAGGTTGATATACCAATCCCCGTCCATTAAATCAGCGATCGAGCTTTCATCAAGGTCGGTAATAGCCACTTCATACATACCTTCACTTGTTGCTTCAAAAGCGAATGCAACGTCGCCATTCTCACCCAAATCACCATCATGAATGTGCGCAGCACTAAACCCTTCTACTGAGCTTGCATCTAGCGTTGCACGAAATTGCATTAAACTTTCATCAAGCTCTACGGTTGCTGTGGCGGTTTGCATTGAGTTATTCATTGGTACTTCTTGCTTGCCGCTCAAAGTGACAGAGTAGGTTTGGCTGGGACTGAATTCTTGTACTGGGGGAGGGGTAATCACTTCATTATCGTCGTCCTCATCACTACAAGCAGTGACTAGAAGTAAGCTGCTTACCAAGAGTATGTATTTCATCGTTCTTCCTTATATCTTTGTATGTTCGGACGGTACGACGTGTCCATTTCAATAAGGCTTACGACAGGTGTTTAAAAAGCGATCACAAAAGGTTATTAAAAAGTTAAAACACACCCCTTTAGGATTGATTTTTGACGAATTTAAGAAGTAAGAGTTAGATAGCAATTACATGCAAAGATAATTTGAACAGTTATAGCAGTTTAATTTAGTGCTGATAGGTTTTGATATAGGTACGGGTTATGCATTAGTTTTTTAATTTCTTAGTTAAACGTCAAAAAATTCGCGATAGGAAAACTATGCAGTTAACTTCATACACATCTTCATTACTAACAGAGCCATTATTGGATCAGCAAAATAAAAAATTGGACCAGCAGAATAAAAATGAGCTAAACCCAGCAAGTGAAAAAGCAACAAACCTTCAAAACTCAAAACAACAAGCAACTGATGTCGATTCTGATCCTGAAGTAGAGGCTAAATCGAAAACATCACAAACACAACAAGAGCTAGTAGCTAAAATAAAGGAGTTACAAAATAAGATTAATAGTTTAAAAAGTAACGAAGAGCTAGCTCCAGAACAACGAGAAAATGATTTATTTGAACTTAATAAACAGCTTGATGAAGAAATCAATGCAGTTCAGCTTACAGTAAAAAGGAATGTTTCTACGATGATTAACTCTTTATTCGCACCTACGTCCAGTACTCACTCTGGTATGCTGTTCAATAATAAAGCATAAGTTTTAAAGTTAAGTGGTAGTCTTTTCAGATATGTTTTGTTAGAAAGCATTGTTTCAGCATCAAGCTACAAAATTTTATCGCTATAACTATAGGCAGAGTACTGGTAATTTGTAGTTGCTTTGCCAATTGCATATTCATACGTTCGCTAAATAACATACTTTATAAGTGAATGTATGAGAATACACATAAAAACAAATAGGAAGAACCATTTAGTGTGAATCGTTATAGGTGACCCGCGTTTGGCTGTTCTTATCATGGTTACTGGGTAATTATATTCAACAAGTGTTTTGAATAGTTCAGGATGCTCTATACTCCAGTCATTTAAAGGGATCGAGTTACCATAACGAGTTTTGAAAATAACAGAAAATAGGTAGGCTCGTCTTGGCTCTGGGTCGTTAATATCGTAGCCGCTTTTGGAGCGTGTGAAATTCCATACGGCTTCAACATTAAGTAAATCCTCTCTTTCAAGTGTCCGTGCTTTTCTGTCATCAAATAAAAGAGCTGGTAAGTAAATTTGTTCTTGGTTAATTTTAATTTCGCATAGTGGGGACTCTTGAATAAAGTAACGTTTATTGGCAATAAACATCTGAATTAAAAAGTAACTAAGATAGGTAATGATCGCGGCGCCAATAGCGACCGCACCGGATTGTGTTTGCCAAACAAGTAGACATGCAATAATGAATACAGCAGCTGTGATTATTTTTGCTTTTAATCTTTGTGCATTAGGTAAGGGCACAGCACATCTTAAAATCGGTATCTCAGGCTGCACTTTTGTTTTTATTAAAGTCTGAAAAAAGATGGATTTAAAATTGTCGCGTGTTAATTCAATAGTAGGCGCTTCCATGTGTCCTCGTTTAAAAATCAAGCATTTGAGATAAAATAGCAAAAACAGAGTTTTATTATCAACTAAAGTGTTAACTATCGTTTGTTATTTATAAAGAGTTTATTATCTTAACACTGCTCCCTTGAAAGTGAGTATGCTTTGTCATTCAAAGTTGTTCACTCTAGCTTAGCTATTCGTTATATCCTTTACAAAACCTGATTACCTCTTTTTTCATAAGCTAAAACATATCTAAACGTTGAAAATTTTTTTGTGTACTCGTCATCAACTAACCACTCAAAATATAAGAAGAAATTTTTCAGCTGTATGCCATTTAGGAAGTTCCAGTATGAAAGTTATACAAATTTTCACTAAAACACTATTGCGAACTATTACCGTTTAGATTAATATGCTGACCATCAAGAGAAATGAGAGTGGTTTGCATTCATGTATATCTGTTTATGCCATGGTGTGACTGATAAAAAAATCGAACAAACTATTGATGATGGCGCAATGACGATGCGCGATCTGTCAAAAGAGCTACAAGTGGGTAGCCAATGTGGTAAATGTTGCGGTTGCTGTAAAAAGATTCTTAACCGTAAACTCATTGAAATCGCAGACATCACAGAGCAAGTAGCATAATTACTTGCTCTTAAACGTGTTTATTTAACTATTTTTCTTACCTTTCTGCCTTATCTTTATTACTTCGTACGCGTTTTATTTGCTTTTAACCTCCTCATTTATTAGGGTTATGTCAAAGCAATGTGTGTATCACACAGTCACGGGTAGGAAGCCATGATAATTGACTCTCCCAAATATCTTTTTTGTGCAATTTTTTTTATGATAGTGGCAGGCTGTGCGCAATTACCTTCTCGAGAGTCTATCCAACCAAGTTATGCTATTAAAGCTGATACACCCAGTACAATAGGAGATGCAGTGGGGAATGTTCATCCTGGTTTATCAGGGTTTTATCCTTTAGTAGATGGAGTCGATGCCTTTGTCGCAAGGTTGGCGCTCATTGATTCTGCAGAGCACACCATTGATGTGCAGTATTATTTATATCACAGGCAGCAAACAACAATTTTATTCACCGCTTTTTTACTCAAAGCGGCTGATCGCGGCGTAAGAGTAAGATTACTACTTGATGACTTATCTCAAGCCGATAGTGAAATTGATTTAGCAGCGTTGGCTGTCCATCCCAATATCGAAGTGAGATTGTTTAACCCGTTTCCTAATCGCCGCTTTAGAGCATTGGGTTTTGTGAGTAATTACAGCCTGCTTTCAAGACGAATGCATAACAAAAGCTTTATTGTTGATAATAAAGTTTTTATTACTGGCGGCAGAAATATTGGTAATGCATATTTTTCCGCGGAAGATCACTCAGAGTTTATTGATTTAGACGTAATGAGCGCAGGTGACATTGTACCCAAAGCATCAAAAGCGTTTGATTTATATTGGAATCATCAATTATCGTACCCCGTTGAAGATTTGCATGGTAGTCGTGATGAACAATCTCTTGTTAATATCACAGAAAGCTTACGAGCCTATGTTTTGCAAAACCAAGACAGCAACTATGTAGAGCAACTTCGTGAAAGTGAGTTTGTGAAGCGTTTACAAAACGATGAGATCCAGTTTGATTGGCAAGAGTCGACTTTATTCTTCGACCACCCTGATAAGCTGCTCAATGATGTGAGTGAAAAATCAGCTAATATGTCGCCATCTTTATTCAAAGAGATGGGCCAACCAGAGCATAAAGCAATTATAGTCTCACCATATTTTATCCCTAAAGAACAGGGCGTTGAGTTGCTAACCAGTTGGGTAAAAAAAGGGGTAGATGTTACCGTACTGACTAACTCATTAGCAGCGACTGATGTTTCTGCTGTGCATGCGGGTTACAAGAAGTATCGTGCAGATTTAATTCGTGGTGGCGTTAAACTTTGGGAATTAAAACCTAGCGACTTAGTTGCTATTAAACGCAAAGCAGGGCGTAAGGTGACGGGCTCATCACAGGCAAGCCTTCATGCAAAAACGATGACGGTCGATGATAAGAAAATTTTCGTTGGTACTATGAATCTCGATCCGCGCTCTTTTGACCTAAATACTGAAATGGGCGTATTAATTAATAGTAAAAAACTCAGTCATTTTTTAGCGCACTGGGTTGATAAAAAAATGCCAGACTATGCTTGGAAAGTAGAATTGAAGAATCCAAACGATGACCAGCTAATTTGGCTTGATACAGTAAACAACAAACAGTTTGAAAAAGAACCACAAACCTCATCGTGGCGGCGTTTTCAAGTTTGGTTTATATCGCTGTTTCCGATTGAGGATGAACTTTAGTTATAACTGCAAACCTAATCTTCGGCCCAACTTTTTTAGTTGGGCTTTTTTGTATTCATACTTTAGTTGTTAACATTTTCGGGATAAAAAACGCCAGTTGAGCGTACACGTGTAAGTTTAATATATTCAAGTGCTTAGCATAATTAAGAAAATTAAATATAAAAAAATGTTAAAAAAACTGGTTGGACCAATTGATCTATTGTTCAATTTATGACGTAATGTAGGTATTACTATCTGGTCGGATGAGTTTATTATGAGCTTACGTACAAAATTAAAAAAAGTATTACCTAGTATTTCAATTACAGAACAAGAAGCGTTAGATGCGGGTGATGTTTGGTTAGAAGGTTCAATCTACCAAGGTAAACCTGATTTCGATGCACTTCGTGATGTTCCAGCTGCTAAGCTGAGTGCTGAAGAGCAAGCATTCTTAGATGGTCCAGTGAAAGAATTATTATCAATGATTGATGATTCTGAAATTCAAAACGGTGTTCATCTACCTGATTACATTCTTGATTTCTTGAAAAAAGAGCGCTTTTTCTCGCTTATCATTCCTAAATCATTCGGCGGTTTAGAATTCAGCCCTTACGCAAACTCAACAATCGTTGCGACTATCGCGACAAAGAGTTCTGCGGTTGCGGTAACCGTGATGGTTCCTAATTCATTAGGCCCAGGTGAGCTATTACTGCACTTTGGTACTAAAGAGCAACAAGATCACTACTTACCACGCCTTGCTAATGGTCGTGATATTCCATGTTTCGCACTAACTAGCCCAGAAGCGGGTTCAGATGCGGGTGGCATTCCAGATATCGGTGTTGTTAAACGTGGCCAGTTCAATGGCGAAGAAGTGTTAGGTTTAGAAATTACTTGGGACAAACGCTACATCACACTTGCGCCAATTGCGACAGTGTTAGGTTTAGCATTCAAAGTCGTTGACCCTGATGGTTTACTCGGTGGCAAAGAAAACCTAGGTATTACCTGTGCGCTTATTCCTAAAGATCACCCAGGTGTTGAACTTGGAAATCGTCATGATCCTATGGGTATCCGTTTTTATAATGGTACGACACGCGGCGAAAAAGTATTTGTACCAATGGACTTCATCATTGGTGGTCAAAAGAATATCGGTCGTGGCTGGCAAATGCTGGTTAGCTGTTTAGGTGCAGGCCGTGGTATCTCGTTACCGGCACTAGGTGTTAGCTCATCGCAAGTTGCATTTAAAGGTGCTTCTGAGTACGCAGCAGTCCGTGAGCAGTTCGGTCTTGCGATTGGTCAATTCGAAGGTATCCAAGAAAAGCTCGCTGATATTGCGGGTAAAACGTATCTTCAAGAAGCGATGCGTGTATTAACAACAGAAGGTTTAGGCATGGGCTTAAAACCATCTGTAGTCACTGCAATTGCTAAATACCATATGACAGAAATTGGTCGTAACGTGCTTGATTCAGCAATGGATATTCAAGCGGGTAAAGCGATTCAAAATGGTCCACAAAACACATTAGCAAGTGGTTATGTTGCACAACCAATCGCAATCACGGTTGAAGGTGCAAACATTCTTACTCGTAATCTAATGATTTTTGGTCAAGGTGTAATGCGTTGTCACCCATATCTACAAACTATGGTTGAGTCTATCCACAGCGAAGACAAAAATGCAGATAAAGAATTCAACAGCATCTTACGTAAAACAGTGGGCTACAGCGTATCTAACAGTTTGCGTGCTTTCCGCTTAGGTGTATTACCGTTTACTGCGGGTGCTAAATCGTCATTACCAGAAGTACGTGAATACGAAAAAGCAGCACATAAACTATCTGCAAAACTTGCAGTTTACGCTGACTTCTCATTATTAGTACTTGGCGGCAAGCTTAAACAAGCAGAAATGTTATCTGCACGTTTAGGTGACGTAATGAGTTTCTTATACGCAGCGATGGCGTCGATTAAATACTACGAGCAAAAAGTAGCAAGCAGTGAACGTGAGCAAGCCGCACCTTACTTCCATTATGCGACTCGCTTTGCACTACAAAGCGCAGAAGAAGCATTGCATAAGTTTTTAGATAACTTCCCTGCAAGTGGTACTCGTAAGTTTATGCGTTTCATTACGATGAACTACTCAATGAAAATGCCTAAAATCAGCGATGATTTAATCCGTGAACTTGCGACTCAAGCGCAAATGGATACCGCATTTAAAGCGCAAATCACTCATTTGGTTAAACCAATTGAAGGTGATGGTCATTACATCAATGAGCAAGCGTACAAAGCGAAAATGGCATGCCTTGATTTACTTGCAAAAGTTAAAAAAGCACTGCGTGCTAAAACAATCAAGCCGGGCGTTCGTTTTGCAGAAACACTTGATAATGCACTTGTGGCAAGTGTTATTAACGAAGAAGAGTATGCAAAATTGATTGACTACAACAAGAAACGTGAAAAAGCGATTCGTGTTGATGAGTTCGACTTTGATATGAACTTGCTTGATGACAATGCAAAGCCAGTTAACCCACTTAAAAGTGTGGTAAACGAGTAATTCAACAATGCAAGTCCTGAGCAGTATTAGGACTTTATCTTCGAAAACCCGTGCTTAGCACGGGTTTTTTATTGCCTAAACTTCCCGTAAAAATATACGCAATCTGAGTAAGCTAAATAGAGAATAGAAGCATTAGAATCGTTACACACATAGAGACCGTTTACAAAGTGCGCGCATAATCACAGACTATAATGGTTATGTGAGTACTCAACGCAACTATGACCCATTTGGTAAACCACGTTTAGCCAGTGGTGGCTTAATGCCGGTTGGAAACGCAAAGCTAAATGACTTAGCAGATGCAAAAACACGACGTGGCTTTACTGATCACGAGCATTTGGATGATATTGAGCTTATTCATATGAACGGTCGGGTGTACGATTATAACCTTGGTCGGTTTATGTCAGTTGACCCTGTTATTCAAAGCCCAACGAATAGCCAGAGTATTAACCCTTATTCATATATTATGAATAACCCCTTAGCGGGAACTGACCCAACAGGGTATTCTGCAGTCTGTGCTTCTAGCGGGACGTGCCCCATAGATACGGTTGTAACAACCGAGAGTGGCGGGAAAGTAGCAGTTAAGATGACTGAGGCTGCTTTTAAAAAAGTTAAGTCTCTGATACAAAAGAATGGAAGTTTTTCAATAAAT
This sequence comes from Pseudoalteromonas sp. PB2-1, assembly GCF_045040605.1. NCBI lineage: Bacteria > Pseudomonadati > Pseudomonadota > Gammaproteobacteria > Alteromonadales > Pseudoalteromonadaceae > Pseudoalteromonas > Pseudoalteromonas sp. PB2-1. Next base: position 274,948 of record NZ_CP090668.1, read on the forward strand.
ATTACAGCGAAGAATAAAGGAGCAATTAGTGATATTGGTAATCTCAAGGAAGGAACTCAAGGTTCAAATAGCGGCAATAGCATAGGCCAAATGAGTGCCTCTTCTCAAGACCAGCCTCTTGATACTCGAATTCAATCACGACCTACAGAAGGTAAAACTGGCAAGTATAGCCAAGATCCAAATGCAGGAGATAAAGAATTCCAGAAAATTTTGCTTAGGTCTAGTGGAGATATTGCAGCAGAAATTGAATTGGCAAAAGCTAATAAAGATAGAGCTCGTTTAGGGTTGGAAGTTGGAGTTGCAATTTATCAAGATGGAGATGGGTATACCGCTTCTCGACCCAGTACAGATGTACCAACTGGAAAAGCTATTGGAAGTAATCATTTGAATTTAATTGATGCATCACCAGTTCCAATTAAAAATGCGAAGGCAATCGTTATATATAACCCTTATAAAGTGCGTTCAGTAAAAGCTCGATATGAAAATTATATGCGATTATCTAAACGACTGAACGCTCCCGTATATGTAACATCCATGTACTCACGAAGTGAAGTATTTATTCACTCAGATGTAAAAAATGATAGGAGCAACAAATGACAAAAAAAATTATACTTATAACTTTTTTACTGACTTTTATTAGCTGTAAAAGCTATGGAGAGTTGACAGTCAATGAAGTAATTTCAAGAGCTGAAGAGTTAAACGGCAAAAAAGTCACGATAAATGGTTTTTTTAGTGCTGGGATTTTCTATGAAAATAGAGATGCATATGAGAACTTCACCGCAGAGTTTTTAAAAGTTCCTATACTTGGTGAGTGGAAAGAAGGGTACTATAAGCATTGCAAGTCAAAAAATGTTTTAATTACAGGTGTTTATACCAAATTGGATTTGAAGGGGGAATTGGGTAACTATTTATTTGATATTACTGAATTTAGACCGGTAGACTTACCTAACAATAATTGCTTAGACTTTTTAGAGCCGTGGGACTAACTCAGGCTAGATAAAACTATGCTCTCAGGATTCTTGCTGCGAGCTGTTTGTGGCCGAGTGATCCCATTTTAAGTATAAAGATAGAATTAATAAAATCTTGATTTTTATTTTCTCAGGCGTTAGAAGTTTTTATGCATTCAAATATCAACTAAATGAAACAATAAATGAATAAATTTTTAGTATTTTCAATCGTTGTTTTTGTTTTAATAAGTTGTCAGAGTCAAGGAGCTCTTTCTGTTAATGAGTTACTCAATAAGCGTGATAAGTATAATGATCATCAAGTAACGGTGGAGGGTTTTTTCGGTTTTGACACTATTTATAGTAATAGAAATGACTATGATAATTTTGGAGATCACTTCCTTTTTGTTTCAATAAAGGGCGAAGGTAATGAGCAATTTTTTACAGAATGTACTGAGCAGGAAGCAATATTGACAGGGACTTTCAGAAAAGGGAAATCAGATGGAGGTACTAGAAACTATTTACTCCATATTATTGAATTCAGGCTAGTAGATTCACCAAAAATTAATTGTTTGAAGCTTTTGGAAAATTAAAAGTTATTAAGTGCGCAGTCAACCCCAGCAGAACTGCGCACTTACTAGCAGCAGACTGTGCAATCTGTGTTAGTGCCACTATGTAGTGGCGCTGGCTCAAGTAGCTTGCTCTGCTGTTTTAAAGTGACATGGCTTACTGAGATAGTATGATAACTTTGATACTTTTCTGCAATATAGCGATTCTGAAGTTGTACAATTTTCTTTAAATTATGAGGAAGTAAAGGAAATAAAGTGTTTTTCTCAAAAGAAGGTAACGTTGTGTGCTGAGCATTTAGAAAGTTTGGATTTTATGACGTAAAAAGCAGGGCTATCTTGACAGTGAATAAGGTATTCACATATTTAAACTTTAAAAAAGAAGTGCAGCTGTTTAAAGATATCTCAAGTGCTGGGGATTTAGTATATGGTTATAGTCGAGTTTTGCGGAGTGACTATTTACCTATTACAGAAAACAAAGTGCAAAAAAACTATTTGGCGGTATATCGGTAACAGTTGAAAGTGAAGAAGCTAAGTGGTTAGTACAACCAGAAGACATAGAACAAGGAGCAATTAAGGGCTTATACCCTCTAAATTATTTGAATTATCAAGATTTTAGTATCTTACAGGAATATTCAGGCGGCTTTTTTGATAGCCAAGATAGAGCTAGTAATATCTTATTAATAGATCAGCAATCTCAAAAAAAGTTGTCTGATATATCGTCATTGAAAAAGTTCACACATTTTTCTGAAACATAGTAATGCAAGGTATTTGAGCTACATTTATCTGTGCAAACCTAAACCACAGCTAAAGTAACCTTAATTGAGTCCAAAGTCTTATAGTGAAGTGACCCCCAATAGTTGAATATTCCAATCACTGGGGGGTCTTTTATGTCTACATATAGTAGAGAGTTCAAACTAGAAGTAGCAGCTCAAGCCGATATCAAAGGTTCGCGGCTGCTTTTTGGACTTCCCATACTTTCTCTATAAAAGTTATTACTAACTAAGTTCATTTTTTGGTTTCATTTTTTCTCACACACCTAAAATACAATTGAAATGATAATTATTTTTAATTAATCTCTTGCTCTTTTATAGGTACAAGGAAGGAAAATGAAAATTAAAAAATTGGTTTTACTAATATCAGCTGCATTTGTTACCACACAAGCCGTGTCGCAAACTCAAAAGCAGCCAAGCAAAAAAGCACTTTCTGATATTGAAGTGATAGAGGTTTTAGGGCGAAGCGCGCAAACAACATTCTCTGATTACAGTTATTCAGTTACCCGCACTGCTGCTGATATTCTTGAGATCCCACAATCAGTAAGCGCAGTAACCAAGGAGGTGATACAGGATCAAGCAATGATGCGCTTAAACGATGTTACATCTTTTATTAGCGGCGCGAATGAATACTCTGTGTATGATGACATTACAATTCGGGGGTTTCGCAGCCAAGACGATCGCCGCGTCAATGGTATGCGTACTCATAATAACTTTTGGAATCAAACCTTAATTGCTCATGTTGAACGTGTCGAAGTAATTAAAGGGCCTGCTTCTGCTGTATTTGGTGATGCAAGCCCTGGTGGCACGGTTAATACAGTAACTAAAAAACCGCTTGGTGAAAGCCGCCATAGCATTAGTGCTCGCTTTGGTAGTTATTCTGATAAATATGTCGCATTAGACACAACAGGCAAGGTAGCTAGCAATGATCGTTGGCTTTATCGATTTAATGCTGGCTACGAAGATTCAGAAACGTTCAGAGATAATATTTTTAATGAGAGTTTATTACTCTCACCCAGTTTTACATATTTACTAAGCGACGATACTAAAATTAATGTTGAGGTGGTTTACTCTGACAGCAAGGGGTTACTCGACCGCGGTCAGCCCAATTTACGTAACGCGACCGATTTATCTCAGGTGCCTATATCTTTATCCTCAAATCAGCCAGGGGATAAGCTAGATACAACCTCGTTATCATCAAGTGTGACTTTAGACCATCATTTTAATGATTACTGGTCATTGGGTTTTAAATACATGCATTTAGATAGTGAGCAAAAGCTGGTTGAGCATCGTGCAGCGACATATGTTGATGGATCAGACTCCGTATTTAATGTTTGGTATACAGACCGGGATATTGATGCCGATTCAGATAATGTGACTGCTTACATAACAGGCAAAGTTTATATCGGTGATGTTGAGCACAATATTGTCATTGGTGGCGATTACATTGATAACCATAAACTCAATGCGCAACGAATGAGTCGCTCGGCAGGTACATTTGATATTTTAAATCCAACCTATGAGCAACCCGATATAGCAAGTTACAATTTAGGCGACCGTTTTGAATTTGGTGGTGGATTAAAAAGTAACGGCCTTTACATTCAAGATCATATTAAATTCGATGACTGGTCAATTTTAGCCAGTGTACGTCGCGAAGATTATAAGTTAACAGATCTAAATGGCAATGAAAGTTCAGACAGTGATTTCTTACCTCGCTTAGGTGTTGTTTATAATCTTACTCAAGACTCAAGTGTCTATGCCAGTTGGGTAACTGGCTTTGAACCCCCATCCACATTTTTAAATACCAAAGAGCAAGGTGGGCCATTTGGACCAATCGATAGTTACCTCTACGAAATTGGTTATAAGGCAAAGTTATTTGACGAAAAGGTGTTGCTAACAACGTCCATCTATCAAATAACAAAGCAGAATGTGTTAGTACAAGATTTTGCTCGTTCACAGCAATTAGGTTACCGAGTTTTTCGTCAAAGGGGTGAGGAGCAAGCCACAGGTTTCGAAATCGATATTAATGGGCAGCTCTCTGATAATTGGTTAGTGATTGCTAATTACGCCTACAATAGGGCTGAAATAACTGAAGACACGAATACGCTTTTAATTGGTAAACAAAAAGAAAATGCACCAAAAAATTCAGCTACACTCTGGAGTAAATATAGCTTAAACGATACATGGCAGTTAGCGGCGGGGGCAAGCTATGTTGATAAGCGCAATACAACCGACGAAGCTGTTTTGCCATCGTATACACTGTTGCAAGCAGGTATATACTTCAAGAAACCAAGTTGGAGTGCTGCATTGCTTGTTGATAATGCACTCGATAAACAGCACTGGAGTGGTGGTTATGGTTACGGGCAGTTATTTGTGGGTGATCCACGTACCGTTAGTTTGACTGTAAACCACACGTGGTAGCACATAATGAATAGGCCTTAACAGGCCTATTTTTTTATTGGTTTGCCTGACATAATCTGGCTGTGTATTTTTATATTGTTTGTTGATGTCAGAATTTTATTCTTTATTAAAAAATAACTATCAAGATATTGAAGTTATTAATGTGATTAGCACTCTATGGAGCGGCTGTGGCGAAATTATTCGTTGTCGATTAGACGATGAAACACGGGTCATTAAATTGATTTCTATGCCTGATTTCATTGAACACTCGCGAATTGAGCAAAGTCAATTTGCCCTAGCCAGAAAGCAGCAATCTTATTTAGTTGAATACAATTGGTATAAGCAATACAGCTCATCTTTACCAGACCAAGCTGCCGCCATTCCTTGTTTTAATCAGATACAGAAGCAAAATCAATTTGCTTTAATTTTTGATGATTTTACAGCGTTTGGCTATCAGCAAGCTCAAGACCACACTCAACATATTCATGCAATACTTAAATGGTTAGCGCACTTTCATGCTTTTCATTTATCAACCCCAGGCGAGGGGTTATGGCCCAGAGGCAGTTATTGGCATTTAGCCACGCGTCCTGATGAATACGCGCGAATGCCCGACTCACCTCTTAAAGCCGCAGCTGTACATATTGATTGCGCACTTTATAAATGCAAATATCAAACACTAATACATGGGGATGCAAAGCGTGCTAATTTTGCTATCAACTCACAGACTAATCATGTACTTGGTTATGACTTTCAATATGTTGGAAAAGGGGTTGGCGTTATCGATGTAATGTACTTTTTGGGAAGTTGTTTAAATGAGAGCGCACTAAAGTTAAATGCGCATACCTACCTAAATCGATATTTCGCAGAGTTAAATACAGCACTTAAACAGTATCAGGGCACTATAAACGCAGACGATTTGATCAGTAGTTGGCGTGAACTGTGGTGTTATGCATGGGCTGATTTTTATCGGTTTTTAGCAGGTTGGAGCCCTCAGCATGTAAAGATAAATGGTTATATGCAAAACCAATTCAATGAATACCTGAACAAAAATAAGGAATACGATGAATAAGCCTATTCGTTTTGCCATTATTGGCTGTGGAGCGGTAACTGAGGTAAAAAGTGGCCCTGCTTATCAGCAAGTAAAGGGTATTGAACTTATTGGCGTTACGCGCAGAGATTTAAACAAAGCGCATGATTATGCTACACGCCATACTGTACCCAAAGTATTCGCAACTAACAGCGAGCTAATAAACGATGAAATGGTTGATGCTGTTTATATAGCAACGCCACCCGATAGTCATAAAGAATTGGCGCTCGAAGTTGCCAAAGCAGGCAAACCTTGCTGCATAGAAAAGCCACTCGCTCCTAGTTACGAAGAGAGCTATGCAATTGTTGAGGCGTTTAAATATGCTAAGCAACCATTATTTGTCGCTTACTATCGACGCTCTTTACCACGGTTTAATAAGGTTAAAGAACTTATTCAAAATGGCCAAATTGGCCAAGTACGCCATGTAAGTTGGCACTTAAGTAAAGTGCCAAGTGAGCTTGATTTGTCTGGTGAATATAATTGGCGCACTGATAAACGTATTGCTCGTGGTGGCTACTTTGATGACTTAGCGAGTCATGGCTTAGACTTATTCGCTTACTTACTGGGCGAGTTTACTCGGGTTCATGGTTTTAGTTCAAATCAACAGGGGTTGTACTCAGCATTTGATGCTGTTACGGCTCATTGGCAGCACAGTTCTGGTGTGACAGGTGTTGGCAGTTGGAATTTTGCCTCTGCTAAGCGTTTCGATGACGTGGTTATTTATGGTAGCAAAGGTGAAATACGCTTTAGTGTATTTGATGAAAAACCAATTGAGCTCAATAACCTTGCTGGTAAGTGTAAATTTTCCATCGAAAACCCCGTTCATATTCAACAGTTCCATGTTGAAAATATAGCGAGGTTTTTTGACCAAGGGGCGCCACATCCATCGACAGGGGAATCCGCACTTCATACAAGCTGGGTAATGGAACACATTTTAGCTAATTAATGCACATAAGCATTATTAAATGCCTCAATAATGACTTTTTGCTCAGGAGCTGGAAACAGCTCCGATAGCCGCTTGCTAATAAGAGTTTTGACTCTTTCACTTTGAAGAGCACGGTCAAATAACGCAATGGCTTGTCTTCCTTGCGGCGAAGGTGAACATGCTATATAACCAAAAACAGCTGCTTGATCAGGCTCAATGGTTAAATAACGTATTTTATCCGTACTAGTAGCGCGTTGATATCTGTCTATAAACACGTCTCTATATTCAATAATGGCATCTATTTTGTTTTGAAAGAGCATCTGCCCCAAACGACTCGCATTGGTTGCGCCTTCAAGTTTAAAAAAGTGTTTTTCATTATTTTTAATAAAGGTATCTATATCTACGGAATACGAGCGCCCACTTGTTATGCCAATTGTGAGGTCGTAGTCATTGATTGCTTTTTCCAGTGACAGTGAATCAGGTAAGGTAGGCATATTAAATACAATGAGCCTATTTGCAGGAAATGCCATAATTGGGTGGCGAGTAAATAGGGCGTTAGCCTCTCGTTCAGGCGTTTTTAACTTATTGTATAAGCAAACATCAGGAAGCATACTGAGTTGTTTCCACTCTCGTAATCTGCTTGCGGGAACAAACTGGATGTTTATTTCATCTTGTATTTCTTTTACAGCTTCGAGTAAGAAAATTGTTGCTTCATTTCTCGGCTTACCACTGGCTTGCGGAATAAAGTCATCCATCACTTTTATTTCTAAAGGCTCAGAATTAGCTGTCGGACTTAAAAAAGCGAGGTTAAATAGTATTAAAAAAACGAGCGAATGTATTTTCATGCTACGTTGATACCTAAAAATTAAATAAATTGTGATGTTGTGCCACACCAGTTTGTTGCAAAAAAATTAATATTTCGGCCTTTTGATTAATATTAGACCTATTAACGAAATTAATGCAATAACAACGCATTTTTTGCGGTAGCGCGGGCTATTATACGCTAAAATAGGCGTAATTTATTTCATTTAGGTTCTACTTATGTCTATTAATGTAATTACTCATCCGTTAGTTCAACACAAACTTGGCCTTATGCGTGCAGAAGGTATTAGTACAAAAAGTTTCCGTGAGCTGGCGTCTGAAGTAGGTACTTTGCTTACTTACGAAGCAACTAAAAACCTACCACTAGAAAGCGTGCAAATCACAGGATGGGATGGTTCAACATTAGATGTAGAGCACATTAAAGGTAAAAAAATTACTGTTGTGCCAATTTTACGTGCCGGCCTTGGCATGATGGATGGCGTGATGCAATTATTACCCGCTGCAAAAGTGAGTGTTGTGGGTCTTCAACGTAACGAAGAAACACTTGAGCCAGTGCCTTATTTTGAAAAGTTAGTTGGCAAAATTGATGAGCGTTTAAGCCTTGTTATTGACCCAATGCTGGCAACAGGTGGCTCAATGATCGCCACTATCGATATGTTGAAAAAAGCAGGCTGTAAAGATATTAAAGTCATTGTATTAGTGGCAGCCCCCGAAGGCGTAGAAAAAACCCTTGCGGCACACCCTGATGTTGAAATTTTCACCGCATCATTAGACAGTCACTTAAACGAAAAAGGATATATCATTCCAGGCTTAGGAGATGCCGGTGACAAGATTTTTGGCACAGTGTAAGGCGCTCACGTGGAAAATCATCAACCATTTTCGTTAAAAACCATTCTTACCGGCGCGCAAATGCTGTTTGTAGCATTTGGCGCACTGGTACTTGTGCCCTTACTGACAGGCCTTGATCCCAATGTGGCTTTATTTACCGCAGGTTTAGGGACTTTACTGTTTCATGTGGTTACCAAAGGCCAAGTTCCTATCTTTTTAGCATCGTCTTTTGCTTTCATTGCACCCATTATCGCCTCGGTACAAATGTGGGGCATTCCTGCAACAATGGGCGGTTTAATGGTGGCGGGCTTTTGTTATTTTGCGCTTAGTTTAATTGTAAAGTTTAAAGGCGTAAATGCTCTGCATAAAGTGTTACCGCCTGTGGTTGTTGGCCCTGTGATTATGGTCATTGGTTTAGCTTTAGCGCCAGTCGCTGTGAACATGGCAATGGGTAAAGCTGGTGATGGCAGTGCGCAATTAATCCCTTATGAGCAAGCTATTTGGGTTTCAGCTTTATCATTACTGGTTACGCTGATTTTTGCTGTATGGGGTAAAGGTGTATTTAAACTCATTCCTATTCTTGCCGGTGTGGTCGCAGGCTACCTCGCTTCGTTATTTATAGGTATTGTTGAATTTAATCCGGTCACTCAAGCGAACTGGTTTGCAGTACCGGCATTTACCTACCCTGAGTTTAAGTGGCAAGCTATTTTGTTTATGGTACCTGTGGCAATAGCGCCAGCCATAGAACATATTGGCGACATGATGGCAATTAGCCAAGTAACGGGTAAAGACTATTTGAAGAAACCGGGTTTACATCGCACTTTATTAGGTGATGGCCTCGCTACCTCCGCGGCATCGGTTTTTGGTGGTCCACCTAATACAACGTACTCTGAAGTAACGGGGGCGGTAATGCTTACCCGTAACTTCAATCCACGGGTGATGCTTTGGACTGCTATTATTGCGATTGTGCTCGCGTTTGTAGCAAAAATGGGTGCAGGTTTACAAACTATTCCGGTGCCTGTGATGGGCGGCATTATGATTTTACTCTTTGGCTCTATTGCCGTGGTTGGTTTAAATACCTTAGTAAAATCGGGTGAAGACCTTACCGCGCCTCGCAATCTGACTATCATCGCACTGATTTTAGTGTTTGGTATTGGTGGCATGCATATCGGTGGTAACGAGTTTAGTTTGCAAGGTGTGAGCTTATGCGCAATCTTGGGGATTATCTTAAATGCTGTTCTCCCCAAAGCAGTGCAACAACCTGATTAGAATTTAGAAACTGCTTGAATATTGCACCAAAAAAGCGCGTTAAATATGCGCTTTTTTTGTAACTATTTAAAAAATAAGGAATTATAAAACTGGTCTACTAACTGCATTTATCTCTATGTCATACTGGTAGGAGCGATTATGCAAGAGGCAAATGTTGTGGATATTACCCCGTTTTTAGCGAAGCATCAGTTACCACTGAAGTATCAATACTTAAGTGAGCAGTTTTTTATACCCCTCGCGCACGATATCTTAAGTGCAAAAATAACTGGCCAACCTATGCTAGTGGCTATCAACGGCTGCCAAGGCTCAGGTAAAACAACCCTCGCTGATTTTTTAGTGACCTGGGTTAATAGTAATACCGAATTCAATAGCGTGTCATTATCAATCGATGACTTTTATTTAAGTCGCGATGCTCGCTCTGAGCTTGCTAAAGACGTTCATCCTTTGTTTGCAAGTCGTGGGGTACCAGGGACGCATGATACGCAATTAATGGAGCAAACCTTGTCAGCCTTGTTGGCAGGTAAAGTGGATGTGCCATTACCTCAATTTGATAAGCTAACTGATGATCCAGTGCCAAAAGAGCAATGGCCTAGTAGCCAAAAGCCGATTGATATCGTGTTTTTTGAAGGCTGGTGTGTAGCCAGTACACCGCAGCAACCTTATCAATTACAAACTCCAGTTAATGAATTAGAACAACAAGAAGATGCCGACGGCATTTGGCGCCGTTGTGTCAATAGTTGCTTAGCGAATGAATATCAACATGTATTCGCGATGGCTGATTACACCATTATGTTAAAAGCGCCTTCATTTGAAGATGTGTATGCGTGGCGCTTGGAGCAAGAGCAAAAGTTAATTGCTAAAAAAGGCCAAGGGCAGGGCACCTTTGACGAAGTGAGTTTAAAGCGTTTTATCTCTCATTTTGAACGAATTACGCGTGAAAACTTAGCCACTCTTACGCACAGCGTGGATGCGTTATTATTGCTTGATACCGAGCGTGATATCACCAAGATGGAACTACTGGCTGACCAAATTGCACAACCACTTATTTTTACAGACTTAGACGGCACATTACTTGATCACGATAGTTACGAGTGTGAGGTAATCAAACCTTTTTTGGCAAAGTTGAATGAAAGTGGTGTCAATGTCATTTTTAACACCAGCAAAACTTTTGCTGAAGTTACTGATATTCAAAAAGGTTTAAATCATCATCATCCTTTTATTGTTGAAAATGGCGCGGCCGTTTATATCCCAAAAGACACTTTCAAAGTAAAACCGATTGGCTGTGATGAATATAAAGGTTATTGGCGCTTTGCTATGACACAAAGCACCGATAAATTGCATGAAGATCTTAAGCAATATGCGAGTGATTACAGTCATTGTGTGCGCTTATTTAGCCAATTTAGTGCACCAGAAATAGCCGAGTTAACAGGACTACCTGTTGGTAAAAGTGAACTGGCTTTACAGCGCCAGTACTCAGATCCGGTTTGTTTCTCGGGCAACGATGAAGAAAAGCAAGGCTTGATAGATGCTATGAGCCAAGCAGGCTACGAAGTGCTTGTTGGCGGGCGTTTTATTCATTTAACCAAAGGTAACAATAAAGGTCTTGCACAAAAATGGCTGTTAAATCAGTTTAAAAAAGCCTATCGCAATCCATTTACTGTGATAGCCCTCGGCGACAGTCAAAACGATGTGGCCATGCTAAAAGCGGCCGACACCGCCATTCTAATCAATAATCCTGGCAGCCAGGTGCAATCACAAATATTACAAAAAGCCTGGCAGCTCAGCGAAAAACCAGCCCCAGCAGGTTGGGTTCAAGAAGTTTCTGCGTTAACTATCATCAAAGCGCGTTTTGCAGCAAAACAGGAGCAATCTCATGGCTGATTTTTATCAAAATGGCATTATCACGACCTTACACAATATTGCTGACCGCCCAGTAGAAGAGCTAGAAAAAGAATTATTGGGCTTTTCAAAACAACGCCCAATGGGACTGATTTTACCGTCGCTTTACAGTGAGTTAGAAGGCCCCGCTTTGCAAAGTATTATTGCTGAGCTCAAACATGTGCCTTATTTATCGCAAATTACCATTGGCCTAGATCGCGCCGACGAAAGCCAATATCGCCATGCACTACAGTTTTTTGCTGAGCTTGATCAGCATCATAAAGTACTTTGGAATGATGGCCCGCGTTTACAAGCGCTCGATAAAGAACTCCAAAAACTGGGCGTTGCACCACGAGAGCTAGGTAAAGGTCGCAATGTTTGGTATTGCATGGGTTATAAGTTGGCAACGTCAAAAGTTGAGTCAATTGCGCTTCATGACTGTGATATTTTGACTTACGACAGAGCGCTTTTAGCACGCTTAATTTACCCTGTTGCTCACCCTCGTTTTAACTATGAATTTTGTAAAGGGTTTTACCCGCGCACCGCTGAGGGCAAAATTAATGGCCGCGTGTCACGTTTGCTGGTAACGCCGTTATTGCGCTCATTTAAAACAATTTTAGGTAGTAATGATTATTTAGAATATATGGACTCGTTTCGTTATCCGCTAGCGGGGGAGTTTTCGTTTCGCCGTGATGTACTCAACGATATTCGTATTCCAAGTGATTGGGGCTTAGAAATTGGTGTGCTATCAGAGATGTATCGAAACTACTCGCATAACCGTTTATGTCAGGTCGATATTGCCGATAATTACGATCATAAACACCAAGACCTATCGCTCAGTAATCAAGCAACCGGATTGTCAAAAATGTCGATTGATATCACTAAAGCTTTATTTAGAAAGCTGGCTACACAAGGGGTGACCTTTACAACAGAAACAATTCGCTCATTAAAAGCGACCTATTACCGTATTGCACTCGATTTTATTGAAACCTATCACAACGATGCGCTCATGAATGGCTTAACGCTCGATATTCACCAAGAAGAAAAAGCTGTTGAGATGTTCGCGCAAAATATTATGAATGCGGGTCAGCACTTTCTAGAGTACCCAATGGAAGCCCCCTTTGTGCCGAGCTGGAACCGTGTTGCCTCTGCCATGCCAGATGTGTTTGCGCGCTTAGAAGAAGCCGTAGAGCTTGATAACAAAGATTACATTTAATGGGGAAGGCGCGTGACTTTAGAGCTTTTACAACAACGGGTTATACAGCATTTAACCTGTATCTACGGCGAGGTTGAACTACCAACAACCCTTGAACAACTCGCAAACAGGCTAATCAACACCATGCAAGGTGATGATCCTGTCCGCGACCCGACGCCGCATAAAAACCGTTGGGATGAGCAAGACATGATCTTAATTGCCTACGGTGATTCAATCATTCGTCATGCTAATACGGATGATGCGGTAGCTAAGCCTGAAGAACCGCCTTTGTATACCTTACATCGCTTTGTTAAGAACCAATGTTTGCCTGAACTCAATGCCCTGCATATTTTGCCGTTTTACCCGTATAGCTCAGATGAAGGCTTCGCGGTGATGAACTATGTGCAAGTGAATGAAGCGTTAGGCAGTTGGCAGCATATTCGTGATATTTCGAAGGATGTCAGGTTGATGGCTGATTTAGTGATCAACCATTGTTCAAGTCGAAGTGTTTGGTTTGAAAACTTTATTCAAGGCAAAGAGCCTGGGAAAGGGTATTTTAAAACGGCGAGTCCGAGTGATGATCTTATTCAAGTTGTTCGCCCGCGCACATCGCCTCTTTTACAGGCAGTTGAAACTAAAGATGGTTTGCAACATGTGTGGTGCACCTTTAGTCATGACCAAGTCGATTTTGATTTTGCCAACCCAGATGTGCTTAATGAATTTGTGGGCATTATTCGTCATTACTTAGACAATGGCGTACGTATTTTCCGCCTTGATGCCGTGGCATTTCTATGGAAAAAGCTCAATACCCGCTGCATCAACTTACCTGAAACTCACGAAGTGATTAGGTTGCTTCGCACCCTAATTGAGCATGTTGAACCTAACGTGATCATTATCACAGAAACTAACATACCTAATCGAGAAAACCTGTCGTATTTTGGTAATGCTAACGAAGCACATTGTATTTATAATTTTTCATTGCCACCGCTGTTATTGCACACTTTACTCAGTGGTGACAGCACTGCATTGAAGCATTGGATGATGAGTATGCCGCCAGCCCAGCACGGTACAGCTTACTTTAACTTTATTGGCTCTCACGATGGTATTGGTTTGCGTCCTGTTGAAGGTTTACTTGATCAAGCGCAAATAGCGGAAATGGTCAGCACGACCGCTAAATATGGTGGTAAAGTATCATTACGAACCGCACCAGATGGTACCAATACCCCTTACGAATTGAACATTGCTTTGTTTGATGCATTACAAGGTACGCATCGAGGACCAGACAAATGGGGGGTTGAACGCTTTTTATGTGCGCATGCCATAATGTTTGCGCTTGAAGGTATTCCGGGTCTGTATATTCATAGCTTGTTAGGTACTACTAACGATTACGAGCGTTTTGAAAATAGCCAACATAACCGAGCGATTAACCGCCATCGCTGGCAAGAGTCAGAGCTATTGGCAAAACTTAGTAATGAAAATACTCACCATCGTACCGTGTTTAAAGCAATGAAAAACCTGATGACTATTCGTAAGGCACAGAGCGCATTTCATCCTAATGCGACGCAATACACCTTACATATTAGCGATGGACTATTTGGATTTTGGCGACAAAGTATTAATCGTTCACAGAGCATGTTTTGTATTTATAACATTACTGATGAATCAAAAACCCTTACCTTCGCAGATCTAAATCTGATTGAAACTGAAAGCTGGAAAGATCTGATTTCAGGGCAAGTTATAGAAGAAAACACGCAAAATATAGTGTTGTCACCTTATCAAGCTATTTGGCTAAGTAATAAGTAGTGTTTATAAGCTGTAAATGCCCTTTACAGCTTATTTTTAAAGGCTAGGGGAGGAGTGCTGCTATGGAGAACGGCTCAGAATTCTGCTCAGTTTTACTAAATTTCTTAAAATCTATCGCCAAACTATTGCTATGAATTTTCTCAACGAACGTGACTGTTCTAGCTGTGTGAGGCGTAAAAATAGCAATGTTTTGATGTAGCTCCAAAGGCTGTTGTTGGAATATGTCATATATGTTTACCATTGCTAGAGCACCAAGTGTGACATGCCCTCCGATACAAATGTCGATTTTTTCCGACGCAGCCTTGAGTGGCCAATTAATCGCGCCTACTAAGACTTTATCGCGTATCTTATTGTCATTAAGTGCTCTAATCGCTCCAAGCGCAATCGCATCATTAGCACTCCAAATAATGTTTATTTGTTTTTGGTGATTTAAAAAGCCAGTGCTTTGGCGGTAAGCCTGCGTTGCTGACCAATTGGCAACACTTTGTGCGACCAATTTCGCGTTATTTACTTTTGAAATATAATCAGTTATGCCTTGTTGTCTATCAATAGATGCGTGAGTTGTATAGTCACCATGAATTGCATAAATGTTAGCTTGTCCGTTATTTTTTTCTACGAGCTTTTGAGCTAACAACTTTCCTGCTTGAACATTGTTTGGCACAACACTGCCTGAAATATTAAGCCCTTTATTACTTAAGGCTGCAAGTTCATCATCAGTAGGACGATTTAGTAAAAAGTATATCGGGGTATCAAACTTTGGCAGATCTAATAGTAGTTGGCTGAGTACACTTTTTTCATCCACTAAAATCAGCATATCAGGTTTAGTGTCTATCGCTTCAACAACAAGCGATTTCATTAAAATATGATTACGATTAGCGTACTCAATTGTTAAGTCTATATCTAAATCATCTGCTGCATCGCGCATGAGCTCAGATACTTCAAACCAAAAAGGCCCTGTGGTATTGGTATCGGCGTAACCCGGATTGATAAAAATAACTTTATGCTGTGCTAAAACACTGGGAATGCAAAATAAACAAAATAAGAAAGAAAGGGCCTTTGCCATAAACAACTAAAAACAATACAACAATGAAGTGAGTATAGCGCTTATTGGCAGAAGTTTCGATTAGCTGTTTGGCTTATAAAAAAGGCTGTATAAATTCGTTTCTATCGACCAAAAAGGATATAATTAACGCTAAGTTAGTTTTAATAGGAAGTAGTATGAGAGTTGTTTTGAGTGCCCTTTTTTTAGTTACCTCTTTATCTAGCTTTGCTAAAGGCATCGATTTAGAAGCTAACATGAAGAATATGGGGTTAGCATACAAAAATGCTGTGCAAGCCAGTGAGTTGAGCGAGTTCAACCACGCAATTGATGAGTTTATTCAACTATTAGAGAAAGCAAAAAAGGCTGACTTTAAACAGCATCAATCTGCTTCTATTGAGGGTATCGATAAAGTTATCCATAAAGCAGAAGATGCTAAAAGGCTCGCCAATAAGCAGGGAATACTAGCGGCAAAAGTACCATTAAAAGAAATAGATACTTTACGAAAAAAATACCATGAACTTCATGAGCCACCTGGTTTTTGGGAGCTACTATTTGGCAAATAAAAAAAGGTGCCTTTGCACCTTTTTAACGTTTTTTCTTTTTCCCTTGTACGGCTTTAAAGCGTGGGTTTTCTTTGTTAATCACGTACACGCGCCCTTTACGTTTGACGATTTGACACCCAGGTCTATTTTTTGCGCTTTTTAATGAACTTAATACCTTCATTTAATTCTCTTTTTATTTGCTCGCTAAATTTTTAAATCGGCGATTAAATGCGGCAACTCGACCATCACTTGCCACAGCTTTTTGTTTACCAGTATAAAAAGGGTGTGAGTCACTCGATACATCGATAGGCACATAGGGATAGGTCTTGCCTTCAAGCTCTACTGTTCGCGATGTTTTAATTGTTGAACCTATAATAAAGTAGCTATCTGCTGCTGTATCATGAAAGGCGACTTACTGGTAATCAGGGTGTATATTCGGTTTCATTATATAACCTTTTGCTATGTGATAATGTATCAAATGATAAGTGTTCAAACTGGTAAGATCAAGATAAAAATAATTCTTATTTAATATTTGTGGTTTGATTTTAGTCAGTCTGAACAAACTCTGACCACTTGAATTCAAAAAGCTGGCTATTGTTAATAAGGCTGTTATAACTAGGTATGTGTGCTCATATAATAAGAAGGAGTAAGGCAGTGAACGATGAAATTCAAACTGAGCAATTGGACCAAAATGTAATGAATACGCTTCGTGATAAAGATCATTCAACACTTGCGAGCCATGTCGATACTTTAAGCTTCAGTCACAATGAGATAATTGAACTCTTAGCACAGTACCTTGCTCTGGGTGAGCAGGATGATGATGAGCGTTTTGATACTTGGTTTGATAATCTCACTAAAGAGCAGCATACGGTAGTGAAAACCTTTGAAGTGTACCGCGGTCACTATGAGCACTTAGACTAATTTAATAAATAGAAGAGTATAAAACTCCCAATGAGGGCGTGTGTATTATCTATATACATGTTTATAGGTAATCTTGAGCAATTTAGGAAGTACTTATTTACGGTGAATAATTTCCTGTTAAGTTAACTTATTTTAAATCCCTCCTTGAAACTCTAAAATTTGGCCTCAGTGAAGTAAGTAAGCTTATAACGAATTACTTTAAAAGGAGAGGTTATGTCACAACATGTTATTGAAATGCCAGATTTAGGTATTGGTACATTTCGCCTAGAAGGAAAGACAGCTTACAATTCAGTTCAAATGGCGCTTGATATTGGTTTTAGACACATAGATACAGCGCAAATTTATGGTAATGAGGAGCAAGTCGGTAAAGCAATTAAAGACAGCTCTGTGCCCCGCAGTGAAATTTTTATTACTACTAAGGTCTGGAATGACAAACTAAACAAAGCCAAGTTTGTTGATAGTGTTAAACAAAGCCTTGAAAAGCTACAACTAGATTATGTTGATTTATTACTTATTCACTGGCCTTCTCCGAGTAATGGAGAAAAAATGAGTGAATATTTAACTGAGCTCAAAAAAGTAAAAGAACTTGGTTTAGCAAAACACATTGGTGTTTCAAACTTTACCATTGCCAACTTGAAAGAGGCGATGCAAACGCTCGACGCGAGAGAAATTTTCACCAATCAAATTGAAGTTCATCCGTATCTTACCAATACTAAATTGCGCGCTTTTTGTGGACAACATGATATCCATGTTACCGCCTATATGCCGTTTGCCGTAGGTGAAGCCCTCAAAGATGATGTGATATTGGATATAGCGAAAAAACATGACGCTACACCTGCGCAAATCGTACTTGCTTGGGTAAATGCAAATGAGATGACGACAATCCCATCATCAACTAAGCGAGAAAATTTGGCTGATAATTTTGATGATTCAGTGAAACTTGATCATGAAGACATAGATAGAATTAATGCGTTAGACCAAAACAAACGTTTAGCGAACCCTGATTTTGCACCACAGTGGGATCAATAAATAATAAGGTTAAGCCGCCATTTGGCGGCTTTATTTATTTTACAGATAGATCATATTTGCAGACAACTTCTTCAATATATTTGTGACGCAGGGTGTTTTTACCTTCGTTGCCAGTACCGTGACTCAATGCTTTGTTCATAAGTTTTAAAGCTTTGTGAAGTGCTTGGCGCTCATCGACTGTTAAGCCTGTTTTCGTACGAAGTTCGGTAATATCATCAATGAGTAGCTTTGCTACATCAAGTTGCACGGCTTCTTCAATCAACCCATTTTGGGTTAATACCCCATATTTGCTGCATAAAAACTGCTGCCAAACTTGTTGCAAATGTTCGTCAATCTCAGAACCAAATAAGTCTTCATTAAGGGCGTAACCTTGCTCGGCCAGTTTACTAAGTTGAGTCGAATATTGTTGGGCAAAGTGATTGAAGGCTTGGCATGATGATTTTACATCATGTTTAATAATGTGCTGGCCCCAGCTAGACGCACCACGAGGATAAAAGTCTTGATATTCCTCACATTGATAAATACCTGAGTAAGAGCTGCATTCTAATTGGCTTTGTAAGCAGTAACTTGGTTTCGGGAATAGCCCTTTTTGTTGCCAATCAGTTAGTGTTTCTTCATCAATTGATAGTGCATGACAAAGCTCCTCTGTGGTGTAAAAGTAATTAGCCAAAAATTTTGAAAGTTGCATTATCAATTACTCGCAATAAATACTGTTTATTTGTACAGTGTTTAATTCTGGCTTACCCTAAACATTTTATCAAGTATTTTTATTTATTAGCATGTACTACTCGGAAAATGCCTGTATTTATGTTACAACTAGCGCAAATTTTCCAAACATAAAAATAGTTATGCGCAGCCTAGAAACAATTAAACAAGCAAGTTTGATCACAGCAATTAAAACACCTTATCTCAACAACGGTGATATTGATCTGGCTTGTTACGATGAGCTTGTTGAACAACAAATTTCAGCAGGAGTCGATGGGATTATTGTTGGTGGTACCACAGGTGAAGGCCAACTAATGAATTGGGAAGAGCACTTGATGCTTATTGCACATAGTGTAAGTAAATTTTCAGATCGTCTAGTTATCATAGGTAACACAGGTAGTAATAATACCCGTGAAGCCATTAAAGCTACCGAATATGGCTTTGCAACTGGTATGGATGCAGCACTGCAAATTAATCCATATTATGGTCGTACGTCTATTCTTGGTGTGAAAGAGCACTTTAAACGCTTATTAGATATTGGTCCTGCGTTTATCTATAACGTGGCCGGCCGCACAGGGCAAGACCTTACACCTGATATTATTGAACCACTAGCAGCGCATGAAAATTTTATCGGTGTTAAAGAGTGTGGTGGTAATGAGCGAATTGCTCATTATGAACAACAAGGTATTGCGTGTTGGTCAGGCAATGATGATGAAAGTCATGATGCTCGTCATATCTATAATGCTCATGGTGTTATTTCGGTAACTTCCAACTTAATTCCAGGCTTGTTCCGTCAGTTAATGGATAACAAAAACGATAGTCTTAACACTCAGTTACAGCCGTTAATGCAATGGTTATTCTGTGAACCAAACCCAATTGCTATTAATACCGCTTTAATGATGACTGGTGCAGTAAACAGTGTTTTCCGTTTACCGTATGTGCCGTTAACGCAAGCACAACAAGCGCTTGGACAACACCTAATTAATGAGCTTAATGTTGCTGATATTGTGGGCGATAAAGCTCAACTTTTAAACGAAAAAGGCGTTATCTTACGATAAAACTGAATTGACACTTAATTTTGGTTACAATTAAGTGTCAAAGTTTTACTTTTTTGTGGACAATGGGTAAAATTAGCAATCGATTAGCGCTAAAAGAATAAACGTTTGTGAAATTTGTTGTTAATAATCTGTGTTATTGGGTTGCACCCGGGCAACAAATACCTGAACGATTAGTATCAAGCTCCAGCGAACTTGATTTAAACTGGATCCCTGCCATGCAACGCCGTAGGTTAAGCCCTTACATGAAAATGGCATTGCATACCTTACATAACGCAAAAGCAGAACACACTCAAGTTGCTGTGAATTTTTCATCACGTCATGGTGACTTACCTAAAACAGCTAAGTTACTCAATACCCTCGTTGAACAAGCGCCTTTATCTCCTACTGCGTTTGGGCTAAGTGTGCATAATGCGACCACGGGTATTTTCTCGATAACAGGTCAAAACAAAGCAGCTATGAATGCCATTGCCGGCGGTGCAGAGAGTATCATTGATGCTATTACAGATGGTTATGCCCGCGTCAAATCAGGTCTTGAAAGTCAAATTCTAATCAATCATACAGACAGTGTGCTGCCTGAAGAATATCTTTGCTTTGCTGATGAGTTGCAAGTGGATCATAGTGTCTCGTTTTTGCTTTCAACACAACTTGGTAACGATGCATATTTTGAACTAAACAAGTTATCAAATCATGATGTGTCTCCTCCTAGCGATTGTTTACCATTGAGCGTGCAACTTGCAGATGCGTTTATTCGCAAGGAACCGAAAACAGTGCTTGTACATCAGCAGTCGGCTTGGATGCTTCAATACCATGGCTCTTAACTTATTGGGTAAAGTTTGGCGTATCTTTGCAACTGGGTTTTGTTTTGTTGTATTTGGTATGGGTGGCATAGTTTTAACCTTGCTGGTATTCCCTTTGCAGCGTTGTATTGAGCCCTCAGCCCATAAACAAAAGCAAAAAGCACGTATCACAGTGCATTACACATTTAAGTTTTTTGTTGCTTTGATGCACTACACAGGCGCTATTCATTTTTCTGTGCATGATAGGGCGCGCTTCAAACAACTTAAAGGTCAACTGGTGTTGGCTAATCATCCATCTTTGATTGATGTCGTTGTTCTCATATCAGTGATTAAAAATGCAGATTGTGTCGTTAAGGCACACTTATTTAAAAACCCGTTTATGCGCGGAGTTATAAAGGGCACGGGGTATATTAGTAACGAAGATCCACAAGAGTTACTAGAGGAATGTGCAGCGTCACTTGCATCAGGTAATAATTTGATTATTTTTCCTGAAGGAACGAGAACAACGCCTAATGAACCATTAAAATTCAAACGTGGTGCTGCGAATATTGCAACACGTTGTCGAGCACCCATAACAACAGTAGTGATTAGTATGAAGCCAAGTACACTAACTAAAGACACACCTTGGTATAAAGTCGCTCCCACGAAGGCGTATTTTAAGATGCGCTTTGCTAATCAACAATTTGCATACACAGATTCTTTTAAAGATGAGCAGCCTGCAATGCAAGCGCGACAATTAACCCGTGATTTACAGGATTATTTTACAGAGGAACTCAGGCAACTATGACTGAACTAAAGAACCAAATAAAACAATTAATCATTAGCAGCTTAGACCTTGAAGATATTAGCATTGATGATATCGAGAATGACCAACCGTTATTCGTTGATGGCTTAGGGCTGGACAGTATTGATGCCCTTGAACTTGGTTTAGCTATCAAGAAAGAGTTTAATGTGAAAATTGATGCGAACTCGGAACAAACAAAAGCGCATTTTGCTTCAGTAGATGCACTTGCTGATTTTATTAATCAAAACAAATCGTAATATAGACTTAGAAGTAGGAAAAAGCATGAAAACCGCTGCCGAAATTTACACCGTTTTACAGGGCATTTTAGTCGATGAATTTGAAATCGATGCGGATGAAATTAGCCTTGATGCAAATTTATATCAAGATCTTGACCTTGATAGTATTGATGCTGTTGATTTGGTCGTTAAATTGCGCGAAATTACGGGTAAAAAAATTGAGCCAGATGCGTTTAAGCAAGTACGCACAGTGCAAGATGTTGTTAGCGAAGTAGAAAAACTAGTTTCTTAATACAGCAATATGCTTAAAGCAATTACCACTACGTTAATTATCATCGGCTTATCTTTATACCCATTCATTGTGTATTTTGGTTTGCAGCACAGTTCAATTAAGCAGGTTAGTCTAGTACTGATTGCTTTATTAATTTTACGATTGATACTTAGCAAGCGCTTAGCGAATAAAATGCCATGGATAAAACCAGCCTCTTTACTAGCAATTGTGGCGTTAGTGGTAACACAGGTTTTTAATAGCGAATTAGGATTAAAGCTTTATCCTGTGATAATTAACAGCGTCATGGCAGCTACTTTTTTATATTCACTAAAAAAGGGGCCTCCAGTTATAGAGAGTTTAGCGCGGTTAAAGGAAGGTGATCTTGATGAAAACGGTGTACGTTACACGCGTCAAGTGACGAAAGTATGGAGCGTATTTTTCCTGCTTAACGCCTCAGTGGCTTTATATACATGTCTATTCACCTCGTTATCAGTGTGGACGCTTTACAATGGTTTAATCGCATACATACTTATCGCTGGTTTAATGCTAGTTGAGTGGTTGATCCGACAAAAGGTAAAAAATAATGTTGGCTAATAACTTACAATTTCACCCAAGCGGTGCTTTTGTTGTTTCAGATAAAATCGTTAACCAGCAGCAGTTTTTTGCTGACATAGCGGCCTTTAAAGCGAAATTACATACGTTAAAAAGCCCATGTCATGTCGTTTTATTTCACCCTGATACTTATCAATTTGCCGTTCGGTTGTTTGCACTTGCTTGTGCTGGGCATAATGTCATTTTACCGCCCAATGGCCAGCCTGAAACATTACGCTTGTTGTTGGCTCAAACCCCGGTATTTGCAGGAGATACTGCAGATTTAGATACGCAGTCTGCGATTACTAATCTTGAGCAGCAAGCGTCTTGTGCGCCTACACCCCTAACTCAGCTCCAGTGGCCAACAAACACGGCGGTGATTTTTTATACTTCAGGCTCTTCTGGCCAATCCAAGCCGATTGTTAAGCCATGGCGAGTGTTAAATCGTGAGCTGTCAGTGTTGTCTATGGCCTTTGATTTACAGGGGCAATTTACATTTTTAGCAACGGTATCACATCAGCATATTTATGGGTTGTTATTTAGGTTGCTTTGGCCCCTGGCAAAAGGGCACATTATTGATAGCACACAAATCCAGTACCCAGAGCACATAGTGCAAAAGCTGAAAAAGACTCAACAAGCCGTGTTAGTTTCCAGCCCCGCACAGCTTGGACGCTTATGCTTAGACAATGTACTGATACCCGAGCGAGCACGCATAAAGTGGCTTTTTTCATCGGGTGGTCCGTTAAATAATCAGCACGCAGAGACGCTTTTCAATCAATTGGCTCGTCCAGTCACACAAGTTTTTGGCAGTACAGAAACAGGCGGCATTGCTTATAGGCAAGTTACTCAAGCAGCGGTTGAGGTTCCATGGCAGCCTTTTAGCGGTAATTATTTATCAATTAATCAAGAAGGCCGTTTAATACTCGACTCTTATATTCTAGAGCAATCTGGCTTTGCGCTAGATGACAGGGCACACGTGCATAGCAATGGTCAATTTAAATTGCTAGGCCGTATTGATAGGACAATCAAGATAGAAGAAAAACGGCTTAATCTAGATGACTTAGAAAATTATTTAGTAAGTCATACTTGGGTGAAAGAGGCTAAAGTTGTTGTTTTACCCGCGAAAAGAGTACAAATAGGTGCTGTTATTGTATTAACAGATGATGGAAATAGTGAACGCCTTAAACAAGGGAAACTAATCATAAATCGTACTTTACAAAATTATTTATCTAATCGGTTTGAACGCATATGTCTGCCACGTAAATGGCGCTATATCGATGCGCTTCCTTTTAACAGCCAAGCTAAATTAAGCATCAAAATATTGGAGCAGTACTTTGCCAAGTCTGAATAATGTTACGCCACAGGTGAGCGTTTTATCACAAGCAAAAGATAGCGTCAGCTTAGCGTTAACGATAACGGCTGACTTAGACTATTTTCGTGGACATTTTCCTGATGCGCCTATCTTAGCAGGGGTCGTACAGTTAGATTGGGCCGTTAAATATGCGCAGCAATATCTTGGTTTTGGCTCTTTAGTAAAAAATCTAGAAATACTGAAATTTCAAGTGGTTACTACGCCTGATATGACGGTTAACTTAAGCCTAGAACGCAATGCAAAAGGCAAATGCTTATTTAGTTATTCCTCAGATAAAGGGCAGCATGCATCTGGCCGAATCGTATTTTGTGATTAAACAATGAACCAGTTTTGTATTGTTATTCCAAATTATAATCACACCCATGCTATCGCTGCGGTACTTGATGAGCTAAAGGCATTACAATTGCCGATTATTATGGTTGATGATGGCAGTGACGAAAGTGTGAAACAAGTATTTTCAGCACTTGACGCCGAGTACGATTTTTTAACTTTGCTCACCCATGCTCAAAATCAAGGTAAGGGCGGTGCTGTTCAAACCGGTTTAATGTATGCACATAAGCACGGCTTTAGTCATGCGATTCAAGTTGATGCGGACGGTCAGCACTCGTTAGCAGATATTAGTAGGTTGATAGAATTGAGTAATGAGTCACCCAACAATGTGATCAGTGGCTGCCCTATTTATGATAGCTCTGTGCCAAAACACCGTTATTTGAGTCGCTACATTACTCATTTTTGGGTGTGGGTTGAAACTTTAAGCTTTGATATTGTTGATTCTATGTGTGGCTTTCGTGTTTATCCACTTTCGGCTGTTGAAGATTTAATGTCTAAACAGACGTTAGGCAAACGCATGGACTTTGATATCGAAATTTTAGTTAGATTATATTGGCAAGGTGTGAAGGTTACTTTCTTGCCAACGCAGGTGATCTACCCCGAAAATGGCGTATCTCACTTTCGAGCCTTACATGATAACGTGGGTATTTCTTGGCTGCATACGCGTTTATTCTTCGGCATGTTACTGCGTTCACCTAAGCTACTTTGGCGTAAGGTGGTTGGCTGATGGCTGTTAAGCACTGGTCTAAAATGCAAGAGCGTGGCAATTGGCTCGGTATGCAAATTTTATTAATTTGCTATCGTGTTTTTGGCCGTTCAGGCTTATGGTTCGTATTGTTTCCAGTTGTGTTTTATTTGTTTTTAACAGGTAAAACAGCTCGTGAAGCATCTTATGCATTTTTAACTCAAGCACGTAAGGTAAATGGTAACCATAAAGCGGTTACATGGCGTGACAGCTTTCGCCACTTTCGTTCTTTTGCTGACAGTGCGTTTGATAAAATTGATGCTTGGCTTGGCCGTATTCAGCAAAGCGATATTATCTATACTAATGAGGCATTATTTAAAGAGCTTGATGAGCAACAGCAAGGGGCTATTTTTATTGGCTCACATTTGGGTAATTTAGAAGTCTGTCGTGCGCTTAGTCAGCATCGCTATCGTAAAGTCATCAATGTATTGGTATTTACTCATCATGCGGTCGAATTTAACAAATTACTAAAAAGTATAAACCCTGATGTAGGCATTAACTTAATTCAAGTCACTGATCTTGGACCGGATATGGCGATTATGCTCAAAGATAAAGTAGAGCAAGGCGAAATCGTTGTCATTGTAGGAGATAGAACCAGTACTACAACAGCCGGACGTGTGGTTGAGGCTGACTTTTTAGGAAAACCAGCGCCATTTTCACAGGGCCCTTTTATACTCGCTGCGTTATTAGATTGCCCTGTTTTTCACTTGTTCTGTTTAAAAGATAAATTAGCCGGTGGAAAGAGAGTTTATCGGGTGGTATTTGAAAAATACGCAGACAAACTAGCGCTGCCACGTAAAACTAGACAGCAAACATTACAAAAAATTGTGAGCGATTATGCACAGAGGTTGAGTTATTACGCAGCTGCCTATCCATATCAATGGTTTAATTTTTATGATTTTTGGCAAAATGACGAGCAAGTGTCTCGTGACCAAAACAAGGAGAACTAAAGTGTCAGAGTACACGACTACATTATTTGGTGAGCAACGTTTATCGATTGAAGATATTGTTCATATTGCCTTGCAACAAGGGGCTGTTGCATTAACTTCAGATCACCAATTTGCCAAAAAAATCGACAGTGCCGTAGCATTTTTAGATAAACTCTTAGAAGACGATGGCGTAATTTATGGTGTCACCACAGGTTATGGTGACTCGGTGACTGTAAAAGTACCCCTTGATTTGGTTAATGAACTACCTCTTCACCTAACTCGATTTCATGGTTGTGGTCTAGGCAATACATTTAACTTAACGCAAGGACGCGCTATTTTAGCGACTCGCCTAGCATCACTGTCGCAAGGATACTCAGGCGTTAGCTGGGATATGCTCAACTTATTACGTGATTTTTTAAATCACAATATCGTGCCAGTTATTCCCGAAGAAGGTTCTGTGGGTGCCAGTGGTGACCTCACACCGCTTTCTTATGTCGCTGGCGCTATGGTGGGAGAGCGTGATGTATATTACAAAGGCGAAATTAAAAACAGTTTAGCGGTTATGCAATCTCTTGGCTTAAAACCATTAACGCTTCGCCCTAAAGAAGGGCTTGCGGTGATGAATGGTACCGCAGTAATGACTGCTTTAGCATGCCTTGCTTTCGATAGAGCCGATTACCTTGCTAAATTAACCAGCCGAATTACAGCGCTTGCCAGTCTTGCTTTAAAAGGTAATAGTCATCATTTTGATGATATTTTGTTTTCGGTAAAACCTCACCTAGGCCAACAGCAAGTGGCCGCGTGGATCCGTGGTGACTTAAACCATGTAGAGCACCCACGTAATGCTGACCGCTTACAAGATAGATACTCAATCCGCTGTGCACCACATGTCATTGGTGTATTACAAGATAGCCTCCCTTGGTTTAGGCAAATGATCGAGAATGAGCTTAATTCGGCGAATGATAACCCAATCATCGATGGTGAAGGTGAGCACGTACTGCATGGCGGTCATTTCTATGGTGGCCACATTGCAATGGTAATGGATAGCATGAAAACGGCGGTGGCTAATTTAGCTGACTTAGCAGACAGACAAATCGCTTCACTTGTCGATACTCGTTATAACAATGGCTTAGCTTCAAACTTGTCAGCAAGTACAGATGAACGTCGTTATATTAATCATGGTTTTAAAGCGGTGCAAATTGGTGCCAGTGCCTATACCGCTGAGGCATTAAAGTTGACCATGCCTGCCAGTGTGTTTTCGCGCTCAACCGAATGTCATAATCAAGACAAAGTAAGCATGGGAACTATTGCGGCACGTGATTGTTTACGTGTACTGCAGTTAACCGAACAAGTGGTTGCCAGTACATTGTTAGCGTGTATTCAAGGTTTACGTTTGCGTATTAATAACGGTGAGCTTGACTACGCAAGCTTAACCCCAGAAGTGCAGAGTATGTATCAAGACATTAGTGAGTTTTTCCCACAGCTTGATGAAGATCGCCCACTTGAGGCGGTGTTACGTTTTACCGTTGATGCTATTCAAACTAAACGTTGGAGTTTATATGCATAGTCGTGGCTCTTTATTGAGTACTTATGTAGAAATTGAAATCCCTTTTCATGATTGTGATCCTATGAACGTGGTATGGCATGGTAATTACCCACGTTATTTAGAGGTGGCACGTTGCGAATTGCTGCGTTTATTTGATTATGATTACGGGCAAATGCAGGAGTCTGGCTATGCGTGGCCAATTATTGATATGCATATTAAATATGTGGGTTCTGCATTGTTTACGCAAAAGATACGGATTGATGCATATTTGAAAGAATATGAAACGCGATTACGTATTGATTATATTATCAGCGATGTTGCGACGGGCAAAAAGTTAACGAAAGCGACGACTATTCAGGTGGCGGTTGATATAGAAAACAAAGAGATGCAATTTGTATCACCGCCTGTACTGCATGAGAAATTACAAAAGGTGATCTAATGCGAATGAGCATTTTTCTACTATGTAGTATGTTTTTTATAACGCCAGCTCTTGCTAAGAATGTGATAGAGCATGGCTCATTCAGCCAAGAAAAACACTTTAAGGGCTTTAGCAAGCCCTTTATTTCAAAAGGCATTTTTGAACTTAATGAAGAGGGCTTAACGTGGCAAGTGCAATCACCGGTAAAAAGCACTTTATTTATTAAACAGGGTCAAGTATATACTCTTGACAGTCAAGGAAACGAACAATTACAAAAAGGGGCTGAGCCCTATGTGAGCCTGCTACGAGCAATTTTAAAACACGACAGAGCGGCGTTAGCAGAGCAATTTACAATAAATAAAAGCGTTGAGCCTAATTGCGAAATCCTCTTGCCTAACCAAGCATTGCTAAAACACGTTTTTAGTCAGTTTGAACTTTGTTTTGATGCTAATAAGGTGACTACCGTGCGCTTACAAGAGCCAAATGAGAATTTTACCTTATTGCGTTTCTCATATACTGAAAATGAGCAGCAAAAGTGAAAGCGTGGGCAATTACATTATCTTGGCTAACTTTACTCACTGTTATGTTAGTTGTTGTTTTTGCGGTAAAACAACCAGCTTTAAATAATGACATTTTAGCCTTGCTGCCCAAGTCGGAGCCAAGGTTACAACAGGTAGAAGAGCACTTTTTTTCAGCAAACAAGCAACAACTGAGCTTTTCGTTTAGCGGTGAAAATAATACCCAAGCTTATGACGAAATGGTGAGTTGGTTAGCTGGCAAAAACATTCAACCGCGCTTTACACTGCCAAAGATGGAGACTCTTGCCCATTTTTATGGCCAATACGCAGGTTACTTGTTGGCACCCGAGTACCAACAAAGCCTACGTGAACCTAGAGTTTTCGAGCAGTATTATTTGGGGCAATTGAGCCAAATTGCTGATCCCTTTGTATCTAGCACTATCAATCAAGATCCTACGCTTAGTACCGCAAGTTTTTTGAGGCATGTTTTAGCCAATATACAACAATTTGAATTACAAGATGGCCGAATAACAGCTAACTACCAAGGCGAAGATTACTTACTTTTGTTTGTTCACAGCACGAATAATGCCTTTTCGATTAATAAGGCAATCGCTTTAAATGATGAAATATTAACTAAACTTACCCAATTAGAAAGTCAGTACCCAAATACAACCGTCCATTATTCAGGGGCTTTATTTCATACCGCTGCAAATGCTAAACAAGCAAAGTTTGAAATGACTTTATTTGGCTCCTTGAGCTTAATTGCACTGTTCATAATGGTTGTGTGGGTATTTAGATCAGTGAATGCATTGTGGCTTGCATCGGTGACTGTGGTCAGTGCTGCACTTGGTGGCTCGATAGTGCTCGTTAGCTTATTTAATCAGATCCATGTACTGACGCTTGTATTTGCGGTCACACTGATTGGCATTGCTATTGATTATGCATTTCATGGCATGCTTGATTTAACGCAGCATAAAAGCGGTTTTAGTCGTGGACTCAAGCTTGCGTTAGCGCTCTCTTTACTGACTACGACTATGGGGTATGCAAGTTTATTTTTCTCGCCCGTTCAGCTGTTAACTCAAGTCGGTGTATTTGTTGTTGCAGGGCTTGTTACTGCTTGGTTTAGCACGCGATTTTTACTACCCCACTGGCAAAACAGGTTAGCAGTGAGTCAAAGTGCTAATCATCTTACGTCATCTCTTAGCAAGCAATTACAGAAGGTAAACGAGTATAAAACAGCACTAATAATAGGGCTACTAGTGCTGTTAAGTGTATTTACACTACTTAAACCTCCAGTAGTAAATGATGATGTAAAACTATTAAATGCAAGCCCAAAAGCATTGATGGATAACGAAGCACTGCACATGACGTTGTTAGGAAAAGACAATGGCCAGATAATGATTTTATTTGCTGAAAATGCACAGCAACTTTTAGAAAAGCAAGAAACGTTAAAAAGCAAAATTAATGAGTATAAAGGCAAGGCTGTGATGCTCAGTGATCTTGTACCAAGTACTCATAGACAACGCGAGAATAAAGCGGATTTATTAACCCATCAAGCTGCTATAAATATCGTTAGCCAAATGACCGCCAATCCCGTGCAGTTTAGCCAGTCGACCTTAACTTTAGAGACCGCACTTGATTCAGCACTAGCACCACTGATACATAATCAAGTGTATATAAACAACTCATTTGCGGCCAGTTGGTTTATGGTAACAGGGGTTGAAAAACAGCAATTAAAACAGTGGGCAGCCGCCGAAAGCGATTTAATTGTGTATGATAAAGTGGCGCTGATCACTGAGGGCTTGAGTCATTACTCACAGTCATTATTAGTCACATTACTGATTGCAATGACCTTCGCTGTTTTGTTGTTTACCTTTAAGTTTGGGTTTAAAACTGCATGCAAACAAGGCTTGATACTCGCTTTAACTTTAACCGCAGTATTATTGCTGTGCAGTTCGATACAAAGCCAATTATCGATTTTTAACTTATTGGGCTGCTTATTGATTTTAGCGTTAGCTATTGATTACCTCGTATTTTATCAAATCAATAAACTGGTACCGAGCAATGTTTTGGCAATTAGTTTGTCAGCAGCATCATCAATGTGGGTATTTGGTATGCTCGCAGTGTCAAAAACCCCCGCTATTTTTAGCTTTGGTTTAACGGTTTTAGTGGGGCTAATGTGTATTTATATACTCGCACCACTTAGTGTTGCATTACCTAATAATAAGGAAAAATAATAGGTGAATACGCAAATTCAACAGGCAGATGTGATTATCATTGGTGCGGGTCCATCAGGAGCCGTGGCAGCCAGTTTATTGGTTAAAAAAGGGTGGCGTGTTGTGGTATTGGAGCAACAAGTTTTCCCTCGCTTTTCGATAGGTGAAAGCTTGTTACCCCAATGCATGCGCTTTTTAGCTGAAGCAAACCTTGAAGAGGCAGTGCAGTCGCAGGCTCAAGATTTAGGTTTTCAGTTTAAAAACGGCGCGGCGTTTCAGCGCCGTGGCCAGCATACACATATCGACTTTACAGAAAAATTCAGTGCGGGCCCAGGCACAACGTTTCAAGTTAAACGTGCTGATTTTGATAAATGCTTGGCGGATGGTGCGATGCAACAGGGGGCAGAAATTCGCTATCAACATAGTGTATCAGCTTACACGGATTGTGAAGATGGTGCTCTACTTAGCGTTATTGATGAAAATCAGCACAGGTATCAAATTAAAGGCCGATTTGTGCTCGATGCCAGTGGCTTTGGTCGAGTGTTACCAAGACTACTTGACTTAGAAACACCGTCAAACTTTCCGGTGCGCTGGGCTTTTTTCAGTCATTTTGAGGATAATATTCGCGACGAGCAGTTTGACCGCGAGAAAATACTCATTAATATTCACCCCGAATTTAAAGATATTTGGTATTGGCTTATTCCATTTAGCGATGGCACAGCAAGCATCGGTGTGGTTGGCAAACCGAGTCAGTTTGAGCAGCAAGAACCGTTAACTTGCTTAAATCAGTTTATTGAACAAGATGCTTACTTAAGTAAATTACTGGCAAATCGTGTCGTAAAGGGTGAGGCGCGTGCCATTAAAGGTTATTCAGCGAATGTGTCGTCTTTATATGGTGAGCATTTTGCGTTACTGGGGAATGCGGGGGAGTTTTTAGATCCTGTTTTTTCATCTGGTGTCACTATCGCTTTAAAATCAGCTTCATTGGTGGCTCCTTTGGTTGATAGCTATTTACAGGGTGAGAAAGTTGATTTTGAAAAGCAGTACAGCATCCCTTTGCAACAAGGCGTCAATTGCTTTAGAACCTATGTGAGTGCTTGGTATAATGGTTCATTTCAGGATGTCATTTTTTATAGTGAACAAAATCAACAAATACGCGAAATGATCAGTGCCATTTTAGCGGGTTATGCGTGGGATCTTGATAACCCATTTGTTAAACAAAGCGATAAACGTTTAAACACCTTGGTCGAGTTATGTCAGCAATAATGCGTTATATCATTGTAATTTGTAGCTTATTTTTAGTTAGCTGTGCCAGTGAGTATGCAGTTAAAACAGGGCTTGATCTTGCACCTAACGCAGGTATCTATCTATCGGATCCGCCTGTTTCACTAGACGTTGATAATTGGCAGCAAGTGCTTACAGTAAAACATAATACAGAACAACATACTCTGTTAGCGCAGTTAAATTTGAGCAGTGAAACGGGTATAAATTTAGTCGTAATGACGGTGCAAGGCATGCCAATTTTTCAACTCGAAAAAGCCCCGTTAGGAGCGGTCAAAAGTGAAAAAATGTTGCCGATTAGTGGGGTTGATCCACGTTATATTTTAGCTGACATTATGCTTGTGCATTGGCCTATAGATGTACTTAATGCACAGCTTTATGGCCTGGTAATTGATGAGCAAGGGACAACACGACGCCTTTACCAAGGAAAACGGCTGATCAGCGAAATTCAATTTTTAGACAGTCAAACCAAGCTTGTTAATTACGAGCGAGACTACTCAATAATTTTTCAAAGGGTTAATTAATTATGCCATTTTGGCTAAATGACTTAGGAATTGTTAGCGCGATGGGCGTAGGTCAAGAGCAAACTATGCAAAGTGTGTGTGCTCAGCCTAAGCAAACACTAACAGAAGTTACTTCACTGGCATTTGAAAAGCGATCTACCTGTGTGGGGTTAGTCAATGAGATACCTTTATCTGAATCGATGCGTTTTTATAAGTTAATTGACTTAGCCCTTGCACAGTTATCAGATACTTTAGCAAAAATCATGTGCCCAAATGAACGTATTGCAGTGGTAATTGGTACCAGTACAGCTGCCATACAAGAGGGCGAAAGAGCCAGAAAAGTACAAGCTGAAAGTGGGCAGTGGCCAAGCCAATTTGATTATTATGATCAAGCTTTAGTTGCACCCGCTGCCTATATCGCAAAAAAACTAAATGCATCAGGGCCAAATTACAGTATTTCTACAGCCTGTAGTTCAAGCGCAAAAGCGATGATAAGTGCTCGCGCTTTATTGAGTGCGGATTTAGCAGATGTGGTGATATGTGGTGGGGTAGACAGTCTTTGCCAGCTTACAATTAACGGTTTTGATTCACTGTCTTCAATCAGTGATGATATCTGTAAGCCATTTAGTAAGGATAGAAAAGGGATCAATATTGGCGAAGCCGCGGCGTTTTTCGTAATGAGTAAAGAAAAGCTGAGTGATCACAGTGTTGCTTTTCTAGGTGGAGGAGAGAGCTCTGATGCCCATCATATCTCAGCGCCTATTCCTGATGGTTCAGGCGCTATAGCAGCAATGAAAGCTGCATTGAATGAGGCAGGTATTAACCCCTCAGATATTCAATATATTAATGCGCATGGCACCGCAACACCGCAAAATGATGCCATGGAGTCACTTGCAATCAATGATGTGTTTGGCAACAATACGCCAGTCAGTTCGTCAAAACATCTGACGGGTCATACATTAGGTGCTGCCGGTGCGCTAGAGGCTGGCCTTTGCTGGTTGTACTTAGCTTATCCTGAATTTACGAGTATGGTGTTTAATCAAATCGAAACTGACGAAACACTAGCTGATATTGGCCTGATAACTCAGCCTACACACGTAAAGGTTAGCCATTGTTTATCAAATTCATTTGCCTTTGGTGGCAATAATGTCAGTGTAGTACTAGGACATCTGAATGAAGAATTATAAAATTGAGCAGGTTGTACCTCATAGTGCGCCTATGATTTTGCTCAATCGTCTTGCCAATTATACTGAAGAGAGTGCTTGTTGTGAGGTAGATATTAGCCCTCAGAGTCCATTTTACAACACGTCTTTACACGGGGTTGCCAGTTATATTGGTTGTGAATATATGGCACAAACCATTGCCGCATATGCGGGTGCGCTGGCAAAAGATAAAGGGAGCGATGTACAAATAGGTTTTCTAATTGGTACGCGTAAATACCAAACCTATGCACCGATCTTTGAAAAAGGGCAAACGCTTAAGGTAACGGTTACACAGTTGTATCAAGAAGAGTCAGGATTAAGTGTATTTGAGTGTCAAATTCACCACGACGAAACGCTATTAGCAGAAGCAAAAATCAATGTGTTTCAGCCACAAGATCCAATGCAGTTTATAAGAGAAAGTTAATGACAAAACGTATTTTAGTGACAGGCTCTAGCCGTGGTATAGGTAAAGCAATCGCATTACGATTAGCAGGCGACGGCTTTGATATTGCCGTACATTGCCGAAGCGGTTTGGCTGAAGCTAAACAAACGTGCGACGAGATTATCGCATTGGGTCGGCATGCCAGTTTATTACAATTTGATGTATGTGACAGAGCATTAGCAAAAGAACAAATAGAATCAGATATTGCTGAGCATGGTGCCTACTACGGTGTGATCTGTAATGCTGGGATAACCAATGATATGGCATTTCCAGCGATGCAGGGCGATGATTGGGATAAAGTAATTCGCACAGGGCTTGATGGTTTTTACAATGTGGTTCATCCAACCGTGATGCCTATGGTGCAAACACGTAAGGGGGGACGTATTGTTACGATGGCATCTGTATCGGGGATTGCCGGTAACCGTGGTCAGGTTAACTATAGCGCGGCGAAAGCGGGTATTATTGGTGCCACAAAAGCATTATCGCTAGAGCTTGCTAAGCGTAAAATTACCGTCAATTGTGTGGCTCCTGGTTTAATTGAAACGGCAATGACAGATGATTTACCTGTCGATGAAATGCTAAAAATGATTCCATTGAAGCGTATGGGCGCGGTGAGCGAAGTGGCTGGCACGGTTTCTTTTTTATGCTCTGAAGATGCCGCGTATATTACTCGACAAGTTATCTCAGTTAACGGTGGAATGGTGTAATGAAGCGCGTTGTTGTTACAGGTATGTCCGCAATTACTGCACTCGGTGATACTTGGGGTGAGTTTAAAGGTGCGCTTAAAAAAGGTGAGAACGCAGTTCAATACATGTCGCAATGGGATTGTGCTGCTGATTTAAATACACGTTTAGCTGCGCCTGTAACGCACTTTACAAAGCCTAGTCATTATAAGCGTAAGCAAGTACGCTCAATGGGCCGCGTTGCTATGATGTCTACGCGCACCACTGAACTTGCACTTGAACAGGCTGGACTTTTAGAGCACCCAAGTTTAACCGATGGTTCTACGGGCATCGCTTTTGGCTCATCAACGGGGTCAACACCGCCGCTACTTGCTTTTGCAAACATGATGCGAACAGGCGAAATGACGGGGGTGACAGCAACGAGTTATATTCAAATGATGGCACATACTGCACCGGTCAATGTTGGTGTGTTTTTTGGCTTAAAAGGGCGTGTTATTACAACGAGCTCAGCGTGTACATCAGGCTCACAAGGCATTGGTTATGCATATGAAGCAATTAAGTATGGACGTCAAAAAGTGATGGTAGCGGGTGGTGCTGAAGAGCTATGTATTACCGAAGCGGCTGTATTTGATACATTATATGCCACCAGTACTAAAAATGATGCCGCGAAAACAACTCCCCGTCCTTTTGACCAAGATAGAGATGGTCTTGTGATCGGTGAAGGGGCAGGGACATTAATTTTAGAAGAATATGAACACGCAATTGCGCGTGGTGCAGCTATTTACGCTGAACTAGTTGGTTTTGGTTGTAATTCAGATGGTCAGCATGTAACCCAACCAACTGCTGATACAATGCAAGTGGCCATTGATATGGCAATGACCGATGCCAATCTTACCGCAGATGATATTGGTTATATCAATGCCCATGGTACATCAACAGACAAAGGCGATATTGCTGAGTCTCATGCAACTTATAATGCGCTTGGTAAAAAGCCGATTAGTTCACTAAAAAGCTACTTAGGACATACATTAGGAGCCTGTGGTGCGATTGAAGCGTGGGCAAGTATTAATATGATGAATGATGGTTGGTTTGCACCGACTATCAATTTGAGTCAAGTTGATAGTCAATGTGCAGACCTTGATTACATAAAAGGTCGTGGCCGAGACATACAAACTAATTACATAATGAGTAACAATTTTGCATTTGGTGGCATTAATACTTCGCTGATTTTTAAGAAGTGGCAGGCATAACCTACTGCAATGTTAAATGAGATTTATCGACAACATCGAACTGTATGCAAGTCTTAGTGAAACAGAATAACAACAACTCTATTTCACTAAAGCTTGCATGGAAACGACACAAAAGGAACTTTAAATGAAATTAATTATTACCACTTTGGCTCTTATCGGTTGTTTATTTTCTGCTAATAGCGCTGCGCGCGATGATCTGCAAACACTACCAGTTGAAGCATTATTGCAAACAACGAAAGCAAAAAATGCGCTGCTTGATATTCCTCTTTATTTTGCCAGTCAAAGTCATAGCAAAATCAAAAGCAGTTATGGTGAAGTGATAACAAATAAAAAAACCAATGCGTTTAACAAAAGTGACCGCGAAGCATGTGAGTGGGTAATGTTAAGTGCGCTTAAGGCTCTACAAGAGCGTGCTAAACGTGAAGGCATGAATGCAGTCGTGAATATTCAATCTTATTATAAAAAGCGCGAGTTTGTGAGTGAGACTGAATATCAGTGTGGTGCGGGTACTTTTATCGCTGGCGTAGCATTAAAAGGCACTTTAGTTAAGTTATAACTAACTAAAACCATTTTTTTTCTGTATAATTTGCGACCCTTGATAAGATGGCCGCAGGTTATACAGCATGAATTTTAAATCATTTAGTTTTTCTTCTGAGATTCTTCAGGCATTAGAAGAACTTAATTTCCAAACGCTTACTCCCGTACAACGTAGTGCTATTCCTGCAATAAGAAAAGGCAAAGATGTACTTGTCAGTGCGCAAACTGGTACGGGTAAAACAGCTGCTTTTGCACTGCCTCTTATTCAAAAGCTGTCAGAGACCACACTGAGTGATAATAATGCACCGAGTGCCTTAGTGCTTGCGCCAACTCGCGAGCTTGCAGAGCAAATTGCCAATAATTTTAAAGCATTTGCAAAATACACTGAGTTAAAAACAGTGTGTTTATTTGGTGGAATTAACCTAGCCGGCCAAGCAAATGATCTTAAAGCAGGTGTTGACATTGTCGTAGCAACACCAGGGCGTTTATTAGATCAACTACGTTTAGGTAATATCAGCTTAGCAAGTGTTAAACACCTTGTACTTGATGAAGCTGACCGCATGCTTGACATGGGCTTTATTAATGACATGCAAACAGTCATTAATGGCTGTGATGAAGCACGTCAAATTTTACTGTTTTCGGCGACTTTTCCTGCCGCAATTAAGCAGTTTGCAAGTAAAGTACTTAAGCAACCTGAAATTATCCATGTTGATCAAACGAACAGTACAGCCGAAACCGTTCAGCACGTAGTTTATCCAGTAGAAGAGCGCCGTAAACAAGAGTTGTTGTCAGAGCTTATTGGTAAGAAAAATTGGCAACAGGTTTTGGTTTTCGTAAACATGAAAGAAACCGCCGATGAGCTTGTTAAAGAGCTAAACCTAGATGGTATTCCTGCGGTTGTATGTCATGGCGATAAAACCCAAGGCAATCGCCGTCGTGCATTACGTGAATTTAAAGAGGGTAAAGTTCGCGTATTAGTTGCAACTGAGGTGGCAGCCCGCGGTATTGATATAGAAGGCTTACCACGTGTTATTAATATTGACCTGCCTTGGCTTGCTGAAGATTATGTACATCGTATCGGTCGTACAGGCCGTGCTGGTAAACCAGGACAAGCTATCTCATTCGTTAGCCGTGAAGAAGAAAATACCCTATTCGATATCGAAAAGTTAATCGGCCAGCGCATTAAACGCATAGTGTTACCCGGCTATGAAGTGAGTAATCGTGATGTATTGATTGATAAAATTGGTAAAAAGCCCGCGCATCTACGCCGTAGTCGTACAAATAAGCCGTCTGGTCAGGCGACAGGCGAAGCACGTGCTAAAAATCGCTCGCGTATTGCCAATGTACGTAAGTCCTTAAAAGGCGGAAAACTAAGCTTAAAAAAATAACTAATTGAATTTTAGTTAATTTTGAAAGGCCCTGTCGCGAATACGCTACGGGGCTTTTTGTTACCTATTCAAAACTAATAAAAATTACTTATTTGTTAATTTTTATAGACAAAATCATTAACAATTCTACCTCGTTGAATTACAATCGCTTTTCGAAAAGCTCAAATGGCGTGAAGGTCACGCTTGTATTTAAATGGATGTTTATGCAGTACGTAAGAAAAATAATTACCCGTGCTATTCTACCTGGCATTTTTTTTAGCCTTGCACATGTACCCCTCAAAGCTGTTGCTTATGATAAAGTCGAATTTTCATTAGCTCATATCAATGAGTCTATTCGTGTCGACGGTGTCATGGACGAAGCACATTGGCAGCACGCAACTAAGATACCTCTTAAATATCAAAACGAACCCAATGAAAAAGGTGAGCCACCTGTACAAACTGATGCTTATATGTATGAAGATGGTAAGTATTTGTATGTTGGATTTGTTGCCAAAGATAATGATCCTAGTCAAATTCGTGCAGCACTTCGGGACCGTGATACGCTGTGGCAAGATGACAATGTGGCCTTAATGATCGATACCTTTAACGACGAGCGTACAGGGTATGAGTTTTATGTAAATCCACTTGGTGCTCAAGGGGATATGCGTATGACAGACACTGATGATTGGGCTGAAGACCCTTCATGGGATGCAATTTGGGATAGTGCAGGGCAGATCACTGAAAACGGCTATGTGGTGGAAATGCGAATTCCTTTTACTGCATTACGCTTTCCTAAAAACCAAGAGCAATTGACATGGAGCTTTGCTGTTTGGCGTAACTACCCGCGAGACGTATTTTATCAAATGTCGAATGTCGGTTTTGACCGTGATGTTAAGTGCAGTTTTTGTCAATTTGATAAATTAACTGGTTTTAGAAATATGAGTGAGAGTAAAAATATTCAGCTCACACCGACATTAACAGCACTTCGCCATGATACAAAAGACACTGTGCCAGGAGATTGGCAAAATGGAGATATCGACACTGAGGCTGGCCTTGATTTACGTTGGGGTGTGACTCAAGATGCGGTCATTAACGCTACAATTAACCCTGATTTTTCGCAAGTTGAGGCTGACTCACTTGAGCTTGATGTGAATACCACTTATTCAATTTACTACGCCGAAAAACGTCCATTCTTCTTAGATGGTGCGTCTTATTTTGACACTAACCAACTTGAATTACTGTATACACGTACCATTGCAGAGCCAGAAGTCGGTGTTAAGTTAACAGGTAAAACAGGGACGCACAGCTATGGCTTTATGTATGCGGATGATGAAAATACCAGCGTTTTGCTACCGACTAACCAAGGCTCTGGTTTTGCCAATCTTGGTGATAAAACACATTCAGCTGTAGGACGTTATCAACTTGATATAGGCCAAAAGGGGACGATTGGGGTGATGACAACACACCGTGAAAGTGGTGATTATCACAACACAGTTTTATCCCTTGATGGTAGTTATTGGTTTAATCAAACGGATAGCCTTCAATATCAAGCTGTAACAACAGACACTAAGAACTCTGATTATTTAGTTGATGTGTATGGTCTTGAAAAAAATCAATCAGACCAAGCCTACAATATTGAGTTTAGCCGCAATAAACGTGATTACGAGCTTTACGCAAACTATGAAAATATAGGCAAAGATTACCGCTCTGACTTAGGTTATCAAGCAAAGGCTGACTATGAGCAAGTTCAACTAGGTGGAGGTCAAACTTGGTATCGTGACGCCGAGGATGCAATTACTGAGTACAGTTATAATGCTGAGTGGGATAAAACGTGGGCGCAAAATGGTGATTTACTCGAAGAAGAGTACGATGGCTTTATTACTTTTAAAGGCAAAATGCAGTCACAAACAGAAATTGGTTTTATTCACCGTAATGAGTTTTATGCTGGTGAGTTCTTTAATCAAAATATTGGCTATATCTACGGTGGTTTTAGGCCAATTCGTGACGTGCGTTTCTTATTGTATGCGCAATACGGTAGCAAAATAGATTATAGCAATGCCGCCCTTGGTACTATGGTACGAATTGAGCCAGAAATGACATGGGACATTAACGACCATTGGCAAGTCCAATTAGAGCACAGTTACAGCTATTTAGATAACGAACAAAACGACCGTGTTTATACCGCTAACTTAACGGATTTGCGAGTTTATTATAAATTTAATATGCGCTCGATGCTTAAACTCGTTTTACAATTTGAAGATGTGGATCGAAATCATGAAGCTTATCTTTATGATGTAAGCCAAACGAATCGTGACTATGGTAGTCAACTGGTCTATTCCTACAAAATTAATGCCCAAACTTTATTTTACTTAGGCTACTCAGATAGAGGGTATGAGGATGACTCTCTTAAAGGGCTAGAAAGAGACCAACGAACCTTTTTTACAAAGTTAAGTTATGCGTGGCAGCTTTAGTTTCAGTTAAAAATTGGTCAGCTTAGGGCTGACCAATTTCTTCGTTTACTTTACTTCTTACAACCCCTTCAAGGCTTTTTAAGCCCCATTGCTTTCCAATCTCGACAGCTTCATCAATTGGCTGTTTTAAGGTAATAGCATTGTAAAGCGCAACAAGTGCACCAACACGGTTGCTGCTAGCACAATGCAACAAGGTTGTTTGCTGTTGATGTTCATTGAGCAAACTTTGTAGCTTAGTGGCATTTTCAATCGTAATATCAGCTTTCGATTGCACAGGAATATGGTAATAATTCATGCCAAGCTCGGTGACTAAATCTTGCTCAGACCAATTAGTTTCGTTATCCCCACGTAGGTTAATGATATTTTTAACTCCCAGCTCTTTTAATTTTGCAAAATCGGTTTGATTCGGCTGACCTGAGGTCAATACATACTCAGATTGAGCTTTCAGGTTATAAATATCTAGCTCTGTGGTGATTGTTTGTGTTGCTAATACTGAAAATGACAGCATTGAGGCTAATACTAACTGTATGAACTTATTCATATTATTCCTTCAAATGTGTTTAATTTTTACTGTAGACGGTTTTACCACGGCTGATGGTTTCTAACACGTGTAAGTTATGAAGCTCTGCAGGCTTTATTTTTAAAGGGTTATTATCAAGGATAATTAAATCCGCTTGCATCCCTTGTTTTAATTGCCCTTTTGAGGTTTCTTCAAAGTGTTGATACGCAGGCCATATTGTCATTGCTTGCAATGCAGTATACACAGAAACCCGTTGCTCAGGACCTAATACTTGATCAGTACGAGTTGTGCGGTTAACCGTTGCATCTAATACGCGAAGAGCATTGGGCAGTGCCACTGGCGCATCATGATGGGTGCTAAACATTAGCCCTTGCTTGCGAACCGCATGGGTTGGTGAAATAAAATCTGCACGGGGGTGACCAAGCACCGAGTTTACATGCCAGTCGCCCCAATAAAAGGTATGCATGGGGAAGAGTGATGGAAAAACGCCTAACTCTTTAAGGCGGTTAACTTGGTCCTGACGAATTGTTTGACCATGAATGAGCACAGGGCGACGGTCTTTTTTGCCAAGCTTGTTATTCGCATTTTCAACAGCATTTAAAAATTGTTCAATGGCGGCATCACCATTCGCATGGGTCATAACTTGCCAGCCATTAGCGAAGGCTGTTTCAACATATTTATAGGCTTGCTCATCGCTAAAAGTAGGGTAGCCTACATAACCCTGCTCTTGGCCTTCAGGGGCTTTTAAATAAGGATGAGTTAACCACGCAGTTTTACCTTGTGGTGAGCCATCAAAATTTAGTTTTACCCCACCGATGCGAAAATGGTTGGTGTAGTCTTTACTATTATAAGTT
This sequence comes from Pseudoalteromonas sp. PB2-1, assembly GCF_045040605.1. Lineage (NCBI taxonomy): Bacteria > Pseudomonadati > Pseudomonadota > Gammaproteobacteria > Alteromonadales > Pseudoalteromonadaceae > Pseudoalteromonas > Pseudoalteromonas sp. PB2-1. Next base: position 316,598 of record NZ_CP090668.1, read on the forward strand.
GAGTTCATGAAACTACTACTCGTAGCCATATCCGCATAAGCAACCACATCAATCACGAATTTATTCGCTTTTGATGCCCTTACCATTGAATCATAAGCTTCTTGGGTTGCACGGCCTTCTTGCGCCGTTGTGTAGCCGTATTTGGTATACATTTTTTGGCCTTCTTCAAGCATCATGTCTTGTAACTCAGGATCAAAAGATTGCATGAGTTTAAACAATAAAGCAAAGTGTGCGTTTTCTTCGAGTACACCATTTGGTTCTTGTGAGTTAGGCATTCGGCGTATCAGTCCGCCATCAGGATTTTTAGTGCTGGCATCAATGCCAGCCATGCTTAATGCTTTACTGTTTGCAACACTTAAGTGGCCTGAGGTATGAATTATAATTACAGGTTTATCTGTACTAACTAGGTCTAAATCCATTTTAGTTGGATACCTATCAAGCTCAGCATCATCGTAACCAAAGCCTAAAATTGCTCCTGTTTTTTCGATAAATGTAGTGTAGTCAGGGTTATGTTGTGCTGCTTTTAGGATGTTGACGATTTGCTCAACGCTATTGGCATCACCATCTGGGCTAGGTAGAACATTGGCGACCATGGCTTGCAAGCCAACACCATATACATGGCTATGGCCATCTACAAAACCAGGCATTAAAGTTTTACCCTGCAGATCAATGAGCTTTGTTTTGCCAAGCTTATATTCAAGTGCTTTATCTTTATTACCCACAAAGATAATTTTTTCACCTTTTGTTGCGATTGCTTGTGCGTACTCTGGTTTATCATCGGTCATAGTAAGAATATCACCACCATAATAAATAGCATCTGCATAGCTAACTTGCAGTGGCAGAGTTTTAGCTGTTTGCACAGGGGCTTTATCACAGGCCGTTAAGGCGAGTAATGAACAAGCGAGTGTGAGGTGATAATTCATGTGTAGCGTCCTTGTTTATTAATTATGTCTTTGAGCAATATAAGAATATAGTCTGTTTATATAGATTGTGTTTAAAAAATGGGCTTAAATTTGATTGAAGTCAAACTCGATTGTCGAAGCTGCTAACTGATTCTTACTATAAAGCTGAGTGCCACAGGATAATTACACAGGCAAAAAAGCCAAGCGAGTGCTTGGCTTTTTTCTTCAGAAGAGGTGCTTACTTAAGGCTGATAATAAATCGGTGATTCAGGGCCCACAGGTAATCCCAGTACAAATACCCATAAGTAGAATAACGCGACCCAACCAACAAAGAATATCATGCTGTAAGGAAGCATGGTCGCAACCAATGTACCAATACCCATGTCTTTCTTATATTTAGTTGCAACAGCTAGTATCAATCCAAAGTAACTCATCATTGGAGTAATAAGGTTTGTTACCGAGTCACCAATTCGATACGCTGCTTGAATAGTCTCCGGTGCGTAGCCTATAAGCATTAACATTGGTACGAAGATTGGTGCAGTGACAGCCCACTGTGCTGATGAAGAACCCAAGCTTAAGTTTACTAGCGCACACATTAAAATGAATAGCACGAAAACTTCAGGACCAGTTAGGTTTAGCGCTTGTAATAGAGCAGCGCCGTTAATAGCTAAAATTGTGCCTAAGTTGGTCCATTTAAAGAAGGCAACGAACTGTGCTGCAAAGAATACCAGCACAATGTACATCCCCATCGAGCTCATGCTTTTACTCATGGCATCGATGACATCTTTATCGTTTTTCATGGTGCCAACAACACGGCCGTAAACAAACCCTGGGATACCGAAAGTCACAAAGATAAATACTACAATGCCTTTTAAAAATGGCGAGTGTGCTACAAGGCCTGTTTCTGGGTTGCGTAAAATGCCGTCGTCAGGAACAATTGTCCATGCAAGTAATAATGAAACCACTAACAATGAAACACCAGCCCACTTAAGGCCTGACTTTTCTTTATCGGTTAAACCGGCAATATCATTTTTTGGCAAATCATTACTAGCTTCTTCTGGGTTGTATTTGCCAAGCCGCGGCTCAACGATTTTCTCAGTAACGAGAGTACCCAAAATAGCGATTAAAAATACTGAAATCATCATGAAATACCAGTTAGCTTCAGCGCCAACTTGGTAGTTCGGATCAATCATTTGTGCAGCGGGCGTAGTGATACCAGCCAGCAAAGGGTCAATGGTGCCTAGTAATAAGTTAGCGCTGTACCCACCTGAAACACCCGCAAATGCGGCAGCAAGACCCGCAAGCGGATGACGGCCAAGGCTGTGAAAGATCATTGCAGCGAGTGGAATAAGTACTACGTAGCCAAGCTCTGATGCCGTATTTGATAAAATCGCAGCAAACACCACCATAAAGGTAACTAGGCGTTTAGATGCACCCATTACCATGCCACGCATAGCTGCAGAGAGTAAACCTGAGTGCTCTGCAACACTGACGCCCAATAAAGCAACCAGTACCGTACCAAGTGGCGCAAAGCTGGTAAAGTTAGTCACAAGCCCTGTAACGATACGTTGTAGGCCTTCGGCACTGAGTAAGCTGACAACCTCAATTACACCATCAGGGTCGCGACCGGCAGCACCTTCTGGGCGTGGGTCGATGGCACTTAGGCCAAACCAATCGGCAATACCACTGAATACGATGATCGCAACACAGAACATTGCAAATAATGTAATAGGGTGGGGTAACATATTCCCCAGAAATTCAACGGTGGCTAAAAATCGGTTAAATAACCCATTGTTACCACCCTCATGGGTGTTGTGAGAGTTTATTGTTTTTGACATGTCCAGTTCTCGTATTTTCAAAATGGCGCTAACCTAGCATTTTTTACCGGACAGATCATGTTTTAGCGGTGGGAATCGTTCTAACTACGCTCAATGACACCCTTATATAGCAAGGGGTAGCGGCGCAAACGTTTACCAATATAATCATCAGCTAGAATTTGCGCGCAAATTTGCTCTACATCATTGCTTGCTTCAAACACCCAATCAAAGCGCTCAATAGCGAGCAGAAAACCACGCTTAAGAAACTGTTGCTCACGATAGTAACTCAGATTATCGCGGATGATATCTAACTTATCAGGATTACTTTTAAGTTCATTAATAACCTCATTGATAAATACAGTCTGTTGTTTTGACTCAGCTTTTACCCGTCGTTTCATTATGTATTCATAGTTCCTTTTCTGCGATATAAAGCACTTTCTTTAAAAAGTCCTCTTTATTTTTTTCGTGTTGATAGTCAAGGTGATAGGTATTGTGAAAACCAAAGCGCAGTAATACACCGCTGCCTTTTAGATATACTGTATAGCCATCGATATCTGAAAAAGCGCAAATACCTTCATAGAGTTTACCGTCTTCGTGATCTTCACCGTGTTGAATAATTTTCTCATACACAGAAAGAATTAATTTACCGTCTAACTCGTTTTTCATGATGACTCCTTTTTGGTGTAATACGTTTACTATCTATAAAAAGTTTAGTGCTATTCTTAATGTTTTGAGTGTTAATAAGCTTTACTTTGCGATAAATCATTAAAATGACATTAGCATGTCTGATGTCGAAAATTTACAATCCTTTGGCTTACCTTACGCTTAAGCTACGTTTTATTTGAGGATCGCACAATGAAATATAAGTTTTTTCCTTTGGTGCTGCTAACAGGCTTGTTGCTTGTTAGCCAAAGAATATCGGCGAATACAGCCCCCCTTGTTTTAGAAAATGAAGCAGGGCAAATTGTTAAACTTGGCAGTTACTTAGGCAAGAAACCAGTTTACTTAAAGTTTTGGGCTACGTGGTGCAAGCCATGTATGGAGCAGATGCCGCATTTTCAGCATGCTTATGAGCAATATGGCGATAAAATTCAATTTGTAGCTATTAATATCGACCTCAATGATGATACACACGCTGTTGCTGAGGTTAAAGAGCGTTTCTCACTTAGTATGCCACTATTTACGGATCACACAGGCCAAGTTGCGAAACATTATGAATTTATGGGCACCCCTTTTCATGTGTTAATTGATAGCGATGAGAAAGTGATTTTTCAAGGCCACGAAGCCGATAAGCCGCTTGATAACACATTACGTTTGTTATCACACAATGGCAAAGTTGAAAAAGCACGACTGCTTAGCGAAAAACAAGGCCAAGCGACTCCATTGACTATTCCGAAAAAAGGCAAAAAAGCAGTGCTATTCACCGCAACGTGGTGCGACTGGTACTTAGCCGACACTCGCCCTGCTATGGCAAAGCAATGTGTATTAGCACAGCAACATGTTAATAAATTGACAGAGCAAGGAATTGATGTGGAAGTTAAAGTGAGCCAGCTGTGGACCGATCAAAGTGCAGTGCAAGAATATGTTGATAAATTCTCTGCAAGTATGCCGGTTTCAATCGATTATGGTAACGATTTATTTCTCGAAAATGGCATTAATTCGGTACCAACTTTACTTATCTACAACGATGGAAAGTTAGCCACTACACAGGCTAAATTTTAGCTAAAAACCGATTAATTTAGCTTTGTAATTATACAAATTTAGCCTATGCTCTAGGCTCATTACACAGTGAGCCTAGAGCATGATAGATAAGGCATTATTAGCAAAAACACGCGAGTTATCTGACCGATTAATCGCACTGCAAACACCCATTCGTATTCTTGATGCGATCAATTGGGATAAACAGATCAAAGAAGAGTTTTTTAAGCATAAATGCCAGAAAAACCCAACGGTTGATCAAGCTTATTACCAGCAACGTGATCTTGGTTTTGTACCAAGTGAGTTACGCCGTGCGTTTTCTGATTTAAATCGCGATATCATCAGCCAGTTAGGGCAACTCAATCCGATAGCCCAATACATGAGCAAGATGTGTACTGAATATAAAACTGTACTTAGTATGATTGAGTATCGTGGCACGCCTGAATTTCATGATCTTTCTGTTGAACTATTTGGTCATCCAAAAGATTTATTCCATGCTGGAGAGCCTTCACTTGCTGAGCTTGCCACCATGCTTGAGCAGCCGCTAAAGAGTATGCTCGATGCCGATATATTACCTGATGATCCCAAAAATATTGATGCAGAAGATGCGGTTAAAATTTTAGCATCGCAAGTGGCTCAAACAATGCCGGGTATCGATGTTGAGGTCATTCTGAGCGACGGTATTGTTAGTGATGCGGCAGCAGGTGCAAACAACATTAAACTTAATCAAGATGTTAAGTTTTCACAGCGGGAGCTTGATATTCTTGAAGTGCATGAAGGCTGGATCCATGTGGGGACGACCCAAAACGGTCTTGCGCAGCCTTATTTAACTTGTTTAAGTAAAGGCACACCGAGCTCTACGGTTACCCAAGAAGGCCTTGCGGTGTTGACCGAAATTATTACCTTAAAGTCGACGCCTCGACGTTTAGCAAAATTAGTTAACCGTATTCAAGGGATTACCAAGGTTATTGATGGCGCTGAATTTGTAGACATTTATCGTGACTATGTAGCACAAGGCTTGAGCAAGGACGACAGCTACACACTCACTCAACGCGTGTTTAGAGGAAGTACAGCAACAGGCTTACCTTTTACAAAAGATATTGCCTATATTAAAGGTTTCGTGTTGGTGTATAACCTAATACGAGTTGCCATTCAGTTAGGCCGAATTGATCAATTGCACTTGCTATTGGTTGGTAAAATCTCAATAGACGATTTCAGACTGATATCACAATTGCATGATTTAGGTGTGATTGAAGACCCTAAATTTATTCCGCCACACTTTAAAGACTTGCGAGGCCTAGCAACGTGGCTGAGCTTTGGTCGTTTTATTGGCAACTTGTCGTTTGAGCAATTAGAAAACGATTACAAACCATTGTTTATTTGATCTATTTAAATGTGGAGTGGCGATAATTTATTTAGCTCCACACTCTCAAGTGATTATTTAATTCAAACTACAAAAATTTTTGTTAACTTTATGTACCAAAAAGTCATTTCAAGCATAAAGTGATACCTAATTCATTCTGATTTTTCCCTCGAAAATCTTTTTAGTAAACCTCATATTTACAATTTTTATATTGTTTTGTTATCAGGAACAAAAGGTGTTTTTATAGATGTTGTTGAATATAGTGTGTTTTTTTCTTAATGAAATGTTATCAGAAAGTTTCAATAAACACTTGTATATACCACGTGTTAATGGTAAAAATATTTTGTTACATCGAAAGTGCGAAAGTAACTAAAATAATAATTCAGGGAAAATTATGATACATAAAAACAACATATTCAAAAAAGCGGCTTTATGCGTTGCCGTTTGCTCATCTTTAACACTTTACAGTGCGCAGTCACTAGCAAGTAACGTTGATGGTGCAATTAAAGGGGTAGTAACACAGCAACAAGGCGATGCACCAATTGCCGGTGCAACTGTTACTATTACGAACGAGACAAATGGTTTCACGAAAACGCTTATCGTAGACTCTAGAGGTCAGTTCAACTTAAATTCAATTCCTGTAGGTGTTTACAATATCCGCATTGAAAAAAGTGGTTATCAAACATCTGAACTTAAAGACGTAACAATCGGAATTGGTAAAGTTGCAGCGCTTGAAGTAGAGATGATAGAGGGTAACTTAGAGGTTATTTCTGTAACGGGTAGCCGAATTGCTCGCGTTGATACAACAAGCTCAGAGGCTTCTTTCAATATTTCTGCTGATGAACTAAACCGTTTACCAGTTGCGCCTGATATCACATCAGTAGCATTACTTGCTCCAGGTGTTAACTTAGGTGATTCTCGTTTCGAAGATGCGAAAGGTAACTCACTTGCAAGCTTTGGTGGTGCATCTCAAGCTGAAAACGTTTATTACGTGAACGGTCTCAACATGACAAACTTCCGTAATGGTGTTGGTGGTGCGACTATTCCTTTCTTAGCTTATGAATCTTTCCAAGTTAAAACGGGTGGTTACTCAGCTGAATTTGGTCGCTCAACAGGTGGTGTAGTAAGCTCTGTAACTAAATCGGGTACTAATGAGTTTAAATTTGGTCTACAACATAGACAAGATCTTGGCTCGCTATACGGTGACCGCCCTAGTTCGTATTATCAAGCCGATGACTGTCAACAGAAAGTTGTAAACGGTGACATAGTTGAGACCTGTGCTAACCGTGTTGGTGACGTTATTGTTGATAATAGCCGTGATGCGCGTGAAACAAGCAAAACAGATATTTTTGCAAGTGGTGCTCTAATTGAAGATACATTATTCTTCTATGGTCTTTATGAAATGCGTGATAATGAATACGAAGATCTTATCAATCGTGGTAACGGTATGCGTATTCGTAAGGATGATGACCCTTATTACTTGGCACGTTTAGATTGGAATATTAATGAAGATCACTCTTTATCTGCATGGATGTTCAAAGACGAAAGTACTCTTGCGACTACTGATTACGACTTGGATGCAGATGGCAATATCATCAAAGACACGGCTCTAAATTCTGAAACCTTGTCTGGTGGTAAAAGCTGGTCTGTTCGTTATAACGGTAACATCACAGATTATTTATCAATCTCTGCAATGGCAGGTAAAGTTGAGTTTACGGATACTACAACAGCTGATGGCGCAGATTGTCCAGTAATTTATGACCTTTCATCTGGTCAAAACTTAGGTTGTTGGGCGTCTTTTACTATTGAAGATAATAGTGACGAACGTAAGCAATATCGTTTTGACGTTGACTGGTTAGTAACAGACAATCACAACTTGCGTTTCGGTTACGACGCTGAGAAAAATACATCAACGAGTGTTGTAAACCTTTCTGGTGATATCTACTACGCATACCAAAACTATGAAGCAGGTGCTGTATTACCAAATGGTTATACAATCCAAGAGTCTGGTCGTTATGTTCGTGTACGTAACTATGAAGTTGGTGGCGAATTTGATATCAACAATGAAGCGTTCTACATTGAAGATGTTTGGAATGTAAATGATCAACTAACTCTAAACATCGGTTTCCGTTGGGAAAGTTTCGAAAACTTAAATGCTGACGGTGAAACATTCGTTGAAATGAGCAATCAGTTTGCTCCTCGTTTAGGTATCGCATACGACATCTTTGCAGATGGTGAGCATAAAGTATTTGCCAATGCAGGTCGTTATCATTTACCAGTAGCATCAAATACTAACGTTCGTTTAGCAGGTGCAGAGCTTTATACACATGACTATTACCAAATTGACAGCATCGGCTCAGATGATGTTCCACAATTAGGTGGTAAGCTTGGTGACACAGTTGTATTTGGTGACGGTACAGCACCTAGCCCTGTAAGTGTTCGTTCTTCAAACCTTGAAGCAATGTATCAAGATGAATTCATCATTGGTTATCAAGGTATGATCAATGAAGACTGGTCAGCAGGTATCAAATATACTCGTCGCGAACTTAAGAGTGTAATTGATGATGCGAGTGCAGAAAAAGCATTTGAAAGCATCGGTATTGATGATGATCATTTCTTATTGCTTAACCCAGGTAAAGGCGCATCTTTCCAATATGACGCTGACGGTGACGGTGTTTTAGAAGACTATAACTTCACAGCTGAACAGCTAGGTTACCCAGAAGCAAAACGTAACTACAACGCTGTTGACTTAATGCTTGAAAGAGCATGGGATGGTCAATGGATGCTTAAAGCGAACTACACATGGTCACAAAGCTATGGTAATGCGGAAGGTTACGTTAAATCTGATAACGGTCAGGATGATGCTGGTCTAACAACAGACTGGGATTACCCATACCTAATGGACGGCGCTAATGGTTACTTACCTAATGACCGTCGCCATTCACTGAAAATCTTTGGTTCATATGCGATATCAGACAATCTAATCGTTGGTATGAATACGCGTCTAACTTCAGGCCGTCCTCGTAACGCACTGGGTGCTGGTTACTACCCAGACCAAGGAAGCTATCACTATGGTGATACTTACTATGTAGGTGACACTAAATTCTCACGTGGTAGCTTTGGTAGAACTCCTTGGACTGCGACAGTAGATGTTAACTTCAAGTATGACCTTAGCTACTTAGACGTATTTGATTCTGCTTTCGTATCTCTTCAAATTGAAAACTTGTTCGATGCGAGCAATGTAACTAACTATGAAGAGGTTGCTGAATCGGAAGCTGCATTCAATGGTAATGCACAGTTCGGTTCACCAGTTTCTTGGCAGACACCACGTACTGTTGAAATGGTTTTCAACATGACGTTCTAAAAACTTAAGCTTATTGCTTGATTTTTAAACAGAAAGCGCCTACTTTATAAGAGGGCGCTTTTTTTATGGAGAAAAAATATGATTAAACATTCAAGCCTAGTAGTTTCAGCAGTTTTAATGACAGCATGTAGTGCGTTGCCTATTAAAAAGGATATAGACGAAGGAAAGTTTCGAGTTGAAAACTTTCAATATGAGCATGGTAAGCAAAGAGATTATGTGTACTTAATGTGTAATAGCAAGTCTGTTTCAGCTTGGGAGCAAGCAAGGCAGTACGAAGCTGGCGACCACGTTCTTTGGGTTAAAGCCGTAATTAGTGAAAGAGATTTCCCATCTTCTGAAAAGAATGCTTTTGCTCGATTTGATATGAACTTTAAAGAAGGCGGAAACTACACGCTAAACCGTGAAGTAAAGGGAGATAAAATTTCTATTTGGTTCGCAGATAAAGAGACGGGTAATCAAGCCTCAGAAGTAATTACCAAGGAGCTGAAACGCCCTTTAGTAATCGAAGATCAGCTAAGAAAGAAACAGTGTTTAGAAGGTACTGTTTAATTGCATGAAATAAAAACGCAGCTGGAATGAGCAGCTGCGTTTTGTAAAGCTAAAGCATGTAGCCTTACATGCTTTTAGTCGAGGAAATTGTTAACCAGTAAGTGCATCAACCTGTACTACATCATTCAGTACAATAACGTCAGCACGTTTGAAGAAGTTAAAATCTGTTGCGGTTGCTAATGTGTAAGCACCCATCATACGACTGATGATTAAATCACCGTTGCTTAATTTAGGTAGCATGATTGACTCACTCACCACATCGATGCTGTCACAAGTTGGGCCTGCCAATACGGACTCTACACGTTCGTTCGATTGTTTTAACGAGTCGATAGGGTACGAGGCTTCATCAAACATTAAACCACTGAATGAGCCATAAATACCATCATCTAGGTAGTACCAAGGTTTACCTTCACGTACAGCTTGACCCATTACCGATGCAACACTGGTTACAGCGCAGGCAACAATAAAACGACCTGGTTCTGCAATGACGCGAACTGTCTCTGGTAACTGTGCTAAGGCATCATTTATCGGGGCACAAAACTCATCAATTGGCAGTACGTCTTTGTTATACGGCACTGGGAAACCACCGCCGATATCAAGCGTACTAAGTGCAGGTAGTCCCAATGCAGCTACGTCGTTAATCACTTGGTTACATGCAGCAATTGCTGTTACGTATTTAGCAGGGCTCGCTGTTTGTGAACCAACATGGAACGACAAACCTTTGATACGAATACCTAGTTGTTGCGCGTAAGTAATGATCTCAATAGCCATTGCAGGGCTACAGCCAAATTTTTTCGATAAATCCGCGAATGACTCTGCATTACGAAAACTTAAGCGAACAAGTAACTCAACGCGGTCTTTGTATGCAATGAACTTTTCTAGTTCATTGATGTTATCAACCACAAACACGTTACAACCATATTCAAGGGCATCACGAATATCACGGTCACGCTTGATAGGGTGCGTGTGAATAGTACGATCACTTGGTACACCTTGGCTGGCAACTAAGTCAACTTCACCGCTGGTTGCTAAATCAAAGCTGGCACCTTCTTCTAAAAGCGTGCGAACAACTGCTGCATGAGGAAGTGGCTTTAATGCAAAGTGTAAAACAACACCAGGTAAAGCACGGCTTAGTGCACGGTACTGGTGGCGTACAGATTCACAATCTAGCACCATTAATGGCGCACCATGTTGGGCAACAAGTTGCTCAATAAATTGATTTGATGGTTGTGCTATTGATTCGTTTGCAGCAACCGATGCTGCAGGTACTTTGATTGTTAAGTCTTGTGTAAGTGTTGAAATAGCCATTTTACTCTCCGGCAATTAAGCAACTGCTCGGAAAAAAATGGAAGTCCAAGTCAGTTGAGTGTTATTAAGCGCACCGTATGTTCTGTGCAATCAAATACACTCTTGGATAGTTGCTCTATCGCCTTGCTACAAACTAGGTTTGCAATGTACTCGGATTGGCTATCATCAAGAAGCGGCGAGATAATAGATCTGCTTTTTTATTTGCGCAAGCATTATTTCAAAGATTTTTTGAATTATTTTCAGTGTGTTTTTTGAACAGGCGAAGGGGCGTTTTTAAAATTTATCCCGTATGTTTTAGTATAAATGTCGAGCATTGCTTGGGTATCTTCTGGGCGGCTATTATTAGTATGGATTTCTTTAAGGTAGGCAGCCATATCATGGGTTTTCATGTAATTGTTCATTAATTCCATGGCCCTGCGACCTTGCGGTGTTTTACTACAAGCAAAATACCCATATATAAATTTAGGTAACTCAATAATAGGACGGGATTCAATAAGAGACTGTTGCTCAACGGTTAAATGAGCAAATAACGTTTCTTGGTAACCAATAATGAAATCGATACGATTGTTCATGAGTAGATTACTTAGTTGTAAAAATGGGTTTTCACCATATATAACAGCTACATTTGAGGCATTACTTGCAAACAATTTGTCCAGTTGTTGATAACTTGTGGATCCAATTATTCCGAAAATATAGTTTTTGTGTAGGAGTTGTTCCACTGAAATGTCAGAAGGTTTACTTTTTAGTTCATTTTTAAGACCAAATAACTGTCGTTGCACATGCATAAATGTTGGAACTGTTGAAAACAACATGTTCTGTTTGCGTTCTGGTGTTTTTATCGCATTAAAAGTACAGCTAGGTTCGTTACTTGATAAACGTTTAATTTGGCGTGCATGATTTGTAAACTGTAGCTTAAGATGGAACTCATTACCGAGTGCTGGCTGAATTGCTTTGACTAGATGGTAGTTAACGCTATTTTTATCAGTTTCATTGTCGAAATATGCATGAGATAGAATTATAAGCTTACTCTTATCACTAGCGAAAGCTGTGCTTAAGGTCAGCATTATTAAAAAAAGCAAACCTAGTCTCATGCATATCCTTTAATTATTTATCGAGCATTGGTGCTCTCAAAAATTTTGTCAGCTGATGCTGCAACAAAACCAGTGTAGAGTTCGCCATCCGGTTTTGCATAACGTAGCGCAAACTCATAAAAGCAACTCGGTACGGCAACAACACCATCGCTAAATTCAACTTCGCTATCATCAGCAAGCGTAGAAGACTGTTCAAGTAATACCTCTGGCGAACCTTTGATTTCGCCGCCCGATGTATTTAGTGCAAAACCGGCATCTTTAAGTGCTTGGTTAACACTTTCGATATCATCGAATTTCGCCAATTCATTGATGCTCACCGTAAAGTGATTAGCACGGTAACCCCACGCCGACATCCATGCCGCGTATTCGCTTTCTGCAAGCAGTTTTTTGTAGGTGTCTGAACTTACTTGCCAGTGCGTACCTGAGTAAAGGAAATTATCCGCTGTTACAGCGTTTTCGTCAACCTGTGCAACCATGTCGTTAACAATAGCTTGAAGCTCTTCTGAGCATTGTTCAACAAGTAATTCAGAAATGAAAACTTTAGGTTGCTTCGGATCTGAGTGTTCGAAGTGTTTAGCGTATAGTTTTTTCGCTTCGAAGTGATACTCGCCGCATTCTTTGTAGCCAACTGCTAAGAAGTGCGCAGCTAGTTTTTCTAAACCGATTTTTTCATGATTAAAGGTACGTAAAGCGATGTGATCGTTAATCACGTCATCTTTTTGTGTAGAGCCTAGTAGCTCATGTACTTTTACCGCCGATGGCGTAACTGATAAATAGTTGTCCCATAGGTTTTCAAATAGGGCGTTTACATCTGTGTGCATGTTTAATTCCTTCAATTAAGGCGGCGAGACCGCCAAACAATTATTCAATAATTAAGCCCGGCGCAAGGGTCTGTGGTAAGTTAACTTTATCGGCTTCAACAGAAGCAACAGGGTATGCACAGTAGTCAGCAGCATAATAAGCGCTTGCTCTGTGGTTACCACTGGCACCAATACCACCAAACGGTGCAGCGCTTGATGCGCCTGTAATTGGTCGGTTCCAGTTAACGATACCGGCACGAATACGTTTTAAGAAATGGTGGTAGTCATCGCTATCATCACTTAATAAACCAGCAGATAAACCAAATGAGGTGTTATTTGCTTCATTAATCGCACTATCGAAATCTGTATAACGGTATACCTTGATAAGCGGACCAAAGTGCTCTTCATCAGGCATGTCTTTAACAGCCGTTACATCAATAATACCTGGGCTTACAAAACCGGTACCCGCTTCAAGATGCTTAAGCTCGACAAGAGAGGTTGCTCCCATATCAAGTAATTGCTGCTGAGCTGCAACCATACCGAGTGCTGCTTTTTCGCTGATCATTGCACCCATGAACGGTTGATCTTCGCTGAAGCTGTCGGCTACTTTAATGTGTTTGGTTGCAGCAATTAACTTTTCTAAAATTGCATCGCCATTTGCCGAGTTCTCAATAAATAAACGACGAGAACAGGTACAACGTTGGCCAGACGTAATAAAACCAGACTGAATAATATCGTGAACAGCGGCACTTACATCAGCAACATCTTTTACGATAAGTGGATTATTCCCACCCATCTCAAGCGCTAAGATTTTACCAGGGTGACCTGCAAATTGCTTATGTAATAGGTGACCTGTATTTGAGCTACCCGTGAAGAATAAGCCATCTATATCTTGGTGAGAAGCGAGTGCAATACCTGTGTCGACTTCACCTTGTACAAGGTTAATGACACCGGCAGGTAAGCCGGCTTTTAGCCAAAGTTTTAAGGTAAACTCTGCAACATGAGGGGTGAGTTCTGATGGTTTAAATACAACCGTATTGCCCGCTAAAATAGCAGGCACAATATGACCATTCGGTAAGTGACCTGGGAAGTTATAAGGACCAAACACTGCAACAACACCATGTGGCTTGTGACGTATAAACGCTTTCGCCCCAGGCATTGGGTTTTCTGTGGTACCCGTACGTTCGTGATAGGCTCTAATAGAAATGGCAATCTTACCTGTCATTGCGCCTACTTCGGTACGTGTTTCCCAAAGTGGTTTACCTGTTTCACGGGCGATAATTGTTGCAAACTCTTCGCTATGCTCTTTAAGCTCTGCTGCAAAGTTTTCAAGAATAACAATACGCTCTTCAAGGGTCATATCAGCCCAGCCTAGCTGCGCACTACGAGCTGCTTTAATTGCATCAGCTACTTGTCCAGCCGTGGCTGTTTTACCCTGCCACACAACCTCGCCATTACTTGGGTTGATAGAACTAAAATCATGACCAAGGCCAGCTTGCCATTGGTTATCGATAAGTTGAGTTGTGACACTCATTTTAAACTCCTTAAGTGGTTACAAACGGAAGAACCGTGCTGCATCCCCTTGTTTTAATTTAAGTGCATCTGCCACTTCTTGGCTGATGATTAGCGTGTGCTTAGCGTGGTTATAATGAGCATGTTTGGTGAATGTTGCTCTGAAGTCATTCACGCCTTGATTACAAATAGCTAATGTATCTGAGCTTTTCTCATTAATGTGTGCAAGTTCACCGATGGTGATAGGACACACTTGTGACTCACGAACACTGCGAATATTGCCAAGTTTTGCTTCAACAGTGGGCCCTGCATCGAAAAGGTCGACATACCCACGGTGCTCAAACCCTTCTTTTTCTAACAGTTTAAGTGCAGGCTTTGTTTTTTCATGAACCCTACCAATCACAGCTTGCGCTTTTTTGCTCAGTAAGTTGGCATAGATTGGGTATTTAGGCATTAATTCGCTGATAAATACTTTATCGCCTAAACCGACTAGGTGATCAGCTTGTGGAAACTCAATGCTAAAAAAGTGCTCTTGCAACCATTGCCAAAAAGGTGAATGGCCTTTTTCATCACTTACGCCACGCATTTCTGCGATGATGGTATCAGCAAAACGTTCGCTGTGCTGCGCCATAAATAGAAAGCGCGAACGCGATAAAAAGCGACCTGTTAAGCCTTTGCGGTTTTGTTCACGTAAGAACAAGGTACAAATCTCAGAGCAGCCTGTGTAGTCATTACACATACTCAGAATATCAACGGTGTTATACACGTTGAGAGTACGTGAATGGTGAACAGTTTTTCCAAGATGGTAATGATACAAAGGCACCGACATACCTACAGCGGCTTCAATCGCTGTAGTGCCGATAACGTCACCCGTTTTACTGTCTTCTAAAACAAATAAATAGGTTTCGTCTTGTGGTTTATTGATGTTTTTTGCAAAACTTTGCTCGGCGCGATCGATTTTTTCTTGTAGCAAGGTGTCATCAACAGGTAATGAGGTAAACCCATGACCAGACTCCATCGCTATTTGCTTTAACGCGGCAAAATCATTTGCTGTGATAGGACGTAATACTTGCATTCATTGCTCTCCGATGGCGCACTGGTTTAGCAGCACGCCAACTAGAATTAACCGTTTACAACGTCTGCAACCGCTTTTTCAAAGCGAGCTAAACCTTCTTTAATATCCTCAAGAGGGATAACTAAAGATGGCGTAAAGCGCACAACATTTGTACCCGCAACAAGGCTCATTAAACCGTGTTTTGTGCTTGCTACTAGGAAGTCACGTGCACGGCCTTCAAATTTGCTGTTAAGTACCGCACCTAATAATAGACCTTTACCACGTACTTCACTAAATACATCGTATTTGTCGTTAATTGCAGCAAAGCCGTCGCGTAAAAGCTGTTCACGCTCTTTAACACCTGCGAGTACTTCTTCAGTATTGACAGTATCAAAAGCCGCTTCAGCTACAGCACATGCAAGCGGGTTACCACCGTAAGTTGAACCATGTGTGCCTACTTTTAAATGCTCTGCAATGCTCGCCGTTGTGATCATTGCACCGATTGGGAAACCACCGCCTAACGCTTTTGCTGTAGTAAGAATATCTGGTGTTACACCTAAACCTTGGTATGCGTATAAATCGCCAGTACGACCAACACCTGTTTGTACTTCATCAAAAATAAGTAAAGCATTGTGTTTGTCACATAACGCGCGAACACCTTTAATAAACTCGTTTGTTGGTGAAATGATACCGCCTTCACCTTGTAATGGCTCCATCATTACGGCACATGTGTTGTCGCTGATAAGTGCTTCAAACGCAGCTAAATCGTTATAGTCACAGTGATCAACGGCAGCAGGTTTAGGGCCAAAGCCATCAGAGTAAGCAGCTTGGCCACCTACAGTAACAGTGAAGAATGTACGACCGTGGAAACCTTTGTTAAACGCGATGATTTGGTTTTTTTGCTCGCCGTGTACATCTAATGCCCAGCGACGCGCTAATTTTAATGCTGCCTCGTTGGCTTCTGCACCTGAGTTTGCAAAGTACACTTTATCTGCAAATGTAGCGTCCGTTAACTTTTTAGCTAAGCGCAGTGCAGGCTCGTTTGTCATTACGTTTGATAAGTGCCAAATTTTTTCACCTTGCTCTTTAAGCGCATTGACAAGAGCTGGGTGACAATGACCTAAACAGTTAACGGCAATACCACCTGCAAAATCAATAAATTCTTTACCGTTTTGATCCCAAACACGTGAGCCTTTTCCGCGAACAGGGATAACCTCAGATGGGTTATAGTTTGGTACCATTACGTCGTTGAAAAGTTCTCTTGTTACTTGCATTTGTTGCACCTAAATATGGCTTAGTATGAAAAAAGTTAAATTGCAAAAAATAGGTCAGTTAAGCCGTTCCTGCCTAATTAAGCACGATGAGATTATTTTTCTTATCTATTTTTACTATTATCTGGGTTAGAAACTTAAATTTGCAGTGCTATTTTGTGAAAAATGACTAAAATAAAAAGCAAATTAACGAAAAGAGTAGTCAAAGTGATAACGCCACAAGACGAAAAGCTATTATCTATACTAAGAACAAATGCCCGTGCGAGTATTTCAGACCTTGCCAGGGCGCTTAACTTATCGCGCTCAACAGTGCAAAGCCGAATGTTAAAACTAGAAGAAACAGGTGTGATCAAAGGCTACAGTGTTGACTATGGTGATGCCTATTTGAGCCAAATGGTATCGGCGCACGTTTCAATTAAAGTAAAACAAAAATTGACCACTAAAACCAATCTTGAGTTGAAGCAAATTGATGCCATTTCGCAGCTCTACGCAATTAGCGGTGAGTTTGATTTGATTGCAGTTGTGCAAGCCCAAAACCTTGAAAAGCTGAGCCACCTTTTAGATGATATTGGTAACTTAGATGGGGTTGAGCGTACTACATCGTCAGTGATTTTAGAGACGAAATTTAAACGTTAACCCTTAATTTGGATCAAGATTGTTTTTACTCGGTTCAGAAATTACTCATTCAGTTTTTGGCTATAGATATTTAATTTGTATCTGCTTGAGGTGCTTTGCGAATGACTTTCTTTTCGACTTCATCAAGTTGTATAACATATGCATTGCCACCGATACCTTTAAATTCTTCATCGGTAAACACGATGGTGTTATCATCGTAAAATGTGATAGCTTCTTTTTGAGTGACGATACCTAAGTCTATACGTGACACATCACCTGAGAAGAACTTATCGCCTTTAAAGTTTTCAAATAACCAGATGCTAGTCGAATCAAGTAAAACAAGTTTACTTCTGTCAGGGCTTAACGCGGCAGATGTGACCCAGCATAACTTTTCCATCGTCGTGCAGGTTTTGAATGAGTCAATTAATTCGGCATCGAAATTTGCGGCATGGTCGCCTACTTTATAAACATTGGTAATGCCATCGAATGGCTCGGTACGGTTTTTGGTAAATAAATACAAATGATGGTTAAAAGCAACAAATGCTTCTAAGTCAAAGTTACGTTTATTGGGGAGGATTGGGCTGCCATCCATTTCAGGGTAGGTGAATTTTATGATTTCAGCTTGTGTTGTATTACCCTTTATATCAATAGGGTTTTCTATTTTATAAATGGTTAGCCATTTTCGGTCATTGTTATTATTGCCAAAATCCCCTAAAAAGAAATGCCCGAACCTATTTTGAGTCATATCTTCCCAATCAATGTTTTTGGCATTGGTGACTAACACTTCTTTTGCGATTGAGCCATCCTCATTTAAACGATACAGTTTTGGCTGGTCGCCACTATCGTTAATTGCCCAAAGGCGATGCTTTTTATCAAATTCTATCCCTGATATTTCCTTGACTTTAGGATCAACAGATAAGCGTTTTTTACTGTATAAAGTATAAATTGATGTACCGATAAAAATACCGGCAAGCGTCACGCTCAGGGTTAGTGTAATTAATAGACTTTTTTTCAACATTAACAAGGGATTGGGATTTAGATATTAAATGTGATTATAGCTTATTAATGTTGTCTCTGTATATTCCAAACACTTGTGCCTGTTGTTGCAATAAAATTGACGTTATCGTGGAGTACTTTGTGGCCTACATTAAAAGATGATTCGGGCTGGCTAACAAGGTAGCCCTGCACACTTCTAATACCCATTGATTTAACTAGTTCAAATTGTGCAAGCTCTTCAACGCCTTCGGCCACAATTTTTAAACCTAGTTTATGGCCTAACTCACTGACAGAGTGAAGTATCTTATTATATTTTGGGTTGTCATTGGCTTGCGCAATAAACAGTCTGTCCAGTTTTATTACATCAATCGGTAAGTCAGCAAGGGTACTTAAAGAGCTAAAACCAGTACCAAAGTCATCGATGGCGATAGTGATACCCTCACGGCGTAATTTCTCTAGGTCGTTTATAATTTTTTTACTTGCGGTGATTAATGTCGACTCTGTTATTTCCAACATAATAGCAGTTGCTGGCAGTCCTGTTTTAGAAAGTTTGGCCATTACCCAATCATAAATTGCCCGGTGTTTTAACTGAATGCCAGAAATATTCACCGATATTTTCACTTTCTTCATCCCCGCGTTATACCATGCAGCCATCTGCCGACATGACTCAAGCATGATCCAATCGCCGAGTTCTAAAATAAGATTCGATTCTTCAGCAATAGGAATAAACTCAACAGGAGAAATAGCGCCCTCAACTGGATGTTCCCAGCGTACCAAAGCTTCAAAATAATCGATTGCGCAATCGTCAACATCTACAATCGGTTGAAAGAATAAATGAAAGTTTTCAGAGGCAATTGCAAGGCGCATTTCCTCAAGTAAGTAATGATAGCGACGCATTTTATTGCCCATTTCAGGGGAATACACTTTAAAAATACCACGGCCATCAGTTTTGGCACGATACATCGCCACATCAGCCATTTGCAGTAATGTGTGAGGTGTCGCTGCACTGTCAGGGTAGGTTGCAATGCCTATGCTTGCGCTGATCTTAATCAGCTTATTACCGAGTACAAAATCCCTCTCGATTTCTTTTAAAACATTTTTAGCAATTTCAAGTGCTTGCTCTTTTGAGGTCAGGTGATTAATAAAGATAGAAAATTCATCTCCTCCCAAACGAGCTAAGTTTTGTTCAAGCTGGCTGGTGGCAGAAATATTGTTGAGCTTGTGATGGCGAAGCACACCCGTTAAGCGAGCAGCTACCTGAATAAGTACTTCATCGCCAAAGCTGTGGCCAAATGAATCATTTACCTGTTTAAAACCATCTAAATCGATAAATAAAAGCGCACAATTGAGTTTATCTATCTCTGCAACACTTAGTTGTCTGGCTAAATGCTCTAAATATGCATGGCGGTCTATCAGTAGGGTCAATTTGTCTTGGCAAATACTCGCCTGAGACTCGCGAGTGTAGGTGGTAATGTGCGCGCTCAAGGCATGAACATTTGCTTGCAAATTACAAAGCGTAGATTGCGAAGCTGAATGTGTGTTAGTAAGGTTTAGGCTGGAGAGTAGAGCTGAAGTTTGAATGTTAAGTTCTTTAATCGTCTGTTTCATGCTATCGCTTTGACGTCTTAGGCTGACCAACCATGTGATAGCAATAATTAACAGCAACAAAATGATAATATTAATAGGTGCCATCA
Source organism: Pseudoalteromonas sp. PB2-1 (assembly GCF_045040605.1). Classification (NCBI taxonomy): domain Bacteria; kingdom Pseudomonadati; phylum Pseudomonadota; class Gammaproteobacteria; order Alteromonadales; family Pseudoalteromonadaceae; genus Pseudoalteromonas; species Pseudoalteromonas sp. PB2-1. Next base: position 336,632 of record NZ_CP090668.1, read on the forward strand.
AAGTTGAAGTAATGAGCTGCTTTGTCTCAATTGCCGTGACTGTTTGTGTGTCGGCTTTAACGACAACGTAATTTTGCTTGTTATGAGTGAGCGTGTATTGGCCAGTTAATAGAATGTTGTACCATGGAGCCGGTGCTATACCTGATGGGGGGATTGAGAAAGTGGAAAGCATAGTTGTATTTGGTTGATAAGAGAGATCGTTAACCTGTTTAACTAATAAAATGTTTAAACCATAAAAAAAAGCTACTATGGTTATCATACAACTGCATACTATACGAAGAGCATTGGCCATTATTCACTACCGTCCTGGGCACTATTATATTGTTTACCAACCCGTAAGTTAATTTTTTCAGTATATGGCTTGTCACTAAAATAGACAAACCTTTTGTAATGTAATTAGAATGTTAATCTGTTAAGTAAGTAAAAAGTTGTATTTGTTGAGTGCAATAATCAGGCCTTTAATCTCTTAAAAATACTTTGTACTACACGATTAACTTCAATTTAATTCACTTTACCAACACTTACTTATTAACTACTTTTTACTGAGAAATGACTCAAGTTCAGTATTTAGAGTAAATGAGAATTTAACTTTCAAATTGGTTCGTTTATTGCTGACTTAAGGTTAGAAGTTTGATTAATCATGTTTTTGTTTGTTTTATGCACTTTTATGGTGCGTGCACAAATATTTTGCACTGTCATAATGCGTAAACAAAGATTTGATTTACTGAGTAAGGTACATGTTCTTTTAGGCAGTTTTTAGCGCATGTAATACACAGCCCCGACTGTTGAGTAGTTGAACACGGCACTGTGGCAAGGATTAATTAACCATCTGGTTGAATTGGAGCCCACTATGTTAAGTAAACGTTTTTTTAAAACCAAAGACGAAACCGAAGTTACTTTTGAATTTCAGCACCCAGACGCTGAAAATGTGCAATTAGTTGCAGAGTTTACAGATTGGCAGCCAGTGCCAATGAAATACAACAAAAAAGAACAGGTTTTCAAGTGCAAGCAGCGTTTACCGCTCGATAAACAATTTCACTTTCGTTACCTCATCAATGGTCATGTTTGGGATAACGACCATCAAGCTGACGCTTATACTCCTAATGTTTTTGGTACTGAAAATAGTGTTGTAAACACTCAACGCGCTTAATAGGTGCATTAATGCAGTCACTTTCGCAGTTATTTTATCTTTATGGTATTGGCTACGAGTATACAAAGTACACAGGCGAGCATGTTGTTTTCGATGAGAATACTCGCGCTTGTGCCTTACGTTGCTGCGGTATTCATACTGACGACATAAATACAATTGAACAGCTAAACTTTACGCTTGATGCAGGTAATTGGCTCAATTTATTGCCGCCGGTAAGCCTTGTCAGCGCTGAAAACCGACTGTTAAAAGTGCGTATAGATGAGCGCTTACTTGAGCATCATTGTGAGCTATCAATCCCGTCACTCGGAATAACCGCTAACAGAGAAAGCTTTGTAGGTTTAGATGTATTAGGTGACTATGGTTTAAATGGTGTTCGTTATATCGAGGTCGCGCTACCTGTGCCGCCTATGCCTATTGGTTATCATGATGCGTATATATCTGTGGCAGATCAACACAGTCGTAGTCAACTTTGGATAACCCCTCAAACATGTTTTCAAGTTGAAGATAAAAAACGTTTGGGTTTATCTATTCAGCTCTACAGTTTAGTGAATCATGCAGGCTTTGGTATTGGTGATTTTGCTGACTTGGCTTCCCTTATTCGTGATGCGGCCAGCCATGGGATGGATTATATTTTACTCAACCCACTACATTTACTTTTTGAACACGCCCCAGAGCGGGCAAGCCCATACAGCCCAAACAGCCGTGCTTTGTTAAACCCGCTGTATATAGCGGTGTCTCTATGTGAGGACGCAAAGCACAATACTAAGCTTGAAAAATTATTGGCTGAGCTGCCAATCAACTCAGAACAGTTCATAGATTACACCCTAGTCACTGATTTTAAATATAACGTGTTCGATTGCTTATACGCACACTTTTGCAATACCGCATCGGACGAACGTAAAGCCCAATTCGACGAGTTTTGTAACGTACATAGCCAAAGCCTAGCAACACTGGATGCAGAAGATAGCCGATACGCAAGTTACTTACAGTGGCTTGCGCACTCTCAGCTAAACTTTTGCCAACAACTAGCTGCTGATTGCTATATGGATATTGGTTTAATAAACGACTTGGCAGTGGGCTGCGCTGGAGATGGCAGTGAGTTTAAAAGTCAATATACGTTATTTTCTCATGGTGCTTATGTTGGTGCACCACCGGATCCTTGGGCAGAGCGAGGCCAAAATTGGGGGCTACCTGCATTAGACCCACAAAAACTCAGTACAGATCACTTTGCATTTTACCGTTCTTTAATTCGCGCCAATATGGAAGATGTAGGCGGACTGAGAATTGACCATGTTATGGCTATACGCAGATTATGGTGGTGTTTTGAGAACCAAGGACAGCAAGATGGTTGTTATGTTTATTACCCATTTGAACATCTTCTTGCCATTTTAAAAATAGAATCTCATCTTAATCAGTGTGTCGTAATTGGTGAAGATTTAGGGGTTGTCCCTAATGAAGTAAGAGAGGCACTTGAAGCAAGTGCTATTTATTCAAATGGTTTGTTTTATTTTGAAAAAGATCAGGATGGGGAATTCCTCTTGGCTGAACATTTTTCGCAGCACAGTTTATTAATGATTGCCAATCATGATGTCCCGCCATTTTCTGGTTGGTGGACTGGTTATGATATCACTGTAAAACAGCAATATGGATTGATAAATGAGGCCGAGAGCTATGAACTTATCGCAGCGCGAGACATTGAAAAACAAAGGATGTTGCATTTTATTTATCGTCAAAGTGCGAAGGAGTTAAGCCCTAATGCACAGGCACAAGAAGTGTATGAAGCATTAGCGACATGTCTTGCTAAGGCTCCTGCACAGTTATTTACCATTCAAATAGATGATTTAGACGAGCAAGTATTGCCCGTAAACATCCCTGGCACTGATCAAGAATACCCAAATTGGCGGCGTTTATTGTCACGTTCGGCAAAGCATATTATCGATTCTAAAGCATCATTGTTAGCCAATTTAATCTCCATAAGGAAGCAATAAATGCAAAGTCGTGTCCGCCAAGAGCACATTGAACAACCACTGATTTATCAGGCACAGATCACGGCTTTAACTGCTGGCTGCTTTAAAGATCCATTCAGCTTTTTAGGGCCACATAAAGTGAATAGTGAAAGTTATGAAGTACGTTGCTTTTTACCAGGAGCAAAAACAGTATCCGTTGTGCTCGATTCACTCATTGTACCAGCACACAGGCAAGGGCAAAGTGATTTGTTTGTTGCGACAATCCATACAGAGTCTGCTCCTGAGTACAAACTTGACGTCAACTATGAGCAAGGGTGCGAGCAACAGTACGATGAATATAGCTTTGTAAGCACACTCGACGAACAGGCAATGTATTTGTTCAATGAGGGCAGCCTTGAGCATGCTTATAAACACTTTGGTGCTCATTTTACAGATCAGCAGGGTGTACAAGGAGTCCGTTTTGTAGTGTGGGCACCTAACGCCGCGAGTGTCTCAGTCATTGGGGATTTTAATTATTGGCAACGCAGCCGCCATTTTATGCGGTTTCATCCTGCAAGTGGTGTGTGGGAGTTATTTATTCCTGCACTAAAAGTAGACCAATGTTATAAGTTTGCGATTACCACTCTTAGTGGTGAAGTGCTTGAAAAAGCGGACCCATTTGCATTTAAAATGCAACAGGCGCCTGGCACTGCTTCTGTTTTACAGTGTAGCAAGGCAGAGGTACACCTTGACAAGCACGCACTGGCTAATCGTGCCAAGCGCAATAGCATTGATGCGCCAATAAGTATATATGAAGTGCATGTAGGCTCTTGGCAGCGACAAGATAATAATCGATATCTAACATGGCGAGAGCTTGCCGATTGTCTGATCCCTTACACCAAAGAACTTGGTTTTACCCACTTACAGTTAATGCCAATTAGCGAATACCCATTTGATGGTTCATGGGGTTATCAACCGGTAGGTTTATTTGCGGCAACAAGCCGTTACGGTAGCTTTGAAGATTTTGTTTATTTTGTTAATCAATGTCATCAAGCAAACTTAGGAATTATATTAGATTGGGTGCCTGGGCATTTTCCAAGTGACCCGCATGGTTTGCATTGTTTTGATGGCACTCACCTTTATGAACACGCAGACATTCGTCAGGGGTTTCACCCTGATTGGAATACCTATATCTACAACTATGATCGGGCTGAAGTACGCAGTTTTTTGATTGCGAATGCGATGTATTGGCTGCATGAATTTGGTATTGATGGCCTGCGTGTTGATGCTGTGGCGTCAATGCTTTACTTAGATTACAGCCGAGAAGAAGGGCAGTGGGTTGCTAATCAATATGGCGGCCGTGAAAATCTCGGGGCCATTGAGTGTTTAAAGCAAGTGAATATGCGCTGCTACGCAAACAATCCAGGCATCATGATGGTGGCAGAAGAGTCAACAGCATGGCCTGGTGTTACACGCCAAGTTGATCATGATGGCTTAGGATTTGGCTACAAATGGAATATGGGCTGGATGAATGACAGTCTGCACTACATGCAGCGAGACCCACTATACCGTGCGCATCACCACCACGAAATGACTTTCTCAATGGTTTATGCTTACAGTGAAAATTATATTTTGCCTCTCAGTCACGATGAGGTTGTACATGGCAAAAGGTCGCTTATTGAAAAAATGCCCGGCGATGATTGGCAAAAATTCGCTAATTTAAGAGCCTATTATGCGTTTATGTGGGCGCATCCAGGCAAAAAGCTCCTTTTTATGGGGGCTGAAATAGCGCAACGTAACGAGTGGAATCACGATCAATCGTTAGATTGGCACTTACTTGAGCATATTAGTCATTGTGGTGTGCAGCAAACCATTAAAGAGTTAAATGAGGTCTATCGCAATACGCCCGCACTGTACGAACAAGACACCAGCCCTGCTGGGTTTGCTTGGCTTGATAGCAACAATGCAAAGCAAAGTATTTTTAGTTTCATTCGCTATGCAAAACAAGCCGATGATTTTGTAATTGTGATCAGCAATTTAACCCCGCAGGTCTATCATGACTTCATCGTTGGTGTACCTAAAGCGGGTGATTATCAGGTTGTTTTTAACACCGATAAGCAAGATTATTTTGGCTCAGGTGTAGAAGTGACAGGCATGGCAAATCAAACAATAAGTACGCAAACGACGCTAAGTCACGGCTTTAAACAAAGTTTGAGTATTTCTTTACCTGGCCTTGCCACAATTTACCTTAAAAAGGTGAATCATGAGTCATAGTGTGCGGTTGGAAATCGGCTTTACGCAGCCTCTGGGGTCATCCGTTGTTGAAGAGGGGGTTAACTTTGCCGTCTATGCGCCACAGGCAAAGCATATCTTACTGTGCTTGTTTGATAGTAGTGGTCACTCGGAAGTATTAACGCTACCGATGAATATGAACGAAGGAGGTGTGTGGACACTTTTGGTCAGCCCATTAAAAAAAGGAGCGTTATATGGCTTTCGTGCCGATGGTGAATATGCACCTGATAAAGGAGTGTTTTTTAATAAACACAAACTCCTGTTAGACCCATATGCGCAGGACTTTTACGGTGAATTTACTTGGAGTGAACGCCACTATGGGCAAATGCCGGTAGGCACCTTAAGTGAAGTGAATAATGCCATTGATATGCCTAAGTCGCGTGTCGGAGAAGTTAAGCCATATTCGGGTAAAAGACCAAATCACAGCTGGGGCAAAACCGTGATTTATGAGTGCCATGTTAAAGGGGCAACATGTAGACACCCAGACATTCCAAAGCCATTACAAGGAAAGTTTTTAGGCTTGAGCCATCCTCGTTTCATTGAGCATTTACGTACGTTGGGCATAACTTGCTTGGAGTTATTGCCTGTGCAAGCTTTTATCAGTGAACAGTTTCTTACTGCCAAAGGGTTACAAAATTATTGGGGTTATAACACCTTAAACTTTTTCACTCCCCATAAAGATTACTTGGTTAAAGATGATGTCAGTGAATTTCAAGATATGGTGGCAACCCTTCATAAAGCAGACATTGAAGTTATTTTAGATGTTGTTTACAACCATACTGCCGAGGCTGGCACGGATGGTCCTTTGTTATCACTGCGAGGCTTAGATAATCTAGGCTATTACCGAACAGTGGCTGAAAAACCATCACATTATATTAATGACACGGGGTGTGGCAATACGCTCAACATTGACTCTCCACGCACATTGCAATTGGTACTCGACAGTTTACGCTATTGGGTTGAAATAATGGGCGTGGATGGTTTTCGATTTGATCTTGCGACTATCTTAGGGCGCAACCCAAACGGTTTTAATCAAGCCCATTCATTTTTACAGGCAATAAACCAAGACCCTGTACTTAATAAAGTAAAGTTAATTGCTGAGCCTTGGGATATTGGGCCTGGAGGCTATCAACTTGGTGCTTTCCCTGCGCCTTGGCGTGAGTGGAATGATCAATACCGCGATACCGTTCGACGTTTTTGGAAACAAGAGCCAGGCTTAATTGGTGAACTTGCAAAACGCTTACATGGTTCTTTCGATCTATTTGAGCATAACTTACGAGGCCCTTTAAACAGTATTAACTTTATCACTAGCCATGACGGATTTACGCTGGCAGATTTAGTCAGTTACGAACAAAAGCATAATGAAGCTAATGGCGAACAAAATCGTGATGGTCATAGTGCAAATTATTCATTTAACTGTGGAGTTGAAGGCTTTACTAACGATGCAAAAGTAAGCTCATTACGATTACAACAACAAAAAAATATGTTGCTAACTTTATTGCTTTCCAAAGGCGTGCCTATGCTTGCGTCGGGCAGTGAAATGGCTCACTCACAGGGCGGTAATAATAATGCGTATTGCCAAAATAACCGCACCAGTTGGCTTGCTTGGAAAGATTCTCAATTAAGCCACCCATTGACTCGATTCATTGATGATGTGCTGCGTTTACGCAAACAATTTAGTGTCTTTAAGCACCGTTTCTTTGTGCACGATGATGACACGCGGTATGACGTCGCATGGTTTACCGAAGAGGGTAACGCAATGCAACAGGACGACTGGCATGAAGCTGAGCGTCAGTTCCTAATGTATAGCTTAACCGATAAACATACACACCAAGCACTCTTAATCATTCTAAATGCAGGGTCTGAGGCTGTTAGCTGTCAACTTCCTCATTTAGAAAAAGCTAAGTGGCAGCTCGCTGTTAGCAGTATTCATCCAATATCCGCCAATGAAGATATGGAACAACAAATAGCTGCAATGAGTAGCTGGGTTTTTACCGCCAATTCAGAGGACTAAAGTCATGACTAAAAATGCTGAGCAAGCATGTGTTGTAAAAGGGTGGCAAGACGCGCCAATTATTGATGAAAGCACCTTAGAGGATGATTTATCACGCCATTTTTACTACACCTTAGGGCGTGACAAAGTCGGCAAGTCACAACTGTATTTATATCATGCGTTAGCATTAACAATACGTGACAGGCTGGTGGCCCGCTGCCGTGTTACTAAGCAGCAAATACATGAGCAAAAGCGTCGAAAAACTGCCTATTTATCACTGGAGTTTTTAATGGGACGGGCACTTGGCAATGCAATTTTGAATCTTGATTTAGATGAGCAAGTTGAAAAAGCATTGCAGCAATATTGTACTGAACTTGAACAAGTTGCAGAAGCTGAACACGATGCAGGGCTTGGTAATGGTGGCTTAGGGCGTCTTGCAGCGTGTTTTTTGGATAGCTGCGCCAGTCTTGCTCTGCCTGTTATTGGTTATGGTATCCGTTACGAATACGGTATGTTTAATCAGGCACTTGAAAATGGTCATCAAGTTGAGCAACCAGATAACTGGCTACGCGAAGGCCATCCGTGGGAATTAAGCGCACCAGAGCAGTCAAAACGGGTTAAATTTTTTGGTCACCTAGACAGCTATACAGACAAACAAGGACGAGTACATCGTCAGTGGCTTGATACCCAAGACGTACTCGCCGTACCTTATGATGTGCCAATCCCTGGCTATAAAAATGACATAGTTAACACCTTGCGTTTGTGGAAGTCAGAAGCCACCGATGAGTTTGATTTAAGTGAGTTCAATGCAGGCAGTTACTCTGAGGCTGTGGCACGTAAGAACTTAGCAGAGCAAATTACCATGGTGCTATATCCCAACGATAGTAGCGAAAACGGTAAAGAGCTGCGTTTACGTCAACAATACTTTTTATCATCGGCCAGTATTCAAGACATCATTGATATTTGGGTTAATCAGTACGGTGAAGACTTTTCTGACTTTGCCGATCATCATGTATTTCAGTTAAACGACACTCACCCTAGTATCGCTGTAGCAGAGCTCATGAGACTACTTGTCGATGATTATGAGCTTGATTGGGATGAAGCGTGGCTAATTACCACAAAAACAATGGCATACACAAACCATACACTGTTACCTGAAGCACTTGAAAAGTGGTCGGTGTCATTATTTTCTCGTTTACTGCCCCGTGTTTTAGAAATTATTTATGAGATTAATGCTCGTTTTCTAGCTGAGGTTGCACAAGCGTGGCCAGGCGATGTTGGCAAGCAACAAGCTTTGTCGTTAATTGAAGAAGGTGGCGAGCCGCAAATTCGTATGGCGTATTTAGCGATTGTTGGTAGCTACTCCGTCAATGGTGTAGCAGCCCTGCATACTGAACTATTGAAAGCTGGCTTATTTAATGACTTTTATCAGTTATGGCCTAACAAATTCAATAACAAGACAAATGGTGTAACTCCTCGTCGCTGGCTTGCTCATTGTAACCCTGCGTTAAGCACATTAATTACCAGCAAAATCGGTGATGATTGGGTTGCTGATTTCAGCAAAATTAGCCTGCTACGTCGTTATTACGACGATGAAGCATTCCACAAACAATGGCAAGCAGTTAAATGCACTAACAAACAGCGTTTAGTTGATTTAGTTAAAGCCCGCTGTGGTGTTGAGTTTGATTCTTCAATGATGTTCGATGTGCAAGTTAAGCGTATTCATGAATACAAACGCCAGCTTTTGAATGTACTGCATATCATTCATTTATATGATCGAATTCGTCAAGGCCACACAGACAATATTGTGCCACGCTGTGTGTTACTTGGTGGCAAAGCAGCACCTGGCTATTACATGGCGAAGAAGATCATTAAGTTAATTAATAACGTCGCTGAGGTTATCAATAAAGATCCACTCGCTCAGCCCTACTTACGTGTTGCGTTTTTGCCTAATTATAATGTCACCGCAATGGAAACTATTTGCCCTGCAACGGATTTATCAGAGCAAATTTCAACAGCAGGCAAAGAAGCATCAGGCACGGGTAATATGAAATTCATGATGAATGGTGCACTGACCATTGGCACATTAGATGGTGCAAACATTGAGATTCGAGATGCGGTTGGTGCAGACAACTTTTTCTTATTTGGTGCCCGCGCAGAACAAATTGACGATATTAAAGCCCATTATAACCCTGAGCAAATTATTCAACAAACTGACAGCTTATATAAGGTGATGCAGCTCATTGAAAGTGGGCATTTTAATCTTTTTGAACCCAATTTATTTGACGACATCATTGCCGCGATTAAAAGCCCACACGATCCTTGGTTAGTCGCCCATGATTTTGCCAGCTTTGTACAAGCGCAAGAACATGTTGAGCAAGCCTATTTAGACACATCACATTGGACCAAAATGAGCATTTTGAATACGGCCGCCAGTGGTATGTTTTCGAGCGATAGAACCATAAGCCAATACAGTGACGACATATGGCATTTGGAACCACTTTTGGATACTCGCACACAGCAACACACAGAAAAAAGTAGCTAACTTAAGACGGAGAGAGTTATGCCAAGTTATGCAAATCGATATATAAGTAGTTTAACAAGAGAAACGTATGCCCTAATTTTAGCGGGTGGGCGAGGTTCACGTTTACACGAATTAACAGATTGGCGAGCGAAACCGGCTGTGTACTTTGGTGGTAAGCATCGAATTATCGACTTCCCATTGTCCAACTGTATAAACTCAGGAATTCGTCGAGTGGGGATTGCTACTCAGTACAAATCACACTCATTAATTCGTCATGTAAATCGTGCTTGGGGGCACTTTAAGAAAGAGCTGGGAGAATCAGTTGAAATACTGCCTGCATCTCAGCGTTATGGTGATGAGTGGTATTGTGGTACTGCGGATGCTGTTTTTCAGAATATGGATATTATTCGCCATGAACTACCTAAGTATGTAATGATTTTGTCAGGGGATCATGTTTACCGTATGGACTATGGCGGCCTGTTAGCTAAGCACGTGGAAACAGGGGCTGATATGACAGTATGCTGCATTGAAGTGCCTTGTGAAGAAGCCGCAAATACTTTTGGTGTGATGACAGTTGATGATACTAAACGGGTTCGCCGTTTTGATGAAAAGCCAGCAAACCCGAGCTCTGTGCCTGGCAAACCAGGCACATGTTTGGCATCAATGGGGAATTATGTTTTTAACACCGAGTTTTTATTTGAACAGCTAAAAAAAGATGCTGAAACAGAAGGCTCTGGCCGAGACTTTGGCCACGATATTATTCCTGCCATAATCGAAGAGCATAATGTGTATGCGTATCCATTTAGAGATCCAGGCTTTGAAGGTCAGCCGTATTGGCGCGATGTTGGCACCCTAGACTCGTTTTGGGAAGCCAATATGGAGCTAGTAATGCCTGAACCGCAACTTGATTTATATGACCCAAGTTGGCCTATTTGGACATACCAAGAGCAACTTCCACCTGCTAAATTTATTTTCGATAATGATGACAGGCGCGGTATGGCAGTGGATTCCACTGTTTCAGGTGGGTGTATTATTTCGGGCTCGTTAGTGAGAAAGTCACTGCTGTTTTCGAATGTGCATGTACACTCTTATTGTGAAATAGAACAGTCGGTGATTCTACCCGGTGCAAAAATTCAGCGTAATTGTCGAATTAAACGCGCAATTATTGACCGTAGCTGTGAAATTCCGGCAGGACTGGAAATTGGCTACGATCATAAGGTCGACAAAGAAAATGGCTTTAGGGTATCCAAAAAAGGCATTGTGCTTGTTACCCGCGACATGTTGCATGAACTTGCCAAGAAACTAAAGCAACAAGAGCAGGATAACAAACGTCTTGCTTAATGCCGTGCTCATGCAGTTAGCGCGTATTGCCGTGGCTGCATGATTTAAACATATTCAAAAGGAGTACTGCAAACATGCATGTGTTGATGGTGGCTGCAGAGAATGATGCGTTACCCAATGCCAAAGTAGGTGGCGTTGCTGATGTTGTGAGAGACTGCCCAAAGGCTTTGATTGAAAAAGGCTTAACGGTTGATGTTGTTATACCTGACTATGGTTTCCATTATTTGGAGCGTCAGCACTTAGGCAGTATCTCGGTTTCATTTGCAGGCAAAATAGAGCAATTAGAAGTGTGGCAGCTAGCTCAGTCGGAACAGGGCATAAAGCAACTTGTTATTTCGCATTGGGAATTTAGCCGACATCACGGTGCTGTGTATTGTAATGATGAAATAGGCCGCCCATTTGCAACAGATGCCAGTAAGTTTGCTCTGTTCAATGCGGCAGTCTGTGAGGCTTTATTACAAGGGGTTATTAATACCCCAGATGTATTACACCTACATGATTGGCATAGTGCGTGTGTCGCATTGTTATTAAAAACAGATAAGCGATTTAATCGGTTTTCAAACCTCTTTTTAGCCTACACGGTTCATAATTTAGCCCTACAAGGTATTCGCCCATTTAAGGGGGATAGCTCGAGCTTAGAAGCATGGTTTCCAAGTTTAGGCTACGATGGTCAAACATTGTGTGATCCTCGCTACCCAGATTGTTTTAACCCGATGCGCACAGCGATTAATTTAGTTGATAAAGTTCACTTGGTGTCTCCAACTTATTGCCAAGAGGTCCTTAAAGCAAGCGATGCTGACAATGGTTTTTTTGGTGGCGAAGGATTAGAGCAAGACTTACAGGCGGCTAATAAAGAAGGGCGAGTAGTTGGCATACTCAATGGCTGTGAATACTCAGTCGCAGAGCCTGATAATTGCACACTGGCTAGCCTGTATCAGCATGCCGAGTTGGCATTGTTTCAATGGATGGCAAAAAGTCCGATACTTGACTCAACCCACTACATTGCGCATCAACGGCTTTTACAGTTTAAAACACGTTCCTTTTCAGGCCCATTAGTAACCAGTGTCGGCCGTTTAACGGATCAAAAAGCCTTGCTGTTGCGGCAACCTTATAATCAACATCGTGTTATTGATGAATTGTGTGCTCGTTTAAGTACATACCATGGCTATATGATTATATTGGGCTCCGGTGATGACTCGCTTGAGCAATTAATGACCGCGGCGATGGCACGAAATGCTAACTTATTATATTTAAAAGGGTATGCACACTTAACAGGCGAATACCTGTATCACTTAGGTGATTTATTCTTAATGCCTAGCTCGTTTGAACCATGTGGTATAAGCCAGATGCTAGCGATGCGAGCAGGCCAACCATGTCTTGTTCATAGTGTGGGGGGGCTTAAAGATACAGTCGTTGATTCAGAAAATGGTTTTAGTTTTGAAGGCGCTAATCTTAGCGAGCAAAGTAGTGCACTCATTAATCGTTTTAGTGAGGTATTAGCGTTAAGGGAAACAGATTCTGAGCTGTGGTGTACAATTTGCGAGCGAGCGAAAAGTGCTCGTTTTACTTGGCAGCAAGTCGCCACAAATTATTTATCGGACTTATATCAATAAAAAATGGACTATTATTGGGAATAGGGTGACTTTTGTTTCAATTTCAGTTATTAATTACTTAGTGTTACATAATAAATAAAAAGTAGGTAAAGTGGCTGTATTTGTTGCTAGGCAAGCTGTCTTTAATCGTCGTCAACAAGTTGTCGCCTATGAGTTACTATTTCGTGATAGTGAGAAAAACTGTTTTCCGAATGTTGCTGAAAGTACTGCGACAGCACGACTCATTATGGAAAATCAGCTCAACTTAGGTACACGTCATATTACATCGGGGAAAAAAGCGTTAATTAATATTGGTCCAGAGTCTTTGAAACTGGATTTATGCGCTTTTTTGCCTAACCAAGATGTTGTTATCGAACTGTTGGAAACCATGGAGCCAACAGACGAAAACTACGCTTTTTGTCGTGAACTTTTTCATAATAACTTTAAGCTTGCTCTGGATGATTTCGTTTATCAACCAGAATGGGATCGTTTTTTAAAATTAGTACGATTAATAAAGTTTGATGTAAAACAAACGCCTTTCGAAGAAATTTCTCCTGTCGTCAATAAGCTAAAAAAGCACAAAAAAATAAAACTACTCGCTGAAAAGCTTGAAACGGAAGAAGATTACAAAAAAGCCTATGAAATGGGCTTTGATTTTTTCCAAGGCTATTTTTTTGCAAAACCAACCATGATTCAACAGCGTGACATTAACTATAACTACGCCTTAGTGTTGTCGATTTACGCTGAAGTTATGCGACCTTCACCCGATATTAACGAAGTGGCAGGTTTGTTTTCTCTTGATACAGCCCTTGCCTATAAACTATTGCGACTGATCAACAGTGGTGTTTTTCCAATAAAAAGCAAAATAGGGTCTTTAAAACAGGCACTTGTTTATTTGGGTAATGAACGACTGAAAAAGTTTGTAAGTCTTATAATTACCGCCCATAGTGCGCAATCAAAACCAGCCGAGTTAACTCGGCTTTGTGTTGTTAGGGCACGCTTTTGTGAGTTAATAGCCTTGCAAGTCGCTAAAGAACACACTGGCGAAGCGTTTCTAACAGGTTTGTTTTCTTTGCTGGATGCTATACTTGACCAACCGATGGAAAAGCTGCTTGATAGACTACCTTTTCCTGATGATATCCATGCGGCATTGATGCAGGAAAAGAACATTCTCTACTATATACTTGAGACTGTTAAAGCTTACGAATCAGGCAGTTGGTGGGCATTAGAGCAAGCTGTTGTCTATATTAATATTGATAGTGCAGATCTTCCCAAAATCTATGAAAATGCGGTAAATTGGAGCGATAGCTGTCGGCAAAACTTATAAGTGATTTATGCGCAATATAAATATGGATGTTTTACGGGGTATCGCGGTACTTGGCCTGATGTTTATGAATGCCTATTTTTTCGGTGTTTTTGAATATGGATATGTGCCAAGTCCACAACCACCTTTATCTGACAATATAATTCATATAGCCGATCTCATTTTTATTGATGGGCGATTCAGAACACTCTTTTGCCTGTTATTTGGCGCAGGTTTAGTTATTCAACGGCAGCACCCTCAGTTACGTGATAAACAATATAACCGTTTAAAAATACTTGCCTTTATAGGTCTAGCACATGGTCTTTTACTTTGGGCTGGCGATATTTTATTAATTTATGCGTGTGCAGGTTGGTTAACATTAAAGTTTATTGACCAACCCTATAATCAACAACTAAAGCAAGGCATTGGATTTTTAGCGCTTGGTGCAGTCATTTCATTTTTACTGGCTTTTATTGAGCCTGATATGAGCCCCTTAACTCGTGAATCAGATATTTTTGTAGAGGCTTACCAAGACTGGCATTCATCATTTTTTTCTGGGTTTATGAGTAACATACTCATGTTTGTTGTGATGCTAATAGCGCTCCCGCTTATAACATTATGGATGGCAGCGGGTATTATGCTTATTGGTGTTGCACTCTATAAACAAGGCATTTTTGTAAACGGTTTAACGACAAAACAGCTTAACTTTATTTTACCTGCTGCCGTTGGATTTACGCTTTTGAGGTTAATAGTTGAGCCTAGCACAAGCGTTTTAACATATGCTTTAGCTGAGCCATTTAACTGGTTTGCAGCCCTTAGTACTGCTTTACTCTATATTCATTTAATTGTGAAGCTTGTCGGAAATAATAAAAATAAATTTACGGCCTTACAAAATGCAGGTCGTATGTCATTGACCTTATATTTAATGCAAACAGTGATCTTTTTGTTGTGCTTTCGAATTGTATTTCCTTCCTGGGTAGTTACCTTTAATCGGATTGATTATTGGCTACTGAGCGTTTTTATTGCCCTGCTTCAACTGAGCTTTAGTGCCTTATATTTACGTTTATTTAAGCATGGTCCATGTGAATATGTATGGCGTAAATTATCGTCATAATCGCACTGTATGTACTACACTTAATTTAAAGAAAATTGTTCGGGGATGTTATGCGGTTTTGGATAATTAGCTTACTGATGCTATGCACAATGCCACTTTGTGCCGTCGAGCAATTTAATGTGTTATTTGTAAATCCATCTATTAAAGAAGAACCATTTTGGCAAAAAGTGACCGATGTAATGCAGGCGGCTGCAAAGCAAACTAATGTCGATTTGGATATTATCTATGGCGGGGCGAATCGCCATATTCAGCTGGAAGAACTCAAACAATACCTCAAATACAATGCGACACCTGATTATGTTGTCTTAATTAACTATCCAGGCGGCGCTGAGCAGTCGATGAGCTTGTTAGAAAAACACAAAGTTAAGTTTGTTACCCTAGAAGAAACTATTCTAGGGGCTGAGAGAGAGCAAGTCGGTGAGCCAAAACAGCATTTTAAATATTGGTTAGGCGAAGTGTATCACGACAACTTTAAAGCCGGTGAACAACTTGGCAAAGCCCTGCTAGACAGTGCTGAAAATGCAGGTCAAACAGCGCATTTTGTTGCTATTAATGGCCACTATGGCACTGAATCTGACACGCGTAGTAACGGCTTAAAGCACTTTTTAAAAAATCAGCAAGTTGAGCTAGAGCAGGTGGTGTATGCTAATTGGAACAAAACTGAGGCCACAGATAAAGTGCGCAGGCTATTACATCGCTACCCCCAGACAAACGTTATTTGGTGTGCTTCTGACTTAATGGCGCTTGGTGCACTGGATGCTGTTAAAGAGAAAAATAATAAACAGTACTTTATTGGTGGCATGGACTGGCTTGATGATAACTTAAGACTGATTGAACAAGGACGATTAACCGCAAGTGCCGGTGGGCATTTTATGATGGGGGCATGGGCATTAATAAGTCTGGTCGATCATCACAATGGTCACTCATATTGGACGAATAATAATTCTATAAAGTTTTTATTAGGTGTGATCACCAACCAAAACGTAAACGATTACAATTGGATAAGAGACATCGAAGATTGGTCTGCGGTTCCCTTTGACGCATTTTTGCTCAGCGGTTCAAATAATACTGCCTATCAGCTCGATTTTGAGCGGCTGCATTCCTTATTGTTGCAAAAAAACGCCAATGTGGCTTTTAAGGAATCCGCTTTTTAACCGGCCTTTATTGCGTCTGGTTTGCCTAAGCGTTCTGGTATAAACTAGCGGCTTTACCATTCCAATAGAAGTACGTTATGACACAGTTAAAGCGATTAAATAAATTTATCAGTGAAACAGGGTTCTGTTCACGTCGTGAGGCCGATAAATATATTGAAGAAGGTCGCGTAACGGTTAACGGCAATTTACCTGAAATGGGCGTTAAAGTCAGTGACTCCGACGACGTACTTATCGATGGCAAAGCACTCAAAGCAAAGCCTAAACTTGTTTATATCGCTTACAACAAACCCGTGGGTATTACCTGTACTACGGAACGTAAAATTCAAAGTAATATTGTAAAAGCAGTAAACTATCCTGAGCGAATTTTTCCTATTGGTCGTTTAGATCGTCCATCCGAAGGGTTAATATTTCTAACTAACGAAGGTGACATCGTTAACAAGATTTTGCGCGCGGGTAATAATCACGAAAAAGAATACGTCGTCACCGTTGATAAACCGTTAAACCGTCAATTTGTAAATAAAATGGCAAATGGTATTCCCATCCTCGATACGGTAACAAAAAAATGTAAAGTCACACAAACTGGCCCTCAGCAATTTACTATTGTATTGACACAAGGGCTCAACCGCCAAATTCGCCGCATGTGTGAATACCTAGGCTATGAAGTTGTGACTCTTAAACGCACGCGCATCATGAATGTGACGTTAAAAGGCTTGAAAGTAGGCCAATGGCGTCACCTGACAGAACAAGAAATGGCTGAAATTAATAACTCCATTGCAAATTCAGGTAAAACTGAAGAACGTTCTATAGATGAAAACAAACAGCAAACCAAACCTTCGCCAAAACCTCGCGCAGAAAACGATAAAAAGCGCGACTTTTCGAAATACGTAAAAAAAGCGCGTACAGACTCAAAACAAACGAAAACTCATTCTGCAAAAAACACGCAAACAAAGCGAAGTAGTACTAAACGAGCAGGCACATTGAGTCTTAAAAAATAGCTAATAACATAAAGCGTATTTAGCTTTAGGTTAGAAAGGTTCTTGGTATTTAAATGGCAAAACACAAAAAATTCCAAATAACATTAGTAGTGCTTGTTGTCTGTATCATGGGCTTTAACCTCATTGATATTCGTGTCGATTTCTTTTTAAATCCGTTTTATATACTGAGTTTGGTCACTGCAATTATTTTGGTTGTTCAATCGATAAACTACACATGCCCTAAATGTGGTAAAAACCAAGTTATTCGCTCATTTTTAAAATATAACATGCCAAAAGAGAGCTGCTACTCTTGCGCAAGCCAGTTAGATAAAAATGATAAGTAAATAGACTTTTTGAGTCCAATTCCTCGCACTTTGAATTAACCATATTTGTTTTATAGCCTCGGTAATATTACAAATAATGGTTAAGAATACCTTTGCTTATATTCTTGCGAACCAAATGGTCAAATCGGATAGTAATCATTATGTTTACGATGGCTATAATCGCCGTATTAAGACCGTGGACTCAAAAGGTATCAGCTATAGCTTATACATAAGGCTGGTAAATTGCTTTACCGAGAAACACCGAAAGGGGGCATTAATTATATATCTTGGAGGTAAGTTAGTTGCTAAAGAAGGTACTGGAGTTGCTGCCGCGCCATCGGTTATGAATTATAAGCCGTATGGGGATAGCATTGAAGCAGCAAAAGATGATGTGGGCTACACAGGCATAAGTTCGACACGGATTTAGGGTTGAGTTATATGCAGGCACGATACTATGATCCAGTCATAGGTCGCTTTATGAGTAATGATCCTGTGGATGTCATGGGGCATATGGGGCGTGGGAATCCTGTGCATGGGTTTGGTCGCTACACGTATGCCAATAATAACCCTTATAAATATGTAGACCCTGATGGTGAGTTTGGTATTCAAATAGCTGCAACACTAATTGGTGCTGTAATAGGTGGTGCCACAGAACTATTGACAAACGATAACGCAAGTTTTTCTTCTGTTGCTCGTGCATCGGCTGTTGGTGGTGCAGTTGGTTTGGCAAGCTCTCTAGGTGGCGGGGTTGTATCATCTGCTTTACTAGGTGGTGGTGCAAATGCGGCAGGTGAAGCTGTAAATCAAATTGCTACTGGAAATTATGATGGTGCTAAGGTTGCGACAGCAGGTTTAACAGGCGCTGTTGGAGGCGCTTTAGCCAAGAGTACAGCAAATTCGGTAAAAGGAGCATTGACCAAGGGGTTACCAGATAACTCTATTAGTCAAGCTAGTCATAATATGACAGAATCAACTTCTCAAAGAGTGTTAAGCAATTCACAGTCATTAACAAATGCTGGTAGCAAATCAGCAGCTGCGGACGTTCAGGTTGGGGCTGGGTATGCAACAGGAGCAGCAGCAGGTACTGCTACAGCAGATAAAGTATGCAAAGATAGTTCGGGTTGTTGATATGGGTTCTTTAAAATTTTCAGATTCAACATCAGAGAAAGGAAAAAAAGTAAGGTTAATCATACATACAATAAATGTATTTATTGTAACCTTTATCTATATAACATTAGTTCATAAGGTCGGTGCGGAACTGGGAATTGATGTGAATAAGCCGTTAAGGGAATATGACAAAGTTATCGTTCTAAGTGGTTTTGCGTTGATGTTGTTTTCTCTGGCTATCTTATATGGTGTGTCTTTTAAGATCTTAAGCTGGATTTTTTCCAAACTTAAAATTTAGAACAAATCTTTAGATGACATCCACTCAAATTTGAACAAAAAGCCCCACTCTCATGGGGCTTTTTATTACTCGATCTAAAGTCGATAAAATTTACATGCTTCAGATACGGACGAACTTTTTCAATGTGGATATGCTGGACTAAATAGCATTGAAGGATAATTAATATGGCACTCCCAAAAGATAACCCAACACAATTTTGCAAAGCTTTTATTCAAAGATAGCTTGACAGTTATAGAAGTGATAACCCTATTTGGTTGACATATTGGCCAGTGATGGAACGAATGATTGAAAGAGCAGATGAACTAAAACTTTCCTTTAAAGAATTAGTAGATGCTTTTGGTTATTCTGATAAGTTTGAAGGATACCCGCCTAACAACGCTTATGTTTGGCTCACCTTAGAGCATATTTGGCTGAGCTTTAAATTCAGCAAAGAAGATGCAAAAGCAAAAGGGTCAGGTCTTTCTTTTTGCCTTTTCGTTAATTAAGGCCTAATTTTAGTTATTAATTTACCAATATTGATAGGTGAAAGGATGGCTAGGCCGCTACGATTAGAGTTCGCAGGAGCTTTGTACCATGTAACGTCGCGAGGGAATGAACGAAAGCCAATTTATTTAGATGAAGCTGACTTTGATGGATTCTTAAGTATTTTAGGTGACGTATGCGAGCGTTATAACTGGGTTATTCATTCATTTTGCTTAATGAGCAATCATTACCACCTATTAGTTGAAACTCCTGATGCAAATTTAAGTAAAGGGATGCGCCAATTAAACGGGGTATATACACAATGGTTTAATAGAAGTCATCAACGTGTTGGGCATTTATTTCAGGGGCGCTATAAGGCTATTTTGGTTGATAAGGATGCTTACTTATTAGAGTTGAACAGATATATTGTTTTAAATCCAATTAGAGCAAAGATGGTAGATAGCTTATCGGATTGGCCTTGGAGTAGCTGGCACTTTACGATGGGCCAAGCACACGTTCCAGCATGGCTTGAAATCGACAAAATGTTACTCCAATTTTGAAAATTTAAAGCGATAGCAAGGCGAAAATTTGCGTTATTTGTCGAGCAAGGAAAAGGCGTGGATCCTTGGACTGATATATCGAATCAAGTTTTTTAGGTGACGATGAATTTGTTAAAGAGCACTTAGCGTTACTTTTAGAGCAAGAAGGTGATTTATGTGAAGTCCCCCTTAAACAAAGGCGAAACCAGTCATTGCCATTAGCTGAATACGCTCAGCAATTTGATAATCGAAATGAAGCAATAAAAGCCGCTTATGCATCTGGGGGATATACTTAGAAATAGGTGGGTGATTATTTTCAATTACACTATTCGCGTGTAAGTAAGATTGTGGCAAAAGGCAAGACCTGACCCCTAGGTTTGCCAGTAAAATTGTGGCAAAAGGCAAGACCTGACCCCTAGGTTTGCCGGTTTGCTGTGACCCCTAGGTTTGCTGTGACCCCTAGGTTTGCTGACCCCTAGGTTTGCTAGACCCCTAGGTTTGCTAGGTTTGTGTGACCCCTAGGTTTGTGCTGATGGCGAATTTTTGTGGGGAGCTGTTATAGGTGCAGGTGTCGAGTTAATTGCTCAGGTAGCGACTGGTCAAGATATAAATGTTACTGATATTGCTATAGCTGGAGCAGTAGGTGCCGTAACTGGCGGTTTTGCAGGTAGAGCAGCAACACAAGCTGTTAAAGGAGCTATAACTGGGTCTAAAGCTGTAACTCGAACAACTGCTGTAAGTGGCGCTGCAAATGGTGTTGGTTCAGTTACTTCTGATCTTGCGAATGGCAAAGAGGTAAATCTAACTAAAGCAGCGACAAGCACTGTAGCTGGCGCTGCTGGCGGTTTCGTAGGTGCTAAGGGGGCAAATTCGATAACGAATAAGCTTGATAACTTATCAAATTCAGGTGGAATTAGTTCCCAGATATCAAATACAACTAGAAGTAGTTATGTTGGTTCTAATGTTAGTGAACAGCTAACCTCTGGCGGCGCAACAGCAGCATCTGCTGTAACCGATGCAGCTCTTTCTGTAGTCAATAAAGAAATAAATGAGTAAGACTAGATGACATTTTTTACATACTATAAAGGACAGTTGCTATTTCATCTTATTTTGGGTGGGTTAGCAGGATTGGTTATAGGCTTTTTCTACAGCCCATTACGCGGTTTATTTTTTTTAGTGGCTTACAATGTGCTTATGGCACTCGTAGCAGCAAACACATACCGGAACTATAAAAAAAGATACGATGGCTAATTTATTTCTAATCCAAAGCCTCGCACTCGCTTACTTAAGCTGCGGGGCTTTGTTTTTCTAGGGTAGCTGGCTGCAAAAATTTACTTGGTCTGGAACAATGTGATTCAAAAAATCGTCACCATCCACAAGGTCACTTTCATCTAGATCTTGAAATCGCTTTTTGACCAGCGCAAGCTTTTCAATTTCATCAACATCACAGTTAAGGTGATCTTCGCATCGAAAGATAATTTTCTTTCTAATTGCATTGGGATGTTCTGGCGAAGGATCAACTATCTCAGTCCTGATATCGACATGTTTTTTGTGACAAGCTGAGCATTCGGCATTGTGAAAATCGATTGTTTGAGTTGTCATGATAATATCCTGCTTGATTTTTTAATGAAATACACCGTTTGGTGCCAAATTCAATTGGGTGATCTGCTCAGGCGAAAAGCCGTTTCGAAGGAGTTCGAAGTCAATTATTTGCACTTGAGCCTTTTGGCCTTCGCCAATCAATTTATAGCAACTGCCACTCGCTGTAATGATTAATCTTTTGTTTGGAAAAATCTTTTCAACCTTTCATGTACTGATATAGCTCCCCGGTGAAAATCTGTAAGTCTCATCTTCTTCGCAAGTGCCCCAGAGGATTTTGCCGATCAATTCCTCATCATCAAAAACAGAAACGATGTACCAATCTTTAACTGTTGTCTTCATGACCTAACCCTCATAAGAATATAAGATGATTTTTTAATATTTAATTGGTTTAACTCTCTATTATTTGCTTCCTTATTTTTTATTGGTTTTTGTGGGCTGGTTTACTTTTATCCAAAAGGTGGCCGAAAAGTGAGGCAGGTTGCTGTCGATAAGATCGCAACTCAACTGATTGTCCAGAAGGAAATAAAGCCATTTTCATGTATGTCTAATTGGCTCAAAGGGGTCGGAGTTTTGTCAGATACTAATCAACCCATGTGGGTTAGTGTAAATGATGAAGGAATATTATTATATTTTCTTTGCTATCGGAAAAAGCCGCCTATTTTATTGCCTTGGGATAATATCTTCAGTATTAAACTGGCAGAAAAAAATGGGGAAAGTTATGCAAACTTATTTATAAACCACTTCAATGATAATTTTTCTATTCCATGGCAAAATAGTTTTTATATACCAGAATATGTGAAAAAGAGTTAAGCAATGTATTTCAATTATTTTAAAAAAAAGGCGATAAAACAATATTTGATAAAGCAACCAAAACTTCTGAAAAAAGATTATGGGAGCTTTAATGGTTGCACCCCAAGTCAAATAGAAGCAACAATAACCAGACATAAGTTGAATCAAAAATACTCGTATCTTGCTTGTTTTATGTTTGTTGATAGGCAGTCATTTGAGTCTAGTAGGTTTGGAACTCAATACGATTATCAAGAAATTGAAAAAGAATATGTGAGTAGTTCCCCTAGTTCAAATTCTATGTTGAGTAACAGTGTTGATTTCATAGGGGGAGACGGGGGAAATGATTTGGGAGGAAGTGGAGATTAAAAGCACATCGACCGGTATGTGTAATCCCATAAGTTTGCTTAAAACTTTTACAATTTAAAAGCCCATCTAATCAATACTAGATGGGCTAACATTAATTAAAAAGTAGCTCGCACGCTAAGTGCGTAAATACGGTCAGTCGTAAAGCTTAGGGCATCTGTGCGGGTGCCTGCTTGGTCCATTTGATATTCTGTTTTAGTTTCTGTGTCGAGTAAATTACTTGCTTCGAAACCAATTTTCCAATGTTCATTCAGCGTGTAGTAAATGCTCGCATCCATCATGCCTGCTGGTTTTACATAGGCTGGCACGTACTCTTCTGACTCTCTTAAGGTCAACAGGTATTCTGAGCGCCAAGTATAAGCTAGACGAAACGAAATGTTTTCGTACTCGTACATACCGACAATATTCATGTTTTGGTCTGAATAGCCTTGAAGTGGCAAACCACTAAATACACGGAATGTATTTCGGTTGTCAGTGATTGGGTTACCGTTTTCATCAAACCCGAGTGTGCCGGTCGATACTTCATTAGGATCTTCTAAGCCGTTTTGGTCGATGTAGGTGTAGTTAAATTGTAAACCAAGTCCGCTCCATGCACCTGGCAGCATATCGTAAAATTGAGAGTAAGCGAATTCAGCACCACGAATAGTACCTGAACCTGTATTGGCTGGTCCGTAGGCCGAAATCGCATAGTCTTCGCCATTGAAGTTTGCATTTAAATCAAATGCACGGCTGCGAATTATGTCGTCGAGTCGTTTATGGAATAAACCAACAGTAACGTAACCGGCAGGGGCAAAATACCACTCAGCAGAAAGGTCTGTATTGATTGACTTTTCAGGTTTTAAATTGGGATTGCCAGATAGGGCTGTCAGTTCAATATCATCCAAAGCTACAACAGGATTATTAACTTCGTCATAATCAGCGCCAGGGGTTTGTAAGCGGCGAGTATAATCAAGGTTTACGATGTTTATATTTCGGGTATCTATCAGGTTAGGGAAGTAAAGTGCTTTAGAGGCACCAAAACGAATAACCACATCATCTGTTAATGCCACGCTAAAGTTAAAACTTGGTAGAACGGTACTGTAATCAGTGCCTTCGACTGTACTTAAAGTAGACTCCCCAGTTGCAATATCGTAGTAGCGTTTATATTCAGGTTGTTGCATTACTTCATTTAGTGAGGTGCCAGGCTCGCCACGCTTTATTTCCATGGGTTGTACAAATGCACCGGTTGACTCTAATTGGTAGTTCACGTAACGCAGGCCTACATTACCCACAACAGGTAGGTCTTGAACGAGAAAATCAAAGTCTGCACGCACATAAAACTCGCTACGTTTTTCATTGGTTGAGCTAATATTATGAGCTGCAAACGGACCTTCAACACGGTTAGGTTTGTCTTCATAAGGCACATAGGTGCCACTGCAAACACCGTTATTGGCTGCGCTATTGGTAGCATTATGCCAACCATCTTGGCAGCCTTGACGAAGTGAGTCAGCGTAATTTTTTACCAGATCCATACTAGGGAAAAGGAAGCTATTCACATCGCCTTGCAGTACTTGGCCATGATAATAGTCAGAGAAATCAACACGCTCGAACAGTTCGGGGCGGTTAATAGCTGCTGCAGCATTTCGGTCTGCTTGTATCCATGGCGTGCCGATTGCCGACCAGCCTTCATAAGCAGTATCGCGTACCGTTAGGTCTTTATCTGAGTAATAGGCACCAGCTTGCACACTGGTAAAGCTGCCATCAAGTTCGTATTTAAAATCTAATTTATAGCTGTTTGCTTTAGCGGTATTGTGCTCTTCTTGCTCCATACCACTTCCTAGAAAAGTATTCGGAACTGGTCCGTCCCAATCTTCATTGGGTGACCAGCCCGCAGTTAAAATATTATTACTTAAAAATTCAACGCTTGGTCTTGAGCCTCGTGTATCAAGGTAATAAGGAAGTACCGTATGAACATGATTACCGCGAGTTTGTGCCGACATACTGTAGTTATGAACTACTTTTTCAGAATCGACGTGCTGATAGTCAAACTCCATGCTTAATCTGTCTGTCGGTTTGAGCTTTAAATTAAATGAAGTGTCTTCAACGGTATTTTCATTATGGTTCCAGCGACTACGGTAAAAGAATGGGGTTTCAGGGCTAACACCAAGTACAATTCCCGACGTAACAAAGTTATCGTCTACTGTGAGCGGGTAGCCATTCTCGCTATCATCTTGCCAGTTTTGAGAAGATCCCATGAAGCCTTTAAAACCTTGTGCGGCCTGACCCAATTGTCTTTCATTCCATTCTAAAGAAGCTTTTGAACGAATATGCTCAGCGGTTGCAATAATTGTGTCATCACTATTTGCCCATTGAAAAGAGGTTGTTAAGCCTTTTCTTTTGCGATCATTTTCTGCTGTGCTCATATGAATAGCTACCGGTACATGCCACGTGCTACCAGCAGGTTGTCCTGGCAGTGCAGGGCCATCTACGGGTGAATTTGGATCAACCCCCGTAATACCACCCCATTGGTCAAGAGTCGGCACAAATGAGTCACCACGAGAGTGGTAGTTTCCTAAACCAACACCGTCACCACGGGTTTTATATTCACTCGATGAAGCCGCGATTAAGAAACCAAATTTACCTGCTTGTGTTTCCCAGTTATCTGAAAATAGCGCAGAGAAAGAGGGTGTGGTTTCTTCTCTAAAATCGCCATAATTTGCTTTGGCATTAAATGATATTAACTGCTCAGTTGAATCAAAAGGTTTTCTGGTAATGAGGTTTACGGTACCCGCAACGCCACCTGCTGTTAGGTCGGCGGTTTGGTTTTTTACAACTTCCACTGCGCCTAATAACTCCGCAGGAAAGTCTTCATAGCTTAGCCCGCCAGAAGAGTTCGCGCTAAATGCATCTCTGCCATTGACCTCAGAACGAACACGGTCTAGGCCACGAACAAGTACGCCAGTTCCTTCATCAGCATAATGTTTAGGATCGTCTGAAGACGCAAATCGTTCGATGGTTACCCCAGGAACACGCTGTAATGCTTCTGTAACCGATTTGTCAGGTAGCGCGCCAATATCCGACGCGGTTATCACATCTTTAACCGTGTCAGCGTAACGTTTAAGGTTTTGCGCACTAAAAATGCTTCCCTTAATACCAGAAACCTCTATTACTTCCATTTGCTCATCTTTTTCATTAATGACATCGCTGTCATTTTGTGGCGCGTTTTGCGCAAAAACAGACAATGAGCTCAGGCTCAATAGAGCGGTAGAAACGGCAAGGCTAAGCTTGGTGCGTTTATTACAGTAAGTAGTTATGTTGTTCTGAAATGCCGACATGTTTATAGTCCTTTGATTTTTATTATATTTACTTTGTTGCACGGTAACGATTTTAGGCATAACTACAGACTATGCCTGTCTGTGAAAAAAATGCGATACTAAGTAACATTGTTTTTATATTCACCTGTTAATTTTTAACATAAATTTCAAAAAAGTAAATGTTGTGGTCGTAATTTCTTATTAGGCACTCGATTTTCGAATAAAAAATAAACTTCTCAGAGCGAGATCATTTAAAAGAGCATTATTATCAGTTGCTTAGTTTTATGGGATGAATATAGCTGGAAATGATTATATGGTTTTTATAAATAAAGGGTCTGCTGCTGGCTAATATGCGAGTTCCTTTTTTGGGCTATTTTCTAATGAAAACATAGTTTTATTGAAATTTTTGTCATTTTTTTATCAATCTTTGTTTATAATATTTTCGTACTGAATTTATTGATGGATACGAAAAATTGACTATTAAACAAAAACTTTATGCAATGTTTGCCGCTGTGTTGTTTTTGATGTTGGGGTTGGGGGTGTACGCTTCATTTTCATTAAAATCTCAAGCAACACAAACAGACATCATGTTAAATCTCACATTTGCTGATGCAAGTTTATATACATCACGATTGGCTCAAGCTGATTATATGATTCAGGAAAACCCTGATTTCACCAAAAAAGTATTGAGCGAAGCGCAAGAAGCAATTAGCACTTTGAATGCGGCTAAAAGCCAAATGGCAGTTGAGCAGAGTGTGACTCAAGTCAATACAATAAAACAGGGAATTAACGATTTCACGCAATTGTTTGAACGTTTCGTATCTGCTAAGAAAAAACAAATCAATGCGCGCGATGAGGTTAATCAAGCAGCTCATTCTGTCATCAATGGCATAGACGAGACGCTAAACAGTATTGAGCAATACTTTTCAACCAATCAATCCGATTTTTCGGAGTTTGGTCGTTTTTTAAAAGCCAAGCAAGTACGGGACGATTTTGCGGAAATTCGTGTCAATGTGTGGCGTTATAATACTGCGCCTACTCAGCAACTAGAGAGCGATATTTCTAATCAAATTAGCCAACTTAAAAGTAATGTTAATAGTTTAAAGAAAATAATGCTTGCAGCCAGTACACAAGCCTTACTCAATGACTTATTAGATGATATAACTCACTATTATCAAGTGTTTAAATCGACGGTTGCTACTTACGATGAATTAAATACTATTCAAGCTGAGATGTTACGTGTTGCTAACAGCGCTTCAGAGGCAGCATCAAAACTTGTTGAAGAAGAACAAGTGATTGCCAGTGAGCGAGAAAACGCCGTGCAGTTAATAATGGCTATAGTTGTGATGATTGCGTTTGCCATTGCGATTTCCGTTGGCTGGTGGATTATTCGCAGTATTATGGGGCCGTTAAATCTGTCTATTGATTTTGCATCTCATATAGCGAAGGGGGATCTGAGCCAAACTATTCAGGTTACAGGCAGCGATGAGTTTAGCCAGTTAAATAGCGCGTTAAGCGAATCGGCGAATGCGTTACGTAATGTTGTAGATCAAGTTGTTCAAGTCACCAAAGAAATAGAAGCATCAAGTTGTCAAATAACGAATTCAGTATCGGGCGCAACAGATTCTGTTTCTCAACAGCAACTCGAAACAGACATGGTCGCAACTGCTATAAACGAAATGGCTGCAGCCGCGTTACAAATTGCACAAAGTGCAAGTGGCGCCTCACAAACAAGCCACAATGCAGAAGAGGGCGTAGAACAGTCTAAAGCAGTGGTGGGTCAAACCGATGTTGCAATGAGTGAGCTTGCGGATGCGTTATTAAATGCGATGGAAGTAGTCACAAGCTTAAGCTCAAATACAGCTAACATTGAAGGGATATTAGATGTGATCCGCAATATAGCAGATCAAACCAATCTACTTGCCTTGAATGCAGCCATTGAAGCGGCCCGTGCCGGTGAGCAGGGGCGTGGTTTTGCCGTGGTTGCTGACGAGGTACGCACGCTGGCACAGCGCACTCAAGACTCTATTAGCGAGATCACCAACATTATCGAAGCAATCAAACTTGGTGCTGACAATGTCGTTGATGTTATGAAAACATCAAATGAAAAAGGGCAAATGGTTGCAGCTTTAACAAATGATTCGACCGCATCACTTGAGAAAATTGTGTATTCGATTAACGATATCGTTGAGGCCAACAATCAAGTTGCGGTAGGGGCTGAAGAGCAGTCATCTGTTGCCGCAGAAGTCGATGCGAATGTTGTGAAAATAAAGGCGCTTGCGGATGATAACGCATCGAGCTTAAGTGATATCAGCAAACAAACGCGACTACTGGAAAATCAAACACAAGCTATGGTTAAACTTATAAGTTTCTTTAAGGTTTAAGCCTACTAAAAATGGAGCAATGCTGGGTATCTCTAGCATTGCCCCAATTCAGCATATTTTAGCATAACAGCCCACACCCATTCGTTATTTACTTTTCGATATTTAAAGCCTTAAAACTAGCGCCCTTCATTCTAATCAGGGTAGACTATAAATCGGTACTGATACTAATCTGCAAAAATACTTAATCATTTTAGAGGGTTAATTTGACGCTCACTGCGTTAAAAGTTGTAGATTGCTCTTGCGTAGAAGTAGAACAATGCAGCAGTAATTGCCAGAACAACCCTATAAAAATTATAAAAAAGGGGCAAAAAATGTACACAGGAAAAAACACGTTTAGGCGCATGCTCGTAAAGTTAACATTGGGCGTATCTTTAATGACAATGTGTTTGAGTTTTAAATTATCAGCAAACGAAAACACATCCGTTACAGAGCAAAAGTCTCAAGCGATAAAAGAAATTGTTCAACAAAGTACTATTCCACAACTCATTCAAGCGATGAAAGCTAATCAGCTAACTTCAACTGAATTAACACAGTTTTTTATTCAGCAAGTAGAGACACTTAATCCGCAACTCAATGCAGTGATTGCAATGAATCCAAACGCTTTAGCTATTGCAAAGCAACTGGATGAAGAGTTAAGCAAAGGGAAAACACGTGGTCCTCTACACGGCATACCTCTGTTAATAAAAGATAACATTGAAACTAAAGAGATGGCGACAACGGCAGGCTCGTTGGCATTAAAAGATAACTTTACACATAGAGATGCGCCGATTATCGCCAAGCTTAGAAATGCAGGTGCCATTATTTTAGGTAAAACAAACTTAAGCGAATGGGCTAATATGCGTTCTGAGCGTTCATCGTCTGGGTGGAGTGCGATTGGTGGCCAAACACGTAATCCTCATGATTTAAATCGCTCTACATGTGGCTCTAGTTCTGGCTCTGGTGCAGCTGTTGCAGCATTTTTAAGCGTGGCAGCGATTGGCACTGAAACCAATGGCTCAATTACTTGTCCGTCTTCTGCAAATGGGATCGTTGGCATCAAGCCCACAGTGGGTTTGTTAAGTCGCACTGGTATTGTGCCAATTTCACATACGCAAGATACCGCAGGCCCTATGACGCGTTCGGTTATTGATGCAGCTATTTTACTTTCAGTGATGCAAGGTGTTGATGATAAAGACGCTGCAACAAAAATAGCCAAAGAGCGCATGAACGATGACTATATGCCTGAAACTTCAAAACATTCTCTAAAAGGAAAACGCTTAGGCGTGCTTTATGCTGCGCCACTCGCTCATGAGCACGTTGAGTTACTTTTCAATAAGACTAAAAAGGTACTTGAAAAAGAGGGAGCTGTATTAGTCGAAGGCTTATCGACAGAGCCTTATGCTAATTTTTATCAAGATAGCTATGATGTATTGCTGTATGAATTCAAAGCGACGTTAAACGACTACCTCGCTCAATTACCAAATGAGTACAATACACTGACACTGAAAAAATTAATCGAATTTAATCAAACACACGCAGCCCACGAAATGCCTTATTTCCAACAAGAGATCTTTGAGAAGTCTCAGAAAAAAGCCAAGTTAACTGACCCAAGTTACATAAAGGCATTGCAAAATGTTCACCAAGCGACCAGAGAAGACGGTCTAGATAAAATGCTCAAGGAGCATGACCTTGATGCCATTATTACCGTTACTCTAACCCCTGCTTGGTCAATAGATCGCATTAATGGCGATCACTTTACTGGCAGCTTTTCTAGTTATCCTGCTGTTTCGGGGTACCCTCACTTAACTCTGCCCATGGGGAAAGTGCATCATATGCCTGTTGGGCTATCAGTTACAGGTGGCTCATTAAGTGAGAAAGAATTAATAGCGATTGCTTATCGTATAGAGCAGTTAATTGGTTATAAATACTATTAGTTTGTAGAGTAGAGTATCCCTTGAAAACGACTTTTCAAGGGATACTTAAAGCGAGCGTATCTAGCTGCTATGACGCTGTTTAGGCACCTTGATTTTGAACAGCATAGTGTACAGAACAGGCACGACGATAAGCGTGAGTATTGTCGCAAAACCTAGACCAAACATAATGGTTACAGCCATTGATTGGAAGAACACATCAAATAACAGTGGGATCATCCCTAAAATGGTGGTGATTGCAGCCATAGCAACAGGACGAACACGACTCACGCCTGAATCGAATACCGCTTTGTATGGTTCTTTGCCACTATCTAGTTCAATATTTATTTGATCAACCAAGACGATACCATTTTTAATTAACATACCGCTTAAGCTGAGTAAGCCCAGTAGAGCCATAAAGCTAAAAGCCGCATTCATTAGCAATAAGCCTGCGCTCACACCAACAATGGCAAGCGGCACGGTTGCCCAAATGACGAGAGGCTGCTTCACTGAGTTGAATAACAATACAGTAATGGCAAACATAGCTAGATAGCCAAGCGGCAATGAGCCAAAGATTGCTTTTTGGGCGTCTGTTGATGATTCATATTCACCACCCCATTGCAGCTCATAACCACGTGGTAAATCAATAGCTTCTATATCTTTACGGACACGGGCGAACAGCTTGGCTGGGGTTTCATCGCCAATAACATCATGATCAGCCATGACTGTAATAGTTCGTTTGCGATCGCGACGCATGATGAGGCTGTCTTCCCACTCAACCACAAAGTCATCAACCACCTGTGTCACTGGCACAAATACACCTAGTACAGGGCTGTAAATTTGTAAGTCACGTAAGCTCTCAACGTTTAAACGCTCTTCCGCAGGTGAGCGAGCAATGATAGGTAGCATTTGTGTGCCATCTTTATAAACACCAACTTGCTTGCCTGATAAGCTGGTGAGTAGTAGCTGGTCTAGATCAGATTTGGCAATACCCAAGCGACGCGCTTTTTGCTCGTTAAACTGTGGGCGGATAAGTTTCGAACGTGCTCGCCAATCATCACGAATATTAAATGCACCTGCATCTTGATGCAGTATATCTTTAGCCTGCTTAGCCAATTGACGAAGTATGACAGGATCAGCACCCGAAAAACGCGCTTCAATTTTAGCATCAGTCGACGGGCCAATTTCCATGCGCTTAACCTTTAGTTGAGCGTCAAGCACATGTTTGTGTTGATAATCTCGCACCTTCTCGATCATGGTTGTAACGGCTTCTCGATCTGTTACGCGAATAATCAATTGCCCATAGGCTGGGTATGATTTTTCAGGTGCGTAGGTCAACATAAAGCGCGGCGCACCTTGGCCCACCGTGGTGGTGATTTCCTCAACTAGCGGGTCTGCTTGTAAGAATTTTTCAAGCTTAGCAACACCGTCTATCGTACTGCGTATATCAGTACCTTGTGTTTGCCAGTAATCAACATAAAACATCGGTGTGTTTGATGCTGGGAAGAATGATTGCTTTATAAATTTAAAACCAAACACCGCACTGACTAACATCACAACCATAACCAGAAGGGTGGTTTTCCGATAACGCATAGAGGTGTGAAGAACACTTTTATACACATTAAAAATCACGCCTTGGTAGGGGTCTTCGTCATGATGTGGTTCTTTCTCTTTCGCTTGTTTAAACATTAAATCAGCAAAGAAAGGAGTAAGTGTAATTGCGGTAATCCAACTAAGTAATAATGAAATAAAGAGCACCCAGAAAAGGCTTCCGGCAAATTCACCACTTGCATCTGAGCTTAAACCAATCGGAGCAAATGCAGTAATCGCAATAACCGTTGCACCTAACAAAGGCCATTTTGTTTGATTAACAATATTGGTTGCGGCTTGTAGTTTTGTTTGCCCGCGCTTTAGGTTGATGAGTATGCCTTCGGTGACAACAATTGCATTATCAACCAACATACCGAGCGCAATGATTAACGCACCCAGTGAAATACGCTGCAAATCGATGGCAAATAACTTCATGAATATGAAAGTACCCAGTACGGTCAAAAGCAAAATAACGCCAATTAACACACCACTTTTAAAGCCCATAAAGAGCAGCAGCACGACAATTACAATGGCAACAGCTTCAAGTAAGCTGATAATAAAGCCACTGACAGACTTTTCAACTTCAGCAGGTTGATTATATACACTGTTAATTTCCATACCATGGGGGCGTTGGTATTCTAGAGAAGCTAAGTGCTCATCAATGTTCATGCCTACATCAACAACGTTAACGCCTGAGCTGAAAGACACGCCTACCAATAAAGCCTGTTGTTGATTGTAGCGAATGATGTTGGTGGGGACTTCGGCATATTCACGAAACACGGTTGCTACATCACCTAGGTAAATAAGTTCGTTTTCACCTGGCTTTGAAATAAGCAGGCTTTCAAGCTCTTTAACATCCTTGAATTCACCCGTCGGGTGTAAACGAATTGATTCATCACCCACACGTACTTTACCCGCATTAGAGACGCTATTTTGAGTCTGTAACAGTTGGTAAATACGGTTTGGTGAAATACCCAGCTGGGCAAGTTTACGCGTAGAGATTTCAACCATTACTTGGGCTTGTTGCTCACCGCCTATGGTGACTTTGCTCACACCCTCGACCAGTACCAGTTCGCGCTTTAAATAATCAACGTAATCTTTGAGTTCATCATAAGAATAGCCGTCACCGGTTACGGCGTACATTACACCGTATACATCCCCAAAATCATCCATGATCTTGCTAGGGTATACCCCAGAAGGCATTGACGATGCTTGATCATTAATTTTTCGGCGCAGTTCATCCCAAATTTGACGTAGGTCTTGTTTGCGATAACTACTTTTCATCTCAACGGTTATTTGCGACTTACCAGGAGATGAAATACTTGTTACATAATCAACATAGGGGAGTTGTTGAATGGCATTTTCTATAGGAAAGGTGACCTCTTCTTCAACTTGCTGGGGAGATGCGCCTGGGTATACGGTGATCACCATCGCTTTTTTTAAAGTGAACTCAGGGTCTTCAAGTTGTCCTAAGCCAAAATAGGCCACTGTGCCACCAATTAGCAGAAACAGGGCAAACATCCAGCTTACGACTTTACGTTCAATGGCCAGTGCTGCAAAACTCATTATAAGCCTCGCTCTTTTTGCCATGGACGAACTTTCATACCTTCTTCTAAAAAGTGAACGCCTGCCGCGACAACTGTTTGGCCTTTTTCGATGCCTGAAAGTACTTCAATTCCATCGCGGTGTAATTGCCCGACTTTTACAGCTCGTTTATGTACTTGGCCGCTATTTTCATCAAAAACCCATACATAACTATTCTTTCCTTCAGGCTCTGTAGGCTCAGAGAATACCGCTTCAACTGGCAGTAATGTGTAGGCTGATTGTGAGCTAGTGATTTTGCTTAAATCAATATCTACACGACCTGTCATACCCGCAAGTAGGTTAAAATCTTCTGGTACAGGTAACGAAAATACTACTTTATAGGTTAGCGTAGTCGGGTCGGCTTGGGTATCAAACTCTTTTATTGTCAGCTGATAAGATTTATCTGGATAACCATCAAAGACGACTTCTGGCTGGTATTGCACGTCTTTATCTATACGAGCGATGAGCTTTTCAGGTATTTGAATGACCACATCCATTAAGTCGCGGGTTTCAAGTCGTAGAATATTTTGTTTAGCTTGGATATTCTCAAAGTTTTTCACAAATACTTTTGCGACAGTGCCTGCAAACGGAGCGCGTAATTCACTGTTATCTAGGTTGGTTTTGGCAATTTTCATTGCAGATTCTGCCACTTGTTTATTGGCAGTGGCTTGATCTAACTCTGACTGGCTGGCAATGGAGCGGTCAAATAATTTCTGTACACGTTCAAGTTGCGATTCAGCAAGTTCAAAACGTGCTTTACGCTCTTCATACTGAAGTTCGAAATCTTCTGGATCGAGTTTGGCTAAAAGCTCTCCTTTTTCAACATGTTGACCTGCAAGTGCTGGGAACTCAAGTAACTCTCCGTTAACTCTAAAAGCAAGATAAGAGCCTTGGTTAGCCACAACTTCAGCGGGGAAGCTGCGGATTGCTTGATCTGAGTTACTGTTTATATTGAAAAGTTTAACAGGGCGAACAACTTGTTCAACGTCACTTTGTGCTGCTTGCTCTGTACATGCCGTAAGTAACAAAAACACGCTGCTCATTAATACGGCGGATGCCAATCTCATTGTCTTCTCCATAGATATGAAAGCATAAATTTGATGCAGGATACGCTGCAAAGATATAAAATAAAAATTATTAAATTTTAGAAACATCATTAGTTTTTTTAATGGTTTTGGTGATTAATGAATTTAAATCAATTAACAATTTTAGATGCAATCGTGCAAAGCTCTAGTTTAAGCCAAGCAGCTGTGACATTACACAAAACACAACCTGCATTGACGCTTGCTATAAAGAAGCTTGAGTCAGAGCTTGGTTTTGAATTGTTAGACCGAAATCAGTATCGCTTATGTTTA
The DNA here is from genome assembly GCF_045040605.1 of Pseudoalteromonas sp. PB2-1. Lineage (NCBI taxonomy): Bacteria > Pseudomonadati > Pseudomonadota > Gammaproteobacteria > Alteromonadales > Pseudoalteromonadaceae > Pseudoalteromonas > Pseudoalteromonas sp. PB2-1. The sequence goes on from NZ_CP090668.1 coordinate 371,593, forward strand.
ACAGAGAAAGGGCGCATTTTTTATCGTGAAGCACGTCAATTACTCAATGCAAACAGTGAATTGGCTTCTTTAGCAAAAGAACTTGCGCTGGGTAATGAAGCCAGTTATAGAATTTGCTACGAGCAGCTGTGTCATCAGCATAGTTATAATCAAGTGATAAGCGAAACCTTTAAGTGCTTTGCAAGTACTGAGTTTAGTATTTCTTCAGGAAAACGATTTGTGTCTTTAGAACAAGTTAATAGCTTGCAGGCAGATTTAGGCATTGGGCCATGGTTTGATTTGTTTCATGCAACAGGGGACCTCGAAAGTTTACCGATAGGTAAGTTTGATATTGGTATAGTGAGTGCTCCTCATGTCGTGCCAAGAGAGATTAGTTTTGCCGAGATACAAAATTACCCATGTCTGGCTATGTTTGAAAGTGATCTGAGTTTTGACTCTGACAGGCTATCTTACAACCTTGGCTCGGCCTTAATGAAAATAGATGATATTACCAGTGTTAAGTCGTTTTTACTCTCGGGTGCTGGTTGGGCAATGATAAGTCTGCAACACTGTCAGGCTGAAATAGAATCAGGTTTGTTACAGCAAATAAAAATTACGGATAGAGAGCACCAATTTGGCGCAGAAATTCGCGTGTTTAGGCAACATTCAGTGCATCATGGTCCAGTTGCAAGATCAATTTGGCAAGCCTTTAGTGAGGTAAGTAAAGAATATACGGAGCAAGCCCATGCAACAGGCAACTAAAGAAGAGTTAATTTTTACAATAATAGCCTCTATCCCTTCAGGTAAAGTAGCAAGTTATGGGCAAGTTGCTACGCTTGCGGGTTACCCGCAAAATGCCAGATTGGTTGGCCGCTTATTAAAAGAAATGCCCAGTGATTCAATTATTCCATGGCATCGTGTTGTAAATAGCCAAGGTAAAATCTCTTTTCCAGAAGGGACAAGTAAACACCTTGAACAACGGCAAAAATTAATCAGAGAAGGGGTGAGCTTTAATAAAGCTAAAATCAATATGCGTTTACACCAATGGCATTAAAAAACATATAAACTGATTGATAAGTAGTGACATACACACCCAACAAGTACAAATACGTGCCAAATAGCATGACTATAGTGGCGTGTTTTAGCACTGTAGAAAAAAGTACCAAGACTGTAAGCAATGCCTCCTGCTAATAACCACCACAAAGCGCTGTGGTCTAAATTTAAGTACAGAGGGTAGACAAGGGCAAGGGCAAACCAACCCATTAATAAGTAGGTTGCGAGTGATACTTTTTTATTGCCATTTTTTACCGCTAATTTATAAATGACCCCGCCTATTGCTAAGCTCCAAATAAATACCAGTGCTGCAATTGCCCACATTCCCGATAATGATATGACGAGGTATGGCGTGTAAGTACCAGCAATTAGCAAATAAATAGCGCAATGATCACATTTTTTATAGATGGCACGCAAACGCGCTTTGGTACTTGCATGGTAAAGTGTTGATGCCATAAAAAGCACCAGTAAACTCGAACCATAAACAATCGCACTGACTGTTGCTGACACAGCTTTTGATTGCGAAATCAAATCCCACAGTACGTAAAAAGCAAATAACACGCCCAAGCTATGAGTGAGTACATTGAGTTGTTCTTCTTGACGCGAGTAAGGTAACTGAGCAGTCATAAACTCTCTAAAAGTGATTGTAAAAACAGTTTCAGTGTACAAGTGTACGCTGAAAATATCAACGTTTATTTTTTCGCTAATAGTTAGTCAAAAATATTAAACTAATTGGTTTTATTAACCATTGCTGAATAGGGTGGAAAAATAAAATTTACAAAAAATCATTAAAAATTAATGGGTTGAAAAATATTTTCATGCTGGCACAACCTTTGATTAAGTAGTTACGACTAATTACTTAAAGAGACAAGGAATATCATTATGAATAACTCACTTAAACTTACAACAGCTGCGTTACTTGTATTAGGGTCTACTCAAGCAAGTGCGACTGACTTTGAATTAGATATTAGTAACACAATTACTCAATCGCTAAAAAGTTATGTTCAACAAGCGAGTAATGAGCTTAAACAAAATGTGACAAACAGTATTGAATTTGATGCTCAGCAATTACTCAATGAATACATAAGCGAAGAGGTTGTTAAGGAAAATGACAAATCAACCGTTATTGCTAAAGCACCTGTTGTAGAAAATAAGCAGTAAGGAAACATCTAATGAGTAGTGAAATCAGTTTATTTTTACTTATGGTTGCACCCGTTTTGAGTTTACTGAGTGCGTACGCGTCAATCGAATTATTTAGAAACGTTGCACAATGGTTCAACTTTTAATTTACTGGGCATAAATGAAGATTTCATGAAATATTGATCGGCAAATGAAAAGCGCACGTAATTAGAGGCATGTGGTATTTTAAATAGTAGACTTTATGAAGCGTGCGATTTTTCCCCTACCGGTTTTTATTCTTCCAGAAGGGGCGACTAAACTTAGAATATTTGAGCAACGTTATCTTGATATGGTTAAAGAAGCCGCGAAAGATAATACGGGATTTGTGCTATGTACTTACCAGCACGACACTGAGTTCAACTTGCCTAATCTAGGTTGCTTGATGCAAATAAATGACTTTAATCAAGACGACAGCGGTCAGCTCTTGATAGATGTTTATGCACAAGCTGCTGTCACAATCCACAATCCATTTCAAGACAAAAATATGCTGCGTTACGCTGATGTAGAAGCAGTAATTGAGCCTGTTTGGTATAAAAAAATACCTTTGGATCAGAACAATGCTTTATTAAGCGAGACGCTTCGTTCAGTGTTTGCTAGTCAGCCTGACTTGTCTGCACTTTATCCAACACCGCAATACGATGATTTGGCGTGGGTTGCTGCGCGTTGGCTCGAAATTCTACCTATTTCACTAGTTAAAAAACAACAACTTGCCTTTGAATCTAACTTTGAAAACTTACTCACTTTCCTCCATACTCTAATTAACACAGAATTTACTGATTAATATGATCCGAACCATGTCTGAATGCGTATTGCATCTTACGACAATAATTGGATGACATTAAAATGGTAAGTCAACAACTTCAAACAGGTTGTAAACCTAAAACAGGTCAATTTACTGCCATGCCAGAGACACCGAGCAAAGAGCTTGCTAATTCGCTATTCGCTGTTGCCACTTCCCGTGACAAGCGTGCATTTGCTTTTCTTTTCCAATATTTTTCGCCCAAAATAAAGCGTTTTGGAATCAAACAGTTTGGTTCTGAGGCTCAAGCAATGGAATTGGTACAGGAAACGCTCACTTCGGTTTGGAGAAAGGCACACTTATACCATCCTGAAAAAGGTGCTGCGACAACGTGGGTATACACTGTGATGCGAAATGCATCTTTCGATATGCTCAGAAAAATGAAAAGCAGCAAAGAAGAGTGTATAAGTGAAGATATCTGGCCGCTCATTGATGAAGCTGAGCCTGGGCAGCACGAGTTCAGCGATCATCTTGAAGATAAGCAAATTAAACAATATCTAGACCGTTTACCACAAGCCCAACGTGAAGTGGTACGCGGCGTTTATTTTCAAGATATGTCACAAGAGCAACTTGCAGAGCATTTAAACATTCCCGTAGGTACAGTGAAGTCTCGACTTCGTCTAGCCTTGCAGAAGTTACGCAACGAAATGGGAGAGCAACATGATTAAGCATCACCCGAGCAACGAATTATTAGTGCAATTTAGTGAGGGCAATTTGCCGGCTACGCTAAGTGTCGCGGTTGCTATTCATGTTGAGATGTGTCCTGTATGTCAAAAGCAACTCGCTACACTTGAAGCTAAAAATGCAAACACTGCATTTGAAGACGTAGTTAACGACGATGATATTTGCTTTGACCAGCTTATGTTCGACAACATCACCTCGGATGAGAGTATTGATGAAGTATATGATCAACCGGCTATCAAAGTAGAGGTTAAGGGAAAAGAGTACACCTTACCAAGGGCGCTAACTCGCATTGGGCACAGTAGCTTTATGCAAATAGGTAAACTAGCACGTTCACGAATTGCATTGGATGATGGGGCGCTCAGAGCCAGTCTTTTACATATCGATGCCGGTGGTGAAATTCCGGACCACACTCACACAGGTTTTGAGCTAACCTTATTACTTGATGGTGAGTTTAGTGATGAAGATGGCAGTTATGTCCCAGGGGATTTTATGATGCTGGATGGACGCCATAACCATACACCAAAAACAACTGAAGGGTGTTTGTGTTTTACAGTGGTTAGTAGTGCGCTGCATTTTAACAAAGGTATTAGCAAATTACTTAACCCAATTGGTAATTTAATTTATTAGGGATCCTATGCTGCAATCAACAATTAAAATAGGTATTAGTGCCTGTCTTGCTGGCGATAAAGTTCGTTTTGATAGTGGTCATAAAAAATCTAACTTCTGTATGGACGAGCTCGCTAACCATGTTGAGTATAAGAAGTTTTGTCCTGAAGTTGCTGTGGGATTACCAATCCCACGACCAACCATCCGCCAAGTGAGAGTGGGTGACACAATTAAAGTTTGTCGCCCTGACGGCACGGGGGATGTAGGACCAAAACTTACAGAATACGGAAAGCGAGTTGCTACGGAGCAAACAGCTGAGTTAAGCGGTTTTGTTTTTTGCGCCAAAAGCCCCAGCTGTGGTATGGAGCGTATCAAAATTTACAACGAACAAGGCACAGGTAACACCTCTGAAGGTGTGGGCTTTTTTGCTGAGCAAATAATGGCCCATAATCCACTATTGCCATGTGAAGAGAACGGGCGCTTGAACGACATGCATTTACGAGAGAATTTCGTTATGCGTGTATACACTTACAAACATTGGCAAACCCTTAATGAACAACCTTTAACCGTGCATCGTTTGACCCAATTTCATGCTCAGTATAAGTATCTTTTGATGGCTCACAACTACGAAGCATACCGTAATTTAGGCAATTTACTGGGCACATTTGATGGTCATGATATTCAAGCATTAGCAAGTGATTATATTTTTGGTTTGATGACTGCTTTGAAAAAGCCTGCTTCTCGCAAAAATAATGCGAACACGCTTATGCACTTGCAAGGTTATTTTAAAAAGTCACTCTCTAAGATTGAAAAGCAAGAGTTACGCGATGCGATAGACGAATATCGGCAAGGGTTGGTGCCACTGTATGTGCCATTAACGCTGATAAAGCATCACCTCAAAGTTCATCCAAATGAATACCTAAGTCAACAAGTGTACTTAGACCCTTATCCGAACGAACTTAAACTACGCTACGGAATTTAATGAACACACTATTCTGGTTTAGGCGCGATTTGCGCCTTTTTAATAACGACGCTCTGTATCAAGCGATCGAGAATGGCTGCCAACATGCTGTATTTTTTATAACTGAAAAGCAGTGGCAGGCTCATGATGTCGCAGATATTCAGCTAGATTTATTAAAACGCAGGCTTGCTTTTTTAGGCCAGTTATTAGCAAGTAAAGGTATAAAGTTGCATCTCATTGATGCTGGAGACTATACCGGTTGCGTTGACAAACTAGCCGATTTTTGCGAAGAAAATGCAGTAAAAAATGTTTACGTTAATAACGAGTATGAGCTAAATGAAGTTGAGCGCGATCGTGCCTTTGTAGATAAAGCCGACAGCCTAGGAGTTTCATTTTATACTTACGATGGTGATGTTATTGCCCCCCCAGGTAGTATCGAAAATCAAAGTGGTGAGATGTTTAAGGTCTTTACTCCATTTAAAAATGCATGGCTCAAAGAGTATCAAGACAGACACTTCTACTTTGCTGAGCCGCCTAAGATGCATGACAAAATCGAGTGGCAAGAAAGTAAATTACTCACATCAGATGGAAGCTCACAAAAGTGGCCCGTTGATGATGAGACCTTAAGTCATGTCTGTGCCCGCTTCATAGATGAAAAGCTTGCCTCTTATCAAGAGCAGCGAGATATCCCAAGCATTAAAGGTACATCAGGTCTGAGTCCTTATTTAGCGTTAGGTATTATTAGTGTTCATCAGCTTCTTGCGCTGATTCAACAGCGTCACCCTGATATATTAAAAAGTGCGAAAAGCAATTTGTTTTGCTGGGTCAATGAGTTAATTTGGCGAGAATTTTACCGACACCTAATATCGGTTTTTCCACGCCTAAGCAAGTACGCAAACTTTAACGACAAATATAATGCGGTTAAGTGGCGTAACGACGACAGTGACTTTAAAGCATGGTGCGAGGGGAAAACGGGTTATCCTCTTGTTGATGCTGCAATGCGCCAGTTAGTGCAAACAGGTTGGATGCATAACCGCTTACGTATGGTGGTTGCAAGCTTTTTAACAAAGCACCTACTTATTGATTGGCGAAAGGGTGAGCGCTTTTTCATGAAGCACTTGATTGATGGTGATTTGGCTTCAAATAATGGCGGCTGGCAGTGGGCAGCAAGCACAGGGTGTGACGCACAACCTTATTTCCGTATTTTTAATCCCATTACTCAAAGTGAGCGTTTTGATCCAGATGGTGAATTTATCCGTAAATATTTACCAGAGCTGGAAAAAATACCTGCGAAACAAATCCACTTTCCTCATGATTATTTAGCTAAGCAAGGAAAGTCTAGCAGTTATTGGCCAGCAATTGTTGATCATAAAGCAGCACGAGAACGTGCACTAAACGCATTTAAGGTGTGATATGGACAAGGTGACTCTCGATAGGTTTATTGAAATTTACCAATCACTGAACAAAAACAACTTGCAGCTACTTGATGATATTTATCACCCAAGTATCCAATTTATTGATCCACTGCATACCGTGAACGGTCTTGAGTCACTTCATCATTACTTTGAAAACTTATACGCTAATGTGTTGTCTTGCCAGTTTTCGATAAAAGACACTGAAAGTAGCAACAACAAAGCCTTTATCTATTGGACGATGCATTATCGCCACCCAAAACTAAATAATGGCAAAAGCATTGCCGTTGAGGGGCACAGCCGTTTAGTTTTTGAGGGAGATAAAATAGTTCATCATCAGGACTACTTTGATGTAGGCGCACTTCTGTATAGGCATATTCCGCTTCTTGGTACGGCAATACGTTATATTGATAAAAGGACAAGTGCATAATGACTACTTTAATTACAGGAGCAACCTCAGGGATTGGTGAAGCACTTGCTAGGCTATATGCAGAGCAGGGTGAAAACGTTATTGCCTGTGGTAGAAATACAGAGAAGCTTGCTGAGCTGAGTAAACATAGCCACATCGAAAGCTGTCAATTTGATGCCACAAACTTACAGGATATACGTTCCAGTACAGTTGCTTACAATGAGTTTGACCGCGTTATTTTAAACGCAGGTAATTGTGAATATATTGATGATGCACGCAACTTCGACAGCAGCTTGTTTGAGCGTGTTGTTACCACCAACTTACTTAGCATGGGGTATTGTTTAGAGGCATTGCTGCCAAGAATTAAATCTGGTGGTCAGCTTGTTATTGTAAGTTCCAGTGTGACATATCTTCCTTTGCCACGAAGTCAAGCATATGGAGCTTCTAAAGCCGGAGTGAGTTATCTGGCAAATAGCCTCGCGGTGGATTTAACTGATGTGGATGTCACTCTTGTTCACCCTGGGTTTGTGAAAACACCATTAACAGATAAAAACGACTTCCCGATGCCTATGGCTGTAACGGCTGAACAGGCTGCGAACTATATTTACAAAGGGGTTAAGAAAAGGCGCAAAGAAGTGCACTTCCCCCATCGTTTTACCTTCATTTTAAAATTTTTAAGAATGCTTCCTATGCCATTATGGTTGAAGCTTGCAAAAGGATTATCACGTTGAAAAAAGTGGCTGTAATTGGGTCTGGCATAGCAGGATTAAGCTGCGCACACCTACTGCACAAACATTATGATGTAACTGTATTTGAAAAAAACGATTACATAGGCGGCCATACTGCAACCATTGACGTTAATCTTGGTGGCGTTGAATATGCTGTTGATACGGGGTTTATTGTATTTAACGATAGAACATACCCGTATTTTGAGAAGTTATTAGACCGTTTAGGTGTCGACCGCCAAAAAACGCAAATGAGCTTTAGTGTACACAATGAAGGCACAGGTTTTGAATATAATGGTCATACCTTTTTCAGTTTATTTGCTCAAAAGCGCAACATTTTCCGCCCTAAATTTTGGAAGTTATTGAAAGATATTGTGCGCTTCAATGATGTCTGTAAAGCGCTGCATGCAAAACAAAGGTATACAGAAAATCAAACGCTGGGCGAGCTGTTAGACGAGCACAATTTTAATGAGTTTTTCCGCTTCCATTATATTTTACCGATGGGCGCGGCTATTTGGTCGACTAGCATAAAAGAGATGACCCAAGTCGGCGTTGAGTTTTTTGTTAAGTTCTTCTATAACCATGGTTTATTGGACATTACTAATCGCCCACAGTGGTACGTAATACCAGGTGGATCGCGCGAGTACATTAAACCTATGATACAAGGTTTTGCGGATAAAATTCGTTTGAATAGCAACATTAGCTCGGTTTCACGTACTGAAGACTGTGCTCATATTCATTTTGACGATGGTCATACTGAAACCTTTGATAAAGTGGTGTTTGCCTGTCATTCAGATCAAGCCCTCAAATTATTACTAGACCCAAGTGAAGATGAAAAAGCAGTGCTTGCTGCAATGCCATACACAGCCAATTCAGTGGTGCTACATACCGACACTGCGCTCTTACCTAAACGTAAAGCTGCTTGGGCCAGTTGGAATTACTTACTGAATGACAACACGGATAAAGCGGCTGTAGTAACATATCAAATGAATATTTTACAGGGTATCAAAAGTGATACGCAATTTTGTGTCACGTTGAACCACCGGGAAGGGATCAGTAAAGATAAAATTCTCAGAGAGTTTACATATCATCACCCTGTTTTTAATAAACAATCTATTGCGGCTCAAAAGCAAAAGTCACTCATAGACGGAAAGAATAACAGTTATTTTTGTGGTGCTTATTGGTATAACGGCTTCCATGAAGATGGTGTTAGAAGTGCCGTTAATGTCGCACAGCAACTCGGGGTTGAGTTTGAATAGCGCAATTTATGTCGGTGATATTCGCCACCGACGATTTGCGGTGAAGGAGCACCACTTCAAATACCCACTTTATATGATGTGGGTTGATTTATCACGGCCTGAAGAATTGAACGGTATTCATCCTTGGCTTGGCTGTGATGGTTTTAAAGCGCTGAAGTTCAATCAAAGCGACTATTTTAACTATCAAACTGACATGCAATTACCTGTAAAACAGCGCGCACTCGATAAAATCGCACAGCTCGGCGTCACGCAAACATTCAGTCATGTTTTCATGCTTGGGCAAATGCGCTGTTTCGGCATTTATTTTAGCCCTGTAAACTTTTTCTTTTATCAGACACCGAATGGCGAATTTAGCCACATGCTTGCTGAGGTGAGTAATACCCCTTGGAATGAACGTCATTATTATGTCGTACCCCTGCAAAAAAAAGTGAACTTTAAAAAGGTTTTCTCCGTATCACCTTTCATGAACTTAGATATGAACTATTATTGGAGTGTCAGACAAAATTCTGATAACACTATGATTCATATTGAAAATAAAAAAGACGAAAAACTCTTGTTTGACGCAACATTGAGACTGCAAAGGCAGCCGCTTACTAAACAACAAGTAAGTGCTGTACTTAAACGTTTCCCAGCGATGACCCTCAGTATTTTCAAGGGGATTTATTTTCATGCGCTGAAGTTGTTCTGTAAACGTGTGCCTTTTATTGGTCACTCGGGCAAGCAAGAGAAACAAACTAGGTGATGTGATGGAAAAGGTATCAAACTTAACACAGACTCATACAGCGAGTTGGTTAACAAAAATCTACAAAAAGCTTGTAACCGGTGCTTTTAATAGCATCAATATTGGTTGCATCACACTTGTTGAAGAAAATGAACGTATTCAATTCGGCAACCCAAGTAGCTCTTTAAACGTGACAGTGACTGTTAAAGACCCTGCAATGTATAAGCTGTTTGCATTATCTGGTAGTGTGGGGGCCGGAGAAGCGTATATTCTAGGTTATTGGGAGTGCGATAATCTAACGCAGCTGATTGAAATATTTGCATTAAATCAAGATCAGCTTGACGCGTTTGAGAAAAAATTTGCCTTTTTAAGTGGCTTAGCGCATCGCATTAATCATTTAAAAAATAAAAACTCGTCACGAGGTTCTAAAAAGAACATTGCTGCTCATTATGACTTAGGCAATGATTTGTATAGCTCTTTTCTAAGTGACGAAATGCTATATTCTTGTGCAGTCTATCCATCGCAAACAGCAACACTAGAGCAAGCTCAGTCGCACAAGCTAGCGCTTATTTGCGAGCAAGTTGATTTGCAGGCGGGCGACAAGGTAATTGAAATTGGTACAGGGTGGGGGGCTTTCGCAATATACGCTGCCACTCATTATGATTGCCATGTTACAACTACGACGATTTCTGATGAACAACACGCTTATGTAGCTGAGAAAATTCGACAGCTAAACTTAGAAAGTAAAATAACCTTACTCAAACAAGATTACCGTTTGCTTGAAGGGCGTTACGATAAGCTTGTCTCCATAGAAATGATTGAAGCAGTGGGTCATGAGTATTTACCTGGCTTTTTTGCTAAGTGTCAGTCGCTGTTAAAAGAAAATGGCGCTATGCTAATTCAAGCGATTACCATTGCCGACCAGCGTTATAAACATTACCTAAAAAATTCTGACTTCATTCAGCAGTACATCTTCCCAGGTGGCTGTTTGCCGTGTTTAGACGAGATGAACAAACAAATAAAACTGAAAACGGACATGGTCGTACACAGTGTAAAAGATATAGGTGTGCATTATGCTAGAACCCTTGCCGATTGGCGTGAACGTTTTATTGCTAGTTGGCCTGAAATCGATAAAGTAAAGTTCGATCAACGCTTCTATCGTTTGTGGTTATTTTATCTTGCTTACTGCGAGGGGGCTTTTAGAACGCGTGCAATAAGCACGGTTCATCTTGTTGCCCGCAGACCGCGATTTGTGCATTCTGGCGATGACATTGCGCTCAATTATTAATTTTGCCTTGTTCCAAGGGGTTTGGTTTATGGCCTTACTCCTTGAACAAAAGTCTATTTTACCGGCCCTCGTTTGTGTTGCGTTGATGATGTATCTGTCATTGCAACGAAGACAAGATGTTTTTTTACTGGTTTTTGCTCTACCTATTGCGCTGACTTTTGAATGGCTGGCTACAGCACTTAATTTGCTGAGTTTTAAAGAGGCTCCATTTCCTTTTTGGCTGGTGGTACTTTGGTCTGCGTTACTGCTTACCGTCAATACTTCAATGCAATTTTTGCAAAAGCTTCCTTGGTACTTAGCATGGTTACTTTGCGCTGTATTTGCACCTGCTAGTTACTTTGCAGGGGCACGTTTTGAAGTATTAAACATCGAGTTACCCTTGTGGCAGTTTTGGATTATGTATGGCGCAGGTTGGGCGTCAATGTTTCTAGCTATTCTGATCTTAAATAACAGAATGCTTGCCAAGAAATGATCAACTTTTACGCTTAAATCGTAGTGTCTACAAACTGACTTTTAGGCAAGCAATTATGAAGTTAATACATTTGATGCTTTTTTCCATCTCGTTGACTTTGTCAGCATATGCCAGTGCTAACGGATTTAAGACCGTTGGCGAAGCAAAAATGGAATATTTATTCTGGGATGTATACAACGCGAAACTAGAAACTCCAACAGGAAGCTATGAGTTTGGTGAACATCCGGTGAAATTAACACTTACTTATCTGCGCAATTTTGACGCAAAAGACATCGTAAAAGCGACCAACGAGCAATGGCAGCATCTAGGTTTGGTGGATATGGTTAATGCGTATGACGAACAATTGTTAGCGCTTTGGCCAAATATCAAAAAAAACGACTCTTTGTCATTCGAAACGAATACACAAGGGATAGGTACTTTTTACTTCAATAACGACAAGCTTGGTGTCGTTGAAGATAAGCAGTTTGCAGACCATTTTTTAGCAATTTGGCTCAGTAGCGATACCTCAGAGCCTTCACTTCGAAAACAGCTTATTGGAGGGAAACATGATTAAGCTCAAAGTAACCTTTATTTTTGCCATGGTAATGTTAGTCACCAGTTGTTCTGCGCCTGATGTTGATTATTACCAAGGAACAGAGCCACAGTTTGATTTTAAACGCTTCTTTAATGGCGAATTGAAAGCCTATGGTGTTGTCCAAGACCATAAAGGCGAGCTAACACGTAAGTTAGTGGTGGATATGCAAGCGAGCTGGCAAGGCAATCAGGGCATTATTGATGAACAGTTCGTCTATGATGACGGTGAAACGCAAACTCGCACTTGGAATATCACCCTAAAAGAGGATGGCAGCATTGAGGGAACGGCATCAGATGTTGTTGGTACAGCCTACGGTGACAGCAATGGCAGTGTTTTTCATTGGACCTACTCGGTAGAATTACCTTATGATGGTAGTACTTTAGTAGTGAATTTTGATGATTGGATGTATTTGGTAACACAATCACGCTTGATTAACCGTACTGCTATTGATAAGTTTGGCATCGAGGTCGGGGAAGTGACCTTGGTTATCGAGAAAATCGAACGATAGTTTAATTGTCTCTAAACCATTTGAAAGATGGTTAAATTCAGTCTTTATTAACCCTGAAGTCACTAGATTAGTGACAGATAGTTAAAATGTAGTCATTTTTGAAGAATTTACGTAAAAATAGCAATTTGCTGTTGCTAACTTTTCAAAAATACATAAAGATAGGTTTTGCGAAGGCAAAATAATAACGAATAGGAATCTAACAATGAATAAAGCTCAATTAGTTGAAAAAATTGCTACTGATGCAGAAATCTCAAAAGCGGCAGCAACACGTGCGCTTGATGCGTTCACTGGCGCGGTTACTAACTCTCTTAAAGAAGGTAACTCAGTAGCATTAGTTGGTTTCGGTACATTCTCAGTAAAAGAACGTGCAGCGCGTACTGGCCGTAACCCACAAACTGGTGCAGAAATTCAAATCGCAGCAGCAACTATCCCAAGCTTTAAAGCGGGTAAAGGTCTTAAAGATCAAGTTAATCCTTAATAAGACTGATTGCTTATTATTAAAAAAAGGGCTTACTAGCCCTTTTTTTGTTTCTTTGCTTTAGCTCAAAAAATGGTTACGCTTTTAGCGCCTTGTCTCCTCGACCAATGCCAACCGCACCAGAACGTACAACTTCAATAAGATCTGTCTCGTGACGTAGTGTATCAAGGAAAGATTCTATTTTTTCAGTACTAGCCACTAGTTGTAACGTGTAGCTATGGCGACCCATATCAAGAATCGCGCCTTGAAATACATCAACCACACGGGTGACCGCTGCGCGGGTGTTTTCGTCTTGGGCAAACACTTTCACAAGTAACAATTCGCGCTCAATATGTGCCATCTCAGTTAGATCAATGATCTTAAGTACATCAACAAGTTTATTAACTTGCTTCGTGATTTGCTCAACGATACGGTCATCACCCATGGTTGTGATGGTAATTCTTGATAATGAATGATCATCCGTTGTGCCAACGGTTAGGCTGTCAATGTTGTAAGCTCGTTGTGAAAACAAGCCAACAATGCGTGATAACGAGCCTGGTTCATTTTCTAATAAAATTGATAAAATACGGCGCATTATGCTTTTACTCCTTTACGTAACCACATGTCGTCTACAGCTCCTAGCTTGATTTGCATAGGGTAAACATGTTCTTTCTCGTCAACACAAATATCTAAAAAAACGAGCCTGTCATCGATTGACATAGCTTTCTCGATTGCTGGTTCTAGTTCATCGATATGGTCGACGCGAATACCCACATGGCCGTAGCTTTCTACTAGTTTTACAAAGTCAGGTAATGATTCCATATAAGAAGATGAGTGACGTCCTGAATACATCATATCTTGCCATTGGCGCACCATGCCAAGTGAACGGTTATTAAGTGAGACTACTTTTACAGCTAAGTTGTATTGTAAACAGGTTGATAGCTCTTGAATGTTCATTTGAATTGAACCATCCCCTGTCACACAGATAGATTCTTTATCAGGGAAAGCAAGTTTAACGCCCATAGCAGCTGGCAACCCAAAGCCCATGGTGCCTAAGCCACCTGAATTAATCCATTGGCGTGGATGTTTGAACGGGTAATACTGAGCTGCAAACATTTGGTGTTGGCCTACATCAGAGCTAACATAAGCATCACCATTGGTTGCTTTATAAATGGCTTCTATTACAGCTTGCGGCTTAATTTTATCGCCATCTGTGCTGTAGCTTAAACACTTTTGTTCGCGCCAGCTAATGATTTGTCGCCACCAATCTTCTTGTGCTGAGCGGTCTATCGCAATAGCACTTTTATCAATCGCTGTTTGAAGTTGTTCAAGAACCGTGTTTAAGCAACCAACAACTGGGATGTGGGCTTTAATGGTTTTAGAGATTGATGTTGGATCTACGTCTACATGGACAATAGTTGCATTTGGGCAAAACTTTTTAACGTTATTAGTTACCCGATCATCGAAACGGGCGCCAAGCGCTAAAATAACATCTGCGTTGGCCATTGCTTTATTGGCTTCTAAGCTGCCATGCATACCAAGCATTCCAATAAAGTTCGGGTGTGTACCACTAATGCCACCTAAACCCATTAGTGTATTCGTGATAGGCGCATTGAGTGACTCAACAAGTCGGGTTAACTGCTCAGAGGTATTAGATAGCACAATACCACCACCAGAGTAGATAACTAATTTCTTTGCTTCTAGAATCGCAGTAACGGCTTTTCTTATTTGTTTTGAATGCCCTTTAGTATTGGGGTTATAGGTTCTTAGCTCAGTTGATTTAGGAAACTCAAATTCGAAAGTAAGTGCTGGGTTTAGCATATCCTTTGGTAGTTCAACGACAACAGGACCAGGGCGACCTGTGCTAGCTATATAGAAAGCTTTTGCAAGAATGGCTGGGATGTCTTTAGCGCTACGACAGTTAAAGCTGTGCTTTACTATGGGCCTTGAGCAGCCAACTATATCCGTTTCTTGGAAAGCGTCGTCACCAATTAGGCCTGTAGGCACTTGGCCAGATAGAACCACCATAGGAATAGAATCCATATAAGCGGTAGCAATACCGGTAATGCAGTTTGTAGCCCCTGGGCCTGAAGTTGCAAGCACAACACCGACCTCACCCGTGGCGCGGGCATAACCATCTGCCATATGTGTAGCAGCTTGTTCATGACGCACTAAGATATGCTCAATATCATCTTGTTGAAAAAGTGCATCATATAGGTCTAGTACAGACCCACCTGGGTAGCCAAAAATATATTTAACCTTTAATTCTTTTAACGCCCGAACGACTAGTTCTGACCCATTGTATTGTGTTTTACTCATCCTCATTCCTCTGTGTGCTAGCTGCGAGAGCATAAAAAAACCCCCGCATAGGGCGGGGGTTTTTTAAAAGCATGCTTTCACCTTTTAATAGCTCCCCGCTGGGCTTGTTAAAAAGACCAGTACGAGAACGTTGACGACTAAAAGGTGACTGCGAATATTCATAGTTTTTAAATTCTTATAAAAGGACAACTCCTAAATAGAGTTGCTGCCTAAAAAATGATTGACTTATTTTTAAGCTTTTTAGCAGGGGATGTCAACTGTAAAAGGTGTTTTTTGCATTATTTTTTCTTATTTTTGTTTTTATAGTTGTTTTTGTTCTTTTGTTTGTTTTTATTGGCGGTTTTTGAGGAATAACTATGCATTAATTTGATTGTGTTGGTTTATGGCTTAACAGTAATAAATAATATAACCATTGCTTAGCTATGCATAATCTAGCCATAAAAAAAGCCAGTCGAATGACTGGCTTCTTAAAAATTAGTTTGAGACTAAAATTATAGGCGGTCGATTACTGCTTGAGTGAAATCAGTTGTACCATGGCTACCACCTAGGTCGCGTGTAGTACGGTCACCTGTCTTAATAACGTCTGCTACAGCGTTACGAATACGCTCAGCTGTTTCACCCATTTCAAGGTGCTCTAGCATTTGAATTGACGCTAAGATAACTGAAGTTGGGTTAGCAAGGTTCTTACCTGCGATATCAGGAGCACTACCGTGAACAGCTTCAAAGATAGCTGCATCTTCACCGATGTTTGCACCTGGTGCCATACCTAAACCACCAACAAGACCAGCACATAGGTCAGATAGAATGTCACCGAACAAGTTCGTTGTAACAATTACATCAAACTCGTCTGGCGTCATTACTAGCTTCATACATGTTGCATCAACGATCATCTCAGTTGATTCGATTTGCGGGTAACGCTCAGCGACTTCACGTGCAACTTTTAAGAATAAACCAGACGTTGATTTAAGGATGTTAGCTTTGTGTACTGCTGTTACTTTTTTACGGCCTTCGCGTACTGCTAATTCGTATGCAAAAGTAACGATTTTTTCTGCACCTGCACGTGTGATTTTCGACATCGCTTCAGCTTCGTTACCGTCTTCAGATACAACTTGACCAAGACCTGAGTACATACCTTGTGTGTTTTCGCGAACGGTGATGATATCGATATCATCGTAACGAGCTTTCGTACCTGCAAAAGATTTAACTGGACGTACGTTTGCGTATAGGCCAAACTTTTTACGTAATGTAACGTTGATAGATGTGAAACCTTCACCCACTGGTGTAGTTAAAGGACCTTTTAAAGTGATCTTGTTACGCGCAATCGTATCAATGGTTTCTTGCGGAAGTAACTCACCAGTTTTTTCTAGGGCAGCAAGGCCAGCATCAACGAATTCATAATCAAAATCGCAACCTGCAGCTTTAAGGATCTCAAGTGCTGAATCAATAATGCTAGGACCAATGCCGTCGCCTTTGATCACTGTGATGGTTTGTTTAGCCATTTACTTTTCCTATTTATGAGTAGATATACACGTAAATATATCGCGAAATTGAGCACGACTTTACTTGTTAGAAACTTACGTGGATGTGTTTGAAAATTTAAGCGGCTTTTATAGCAATTTATTCAGCTTTTTGCCAGTTTATCCTGTGAATACTGACTATAAATAGGCGAAAGTTCATAATTATTTAACGATTTTGCACGTTTTAACAACACAATCTAAAAATTATCGGCAAACTCACAGGTTTCTAGATATGAATAAAAATCCGCTTTTGATTGCCAGCCAACTAGATTGAGGCTTTGTGCCATGATTTGTTCTTGCCAACTGCTGAAAACCGCGTTGGGTTGAAAAACATAGTAAGCGAATAATTTTATCGCAATCCAGTGTTTTTCCTCACTACCTAATTGTTGCTTTTCCTTTTGCTCACTGTTAAGTAAGTATCCAGTCCATGGGTTATCACCGAGTAATTGCATAAGGTATTTACTAAGTGGTATTTGATCAATTGCACTTACGCCAAATAAACAAGCTAAAGGGGCACTAACATTGTTTAATTCTGCTGGTTCAAATAATGTTTTTCGGGATAAAGCCGTAGCATGCTTTTCACACAAAAATACACAGTACGCGTATAAGGGCAGGGTAACTTGTTCAAATTGTTGAATAGTTGAGTGCTTAAAAAAAGCTTGAATAATAACAGCAATATTTTCTAGTCGCTTAACTAGATGCTGTTCTAATGGGTGTGAAATAGTTGCGACTAAACGCTGAAAAAGTACTTTTTGAATAATAGCAGGGGCATTGTCGTAGCCCACCATTGATAAACAATGGCGTAAGTCTTTAGCACGTTGATGCTCTTTGTTATAGGGTTTAACGGCTAAAGTTAATTGCAAAATGAGCTCTGGAAATGGACTCAGTAACTTATTAAGAGCGCTAAAACTGTATTCTTTCGATATTTTTAATTGGCTAATGAGATTGAGGTATTTTTGTCGCTGAGATTTAGCAATGTCTTCAGGGTGCGCAAAATTTATATTGTCGCTGAACCAAACTGTATAGAGTAAGCGGTTATCATCACATGCTCGCTGTTTCTCAAACGTGCTAAGCGTTGCTTTCACTCTATGCCAACGCACCTTTTCAGGGCGAGAAACATCGACAAGTATATGCCGTGCACGATCATCCGTTGCTAAATAAATGAGTGACTGCTCGGCATAATTTACTTCACTGGCAGGTAGGTATGAGCCGGTGTGAGCAATAAAGCTTTTAATCGCTTTTTGAGCAAATTCATTTGGGGTTCGTAAGTAAATGTCAGCCAGTGCTTTGTGTAAACTAATGTGCTCGCCTGTTTGACGATAAGTTATATTCATCGCAATGATATTAGCGAGGGCAACAAGGGTCGTCGCACCATCGTAAATCATTGTTTTTGGCGCACTCAGTAAGGCTTGTTTGTATTTATTAAGGCGTGCAAGTATATGCTGCACACTTAATGTCATAGGCCCAGAGGCATGCAATAATTTTACTGCGAGCTGATGGCGACATTGCCACAGTTTTTTATCTTGTGTGGTGAGAGTCTGTGCACACGCTAACTTATTACTTTGTGATTGCACACATAAATAATTAGCCAAGCAGGTTGCAATAATTTGTTCGCTGATTGCTTGGTTGTAGTTAAGGGCTCGACATAACACACAGGCGAGTACACATTGGTTAACGACTAAATTAGTTGTATAACCATGATCTGGAACATATAAACTTAGTTGCGCTTGCAGGCCTTTAGGACAAGCTTGATAAATGAGGTAGTAACGTTCAGCAAGGTTAGTTAATAGAGGGTATATCTGTGGCCATTTGTTTTTGTGATGATAAAGCTTTAATAATTGGTGAGTGCTATCAAACAAACGCGCTAATTCTCGTGGCGTGACTGGATCCATCATAGCGTGTTAGCCTTCTTGTTGATAGCTTTCATAGGCACTGGGGCCCCATAAAACAAGTTGACCGTTTTTAAATAATAGACCTGTACACTCATCAATTGTTGTAATGCCATCAGATTTAACATGTTGCGTGCGATAAAAAACAATTTGCCATACAACATCTTCTGCTCGTTTCGCATAGGTTAGGTCTGGACTACCTAAATAATCAAGTACGGCATTAAGGTTTTCAGGTTTATCGATTGAAAGCTTGGCAATATAACGTTTATTGAACGCTTCACGATCTTGCCAAATCATTGCTTGAGGATCATCTTTATAAAAAGTGATAACTAGGGCCGCTATAAGTGCGTAAACACCCAATCCTAGTATCAGATATTGGAAAACCTTTTTAAACATGTGTCACTCTTCAATACGAACGCTGCTTTCAGTATACGATCAGTTGCTTTACAGTGCTAATGGATTGCGACTAATTGAGCCTTAACTGCTTTAAACTAAAGCCTAAGTTTATATCTGTTCGCAAGGTAACCAAGTTTTTGGAAATGACAAACAAATCCATCTCGGCAATGAGCTTTCGCTTTAAAGTCGCGTTAAGCGTTTCATCGTCTATGGCATCATCAATCACATTATATTGATTTATCAATTGTTGTGCTGATTTGTTGCCAATACCTTTAACGCCTGGGATATCATTGGTTTTATCACCTGCTAAAGCCCAAAAATCAATTAGCCTGTGCTGTGGCACTGAAAAACGCTTATGAATATCATCTTGGCTGATAAAGTGTTTTTTAAAGTAGTCAAAAACGCTTATGTATTCAGATAAAAATGGTAAAAACCCTTTATCAGTTGAAACGATGGTTGAGGGCACTTTATTTGAGGCGGCCTTGTAGGCGAGAGTCGCAATAATGTCATCTGCTTCGTCGTTATCAGGGGAGAAAACAACAATGCCAGTGTGTTCTATCGCTTGCTTAAATAATGCAAGGTTCTTCTTAAGTAAATCAGGCATTGGAGCCCGAGAAGATTTGTAATCTTTAAAGTAGTGATAGCGCCAGCTTCTGTCACCATCAAACACAGCAACGCCATGGGTGGCGTTACATTGCGCACGTAACTTTTTGCAAGCATGAGCCACACGGGCACAACTTGCTTTGATCATATGCTCTTCACTATGGTGACTTTGATTACTATCAACAGCATAGATGCGCCTGATTAGATTAAGCGCATCGATTAAAAGTAACTGGGTGCTCACACAGTCTCCTTGTTACGCTTTAATCTCATAACAAGGAATATACTTGCTGCCAGGGAGTTTCATTCGACCTTGTGCAACAAAGGCTGCAAGCAACTTATCCATGTCGGTCATTAATGTAGGCTCACCGCTGAGTATAAATCGACCATGTTGTTTTATAGCTTGGATACCTTCATCTTTAACGTTACCTGCCACAATACCCGAAAAGGCACGGCGTAAGTTTGCTGCTAATTGTTGTGTAGGTTGATTTAAATGTAAGTCCAAACTGGCCATGTTTTCGTGTGTTGGAACAAAAGGCTGCTGGAAATCATTATCAATTTTCAATGTCCAATTGAAGTAGTAGGCATCACCTTGGCTCTTACGGTAATCGCGAACTTCGGCCATTTGGGTTTTTAGCGATTTACCGACACGGGCAGGGTCATCAATAATGACTTCGAACTTTTCAAGAGCGACTTTACCGAGTGTTTTCTCAACAAACTTGCAAAGCTCGATAAAGTAATTTTCACTCTCTTTAGGGCCCGTGAGTATCACAGGTAAACGTTGTTTTTCGTTATCAGGATGGAGCAAAATACCCAGCAAATACAATAGCTCTTCAGCTGTTCCTGCACCGCCTGGGAAAATAATAATGCCATGTGCCGTTCTTACAAAAGCTTCTAGGCGCTTTTCGATATCGGGTAAAATAACTAATTCATTTACAATCGGGTTCGGTGGCTCAGCAGCAATAATGCTAGGTTCTGTTAACCCTAAATAACGGTTATCTGAAATACGCTGTTTAGCGTGTCCGATAGTTGCCCCTTTCATTGGCCCTTTCATTGCGCCAGGGCCACAACCTGTACAAATGTTTAAACCACGTAGGCCAAGCTCATAACCCACCTGCTTGGTGTATTTATATTCAACTTCGTTAATTGAATGACCGCCCCAGCAAACAATCATACTAGGATCACTGTTGACGCGGAGCGCACCCGCATTTCTTAGCATGTCAAACACCATATGCGTGATGGCTTTTTGTTCGGTCAGGTTTTTTTCATATTTTTGGCAGATAAACAAAATATCGCGGATAACTGAGAAAATATGTTCATGAATACCGGTGATAATTTCGCCATCGACAAACGCCGATTCAGGAGGGTTTTCAAGTTCTATTTTAATACCACGTTCACGGCTTAGAAGGCGAATATCAAAATCTTCAAATTTATCGTATATCTCAGAGCTTGAGTCGGTATGACTGCCCACATTTAGGACGGCAAGCACACAGTTTCTAAAAAGTTTATAACGCTCGCTGGTGGATGATTGTTCGAGTAAGTCTACTTCTAGTTGTGATAATAAATCCAGTACGCCTGTAGGATTCAATTGTTTTAACATAAGCACTCTCCTAGCTCATCTATGAGCCTATATCATTGTGTATGTACAAGACTTAAACTAATACCTTTCGCAATAATACTTAATCATTTTGAGGGGTAGGTTGCCCAATTAATTAAGTAAATTGGTATAATTCATTTATCGACTGACGCACACTCTATTACGCCCTTCGTTCTTGGCACTATAGAGTGCATCGTCAGCACGGTCGAATGCGATAATAGGTGTGTCACCTTTTTTAAGTTGTGTAGCACCAATTGAAATGGTTATTTCAACTTGAGTATCTTTAAATTTAAATGGAATGGCTTGAATCGTTTTACGCAGTTTTTCAAGCGGTAATGATGCATTTTCAAGAGACACTCCTGTCATTAACATGACAAACTCTTCACCGCCATAACGGGCAATAAAGTCAGATTTACGAATTGATTTTTGCAAAGCTTTAGCAATAACTTGCAAGGTTTTATCGCCTGCACTATGACCATATTTATCATTAATTGATTTAAAATGGTCGACATCAATCACAACCAAAGTCAGGTCGGATTCATGGGCATCAAATAAATGAAATTCATGATTAAAGCGCTCATCAAATGCAGCGCGGTTAGGTAACTTAGTCAACCCATCAAGCAAGCTTTTGAACCTTTGTTCATTCAAACGCTGCTTGTAAGTGGTCAGTTTAGATTCTAAATGACCAATTCGACTATTTATATCGTTGAAACTAGCTAATAAGTTTTCACGTTCAGAGTGTTCAAGCTTTTCTTTTGCAATTAAGTCATCACTTAGTGATTTTAGCTCTTCTTCTACCAACTCTTTAAGCACTGAAATAGATGTCGCATCTTGTGTTTTTTTATGTAAGTTTTTAATTTTACTTTCTATTTGCTTATTGAGCGTTTCATATTCAGCACTGAGTGATTCTGAGTGCTTGCTGGTTGATACAATCGAGTGATGTAGGTCTTCGATTGTTTGGTTTAATGAGATTAAAAAGCTTTGCGCAGATTGGCGCTCTTTGCTCATATTACGTGTAATGATAGTGATAATATCGATTGCTGTATCTAGCAGATCATCAACACTGTCATTGTAGGTAATTTTGTTTTTTATACTCTTTATTTGTTCAGCGCTTTCATCTTCTAGCACAAGGTCATTAGCAAGTAGCATTAATTGCTTGGCAAGTTCTGGCTTTATGAGTGCCTCAGCTTCATTTGCTGTGGAGAGTTTCGCTTGCAATGCTTGATGGTAGATTACAATCAACTTTGAAAGTAATGGAACAAAGTCATGATTTGACTGGATATTATTTAATTCATGATCGAGTAAATGACGAAGTGTTCTGCGCGCATCGTCTGGTAAACCTTTTACTTTTTGAAGTTGCTTACCGGCATCAAGGACAGTGTCGTTCAACTCGCGTTGTAGCGCCATTTGTTTCGTTTCTTGATTTTTTAACAGCCCAAGAATATCGTTGATGAAGGGTTCGAGTAGCTGAAAGTCTACCCCTTTTCTTAATGCATTACGGTATTTGGCAAGACGGTTGTCTAGTTCAATGTCTAGCCCTTTACAGCTGAGCGATAATTTTGCCGCAAACTGTGAGAGCAATTCAACTTGATGCTTACGAGCGTCTTCGACGACCATGCGTGCGTCGATCGCTTGTTTTAACTTTTTATTAAGAACATCATGCTGCTGTTGCACCGAGTAATACCGCCATTTAGATTCAAATTTCAATACCCTAAGTTTACAACAAATTAATGCGAAATGTAGGCGCGAAGTCAAAAACTTAGCGAATTTGTTTATCAAGCTTATTGCATTGGGACTTTATCGGTTTTTAATTCACATTTTTTTACTCAGTTGGTAGGCTAGCTTGTAATTTTGATACTAAGAAAAAAGAGTTATTATGAAAAAGTTGTTGGCCATGTCAATATTAGCGGCGTGCTCAAGCAGTGCATTTGCTGATGTTAATTATTCACTGTCTATTACTGAACCTGAACACCATTTAGGTAATGTGCGTGTTGAGTTTCCTGAAACTGCGCAAGCACATTTGGATATTAAACTTCCCGCTTGGCGGACAGGTCGTTACGAAATTTTAAATCTTGCCAATGGCGTACGCTTTTTCGATGCAAAAGATGATGACGGTAAAGCGTTAAAGTGGGAAAAAATTGACCACAGCACTTGGCGTGTTCACCTAAATGAGCCAACGCAAGTAAATGTTGATTACCAAGTCTATGCCAATGAGCTTGGCAAGCGTGCTCGTCACATTGATGATAGCCATGCATTTATTGATGCCTCGGGCTTCTTCATGTTCAGTGAATCATTTCGCCAAGACCCTGTTACTGTAAATCTAAACGTACCAAAAGCGTGGCGTTCAGTGTCAGGTATGGAAAATGCGGGTTCTAAACATAGCTTCAAAGCCGCTGATTACGACATTTTAGTAGATTCGCCAATTGAAAGTGGTATCAATGAGCTACACAAGTTCACTGTTGATGGTCGTGAATACGAACTCGTTATTTGGGGTGATGGCAACTACGACGTAGACCAAATGCTAACCGATCTTAAAAAGCTAGTGGCAACTGGCAATGTTATTTGGGATAGCTACCCGTATGAACGTTATGTATTTATGGTACATGCCACATCAGGTGCAGGCGGTGCAACAGAGCATTTAAACTCAACCATTATCCAGCGTCCACGTGACCGTTTTGGTTCTCGTAAAGATTACCTCGCGTTTATTAGCACTGCTGCCCACGAATTTATTCATACGTGGAATGTTAAAGCGTATCGTCCAAAGGGGATTGCCCCTTATGATTACACAAATATTAACTACACGAAAACATTGTGGATAGCAGAAGGCTCAACCAGCTACTTTGAAGATCACTTAATGGTGCGCTCGGGTATTGAAACAACCGATGAGTTTTTTGACACCCTAACTAAAACGATTAATCGTCACTTACAAACACCGGGTCGCGAAGTACAAAGCGCAACCGAAACCAGTTTTGATAAGTGGATCAACCAAGGCGGCGACCACGCTCGCAACTACAGCACTAATATCTATCTAGAAGGGTCATTGATTTCAATGGCGCTTGATATTGATTTACTTGAAAAAAGCGATGGCAAAATTAGCTACCGTGATGTTCACCGTGCACTTTACAACAAGCACCGTTTACCAGATGGTTTTACGCCAGATGATGTTAAAGCGATTTTAAAAGAGCTTACAGGTCGCGATTACAGCGCTTGGTGGCAAGCGAATGTGGATGAACCAGCAGCTATCGACTTCGATGCATTACTTGAAAAAGTCGGTTTAGGTTTAATTCGCCCTGAAGGGGCAAAATCAGTACCGAGTATTGATTCGTTCGCTAAAAACAGTGGTGAGTTACTTACCTTGACTCACGTTCGCCGTGGTGGTGCTGCTTGGCAAGCGGGTTTAACGACAGATGACAAAATTGTTGCATTCAACAAAAAGCATGTTGGTAAAGATTTAACAGCTAGCCTTGAAACATTTAAAGCAGGCGACACCGTGACTGTTGATTTCATTAGACGTGATGCCCTGCAAAGCACGACGCTGACACTGAGCGAAGACTTTGATAAAGAGAAAAAGGTAAAAGCATTAAAAGATGCAACACCCGCTCAAATGGCATTGTTTAAAGCATGGATGGGTGTTGATCACCCAAACCAAGAAAAATAACAGCCAATTTAATGTTTAATGATTTTTGACTGGTAAGAGAGGAGCTGCGGCTCCTTTCTTTTTGTTTGGTGTTTGCTGCGCTTTCACAAACTGCTTAGTGTACTTTGTGTTTAATAATGCACTGCGGAGTTGCTGCTTTTTACGTCGCCAAAATGACTTTTTAACTTTGTCTGATCTATCCCTAATATCGCTTTGTGAATTTTCAGGTTGCGATACCGGGTAGGGCAGCAAAGAGTAACCATAAACGCCTGTTTCCCAAACGTACTGTAAATCGCAATCAACGGGACGGCCAAATGTGGCAGTGGCTTTTAACAGCGCTTTTGCACCGGCCAAGCTAACAGCTGTTGCACAGCAGCCAGACATCAGCTTTTTATGAATGACTAAATGCTGCTCATCAGCCAGGGGTTTGGTAAAAGCAATGTCGCGCTGACGGTCTTTGTAAGCAGCCAATTTTATTAACTGCCAAGGCTGCTGTAACCTATTAATGTTTTCAATTGCACTGTGAATGGAGCGGTCAAGAACAAAGTCATCTTCTAAAATAATAGCGTAGTCGAGTTGTCTATCGACTATTGTTTGCCATGCTTTTCGGTGGCTCAGGTAACAACCAATTTCACCTTTACTCAATGGCTTATGGTATTTTTTTAGGTTTAAATCAGCACTATAGTGCTTAGCTATCTCTGTATCAGACAGCTCTCTTCCATCAATTGCATCAAGGCGTTCAAATGCCAAATTTTGTGCATTTAGCTCATGGCTAACACGGTTTAATCGTTCAGTAGAGCTTGCTAAGTTAATTACAAAAATAGCGGTCATGATAATCACCTAAATAGCCGTTTGAAGCAGGCTAGCAATCGTCAATGACGCTTGAATGTCAGTACTATTTATTTTTTATGTCAGGGCGAGGGGTATTTAAAATTGTTTGTTTTTCTTGCTCGGATAAAATGATCCAATCAAAAATCTCATCATTGCTGCGACCACAGCCTGTACAATAGCCATTAAGGCGATGACATTGGCCGATGCAATCTGTTTTGAATTGGCTGGTTGGTTTTTTTGAATTTGTCATAGTGATGAGAAGGCTATTGTCTATTAGCCTTCAAGGGTATTTTATTTGCCTTCAACGGGTTTACCAATTTCAAGAGTGGTAGACCAAGGCTGTTTACGTGATAAGGTTTTACCCGAATGAATTGAGATAACAGGGTTGTTTTCGTCAAGCACAAAGGTCGTGCGCAACGATTCAGCTGACTCTTTTTGTGTTTGATGCCAATTATTACCAGCTAAACACGCTTGAGTAAAATTAACCGCACGAGTGTGATCGGCCACAGCTTGCTGCTGTTGCTCATAGTTGCCTACACAGCGGTAGGTGACATTGTCTTTATCAAGCGCGGTAATTTGACAGTTATCAGCAATAAGGTTGTATTTTGCTGTCCATGTTTCCATGTATTTAGTGTTTACACGGCTACGTTTTAAGCCTTCAAAGCGGTTGTCGTAAGCACCTAATAGGGCGTTAATTTTCTCGCAAGGGGTTAAGTTATCAATGGCAGCTTGTTGTTCAGTTGTCAGTCCCGTACAACCTGTTAAAACAAGGCTGGTTAGTAAAGCGGCGAGTGGCTTTTTCATATCAGGCTATCCTTTTAAATAGCAGTTCCTTAAACGTTTTATAAAGGATACCTAAGCCCTTGTAAAAATGCTATGAAAGACATAAAAATATTAGTTTTGAATTAATTAGGCTTGATCTAATACACAGATATTTACTTTTTCACTAACGTGTATAGAATTGCCAGCCTATTGCTGGACGCATACTTTCAAACTAAAGGAATTAGATGAAGTACTTATATACCCTCACGATATTGATCCAAACCTTTGCAATTATCATTTTATATCAAGATCCGAACTATCAGACATTAGCACTGATTTTTGCTCCAGCTATCCTGTTATCTTTATTTGGGGGGTTGTATTTTATTTTTAAAAATAAATGGTTAGCTTACACAGGAATGCTAGGTTGTGTTGTTTTTGTGCCTATTAGCGCACTCGGGGTTTTTGCTTTGAGAAGTGAGATGGATAATGAAATTAAACGTGATTTCTTAAGGAGTTTACGTAGTGAGTGAATATGATGCTACAGCCGAGCCGCTTGAAACATTTGGCGTTGCTGATAAACATAAAAACATTTTGTTATATATGGGCATTGCCGCATTGGTAATAGGACTACTTATTGTGCCACATTTAATCGGCATGGGTATTTTTATGATAGCCATATTTTTCTTTCATAGTAAGTTAGAGGCAGTGAGGTTTTATAAAGACTACTCAGAGGTCAAGTTATTAGCTATTGCAAGACCAAGGTGGTTTATCAAAAACAAAGATATAAACTCCGCTGAAATAATAAAAGATTTTTTGCACTTAGAAGTTGCGGCAAAGGAAAAAACGATCACGCGTAAGATCCCGCTGAAAATATTTGCTGAGGATGACCGGAAAAAGATAATTAGCCACTATAAAAAATTGGCGGGATAGAATAAATAGTAAGCGCGGTGCTGCAAATTAGCACCGCTTTTTAAAGTAATAGTAATACAGCGCTAAATCTTCGTTTTACCAGTAATATTGGTTACTTTTACTGAGCCAGAACCATCAGTTAATAACTCAAAGTTTGCCGCATTATCAACGCGGATGCTACCAGAGCCATCTGAAACGACTACATCACCCGAAATATCATTTAAATCAATTCCACCCGAACCATCGTGTACTTCGATATTGCCTTGAGCTTTTACAACATCAATATTGCCTGAGCCGTCATGAATTTTAATATCACCGCTGATATTACGCGCATCTATGCTGCCTGAACCGTCATTGATTTCTAATCTGCCTGCAATGTCATTCGCTGTAATTGAACCAGAACCATCGTTGATCACTGTATCAGCGACTTTGCTAATAATAATCTCACCAGAGCCATCATGCACATCGACATTAAATGAGCGAGGGATCGCAACGGTTAAGTCAATGCGAGTTTGCTTGTTGGTTTGATATTCACATTGACCTGCACTAAGCGCAGCACTCTTATCTTTAGCTTCAAGCGTTAGGCAATATTCATCATGAGGCTTTTCTTGATAAATCTCGGCTTTAACGCTCACTTCATCACCGTCAGTGCCGGTAATGTGTAAAAAACCAGAGCCAGCTTGTACTTTTAATGCGGTTAATGATGCTGCATCAAGAGTGAGGTTTTTAGTTGTTTGCAAAGGCATTTCACCCCAAGCAAATGTGTGTGCTGACAATAAACCTGCAGCAATTAGCGAGAGTGTTTTTACTGTACTTAACATGGTTCTTCCCTTTCATATGTATGGTGTTATTAGCTTAGTCGCAGGTGCTGGTATAAAAGGTTTAAACAATTTAAAAACTTTTTAAAAAATAATTCTGCTTTGTTTATTTTGTTAGTATCCAGCTTCTTATCGTTAAAAGCGTTAATACTGCCGTAAAAACATATCATTATTTTTTTCTTTTGCTAATTTAAACTTTTTGGCCTCCAAGGAGTAATAATGAAAAAAATAACCTTCCTAAGTGCTTTGCTGTGCACCAGCTTTTTTGTTTGTAGTGAAGAAACAGAAACAACCTTAAACGCGTACGCTGCTGGGTACGTCGCCAATTTTTCCTGTAGTGCCACGTTTAATGCTGGCAAAACGACTGAGCAAATCGTTACAGATGAACTCACGGGGATTTATCCTTTAATCGCAGCCACGGTAAAAACACTGCAAGCGAACATTGATACCGAGCATAAGCGAGTCACTGTTGATTATGATAAAGATAAGCAGCGCATATCCGTGTGGCGTCCTCGTTTAGGCTGTGTTGATTTGCCAGTAGGGGCTAGCCTAGAATCTGCATCACTTGTGCAAGCTCCGTTTAAAGAAAACTTAGCTTACCAAAAGGATGAGGGTAAGCCTTGGCAAACGCTAAATGGTGTTAATAAAGCAACGGGCAATGAGGCGCTTGATGGGGTTATTGCTCAGGCTTTTACACGTCATTATGGCGAAGGAGCACGTACTTCAGCAATATTAATAGCGAGCCCTCAGGCGATTTTAGCAGAGCAATATAAGGCAGGTTTTACCCCAGAAACTGCTCAGCGTACTTGGTCCGTTGCAAAAAGTATTGGCGCGAGCATCATTGGTGTGGCGGTAGAGCAAAAACGACTTGATGTTACTAAGCCAGCTGGACTTAAAAATTGGTCTCATCCGCTTGACCCACGAGGTGAAATTACCTTGGAAAACTTGCTTCATATGGCATCAGGCTTAGACAGTAATAAAGCGGGTAACCGGACGGATCGGGTTTATATGGGCGGCGGTTTAGTGTCTGATACTGCAACGCATACTGCGCTTGAAGTAAAGCCTGGCAGCCGCTGGAAATATGCCAATAACGACACCATGTTAGCGCTACGGACCTTACGAGAAACGTTCAACGATGAGGCGAGTTACTTACGTTATCCGTATGAAAACTTACTCGATAAAATTGGTATGCAGCATACTTTTTTAGAATCTGACTGGCAAAGTGATTTTATTTTGTCATCGCAAGTGTGGACGACCTCACGAGATCTTGCTCGTTTAGGACTATTACATCTAAATAATGGTCGTTGGCAAGGTGAGCAAATATTACCAAAAGATTGGTTAAGTTATATTAGTAAACCAGCCCCTGCTCAGCCCCCAGAAACTGCACCTGGATACGGCGCGCAGTGGTGGCTTTATAACGAGCGCTTCCCAGAACTACCAAACGATACCATCGCAGCGCGAGGCAACCGTGGTCAATATTTGGTGATTATTCCAAGTGAGCAGCTAGTTATTGTTAGGCGAGGGTATGATCTTGCGGGTCTTAAAGGCTTTAATGAACATGACTTTACCCGTGATGTTTTAAAAGCACTTAGGCAATGAGATTTAAGATGCACCTGAAAAGGTGCATCTTACTGTACTTCATTTACTTATGACGGCCTTGTAAGCAGCTCACCACATCGGCCAATGATAAGCCTTGGCGCTGTAATAACACGGTTAAGTGATACAGTAAGTCTGCCGATTCATTGGTTAATTCATCGTTATCATGTTTCATGGCTGCAAGGGCAACTTCGACACCTTCCTCACCCACTTTTTGACAGCTACGGCTTAAATCTTTTGCAAATAAAGACGCAGTATAGCTCTTGCTTGGATCATCGTTTTTACGCGAGACAATCACTTGTTCAAGCTCGCCCAAAAACGATAAGCTAGGTTTTGCATCATTGCCAAAACAGCTTTGTGTACCCAAGTGACATGTTGGGCCAAGTGGGTTTGCTAGCACTAATAGTGAGTCGTAATCACAGTCGGTGTGCACAGAAACTACTTCAAGGTAGTTTTCTGATGTTTCGCCTTTGGTCCATAAACGCTCTTTAGAACGCGAGTAAAAAGTTACTTTTTGTTTGTCGAAAGTGGCAGCTAATGCGTCTTGATTCATAAAGCCTTGCATTAAAATAACCCCAGTGCGTGCGTCTTGCACGATAGCTGGGATCAATTCGCTTTTGGCAAAATCGACTTGAGTAAGAGTGTCTTTGGTTAATTGCATAGTCTTGCCGCTACATTATTATCGATTAAAAATTGTTTTAGTTCGCCAATATCAATGACGTTCTTGTGAAATACGCTGGCAGCGAGCGCGCCATCAACTTGGCTTTGCCCAAATACATCAACAAAGTCTTGCATCGTACCTGCGCCGCCCGATGCAATTAGTGGAATATCGCACAGAGCACGCATTTTTGATAGCTGAACATTGTCGTAGCCTTTACGCACGCCATCTTGGTTCATGCAATTGAGTACGATTTCACCAGCACCTAGATCTTGCACGCGCTTAACCCATTCTTCGGTTTTGTAGCGAGTACGGCTTGATGCATTTGGGTCGCCAGTCAGTTGGTACACTAAATACTCGCCAGTGGTTTCATCATAAAAGCTATCAATACCCACAACCACGCATTGTTTACCAAACTCATCGTGTAATTCTTTGATAAGTTCAGGGCGAGCAATTGCAGGGCTATTAATGCTGATTTTATCTGCACCACGTTCTAAAACACGTGCGGCATCAGCAACAGATTTAATGCCGCCCGCCACACAAAATGGAATATCAATGTGGCGCGCAATGTTCTCTACCCAATTAACATCAAGTAGGCGTTTTTCGACGCTGGCACTGATTTCATAAAACACCAGTTCATCCGCACCGGCATCGCTGTAAGCTTTGGCGAGCGTTAAAATATCACCAACTACTTCATGGCCTTTAAATTTAACGCCTTTAACAACTTGACCGTCTTTTACATCTAAACAAGGGATTATGCGTTTTGATAACATGCTAACGCCTCCTCAACATTAAAGGCACCATCGAGTAATGATTTACCTAAGATAACACCGCCAACCCCTAGTTTTTTCAGCTTTGCAATATCATCCAGTGAGCTTACACCGCCTGATGCTTGAACTTTAATCTCGCTGTTGTGGTTAGTTAGATCTTCATAAAGTGCAAATGAAGGGCCTGTCATCGTGCCGTCTTTACTGATGTCAGTACACAGAAAATCAATTACACCGAGAGCTACGTAAAAATCAACAAGTTCGAACAAACCAAACTTAGATTCACTTAGCCACCCATGTGTCGCTGGTGCCCAGCCGTTGTCAGTTTTATTAACATCAAGTGCGATAACGAAGTGCTTTGCACCAAATTTTTCAATCCAAGCCTGTACTTGCTCGCGCTTTTCAACGGCCATTGAGCCAATCACGACTTGGTTAGCACCGGCTTCAAGCCAGTCGGCAACATCTTGCTCAGAGCGAATACCGCCACCTACTTGATAAGGTACATTAAGCGCTTTGGTTGCCGCTTGAATATGCTGCCACTGTTTTTTATTTGGATCGCGCGCACCTTCTAAATCAACGAGGTGTAGTTTACCTGCGCCGCTATTTGCATACTCTTGTAAGCGTGCGCTAAGTTCGTAAGGGTAAAATTGTGCTGTATCATACTTACCTTGGTATAAGCGCACAATTTGGTTTTGTAATACATCGAGTGCTGGAATAATCACGTTTATTTCTCTTATTTTTTGCTGCGCTTACAGCTGCCAATCTAAAAAGTTTTGTAAAAGTCGAGTGCCTACTTTGGCGCTTCGTTCAGGGTGGAACTGCATGCCTGCGTAGTTATCTTTGGCAACAATCGCAGAAAAAGCGTGTCCGTATTCACCGCTAACTAGGGTGGCATCGTTTACTGTGTGAGCAAAGCTATGCACAAAGTACACTTGATCTTGCGCTGATAACCCTTTGGTGAGGGCATGCTTTTTTAACACGCTTAGGTCGTTCCACCCCATGTGTGGTGAGGTTAATGTACCCACATCTAAGTGTTTAACAACACCAGGAATTTTGCCAAGGCAATCGACATTGCCTTCTTCTGTGCTTTCGCAAAGTAATTGCATGCCTAAACAAATGCCCATCAGCGGGCGCTGATATTCATCAATTGCTTGCTGCCAACCACCGTCTTTTAAGCGCTTCATTGCTACAGAGGCATGACCTACACCGGGTAAAATTGCACGTTCAAAGCCTTTGAGTTGTTCAGGTGAGGTGATCACCTCTGGCGTTTTACCTAAGCGTTCAAAGGCAAAACGAACTGAGTTAATGTTGGCACAACCGGTATTAATTATGGCAATCATAAACACCCCTTAGAGCTAGCCGTTTGTTGCGAAGCATCTTTTGCAATCGCAGCGCGAAGCGCTCTTGCAAACGCTTTAAATAAGCCTTCAACTTGGTGATGACAGTTACCGTCGCTAACCGACAGAATCAGGCTCATGGCGGCATTATCACTTAAGCTTTTAAAGAAGTGTTCAACCATTTGCACGTCTAAGTCGCCGACTTTTTCACGGCTAAAATCAGCATTTAATACAAATGAGGCGCGGCCTGATAAATCAATTTGCGCTTCTGCTTTACATTCATCCATAGGTAATGCAAAACCATAGCGACCAATTTGCGTTTTTGTACCCAGCGCTTGTTTAAGGGCAAGGCCAAGTGCAATGCCAATATCTTCAACTAGGTGGTGCTCATCAATGTGTAAGTCGCCAGTGGCTTGAATATTAAGTCCGATATTGGCGTGAGTGCGAATTTGGTCAAGCATGTGATCGAAAAAGCCAAGGCCAGTGCTAATTTCGCCATTTTTTGTTTGGTCTAAATTAATTTGCACATCGATTTGCGTTTCTTTGGTGTTGCGAGTAACGCGGCCTTCACGGTTCGCCGTTGTCAGCTTAGTGACAATGGCATCCCAGCTACCATCATACAAAATACCTTCGCAACATAAGTTATTGGCAAGTCCGATGTCAGTTTGGCGGTCGCCAATCACAAAAGAGCGCGCTAAATCGACTTTACCTGAGCGCATCAGCTCAGTAAGTAAGCCGGTTTTTGGTTTACGGCAGTCACAATTTTGCTCATCAAAGTGAGGGCAGATCAGAACTTCATCAAATTTAATCCCTTGGCTGTTTAAGATATCCATCATCTTGTCTTGAGCAATATCAAAATCAGCGGTAGGGAAGCTATCAGTGCCTAAACCATCTTGATTTGAAACCATCACAAGGCGGTAACCTGCCGCTTGAAGTTGTAATAGAGCAGGGATTACATTCGGCAAGAACACTAATTTTTCTAGGCTATCAACCTGTTTGTCGGTGATAGGCTCTTCGATAATCGTGCCATCTCGGTCAATAAATAAATATGGGTTGCTCATGATAATTCCTGTTCTACTGTTTTGCTGGTCAGTGATAAGCCATCTAACCAAATTTTTACTTGTTCTAGTTCTTGCTCGTTACCGATAGAAATTCGTAACCAATCATTTTCGCCATATAAGGTGAAGGCACGCATCACGAGCCCTTGCTCAAGTGCGATATTAAATGATTGTTTGTCTTTTAATTTTAAGGTGACAAAGTTACCTTCACCGCTTAGTACTTTGATAATGGCAGGTGATTGCTCAAGCCAACTTTTCAGTTTGGCTTTTAAGCTATTTAGAATTGTCACCTGACGGCGCATTGAAGCGATGTTGTCACTACTTAATGCATCTGCGGCAATGCTCGCAACCACCGTTGATACAGGATAAGGCGCAATCACTTTACGAATAGGCGCAAGCAGCTCACTGTTGGCTAAGGTGAAGCCTGTTCTTAAGCCCTGCAAGTGCAAATGCTTTTGATAAGGTTCTTAGTACCACAAGGTTACTAAACTCGTTGATCAGGCTTGCCGCAGTTTGCTCTGGGCAAAATTCTATATAAGCTTCATCCACCACGACAATCGCTTTACCCGCAAGTTGTTGGGTGACTTTTCTGATTTTGTCTTGGCTTGTCATGCTGCCGGTTGGGTTATTTGGATTACAAATAAACACCAGCTTTGAATCAGCAACTGCAGTGACAATTTCATCAACCGTGCCTTTTAATAACAGCTCTTGAGTTAAACCGTTAATCGCAATGTTGTGGGTATCAGCGGTCACTTTGTACATGCCGTAAGTTGGCAAAAAGAGTGCAATGCTATCTTTAGCAGGGCTACAAAAAGTACGTACTAATAGTTCGATACCTTCGTCAGCGCCGCGAGTCATTAGTACTTGCTCAGGCTCTAAATTAGCATAGCAAGCGTAACGAGTGATCACTTGCTGAGGCTGCGGATCTGGGTAGCGATTTAAATCTGCTAAATTGATATTTGGCGTACGTGAATACGGGCTTTCATTGGCATTTAACCACGTTGTGCCTGTCAGCTTTTCACTTTTCGCCGAACTGTAGGCTGTAAGCGCTGCAATGTTATCTGGCAACAGTGTCGTTATTTTTGAATTATCGCTCATTGTTCATAGCCTCAAGACGAATTGAAACAGCATTCGCGTGAGCATCAAGCCCTTCTGCTGCAGCTAAAGGTAAAATTGCTTTAGATAATTCACGTAAGCCATTTTTGCTGATGGTTTGCACTGTGTAAGTTCTAAAGAAGTCCAGTAAGTTTAAGCTCGAATAGGTCGCACTGTAACCATACGTTGGTAGTACGTGGTTCGTGCCAGATGCATAGTCACCGGCAGACTCCGGAGTGTAATCACCGACAAATACTGAGCCGGCATTTTTTACTAAGCTTAAATAAGGTTGCGCATCAGCAAGTTGTAGAATAAGGTGCTCAGGACCATATTGTGCAGACACTGCAAAGGCTTGCTCAACCGAGTCCACTAATATCAAGCTTGAGTTTGCAAGCGCTTGCTCGGCAGTGTCTTTACGACTTAACTTTGCTAGCTGCTCAGTTAATGCTTGCTGTGTTTTTTCAATGATGCGTTCGCTGTTACACAGTAAAATAACCTGTGAATCTGCACCGTGCTCTGCTTGCGATAATAAATCTGCCGCAATAAACTCTGGATTTGCACGCTCATCAGCAATCACTAACACTTCAGAGGGGCCAGCAGGCATATCAATCGCCATGCCCGGAATAGTTTGCGCAACGAGTTGTTTTGCCATGGTGACAAAACTATTTCCTGGGCCAAAAATCTTGTTCACTTTAGGCACTGACTCTGTGCCGTATGCCATTGCTGCAATGGCACCTGCGCCGCCGCTTTCTACAATAGTTTTAATACCACATAGTTTTGCTGCATATAAAATGGCAGGGTTGATTGTTTCGTCTGCTTTTACAGGTGTAGTAAGCACAACGGTTTGTGCACCGCTTAACTGTGCAAGCACCCCTTGCATGATCACTGACGATGGCAATGGTGCACTGCCACCTGGCACGTAAATACCCACCGCTTCAATGGCTTGATATTTAAGTTCACACAATACGCCAGGTTGCGTGGTTAACTTAATGTCTTTAGGTAATTGTGCTTGGTGAAAGCGTTTTACATTGGCATAGGCCGTTTCGATGGCGGCTTTTAACTCGTTTGATAATAACTGCTCAGCTTGATTAATTTCTTCAATTGGCACTAATAAGCGAGGTGTTTCGCGCTTATCAAACTCTTTTGCCATCTTTAATAACGCTGCGTCACCGTCTGTTTTGACTGCATTTAAGATGTCGATGCAAATTGCTTCAACCTCTTTACTGGCAGTAACAGCAGGGCGGGTAAGTACCGCCTGCTGTGCTTGTTGATTTTCCTCATTCCAGCGAAACATGGATAATTACTCCATCATTTTTTCAATTGGCATAACAAGAATTGAGTTGGCACCCAGTGCTTTTAACTGTTCCATTGTTTCCCAGAATAGGGTTTCGCTGCTAACCATGTGCAACGCAACATAATCGTCGCTACCTGCAAGCGATAGTAAAGTTGGTTGGCCAGTACCCGGTAGTAAGTCACACACTTCATCAAGCTTTGCTTTTGGTGCGTGTAGCATGATGTATTTACTTTCTTTAGCTTGACGAACACCACGTAAACGCGGCATTAGCGTATTGATTAAATCAAGCTTACTTTGATCAGTGAGGTCTTTATTCTGAATTAAACATGCATTTGATTCTAAGATGGTGTCGCCTTGCATTAAGCCGTTTGCTTCTAACGTTGCACCAGTAGACACTAAATCACAAATAGCATCAGCAAGACCTGCACGCGGTGCGACTTCAACAGAGCCCGTTAACATTACCGTGCTTGCGTTAATACCTTCGCGTTTTAGGTATTGGCTTAAGATTTCAGGGTAAGTAGTGGCAATGCGTTTACCTTCGAACCAGCTTTTTTCCTGAGGGCCAAGTTCTTGTGGCCATGCAAGTGCCAAGCGGCAGTAACCAAAATCAAGTTTAGAAAGCTTATTTACTTCGAATGCCACGCCTTGGCGTTCGCGTTCGGCTTGTACTTCAACAAGTACGTTTTCACCAACGATACCTAAGTCACACACACCGTCCATGACAAGACCCGGAATATCGTCATCGCGTACACGAAGCACATCAATTGGCATGTTGGTAGAGTGGGCGATTAAACGTTGTTCACGAAGGTTTAATTTAACACCAAGTTGCTTTAGTAACTCTTGGCAGTCTTTTGATAAGCGACCGCCTTTTTGGATGGCGATTCGTAAACGATTGGTATTGCTCATTATTCATTTTCCTTTAATTCAAAAACTAAAAACCCCGAGGGAACCTCAGGGCGAAAATAAATAATTTGGTTGATTGCTCGCCAGAGGTTCCTTTTAGGAATAACCTCTCAGCGAAAAACCTGACAGGCTATTCCGATGAATGATGGTGATGATGGATAGTTGTCAGATTGAAGCGCATAATTTTTTCCTGTGTTGCACTCGTTTGTATAAACCAGTGCGTAAATCTGTTTAAATAAGTTGCGTATATAGATAAACATGCTTTGCTAATCTTTGGCAAGCATTTTTTTGCGAAATTAAAGTATATCTTATAACGGTCGATATATAATGGATAGGTAGCAGGTACAGCTGGAGGCACATATGGATATCATGATCCCCTTTTTAGGGCGTATAACTCGCCTACAACTTGAAAGTAAAGGCGCGTTTCATATTGCTGGGGTAAAAGATGCGAACGTGCAGCGAATTGAGCTTGAAAAGCGACAAAAAAGAGAGATTGAGTTACGAAAAAAAACAGCCCAAAAAGCGGATAAAAATAATAAAAACACCACCGAAGAAGATGAAGAAGGCAATCAGCATCTTGATACGTGGGCATAGCGAGTTTTTCTCGTCTGCGGTCTTATTTAGTAACTAAAAAGTTAGCTGCTGGTGGTTGTATGTGCAAGAAACGTAAAAAAGGCTCGATAAACGAGCCTTTATGGTTTTAAAGCAATGTTTAAGACTTTGCCTGTGCTGATTGAATACTACTTTGAATCAGCGGTGAAATTGTTAAGCCTTGTACGATAATCGAAAAGATCACCACCACATAGGTGACAATTACAATTAAATTGTGCAAGTCAGAGCCAGCAATCATCACCTGATCACGTGGAATAGCTGCGG
This sequence comes from Pseudoalteromonas sp. PB2-1, assembly GCF_045040605.1. Taxonomy (NCBI): domain Bacteria; kingdom Pseudomonadati; phylum Pseudomonadota; class Gammaproteobacteria; order Alteromonadales; family Pseudoalteromonadaceae; genus Pseudoalteromonas; species Pseudoalteromonas sp. PB2-1. The sequence goes on from NZ_CP090668.1 coordinate 409,538, forward strand.
CCATCGCCAACGCTAAACCACCCCTCAAGCCCCCCCAAGTGAGGATTTTCACCGAGTGCTTGTCGTATTGACGGTATTTTTTAAAGAACACAAACGGTGCACCCACACTTACAAAGCGCGCCAATAGCACCACAGGTACCATAAGTAAACCAAGGCCAATCTCTTCAAGTGTGATAGGCATGGTGACAATGAGCATACCGATGATCAAAAACAGCAAGGCATTTAAAAAGCTATCGGTGGCATGCCAGAAGTCTTTTACGTAGCGAGTATCTTCAGGACCCGTGCGCTCTGTGGCTTTTGAGCGAGTGATATTACCAAGTAAAATACCACTGGTTACCATCGCCAGTGCGCCCGAGATTTCCCAAATATTTGCAGCAGCAAAGCCAGCGGTTGGAATGGTGAGCGTTAATAACAAGCGAATATTCACATCGCGGCTATTAATAATTAAAAAATGTCCAACTAAAGCAATCACTAAACCAAATGCAATGCCACCTATAGCATCGACTAAGAATAGCTCAGCAATGTCGGTAAAATTAGCTTCGGTACCATAAAATGCAACTGAAAATATGGTAGTGAAAATCACCAAGCCAATACCATCATTAAACAAAGACTCACCTTCAACTTGCACAGAAATACCTTCTGGGGCTCGCATTTGTTTAATAATGGCTAATACAGCAATTGGGTCGGTTGGGCTGATTAATGCACCAAATAATAAGCAGTAAATAAATGGCACTGGCCAGCCAACAAAAGCAAATAAGTAGTAACTTAAGTAGCCAACAATGACCGTGGAGGTAATGGTTGAAAATAGCACTAATGCGGTTATTTCCCAACGTTGTTTACGAAGGGCTGCTAAGTTGATTTCAAGTGCACCTGCGAACAGTAAAAACCCGAGCATGCCTTTTAATAGCAACTGATTAAAGTTGATACTAGAGACTATTTGGGTCATTTCGAGGGCGGTGCTATCACCGAGCATTTTAACGGCAAGTATAAGCAGTAAAGAAATAACAACAGAGCCTGTTGTTATAGCAATTGTGGTTTGCATTTTGAGGATATATTGGTTAGCAAAAGCAATAAAAATAGCTAATGCTGAAAGAAAACAAATGAGGTACCAAGCATTCATTGTTTGACCTTAAATATTTGTATAACAAGACGCAGAAAGTTGTCACTTTCTGGCCGCATATGGTACGCCTCTATCTCATGTATGTCACAGTGTTTATGCGATTTTTATGATATTTTAGAGTAAAAATTCAGGTGGCTGATTGCAATTGTATAATTGCTGTTAAAAATGTCTCAAAAGAGACAAAATAAACCTGACTAGAAGTGCGCTGAGGATTAGTTTAGTTAGGTCAATCCGCTTTTTTTAATTGTGCCGATTCCTGAGTCGTATTAATAGCCCTTATCGGATAAGGGATCACAATTCCTTCTTCAGCGTAACGCGTGTGCAGTGCCTTAATAAACGCAGATTTTACCCAAAATCGATTGAAGTATTCTTTTGCTCTTAGCATCACGGTAAAATTGATGCTTGATTGATCGAAGGTATGAAATACCACAAATGTATCGTAGTCAGCTACGCCCCATTTGTGACTTTTTAAAACCTGCCTTGCTACATCCAGTGTCACTTGTTCAACTTTTTCTAGATCTGAGCCATAATGAACACCCACTTCAACAGCTACACTGAGCTCTTTTTCGGGGTAAAAGTAATTAATGATGCGTGATTTAGACAGCTGACTGTTGGGGATGACTATCATGTTATTTGGCAACATTTTTACCCAAGTTGAGCGCCAACCAATTTTCTCGACAAAGCCTTGGTCGCCACTTTCAAGCTCTATAAAGTCACCCACCCGAATCGGTTTATCAATCACCATTTGAACGCCAGAGAAGAAGTTTTCAAGTGTAGGCTGCAAAGCGAGTGCAACAGCAAGAGACGTAATACCGAGTGATGCAATTATAGGTGTGATTGATATACCCAAAGTACCCATTAAAACCAGCAGGCCAACACATACAATCACACAGCGTATGAGTCCTTTAATAATGCTATGGCTATTCGATATCATTGCTGAACGCGCACTATAATAATCAACTGTGCCAAATAAAAAATGATCTAGAAACAGTACAAACGCAATAATGCATATTGTTTTAGCAGTGGCTGAAATAGGCAGGGGGTGTTCTGTCATAAATCCGGTGATGCTTAATAACTGCCCAAATATGATCACGAGCACCATCATTGTGCACAAGGTAAGCGGAGTAATAAGTGAGTCAACAAGTAGTGAGTCGAATACAAAGTCTGTTCGTCTAGTCCACTTCTTTAAACAGTAAACAATTAAAAACCTTATTATATATAAGATAATAGCAGCTAGGGTTGTGCCACCAATTATTAGCAACCATGGTTTGTTTACCCATTCGTTCTGCGACAGCTCGCTAAACATAGTTAATCCTATAAGCTAAAGTCTTTGTCGACGTTGCAATTTATGTACCCAGCTTTAAAGTGCTCAACGGACAGGAGATGAATGGGGAGCTAATTAAACAACGCTAAGAAATAATCAATAAAAAAGGGACTAATGTAGTAAATTTGTTAATGATCTGTAATTAATTTTTTACAATTTCACGCCATTTTTAAGCTTTATCTATCATGCTATTTTCTTAACCTACTAAAAAATAAGCAATTTAGGAAAATCACGCCACTTTAAATGTTAATTTATTGTTTAATTTTTGTTTTCTTTTTGATCGCGCTAGGCTGATTAGCAATCGGGAAGGTGTGTAACCCGATTATTAGGAAAATATTAAATAACAATCTAACGGAGCGTAAACGTGAATTTATCAAAACTCACAATAGCTACTCTTGCTGCTTTGGCATTAGCTCAAGCAACAAATGCAGAAGCTGCAAATAAAAAATATCTAAACAAGCAAACAGGTATTAATAAGGCATTACAGACTAATGCTGCATCAGTATTAATGTCTAATCCGAAACATTTAATTGGTTTGGAAGCTGGAAATGAACTAACTGTTTTAAAAGAAATAAAAAGCAATAACGGTACGACAACCCGCCGTTACCAGCAAATGTATAAGAATATTCCAGTTATTGGCGATACGGTTATTCTTACCTTTGATGATGCGGGACAGTTAAAAACCGCACACGGTGCCGCGGTCTATGACATTGCATCAGATATTGGTTCTGTTTCACCTGCTTTACCAAAGCAAAAAGCGTTAGCGCATGGCCTTGCTAATTCAGCCGTTGCAAAAAAATCGTCAGGCCTAGAGAGACATAATGAGCAGTCTCGTTTAGCTATTTGGCTTGATGAGAATAGCGTTGCGCATTTGGTTTACGAAGTGTCATACGTTACTTATGGTGAAAACCCGTCTCGCCCTTATCAAATTATTGATGCCAATACTGGTGAAGTACTTTTTAGTATGGATAACCTCCAGCATGCAAGTGCAACAGGCCCTGGCGGCAATTTAAAAACGGGTAAGTACATCTATGGCAGTGACTTCAGTAGTCTTGATGTTTCTCAGTCGGGCAACACATGTACGATGAATAACGCCAACGTAAGAACGATTAACCTCAATGGCGGTACGAGTGGTTCTACGGCTTATTCGTTTACTTGCCCTGAAAATACCTTTAAAGAAATTAATGGTGCATATTCGCCACTCAATGATGCACATTATTTTGGTAACGTTATCTTTAATATGTATAACGATTGGTTAGGTACTGCACCTTTAACTTTCCAATTAAAAATGCGTGTTCACTATGGTAATAATTACGAAAATGCATTTTGGGATGGCAGTGCTATGACCTTTGGTGATGGCCAAAATACGTTTTACCCTCTAGTAAGTCTAGACGTATCAGCTCATGAGGTGAGCCACGGCTTTACTGAGCAAAACTCAGGACTTGTTTATTCTGGTAAATCGGGTGGTTTAAACGAAGCTTTCTCTGATATGGCTGGTGAAGCCGCTGAGTTTTACATGAAAGGCTCAAACGACTGGTTAGTTGGTCAGGAAATCTTCAAAGGTAATGGCGCACTTCGCTACATGAATAATCCAACTCAAGATGGTAGCTCAATTGATCATCAAAATGATTACTACTCTGGTATGGATGTTCACTACAGCTCAGGCGTATTCAATAAAGCATTTTATAATCTTGCAACCACATCGGGTTGGGATACGCAAAAGGCATTTGTGGTTATGGCACGCGCTAACCAACTTTATTGGACAGCAAGTACTAACTGGGACCTTGCAGGTAATGGCGTGATGGATGCGGCATGTGACTTGAACTATGATCCTGCCGATGTTCAAGCAGCGCTTGCTGCGGTAGGTGTTAGTTCAAACTTAAGCGCAGGTAGTAGCTGTGGCGGTACAACTGAGCCACCGACTGACGAAGCGTTAACAAATGGTGTTGCGCGCACAGGGATTAGTGGCGCAGCCAAAGAACAGCTGTTCTTCACTTTAGATGTTCCGAGTGGTGCTACAAACCTGCAATTCAATACCACAGGTGGAAGTGGCGATGCCGATCTGTATGTAATGTATGGCTCTAGACCAACACTTAACAACTTTGATTGTAAGAGTACGTCATCTACTAGCACTGAAAGCTGTGCAATCAGTAATGTACAAGCAGGCACATACTATGTGATGGTAGAAGCATGGAACCAAATCTCAGGTGTGTCTTTAACAGGTAGTTTTGATAATGGTTCAGGTGGAGTGACACCCATCAATCGTACAGAATCAAATGTAAGTGTTGCATCAGGTAGCTGGACACGCTTCACACAAGATTTAACGGCGGGTTATTCATCACTGGATGTCACTATTTCAGGTGGCACTGGCGATGCAGATCTTTACGTTAAGTTTGGTTCGCAATCAACAACTTCTAGCTATGATTGCCGTCCGTATAAAAATGGTAACAGCGAAACGTGTACCTTTACCAACCCTCAAGCAGGCACTTGGTATATTGACTTACGTGGTTACAACGCAGCGAGTGGCGTAACACTCTCCATCTCGGCTAATTAGCCAATCATAAAAAGGGAGCATTTGCTCCCTTTACTTTCCCTTACAAAGAAAAGGACCCATTATGACAACCCTTCTTAAGCAGTGCTTAGTCGGTGTAGCCTCACTGTCGTTAAGCCAAATGTGTTTCGCTCAAGATGATGAAACAGTCTGGGTGACAATTGATGCCCTAGCCGCAAAACATTTTCAACAAGATGCGCTAAGTAAACAAAAACAAACACGTAACCTCGCTTTGCAATCGTCAGTTATAAATGATGTAAACTTTATGCGTGTCAATAAACAAGATATAGCAGGGTTAAGCGAATTTATGCACGATAATTACCATCGCTGTGGTGGTTTTGTCGCTCATGAATCTCTAGCCGATGCCGAACTGTATACTCAAAAGCTAAATAGTGTTTCACACCTTGCTTCGACGAGCAGCTTTGCAAGTTACAGCATTGATAACGCTACGACTGTCAATGCGTTGCTTTCATCAATTAATGCAAGTGAGCTTACTGATACAGTGAATAGTATGATGAATTTCCATAATCGATACTATTCAGTGCAAAGCGGTGTAGATGCAGCTCAGTGGTTAAAAAATCACTGGCAACAAATAGCAAGTAGCCGTAGCGATATTAGCGTCGAATACTTCAATCATAGTTTTTCACAGTCGTCGGTTGTTGTGACTATTCCAGGTGCCGAAAAAGCCGATGAAATTGTCGTGATTGGGGGTCACCTAGATTCAATAAATCAATCAAATCCAAGTAATGGGCGTGCGCCTGGTGCAGACGATAACGCATCAGGCATTGCTGTGCTTACCCAAGCCTTAAAAGCAATTGTTGATAATAACTATCAACCTCAACGGACTATCCAAATTATGGGCTTTGCTGCAGAAGAAGTCGGCCTTCGGGGCTCTAAAGATATTGCCCAGAGTTATAAATCGCAGGCTAAAAATGTGGTTGGTATGGTGCAATTTGATATGACTGGTAATAACGGCAGTAGCACAGACATTGTGATGATGACAGATTACACTAATTCACCACAAAACCAGTATTTATCGCAATTACTTGATGCTTATCAACCAAGTGTTAGCTACGGCTTTGACCAATGTGGTTATGGCTGTTCAGATCATGCATCTTGGTATCAGCAAGGTTTTGCTGCATCAATGCCATTTGAATCAAGAATGAGCGATATTAACCCTCTCATCCATACTTCAAACGATTCACAGTTCGACGCACAACATGCCAGCAAATTCGCCAAACTGGCTGTGAGCTACCTTGCTGAAATGGCAAAAAATGCCGGTGATGTTGTGAGCGAACCAAGTAATGAACTTGAAAATGGTGTAGCAAAAACCGGTTTATCTGCGGCTGCAAAACAGCAACTATTTTTTACCCTTGAAGTGCCAGCAATGAGCAGCAACCTTGAGTTTACGACACAGGGCGGTACAGGTGATGCCGACTTATATGTCAAATTTGGCAGCAAGCCGACTTTACAAGATTTTGATTGTAAAAGTACAACATCTTCAAGTAACGAAAGCTGTGTGATTTCATCAATACAAGCGGGGACTTATCACGTTATGGTTGAAGCATGGAATGAAATTGCCGGTGTTGCATTAACGGGAAGTTATAGCCAAGGCTCTGGCAGCACACCTATAGACCGCACAGAAACGAATGTTAATGTACCCAGTGGTACTTGGCAGAGGTTTACTCAAGCGATCCCAAGCGGTATGAGTAATCTAACAGTGACTATGTCAGGGGGCAGTGGTGATGCTGATTTATATGTTAATTACGGCTCACCTTCGACGAGTTCAAATTATCAATGTCGACCTTATAAAAATGGCAACGAAGAGACATGTCAGATTAGTAATCCACAAGCGGGTACTTGGTATATAGACTTGCAAGGTTACAGTTCTGCATTGGGTGTGACACTCACTATAGAAGCACAATAACCCATGTTTTTAATAATGAGGAAGCCTTGCTTCCTCATTTAGTCTTGCCCTAGGTTAACCAGTTACGTAAAATCTGCCCATCACTTTTAATCTTATTGGCGAAGTTTATCAAACAACTTTTCAGTGCCACGGGTCCGCTTGCACTTTCTCTTGATGGATACACTCCAAGACAGCCACAAATTGACATGGCTGTTGCGGTTGATGATGCCTTGAAAAAACGTCACCAATTAGTGGTTGAGGCGGGAACAGGTACAGGTAAAACTTATGCTTACTTAGCGCCTGCGTTAAAATCAAAAGGCAAAACTATCATCTCAACGGGTTCAAAAGCGCTGCAAGAACAGTTGTTTCATCGTGATTTACCCAACTTAGTAAAAGCACTCAGTGCTACGAAAAAAGTAGCCCTATTAAAAGGCCGTGCAAATTATTTATGTACCTATCGCTTAAGTCAGCACGTTGCGCATGTACCAACAGATGATCCAGATGTCATGCATCAACTGGCGATGGTGGCAAAGTTTGCCAGTGAAACGCGTTCTGGCGATTTAGCAGATTGTGTTGGTATTGAAGAAGACGCCAAAGTACTGCCTTATGTTAGCTCAACCGCTGATAACTGTTTAGGTAAAGAGTGCCCCGATTTCCAAGATTGTTATATTCGTAAAGCGCGTTTAAATGCGATGGAAGCCGATGTGGTGGTGATCAACCATCATTTATTCTTTGCTGATATGGCTGTGAAAAACACGGGTTTTGCTGAATTGATGCCAACTGCTGATGCCTACATTTTTGATGAGGCTCATCAGTTAAGTGAAATAGCCAGTGACTATTTTGGTGAAAGTGTTAGTACTAAAAAGCTGATGGATTTAATCAATGACTTACGCGCGATTTACCGTGCAGATATCCCCGATATGCTGCAATTAGGTAAAACCCTCAATAAGTTAGAAACCAGCGTGGCAGATTTACGTTTGCAGTTTGGCTTAGATGGCAGTCGCGGTGACTGGCGTGAAAAGCTAGCCGATAAAGATATCTGTGCAGCCCTGCACCGCGTGATAAGCGACCTCGACTTTTTATATCAAGTGTTGAAATTATGTTTAGACCGTAGCGAAAAAATAGAGCACCCGTTTGAGCGTACACTCGCCTTTAAAGGCCAGTTAGAGCGGGTATTTGATACTGCACAAACGGGCTATAGCTATTGGTATGAAACAACTCGCCGCTATTTAACGGTAAACATTACACCGCTAAATGTATCGGCTAAATTTGCGCAAATGATGAAAGACACAGGGGCTGGCTTTGTCTTTACTTCGGCCACTCTATCGGTTGATAATGAATTAGCGCATTTTAATGCCAGTCTTGGACTAAAACCCGCGCAAAGCATGATTGTTGAAAGTCCGTTTGATTATCAACAACAAGCACTGCTTTGCTTACCGCGCTACTTACCTGAGTCTCACGCGAATAATATGCCCCATGCTATTATCAAGCTGACCCTTGAGTTGATTAAATCAGCAAAAGGTCGCTGCTTTGTGCTGTTTACAAGTTATCGCATGATGCACTTAGTGGCGGAAGGTTTAACCACGCAAATGGATTACCCGGTTTATATGCAAGGGCAAATGTCAAAGCGTATTATCCTTGAAAAGTTTACCCGTCACGGTAATGCCGTTTTACTCGGTACCGCCTCATTTTGGGAAGGCGTGGATGTTAGAGGCAGCACATTAAGTTGTGTTATCATTGACAAATTGCCGTTTGCCGCGCCGGATGACCCATTGTTGCAAGCAAAAATGCAAGATTGTCAGTTGCAAGGTAAAGACCCATTTGCACATATTCAATTACCCCAAGCGGTGATTGCATTAAAGCAAGGGGTAGGGCGACTGATTCGCGATAGTAAAGATAAAGGTGTGCTGGTTATTTGCGATAACCGCTTAGTAACGCGCCATTATGGCCAAGTATTTTTAAAAAGTTTGCCACCCATGCGCCGCACGCGTGATTTAGCAATGGCAAACGCTTTTTTAGAACAGATCAATTAGAGTAACTTAGATGATTAAACACAATATTCTTGCCTTAGATGCATCAACTGAAGCTTTATCGCTGGTGCTACATTATCAAGGGCAAACATTTCATCATTTTGAAGAGTGTCCACAGCAGCACAGCCAAAAAATCTTGCCTTTAATTGATGAGTTACTCGCAAAGGCAGAATGTAAATTAACCGATTTAGATGTGATTGGGTTTGGTCAAGGGCCTGGAAGCTTCACGGGCGTGCGCATCAGTGTTGCGATTGCACAAGGTTTAGCTTATGCCGCACGCTTGCCTTTGGTTGGCGTATCAACATTACAGATGATGGCGCAACAAGCGTTTGAGCAACATCAAGTACGTGATGTGTTTTCTGCCATTGATGCACGTATGGGGGAGATTTATTACGCTCACTATAAAGCGAATGAACATGGCTTAATGCGACTTGTTGATGAAGAGCAAGTTATTAAACCTGAGTTGCTAACGCTACCTGAAATGGCTGCAACAGCGGTGGGTACCGGTTGGCAGACCTATCCTTCGCTTGTTACTGAACTTGCAAATGTAAGCTTGTATGAAAACATCTTATTGCCTGATGCGAAATACATGCTGGCCTCTGTTGAATCTGCTTTTGCTAACGGTGAAACGGTAACTGCTGCGAATGCACAGCCTAAATATGTTCGTGATACAGTGACTTGGAAAAAGCTACCAGGCCGAGAGTAATTGAAAGAGCAACGGGACTTGCGTGCCCGTCAGTTATGGCACATAATTTAGTCATGTTTGATGTGGAAATACTCGTTTGACTTTACCTATTGGCTCAGGCTTTTATACCGGTGACATCCCTGGTCAATATAGCCGTAAAAATACCGTTACTGATACGTCCAAGGCGATATCAGACCGAACGGCTGAGCAAAAATCGTCAACAGAGTATGTTAAATCGAGCCCTCAAGCTGTTGTTATTGCCGATAAGTTTAAAGCTGAGTCGCAAAGCTATCAGCAAACAATTTATGATAAACCTAGCAGTGTGAAAGTTAGCCGTGCTATTTCCACCTATACTGAATTTGCTAATTTAGATCGCCGTGCCGAAGTGCAAAGCTTAATTGGCGTTGATGTGTACGCATAATTAATAAAATAACTGAATTAAATGAAGAAAGCCTAAACAGTGTTTAGGCTTTTTATGATTAAAAGGTTTACTCTTTAATAAAATCAATCAACTTACTGGCAATCGCGGTATTGTTTTGCGAGCCGTAGAAATCTTCAGCACGTTTACCATAGGCAAACACTTGTACATCAATAGCGGTGTGGCCGCCAGTAGTCCAACCCGTGAAGCTGGCATGGTTAATGATATCTTTAACGGCGAGTACTAAAGCTTTATCGCCCATTTTCTTCGCTTCGCTGAGCTTAATCGCATTTGCTTCAGTAAACTCGATATCAGAATACTTTTGCCATACCGATTTTAAATCTTCGCTTTCAAGCAAGGCTTTTGTGATGGTACCCGCTGTTGCTTTGACACCCTTAACAACGTCAGTTTCCCACTTATATTGACCATGAGCACCCAGTGTTAAACCGCCTGTTGAGTGATCGGCTGTGATAACAAGGAGAGTATCAGGGTTTTTATCTACATAGGCTTTTGCTTGTTCAATCGATTTAGCAAAGTCGTCCATTTCACCCATTGCACACGCGATGTCGTTGGCATGACCACACCAGTCAATTTGGCTACCTTCGATCATCACAAAGAAGCCTTTGTCGTTCTGACCATCAAGTAAATCAAGTGCTTTAGTTGTCATTTGCGTAAGACGAGTCGGATTTTCGTCAAGTGCATAAGGCAAGCCCACTTCAGCGAATAAACCAAGTGCTGGAACTTGTTTTAAGTCACTCATTGCTGCGAAGTCATCGCTGTACTGATAACCCGCTGCTTTGAATTCTTCAACTAGGTTACGGTCTTCACGAACATAATATTTAGTGCCGCCACCTAGCATTAAATCAACCGGTAACTTACCCGCGATTTTGTTATCGATATAGTCGTTAGCGATCTCGTCGTAGTTACGGCGTGATTCATTGTGTGAAGCAAAGCTTGCTGGTGTTGCGTGGTTGATTTGTGAAGTAGCTACTAATGCTGTTGTCATACCGCGCTCTTTAGCAACTTCAAGCATGGTTTTTACTGGTTTTTTATCAGTATCAACAGCAATTGCGCCATTATAACTTTTATGACCACTGCTCAGTGCTGTTGCACCCGCTGCGCTGTCAGTTACATAAGTATGATCATCAGGGTAAGTATGTGCCATACCACGTAAAATGGTATCGAATACAGTTGGGTCAACGACTTTAGTATTTGGATCATCTTTAAAGTAACGATATGCAGTTGTATATGCTGGGCCCATACCATCACCAATCATGTAAATAATGTTTTTTGGTGCTGATTCAGCCATTACTGAGCCTGCTGAGCATAATAATGCTAAAAGACTTAATTTTAATTTCATTGATGTAACCTTATTATTGTGCCCTTATTTATACTGCGAGGATTATTGTATACTAGCTAGACGATAAATAAACGCCTTTAAGTTGAAACGCTTAATAAATAGGAGTAATTGTGCAACCTTTTTCTTTTCAAACTGGTACTCAGACATTACGTGGCCTAACCTTTGGCCATGGTGAAGAGGCTGTTGTTGCCTTACATGGCTGGCTTGATAATGCACATAGTTACATTCCTATGTTAGAGAATGCCAAGCTCGATAATACTTGGTACTGTATAGACTTCCCAGGCCATGGTTTATCTGATTGGCGAAGTAGCGATGCTCATTATTACTTTATTGACTACATTGATGACGTATATAAGTTTATTGAGTCACTTGAAGTGAATAAAGTGCATTTAGTGGGCCATTCAATGGGCGCTATGGTTGCAGGTGTTTTTGCCAGCTGCTTCCCTGAAAAAGTGGCATCGGTGAATTTTATTGAGGGAATAGGGGGCGTCACAACAAACAGTAATGATGTGAGCAGTCAGCTTCGCAAAGCAATTTTAAATAGAGCAAGAGTCAGTACTAAAGGGCTCAGAGCATTTGAGTCTAAAGCGCACATTATTAGTGCAAGACTTGCCAGTGGTGACCTTGAATACCCACAAGCAGAGTTACTGATGGACAGAAATAGCTACCACAAAGCAGGTAAGTGGTATTTAACAACGGACCCTAAGCTTAAAAATCACTCAGGTTTTCGTTTTGATGAAGCACAATGTATTGCAACCATCAAACAAATTCAGGCACCATGCCAGCTAATCCTTGGCGAGCAAGGGTTCCCGTTCGTTAAGCAAAACTTAGAAGCATATGGCAAATATTACAAGGAGTTAAAAATTCATCAGATACCTGGCGGTCACCATTGCCATATGCAAAATCCTGCATTAACCTTAGAGCACATTCATGCATTTATTAAGCACTATAAAGCAAGTTAATTGTATAATTGCACCAAATGTGGGATTATCTGCACCATTAGAGTATTTACTCCATTGTGAAACAGCCTTAGTTAGATTAAGGTTATTAAAAAATATAATTATAAACAGGAGCTAAGAGTGGAAAAAATCTGGCTTAAGCGCTACCCAGAAGGTATGCCTGAAACAATCGACCCTGAGCATTATCACTCGTTACTCGACTTGTTTGAAAAAAGTTTTGCTGACTATAGTGACCTTCCAGCCTTTACCAACATGGGTAAAGAGTTGACCTACAGTGAGCTAGACAGTGCGACAAAACGTGTGGCATCGTATATTCAAAACGACCTAGGTCTAAAAAAAGGCGATAAAGTTGCGGTGATGATGCCGAACTTGCTTCAAACACCTGTAACAATTTTAGGTATTCTTCGTGCTGGCTGTGTGGTGGTTAACGTAAATCCACTTTATACCGTACGTGAATTAGAGCATCAATTAAATGACTCAGAGTCAGCTGCAATTTTCATTCTTGCTAATTTTGCCGATACGCTAGAAAAAGCCCTTCCAAAAACCAATGTTAAACACATTGTTGTTACCCAAGTGGGTGATATGGTAGGTGGTCTTAAAAAGCACATTGTTAATTTTGTTGTTAAACACATCAAAAAAATGGTGCCAAGTTACTCACTACCAGATGTAATCAAGTTTTCAGATGCATTGGCAGGTGATGAAGCAAACTATAAAAAGCCTGATATTGATTTAAACGATTTAGCGTTTTTACAATACACAGGGGGTACAACAGGCGTATCAAAAGGTGCAATGCTGTCGCATGGCAACATGGTTGGTAACCTTGAACAAGTATCAGGTTGCTTAGATAAAGTGCTAGAGCAAGGTAAAGAAGTCGTTATTACGGCATTACCGCTTTATCACATATTTGCACTGACAGCGAACTGTCTAACCTTTATGAAATATGGCGGTTTGAACGTGCTTATTACTAACCCTCGCGATATGCCTGGTTTTGTAAAAGAGTTAGCACAACACAAATTTACTGCGGTGACGGGGGTAAATACCTTATTTAACGGTTTACTAAATACCCCTGGCTTTGCTGAGCTAGACTTCTCAAGCTTAAAAATGTCACTTGGCGGTGGTATGGCGGTACAGCGTCCCGTTGCTGAAAAATGGCAAGCTGTAACGAAAACCAAATTAATGGAAGGTTATGGTTTAACTGAGTGTGCACCACTTGTAACACTGAGCCCATACGACCTTGAGGGTTATAACGGTTCCATTGGTTTACCTGCACCAAGCACTGATATTAAGCTAATGCTTGAAAATGGTGAAGAAGCAGCGAAAGGTGAGCCTGGTGAGCTTTGGGTTAAAGGCCCACAAGTTATGCAAGGTTACTATAACCGCCCTGATGCAACAGCCGAATGCTTAAAAGATGGTTGGTTTGCAACAGGTGATATTGCAACTTACGATGATGAAGGTTTCTTCTATATTGTTGATCGTAAGAAAGACATGATTATCGTATCTGGCTTTAATGTTTTCCCAAATGAGATTGAAGAAGTTGTTGCAATGCACGATGGCGTGCTTGAAGTGGCAGCGATTGGTGTTCCTCATGAGGTAAGTGGTGAACAAGTTAAAGTTTTTGTTGTGAAAAAAGATCAATCTTTAACTGAAAAAGATATAATAAAGCACTGTCGTGATAATTTAACGAACTATAAGGTGCCTAAACTCGTTGAGTTTAGAGATGAATTACCAAAAACAAACGTTGGTAAGATTCTAAGAAGAGCCTTAAAGGACGAAAAGAAATAATTAAAGCCGGCATCAGCCGGCTTTTTTTATGTTTCCTATAGGAGTGTAAGTGCAATATCAACTGATCGAAACACAAAACCAATTAAATGATTTTGTAGAAAAAATTACAGGTAAATCGGTACTGGCAATTGATACCGAGTTTATGCGTCGTCGCACACTGTATCCTGAAGTTGCACTTATTCAAGTATATGATGGTGAGCATTTAGCATTAATTGACCCACTGGCTGAGTTGTCGCTTTTTGATTTTTGGCAAGTACTTAAAAACCCAGAAGTGTTAAAAGTACTGCATTCACCATCAGAAGATATTGAAGTGTTTCAAAAGTATGCTGGCTTTGTACCAACACCGCTGTTTGATACCCAATTTGCACTGCAAATTTTAGGTCATGGTAACTGCATGGGCTTTGCGCACATGGTAAGAGAGTTGCTTGATATCGAAATTGATAAAAGCGAATCACGCACTAACTGGTTACAGCGTCCGCTAACTGAAAAACAGTTAGATTACGCCGCTGCCGATACTTTTCATTTACTGCCTTGTTTTGAAATCATTAAAAAACAAATTGATGAAGCCGGCTTTTTTGACATAGTGATCAGCGAAAGCGAGTTAGTTGCGCAAAAACGTGCCTATCAAACCCCTGCCGATCAGCTTTACAAAGACATTAAAAATGCATGGCAATTACGACCGCATGATTTAGCTGTATTACGCGAACTTGCAGCATGGCGCCGTGAAAAAGCAGAGCGCAAAAACCTTGCTCTTAACTTTGTGGTAAAAGAGCATAACATGGTCGAAATTGCCAAACGTAAGCCAACAAGCTTGAATGCACTTCGCCGTGTCCCAGGTGTTGAGTCGATGGAAGTTAACCGCTCAGGCGTCGAAATTTTAAAATGTATTGAACGTGGTAAAGCTGTCCCTGTAAGCGAGCAACCAGCACAATTAAAACGTTTAATTG
This sequence comes from Pseudoalteromonas sp. PB2-1, assembly GCF_045040605.1. Lineage (NCBI taxonomy): Bacteria > Pseudomonadati > Pseudomonadota > Gammaproteobacteria > Alteromonadales > Pseudoalteromonadaceae > Pseudoalteromonas > Pseudoalteromonas sp. PB2-1. Next base: position 424,620 of record NZ_CP090668.1, read on the forward strand.
ATTTTCCGGCTTATAAAAAAGCCGCTAAAGACATTAAACAAAAAATTACCAAGGCTGCAAAAGAGCAGGGGATTCCTGAAGATGTATTGGCCTCTAAAAAACAGATTAATCAACTGATCAGCTGGAATTGGAAGCTCGATGATGAAGAACGTAAAGCGGCCTCAAGACCAGACCTTTTTAACTCATGGCGCTATGAGTTGGTGAAAGATGTACTCTCTGCTTGGGAAAAATAAGGCACGTTTAGTTTAAAAGAGCTTTGTTGTGGCTTTGTCTGATATGTGGCAGAGCCAGCTCAAACACTATAAGTTCATATTTAACAAAGTTTTTTTAGAAAATAACTCTTTACCAAACGCCTCACAGCTCATTAAGATAGCGAATTAATCCATCTTGTTTTTCTTATCCATGCTCGCATAATTGGAAAGCCTGCGTTTGGGCACGTCATGTCCCACGCGTGTAATAACGGTTGACCAAATAACCCGCCATTTTCAAATAAATCGAAAAGGTTTTGTGCAGATCCTTTATAGGATTTATCATGGAAAATGAGCTCTATAGGTAAGCCTAAATATTTTACAGCAGCAACTGACCAAGCTGTGGCGGCGATTTCTTCACCATGCATCGCTTGAGGCTCTCTCTTAATTGATAGACCATGTTTGTAAACATACCCCGTTAGCCGATCGCGAAAAATAGGTTCGCACACAGCGATATGGCCGGCCTCGTGTAAAATATCTCCGGGATACTTAAGCTTATTTATATCTATTTGAAGAATTCCATTTTGAATAAATAACCCAGGCAAAAGGGTTTTATTCTTAATATCAGTCATTTCATAAGCTATTTTTATTTCGGTTAAAAAACTTAAAATAGTCTCAATATAATTTTTCATATTAGAGATCCTGTCTAAAATGAGGGATGAACACTGAAAACTTTTTGGAATGCTATAAACGTGGATCTCGAAAGTTTATTTTCGAGGATGAAATAACACGCTCTTTTCCATCTGAAAAGATATTTTTTCAAATTTGTTCATGGCAAGCTTTTCGGTGATTTTTCTTCAAATATTGGTCGAACCCTAGGCAAATAAATACGGGTAATAATATTTACCACACCTCGATAGTATTTTCATTTTATCAATTTATTTTATGCCATTTTTTCAAAGTAGCACTAGGTAATTGGTAATGCAATGAGCTGTAATAAAGTGTAATAAATAATTTGTTGTTTTAAGTGTACCCTTAAATTGTAAATAACAGTATTAAAACTATACTGATGTAATTCGCTTTGATCTAAAACAGCGTGACATTGTTTAGTTAAAGATAAAATTATCTATAACTATAGGTATTAGCAATTTAAAAAATCTGAGTTTTTATTACATGGATAGAATAGACGGTACAAACAGTAAGACTTTATACGATTACGCTAACCCTGAGATAGACGTGTTACTAAAACACTCTGTTAGAACACAGTTGGAATCATTGCTGAAGACTTCTATTAGTGTTGAACAAAGGCTCGTTGTATTGCAACAAAGTTTTGTTGAAGCTATGACGTTGGTACTTTCTGAAATAACTGCCCCTCACACTCAATTAGTGAAAACATTCGAAAATATGTATGACCAAGCAGTGCTGTCTATGGCCGTTGCGGGATTAAGCCAAGAGCAACTTACACATCAGTACATTTCAGCGACGGGTTTGATTATGTCACCCTATAACTGTAAGCATACAATAAAGGATATATACCGAATAAAGGGATATGCACGCGGGCTTGATAAAGCAATTCAAGGTAAGTTAAAAAATAAACCCTCAATTAATGTGTTGTATCCAGCATGTGGCCCTTTCGCCCCTTTATTACTACCTTTACTTAGTTATTACAAAGAGACTCAAACTTATAAGCCGAGTCAAATCCAAGTGACACTTGTGGATATTCAGCCCGGTGCAATATTAACCCTTAAACAGCTCGTGAGTGACTTGCAGCTAGAAGAGTATATATCACTTATTGAAGAGGCCGATGCGAGCATATTTGAGCCAGAAAATGCGATTGATCTTTTAGTGTTAGAAGCGATGCAACATGGTTTTACGAAAGAGGGCCAATTAAGTATTGCCAAACATTTAGTAAAGTACTTATCCCTAGACGGTTGGATGATCCCGCAAAATGTGTCGGTAAAAGGCATGATGGTTGTTGGGGAAATTGAGTTTAATCAACAATGGAAAACTCAAGAGTTTAGTCATTCAAGTAATGTAGCTAATGAGGCACAACAAGACCGCGTGGAGCTAGGCGAAATCCTTAAGATCAATAAATCTACTTTGTTAGAGATGCAAGAGCTTGAACTTGAAGGCGGTATAAAAGTGATCCCTGCGAATCAAATTGTACTACCTAAGGGTGTCGAAGATATGAGCAAACGTATTTTTGCGGTCTATGCTCACATAGAAACCTTCGCGCAAGAAGAGGTTGGCCAATATGATTCAGGGATCACACACCCAAGACCAGACAATAGCGTCTACATAGATCTTAAACCTAAAGACATCGAACATACTCACTTTGTTGCTAGTAGCGGAGATACGATTCAGTTTTACTATCAACTGACAGGGTTACCGGGTTTTGTGCCTGTAAAAGTACAGGAGAGTATATGATGCAAAGGTATGCGGTGTTTACGGGGAGTTGCCAGAGTTTATCGGCGATCCAATATCTCCAACAAACCAATAAATTAGCATGTGTGGTTTTGGCGGACGCTGAGCCAAACCCGGATTTAATGCAATTGCAGCAGCTACTGCATCAAGCGCAGATCCCTACTTTACAGTATAACCAGCATGACGATATGGCCCTAATAGCGGATTTGGACAGGCTAGGCGCTAATCGCGGTGTAATTTACCTATTTAGACATATTTTAAAACAAACGTTGATCAGCTACTTTGATGGCAGCTTAGTCAATATTCATCCTAGTCCTCTACCTGAATACCGTGGACCTTTCCCCCTTTATTGGCAAATTAGAAACGGTGAACAAGCCACTAAGCTTACGTTGCACCATGTTACATCAAAAGTGGATAGCGGAGATATAGCTATCGATATTGACCTTACTATTCATCCTTTCGATACGATAAGTATAGTAAATCAAAAAGTCTCGCAAGCTTTACCTCATTTGCTCAATACTTTTTGTCAATTAGAAGAGCAAGAAAATATCTCTTGGCGTGAGCAAGACACATGCTTTGAGCATTTTGCACCCATGCTCGAACCGCAGCAGCTGGCTATTAACTGGTGTAAACAGCCCACTTCGGAAATTGTGAACATGTGCCGTGCTGGCAATGTCGATGTTGGCTGTGCCACCTTTTGTCTAAGACAAGAGATGTTTCAATTGCTACAAGCGAGTGAGCTTGAATGTGATATCAAAGGCGTACAAGCAGGTACTGTTATTCAACTAAGTCGTCGAGAAGGTTTAGTTATTAAAACTCTTGATGGTGCTGTGTGTCTAGATGTTATTGGCACACAGCAAGGGCTCTTTGATGGTTATAGATTTGCTGTACTTTTTGGACTAGATGCAGGATTTTCTTTGATCTAGTGAAGCAGGGTTCGCAGGCAACAAGTTAATAATAGTTTTAAAGATGGTGAGCAAAGTCGCATGAAAGGCAATAGAGGTTGGGCTGTTATCGTAATTCCATGTGCGCGGTGCTCTAGATGACACTTCAGATGCGAGATAACAAATGAAGATAAAAATAGAACTTACCAATAATTATGGCTATGACCTAGCAGCATATCCATATAACGATGGCGCTGTGCCTAGCAATGATTTGGCCCAAACCATCGCCAAACTTGAGGGTAAAGGGGAGTTAATTGTAGAGCGTGGGCAGTCCGCAATTTTAAAAGTGCCAGGAATGGGGAGCTTGTTGGTGCAGTTTTTGGGTGAGCAGCGGCTGTCTGAATACCACGATAAATTTTGTGAACAGCCAGATGAATTTGATCAATGCGAACAAATGGTATTGATACGCTATAAGACTTCTGAGCTTTATTGGCGTTTTACTACACAACCAGAGCATCCTTCCGTTAGCTTAAGTGTTAATGATGTAGGTACTGTTTGTTTAGGAAAAGTATCATCTGGAAGTGTTCGTCAGGTGGCATTACCAGAATTGTTTGTTCCCCCAGTATTTTCTGCCCACCCTGTGGGAAGTAAACCAGAAGATAACAAATAATCTCAATAAACGAGGTGATTTTAGTTGTACAAAATATATCTAATTTAATCGCAAGTAACCTAGTTGGTGAGGCATTTGAAAGCAGTTATTAAGTCAATTTGTCGCCAATTACAACTCGAACATTATTAAGGACCAATTATGTCAGCAGATTCATATATCGGCACCATGAGACCATTTGGTGGCAATTTTACAATTCGTAACTGGACGATTTGTCAGGGCCAGTTAATGGCAATATCTCAAAACTCAGCCTTATTCTCTTTAATTGGAGATTTTTATGGTGGTGATGCAAGAACGACGTTTGGTATACCTGATTTACGTGGTCGTAGCCCATTAGGTATGGGTAATATGCCTGGTGGTGCTACTTATAATCTTGGCCAACGCTTTGGTTCCGAATATAGAACCTTAGCTTTATCGCAACTGCCGCAGCATAATCATATTGCGATATTTGAGTCTACAGGTGCTTCGCAAGCAACTGGGCGACTACAGGTTGCAACAAACGGCCCCAATACACCGACGCCGGATGCTGAGTCTTACTTGGCAGCGAATACAAGTAGCCAAATGTACTATAAAGAGCAAGGCTTTTCGCCAGCTCCCACATTGACTGATATATCGGGGTTAACTGTCGAGGGTGGTGGTGTGTCAGGTAATGTCGTTGTGGGGAATACTGGCAACTCAGAGCCATTTAGTATTGTTAGTCCATATCAGGTAGTTAACTGGCAAATGGTACTGGAGGGAATATACCCATCTCGTTCATAAATCAGACAGAGCGAGTTTTGCAAAGGCTTATGCAAAACTCGTTCTTTAGATTAGAAGGTTGAAGAGCTTTTTCTTCAATATTACCAAAGAATGCTGTATAAGTATTTGTTTAATATGATAAAAAGCAGAAATTGCTTCATATCATGGGATTTTATGTGTATCAAGCGCAGGTTAGAGGTTGAGTATCATGCGATTAAATAAAATAACTAATTCTATTAGGCTTGTTGGTTTATCAACAACCTTGACTGCATCAATAGCAACCTCGGCTGCAACAATTGATTATACCAATGTAGATACAGGGGGGGCAGTAAACGACTATACCTCAACAGTCAGTCTATCTACTAGCACAAACTTTACAATCGATTGGGGAACCGGTTTACAAGGTAGCAATGTATATACGGATGAAAAAGTATATGCGGCGAATGCTGCAATGCTGCCATTTGATACGGCATCAAATATCGCTTTCGATGCTTCTACAGGCGGTTTTCAGCTATCCGCTACAAATAACTTTTCATTAGACTCTATGTACTTAGGGCGAAGATCTACTGGTAGCACTAGTGATAACGTTTTTACTATTACGGGCTACCGAAGTGGCAGCGCGGTTATTACCGATGATTTAACATGGAGTGTTTTTTCGGGAGGCAGTGCTGAAACATTTACCAGAGGCTCAGGTACTTGGTCGGATGATGTTGAATGGCAAAATATAGATACATTAGTAGTTACTTGGGCTACAACCTCAGATGGTTCTGGCGGTGTGGTTGGCACTACAGACTTTCAGGAGATAGCTGTTCTGAGTATGGTGGTGACTAACCCTGTAGCCTCCGATTCAACCCCACCAATAATCAGTGAAGTGACACCCGTTACAACCCCAACGAACGATAACACGCCTAACTACACCTTTACTACCGATGAGGCTGGTACCTTGTCTGTAGGAGGTAGCTGTGGTACGTCGACATCTACAACTATCGGTGGTACAGGTAATCAAACTATAACTTTAACTCAAACTGATAATTCAACAGCTTTGGCTGATGGCACCTACAGCAACTGTACTATCACTGTGACCGATGCTGCGAATAATCCTAGTTCAGTTTTGAATATTACCAGTTTCACAGTGGATACTACAGCGCCAGCGGTTGCAGAAGTGACCGCAGTGACCACTCCAGGGAGTGACAGTACTCCGAGCTACACATTTAGTACCACTGAAACGGGCACACTATCAGTAGGAGGGAGTTGTGGCACCTCAAGCTCAACAACGATTAGTTCAACAGGTAACCAAACTATTACTCTGACGCAAACCGATAACAGCACAGCGCTCGTCGATGGTACATACAGTAATTGTACGATTACAATAACGGATGCTGCGGGTAATGCTAATACGCCACTGGCGATAACTGCTTTTACAATTGACAGTATAGGGCCTGCGTTTGATGGGGCAAATTCGACGCCAAATGATGATGCCACAGGTGTTGCAGGAAATGCCAATATCGTTGTCGATTTTAATGAAAATATATCCCTTGGAACGGGGAACATTACTATTCGTGATATCAGTAGCAATAGTGACTTTGAAGTTTTTAATGTAGCAACCGAGAGCGATGGTACAACGACAAGCCCAAGTGCCGGTCGTATAGGCATTACAAATGATAAAATTTATATAAACCCTAGCAATAATTTATCGGGTAATCGTAACTACGCTATTCGTATTGACGCAACTGCTGTTGATGATTCTGCGGGAAACAGCTTTCCAGGTATTAATGATGATACAAGCTTTAATTTCTCGACAGGTAACACTGCACCTGCAGTTGACTTAGATTCAACGAGCGGCAGTGACGATAGCAGTGTATCATTCTCTGAAGGGGCTGGTGCGGTCAATATTGCAGCGAATGCGGCTGTGACAGAAGCAGATGGCGACACGCTAACAACCATTACCGTAAGTCTTACAAACGATCAAGATGGTGTATCTGAAGGGTTAAATATTAGTGCATCAGCCCAAGATGCATTGACGGGAGTTTCAGGATCGTCTGATATTACGCTACAAGATACAATATCTATAACGGGTGCAACTGCTTCTGCAGCAGAAGTACAAACATTTCTACAAGCCATCACTTACAACAATACTTCCAGTTCACCGAATCAAACTTCTAGAACTGTAACCGTTGTCATAAATGACGGTACAAATAATAGTACTTCTCGCACAGCGACTATTTCTGTGAGTAATCTCACAGCGGCGAGCAGTACTGCAGCCAGTTTTAATACAACAAACGGCACGAATTTATCTCCAGCAATTACCTTCACCAGTGACGATGAAACACTGACTATTGCTGATCCCAGCCATATTGTCGGTTCAATTGCAGATGGGGGCGCGGGGACAGATACCTTGTCTGTAGCAACAGGCTCTAATCTAGCTAATTTTACGACATTAACTAATTTCGAAACATTAACGCCAGAAACTGATGGATCTTTGACACTTACAGAAACGCAGCATGATGTGTTTACCACGATCAATGGCTCAGGTACTAACCAATTTACAATATCGAGTGCTGATGGAGATCAAACCCTAATCGGTGATAGCGATATCGAGTCTTATGTGCTGGGTGCGGCAATGAGCTTTACACTGGCTAGTTCTGCGCAGAGCGTTACGGGAAGCACTGGAGTTGATACTATAGATGTTGCAGGTTTTACGACAACAGGTACGCTTGCAGGTGGTGCGGGTACAGATACGTTACGAGCGGATACTGGCGCAAACATCAGTGGTGCAACGCTTAGCGGCTTTGAGTCATTGACCTTAAGTGATGATGCATCGATAACGATGACCGAAGCGCAGCATGATAACTTCACAACAATCACTGCTGCTGGCACTGAGAGTATCACTATCAGTGATTCAAGTGATGGCTTAACGGGTAATAGTGCAGTTGAAACATACATATTGTCTGCAGCTAACACTTTTACTTTGGGTCATGCAGCGCAAAATCTAACAGGCAGCAGTGGTGACGATACAGTAAATGTAGGCACATTGAATGCAACGGGAACGCTGGCTGGAGGAAGTGGTACAGATACACTCATACTCAGCAATAGTGGGAATATTGCTGGCGCAACGGTTAGTGGTTTTGAAAATTTATCAGTAGCAGAAAATGGTTCAGCTACAATTTCGGTAGCGCAATTATCGTCGTTTACCGGAACAGTTTCTGGTAGTGGAAGTGAGTCTTTAACACTGTCAGGCGACGGTGATATTACCACTATTTCTGCAATTGAAAGTTATACACTGTCTGATGATTCTACAAACGCACGAACAGTGACAGTAAGCAACACTAACCACTCTGTTACAGCTACTTCAACTTCAGATGCAGTGACCTTCGATTTAGGTTCGCTTACTTACACAGGCACAATCACGGGTGACAATACGACTGCGGACACATTATCTTTGGGTTCTGGTGCTGATATTACTGCTGCAACTATCAATGGAGTGAGTAATTTAACGGTAGAATCGGGTGCCAATGTTGCAATGACAGTCAGTCAGCATCAAAACTTTAACGGTACATTGACTGCCAGTGGGTCGGAAACTATTACGCTAAGTGGTGACGGGGATATAACAGCACTAACAGGTATCGAAAACTATCTGGTTGGTGATGATAGTTCTAATACTCGAACAATCACAATTTTAAGCGGTACGACATCTGTCACAGCTAATTCAACCTCAGATGCTATCACATTTGCTATCGGCGGAAGTGCTTACAGTGGCACATTAACTGGCGATAGTAGTGTTGCTGACAGTCTATTAGTAACTGATGGTGCAGACGTCAGTGGTGGTGTATTTAATAGTATAGGAACGCTCAGCTTAGCGAGTGGTGCAAGTATTGCTGTTGATGCTGAAAATTTAAATGATTTTACAACTGGGATTACTGGCAGTACAGGCATTGAAACACTAAACCTTATGGATGGGGGAACCTTTGACTTTGCTACAACTAATGTTACGGGGATCGAAGGGATCTCAATTGGCACTAATAATGTAGCAACGATTAATTTAACTGATAACTTCAATGCAGATACACAAACAGTGTCTGTTACTAATACCACTGGCAGTGCAATAACTGCTGATCTAGTAATTGATGCTTCAGCGTTTGTTGGCGATGTTCTTGAAATTACCGCTGCTGACTTAGATGGATCAGACACGATGATTGGTGGTAGTGGTGCAGATACTATCCGCCCAGGTGAGGGAGCAGATACCATCACAGGTAATGGTGGAAGTGATAACTTCATTGGTGAATCAAGTGATTTGAATGGCGATACACTAACAGATCTGAGTATTGGTGACGTAATAACGATTACTGGTATGACTGGGTTATCAACCAGTAATGTGCGTTTTAATGGCAGCAGTATCCTAGAGATTGATACCAATGCTACTGACTTCTCAAGTCCTGAAATATCACTCTCACTTACAAATGCTCCAGCGAGTGATCTTGTGTATACAGTCGCTGACTCGGGCAGTGATACTGTGATTACTTTTGGATCATCAAATAGTGGCCCTGTTTTTAGTGGCTTAAATGGAGGAAGCACGTTTACTGAGGGCGGTTCAGCGATCGTAATTGATGCCAATGTCACAGTCGCAGATAGTGAACTAGACGCACTTAATAGCGGCAATGGTAATTATGATGGTGCATCTGTAACTATCGCGCGAGCGGGTGGAGCCAACGGTAACGATCTCTTTACTAACACAGGGTTGCTGGGAGTGTTAACTCAAGGCGGTGCGCTAAGCTATAATAGCAATGTGGTGGGAACGGTAACCACTAATTCAGCAGGAACATTACAACTTACTTTCAACAGTAATGCGACTTCAGTTCTCGTTGATAGTGTGTTGCAGGCAATTGGCTACATTAATAATGCTAATAACCCTGCCTCATCTGTCACGCTTAACTATACTTTTAATGATGGGCTGATAGATAGTACGGGCACCAATCAGGCTATTGTAACAATTGTCCCTCCAAGTGTTCCGTCGAATAATGCACCGGTTATTTCAGGTCAACCTATTACTTCAATAGATGAAGACACGCTTTATAGCTTTACTCCTTCTGCGACAGATTCAGACGGCGATAGCTTGGAGTTCAGTATTACGAACTTACCATTATGGGCTCGTTTTGATAATACGACGGGAACAATCTCAGGTACACCAATTGAGGGACAAAGTGGTAGTTACGATAATATTGTTATTACTGTCTCTGACGGTGAACTTGAATCAGCTCTACCAGCATTTAACATTATTGTGAATCCAGTGAATGATGCACCTGTTATTTTCGGTGTACCGCCTATCGAGGTGAAGCAAGGTGAAAACTATAGTTTCACGCCTACCGTTGAAGATGTTGATTCAGACACATTCAGCTTTTCTGTCTCTAATCTACCTGCATGGCTGAGTTTTGATACTTCTACGGGCAGACTGTCAGGCACGCCTGATATTACTGACGTAGGTAATTATGAAAATATTGTCATTAGTGTCAGTGATGGTTCATTACAAGCAAGTTTAGAAGGGTTCTCTATCCTTGTTACTGCGACTAACGCAGCGCCAGTAGCCAATAACATGCAGAGAAATGTCCAAGAAGATGGGACAACGAGCTTTGTGGCAGATGTTCAAGACGCCAATGATGATTCATTAGTTATCGAACTTATCTCGCAACCTGAAAATGGTAACGTACAAGTACAAGGGACGATTTTTACTTATACACCGAGTCCAAATTTTAATGGCAATGATACATTTACTTATCGTGTTTCTGATGGACAATTATCATCTAATGACGCTTCAGTGGTGATAAATGTAAGTGCGGTAAATGATGTCCCTGTGGCGAATGACGATAACTTTAATTTTGCAGCCGTATCTGATAATCAATATACATTATCAGTACTTGAAAATGACACCGATGCTGATGGCGATGCATTGCGTATCATTGGTGCAAAAGCGTCGATAGGCACAGTATCTATCAACAATAACACGTTGAGTTATCAAGCAATTGAGAATACTCAAGGCCCAATTCTTGTTAATTATATTATTGAAGATCAGAGTAAAGCTCGAGCTGAAGCGACCGCAACGATTGCTATCAATAGTGATGACTCGTCTGCAATGCCAGTAATCACAGCCCCTGCAGATTTAACTGTCAATGCAACGGGTTTATTCACCAAAGTTGATTTGGGGATAGCAATGGCGTTTGATAGCTCAGATAATCCTCTACCTGTTTCGCTCGTACGTGGAGCCCCCATTTTTGCACCGGGTAAACACTTGGTGTACTGGCAAAGCGTGGATAATGAAGGTCAACAAGTAACGACAACTCAGCAATTAAACGTCAATCCTCTTGTATCATTACAAAAAGATAGTCGAGTTGCTGAAGATAAAGAGCATGCCGTTAAAGTGTATTTAAACGGACCTGCTCCAAGTTATCCAGTGGTAATTCCTTACACTGTATCTGGTACAGCGGACAGCGCTGATCATGATTTACAATCTGGCGAATTGGTTATAAGCGCTGGCGTGTCGGCGAGTATTCCACTAATGATTTTTGCCGACAGTAGTGATGAAGGTAACGAAACTATTGTTATAACCCTTGGTGACTCTGTAAATAAGGGCGCAAAATCTACTTCAACGGTGACAATTGTCGAAGACAATGTCGCGCCGAATATTGAGACCTTAGTTTTACAGAATAATCAACAACGCAGCACTATTACTGCTTCAGGTGAATTGGTGACAATTACCGCAAACGTATCAGATCCAAATCCAACGGATGAAGTAACTGTTGAGTGGGATGCTGCGCCAGAGTTTGTGAACACCTCAAATGATCCGTTCATTTTTGAGTTTAATCCAGCCGCTGTAGCTTCTGGCATTTACAAGGTACGTGTTACTGCAAAAGATAATGCAGTACCAAGTTTGTCGACTATGAAAGATGTTTATATTGAAGTAATACCGTCACTACCTGAACTGACTGCGGTTGATAGCGATGGCGATTTAATACCTGATGATCAAGAAGGGTATGTAGACTCTGACAATGACGGTATTCCTGATTTTATGGATGCAATCTCTGATTGTAACGTAATGCAAGAGCAAGCATTAGAGTCGTCACAATTTTTAGTAGAAGGTGACCCTGGAGTATGTCTGCGCAAAGGGGCTACAGTGCCGCAAAATAATACGGGCGGTTTGCAGTTGCTAGAAACAGAATTACCGGAAGATCCAACTGCAAGCAATACTGGAGGGCTATTCGACTTTATAGCAACGGGTTTACCAGAAGTTGGTGATACCTACAGTATTGTTTTACCGCAGAGACAACCTATTCCTGTAAATGCTGTTTATCGGAAATTAATTAATGGAGATTGGCAGAACTTTGTAATTGTTGACGGCAATGAAGTACTGTCAACACAAGGTGAACCTGGTTTCTGTCCTCCGCCAGGTAGTAATGAGTGGACAACAGGGCTATCTGAAGGGGACTGGTGTGTACAACTACGTATTGTTGACGGTGGTCCAAATGATGATGATGGTGTTGCCAATGGTAGTATTGTAGACCCAGGTGGTGTTGCTGTGCCAACCACAGGAAATAACGCCCCAATTGCGAATGCCGATGCTGTGACAATTGTAGCTGAGGAATCTGTCGTTATTGATGTGATAGCCAATGATGAAGACATCGATAATGATACCCTTACCATTACCGGTGCAACGGTTGATTTCGGTACTGTTGTTATCGAGAATAATCAGCTTGTTTACACGCCTATAGTCGGGTATATCGGGGATGCGACTATTCAATACAGTATCACTGATGGGATGGGAGGAACGGCTAATAGTACTGCAATTGTGACTATTAAAGTTAATCAAGCTCCCGTGACACAAAATGATAGCGCATCTAGCAATGGAGAAACCATCACGATTGATGTTTTAGCTAATGACAGCGACCCAGAACAAGGTGAACTGTTCTTAGTTTCGGCTACCACAGAATTTGGCACTTCCGTTGTTAACAGCGATGGTACGTTGAGCTACACACCCGCGGCTGGTTTTGAAGGGATGGATACGATCAACTATATTGTGAAAGATGCACAAGGTGCGCAATCACAGGGAAGCGTTTCAGTAACCGTTGAGTTAAAACAAACTGTTAATGTGAGCAATAAATCATCAGGTGGTGGCCTTGGCATGATCACCTTACTCGTCGTTTCTGCTTTTGTAGTAAGACGTAGAGTGTCTCGGTTACCGAGTTTTGCTCTCCTATCCACTAGTTGTGTGTTAGCAAGTTCAGCAGCCGCGGAAGATTGGCAAGTGTCTGCAACCCTAGGTCAAGCGACAGCTCAAAGTTCATATTCATCTGAGCAATGGGTACAAACGGCGATTGATGATGAAAGCGTTAGTTGGTCCGTTGGTGCTTTTTATAATTTAAAACCTAATTGGAAGTTGGGTATTAGATATATTGATTTAGGCGAAGCGCGTGTTAATTTTTCTAAAGAAACGAGTAACCCTGAGCAAGCGCACTCAGAACTTTCAGACAAAGCGCCTGTTTTACCTACTGGCTTGGCAATTCAAGCTAACTATTTAGTTGATTTAGCCTCATCGCTCAAAGGGGAGCTGTTTCTAGGTGCGTATCATTGGAAATATAAAATAAACAGTCGCAGAGATAATTCAAATACTATTGTCAAACGGGATGAAGGAACTGACCTTTTTCTTGGCGCAGGTATAAATTATCAACTACTTGACTCAGTTAGTATAGGTGTTGACTATACGCGGTATTTTGTCTCTGAGAATGATATAAATGAAATTGCTCTTTCAATGAGCTATCAATTTTAATTATTTAAAAGCCAGCACTTTTGTGCTGGCTTTTTTATTCGAGTTAGCCGATAGAGCAAAAACACTTGGAGTTGAATTAGCAAGGTCATACTTATTTTTACAAAAATTGTGGACCTATAATGCTGAACTCTTTAGCGACGCTGTAAAATCTTATCTAAGTTTTGTTTTGATTTAGCAACGCTTTGTAGTGGGGTTAGTCCGTTTGGGTATTCTTCCTGTTCCATCACTAGCCACTTGGTGTCGCCGTGCGATTCTAACGTATCGATGATGGCAGACCAATCAATGTTGTTTTCACCGATTATCGGGCTCATGTTGCTGCCCTCAATAGTGCGTACTTTAATGTGCGTAGCAAGTGTACGGTTAGGGTACTGTTTAATGAAGTAAATTGGGTCTTTAGCTGCGTAATTGACCCAGCCTATATCTAACTGCAATGGCATGGTCTTGGGTGTATTAGTGGCAATGTAATCCCAAAACGTTGCGTTATTAAATGCATTAAACTCTTTATTATGATTGTGAAAACCGATCTTCATATCAAAGCGGGTTGCATAATCACTGACTTTAGTGAGCTCTTTAACCAGTGTTCTAACCCCTTCTGGGTGCCATGCTCGCTCATCCCAAGGTACATAAAGTGTGGTAACACCAAGGGTCTTGTAAAACAGCAGGGTGCTATCAATTGTGTTTTCACTGAGCGCATCAAAGCCTATATGGGCACTACTAGCAACTAAGCCAAATTCACTGAGCTTTGCTTTTAAAGCGGCTGGGTTATTAGAGTAGGGGCCAAAATCCCCTGCAAACTCAACACCGTCAAAGCCCATTTCGGCAAGAGACTTAAGCGTACCATGAAAGTCATTTTTTAAGGTGTCTTTGACTGACCATAACTGCACACTCACTGGCAGTTTTGCGAATAATTGACCACTAAATACAAGGCTAAAAATGAGCAATAAAATGCGGGTTTTAAACATACTTAAATCCTAAAAAAGCAGGGGAGAGCTCCCCTGCATTAAACTGTGTTATAAAACAACACAAGGGGGAAAGTTAATCGGTATAGGCGTACTCGCTTAAACCAAGCTCAGCTAAAACCTGATCTAAATGAGCTTTTGCTTCATCAGAAGGGCCAGGGTAATCACCAGCAATTGGTACATTACCAAGGTAACCTATGTCTTTACAGCCTTCAGGGGTACAGAAAAAGGCTGCGAGCACTAACTCTTTAAAGCGTAAAAAGGCTTTACCAATACGCTGAAATTGCAGAGGTGTTTGCTCGTTTAAAAACGCAATATCGTCTAAAATCGCGCGATGTTGCTTTTCGTTAAGCGCAACAAATTGCTTTTTAAAACGAAGCCGTGCTTCATCGTTGAGCCACGCGAGTGAATTTAAAATTTTAATTCTATCGCGTTGTTGGCCTTCATAAGGCGCGCTCACCCACTCATTAATAACAGCTGGTACTTGTAGCTCACTGGCTGAAGGAATTTCTCCTTCGCGCGGTACAATGTAATCAGATAAAAGCGCTACTAACGTAAGCTCGTCCGCTGTTAAGGTCAGCGGCCAAGGTGATTCTGGTGGCATCACCAAATTAGGATCTTGGCCATAGCCTTTAGCGGTGACAGGCTTAATATCTAAATCAGGCCAATGCTCTTTTGCAGAGACAGCACCGTCATCTTCAAGTGCTTTTGTGCAGCCAGCAGTTAAACCAACCGCCGAGCCCGCAGCTAATAGGCCAAGCCATTTTAAAGACTCACGGCGGCTCATGTTAGAAACATAGTTATATGAGTCATGTTCGTTACGATGATGCATAATTAAAGTACCCCGTTATCAATTTGTTGAGCAAGCCAAGTTGAATTACGCATTGCCAGTGTCATGATGGTGAGCGTACAGTTTTTATGGGGGTTAGAAGCAAATACACCGGCATCCATTACAAATAGGTTATTACAATCCCATGTTTGACCCCATTGATTGGTGACCGAATCTTTCTTTGAGCTCCCCATTCGAGTCGTGCCCACTTCGTGAATGATTTCGCCACCTTTTGAAATTGCTTTTTCAGCAGGCGGGAGGTCGCCAACGGTGGCACCCATGTTTTCTAAGATTTGCTTCGCGGTTTTTAAACCATGTTCGATTTGCTTTAACTCTCTGTCAGACCACTTAAAGTGGAACTTTGATACCGGAATACCCCATTTGTCTTTAACCTTTTCGTCAATTTCCATATAGGTATCTTTGTTCGGTAACATTTCGCCACGAAGAGCAAAGCCAACGTAAGAGCCATATGCATCACGAATTTGTTGTTTAAGGGCAGGACCATAACCTTGTTTATCACCCGATACACCTGAGCCTGGTTGCCTAAAGCCACCGCCAATTTCAAAGTGATAACCACGTGGGAAATCTAATTCATTGTTAGCTTGTGCTTGATGACCCCACCAAGGAATAAATAAGTGGTTAGCGGTATGGCCATCTTCGTTATAGCGTGGGCGGCCTTTAAGTGCTGGAATTTGCGCACCTAACCATGCACCCGTCGAATCCATTAAGTTTCTACCTACTTGGCCACTTGAATTAGCAAGGCCTTTAGGGTGCTTTTTATTTTTTGAGTTTAATAAGATACGCGCTGATTCACAGGCACTGGCAGCTAAGATAACCACATCAGCATCAATGGCATGCTCAGTGACCGTATGTTTATCAACATAGGTTACGCCAGTTACTTTACCTTGCTCATCAACCTTGACTGATTTCACCATGGCATCGGTAATGACTTTTAAGTTACCGGTAGCTTTTGCCATTGGCAGTAATGATGTCGTCGTTTGAAAAGCGGCGCCAATCGAGCAACCCGAGCCACAAGGCGTTGCATAAAAACAGGCCATGCGGTCATCTTTCGGGCGGGTCAATACCGCGCGGTGCATAGGCACTGCTTGGATGCCCATTTTCTTTGCAGAGGCGGCAATTAAAAGCTCAGGAACACGCGGCTTCGGTGGTGGCTGTAAAATACCTGGCGATGAATCTGGCATATCTTCATGGCCTGTATTGGTGCCACATACACCAACAAGTTCTTCAGTTTTATCGTACCAAGGTGCTAAATCAGCGTATTCAAAAGGCCAGTCAGCACCGTGACCATCACGGCTTTTGCCTTTAAAATCGTGCTCGCTAAAGCGTAATGAATAGCGGCCCCAGTGGTTTGTTCGACCACCTAGCATACGTGCGCGCCACCAATAAAAGTCGCTCCCTTTTGCGCTAGTGTATGGCTCATCAGGCACTTGCCAGCCGCCATCAACAGTTGCGTCGTAAAAGCCAAAGTTTTTGTCTTTATTACCTGCACCCATAAGTGGGGCTTCGTTGTTACGACGAAACATCGGGCTTTCTGTTTTCGGGTCATAATTACGACCGGCTTCAAGTAATAACACTTTGTAGCCAAGTTTGGTCAGCGTGTAAGCAGCCATGGCACCGCCAGCACCAGAGCCAACTACTAATACCTTGTGTTTAAAATCAGACATCTTATAGCTCCTTGATTTTTATATTTTTAAACCACACTTTGTCGCCGTGGTCTTGAAGCCCAATATGACCTTGTTCAGCCGTTGCAAAGTTTTGCCAGGTTGCAAACTTACTGCCTTTAACAAGGGTATTCCAGGTTGTACTACCAATCACAATGCTGGTGGTGCTAATACCGTTTTGCCAAACTTGTAAATGGTTGTCTTGCATCTTAATACGTACATGGTTCCAGCTATTTGCTGGTTTGTGCGCTGCAACTGGCGCAGCAAATAAATCGTAAATTGACCCCGCTAAATGTGAGTCAATTTCAGTATCTGGGTGTTCTTCGTTATCAATAATTTGAATTTCAGGCGCATGAGAGTAAATCATCTGCCCAGTTTCATCAGCCAGTACGAAAATGCCACTATTGCCTTTGGTAGAGATTTTCCAATCAATCTTTAATTCAAAGTTTTGGTACTGCTTTTTAGTGAGCAGATCACCGCCACCTTTGGTTAGTGTCATAGCGCCATCTTCAACGACCCATGCAGGGTTTAAAGATTCGCTTTTAAAGTTACGCCATTGCGACATATCTTTACCGTCAAATAACAACTGCCAGCCAGCTTGCTTTTCTTGTTGTGTAAGCTGATTGTCAGCCGCATTAGCGAGTGCACAGCTACTAACGGTGAGAATTAAAGTCAGTGCTTTAAGAGATTTAAACATAGTGTTCCTCGACGATTTACTTGCTTAAGACGCACATTTTTCGGTGCGTTTGTTGTTATTAATTACTAAATGCAACCCAATGAATGCGACGATTAAAATAATTGGGAAGATCAGTAGGTTTTGTAATACAGCTTGTCCGGCTAAAATTTCAATTTGTTCAGGACTAGCGCCACTTGCCTCTGCCGATGAACGGGCAGAATCTATCCAGCTACCAATTACAGGGTTCCAGATACTCATAGCAAACATACCAGCACCGCCCATTAACGACATACCCAGCGCGCCTGACTTTGGAATGTATTCAGCAACGCAACCAAGCATGGTCGGCCAAAAGTAGGTAACGCCAAGTGCAAATAGCATCGCTGCCAGATAAATCATGCTGCCCTGGGCTTGACTCATCATGAAGATACCTAAGCTTGCACAAATGGCTGAACCAAGTAATACACCGGTAGGGTTGAGCTTGTGCACAATGGGGCCAGCAAAGAAGCGACCAACAGCCATTAAGCCAGTGATTAAGGCTAATACCACCATAGGAGAGGCACCCGATGAACCTAGAATACGCTCAATCCATTGCTGTGTGCCAAACTCAGTGGTTGCTGTGAGTGTCATACAGGCAATTAAAAAGAGGTATAACGGCGTGAATAAGTGGCGAATATTGCTACTAGTTGAGTGAGTGCGGGTATCAAAGCTAGGAAACTGCGCTTTAATTAGCATAGCGCCATAAATAACCGTAGGAACTAAAATTAACGCCACTTGCCATTGCCAGTTTAAACCCGCTCCCGACATAAAGTTAGAGGCAAGTGCGCCAATCACAATGCCACCTGGGAACCAAACATGAAAACGGTTTAGCATGGTAGTGGTATTTTTAGGATACATTTCTGCAATCAGCGGATTACAGCCCGCTTCAACAGAGCCGTTAGCAAAACCAATCAAAAAGGTAGAAACCAGTAAGCCCCAAAAACCATCAGCAGTAATGGTCAAAACCAGACCAAGTAAATGGCAGATAAAGGCTAACGCCACTAATTTCTTCGCGCCAATGGCATTATAAATAATGCCGCCGATCATAGTCGCAACCGGAAAACCTAAAAATGCCATGGCATTAACCCAACCTAATTCTGTGTCGGTTAGGCCAAACTCACTGCCAAGTTGACCTAAAATACCAGCACGAATGGCAAAGGTCATTGAGGTCACAATCAGTGCTATACAGCAAAGCCGAAAGACAATGCGGTTATAATTATTGTTGTCCATATTGTGTGTCCTGTGTGTTCTATTGTTGTCGGTTTTATAAACCTAAAATTCGATTATTACGCTCGGTGTTTGTTGCGCCACTGGCAAAATCGTCAAAGGCTTTGTCTGTTGGATTTATTAAGTGGACTTTAATAAACTCAGCGCCTTCTCTTGCCCCATCTTCTGGGTGCTTTAAGCAGCATTCCCATTCAAGTACAGCCCAACCATCAAACCCATATTGCGTTAACTTGCTGAAGATTTGCTTAAAATCGACTTGGCCATCTCCTAAAGAGCGAAAACGTCCTGGTCGGTCTTGCCAGTTTTGAAAACCGCCATAAACACCTGAGCGGCCATTTGCGATAAATTCGGCATCTTTGACATGAAACGCTTTAATGCGCGAATGATAAATATCGATAAACGCTAAATAGTCGAGCTGTTGCAATACGAAGTGGCTCGGATCATAAAGAATATTAACGCGCGGATGATTATCAGTTGCCGCTAAAAAGCGCTCAAATGTCACACCATCATGTAAGTCTTCACCCGGGTGTAATTCATAACAGACATCTACACCATGCTCGTCAAAGCAATCTAAAATAGGTAACCAACGCTTAGCAAGTTCACTAAAGCCTTGTTCAACAAGTCCTTGTGGACGCTGCGGCCACGGGTAAAAGGTATGCCATAAAAAAGAACCCGAAAAAGTCGCATGAGTTGTTAAACCCAGGTTCTTACTGGCTTTAGCAGCTAGCATCAGTTGCTGGGTTGCCCACTTAGTACGGGCAGCTGGGTTACCTTTTACATGCTCTGCGGCAAAGTTATCAAACATTTCATCGTACGCAGGGTGCACAGCAATTAACTGGCCTTGCAAATGTGTTGATAGCTCTGAAATTGTAAGTCCATACTCTGTGGCAATACCAGTGACTTCATCGCAGTATTGCTGACTTTGGGCGGCTTTTTCTAAATCGAAAATCTCAGGGTTTGAGGTGGGTACTTGAATCGCTTTGTAACCTAAACCGCTTGCCCACTTACATAAGCCACGAAGGCTATTAAAGGGGGCTTCTTTAGAAATAAACTGCGCCAAAAAAATTGCTGGCCCTTTGATTTTATTCATTCTTTATTATCCAATCTGTAATTTGTGCCACTTAATGTCTTGCTTTGCTGAAGCAACTACGTGCTCAATAAACGCCATACCACGCACAGCTTCATTGATGCCAGGCACATCAAATGCTGAGTTTGTTGCTCTATCGCCTTGTTTAAATGCGTGAATTTGTGCTGCAAAATTGCTGTAGATATTAGCAAATGCTTCTAGGTAGCCTTCAGGGTGACCCGCAGGGGCTCGCAGTGCGTTTTGTGTGTCAGGGTGTAATTCACCCACACCCGCTCGCAGTAAAATAGAGGGTTGGTTGTGACCACGCAGCCATAAACTATTAGGTTCAAGCTGTGACCATTCAAGGCTTGCCTTGTCGCCGTAAATACGTAGCCGTAAGTTGTTTTCATCGCCAATAGCGATTTGGCTTGCCAGTAAAACGCCTTTACAACCATTATTGAATCTAAGTAGCACGGTGCCATCGTCATCAAGGGCGCGACCTTCAACCACATGATTTAAATCGGCACAAAGCTCGGTGATTTCGAGATCAGAGACATACTCGGCTAAGTTAGCTGCATGCACGCCAATGTCGCCCATACAACAACTAATGCCAGACTTACTGGTGTCTAAACGCCAGCTAGCTTGTTTTGAGCCTTCGTCTTCACTGTGTGCTAACCAACCTTGGGTGTACTCAACAATCACTTTACGTATAGTGCCAAGCTCACCGGCTTTAATGCGATGTTTGGCCTCTTTGACCATAGGGTAAGCTGTGTAAGTGTGGGTTAACCCATATAAAACCTGCTGCTTTGCAATGATGGCTTGTAATTGCTCTGCTTCTGCGAGAGTGAGCGTTGCGGGTTTATCTGATAGCACATGAAAACCATGTTCAAGCGCCATTTTTGCGACCGGAAAATGCAAATGGTTGGGTGTTACAATAGCCACAAAGTCGATACGCTCATCAGCGGGTAATTTTGCTTCTTCGATAAATAAGCTTTGGTAACTGTCGTAGCAACGACTGCTATCAAGCCCGAGTAGTTCGCCAGTTGCTTTACATTTGTTTGCATCTGAACTGAATGCGCCTGCCACAAGCTCTATCATCCCGTCTAACCGCGCTGCAATTCGATGAATAGCGCCAATGAAGGCACCATCGCCACCGCCTACCATTGCCATGCGGATCTTAGCTTTGCTCATCTTAAGCGCTCCTAATTTAAATAGCGTTTGTTACTGTTAATATCATGTTATTGATAATAGGAAAGCTTGAGCAATAAGTGATAATAAAAATTCGGTTGACAATGCAACAAAATCGGCGTTTAAAATATATAGCATTATTCGGGAAAGAGACAAAATTGAGCGATGGATATTCAAGAAATAATAAAAAAAGCTGGCGTAAATCAGCTAATTGCTGCATTTGATTTACTGCCAGATATCCTCTTTTGGGTAAAAGACACAGACAGTAGAATTTTGCATTGTAATCAGCATTTTATTGAGCATCAGGGTTATAAAACACTGGAGCAAATATTGCTAAAAACAGACTTCGATTTTTCGCCAAAGCACCTCGCGTTTCAGTACGTCAATGACGATAAACGAGTGATGGAAGGCTACATAGTAACTGACCGTTTAGAGCTTAACCAAACCCAACAAGGTGAGCTTGGTTGGTTTTCAACGTCAAAGCATGCTCTAAAAGATCATGATGGCAATGTGATTGGCACCTATGGTGTGACTCGGCACTTACAAAAAACCTCAAAAGCACTTTCTCATGTAAGAGCAATTGAAGAGCCGGTAAAATTTATTCGCGAGCATTATCATCGTCAGATCAGTATTGATGAATTAGCAGAGCTTGCACACTTGTCGGTAAGTGCTTTAGAGCGTCGCTTTAAAAAACACTTAGCAAAAACACCCAATCAATTCATTAATGAAGTGCGTCTCGAAAATGCTCGTAAGCTGCTGATTGAAACACAGCTACCCATTTCACAAGTCGCTTATCAGTGCGGCTTTTCTGAGCCGAGTTACTTCAGCAAACAATTTCGGCGTTTGTTTGGTGAAATTCCCTCACAAATGCGCTCACAACTCGGCGATTAAATTGCCGCTCTTGCCATTAAAATAGCCCCTTGCTCAGCACTGGCAAGGGCGGGGGTTAAACGCGCTTTACTGGCATCAGTTAAATAAGGCGTGATGGCACTGGCAATGCCGCCCATCAAGGTAACGTTTTCAATACCTTGTTTTTCAAAGTAAGCGATATAGCGGGTAATGTATGCGCACGCTTCATTTATTAATTGCTGACAAAAAGCGTCATCAGAATAGCTAAAAACCAGCGGTGCAAATTTGGCGAGCTCAACAGGGCGTGCTGATATTAAACGCTGACTTAACGCTTGGCTTGAGTCGCAGTTAAGCTGGGTGAGCAGGGTATCTACAGCAGCGGAACTTTTCGCAACACCATCAAGAACTTCAAATGCTTTACGGCAAAGTTGTAAGCCTAACCAACCACCACTGGCACCATCGCTCAGCAATAAACCATAGCCTCCCAATTCACTAAATTGGTTTTGCTGTTGGTAGCCTGCACAAAAGCCGGTGCCAATAATAATCACCGCGCCATCATGGTGTTGGTGTGCGCCTTTACACGCAATCAGCATATCTGTTGAAAGAGTAAACTTAGCAAAAGGGTGCTGCCATTTGGTCATGGCTTGATAGGCAGAGTCGATATTGGCACCGGCAAGCCCAGCATGCACATAGGCGTTTTTGAGCTCGCTTAAGGCAAGCCCTGCCTCATGAAAAGCAAGCTCAGTGGCGTGCAGTATTGAGTCTTGGCTTTGTTGACAGCTGGTGGCCACGTTTGCTGAGCCACTTATGGCTTCGCTAAGCAAAGAGCCATTTTCGTTTTCTAAACGAACTTTACACTTACTGCCACCGCCATCAATACCTAAAAAATACGTTGCTTTTTTCGCCATGCTTAATCCTTTGAAAGTAGCTTATAGATAGCCTCAGCGTTAATTGCACCTTGTGCGTTATGCACGCAAGAGTGTACATGCACAGATGCATTTGCTGAATGGTTTCTTATTAATTGCCAAAAAGCTTCCGCGTTTTCTAGGGTAACGCCGCCACCCATAACAATTTCTATTTGATTGGCGCTCTGCGCTAAATATGTGTTGAGCTGATTTAGACCATCAACGGCACTTTGCCCGCTTTGCCACGGCGTGCCTGATGTTAATATACGGTCAACTCCTAAGCTAATGAGTGTATCAAGTGCGCATAACGGGTTTGTAAGGGTATCGAATGCACGGTGAAAGGTCACCATTAAGCCATGCTGTTTAGCTGTGGCAACTAAAGAGCGAGTCACGTTTAAATCAAGTTTTCCTTGTTTGACTGCACCCAATACTACCCCATGTGCCCCTAGATTAGCTGCGAGTTTTATCTGTTTTTCCATTAATTTATGACACTCAGTACGAACAGTAAAATTGCCAGCTTCTGGTCGTATCATTACTAATAGCTCGGTATTTCTGGTCAGGCTTTTCAATGCGCATTCAATTGCTGAAATACTGGGTGTTAAGCCTCCTAGGTGTAAATTGCTGCATAGCTCAAAGCGCTTTGCGCCTAAGTTGCAAGCCGTAAAAACGTTGTTTGCAAGTTGCTTTAAGTCGCTTTCATTTAGACAGACTTCAAGGATTTTACCATTGTTCATAGTTGTGTTTTTACCATATCTATTACACCTAGTTTCTAGTCACTTATTTCACTTGTTTTATCAGAAAGTATTTTATGTATTTTAATCTATTTTTATCAATTACTTATATTTTACGGTGTGTTCTTTGAAACTTTGGTTTACGCACATAAAACATAAGGTTAACTATAAAGTAGAAAATATAAAAATGAATATAAAATATTCCTTGCGCCGATTTTGTTATATCGGTCACCGAATTTTTATTATCACTTTTTGACCGCTCCCCCTATTCTGAAACTGAGTTTAACAAGCTATTAACTCCCAATAATCAGTTTAAACCGATAACAATAAAATGTTTTATGAGATGTATAGATCTCATAAAGCGTGCAGAACACACAACTGGAGATGAGCATGGGCAAGCAAAGTGTAATAAAAATAAAAGAGCAAGGACGGCATTTTAAACGTAATGCAATTGTGATTTCGTTACTCTCGGCAATCAACACAGGTTACGCCGCTGAACAAGCGAATGAAGACGTAGAAGTGATTGAAGTACGTGGTATTCGTTCATCAACCGCAGAGAACTTAGCAATAAAACGACTTTCAGCTGCCACGGTTGATGCAATTACCGCAGAAGATATTGGTAAATTTCCTGATAAAAACGTCGCTGATTCATTACAACGTGTATCAGGCGTACTCATTGATCGCGATGGCGGTGAAGGTAGCCGCGTCAGTATTCGTGGTACGTCACCGGATTGGACACTTACTCAATTAAACGGTAACTATATTGCATCATCAGGTTCAGGTGCCCCTACCCGTAGTTTTAACTACACGTTATTGCCATCAAGCATGATCAAAAGTGTAGAAGTGTACAAAAGTGCTGAGGCACGTATTGATGAAGGCGGTATTGGCGGCACAGTTATACTACACACCCGTAAACCACTCGAAATGGAAGTAAATTCAGGGGCGTTAAGTGCTGAGGTGACTTACGATGATGTGTCTGAAGACACAAAACCACAAGTGAATGTATTGTACTCATGGAAAAACGATGAGGAAAACTTCGGTATTTTAGCAGGCTTCACACGCCAAGACCGCACCGTAACAACTATCACTAACAATGCGTCACATTGGCGCTTTCATTCAGATACTGTTGAAGGGGCAGAGCGTCCAGCTCTAGTAGACCAAGCCACTGGCGAAGTGTACAACAATGTGTGGGCACCACGTGCGATGAGTGTTAACAACTCAAACCAAGACCGCACACGAGATGGTTATCAAGTGGCTGTTCAGTGGGCACCGAGTGACAGACTTGATTTAAACTTTAACTATTTTGGTGCCAAGTTAGGCTACGACCAAACAGGGCAAAGCATTACCTTTGCAGAGTGGAACGATAACCACAACCCGTATTACGGCATAGTACTTGATGGCGATACCGTAGTTGCCTACGGTAATGCCGATAACGGTTTACTCAATGATAATAACTGGGGTGATGCCGATGTAAACGGCGGCGTGCCGGTTCGCCGTGGTTTATTATCGCCGCAGCTAACGGGGCGTGAGCGTTTTGGTGAATCAAAATCAAATACTTATGATTTTGAAGGCACTTATTATGGTGATGCATATAGCATTACGTTAAAACTTGGTCATACAGAAGCAGAGGGCGGTACATCAAAAGAAACCTACGCCAACATTGATGCACGGCAAGGCTCAGTGAACAGTTGGTTATGGTCAATTGAAAACGGAAAACCAAGCTATGGAGTGTCGACTGATTTAGCCACCGATAAAGAAGCGTATCAATACTATGATTGGTTTGACTCTTACTCATCTGAAAATGAAGACTCTGAAGATTACATTCAAACAGACGTAAAATTTGACCTTGATGGCAGCTTTTTTACCCGTGTGTATGTGGGGGGCAAATATCGCGACCACGAAATTAAAGGGATGCGTAATGATTTTCGTTGGGATGATGGCATAGCTGACAATGGCGGTTACCGTGGTTACTTACCAGGTACAGAGTGGTTCCATAATCCTGATTTTCACCCAGATGCACCAACACTGGTGAGCGATCATGTGGTGGATAATAGCGCTGGGGATACAGGCGCATTTAACTTTTTAGCATTTGATTTCAGGGCACTGGATGATTACCTAAAAGAAAACTTTAGCCAAACAGTTGTGCCTACGCTTTCGGGTACTTATGCCCTTGAAGAGAAAATTTGGTCTGTTTACACCCAAGCTGATTTTGAATGGCAAGATTTCCGCGGCAATGTGGGTGTGCGTTATGTCAATACAGAGCTTAGCACCTTGACCTACGATGATGTCATTGGTCAAGACGATGACGATACCGATCCGAATGAGCGTAGTAGTGATGGCAGCGAAGTATTACCAAGTTTTAACCTTGCATGGGATGCAACCGAAGACCTTGTTGTTCGTTTTGCAGCAGCACGCACCATGGCAAGAGTGAGTTATTCAGACTTAAGCCAAGCAGAGTCATACGGTCCTCCAGTTAACATTAACTCGCCAGATTCATGGACAGGCCGTGGTAATGGTACCTCAGTAAACACAGGGCTTGAACCTATGTTATCTGACCAATTCGATTTAGGTATTGAATGGTATTACGGCGATGGTTCTGCACTGGGTGCTACTTTATTCTCTAAAGATATTTCTAACTTACCAATTTCGACAGTAGAAATAGTAGAGCGTGAACACGATTGTTGTAATGGCCCAATTGAAGTTGAAATGAACACCAAAGTAGGGGGCGGCGATGCAAAATCAGAGGGTTTAGAGCTGTTCTTCCAGCATTCGTTTGATAATGGTTTTGGTATTTTAACTAACTACACCTACACAGATACCAGCACCAGCGAAGTCTCAACAGACGGGCAAAAAACAGATGCTGAGATCCCAGGTACAGCTAAGCATCAATATAATATTTCAGTGTATTTTGAGAACGATGACTTTAGCGTTCGCGCCTCTTATAACTGGAAAGATGACCGTGCCAACGGTATTCACCAAGGCTACAACTTGTATACCAAAGACTATGGTCAGCTAGATGTGAATGCATCATATAATCTAACTGAGCAGCTCTCATTTACTGCATCTGTAGTAAACCTAACAGAAGAGCTTGAAGAAGGTTATTGGAAACAAAGTAATCGCTTTACTTATAACCAGTATTCGGGTCGTCGCTTTTACTTAGGCGCAAATTATAACTTCTAACCGACATGTTGTTTGTTGCAACCTAAAAAGGTACTTTTACTAAAGTACCTTTTTCTTTTTTAAGACAAGAATGATTAAATTTGTAGCGGCTACCGAGCAAGACAAAGCCTATTTACTCGACTTAAGGTTAAAAACCATGGTTGAACACCTTGAGAATCAAGGGTTATTTTTATCACTTGAACAACATCAAGCAAGAGTGGCAGAACACTTTGAAAACAGCCACTTAGTGTTAAATGATGGGCAATGTGTAGGCGCTGCTAAGTTCATTGTTAGTGACAAAACAATCAGTTTATTACAGTTACAAATAGCACCTAAAGAGCAGGGCAAGGGGTTAGGCACTCAGGTGTTAGATGCACTAAAAGCGCAAACATCAGAAATTAATTTAACGGTGCTAAAAGCAAACCCAGCGTATGGGTTATATCAACGGGCAGGATTCAAAACGCTAGGTGCAGACGACTATGAGTTTCATATGCAGTGGCAGAAATAAAAAAGGGCGCTGTTAGCATTAACAAAGCGCCCAATTTTGACTATTTCTTTTCTTCTTCTGGCAGAGTCACGTTCAACTCAAGTACTGCTAAGTCATCTTCATTTTGATCAAACTGAACTTGAACAGCATCGGTATTTACATTCACATATTTGCGTATCACATCAAGAATATCTTGCTTTAGCTGTGGCAGATAATCAGGTGTACCACGTTGTGAGCGCTCGTGTGCGACAATGATCTGCAATCGCTCTTTTGCTAATGACGCACTGCTTTTCTTCTCTGAGCGGAAGTAGTCAAGTAAAGACACATTAACCTCCAAAAATCCGTTTAAATAAGCCTTTTTTCTCTACATCTAAAAAGCGGAAATCGACAGTTTCACCTAGTAGACGATTAATTGCATCAGTATAGGCTTGGCCTGCATCTGATTCACCGTCTAAAATCACTGGTTGACCAGAGTTTGATGCACTTAATACTGCTTGTGATTCAGGGATAACACCTAAAAGTTTAATCGCAAGAATTTCTTGCACATCTTCAACTGATAGCATTTCGCCTTTTTCAACACGCTCAGGGTTATAACGTGTTAATAATAAGTGTTCTTTAACGCTTTCTAGGCCTTCTTCAGCACGCTTAGATTTACTGTGCAAAATACCTAAAATTCGGTCGGAGTCACGTACTGATGATACTTCAGGATTTGTTGTTATAATTGCTTCATCAGCAAAATACATTGCCATCATTGCGCCCGCTTCAATACCCGCTGGCGAATCACATACGATGTAATCAAAGTCTTTTTTCAAATCATTTAGTACACGTTCAACACCGTCACGGGTTAAGGCATCTTTATCACGTGTTTGTGACGCAGGTAAAATGTGTAACTTATCAACTCGCTTATCTTTAATAAGGGCTTGATTTAAGTTAGCTTCACCATTGATTACGTTTACAAAGTCATAAACAACACGGCGTTCACAACCCATAATAAGGTCAAGATTACGTAGACCAATATCAAAGTCGATAATAACGGTTTTAAAGCCCTTAAGCGCTAAACCTGTGCCAATTGCAGCACTCGATGTGGTTTTACCAACACCACCTTTACCAGAAGTAACGACAATTACTTTTGCCATGAGATTTATCCTTTAACCAAAGCTGAAATTTCTAATGAATCATTTTTTTGTTGGATTTGTACTGCGTTGCCCCAGTGTTCACCTTGTAGGGAATCGCTGATCCAATAACTACCATTAATTGAAACAAGTTCTGCTTCTAATTTTTGGCAAAATATTTGTGCTTCGTTGTAGCCTTTAGCACCTGCAATTGCACGTCCGCGCAATGTGCCATAAATATGAACATTACCGTCGCTGATCACCTCTGCGCCATGACTAACCGCACCAATAACAATAAGGTCACGATCTTTTGCATAGACCTGCTGACCAGAGCGAACTGTGCCGTGAATCACTTGTGCAGGTAGGTGAACGGTTTTCTCAACGATAGATGTATTTGTTTGTTGTTTAGCGGTTGCCCCCTTAACGTCCTGTGAATAATTTAGGACTGATAAGCCTGCCGCTTTGGCGTTTTCGTTTTGCTCTTGGCTGCCATTACACACACCAACAGGGTTAAACGATAGACTGGTAAGCATTGATTTTAAGAAAGAAAAATCAAACGAGTCACCTTGTACATCACTTAAGTTAATTACGATGGGCGCGCCTGCAAAAAACTTAGGTGCTTGGGCTATTTTTTCATCTAACTGCTTACTTAAAAGAGAGGTATCTGCTGAAAATAGATGCAACACAGATAAAGTAAAAAGGTTCCCTTTTAGTTCAAAAATTTGTTCCGACATACATGCTCAATTGAATTGTCTTGGTTAGCTCTTTTTTAAATAAACGCAGGCTGAACAAGGCGTATACAGTAAAAATCTAACCGAAATTTTTAATCTTCTTATAAGAGTCATGTTATAGTGTGCGCCCTCGTTAAGCAAGATATTATAGGGTCATAATGCTAACTGCGGTGTATAAAAGTAAGAAAAAAGCGGATACCTACCTTTTTGTAGAAAAAAGAGATGATTTTACGCGTGTTCCTGAACCTTTAATGGACACATTTGGTCAACCACAGTATGTGATGATAATTAATCTTGCTAGTCGTGAAAAGTTAGGTTTGGCAGACTTAGAAACGGTTAAGCAAGCGTTAATTGACCAAGGTTTCTACTTGCAATTACCACCGCCAGAAGAAAACCTGTTAACCCAATTTAAAAAAGACAAGGGAGCTGAGAGTGATTAAAAAACTTGCCGTAGTTCTACTAAGTGCTTCATTAAGCACATCTGTATTGGCAGAGGAAAAAACACAAGCTGACTTCGACGTATACGTTGCTGCATTAAAAAATGAAGCGATAGAAAAAGGCTATGATCAAGCCTTAATCGAGCAAGCATTCGCAACAGCTAAATTTAAAAAGAAAGTCATTTCAGCTGACAAAAATCAGCCTGAAGTAAAAGAAACCCTCGAAACCTATTTACCAAAACGTGTGCCGCAATGGAAAATTGACCGCGCGCGTAAACTATACAAAGAAAACCAAGAGGTTCTTGAAAAAGTAGCCAAAGAATACGGCGTTCAAGCGCGCTTTATTGTTGCACTTTGGGGCCTTGAAAGTAACTTTGGTAAAATCCAAGGTGGTCATAGTGTGATAGCATCATTAGTCACACTTGCTTTTGATGGCCGCCGCGAAACTATGTATAAAAACCAACTTTGGGCAGCGCTTGATATCTTAAAAGAGGGCCACATTACCCTTGATAAGTTCAAAGGCTCTTGGGCTGGTGCAATGGGTCAAACGCAGTTTATGCCAACCTCATTTAACGCTTACGCTGTTGATTACAACGGTGATGGCCGCAAAGATATTTGGACCACAGAAGAAGACGCATTTGCTTCAATCGCTAATTATTTAAAGCAAGCAGGTTGGAACGATGATTTAACTTGGGGTCGTCAAGTTAAATTACCTGAAGACTTTGATAACGCAAACATTCTTAAACGTGGCACTAAAACGCGCAGCCAATGGTTAGAGTACTGGAAAGACTCTGAGCGCAGTCTTGCTGACTGGCAAGCAATCGGTGTTCGTAAAATGGATGGTAGCGACTTACCAAACGTTGATGTTACCGCCGCAATGGTAATGCCAGATGATGTAAACGGTCGTATGTATCTAGCCTACGATAACTACAAAGCACTGATGCACTGGAATCGCTCGTATTACTTTGCAACCAGTGTTGGTTACTTATCAGATCGCATCGGTTACCCAGCGGTTAAGTAATTGATTTTTAACCACCAAGTTTTATCAAAGCTTGGTGGTTAATGGAATAGAAGGTTTTGGGTGTGAGGTTGTCACTTTTTACAATAAATATCCATACCCACTGCGCGCTAAAGCACTGCCTTCAAGCAAACGCGCGAAACAAGTTTCACGCCTACAATATCAAACTCGCAACTTATTCTTTTCCAGGCTTCTTCAAAATTTTGTCTTTAAAATCGAGTACCTTGCCAATACCTGAACCGAGTTTCATTAGGCTTTGGAGTTGTTCAGGGCTTAAACGTTGTAGCTCTGCCGACCATTTTGTAACGGTTTCAAGTAGGTCGTGAATTTCTTGCATTTGCTGCTGGGCAAAGCGCTCATCATCGTTGTGGGCTTCTTCTAAAATATTATCGCGAAGTAAGCTAAGGGTTGGGTCTATCTCACGTTTTTTACGCTCTTCGAATACACGGTTGGCCATGTCCCAAATACTGCCAGCAGGGCCGTAGTATTCTTTACGGTCGCCAGGGATATGATGCACCTTGATTAAACGCCAAGACTGAAGTTCTTTAATGCCCATACTCACGTTACCACGTGAAATACTCAAGGTATCGGCAATTTCATTGGCGGTCATGGGCTCTTTAGTAATGGTGAGTAAACCACACATTTGACCAATAGTGCGATTAAAGCCCCAACGGCTACCCATTTCACCGCAGTGCATTACAAAAGCTAAATTTTTTTCAGATAGGCTCATAATTTTTTGTATTCAAAAACTTCAGAAATTTAATGCTAGCACGGTGTTGGTATAACTAAAAGAAATAGCCACTATTCGATGTTACGCGACTAAAGTCTAAATTTTGAGCTAGTCCGTTGATTTTACTAAGTGTTAAACAGGAAAATTGAAATCGAACAAAAAATAAACAGTTTGATCTGTATCAATATTGGTGACAATAGTTTGCGTTATCGTATAGGCTCAAAGTGCTCAATTAAAATAAAACAAAGGAGGAACGTTATGAAAGCTGCAGTTAATAAAGAATACAAAGGTAAGCTGACTATTGAAGATATTCCATGCCCTGAGGTAGGGATAAACGACGTGTTAGTTAAAATAGCGGCGTGCGGTGTGTGCCACACTGATTTACATGCATGCCATGGAGATTGGCCTGTAAAACCTAAAATGCCATTAGTACCTGGTCACGAAGGGGTCGGTACAATTGAAAAAGTAGGGGCTAATATAAAGCACTTATCTGTGGGCGATAGAGTAGGGATCCCTTGGCTGTATAGTGCATGCGGGCATTGTGACTACTGCTTAGAAGGTAAAGAAACCTTGTGTCTTGAGCAGCACAATACAGGTTATTCAATAGACGGTGGTTACGCTGAGTATTGTGTTGCACATGGTGACTTTGTTGTAAAAGTACCAGACGGGTTAGGCTTTGCAGAAGCTGCGCCATTATTTTGTGCCGGTGTTACGACGTACAAGGCATTAAAAGTAACGGGTGCAAAAGCAGGTGATTGGGTTGCTATAGTTGGTGTGGGTGGCCTTGGCCACTTAGCGGTGCAGTACGCAAAAGCGATGGGCTTTAATGTAATTGCCGTTGATACTGGTGAAAGTAAACTCAACCTTGCTAAAGAGCTTGGTGCAGACATCACTATTGATTTTATGAAGCAAGTGCCATCAGAAACCATTTTTGAGCAAGTGGGTGGTGCGCATGGTGTTGTGTGTACAGCCGTATCAAAACCAGGTTTTGAGCAAGCCTACAAAAGTGTACGCCGTGGTGGTAAATGCGTTTTAGTTGGTTTACCACCAGAAGAGATGCCACTACCGATTTTCGACACTGTATTAAATGGTGTTTCTGTCGTGGGCTCAATCGTTGGTACGCGTAAAGACTTACAAGAATGCCTGGACTTTGCAGCCAAAGGTAAAGTTAAAGCCATTATTGAAGAAAAACGCCTCGAAGATATCAACGATATTTTTGACGACATGCTAAAAGGCGATATCACAGGCCGAATTGTGATGACGCTTTAAGTTGAGCTTTTTAACAAGTACTGTCAGGTTTGGTTGAATGATTCAATTGAATCTGACAGTTTTTCGTTTGTTAAAAAGCAGGGAGCTGTAGCTCGTTAATGCTCCAAAATAAATTAACGTATTTGCTTAGAGTCGGCTATGAGCGGACATTGAATATTTTCTTTTGATAGATTTTTATATTCAGAATATACAACTTTCCTATATATTCAGTTAAATGAGCAATTAGCGCATATTTATCATCAGACCACTTTACCAATATAAAAATATTTTTTAGCTAGCAAAAGGTTAGCTAATTTGATAAAAATGTAGTAATGATGAAAGTGAGTTGTTGTGTTGTAGAAATATGCGCTATTTGCGCACTATTAAATTGTTATGTTTAAACAAGCATTGGAGTGAGCATTGAACAAAAGACTCGAATTATCTGGTGTTAGCCCACTTCCTGATACTGTAATCGATTTTATATCTGATATTTCTAATATCGATGAAGTCAACAGGATAATAATCTTTGGCTCTAGAGCTTGTGGTGACTATGAAAAATATTCTGATGTTGACTTAGCTATAGATGCCGAAGGTTTGGTTCATGAAGGCTGGGTCAAGCTTAGAGAGCGTGCCTATTACGAAGTTAGAACTGTTTTGCAAATATCAGTAGTAAACTACTTCAAAAACCCTGACAGGTTAAAAAATAGAATATTGGAAAATGGAAAAATAATTTATGAGCAGTAACAGAAAACTACTAGATAGCTTAGATAACCTGAGAAATGCCGTTGATAACTTAGAATCAGCATTAGCAATCCCGAGAGATCGAGAATTAGTCATGGAAGGGACTATTCAAAGGTTTGAAACAGTTGTAGAGCTAGTCTGGAAGACACTTAGGCGTGGACTCAAATATGAAGGCATTCATCCAGCAACACCAAGGGAGACCATGAAAAAAGGTTTTTCAGCAGGTTGGCTAAGCAACGAAATTGTTTGGCAGGAGCTATTAGACAACAGAAATACTTCATCTCATGAATATTTAGATGAATCGTTTCTTGATGAGTATTACGATGACATAAAAAGGTTTTTTACCCCGATCAAAGAGCTTCTTGAATTCTTGGAAGGCCGATATAAGTAACAAACAACCAAAACATAACAAGTCAATTAACTACACGCCTTCGGCGTCGGACGCAGCAAAGCTGCGCCGGCTATTGAAGCGTTACCACCGTCCGCTTTTGGCATAGAGTCGTCTGTCGAATCTAACTCATTTCTGTCCAATAACAAGCCACTAGTCAAACTCGCTCTCACTAAATAAAACAAAAAAGCGCGACCCAACTAAGTCGCGCTTTTTGCTATCAATTCACAATTAAAGTATGTAGCTAAAGGTTAATTTAGCATTACGCTCTTCACCTGACATACCG
Organism: Pseudoalteromonas sp. PB2-1; assembly: GCF_045040605.1. Classification (NCBI taxonomy): domain Bacteria; kingdom Pseudomonadati; phylum Pseudomonadota; class Gammaproteobacteria; order Alteromonadales; family Pseudoalteromonadaceae; genus Pseudoalteromonas; species Pseudoalteromonas sp. PB2-1. The sequence goes on from NZ_CP090668.1 coordinate 458,818, forward strand.
CCTAAGAACATTACTTAACTAGAAAAAATATTATTTAGATCTTCGTCAATAAAGACACCAGTCAAATTATTAGCTTCGACGGCAGATTTAAACTTATCTGTACAAAATAAACGAGAACCACCTGTTAACTTACTTTTAAATACAGGTTTATTTTCTACATCATCATTGATGAAAGCAATTTTAATATAATCCAGAGGATAGCCATCTAGGTATTCACGCTCACATTTAGTCTCATCTTCTTGACCAAATGTACGCAAGTTAAAAATCACAATTGGTTCACCATCAGCTTTTGTTTCAATGAACTCACCTAAAGGAGCTAATAAACCTTTTAAAACATCATAAGCATTCATTCGAAGAGCAATAAATCCATCCATGATGCTGATATCGTAGTTATCTTTTAGATAACCAGGTAAAAATGATAACTCATAATCTTCAGGCCAGTACTCTAATAAAGAGTCATTATTCATATGGATATCAAGAAGAAACATGCAAGCATCTTGATTAGATGGCAACATTGGTTGTATTTTTTCAGCGAATGAAACTATGTCCCACTCAACCATGTCGTAAGAGTTAGTAACAGGCTTTAATGAAAACAGCTTCATGATTTACCATCTCACTTAACATTTTTTGGCATCATAACGTTGGCTGGCATCATATAATTTTTAATTTTCACTTTCAGCTCGGTAAAACTCTAAACGTGTGCGCTCTTTTTGTAAGTGGTCGTAATCCCTTTGTAGCTTTTCTTTAGACGCAGCAGATTTACGGCGTTTGTCGTCATAGTGTTTTTTGGCTAGTAATTCATAATTATAAATAGCAATTTCTAAAGGGCTGGGGTTACTTGGTCGATCTGGCATTGGGTATTGTTGTAGTGGGTTCATCCTTAAATCCTTAAATTATCCATTTATGAGCGTGTAAAATAGCAAATAGAATTTTGCGGTGCAATTTTAAAGGCGGCATATCTAATTCGTGAAACCAGTTAGTAGAAAAAACGCATTCATTTTTAAATGGGCCGTTGCTCTAAAACAAAAAAAGCGCGACTTATCTAAGCCGCGCTTTTTGCTATCAATTCACAATTAAAGTGTGTAGCTAAAGGTTAATTTAGCATTACGCTCTTCACCTGGCATACCGCCTAAGAACATTGCTTTTGAATAATAGGTTTTGTTAAACAAGTTATTTAAGTTTAACTGTAGTTTCCAATCATCTGTTTGGTATTGAATTGCGGCGTCGTAGACTGTGTAGCTCGGTACGTAGCCATCAGGAATACCAAACGAGGTTGAGTTTGTACTGCGGTCATCAACATATTGAACGCCTGCGCTAATTGTAAGTGGCTCGGCTAAATCAAACCATTTAGCGTCATAGCTTAACCAGCTGCTTGCTGTTACATAAGGCACACCTTTTTTTCGAGCATCAAAAGAACGGGCGTCTTGATAAACCGCGTTTACGTTAAGTTTCCATTGCTCGTTTAAATCGGCATTTAAATCAAGCTCAACACCTTTAGTTTGCTCTTCACCATCGTAAAAGCTTTTTGGTACTGATGGACCTGATACGCCGGCTTCGTAATCTGGGTTGGCATACTCAAGGTTTGTGCGGGCGCTATCAAATACCACAAGTGATGCCAGTAGTTGATCGTCAAACGCTTTTACACGCATACCGATGTCGTTACTGACTGATTCGGCGTCATCACGGTCAGCTTCGGTACCTGATACACTGCCAAGTACGCTATATGCTGTACGACCTTTAGAGTGGTTTACAAAGAACGAAATATCATCGCTCAGTTTATAAGTTGCACCAAGGTTATAGGTCATACCGCTGTCTGATGTATCTGCTTCTGGTGTTGGCTCGGCTGCACTGGCACGATAGCGCGCATCAACACCAAAGTGTTCGTAGCTTTGTTTAATACGGTTAAACGCAACGCCTACACGGGTTGTGAAAGTGTCGTGAATATAGGCAACATGTTGAATACCCACACCCCAAGCTTGAACTTTTTTGTTGTAATTGCTGGTTTTTAGCGGGTCGTAATCGTAAAAGCTGCCTTCGCCCCAGTTCGGGTTACGAATATCAAAAATGTACGGTAATTGACCTTGGTAAGTAACCTCACCATCTTTGTTTTTAATGATCTTGTCGGCATCGTAAATTGAGTATTGTTTAAAACGAATATCGCGGTCTTCGTAGTTGGCGTTTACCAGTAGCTCGTTATCAATTCCGGCAAAGCTAAAGTCATAACGAAGATCAGCAAAGTATTGCCATGATTTTTCGTCAGCTTCTACTTGGCGGTATTCTTGGCGACGAGCGGCAAATGGGTAAAGTACGTCATCAACCACTAACGGAGCGCGCGGGTCGGCATTGATCACGCCTTTGCGGTTCCAATAAACGTAGTTATAAGCACCCGTTTGGCGGGCAAAGCTCGATTCGTAATTACGGTATTGTAGTTGCTGGTTTAAAAATAAATTATCAGTAATGAAGTAGTTATGGGTTAACTTAAAGCGTAGCTCTTCGCCTTCGTTATCATTTGCCATTGGCGAAATAATACCGTTATGGCCAAAGGTATAAGGTGTTAGGCCATCATTTGCTGCCAGTGAGTCTGCTAATTGCTGGCGTTGCTGATCGGTTAGTTGCAGGCCTTTTGCCGTTGCATCGTTAATTAAATCGGCAGCGGTTACTTCACCTGCGGTTTTACCATTTACTGAGTCGCTGTTAAAAATACGAATAGGGTGGCCAATTGAATCAACGGCAATGGCATCTTTGATATAAGCGGCAGAAATCATGATGTCTTGTTTGTCGCTTAATACGTATTTTAACGCGCCATAAATTTCGTCACGGTCGTCTTTTAAGTCGCGGTAGCCCTCGCTGCGAGCGGTTTTTGCGTTTACGCGATAAGCAAGGTTGTCGGTTAATGCAGCTGTGCTATCAAAGCCTAGTGAGTAGCTATCCCATTGACCAAGCTCTGCATTAACGGTGTGCTTTTCAGTAAATTGTGGCTTTTTTTCAATAAGGTTGATAACACCACCTGCGCTACCCATACCATATAAGCCCGTTGCAGGGCCTTTAAGTACTTCTACAGATTCAACATTGGTCATTGAGCGTGTTGGGTTAAATGTGTTACCTAGGCCTGCACCGCCATACATGCCATCGTAAGTATAGTTAGCGCCTAAACCGCGGATCACTAAGTTATCGCCAATGCCGTAGTTGTTACCCGCTTGGGTTACACCACTGATATTACGTACTAAATCTTGTAAGTTTGTAGCGCCTTGCGAGTTGATAAGCTCTTGATCAACAACCACAACTGGGGCTGGCGTTTCCATTAAGGTCATATTTGATTTAGTGGCAAGGCCAGACTCAAGTACCACACGGTTTTGTTTGTCATATACGGTAATTCGTTCAACTGAGTCTAAATCGTTGGCGTTTGCATTGAATGCGCTTAAGCAGGCTAGGGCTAAAATTGAGTATTTGTATGTCATTATTATGGGGAATTTGTCGAAAATTTTCGGCAATGATAATGCGAGCTATTTTCATTTCAAGTTTTATTTATCTAAATTAGGTATTTTTTTCGTTTTAATACAAAAAAGAGATGTTTTGTTAAAGCTTATTTAACTTGTGAGCGGTGAATTGTGAAAAAAGGGGAGAGCTGGCTTCTAAATAAGAAGCCAGAAAATCAATTTATTTATAGACTTTGCCGTCTTTCATTACAAATTTTACATCTTCCAGTACGGCAATGTTTTCAAGCGGGTTGCCTTTAACCGCAATGATGTCGGCTAAGAAGCCGCTTTTGATTTGACCAAGTTGATCATCCACTTTTAGCAGTTTAGCGCTATTAATTGTCGCTGATTGTAATGCTTGCAGTGGCGTCATACCAAACTCAACCATACGCGAAAACTGTTTAGCGTTATCGCCATGTGGGTAAATTGCGGCATCGGTACCAAATACCATTTTCACACCCGCTTTAACGGCACGGCTGAAACTATCACGCTGCTTTTTAGATACTTGGCGCTCTTTGTTGAGGTTTTCTTCTGCAACCCCGTTTTGTTCACCGAAGGCAAGTGTGTACTCAGTGTTATAAATATCCATTGAGAACCAAGTACCATGTTTTTTAGCAAGTTTAATGGCTTCGTCATCAACAAAACTAACGTGTTCTACACTGTCTACACCAGCAATGATAGCGGCTTTTATACCACTCGTACCATGTGCATGTGCCGCAGCGGTAAGGCCGCGTAGGTGTGCTTCGTTCACAATGGCGTTCATTTCATCTTGTGAATACTGCTGAATACCTACCTTAGTGCCTTTTGAGAAAACCCCACCTGTTGCACAAAACTTAATCGCATTGGCACCATATTTAATGTTTTCGCGTACCTTAGCGCGTACAGCCCACGGGCCATCAGCAACGCCTTCGGCGGTGTATTTCATTTCTGGTGGTAAACGGTTGTTGTCACAGTGACCGCCAGTTACACCTAAAGACGGCCCTGCTGCCCAAATACGCGGGCCAACAATGTCGCCTGCGTTTATGCCATCACGTACAGCAATCACACTGTAGCCTTCTGCGCCTAAGTTACGCAGAGAAGTGAATCCAGCGTATAAGGTTTTTTCTGCAAAGTGTGCCGCTTTAATCGCTTTACGTGGAATAGACTGGCCAATTCGTTCGCTGCGCGGCACAGTTGGATCGCTCGTCAAATGCACATGCATATCCATTAAACCAGGCACTAAGGTTAGTTCTGGCAACTGTATATGTTTATCACCCTCTTTTAGCCGTGGTTCTTTATTACTATCTACACTTGTTATTTGACCGTTTTCTATACTAATAAGTGGTGATTTAATCAGTTTTCCTGAATGAACATCAACCATTTCTTTTGCAGATATATAGGTTGCAGCATTTATATTCATTGATATAAAGCCCGTTAAGCCAAGGCTTATTGATAGCAGAGTCTTTTTCATTTTTATTCAAAGTTAGATAGTCGAATCGCAACTCTAGCAACCACTTTGCATAGTGTAAATAAACTGCGATAAATTGCAGGGATACTTGCTTATTAGCAAGCTAAAGCCGCATAATTTATCTGTAATCACTATCAGGGCAAGGAAAGAATGAAAAATATAAAATTAGCAATAATCAGTTCGGCAGTTCTATTTGCATTAGTTGGTTGTAACGAACCTGCTTCTAAAAATGAAAAGCCGACGACTGAAAACGCACAAACTACGACGCAAGCAAAAGCACCCGCAGCACAACTCGACACACTATTAGCCGATTACTTTGAAGATGGTTTACAGTTTAACCCTATCGGCGGCACTTACATTGGTCGTAGCGAATATAACGACCAATTTATTGCACCAATCAATAAAGCAAACCGTGACGAGCAGCTTAATTTTGTTAAAGAATACAAAAACAAACTAGCAAATATCGACAAAGCGCAATTAACAGGTCAGTCATTATTAAGCTACGAAATTCTAGCCCGCGATTTAGACCTTGCGATTGAAGGCGCGCAGTTTCCAAGTTATTTAATGCCAATTAACCAAATGGGCGGGGCGCATAATACCTTTGCTGCGTTAGGCTCTGGGCAAAGCGCACAGCCTTTTAACACGGTTGAAGATTATCTAGCATTTGAAAAACGTGCCGATGGCTTTATTGCGTGGTTAGACAGTGTTGAGCAATCAATGCGCCAAGGCATGAAAGATAAAGTGGTTCTTCCTAAACCGCTTGCTGAAAAACTATTACCACAATTTCAAACTCATATTGTAGAAAAACCAGAAGAGTCATTATTCTGGGGGCCAATTGCTCAGTTGCCTGAGTCTTTCAGCGACGAACAAAAAGCACAGCTAACAAGCGCGTACACCGTGATGATCAGCGAGCGTTTAGTGCCTGCGTATCAAAAAATGGCTGACTTTTTAGCCAACGAATACATACCTAATGCTCGCGAAAGCATTGGTTATAGCGACCTACCAAATGGTAAAGCATGGTATGAGTATCAAATTAAGCAGCATACAACGCTGAGCCTAAACGCCGATGAAATTCATGACATTGGCTTAAGCGAAGTATCGCGTATTTTATCTGAAATGAAAAAAGTCAAAGAGACTGTGGGTTTCGAAGGCGATTTAAAAGCGTTTTTTGAGCATTTAAGAACTTCAGATGAGTTTTACTACGATACGCCAGAAGAGCTAATTGCTGCGTATGAAGCAGTAAAAGAAAAAATCGACGCTAAGCTGCCGCAAATGTTCGATATTGCGCCAAAAGCGCCTTATATAGTAAAAGCAGTTGAAGACTTCCGCGCAGAATCTGCTGCGGGTGCATCTTACCAGTCGCCAGCACCAGATGGTTCACGCCCAGGTATTTTTTATATCAATACCTTTAATTTAAAAGCACAGCCTAAGTTTTTACTTGAAACCCTGTCTATTCACGAAGCGGCACCAGGCCATCATTTTCAAATTGCCTTGCAACAAGAAATAGAAGGATTACCGCTGTTTCGTAAATTTGGTGGCTACACGGTATTTGCAGAAGGGTGGGCATTGTATGCAGAAAGCTTAGGTAAAGAGCTTGGCTTATTCACTGACCCTTACATGTGGTACGGTCGTTTATCAGATGAGCAATTACGTGCAATGCGTTTAGTGCTTGATACTGGTTTCCACGCGAAAGCTTGGACACGTCAACAAGGTATTGATTACATGTTGGCTAACTCATCAATGGCCGAAAGTGACATTATTGCCGAAGTTGAGCGTTATATTGCGTGGCCAGGTCAAGCGCTATCGTACAAGTTAGGTCAGTTCAAAATTCAAGAACTACGTGACTACGCGAGCAAAGAGCTAGGCGATAAGTTCGATATTAAAGCCTTCCATACGCAAGTGCTGATTGATGGCGCATTACCGATGCCAATTCTTGAAGAGAAAATTAAGCGTTGGGTTAACGAGCAGTAGCTCAAACTCGCTAAACTTTGCGCGCATGCTGGCTTTACGCTAGAATGCGCGCTGTTTAGGGGCTTTGAGTAATACCATGTTAGAAGATCAATTTTGGCTTAAGCGCTCGCTTGAGCAAATGTCACAACCCGAATGGGAAGCCATTTGTGATGGCTGTGGTAAATGTTGTTTAAACACATTTATCGACAGTGAAGACGAAGATGAATTTACCGCAACGGATCAACTACGCGAGGGTGAAGAACTTATTTTCACTAATATCGTTTGCCAATACCTAGACAACGACACCTGTGGTTGTAGCGAATATGCGAACCGCCAAACCTTGGTGCCTTCATGTGTAAAGCTCACTAAAGAAAACCTCAAAGATATCTTTTTTATGCCGCAAAGCTGTAGCTACCGTCGCCTTTACGAAGGCCGTGGCCTTGCGTCTTGGCACCCATTACTGAACGGTGGCAGTAAAGATATGATGCATCAGCTAGGTATTTCTGTGCGTGACAAAACAGTGAAAGACTGTGATGTTGACCTAGATGACTTTGACCTATACGTGGCCGAGTGGCCAACCAGAGACATCGATTAATGAGCGCCCTTAAAGCCAGCATTGGCCTGTTAAACCCAAAAAGCCCAACGAATGTGGGTGGTGTATTACGTGCTGCGGGGTGCTACAATGCCAAGCAGGTGTTTTTTACTGGTAGCCGTTATTTACGCGCTAATAAGTACCATACCGATACCAAAAATGTGCTTGAGCATATTCCACTAATCCAAGTTGAAAGCCTAGAACAAGCCAAGCCTGAAGGTGCAACAACGGTGGTGATTGAGCTGGTTGAGGGTGCAACGCCACTACCTGAATTTAAGCATCCTGAAAACGCATTTTATGTGTTTGGCCCTGAAGATGGCTCGGTCAGTAAGGACGTGCTGAAATGGTGTGATGAAGTGGTGTATGTGCCAACAATAGGTTGTATGAACCTAGCCGCGACCTGTAATGTTGTGCTGTACGACCGACTTGCTAAACTCGGTGGCATCGAAAGCTCAAACAACACCATTTGTAATAGTCGAGACACCAACAACTCACTTAAATGGCAACCAAATCAATCTGAGAAAGCCGACACTGAGTAATCACTCATAATAGCTTTGTTAGCGCCAGATTTAATAGTGGTAACGACACGAAATTATCGTTATCGCTTGCTCATCGATTATGTAGACAAGTCTGTTGGTGTCATCAATACGACGAGACCAAAAACCAGATAAGTTCTCTTTTAAGGGCTCTGGTTTTCCTATGCCCTCAAATGGTGAGCGCTTAACATCATTAATGAGTTTGTTGATGCGCTTGAGTGTTTTCTTGTCTCGAGTATTGCCAATACAGGTAGTCATCCCATGCGTCATCAGTCCACGACAGTAATCGTTGACTATCATTCATCAATTAACTCTCGTGCTGTTGTTTTACCAGCACGGTACTGTGCAATCGAACGGATTAGATGTTCAGCGTTTTTAGGTGAACGTAATAAGTGAACTGTTTCCATAAGGCTATTGTAGTAATCCAAAGACATAACCACGGCATCTTCAGAATCACGACGGGTAATAACTGTTGTATCAGCATCATTAACTACACCATCCAAAACAGCTTTGAGATCATTTTTAGCTTCAGTAAAAGATACGATTCTCATAATAACCTCAACATGTACATTTAATGGAACAAGTATAGTCTTTAGTTATCTACATATAACAGTGAGTTAAACATGAAGTGTTAATCAAGAAGCAACTGATTTACCATCATTAGCGAGCTGCATTAATACACTTTTAAATGAAATGGGGCTTATAGTACTGAAAGAGAGTGTAAAAAAAGAGCGCTAAATTGCGCTCTTTGTGTATTTAATTAAATTAATCACTCTTTCGTGATTTGCACATTACTTTCCATGTTAATACCGTTATCAGTGATGTCTGTGGCAAAATAAACACTAACAGGTTGATGACGTAGTGAATCAAGTTCAGCCATTTCCTCATCACTTAATTGACCGGTTGCTGCAACGCTATCTAGCAAAGGTAAAAGAATTTTTTGAACGTCAAATGCCATGTTCACAAAGCCATTTTTAGTGACACTTTGCGACTCTAGGGTATTGGCAATTTGTGCTGACTTATCACCAGTGAAAATCACAATATGATTGCCCTTTAGCGCCATTTTAATATCAAAGTTAAGTGGCACTGGCGAGGGAATGTATTCGTTGATCAGCACCGCATCACCATTGGCAGGCAGTTTTATATTAGCAAGTGGTGGGACAAAACCTTGCGCAATCGAATACAAACCATGGGCGTCGGTAGCAGATAGGGTAACAATAGCATCAAGCTTATCAATTTGTGGCCCTTGGTAGTCATCAATGGTAAATGCAGCATCTTGAACGCTCACACTCATACCTTGCACACCATTTGCAAAGCCTGACATCATAGCAAGCCCTGCTGTGCTCACATCTTGCATTTCATTTTGTAGTGCGACAATTGGGCCACAGTTAAACTCAGCTGACTTAATTGCACCCGTTAGTGTATTGGCAAGCGGCATTACTTTTGCGATATCAACACCATAGGCAACACTTAAAACTTGGCCGTCAAGCCCAGTGGTATGTTTTGGCACAAAACCACGTACGGCTTGTAGAGTATTAAGTAAGTCTTGATCTGTGCTTTGTAGAACAGCTTTTACATCAAAGTTGGCGTAATCAGTAGTGATACGTGTTTTTGTCGTTCCTGACACAGTTGCAGGCCATTTAGCGGCAATGCTGGCGATGTCATCTTGGCATTCAGGCGTTGAAATAGCCGCTAATGCATTGCCTTGCTGTGCTTTATTAAGTAACTCTTTTAGCATTTGATGTAAGCGAGAATTTTCTTTACCAGTAAGGGCGTTAGCAATCCGTTGATGATCAACATAGCCTACAGAATTTCCATCCAATGAAAAAGTATTGATAAGCGTTGCCAGTTTATCGGTATCTGCTAATGATTTAACAGGCTTTTCAACCCCTAAAGCAATTCGTAAGTCTTGCTCGTTTGTTAAGGGACTACTCAAAGTGAGTGTTACCCAGTTATCTGTTGCAGATGCAATCAGATGAATATCATCGATACCATCAACAGTGAGTGCAAATTGTGTGTACGTGATACCTTGTGAAGATTCATCAGAGTAGGCAATACCCGCTTCATCAGCAGACTCTTTAATGCTATTTAAGAGTGCGGTTTGCTCACCCACTTTAATACGAAATATCGGCATTAATCCTTGGCTGTAAAACAGCCCCATAGAGTCATCGCTGAACCCCCATGTAGACTTGAACGTGTCATATGATGTTAACGATGTTTGGTACTTTTCTAAAAGTGCTGCAATAAAGAGGGCATTTGGATCGCCACTCGTTCTTAGCTGAGCAATCGCGGGTGTTAAATCGTTGCCGCCTTTCATTGTACTCGGCATAAGCTCAAAGTATTTTGCATACGGAAATGGTTTTAATTGACCATAAAAAATTGGCGTGTCGGCAGGGACATGCTGAAGTTGCGACAACTCTACATTAATGCTTGTATTACTTTGTGAATAGAGGAACGCGCCAGCGACAATAGCGACTGCGCCTCCTGCAAGAAGTTTGCTATTCATAGCATAAATTCCTTTTTAATAATTAGATACGCTGAAAAACATACCACGATTACCGTTAAAAGTCCTAGGTTTAGATACTCTACATATCCAGAGCATCACCTCTATCTGTTTTGAATATAGGTCTGAATTTCATCGCAAATCTTAGTAATAAATAATTGCTCATGTCATTTTAAACCAATAAAAATAACGATAAGGAAAAAGTATTTTGCACGTAAATCAATTTTTTAAAGTAGCCACTACGCTCGTAGCATCGGCTGTGCTAGCCGCGTGTAGTTCAAAACCTATTGCGTTAGATCCTGTTATTGGTGATACAGGGCAAGCTTTATCGGCGATTGCACTTAAAAGTGATGTTAAGCACTACGATTTGGCACTTGAGGTATTTCCTGATAATAAACGTATTAAAGGTATTGCTACTACAGAGTTTAAAATGCTGGCAGCCACTCAATTTGTAGAATTAAAATTGGATAGCCGTTTTACAATTAATGAGGTGAGCTCAAAAGGCGAGGTTCTCAAATATGAGCGAGATGGCGGTGTAATTCGTGTTGACTTAGGTGAGCAACAAGCAAAAGGTAGCATGGTAAGTGTTGCTGTAGCCTATCAAGGGTTTCCTCATATAGCTAAAAATGCCCCTTGGGATGGCGGGTTCGTATTTTCAAAAACAGAGCAAGGTGAACCTTGGATAGCAACCGCTGTGCAAGGAGAAGGTTGCGACTTATTCTGGCCATGTAAAGACCATTTTGCAGACAAAGCAGACAGTATGCGCATTCGTCTAACAGTACCGCAAGGGCTGAGTGCGGTGACTAATGGCGTATTACAAGAAGTGAAGCCAGTTGGGGGCAATAAACAACAGTTTGATTGGTTGTTATCGGTGCCTGCCAGTGATTATAACATTGCACTTAATATTGGCCCTTACACGCGTATTCAAACGGATTACACCAGTGTGAATGGCGCGACTGTACCTATCGAATTCTGGTCTCTCAAAAAAAATGAGCAAAAAGCACGAGAGCTTATCGAAAATGATTTACGCCAGCAGGTTACGTTTTTTGAAAAGATGCTTGGTCCATACCCATGGGGCGGTGAAAAGTTAGGTTTTGTTGAGACGCCACACTTAGGCATGGAACACCAAACAGTCAACGCGTATGGTAAAAAATACAAGCGTGATCCAAATGGTTATGATTGGTTACTGCAACATGAGCTGGCTCATGAATGGTTTGGCAACTTAATGACCCATGAAAAGCTCAATGATGCATGGCTGCATGAGGGGTTTGGTTTTTACATGCAACCCAGTTACAGCTTATATAAATTTGGTGACGCAGCGTATAAACACAGCATGTACTCAGCTTACCTTGGGCTGAAAAACTGTGAACCAGTGGTACTTGATGGACAAATTACATCAGACCAAGCGTTTAACTCCGATATATATGGCAAAGGTGGTTGGACATTACACACTCTTCGCTGGCTTGTGGGTGAAGACGTATTTTGGCAAGCAACACGAGAGCTTCTTTATGGTGTGAATAACACAGCGTCATTAACATACCCAATTGCACCTCGTTATCGTAATACAAACGAGTTTATTGCCATAATTAATCGTTTAACCAAAAAAGACTATCAATGGTTTTTTAATATGTATCTTAAGCAGGCTGAATTACCTGAGTTAACAGAAACATATAACGGCGATACGTTAACATTGAGCTGGCAACATCCACAAATTGCAGCTGAACGTTTCCCAATGCCAGTTCCTATTTCGATAAATGGCATAGAGAAAATATACCAAATGGATAAAGGAGAGCTGCGTATCACATTAAAAGAAGCTGATCATGTCGTGATTGATCCAAACATGAAAGTACTACGCTACCTACCTATCATTGATAAATGTAAAAACGATGATTAATTAACTTTAAAGGGTATTAAATAAATTAATACCCTTTTTCTTTACGGTATTCGTTTTATTTTCACCCCTAAAATAAATACCAATGCTTACATTTTTAGGCTGAAATGATAAGTAATTACTGTAATCAGTGTTCCGTAGGTAGCTTATAGAAGCTAAGTTTCAATACAATATGATGTTTATAAATACCATTAAGAAAAGCTTTCTTAATGAAAGCCTATCCTACTGAAAAGGTTACACTAAGAGCTTTTATCGTATAATTTTATAACTATCTTTTTTAATTGGTGTTAGTGTATTAAATAAGATTTTTTAGATTACTCATTATAAAAGTAATAACAGACTTAAAATTTACATCAATACATCAATACATCAATACATCAATACATCAATACATCATATATTGTGAAAACTTTATTTTGAGTTAGCTGGGGGATATGAAAATTAAATTAGTCATTGTATTTCTGGGGATAGTACTCTCATGTATCTATTTTATGGGGCAAACAAATGAAGTCACTAAGTTAAAGGAAAATAAAAAAGATGAAAACTCAGTTTTAGTTGAACATAAAGATGTAGCTGCTAAAAGTAAAAAACTCACAAACATAAATAATGATGTCAAGCTAGAATCAACTAATATGAAAACGACAACGCTGTTGGATAGCAAGACCACTGAAAAAAGAGAGCAACCAGTCATTACCAGCAGTGATATTGTTATAGATAAAAGCCCTAAGAACATTGAGAAAGTCCCTTTTGACGAGCAAGAGGTGAACTATGAATGGGCTGATGAAATGACATTTAAATTGAACGACCTTTTCTCTTCAAATGAGCAACTAGCCAAATTAGACCTTATAAATGTAGAGTGTAGAGAAACACTTTGCCACTTAGATTTGACGGCAGAGCAAGACTCAGAATCAATTGAGCAAGCGATTCTGATTGCAGAGCAATTGCGTTCTGATGCTGCATGGCAGGATTATGTTTTTTATTATGTTGGCCAATCTGAAGAAAGTACAATGACAGTAGAAATAGGTGTTAAATAATTAGCTAAAGGTTATGTTTTGAACACGGTATTAAGTAATTAATACCGTGCATTATACTAGGTTAGATTAAATCTTGAGCACTTGGCAATGACGCAAATGCGCCATAGCGACTGACTGCAAAAGCACCTGCTTTAGCTGCGTAAGCAATCGTCTCTTCGATATTGCTTTGGGTTTGACAGTATTCTTTAAAACTCTGTTTATTGGGGCAATACTGGCCAATTTTAGCCAGCATACCACCAATAAATGCATCGCCTGCGGCTGTGGTATCAACAACCTTGGTGGCTGGTGGAGTGACTTCACCTGTAAAATCAGCATGGTAATATCGAATAGCTTCGCCACCATTGGTCACCAACAAACAGCTAACCCCAGCTTTTAAAATGGTTTTAATAGTGTGCTCGAATGGTTGGTCTTTGTGACTGCGGTTATTTAAAAATTCCAGTTCTTCATGTGAAAGTTTCACAATATCTGAGAGCGATATGACATGCCAAATACGATCAAGTGTATGACGCATGCTTGGCCATAAATTCTCACGTAGGTTCATATCAAAGCTACAAATAGCACCCGCTTTTTTGGCTTGTGTTAGGCCATAAATAGTTGTTTGATATATGTTATGTTCCGTTAAGCTATTGCTGCATACATGCATGATGGCGTGTTCAGAAAACATGCTATGTTCAAAATCATCAACCCGATAGAGCAAGTCTGCGGCAGGGGGCCTGTAGAAACTAAACGAGCGTTCACCGCTTTCATCTAATGAAACAAATGCAAGGGCTGTTTTTGCTGCATCGGTAAATTGGCAATACTGGGTATTTACGCCATGTTGGGTCAGTTCATCTTTTATAAAATGGCCGAACATGTCATCGCCTAACATACCACAAAAGCTTGTTTTTAAACCGAGTTTAGCAGCAGCCACCGACACGTTTGCAGGGGCACCACCGGCGTATTTGGTAAATGACTCAGGCTGTTTGCCATTTGATAGAAAGTCAATTAATGCTTCGCCAAAACACACTAAACTCATTTTGCATTCCTCAATCTAATCGTTCTTAAAACTTCGTAACAGGCACCCATAGTATGATAGTCGGTTTTACCTGCGGGGGATTTTTCATCGCTATAAGGTCGGTTATCGACAGATAAAATTCGATACCAAGCACCGTACTTATGGTCGACCATATGTTGCCAGCTGTACTGCCAAATCTTTTCGTACCATTGCCAATAGGTTTCATCATTTGTGGCATCAGCGAGTAGGGCTGCTGCGGCTAACGACTCGGCTTGAACCCAAAAATATTTATCGCTATCACATATTTGTTTATCTGGAGAAAAACCATAAAATATACCACCATACTGATTATCCCATGCAACAGTAAGTGTTTTATCAAACAAACTTTTGGCACGTTCAACGAGCCAAGGCTCATCAATGTGGCGATTTAAAATCAGTAACAGTTTAGCCCATTCAGTTTGATGACCTGGCTGAAATCCCCACGGCCTAAATAAGTGTTTAGGATCATTCTTGTTATAATCAAGATCGAGTTGCCAGTCGTGAGAATAATGCTCCCAAATAAATTGTCGGCTATTTCCAGCCAGTTTAACTGTAAAGGTTTCTGCAAGTAGCTTGGCTCGTGCTAAATAGCGGGCGTTATTCGTTGCTTCAAAACACATCAAAAAAGCTTCGCATAAATGCATATTGGCGTTTTGACCACGGTAGCTATCTGCTTGACTCAAGTCACCTGTTCGCTCGTCTAAATACGCGTTGTGATGTTGTTCAAAGTAATGTTTTTCGAGTAAATCCCAAACTCGCGATATTGTTTGCTCACATTCAGTCACTCCTGCCTTAAGAGCAACTGCATTCGCGAGTAACACAAATGCAAGTCCATAACAGTGGTTTGTATTATCTAAAATAGTGACGCAACCGGCTTCGTCTTGTTCTAACAGCCATGCGTAGCCACCCGAGAGTTGTTTATGAACATTTTCAAGATGATCTAGACCATGCTTTGTCAGTGTCAGGTAGTCAGGGTTTTTAAACTCGATATAAGCCATTGCATAGTTGAACACAAAACGCGTACTAGATACTAAATGACGAGTTTGTTTGTCGTAAACTTCACCATCATTTTTAAAATATTGGTAAAAGCCACCCGCACCGTTTGAAGCGTAATCAACACAATGAGGGTGATAAAAAGCAAGCGTATCTTTTATGTGCTGTTGTAAAAAAGGCACCGATTTGAAGTTGATGGTTTGCACATCTTCCCCAGCTGAATATTTAAGATAATACAATCATAGCAGGAAATTAAATAATTGGAACGTTCCTATTAAATCCTTGTGCTATTTTTACATCAATGTGTAGAATCGAACACAACTTGTTAACGGAGTGAAAACCACGTGAGTGAAATTAATACAAACCAATCGTTTGTCGCCGATGGCTCGCAGCAAAATAAAAACTATCTGCTACCACTGACGGCAATGACAACCCTCTTCTTTTTATGGGGCTTTATCACAGTTCTTAATGATGTGTTGATCCCACGCCTAAAAGGGGTGTTCGACTTAACTTATACAGAAGCGATGCTGGTTCAGTTTTGCTTTTTTGGTGCTTATTTTATTGTGTCATTACCTGCGGGTATGTTGGTGAAAAAGCTTGGTTATAAAAATGGCGTACTAACAGGCCTTGTGGTGGCATCAATTGGCTGTATGTTATTTTACCCAGCAGTCGTTGTGCATGAATACTGGTTATTTTTAGGTGCATTATTTGTTTTAGCCTCGGGTATTACGGTATTACAAGTATCAGCTAACCCTTATGTTGTTGCGCTGGGCCCAGAAAAAACCGCATCATCACGTTTAAACTTAGCACAAGCACTTAACTCACTAGGTACCACTGTTGGCCCTTATGTAGGGGGGATTTTATTCTTCGGTACAGCAGGTACATTAGCTGCGAATGCTGCAACAGCTGAGTCTGTTAAAGTACCTTATCTGATGCTAGCTGCAGCACTTTTAACGATTGCAGTGGTATTTGCATTTTTTAAATTACCAGTGATATCTGAGCATTCAGAAGAGCAAGACTGCAAAGCCAAAAATCACAGCCTTAAAGAAGCGCCACATTTAATAATGGGTGTTGTGGGGATTTTTTGTTATGTGGGTGCTGAGGTATCAATTGGTAGCTTCTTAGTAAATTATTTTGGTGAAGCACACATTGCAGGCCTTGAAGAACATGCAGCAGCAAGCTTGATTGCTTACTACTGGGGCGGTGCAATGGTAGGTCGTTTTATTGGCTCTGCGGCACTACAAAAAGTGGCACCTTCAAAAGCATTATTTTTTAATGCAATGATGGTAATTGTATTATTGCTCGTGACTATTTTCACAGAAGGTGATGTGGCACTTTACTCTGTACTGGCAATTGGTTTATTTAACTCAATTATGTTCCCAACAATCTTCTCAGTTGCAATCGAAAGCTTGGGTTCACTGACGAGTAAAGGCTCGGGCTGGTTATGTTTAGCCATCGTTGGTGGTGCACTTGTACCATTAGTACAGGGTGTTGTTGCCGACACTGTGAGTATTCAACAGAGCTTCTTCGTTCCTGTAGTGTGCTACGCATTTATTGCTTGGTATGGACTAAACGTGGTTCGCTTAGCGGATAGCTGGAAAAAGCGAATTGCATAGTCACTTTTAATGATGGAAAACCCCGCACAATGTTGCGGGTTTTTTTATGCCTAATGAACACTGGACAAGTAAATTTACATGATATAACTGTTTAATGAATACGTATTCAAGGTGCCAATATTACGTTGCTTGTAGGAACGTTCCAATTGTTGATTTGAACATATTTCATTTATTAACTTTAGAAGCAAAGCTGCCTGCCGTTAACAAAGTAATTGATTTATATAGAAAGCGTTTACTTTAAATTGGGACGTTTTTACTGTTTTAGCCTAAATTTATAAGACAAAGTGGTTTTAATTTGTTAAAAATAAATAGCTAACAACGAAAAAAATAACAAACAGGTTTGTCATGCAAAGCACTCTTAAATTTACCACCAAGGTAACTGTGGCAGCATCACTGGTTTTAGTGGTAGTGCTCGGTTTATTTACCATTAACAATTTCATCTCTATGCGTAGCCAAACGCAGGAGCAGCTTTCGCTCGTTCTTCAAGAGATTTCTCAATCGGTATCGCAAAATATAGCAAATTGGCTAAACGCGAAGCTGGCTATTGTTTCATCTGTTGCCGAAACCTATCAGTTAGGAGACAGTAAAAGCCTAACACTGACACAGCTAAACACAGCGGATAAAGCTGGCGATTTTAAAAACACCTACATTGGTATTACCGATGGTACCTTTGTTTTGAATGACCAATCAGTTGTATTACCACCTGATTACGATGCCACGACTCGGCCGTGGTACAAGCTTGTTGAAAACAAAACAAACACCGCATTTACTGCACCTTATATTGATGTAACCACTAACGAGCTAACTATATCTGCTGTTGCGCCTATGCAAGCCAATGGTGTTTTTAGTGGGGTTACAGGTGCCGATATCGATATGAAAACCATTACAAAGATCGTTAACGAAATTGACTTTTTAGGGTTTGGTTATGGCTTTTTACTCGATAGTGAAGGGCGCATATTAAGCCACCCAGACACAAAATTTAACGATAAGAACATGCGCGATTTGTTTGGTAAAAGTCTGTCTTTACAATCTGAGTTTGTTGAAGTGCAAGTTGGTGGTTTAGAAAAACTCGTGTCGTTCACTAAAATCAAAGGAATTCAA
Source organism: Pseudoalteromonas sp. PB2-1 (assembly GCF_045040605.1). Taxonomy (NCBI): domain Bacteria; kingdom Pseudomonadati; phylum Pseudomonadota; class Gammaproteobacteria; order Alteromonadales; family Pseudoalteromonadaceae; genus Pseudoalteromonas; species Pseudoalteromonas sp. PB2-1. The sequence continues at coordinate 476,990 of NZ_CP090668.1, forward strand.
AACGTTGACTGGTATTTAGGCGTGGTGATCAACGAAGAAATTGCTTACTCATCGGTGGCCTCATTTAGAAACATGGCGGCCATTTATATGTTAATCGGTATCGCCGCCATTGTGCTAATGATGCAGTTTTTACTTCGTTATTTAATGCGACCAATGCAGCGTTTAAACGATGCCATTAAAGACATTGCTCAAGGTGAAGGGGACTTGACCCGCCGCCTCGAAGTTGAAAACAATGATGAGTTTGGTGAACTAAGTCACTACTTTAATGCTTTTATTGAAAAAATTCATGGCTCTATCGAGCAAGTTAAAAACACCACAGTAGAGTTAGAGCGCTTGGTAGAGAGCTTGGTTAATCAAACCCAAGGCACATTAGCTATGTACGCAGATCAAACTAAACGTACTGATAATGTGGCAACCGCAATTAACGAGCTAACTTCAAGTGCAGTGGAAATATCCAACAGTGCAAGTCATGCATCAACACTTGCTACAAGTGCTAATAACCAATCGCTTCAAAGTCAGGCTGCACTGGCAGATAACCTTGCTGCAATTAATGCACTGTCACGCAATATGGAACAAGCACAAAAAACAATCAACAGCCTAGATGCGCATACCGTAAGTATTGGTCAGATCCTTGAAGTGATTAAAGGGGTGAGTGAGCAAACTAATTTACTGGCACTAAATGCTGCGATTGAAGCTGCTAGGGCTGGTGAAGCAGGGCGAGGCTTTGCCGTTGTGGCAGATGAAGTGCGTCAGTTAGCACATCGTACACAACAATCGACGCAAGAAATTGAAGAGATGATTTCGCAGCTTCAGCAGGGTTCTTCCTCGGCAGTAGAAGTAATGACTGCGAGTATAAAAGACAGTGAAAAAAGTGTGGCACAAGCCAATGTTGCGGGCGAAAAAATGTCTGAAGTCACCCATGCTATAGAGTCAATAGATGAAGTAAATCATAGTGTTGCTAACGCTACGACGGAACAAAATCATGTTATACAAAGCCTCGATAGTGATATTCACTCAATTAGTGAGTTGTCTAACCAAGGTCAAAATAACTTAAATAACACCTTGAATGAGTGCACTAAACTCAAAGCACAGTTTTATGAGCTAGAAAAGCTCGTGTTAACCTTTAAAGTTTAATTAACAACGGAATTATACTGTATTGGACCAAAATTGGCTTACAGCCGTAACTACAAAAACCGTTGACACGGCGGATAAACAACGTCGTGCCTTTACCTTGTTTACAATGGCATTTTTTGCACTTGTATTGATTACATCGTTAGTCATTTCTAATTTCCATATTTATGAAATGCCACTAACTGTGATGTTAATTGTTAGTGATATAACAATCGTGCTTTGTTTGTTGTATTACTTTAAAACAGGCAACCTAATGACAATTGCCTGTATTATTATGTCGATCGTTTTACTTTTGTGTATTTCTCTTATCTACACTGGAGGAAAAGAGAATACAGCTCTTTATTGGGTTATGTTTTACCCTGTAGTTTCTTATGTCACATTGGGGTTGATGTTTGGCAGTGCATTAATGGCTGTGATGTATATCAGTACTTTATTAATGCTATTTGGCCCCAACTTTGGGCAAGTGCAGTATGGCGATGTTGAAGTTTCTCGTTTTTTGGCCTCATTTTCGCTGGTTATTTTATTTTCTGCGATAAGTGAATACTTTAGAAAAAAGAGCCATCAAAAAATTGCAGACATTACTTTGATAGAGAAGCGAGATGCATTAACCGATCCCCTAACTGGCCTTGCCAATCGGCGTTATATTTATGAACACATTCAGCCAAGGCTTGATACAGAAGCGAACAGTTATTTACCTATGTCTGTGTTATTAATCGACCTAGACAACTTTAAAGTGCTCAATGACACCTATGGCCATGACTTTGGCGACCAGGTTTTAATTGCCTTTACTTCCATGCTTCACGATAAATTACGTGGCACAGATATAAAAGCACGCTATGGCGGTGAAGAATTTATGATTCTATTACCAAAAGCAAGTTTGAAAACAGCCCATGGTGTTGCTGAAAAACTACGTGAATACGTATCAAATAAGCAAATAGCTTATGATGTTGGCCAGTCTATTTCTATTACTTGCAGTATTGGTATTGCAAACCTTGAACATGGTAGCCAATTTAGTAAAGCGATAAAGCAAGCTGATGATAATTTGTATAAAGCCAAAGCAAAAGGGCGTAATGTGGTGGTGTCTGATTTCCATGAGGTGAGCTAAATGGCAAAGCTGATTTATGTATATGACCCAATGTGCAGTTGGTGCTGGGGTTATAGAGAGACCTGGTTAAAACTGAAAGAAGCCCTAGGGGATAAACTCGCTATTGAATATAAAGTGGGTGGTCTTGCGCCTGATTCTGATGAACCAATGCCTGAAGATATGCAGCAATTTTTACAGCAAACATGGCAACGTATAGAACAGCAGCTTGGCACTAAGTTTAATCATAACTTTTGGTTGAGTACTCAACCACGCCGCTCAACTTACCCTGCATGCCGTGCTGTGCTTGTTGCAAGGCAATACAACAAAGAGCTTGAGATGCTCTACGCAATTCAAAAAGCCTACTACCTAAATGCACAAAACCCATCTGACATAAGCACGCTTGCCAATCTAGCCGAGCAAATTGGTTTAGCAAAAAACACCTTTATTACAGAAATTCAAAGTGAAAAAATCAATTCTTTACTAATGAATGAAATAAACGAGGTTAGGAGCTTGCCTGTCCAAGGTTTTCCGTCTTTAGTTATTGAAAATAAAGGGATTTACCATGCTGTGCCTATTAATTATCAAGACTGGCAAAGCACTTACCAGCAGGTTATGCAATTTGTGTCAGTGCCATCAAATTAAAGAATAACAGTCAAATAGAAAGATAGAACCATAGTGCAATGCGCAGCTACCAGCAGTTATGATATTTAATGAGTAAAAACGATTACCATCATTAAGAGCATCCTCTATTAGCTGAGTTTTCTTATCTTTTATAGTTATTAGCATTGGTAATATTATAAAAAAGAAAAGGCCAGCTGATGCAAGAAATAGAGTTAAAAACCACACCTTAAGAGGTTCCATTACTTTTCAACAACCTCATACATTAACTTGCCTGTAACTATATTACACCACAAAAGAATGTTCCTTCAAAAGGTAAAATCAAAAAATTACATTACATTATTGTATAACCTCCAAGTTAGCCTAGCCCTGCACCTCCAGCTTTGCCTGTCTCAATAGTACAAGCTTACTAATTTCATTCTGTGTAATTTTAGTGCAACATAATCTATTACATCACTCTAAAATTGATTGCATATTTTCACCTAGACTATAGAATGCTGACAATATTGACATGGAATGTGGATATTCTGCGTACAACACTTTTTTACGCAATACCTCGTAATTCCATTTATAAATTAAGAGGTTCAAATGTCACTCATCGATAAACTCCAATCCCTTAGCACAATAATTCAGCCTCTTTTAGATAAGTTTGGCACATATAAAGTGCATTTGTGCCCAGAGGTTACAGGCCGCTTAACAAATAATGGTGAACCTTTGGCCAACGTAAAAATTGAGCGTGGTTTATATTTTTGTGACGGAAAAGCAAGAAAAGATGCGACTTACACAGACGCTCATGGAAACTTTAATTTTCCTGAATGGATAATACGTTCTGATCAACCAGGTATTCCTTTCGTCGATATGAGAACTGCTCAACAGATTAAATTTTTTTATAAGAAGCAGGAATATTTATTATGGGCTGCAACCCTATACAGCATACATCCTATGCACGAATACTCGCAAAAATTAAAGGAATTAAACGGAGATATTAATAATAAAGAAGTCTTTTTTAAGTTTGATAATCCAGAGCAACCAAACTTATTGCTTACAGGTTCATCAATTTGTAGGTGGGATCAAGACTTCACTATAATTGACCCACAGCAAATTATTGATGAAGCTAATAATTTAAACTAAAAATTCAACATTTTATTAAGGAAGATAAATATGATTTCATTACAACCAACACAAGCAGCACATTTTGCCAACATTGCCTATGCAACTCTTGAGCAGGGCGGATTAAAAACTTCTGCTAGCTACCCCTATCTAAGCCCTTTATTTGATTTTGATAACAACAATATTACAGGTATCAGTGGCTCTATTTTAGAACGAATTTTTCGGCACCAAACTCCATTTGGCTGTATTGCTAAAGGAAGAACAGGGGCGTTTAAAGATCATTATGTACTAGCACTTCGTGGTACAGCAAAAATGCGCGATTGTCTTACTGATTTACATTGCGGTGTCGCAACAGGACCTAATAATCAGAGTGTACATGCGGGATTTAATCAAACTTTTAATTCACTTAAATCACAACTAGAGCAATACTTTTCGCAAAACCCTACGGCACCAGTCCATGTTGTTGGTCACAGCTTAGGTGGAGCGTTGGCGAATTTAGCCGCTAATTGGCTAAAACAACGCTTTAAAGTACCTGTGAAACTGTATACTTTTGGTGCACCTAGAGTTGGTTTTTTAAGTTTTGCAAGTCATACTGAGCAAGCGTTACAAGGCGTATATCGCTGTGTTCACGCAGGTGATCCCGTACCTATGGTGCCTGTTTGGCCTTTTGTGCACACTACAGACGAATATATTTTAAATTCGGCACAGAATATCTCTCCTGGTGCACATAGTATGACTAACCCGACCCCTGGATATTTAAATACGGCATCAAAATACAAAAGCTATGCTGATATTCAAAAAGGGTTTGAGTTACGTCACCAAGAAGCTATTCGCCTTGATTTTGAAAAACGTCACCAAGCTCACTTTTCTGTTCGCTGGGCTAAAAAGATAGGCGCCGCGCTGCTCGACTTTTTAAATAAAAAAGGTGTATTACATTCGATACAAGCAAGTGTAACGGGCTTACTCACTATTTATGATGCTATTGCGACCTATTTAGCAAATGAGATAGAAACAACTCAGGCCTATGCAGCCGAAGTAAAAGGGATAGTGGGTCATATGTATGTATTCTGTGGCCTGCCCGCAGGAAAGTTTATAGATTTTAGTTATCGTGGTATTCGCTTGATTTTTAAGAAGATGCTTATGAAACTTTCTCAATTAGCTAAATTTTCAATAGAAATGGCTAGTCATACAGCTCCTCTACTTGTATAAACTTATCATATGCCAGCAGTTACTAATGCTGGCATATTTAAAACAAGTTCTATTAACAAAAGAAATAACTTTTTGAAAAATATTCGTTGGTCGCGATCTATAGTCGATTAACCTAACTTCAGGTCAAGCAGAAATTTGTTACCTTTTTCTCAATCCTAAAATAATAACTTCATAGTCTAAACAGAATAACTCTTAAACTTCATACCAATATCGCTTCCTTTTCAGCCTAATATAAACTAATTGTTACAGCTGTCATATTTTTGTATTTTTTGCGCAACATGCTTGTCATTTTTCATCGTTATCCTTTCGCACATTAAAACAAACCCACTAGCAAATTAAGCTAACTTAACGAGTAAAGGTGTATGCGATGAAAGGCGTTAAACCACTGATTTTAGCAGGTATTGTAGCGGCATCTGCAACAGTACATGCAAACGATCTAGATAAAGTAATTGATAAAAGCAGCGAAATAAACAACTCTGCCGCGCAATCACAAACAAAAATCGACAAGATTGCAGATTCAATGCAAGGTCGTTTACAACAATTTAAAGCCCTTAATAAAGAAATTGACGGCTTAACTGTTTATAACGCGCAGCTAACTAAGCAATTAAACAACCAAATTGCAGAAATGGACGCGTTAAACGAGTCAATGGATCAGGTATCAGTTATTGAGCGTCAAATCACGCCGTTAATGATGCGCATGATCACAGGTCTTGAGCAATTTGTTGCACTAGACGTGCCTTTCTTAACTGAAGAACGTAGTAAGCGTATTGCATCATTAAAAGAAATGATGGACCGCGCAGACATCACTTCAAGTGAAAAATTCCGCCGCTTACTTGAAGCTTACCAAGTAGAAGTCGATTACGGTCGCACTATCGAAGCGTACACATCATTACTGAATGTAGATGGCCAAGAGCGCGAAGTAGATTTCTTACGCATCGGTCGTTTAGAACTTATTTATTTAACACGCGATGGCAAAAAAGCAGGCAGCTGGGATACGCAAACTAAATCGTTTGTTGAATTACCAGATTCTGCAATCAGCCAAATCAATAAAGGTTTACGCATTGCACGTAAGCAACTTGCCCCAGATATGTTAACACTGCCAGTCCACGCTGCTGAATAAGAGGTTTGAGATGAAATTATTAACGAAAATGACAAAAATGGCCGTATTTGCAGCTGGCCTTGGTTTTGCTGGAAGCAGCCTAGCGGCTGAGCCAATGGATTTAGATTCATTACTAAAAACATTAGAGCAAGGTAAAGCACAGCAAAGCGTTGAGAATAAGCAACGTGAACAAGCATTCATGGCGCGTCAAAACGAGCAAGTACAAATGCTTAAAGATACACAAGCAAAGCGTACTGCAATGCTTAACGAATCGGAGCGCTTAGAAACTCAATTTGAAGAAAACGAAGTAAAGCTAGCTAACTTAACCGAAACACTTTCAAACCGCATGGGCTCACTTAAAGAGCTATTCGGTGTGTTACAACAAGTCGCGGGCGATTCTAGCAACAAATTCATGACCTCTATTGTTTCTGCAGAGCTTCCTGGTCGCAGTAACTTCATGGATGAGCTGGCACAAAAAATGGGCTCAACGTCAAAGCTTGCTTCTATTGATGATATCGAAAAAGTATGGTTTGAATTACAACGCGAAATGACTGAACAAGGTAAAGTATCTCGCTTTACAACTGATGTTATCGTTGAAGGTGGCAGCAAAGCACAAAAAGAAGTGGTGCGTGTTGGTGCATTTAACTTAATCGCTGATGGTAAATACCTAGAGTACACACCTGCTACAAATACAATCAGCCAGCTTACACGTCAGCCAAGCAGCCGTTACACAGCAACTGCAGCTGATTTACAGCATGCAAATTCGGGTGTTGTACCGTTCGCACTTGACCCAACTGGCGGTTCAATCTTAGGTCTTTTAGTACAAGCACCTGACACTGAAGAGCAAGTTCACCAAGGTGGTACTGTAGGTTATATCATCTTAGGTGTTGGCTTAATCGCTTTACTAATTGCACTTGAGCGTTTTGTATCTCTGATGATTATGGGTAGCAAAATCCGTCGTCAGCTTAAAGACACAGTGGCACGTGATGACAACCCGCTTGGTCGTGTAATGAAAGTGAAAGACCAGTACCCAGATGTCGCGTACGACACGCTTGAGCTTAAATTAAGCGAAGCAATTATTCGTGAAATGCCAAAAATTACTCGTAACCTGACGCTAATTAAGATTATCTCTGTGGTAGCACCATTACTTGGTCTACTAGGTACGGTAACCGGTATGATTAACACCTTCCAAGCAATTACCTTGTTCGGTACAGGTGACCCTAAACTAATGGCGGGTGGTATATCTCAGGCACTTGTAACAACGGTACTTGGTCTGGTTGTGGCTATCCCAACAGTATTCTTATACACACTTCTTAACACGCGTTCTAAAAACATGCTGTTGATTTTACAAGAGCAAAGCGCAGGTATCATCGCAGAGCGAAGCGAGAAAGGAGCATAAATCATGGTGCTATTGATTGATGCAATCAATGCTCTACGTGATTTCCTCGACACAGGTGGCCAAGTTCTCTTGGTCATCGGGGTCCTCATCTTCGCGATGTGGTTATTGCTACTTGAGCGTTTTATGTACTTTTTTGGTGGCTTTAAACGCTACAAGAAAGACGTAAAAAGCACTTGGAGCAATAGAGCAGAGCGTAACAGCTGGAACGCAGAGCAAATTCGCCAAGCGATGATTTCACGCGCTGGCATGCAATTAAATAATAACCTTGCGCTTATCAACGTAATGGTTGCGTTATGTCCACTTTTAGGTCTGTTAGGTACCGTAACCGGCATGATCGAAGTATTTGATGTAATGGCAATCACAGGCACGGGCAGTGCACGTTCGATGGCATCAGGGGTGTCTAAAGCCACTATCCCAACAATGGCCGGTATGGTGGGTGCACTTTCAGGGGTTTTCGCATCAACGTTCTTACAACGTCGTGCAAAACGCGAAGTGCAATTACTTGAAGACAACATGGTCTTAGACCACTAAACGAATTTTAGGGTGATGTGAGCATCACCCACTAGGAGACTAACAATGAGAGCGCCACTAGGTAACTTATTTCAAGAAGACGACGCTGAAGAAATCAACATGACGCCAATGCTAGACGTTGTTTTCATCATGCTTATATTCTTCATCGTAACAGCATCATTCGTAAAAGAAGCTGGTATTGATGTAAACCGCCCAGAAGCAGCAACGGCAGTGAAAAAAGAGCGTGCCAACATCTTAGTTGCTATTTCTGACAAAGGTGAGATTTGGATCAACAAACGCCAAGTAGATGTTCGTGCAGTACAAGCAAACATCGAGCGCTTAAAAGCTGAAAACCCACAAGGTAGCGTGGTTATTCAAGCTGATAAGAAAGCCACAACCGATGTACTTATCAAAGTAATGGATGCATCGCGTGCTGCAGGCGCATTTGATGTGTCGATTGCTGCGCAAGAAGCATCATAAGGAATGTGAGCGATGCGTTATATAGTTGCATTAATCATCGCTGGTATCGTGACTGTTATGCTGTTTTTAGGCATGCAGGCACTGATCACCGGTGGTGAAGGGGCCATGTCTGAGCCCGTAAAAGGAAACGTACTTGATTTTGTTCGTCTGAAAAAAGAAGAGACAGTGCAAAAGAAAGAACGTAAACCGCAAAAGCCACCAACGCCAAAAGAGCCACCTCCGCCAATGGAATCACCGCAAATGCAAAACAGTGATCCTAACGCGAGCAATGTCAACTTTGACTTTGGTGCCAGTGTTGAAGCCGACGTTAACTTAGCTGGCGGCTTAGCCCTTGAATCAAGCGACGGTGAATACTTACCGATTGTAAAAGTAGCGCCTGTTTATCCGCGCCGAGCTTTATCACGTGGGATCGAAGGCTATGTGATTGTTGAGTTTACAGTAACCAAGCAAGGCACAGTACGTGACCCGAAAGTTATTAAAGCTGAACCAGAGTCATTGTTTGACCGCGCTGCGATGGATGCAGCACTTAAATTTAAATATAAACCGCGCGTTGTTAACGGTGAAGCTGTTGAAGTAGCGGGCGTACAGAACAAAATTTCTTTCCAAATTAACGGTTAGAAAAGAGGAATGCGATTATGAAACCTTTAAAAGTTGCCGTGATTTGCGCGGCTGCTTTCACAAGCAGCCTGGTAGTGCCAAGCGTTGTTAGCCTATTACCCGGTGTCACACTGGCAACAGCTTACGCTGAGGAGCAACAAACCAAACGCGTACCTGCACTGCGCGAAAAAGTGTATAGCCAATTAGCGCGTGCACAAAAGCTAGCTGATGATGGTGATGCAAAAGCAGGATTAGCAGCACTTGATAGTATTCAAGAGCGCTCTTCAAGCATGAACTCGTATGAAATTGCCATGATGCATAATTTCTATGGCTTTATTTATTACAACGAAAACGACTTAGATAAAGCCATTGCGTCGTTTGAAAAAGTAGTAAACGAAGATGCAATTCCAGAAACATTACGTCTAAGCACCACCTTTAGCTTAGCGCAACTTGCAATGGCTAACAGTGACTACGAAAAGGTAATCAAATATTTAGCGCAGTGGGATGTGATTAACAACAAGCCTAAAACAGATGCTTATTACGTATTAAAATCACAAGCCTATTATCAGCTTAAAGATTACCAAAAAGGCATTGAAAACATTAATCTTGCTATCGCAGAAGCCGACAGTAAAGGTGAAATGCCAAAAGAAAACTGGCTAATTTTACAACGTGCTATGTACTACTCACTTAATCAGTCTGACAAAGTGGTCGAGGTACTTGAGCGCTTAGTGAAGCTTTACAATAAGCCAGAGTACTGGGTTCAATTAGGTGGTATGTACGGTGAAACAGGCGCAGAAAAAGAGCAGTTAGCGGTTTTAGAAGCGGCATATCAGCAAGGCTTTTTAACATCTAAATCTGATTTACGCCAATTATCGCAAGTGTATTTATACAATGGCCTTGCTTATAAAGCGGCGAGCGTAATGAGCAAAGCGATGCAAGATGGTATTGCCGAGCAGTCAGCTAAAAACTACGCATTCGTAGCCGAGGCTATGGTACAAGCAAAAGAGGCTGAAAAGTCGCTTACTTATTTTGCCAAGGCTGCTGATTTAGTAACGCATGGTCAGTATGAGCAACGTATCGCAGAGGTAAGCATTAACCTTGAAAAATACGAAGAAGCAGCGGATGCAGCACGTAAAGCCCTCGATAAAGGCGGCTTAGAGTTTGAATCAAATGTGTATGTGGCTCTAGGTATGGCGCAATACAATTTACAAAACTTTGATGCCTCGATTTTAGCGTTCGAGCAAGCGGAAAAACACAAAAAATCACAGCGTTTAGCTGAGCAATGGATCAAGTATGTGAAGCGTGAAAAAGTACACGCCGAAACATTACGTACTGCATTGCTATAACCAGCTTCAACAGGTAAGCGTACAAAAGAACTCATTTATAATCGCAACACCAAAGCTGCCTTCGGGCGGCTTTTTTCGGTTCTTCAACTTTACTTAACCCTCTAATTTTAAAGTCAATTACATTGTCATTTTATGTTTATTAAAATGTAACCACTTTGTCATACAGCTCCCGTAAGGTAGTCGCAGTTTAAAACTCAAGTGACCCAAAAGCATAATCAAAAGGTGTTTTTGGCTGACTTGAGTTTATGCGCTAACACAATAATTAAATATTTATCTTACGGAGTAAACAATGAAATTATCTGGCTTATTCAAAGTTAGTCTTGTAGCGACAGCTATCTCACTAGCAGGTTGTGGTGGTGGTGACATCAACATCAATGTAGATGAAACTGTTGAACAACCAACAACACCTACTAACCCAACTACACCACCAACGACTGACGAGTTACCAGGTGTTTTCAGCCAAAGCCTATCTAATGAAGTGTCTGCAGCATTAGGACGTGATGTAACAGTACAAGTTCTTTCTGGCGTAATCACTGAAGATACAACATTATCGACAGATGCATTCTGGGCCCTTGATGGTGCCGTTTTCGTTGGTAACGATAAAGCAGACAGTGCAACATTAACTATCGAACCAGGTGCAGTTGTATTTGGTAATAATGGCTCTGATTATTTAGTAGTAAGTCGTGATTCAAAAATTGAAGCGACAGGGACGAAAAATGACCCAATTATCTTTACTTCTAAGCAAGACGTAATCGGCGAAGAAACATCAGCTGGCCAATGGGGCGGTATGGTGCTTCTTGGTAATGGTATTTCTAATAAGTGTCCTGCTGAAGGCGATTGTGCGCTTCAAGTTGAAGGTGTTGAATCGGGTGCTGTATTTGGTGGTACAGACAACACTGATAGCTCAGGTACATTAAAATACGTTGTTGTTAAGAATGCTGGTTATGAACTATCAACGGGCAATGAGCTAAACGGTATTACTTTTGGTGCGGTAGGTTCTGGCACTACAGTTGATTACTTACAAGTACATAATAACTCAGATGATGGTGTTGAGTTCTTTGGTGGCGCAGTTAATTTAAAACATGTTGTTTTAACAAGTATCGACGATGACAGTATCGATTGGGACAACGGTTATCAAGGTAAGATGCAGTTTGTTTATGTTGAACAAGATAAAAACTCGACTGACGCTAACCGTGGTATTGAAGCTGATAATGATGGCAAGATCCCATCAAAAGAACCTAAGTCATTACCTATTATCTCTAACTTGACGATCATCGGTAATAACTTTAAAGGTGAAGATGATGCTGAAGGTATCTACTTACGTGAAGGCACTGGCCTGCACCTTTATAACTCAGTGATCACAGGCTCTGATGAAATGGGCGAGTGTCTAGAGATAGAAGGTATCGCGTTGGATGATAATGGCGATGCACTATTTTCAGATAGTGAAACTGTGAATAATGCTAATGATGGCACTATTTTGATGCAAAATACGTTTATGTCTTGTACGAATGGTGAAAACTTCAAAAACCCTAAAGGTGCAGATGGTTCTGCGTTATTGGATCTTGAGACTTGGTTCACTAGTCAAGTCGGCAACGTTATTAACGATAAGCCAATGCTAGGTGTGAATGGCCAACCAATTGCGGGTTCTCCTTTACTAGGCGCTGGTCAAGATGTTGCAAATACTGTTGATGCATTTTTTGATACCGTTGATTTTGTTGGTGCTTTAAATGACTCTGACGATTGGCGTGAAGGTTGGGCATTTGGTTATGGTGGCGGTGAAGTAACGGCACCACCCGTTGTGGCTGGTTGTCCTGCGGGCACCACGTCAATCACTCCAGCGGATAACGTAACGACAACATGCGAAATATCAGGCCGTATTACGTCAGATTTAACATTAACAGCAGGTAATCTATATGCTGTAGATGGTGCCGTTTTTGTGGGTAATGATAACGCAGACTCTGCCACTTTAACCGTTGAACCTGGTGTAACGGTTTATGGCCGTAACGGTAAAGATTATATTGTCATTAGCCGTGGATCTAAAATTGAAGCCAATGGTACTAAAGATAAGCCAATTTCATTTACTTCACGCCAAGATGTCACTGGTGAGGCAACGGCAGCAGGTCAATGGGGTGGTTTAGTACTATTAGGTAATGCACCATCTAATAAATGTCCAGATACTGGTGAATGTGCGCTTCAAGTTGAAGGTGTCGAAGCCGGTGCTGTTTTTGGTGGTACTGATACAACAGATAACTCTGGAACATTACGTTATGTTCGCGTTATGAATGGCGGCTACTTACTGTCTCCTGGTAATGAAATTAACGGTATTACTTTTGGTGGTGTGGGTTCTGGTACAACGGTTGAGTACTTACAAGTTCACCAAAATGCGGATGACGGTGTTGAGTTCTTCGGTGGTAACGTACAAGCGAAATACTTAGTACTTACAAGCATTCAAGATGACAGCATCGACTGGGACAATGGTTTCCAAGGTAAGCTTCAGCATATTCTTGTTAAGCAAGCAGCAGATAACTCAGATGCTAACCGTGGTATCGAAGCTGATAATGACGGTAAAACACCTTCTAAAATGCCTAAATCAAACCCAATGATTGCTAACTTAACCATTATTGGTAATACCTTTAAGGGTGAAGATGACGCTGAAGGTATGTACTTCCGTGAAGGAACTGGCGCGCAAATCTATAACACGATTGTGACAGGCCCTGCAGGCATGGGAGAGTGTCTAGAGGTTGAAGGTATTCCATTAGATGGAAATGGTGCACCAATATTCAATGAAAGTGAAACAGTTAAAAATGCACAAGATGGCACTTTAATGATTAAGTCATCAGTTATCGCATGCTCTGAGAACTTCAAAGACCCAAGCGGTGTTGATTTCAGTGTAGAAAACTGGTGGACAGCGACATTAGGCAACTTAGTCGCATCAGGGCAAACTGACGTAGTTAATGGTATTTATACTATCGATACAACAACGCCTACAGATGTAAACGCTGTAGATAGCTTCTTCGATACTACATCACATATTGGTGCTGTATCGAGTGATAACGATTGGACAGCTGGCTGGACAGTAGGTCTGGAATAACACAGTAAGAATGGGTGCTAGCACTTAGTACTAGCACCTTTTTTAACACTTTCTGTAACTTATTTCAGATAGAGGTAAACATGAAACAATTTTCTAAAAAGTTTTGCTTATCCACACTTTCCGCAGCAATTTTATGTAGTTTAAGCGTTTCAGCACATGCTGCTGAAGCCGAAGATGAGGCTGTTCTTGAGGAAGTTGTGGTTAGTGCAAGTCGCTTAAAAGGCACTGCAACCGCCGTACTTGAAGAGCGAAAGCAGCAGGCATTTGTTGCCGATATTATGGGTGCTGAGCAAATATCTCGCAGTGGTGATAGTGATGCGGCATCTGCATTACGCCGTGTGACGGGCTTAACTTTAGTCGATGGTAAATTTATATATGTACGTGGTTTAGGTGAGCGCTATTCAAGTACTCAGTTAAATGGCGCAGCAGTACCGAGTCCTGATCCAACCCGTTCAGTGATCCCGCTTGATTTATTTCCATCAGGCATTATTGAAAGTTTGTCAGTGCAAAAGTCGTATTCCCCTTCTATGCCAGCTTCTTTTGGTGGTGGTAATGTGGATATACGCTTAAAAAGCATTCCAGACCAATTTGTTTTTGATGTATCAGGCCAGCTTGGTTATAACACCAACAATTTCGATGATGGCATTGAGTACAATGGCGGCTCGAACGATTGGTATGGTGTTGATGATGGCACGCGTGAAATACCTGATTCAATCATGGCAATTTATAACTCTGGGCAATCATTAGATGATCTAACGCCAGAGCAAAGTCGTTCTTTAGTCCTTGACCTAAACCGTGATTATGATCCGCAAGAAACCACTGTAAACCCGAATACTAAGTTTACAGCAACATTAGGTAATAGTTTTGAGTCAGGCGATTGGCGTTACGGCTTTCTATCAGCGGTTAGCTATGATAACAAATACTTTGTTGGCGAAGAGTACCAAGGTGAAGATTTTCGTTTAGGCGAAACAAGCGCTGCTCTGACACGTGGTTACGATAAAGTTAGCGCTACAGAGCACAATGTTAAAGTGTCTGGAATGATTAACTTTGGTATTGAATATAACAATGCTCATCGTATTGATTTAAGCACGCTGATTTTACGCGACACAGAAGATAAAATTCGTGATCGTTTGGGTATTGATGAAAATAATAACCAGTCAGATAATAAGCGTGTTCGTTCTTATGACGTAAGTTATGAAGAAAGAGAATTAATAGTAAATCAAATCAAAGGTATGCATACATTCGATTTTCTTAACTATGCAGGTTTTGATTGGAAATACTCAAATGGGCGATCAAACCGTTATGCGCCAGGAAATATGCAGACACGATTCATTGTTACAGATGCTAACGAAGATGGTAATTATGATTTAGTTAATGAAATCGCACTAACCAATGCCACAACGGCTGCTCGTTATACATTCCAAGATCTTAATGATGAAGTAGAAAACTACGGGTTTAATTTTACCTTACCAATTATGTTAGATGGTGTAGAGATAGAATTAAAATCAGGTGCTGATTATGTTTCTAAAGAGCGCTCGGCTTCCAATCGTCGCTTTGACATTAATACACGTGCATTTACAGACCTTGATTTAAATGGCAATGAGCTGAATACGATTCTTTCTGATGATGCAATAGCGAATGCAGAACTAACTCTACCAATACTTAATGATACAACGTTTGCAGGTGATGATTACCGCTCTGCACAAAAAACAGATGCTTATTACTTTGAAGCTGATTTTTTCTTCAATAATAAATGGCGTGTGACAGGTGGCTTACGTTGGGAAGATTTCAGGCAAGTATCAGTACCACTTGATCCGTTTACTGGTGGCTTAGATCCTTCAATCGATTATGATGATTTAGGTAACTTAGCGTTTCAAGAAGATGATATTTATGGTGCACTTGCATTCACTTATGTTCAAGACGACGAAACCCAATGGCGTTTAAGTTACGGTGAAACAGTAGTCCGCCCTGATTTACGTGAGATATCTGAAGCAACTTACATCGATCCACTTACTGAATATCCTGTTGGTGGTACACCTGGATTGCGTACGACGCAAATCAAAAACTACGATTTCCGCTGGGAAAACTACTTTGATACCGGTGAAAACTTCTCAGTTGGCTTGTTTTATAAAGACATGATCGATCCAATTGAGTCAGTGCAATCACCAGCGCAAGATGGACCACCACTTGTTCGTATTGCTAACGCTGAAGATGGCTATGTTGCTGGCGTTGAGTTTGATTATCTTAAAGATTTCGCTTTCTTAGGTGGCTTTTGGCAAGACGTATTTATGAGTGGTAATGTTACACTCAGTGATTCTGAGATAAACCTAGACCGCCAAGCGATAGTTGATCAAACTGGTGTATCTGCGGCGATCACTAACACTAAACGTCGCTTAACGGGTCACTCCAAATATGTTGTAAATATGCAGTTGGGCTATGATGCACCAAGTGGTCAGCATGCCTCTACGCTAATCTATAACGTATTTGGTGAGCGAATTATCATTCCTGGTATTGAAGGACAAGATGATTGGATGGAACAACCATTTCATTCTTTAGACTTTAACTACAGCTATTTTCCTGATTTTAACTCAAGTCTGAAATTCAAAGTAACGAATATCTTGGGTGCAAAGTCTGAAATAGAGTCAGCCGGTACATTAACCCGCTCTAAAGAGAAAGGCACTGAGTTCTCAATTGAGTACAAGTACCAGTTTTAAAACTCTGACCAAGGAAGGATATAATAATAAATCCTAACATTGATTTAGCCCTGCAATAGCAGGGCTTTTTTAATCGTATTGTCACTCAATATCACATTTTTTGTAATATGCTCTGTTGATAATAGATTTGCGCATTATGTAAGCGTTAATTTTAACTTAACAGTTTATTGATTTTTTAAAAAGGATGAAGAAAATGAATATATATAAAAAGGTTTTAACCTTTTCGTTGGTTTTATTCTCATTGGGATTTATGAATAATGCTTTAGCAGCACGATCGTGTTCTGTTTATGTAAAAGATATTACTCTTGAGCCATATAAAGTTCAAATAAATACAATTAACTCTGTTACATACAATAATAACGACATTCTAACTTTATCGTATCAAGATGAAAATTTTGACACAATTCTAGAGAAGTTAGTCCAAGCTAAAAACTGGGAGCTGCAAGTAAAGGTATATATTCTAGAAGAGTTTGATGGTGATGACGCTAATAGCTGTAGCGATGGTGTTATAGATTATGTTGGTTCTGTACATAATATTTAGAGCAATATAATTTATTTAATTAGCCCTAACTTGTGTGGGGCTTTTATATTTGAATATTTTGAATTGGATTTTTTAATTTTATTAAGCTAACTAGCAAAGTTAGCGACATCACTTTTGTAAAATCATTTTCAGGGCAGTGATTCTATTATTGAGACGTTTTTAATAAGCTTAGGATTTAAAAGGCAGGTAAAAATTAGTGGCTAGATTGCTAATACAATTACAGGATAAGAACCCAGAAAGCACTGGGTTCTTTTCTAAATTCTAATTACCGCATTTTATGCTTGCATAGAGTGGGTAACACTGGTTTTTGCTCCCCGTGCTTTTTGAAACCCATGCGCTATCATACCAGTCGTATTCTGCATAAGAAGATTCATCTTCGCCACATTTTACGCTACTTCCTGTTACTTCCTCTTTATGGCCTTGCTCTTTGCAAAACTGGTTGCCAGATAATGAGCCTACGAAAAAGTTTCTATAACTGTTATTTACTCTAACTACTGGGTTTAGGTAAGTTGCAGTAGATAGGCTTGTTGCAGAACCCGCCACTTGCTCGACACTGGTTGTAGAGCGTGTGAAAGAAGTATTCGCCTCCACATCAATTTCGTTAGCATTTGCAGAAACTCCACAAGATAGCAAAGCCGCAATTAGACCAGAAAAGTATAGGTTTTTCATTTGTTTGATTCCTTTTTAAAAATAAAAAATACACAGTACTTCCTACTACAAAGTGCGAAATGATTATGAATCTTGTTTATGGCATTTGTATTAATTGCATAAAGAAATCAGCTCAGTTTTTACGTCATAAGTGACTAGAGTTCGCTAGAACTAGAAAAAGTATGAGCAACAAATTGAGTATTTGAGATGAGATTACTAAGCCAAGATGAAAAAATTTTATATTCTATGACTAGCACTAGTTTTGCTGGGGCCGCAATGCTAGATTACTTCTGTAAAAGTTAAATTCTCACGCAATGGACTTTAATTTTTAACAGTTTAGGTAATTTGAATGAATCAAACAGTGGAACAAACAATGAAAAAAGTAGGATTAGTCGGTTGGCGGGGCATGGTTGGCTCTGTGTTATTAGAGCGTATGCAGCAAGAAAATGATTTTTCTAAGATCGACACGACTTTTTTCACCACCTCACAAACCGGTCAATTAGGCCCTGATATTGCGGGCCCTGCTAAGCCGCTTTTAGATGCGAATGATATTGCTGAGCTTGCGAAGATGGATATTATTGTGACTTGCCAAGGCGGTGACTATACCAAAGCCGTTTACCCGCAATTACGCGAATCAGGTTGGCAAGGTTACTGGATTGACGCTGCATCTGCACTGCGTATGAGTGACGATAGCATTATTGTTCTTGATCCAGTGAATAAAGACGTTATAGATCAAGGCTTAGAGCAGGGGGTTAAAACCTATGTTGGCGGCAACTGTACTGTATCGTTAATGTTGTTAGCGCTGGGTGGTTTATTTGAGCAAGACTTGATTGAATGGGTTAGCCCAATGACGTATCAAGCTGCTTCTGGTGCTGGTGCCCGCAACATGAAAGAGTTAATCGCACAAATGGGTGCAATTCACGAAACAGTGGCAGACAAGCTGGCTGATCCAAACGCGGCAATTCTTGAAATTGATAAATTAGTCACTGAAAAAATCGCCTCAAGTGATTTACCGCAAGACCAGTTTGGTGTGCCTTTAGCAGGTAGTCTTATCCCTTGGATTGATGTACCAATGCCAAGCGGTCAGAGTAAAGAAGAGTGGAAAGCACAAGTTGAAGCAAACAAGATTTTAGGTAGTAGCCAGCAACCTATCCCTGTTGATGGCTTATGTGTTCGCATTGGTGCAATGCGTTGTCACTCACAAGCAATGACGATTAAGCTACGCAAAGATATCAGCGTAGAAAAAGTGGAAGAGATCCTGGCTTCTCACAATGAATGGGTCAAAGTTATTCCAAACGACCGCGACATGACGGCTACAGACTTAACCCCTGTTAAAGTAACGGGCACCTTGTCTATTCCGGTAGGCCGTATTCGTAAGTTAGCCATGGGTCCAGAATACATCAGTGCATTTACAGTGGGGGACCAACTTTTATGGGGCGCGGCCGAACCTCTTCGTCGTATGCTTCGCATAATTGTTGATGGCTAAATAAGGCTATGTTTGAGCAATAAAGCCTTGCTCAAACATTCTATTCTATAGAGGCTCTTTTACAGAGCCTTCATATCGCAGTTTTACAGATCTTGTGTTTATTCTTGTGCAATGGGCAAATAGTACACATTGGTGTGTTAGGTAATTTGTGCCGTAAACAACACATAATACGCGGGTACTCACTATTTTTAAGTCTAATTTTGCGCCATAAAGGGTGTGGCAAAGTAGCGCCTTTAGCGAGTAATAATGTGTCTTTACTAAATAACTGGTTTAGTAAATTAAGTTTACATTCCTGAGCCAACGACATTTCTGATAAATACCAATAAAAACAGTACGCAACATGACTATAAAATAACTTTTCTGACACCGGCGACAGGGTACTTAGTTGTTTTATAATAGGGTTTATCAGCTTAACAAGTAACCGCTCTAGTAATGTGATGGGTAACTCAGTCGGTCTTTGAACTTGATCTTCTCTAAGCACTAAATAGAAACATTCCACTCGCCCCGTTTGATGATAAGTCCAATGCCAGTTTTTAAGGTTCATTGCAGCATGCAATACACTTGTTTGGCTTTTTAATGCGTACTCTAATAGTGGCGGAAGTAAAAAGCCGAAAAACCATTGGCTCCACATAGAATGTAATGCGCTAAGGTCGATTGATTCTTGTTGCTGTTGCTGATAGCTCTTAGAAAAAGTCATGAGCGATTCTGTATAATGTGGTTTTTTTAAACGTTGTGATAATGGTTGGCAGTTTTTGGGGAGAGGTTGATGTGGCTCAATAAGTTTAAAATGCTGGCTATAAAATGGAGCCTGTTGCTCCAGTAAAGAGTTTAGCTCAGTGGTATCGTGTAACGCCATGTATGTTTGTACTTTCATTGTGCTGGGGTGGAAACTTCTTCATAAAATTGCGGCTTTAAGTGTATTTTATGCCGCCTCATACCGAGGCGGCATAATAGCAATTCGCAATAATGTCGAGTTACTTAGAAACTATATTGAGCAGTGATGCTAAAGTTTCGTGGTGCGCCATATTGAAACTGGTTATAAAAGCCTAATTGGCTGTAATAACGTTTATCGAATGCGTTGTCTAAATTAGCGCGCAATGTTAGTTGATCGTTTACATTGTATCTTGCCATTAATCGAACAAGCCCATAACTTTGCTGGCTAACCTCCACTGAGCTTCTATCTGGCTTAGTAACATCTCTGCGGATCTCACTTTGCCAATTAACGCCAGCACCCAGTTGTAAGCCATTTACCCAGTTATCTAATTCATAAGTAGTGAAGAGCTTTACTTGATGTTTTGGGCTGGTGGTCGTTACTTTTTCACCATCAGGGTCTTCTGTTTCAAATTGACTATAACCAAAATAGACATTCCATTGTTCATTGATTGAACCATTGGCTTCAAATTCGAATCCCTGTGTTTTAGTGCCATCAATACCGCGGTATATAGGAACTGTTGTTCCTGGTAAGGTTTCTCCCGTTGCTTCGCCAACGTTATCTTGACGGATCTCAAACACCGAAAGAGAGGTGTCTAACGCTTCTTCAAATAAGCTGGCTTTTATACCTGCTTCATAGTTTTTTCCTTTAACAGGATCGAGGTAACTGCCATCAGCTTGTACTCTACTTTGTGGTGTAAAAATATCTGTGTAGTTGGCATACAGTGATACATTTTGCCCAATCGCATAGGTGGCGCCGACATAGCTGGTAAATTCATTATCAACTTCGTAATCATGAATGGTGCCAAAATTGTCTTGGTCAGTTTCCCAATTATCAATACGCCCACCTATTACCATTGAAAGTGCGTCGGTTAACGCAATATCAGAGGCGAGGTATATTGCTTGTTGCTTTGTTTCCCCCCATGAGCCATACAGAACTTCATCGCTCCATGTAGGGGTCGGATATGTAAAATCTTTATCTCTAAAGTCACCTAAAGGTGGAGCCTCATCTAAAGAGCCATAATATGGATTGGCAAACTCTTGCTTCTGTTGATTTGCACCAATTAGAATTTGTTGTGAGCGGTCAAAGAGGGTAAAGCGACCCGTTAATTTTAAGTCGAATGTATGTTGGGTTCGATTACCGTCAATAAATGCTAATGAGCCAGGTATCATCCCTTCGTTGGTTATTGGGTCTGGGTGACCTGTAGCCCATAACACATCATATTCTAAATCGTTATCGCCATAAATGTAGCTTGCTTTGAGTTGCCAGTCATCACTAAAGTTATGTTCAATCGTGGCAAAGCTATTCAATGCTTTGGTTTTGGATGACGCCCAGCGTGGGGCAGTTGACGTATGGTGGCTGTAGTTAGTTCTATTGCCTTGGTTGTCGAATAACGGTAATCCGCCAGACATAGAGCCTTCAGGTTTGGTGTCTTGATAGTCAGCACCTAACGTCAGCAATGTATTACGACCTATATCTGCTTCGATAATACCGTATAGTGTTTGTCGTTGCTGCTCGTAACGATGCTGATAGCTTTCACGATCTTGATACGCTACGACCACTCGACCTCGAACACTTGCGTCTTGATTTAAGCCTCCCGATAAATCAACAATACCGCGTAACTGTTGCCATGAACCTGTACTTAGGCTTACGCTTGCTTGAAACTCTTCTGTCGGACGCTTACGAACTAAATTAATCGCAGCAGACGGGCTACCCGCCCCGAGCATCAAACCTGTTGCACCACGAACAACTTCTATGCGCTGATAAATTGCGCTATCCATTAAGTTGTCACCATAGTTAAAACGTGTATCGTAGGTTGTTGCCACGCCGTCATACAAAATACTGCTTACGCCAATACCGCGGGCACTGATTGAGTAGCGGTCGTTGTCAGAAGGGCGGGTATTAATCCCTGTTACGCTGTTCATCACTTCAATAACTGAGTTTAGTTGTTGATCTTTTATCGCTTGCTCAGTCACGACTGTGGTTGATTGCGGTGTTTCTAGAAATGATAATTCTAAACCCGTTGCGGTACTCATTTGCTCGACTTTATAGCCTTGAGCATGGTTTTGTTCACCAACGACTGTGAGTACTTCCATATCGTGATGCTTTTTTTGCTCAGCCTGTAAAGAGTGGCTAAATATCGCTAAACAAGAAAGTGCGACAGGCGTGAGTGTAAAGTAGTTCGTCTTTTTCATTTTTATCCGTAGTCCTATTACGTCTATAAATAGTGAGGCCTATGCTTAGGCCATTGTTGTGTCATGTTGAAAGTCATGACGAGTGGCAAAATCATGCAGTGGATTTTTGATATCCCCAGCAAAACGGAGATTTTTCTCTCTATCTTCAAGGTCAATCATCTGCTGATTATTATTCAATTGAATGCGGTTTAAGCAGGTGCGCGTAAAGCGAGCCTTAAATAAGTTGTAACGTGTGTATTTTTCGGAAAATTGCGGGTTTTCATGCTGATACTGATAAACTTTATCAGCGACTAATTGCCAAAAATCATGTTCAGTTAAACAATTTTGCGCATCAAGCTGCGGTACGATAAAGCGGAAGATACAGTCGAAAATATCTAGCAGTATATAATTTAATTTCATGTCCTCTTCTAGGCTCACCGCTAAGTCAGCGACATGACCTGGTAAAGGTGAATTGCCGTTTAGAATTGCGACTTCTTCGCCAATATCTTTCATTAAAATAGTAACTGGTTGGTGTTCTTCTAAAACAAGGATTAGGTTTTCACCATGGGGCATAAACACTAAATCATACGCAAAGAACGCATGTAATAGAGGCTGTAAATAAAGATCCAGCAATTTGCTTACCCACTCACTTGCTGTGAGTTGAGAGGTATTAATGAGTTCAACAAGCAAGCTCTTTTGTTGGCTGTCTTGATGTAGCAAGGCGGCCAATGTCAAAAGTTGTTGGTTTTCTTTAACTAACGGTTCTCCCTGATACGTTAAACTGAAAGGGCTTTCTCGCCAAAGTGCACTGAGCATTTTTTTATAAGGCGTGTCTTTTTCTAATGCTTGCTCGTAATATTTATGGTGATAACCAATTGCGACGGTTTCTCTTAAAACGACAAAGCGTTTTTTAGCAAAGTATGGGTCGCTGTTCACAAGCTCAGCAACAAAGGTGTTTATTTCGGGCGTTCGGCTCATGTAATAAGGAGATAACCCGCGCATAAAGCCCATGTTCAATATAGATAACGCGGTTTTGACGTAGCAACGCTTGTTGTTATTTAAGTTGAAGAATGTGCGAATCGACTGTTGTACTTGATAGTCATCTTCACTGTGACCAAGATAAACAAGTTGCTTACGAGCAAGATCAGCAGCAAAAATTCGGCTAATTTTTTCGCGCCATTGCCAAGGATGCACAGGCATAAAGTAATAGTCTTCAGCTTTTTTACCATGCTCAGCAATTATGTTGTTAAATGCTGCAACTTGCTGGCTGCCTAATTCACTTTCAATAAAACGCTCGTAATTAAGCTCTTCAATCATTGCTAGGCTTGTGTTTACCCGCGCAACAGCTAACCAGACTAATTTCATTGCTTGACCACTTTCAGGTGTAAAAGTGTGGCAGTCATCCATATCAAAGCCAATACGGCCATTGTTAGCGACAAATACTGGGTGACCTTCGGTCATGGCCGCTTCAATTTGTTGATAATCGCAATGTACCAGCTCTGAAACGGGTTTATTTTGGTGAAGCAATTTAAATGCTTTACTGTATAACGTGCTGGTGATTTCCTCTAAATAAGTTGGTAAGAGGCTATCAGTCATACCTAAACGATCTTTTAGGGCAATAATGAGCGTTACTGCATCTAAATCTTGGTTAATGCCATCTAGTTTGCAGACAATTGATTCTGGCTGAATATGTAGGTGATCTAGTTGATAGTGGCGAGCACTAAAGTCATAACTTAAAAGCCCTTGGTTGCTTTCTAATAATAACTGAAATTGCTGCAATGTTTGTTTTCTATCTTCTTTTGCTGCAATAGGTTTTATTAGTTTTTCATGGCTAAACTCACACAGTATTTTGGCGACTAAATGTTGATTAGCACCTTGCCATAAAGATTCAGATAAATGTTGAGGGAATGAATTTTTAATGATTTCCATAATTAGTCTCCTTGTGTTGTAGCTGCTTCAAAGCTTGCTAGATCAGCAAAACCTAGCCATGCATCTTTGTTTGTAAGGCGAACGATATGACTGCTCTGAATGCCTATTTTTTTATTTAGCTTATGTATTTTTTGATTGTTAATGTCAGGCTCAACAACTAATCGAGTAAAACCTAATTGAGATAAGATGAGTTTTGCTGTTGCTGTAATAGCACGCCGACTAAAACCACTTTGCGGGGTGATTACGGGGGCAAGTAAAAGGTGCATTCCACAATCACCAGATTGCTTTTCAAAATGTTTACCGATTTCGTCAAACTGCGGGTCATACAATTCAATAAAAAAAGCAGGAATCGCATCTTGGTAAGCTATAAGTGCTAGTTTATGAGGTGCGGGAGCAAGTTCACTTTGGCGTTGCTCTGCATTCATATTTTGCATTCCCCAAAAGTGGGCATAATCTTGAGCCAGCCAGCTATTTAATAAGGGAAAGTGTTTCTGTGATTGGTAAATGTAAAAACGAAAGTCATCAATAACAAAGGCGTCCGTGTTTATTATTGCTTGGCACTGGCTAGCGAAGCTTTTACTGACCTCTGCGTGGTTACAATTGCTCACATAGCCTCCTGTGACATTGAAGCTGTTTTACTATGTGAGGGCGCAAAGCTCTCTGTTTTAGGAATGCCAAACTGTTGGAAGGCGATGCGTTCTTCAATGCTATAAGGCGCTTTACCTAATACTTGCTTTAATATGATGGCATTGCGATAACACACCATTCCGAGATCTGGCACTGTTAATCCATGGCTGTTAAGGCCTAGGTTTTGTGCAAAAATGCGACCCTGCTCATCAATGTTATAGTTACGTTTTACTTGTAACTCGCCGTTCTCATCGAAGTTTAATTTATGCCGTAATGGTTCAATGAAGGTGGGTAACTGATATTGATAGCCTGTCGCCATTACAAGTGCATTAGTGTTAAAGCTAAAATCTTGCTCTAGCTCGTTATGTAGGCATGAGAGGGCAAGTTTTTGGCCTTCTTGTTTAATGTTCGTTAATGAGGTATTCGTCAAAAGCTCGGCTGAAAAATCGCAATTCAGTTTCTTTTGATAGAGCAAATCGTAAATATCGTTAATGAGCTCTGAATTAATTCCTTTATAAAGCGACTTTTGCGAGTGGATAAGTTGCTGTCGCTTCGCACTTGGTAAATTATGAAAATAATCAATATACTCAGGCGATGTCATTTCCAGAGTAAGCTTGGTGTACTCTAAAGGAAAGAACCGCGGTGAACGCGTCAACCAGCGTAATTGATAACCAAATTTATCAATATCTAGCAGTAAATCATGGAAAATCTCTGCTGCACTCTGACCACTGCCAACAATAGTAACGTCAGACTTGCTTTGTAACATTGCTTTGTTATTAAGGTACTGTGAAGAGTGAGTTATGTGCTTATCTGTCGGGCAAAATTCAGGTAGCCAAGGTTGAGTACCGGTACCAAGCACTAAATGTTTACAATATAAATCTTGTACCTTGCCAGTTACTTTATCTTTGCCAGAGACTCGGTAACAGTCGAGCTGTTGCTCGTATTCGAGGTTTTCTACGTGAAAATTAAACTTGAGATTATTTAACTGGCGGCACACCCACTGGCAATACTGATTATATTCTTGTCGCGGTAAAAAAAAGTTTTCGCGAATATAAAACGAATACAATTTACCAGTCTGCTTGGCAAAATTTAAGTAACTGAACTGACTTGTTGGGTCTGCCATCGTCACTAAATCTGACATAAAAGGGGTTTGCAGACTCGCAGAGTCTAATAACATACCTGGATGCCAATCAAATTTAGGGCGACTGTCAACAAATAGCGTCTTCAAGTCTGAAAGTGGCGAAGAAAGCGCTGCTAAGCTTAAATTAAACGGGCCTACACCTATTCCGATTAAATCATAAATTTCTGGTTTCATTGTCTTTTCCTTAAGCTGTGCACAATTGTTTGCTTTTGCAGTCGATCACATATTGTTCGCCAATTTTGCAAATTTCATTCAATACCTCGTCTATGCTGTCTATCGATGCGTGAGGGTTCAATAAAGTGAATTTTAAATACTGAACATTGTTCACTTTTGTTGCTGCAATCATGGCACGGCTACTCTGAGCTAAGGCCCTGCGAATAGTGCGGTTGCATTCATCAAGCTGAGTTTGGCTCAAGGCGCTATCGTTAAATCGAAATACGAGTGTAGTGAGTGATGGAACTTGTGCAGCTTGTAACTGGCTATGACGCGTTAAGCGTTGGTATACCTGTTGTGTTTTTTCAAGCAAGGTATCGAACATGGCACCAATCGCATCAGGCCCTTCTGTTCTTAAGCTTAACCAGAGCTTTAACGCATCGAATCGGCGCGTTGTTTGTAAGCTTTTATTTATTAAATCAGGAACGCCGGCTTGTGCTTGAGCCTTTGGATTGAGGTAATCGGCGTGATAAGTTAGAAAGCTCAATAACCGCTTGTCTTTAACCAATAGGGCAGAGCAGCATACTGGCTGGAAAAATGTTTTGTGAAAATCAATACTGACAGAGTCAGCTAAATCAATGCCTGACAATCGTTCATTATGATGTTGTGACACTAATAAAGCGCCGCCATAAGCAGCATCTACATGTAAATAACAGTTATGCTCTTTACATAAATGAGCAATGCTTGCTATCGGGTCGATTGCGCCAAAATCTGTTGTACCAGCCGTGGCGATTACAGCAATTGGTAATAAATGTGCTCTTTGGAGTTCATTTAATGTGTTTTCGAGGCTATGGGTATCAATACAGCGATTTTTATCACACGCAACACTGATAACAGCATCATGACCAAGACCCAATAATGCCGCTGCCTTTTGAATACTAAAATGGCTATATTCAGAACAAAGAATTCGATAACGATGTGCATTACTGCTTAAGCCAGAAGTAATATTTGTATGGCTGTGTGGTTCTAATTTGCCTGCCAACTCACGTGCAAGTAATAATGCCATTAAATTTGACTGGGTTCCGCCAGTAGTAAACACGCCGTCTGCGCCCTCATCGTAACCGATTCTTTGGCATGTCCAATCAATCACTTTTTGTTCTATAAGTGTTGCGCCTGCACTTTGATCCCATGTTTCAACAGCGGTGTTTATCGAAGAGCTAAACAACTCCGCCAGCAGCGATGTAAGCATAACTGGGCAATTTAAGTGAGCAAGGTAATCTTGATGATGGAAGTATATCGCGTGTTTTAAATAAAGGTGATCTAGCTCTTCGAGGACTTGATTTATGTCACTTAAAGGTGTGTTTAGATCAATGGCTGCAAATTCTTCTTGTAACTGTGCAGGTTGTACTCCACTGGTAGGAGAATTAACTTCTTTAATACGCTCGCTGAGGGTGCTTATACCCAATTGTATTAATTGTGCGTAATCCTCCATTGGTGAAACACCAAAAAGTGGGGCAGCAGTTTGTTTGGGTTTAGTTTGATAGTTAGAATCATTAATCCATTGATATTGCGGTGGTTTAAAATTTTCCATATGTATATCCTTTAACATTGATTAAGTAACCAAGAGACCAGAAGAGCTTTTTCCGTCTCTAATTAATTAAAATCCGCAACACCCTGTACCGATAAGTAGGAAGGTATCATGCATTAAACGCTAATGCAAACAATTATCATTTAGTTGCTTTACTCTAACTTAAAGGTGTTTTGATTTGTTAATTTTTCGAACTGGTTAAAGGACACGGCATCATTTGTGATTGAAGTAGCGGGTAAAGGCTAGTAGAAAATTCTTTATCAATTACAATGATAGATTCAAACAATCTGAGCAATTTTAATAATATGAGAAAAGCATGCACACACCCAACAAGTGGAAAATGACGCCAGAGCGAGTTTCACAATTTATAAAAACCTATAGCTTTGCGCTGATGATAGATAGTGAATTTGAAGCCACACATTTGCCATTGGTGTATAAACCCGATGAAGGTGAGTTTGGTACTTTATATGGTCATGTGTCACGGGCAAACAAGCATGGTAAAAGCTTACAAGATACGCATGTGTTAGTAGTTTTTAATGGTCCGCATAGCTATATATCACCCACTTGGTATGCTGAAAAGCCAGCTGTATCGACTTGGAATTACACTGCGGTTCATGCAAAAGGCAAGGTTGAATACCTTGATGACGACAATACCTTGGTTTGCTTAGATGAGTTAATTAGCCAATACGAGCCGAGTATTTTAAACGACACAAGTTTGCTGCCAGGTGACTATCAAGCGAAGCTACTACGCGGGATTATTGGTATTAAAATCAAACTTGACTCAATTCAGGCAAAAGAAAAGTTAGGCCAGCATAAATCAATAGCTGATCAACTAGGTGTTGTAGCAGGGTTAAAAAAAGATAAGCATCCTGATGCGCAAAGCCTATTATCATATATGTTGAAAACTGAAGTTGGTATAGGAAAAGATATCAATAGCTAACTTTTACTTGTTATAGGCGTATCTTTTCCTATTGCTAAAGCTAATCTAGCTATGGCTTAGTTGTTTAACATAGTGCTGAAAATCATCAAAGCCACCAATATGTTCATCATTAATAAATATTTGTGGGACAGTTCTACGACCACTCAGTGAAACCATTTCTTGAAAAAGTCGGTCGTTATCTGAGATTTCTATTGCTGTGTATTGCCAGCCTAACTTTTTAAACAGTTGCTTTGCCGCTCGACAGTATGGGCAATAGTCTTTGTGGTACATTTTGATCTTAGCCATGAGTTAGTCCTAAGTGATTTAACCGATGTGGCTAGTTTAAGCTGTGTTAATTTTTTCTCTATGTTGCATGTAGCTAAAATTATGTCTGAAAGTCCAAATATTTATTTAAATGATCCTGATCCACTTAGTGTGTTACTTGAACGAATGTCCTTGAGGGCTGAAGTGTACGTTAATGGCGATTTTTGTGGCTCGTGGGCTGTTGATACATCGGGCTCTCGCCGGATTCCATTTCATTTAATTGGTAAAGGGCAAGCATGGCTGCATTTTGAGAGTGAAACTATTGTATTGAATGAAAGAGATCTTGTTGTTTTTCCAAGAGATCATCAACACATAATATCGAGCTCACCGATTAAACCAGCAAAAAAATTAGTCAATCAGCCTGCGAAGGGGGCGGGTGAAACAACGAATATGGTTTGTGGTTTTTTTCAGTTTAATCACACCCTAGTTAATCCACTTTTAGATGCTTTACCTGAGTTTTTACACATTCCCGCTACAAGTTCATCGTGTAATTCAAGAATAATGCAATTAATTGATATGATGATTGTGGAGTTACAGCAAAGGCGCACAGGCTGCTATACCATAGTCGATCAACTCGCTAATTTGGTGTTTATAGAAATACTCAGAGAGCAAGTTGAAGCTGGCAAGTTAAATAATGGTATGTTGGTGGCGTTGTTTGATAATCGTATAGGTAAAGCACTTAATGCAATTCATCAACAACCAGAATATGCTTGGAATTTAGCGTCACTTGCCAGTAAAGCTTCAATGAGTCGTTCTAATTTTGCAGATAAGTTCACAAAGCTAGTTGGCTTAAGTCCGATGAAATATTTGCTTAAATGGCGTTTAATAGAAGCCCGTAAATTGCTGATTTGTAGTGATATTAGTATTGCAGAAATTGCGCAATTAAGTGGTTACGAGACAGAAGCCGCTTTTAGAAAAGCGTTTAAACAGCACCAAGGTGAAGCCCCTGGTGCTGTTAGAAGTGCGATGGTTGGTCACTAACTATAAATTACAGGTCATCAGCACTTACATTTTCAACATCTGGCCAATGGTCGTTTGCTTCTTTAATGTGTTTAGGAATGTTTTCAGCCCATGCTTTATACACATCCATATTTTTATTTACATAGAGTTTTCCATCTTTGATTTCAAATGCTTTGCCATCAATATCAAACTTTTTACCGAAGGTTACGCCATAAGCACAAAAACCACCGTATTGAGGTGCGTATTTCTCTGGGTTTGAATTAAACATATCTCTATTTTTAGCAGACTGAAAACGGTAAATCGCATCATTGTATA
Source organism: Pseudoalteromonas sp. PB2-1 (assembly GCF_045040605.1). Taxonomy (NCBI): domain Bacteria; kingdom Pseudomonadati; phylum Pseudomonadota; class Gammaproteobacteria; order Alteromonadales; family Pseudoalteromonadaceae; genus Pseudoalteromonas; species Pseudoalteromonas sp. PB2-1. Next base: position 507,114 of record NZ_CP090668.1, read on the forward strand.
CCGCTGTATATTTAGCATTCCCTAACACAGGTTTATTTTGCTTAAAATATGCGATGACATCATGACCCGCTAAAATGACCCCATTTTCATCTGTTTCGGTGTCATTTCCAGCGTAAGATAAAGACGATAAACTCAAAAGAGCGACAGCAGCGATCCCTTTAAATGCGTGGTAAAGTTTCATAGTTATTCTCCAATTATGTTTAACTTAGGAAACATAGTAGTGGACAATCAACGAACTAAATATATCTGGCATTACTGAATATATGTCCAAAAGTCCTGATTACAATTTGAGGAGAGATGAATTCGTTTTACAGCCAAAATAGAATAGGCAGCACATTAGCATCCTGCAAATGCTGCCAATATTGGTTGGATGGCACTCAACATGATTGTTAAAAGTATGTTAAATGCTATAGGTAAACTTAGTACAGTTCATTTCTGTGTCAACTAACTGTCATACTCAAGTTCTTCAGTCTTTACTCTACTCATTCAGTACCCTTCATTTTATTGAAATCTAAATCTAATAACTTGCTGAATATAAAGATACTCACTATATTCTTGTGAGTCATACATTGGGTTTGAATCATGAATATCTCTAAGAAGTTAAAGCTGTCATTTGCATCCGCAATAGTTTTACCATTAATAATTATCGCTGTTTTAGTTATCACACAAACAAGGCAACAGGCATTAGATGGTTTTGCCCAATTAAGTGAACGAGAAGCAAAGCAAGTAGATAATGGTATTAATATGTTTTTTTCAGAGATTGAAAAAAATGTAGATTATTTAGCTTCGCACCCCGCGATTTTAGAAGCTAAACAAGACGTTAAAACACATATGCAATCGCCCAATGCAGTTAAACTCGCGCATATGTCTGGCAGTGACACAGAGCAAGCTGCTTATACGTTATTTGATCACTTTGGTGATACGCATCCAGGCCTTGCCTATATTTACATGGGGAATGAGCAAGGTGGATATATTCAATGGCCAGAAGGCGAAGTAACCGCTAATTATGATCCTAGAAAACGGCCATGGTACGAAGCTGCAAAAGCCGCTGATGGAAGCACAGTAAGAACGAATGCTTATTATTGGGCCGCTGATGATATGGTGATTGTATCAACAGTGAAAGCGATTAAACAAAATAGTCAGCTTATTGGTGTTCAGGGCATGGATGTATCTTTACAAGGCCTTACAGATATCATAGCTAATATTAAATTAGGTGAAACCGGTTATCTAATGCTTATTGAAGACAGTGGTAACGTCTTGGTTGATGTTAAACATGCTGATTATCGCTTTAAGCAATTGGCAGAGGTTAACGAAGGTAAATATAAACAATTAGCGAATAATAACACTGGCCAATTTGAAATTAATCTTGAAGGCACTGATTATGTGGCGAATATTTATACGTCTCAAAAGCTTGGCTGGAAATTCATTGGCTTAGTTGAAAAGTCTGAAGTGATGAGCGCTGCTAACACGATGACAATTACCATTGTGATCATTAGTGCAATTTTAATTGCCGTGTTTATTTTGTTAGCCAGCTATATTTCAAAACTCATTTCTGCACCTATTGTCGAAGTGAGTGATGGGTTGACAGAAATATCACAAGGCGGCGGAGATTTAACCAAGCGGTTAATTATTAAAACGCGTGATGAAACTGGGAAGCTGGCCAATAGCTTCAATTTATTTTTGAGTTTGATTTCAGAGTTAGTTACACAAATAAATGAATGTGCGCATAATGTAAGCGATACGTCAGCACAAACATCAACACAAGCAGGACAATTATCGGGTTCTACTTCACAGCAGCAACAAGCTTTAGAAATGGCCGCAACGGCTATTAATGAAATGGCGGCTACCGCTAATGAAGTCTCAGCAAGTTGTGCAAATGCTGCGGAGCTTGCAACACAAACACAGCATGCCTCAGAGCTTGGTCAAAGTGTGATTTCAGAGACGGTAGAGAGTGTAGTATCGTTGTCTGAGGTCATAACCAAAGCCACTCAAGATATTAATCAGCTTGACGCTGAAAGTGAAAATATCATGTCAATATTGAGTGTAATAAGAGGCATTGCAGAGCAAACTAATTTGCTTGCATTAAATGCTGCTATTGAAGCTGCCAGAGCGGGGGAACATGGTCGCGGTTTTGCGGTAGTCGCTGATGAAGTACGTGCTTTGTCACAAAGAACCTCAGAGTCGACAGAAGAAATAGCAAGCCAGTTAGACACCTTACGGAAAATGTCTGATCAAGTGTCAAAAGAAATGACAACCAGTTTAAACCGCACAAATAAAACAGTTGAGTTAGCCCATTCCGCACAACATCAATTTAGCGAAATAACCGCATCAATCGTCAATATCAGTGATTTAAATACCCAAATTGCGACGGCAGCAGAAGAGCAGCAACATGTAGCTGAAGATATTAATCGTAATGTTATCGAAATTAAAAATGCGGCCGATGATGTGAGTGAGATTGCTCAAAATGCGCGTGATAATGGTGAGCGGCTGAATCAGTTATCACATTTACTTACTGATTTAGTGGGTAAGTTTAAGGTGTAAAATACTCATTTGTTTCAAAGACCTTCACATGCTTTAATGGAGTAATTAACTAAAACGACTAACGAATCCTTTTGTTATTTCATCTGAGAAGCATAAGGCTGGATAGCTCCTATAAAATGGCAAACAATGAAAATAGATAGTGCTAACGCTGAAGATTACCCAGAGCTACTTGATGTATGGGAAAATTCAGTCCGAGCAACACATGATTTTATAACAGAAGACGACATAGCCTTTTTTAAGCCGATCATCATTGAGCAAGCTTTTCCTCATGTTACTTTAAAGTGTATTAAGGATGAGCATAAGGCAATTTTGGGCTTCATTGGCGTACATGAATGCAAAATAGAAATGTTGTTCATTTTAGATGCAGCAAGAGGTAAAGGGGTTGGTAAAGCGCTTCTTAACTATGCGGTTGATCAATTAGCTGCCAACAAAGTTGATGTTAATGAGCAAAACCCACTTGCAGTTGGTTTTTACCAGCATATGGGGTTTAAAGTCGCCTCACGCTCGCCTTTAGATGATATGGGCAAACCATTTCCAATATTGCACATGGTACTCCGGTAGGAATTGCTTTAGTTGTGTACCGCGGTTATTCGGCGAAAAAACACCTCTTGCAAAGTTTTCCCTTGTTGCTCGCTAACTTTACTTTTAATGTGCTAAAAAGCACGACCTTCAAGCGCGCGAAACAAGTTTCACGCCTACGATGGGAACCAGTAGGAACGGCTTTAGCCGAGAAGTTCACATGTTCGGTGTTAAAGTGCATTCTACAAACTTTCCCCCAGTAACTCGCTAACTTTAACCCTTAACTCAATAATTTGTTACAGCTTATCTTTTGCTTAATTGGTTTACGCGATATGCTGATGAAAAGAATATTGCATTACATTGGAATAGCGAATGAACCTCAATCAGGTAACCTTACCAGTAACGGATATGAATGAAGCGGTGGCTTTTTACTTAACATTGGGAATGATTCAGATTGTAGATACCCCGCATTACGCACGCTTTCAATGTCCAGATGGTGATGCCACATTTTCGCTGTCATTAGAAACTGAAGATTATAGTAATTATGCGGTAATTTATTTTGAACATGAGCAGCTCGATAAGCTGTACGAGAGACTTGTTGAAAAGGGCATTAATTTTGAACAGCCACCAACCGCTCAGCGCTATTTGTGGACGGAAGCAATTTTAAAAGACCCATCAGGGAATAAAATTAAACTATATTGGGCCGGAGAAAACCGCTTAAACCCACCATGGAAAGTAGAAAAACGAGGGTAAAAAAGGCGCTAGGGTCTATGTCCTAGCGCCTAATATCTTAAAAGCTAATCCTTTAAACGTTACTGCTTTTCTTTCAGTAACTTTTTTAATTCAGCTACTTCAGCCTGTAATTGAGTTATTTGGCCTTTGGTTGCTGGCAAATCATCGTCGTTTATCTGCTCTTCTCGCGCGTTACGATGCTCTTCAGACATAACCTCTAAAATAGCTCCTACCATCATGTTTAAGAATACGAATGCAGTTAAGAAAATAAATGTTAGGTAGAAAATCCAGCTAAGTTCATACACGGCCATGGTTTCGTACATGACATCTGTCCAATCTTCGAATGTTGCTATACGGAACAAGGTGAGCATTGATATTGATACATCACCCCATAACACAGGGTTAATATCAGCAAACAGCATGCTTCCCATGGCGGCATAAATATAGAAGATTACGAACATCAGTAAGGCAATATAGCCCATTTGTGGAATCGCTTTTAAAAGCGAGTTAACCAGTAGCCTAAGTTCGGGGATCATGGATACAAGTCGTAAAACGCGGAAGATACGCAACAAGCGAGCAATAAAAATCGTTGAGCCTGCGGCAGGGTAAAGGCTACCTACCACTATGATAAAATCAAAGATATTCCAGCCTTTACTGAAGAAGTCTTTAAAGCCTCGGCTTGCAATAAAGCGGATCACAAGCTCAACAAGGAAAAACACGGTAATACCCATATCCATCCAATGGAGAGCTAACTCTACGGTTGGGTGAAGCGAATAAGTATGAGCCCCGACGGTTAATGCTGAAATAACAATAACGGCAATAACGAATGATTGAAAAACTTTGCTTTTATCGATACGCTGAAACAGCTCTTGTAACTGCGACAACATCATATATGACCCTTTGGTGATAGTATTTAAACCCACGCAATATACAATAAATCGCAGTACCAATGTATAACTGAAGAAAGGAAATTAAATGTTTTTAAACGCTTTAAAGTTTACTGGGATTGCATCAATGTTTCTTTTGTTAACAGGGTGTAGTTCAAATGCGCGTTTTCATGAACTCCAATCTGCACGCTTGACTGAATGCAATTATTTAGCTGATAAAGAATACCATGCGTGTGTAAAGCGCCAGCAAGATAGCTACGAAAACTTTAAAAAGCAAAAGTCAGAACAATGACCAAAACTGAAAAACGCCTCGATAAAGCTATTCGGGCAGCGCTAACGACGGCATGTGAAAACCTAAAAGACATAAGCGACAACTTTTTATGGTTAACTCACACCGCTGATTTAAAGAGACTGCCAGCATCAATGAAAGTAAGTTGTTATTTTGCCGAGCAAATTCCTCTATCAAATTCACCGCTGGCAGAGCAAATTAATCAAGTGATTACAAAAGAGCTGAAAGAGATAGGAGTAGTGATATCAGCAAAAGCTATTCTGTTTTTTAAGGATTAAATATGCCGTTTACTTTTACCTTGCAATAGGCACAGCTTTCACTAACACCACGTCAAGCGGATGAAAACATACACATCAAATGAGTTTAGCATTGGTAACACAGTCGCAAATAGCTATAATCGGCAAAAATACTGTAAGAGAGTTTATTATGGCTGTACCAACACGCTCACAAATAACCGTAGGCTGTGAAGTTAATATTGTTTTAAAACAAGACCAGCGCACAGGCCATTTAACGCAAGGTGTTGTTTCGCGTATTTTAACTAAGTCACCAAACCATCCTCATGGCATTAAAGTACAACTTGATGACGGTCAAGTCGGTCGTGTTAAAGAGATCTTATCATGAGTGTTCTAACCGAAAGTGAATTTTGGGAATTAGTGACCGCAGAAGATAAAACGGCAGAGCCAGAATCGGTGTGTAATACTCTAAGAGAAAAGCTAACACATCTATCCGATGAGCAACTTATGGAGTTTGACAAGCAGTTTAGTTTGCGTATGCGTAAAGCTTACACTTGGGACTTATTTGGTGCTGCGTTTGTAATGGCTGGTTGTAACGATGATTATGGATTTTCAGAGTTTTTATGTTGGCTCATATCTCGCGGTGAAGGCGCATTTTTAAAAGCCTTAGAGAACCCAGACTCCGTTGCTGACTGCACACCCGTTTATCATTTGAATGAACAACCTTATCCTTATTTAGATGAGTATGATTTAATCGCCGGTATGCTGTTTGAAGAGCGTAATGGCGATGAGCTACCATTTATTCCATCTGGGCTTGAACAGCCAAAGGGCAAGCGTTTTAAAGACAAGCCGAAATTTTTAAAACAGGCATATCCTCGCCTGTTTGCTAAATATTGGCAGTAGCAACCACTCGAATGGCTTTTTGTAGTTTAAAGAGATATCGAGAGCTAAAGTTTATTTATTTCAGCTAGTTAAAAAGTATTAAATTTAATTGTATTATTAATTTTTAGTTCCTTAAATAGTATTATTTATGGTACTTTTGTTCATGTTGGATTCAGCAATAATTTCAGTTGGATCTAATAAAGTGCAAAAATTATTTTTGATTAATCAGTAAGCTGCACGGAGTGGTAGCCTTGCTAAAACCGAAGTAAACTCAAAAGGAAATGACAGTGTCAGAAAACGTTTATCAAGCTCCTGAATCAGATGTTGCTAATATTTCAACAGAGACAACAACCATGAGTCGTAAGGATATCTTATTCTCTTTCCAAGGTAGAATTCCACGTAAAACTTATTGGTTATCAGTATTAGGATTAATGCTAATTAGTGTTTTAGCTATGCTTGTGTTAAGTGGTATTGGCGCAATGATCTCACAAAATGCGGCCATTTTCCTTCCACTTTTAATTTACATTCCACTAATTTGGTCATCGCTTGCTATTCAAGTTAAACGTTGGCACGACCGCAACAAGTCAGGTTGGTGGGTACTAATTGGTTTAGTACCAGTGATTGGTGGTATTTGGGTACTGATTGAAAATGGCTTTTTAGCGGGTGATGAAGCAGAAAACCGTTTTGGTAAGCCAACGGTTTAAGCCGTATTCATTGTGTGCTCTGTCTGAGCACACAATGACTCTGCACATAATCTTTCATGAAATACTTCACTAACATTCAAATCGCTCGATTTATTATCAGCTTTAGTTGGCTTTATCATGGGCTGATACCAAAACTTATTCACATTGCTCCCCTTGAACTAAAAATGACAGCCAGTTTTGGTTTTAATGCTGAAATTTCAACACTTATTACCCGAGCAGCTGGCATAGGTGAAATGATTTTTGCCGTGCTGTTTTTTATTTTCTATCGTTCAATCTTACTCAATATTCTCAATATAGCTGCTTTAGTTGGGCTAATGCTGTTTGTTGCTGTTTTACAGCCCACACTTTTAATCGAAGCGTTTAATCCTGTGACTACAAACCTTGCCATGATCGCGTTTAGCCTTGTGCTAATTAAAGAAACTAAAGAGCCGCAGCTCAATGCTTAATACACCGCATCAGTCGCCAATCACTCAATACACGAAAAAAGAAGAAAAAAAGTTTTTATCTTCTTATTTATTTTTAATAGGCCTATTGCAAATAATTGCCGCATTCTATTTTTTGGATTTGCCTATAAAAGAACAACTACTAGATGAGCAGGGTGTAGTACAACGCTTTTATGAATCACATAGAAATTGTGGGCAACACAATAAATGTAAACTTATGACAGTTGTAGGAACTGAAAAGACGACTACATACCTAAGACCAACGAATTTACCAATTGAATTAAATGATCACGTTCATGTTTTAGCTTCATATAATAAAAGTGCCGAAGCGTATAAAGTTCATCAGTTACAACTAAATGGTAAGATGATCCAAAGTTATGAACAGGCAATATTTAAAAGCAATATTACGCGTATATTGCTTGGTATTTTTGGTCTGATTTTGATTGTTTTTAGTTTAATCAATAAGTTTAAAACTAAACCGCGTAACAGCGCTTAATTTCGTCAATCATGGCGCTTGCTAGCGGCGAATTGGCATTTGTTTTTGAGGTGATCAATACCACAGGAATATCGTAGTGATATTTACTCGGTTGAATAGCTTTGAAAATACCTTTATCAACCCAGAACTGTGCGTAGTGGTCGGGTAAATAACCAATAAACTCACCCGATAAAATTAAATGTGCAATACCTTCATCGTGATAAGCAACAGCACTATTTTGATAGTTTAAACCGTCGTTTCGGCTTTCTTTATCGCGCATGTAGTTACTGGTAATTACCTCAGCTTCTTTGAGCAGCTCATTTATTTGTTTGTCTTCACACTCAAATAAGGGGTGACCGACTGCGCAATACAAAAAGTTAGTTTCGTTATGCAGGGCGGTATAGTCTAAGCCGCGAATATGATGGCGGCTAACACCAATCCCCACTAATGAACGGCCATTGGCTACTGCGGTTTCTACCTCTCGTGCTTCACACACATTAATATCAAACTGAATGTTTTTACCCTTGCCTTTTAATCTTGCAATAGCACTTGGGATGGCACAGCGTGGGTCGCTGACCATGGTATCTATCATGGCAATACTTAAACGCCCCGATAACTCGTTTTTAGAGCTTGCTACAGTATTAGCAAACGCTTCGCATTGCTGAAGCAGTTCAATCGATGCTTGATAGGTAATAGCGCCAGCGTCTGTAATTTCAAAACCACTGCGGCCACGTTTACATAATTTAATGCCAAGCCTTACTTCTAAATCAGATAAATGCGCACTGATCGTTGAGCGGCCAATATTTAAACGTGACTCTGCGGCTGAAAGCCCGCCACACTCAACAATTGCTACAAAAACGCGCAATAAGCGCAGATCTACGTCATGAACTTGCATAGCACTTCTTTTAGTTCGATAAATCTGGAATGAATAACGATAATTATGCATTTGTAAAACAACTAGAGCAAGCTAGACTCCCTCTAAATAAAACTTATCCTGTTCTTTAGGAGTTATAAATGACATTTAAGTATGGTGTTGACCAATTAACGTTAGACAGCGTTAATGCTATTGCAGCCGGTACGTTACAGGCAGAGCTTTGCCAAGAAGCGATTGATAAAATTAATAAAAGCCGCCAAAACGTAGACAAAATGGCTGCCTCAGATAAAGCCATTTATGGTATCAATACGGGCTTTGGTCCATTATGTGATACACAAATTTCTCCAGAAGAAACCAATCTATTACAAAAGAATTTATTGATTACACACGCTGTCGGTGTGGGTGAGCCAATCGCTAAACCTATTTCAAAGCTAATGCTCATCACCAAAGTACATGCATTAAGCCAAGGTTTTTCAGGTATTCGTTTAACCGTAGTTGAGCGTATGCTTAAGTTTATTGAACTTGATATTATTCCTGTTGTACCAGAGCAAGGTTCAGTTGGCGCATCGGGTGACTTAGCACCGTTATCACACCTATTCTTACCTCTTTTAGGAGAAGGTGAGTTTTGGGTAAACGACACAATCAAGCCAGCTGCAGACGTATTAAAAGAGCACGGTTTAGCGCCTTTAGATTTACATGCTAAAGAAGGCCTAGCGTTAATTAATGGTACTCAGTTTATCTTATCGCATGCCATTACTGCGCTTACTAAAATGCGTTACCTATTAGACCTTGCTGATATCGCAGGTGCTATGAGCATTGAAGGTATGCAAGGTAGCCAATCACCGTTTCGTGAAGAGTTACACGCCATTCGTGCTTTTAAAGGTAACGTTGAAGTTGCAGCGCGTATGCGCAGCTTTTTTGCAGGCTCTGAAAACATGGCTTCACACACTGATTGTGACCGTGTTCAAGACCCTTACTCACTGCGTTGTATTCCTCAAGTTCATGGTGCATCACGTAATGCGTATTACCACTTAAAAGAACTTGCTGAAACAGAAATGAATTCTGTAACAGATAACCCTATTGTGATCAGCGAAGAAGAAGCCATTTCGGGTGGTGGTTTCCACGGTCAACCACTTGCTATGGTATTAGATTATGCTTCAATCGCAGCAGCAGAGCTTGGCAACATTGCTGATCGTCGTTGTTACTTGCTACTTGAGGGCTTACATGGTTTACCGCGTTTATTAACGTCATCGGGTGGCTTAAACTCTGGCATGATGATCCCACAATACGTGACTGCGGCATTGGTAACAGAAAACAAATCTTTGTGTTTCCCACCATCAGCAGACAGCGTACCAACATCAATGGGCCAAGAAGATCACGTATCTATGGGGAGTATTTCTGGTCGTAAGTTAAACCAGATTTTAGGTAATCTTGATAAAATCTTTGCTATTGAGCTGATGTATGCAGCGCAAGCAATTGAATTTAGACGTCCTAACACGTGTTCAGACATCATTGAAGAAAACTTTGCGCTAATTCGCAGCAAAGTTGCCAAACTAGAAGAAGACCGCTTACTTAAGCCTGATATTGATGCCATGGTAGAACTTGTTAAATCGCAAGCGTTTAAAGTTAACTAAGGGAGCAAATAATGACTTTTCAAGAACAAATTAAGCAAGGTATCCCAAGCGTATTGCCAGAGCCAAAACCGTATCCAAGTGATGCAAACCGTGCTCCAAAACGTAAAGACATTTTATCGGCTGACGAAAAGCAATTAGCTATTCGTAACGCATTGCGTTATTTCCCTAAAGAATGGCATCAAGAACTAGCTGCTGAATTTGCTGCTGAGCTCAAACAATTTGGCCGTATTTACATGTATCGCTTTAAGCCTAACTATGAGCTTAAAGCGCGCTCGATCAGCGATTACCCGGCTAAATGCGAACAAGCTGCCGCTATTATGTTGATGATCGACAACAACCTTGACCCTGCTGTAGCGCAGCACCCAGAAGAGCTTATCACTTATGGTGGTAACGGTGCAGTATTCCAAAATTGGGCGCAGTACTTATTAACCATGAAGTACTTAAGCGAAATGGAAGAAGACCAAACGCTTCACATGTATTCGGGTCACCCTATGGGGTTATTCCTATCATCAGTAGAAGCACCGCGCGTGGTTGTGACTAACGGTATGATGATCCCGAACTATTCAAAACCGGATGACTGGGAAAAATTCAATGCATTGGGTGTAACTCAATATGGTCAAATGACTGCGGGTTCATTTATGTACATTGGCCCGCAAGGTATTGTGCACGGTACAACCATTACGGTAATGAATGCATTTCGTAAAGTGCTTGAAAAAGGTGAATCACCGAAAGGTAAAATCTTCTTAACGGCTGGTTTAGGCGGTATGAGTGGTGCTCAGCCTAAAGCGGGTAACATTGCTAACTGTATTACCGTATGTGCAGAGGTTAACCCTAAGGCGGCCATTAAGCGTCACCAGCAAGGTTGGGTTGATGAGTTAATTGATAACATGCCAGATCTTGTTGAGCGTGTGCGTACTGCTCAGCAAAATGAGGAAGTGGTATCGATAGCCTTTATCGGTAACGTGGTTGATGTTTGGGAAAGCTTCTTAGCAGAAGATATTTTCATTCACTTAGGTTCAGATCAAACTTCACTTCATAACCCGTGGTCAGGCGGTTATTACCCAGTTGATATCAGCTATGAAGAGTCAAATCGTTTAATTCGTGAAGAGCCAGAGGTATTTAAAGAAAAAGTACAAGCGACGCTTAAACGCCACGCCGATGCTGTTAACAAGCACACGGCGAAAGGCACTTACTTCTTTGATTATGGTAATGCGTTCTTGCTAGAAGCATCACGCGCTGGTGGCGATGTAATGGCTGATAATGGGATTGATTTTAAATACCCATCGTACGTACAAGATATTCTTGGTCCAATGTGTTTTGACTATGGTTTTGGCCCGTTCCGCTGGGTATGTACATCAGGTAAACCAGACGACCTTGATAAAACAGATGCGATTGCTGCACAAGTCCTTGAAAAAATTATGGCGGACTCGCCTGAAGAAATTCAACAGCAAATGCAAGACAACATCACTTGGATCAAAGATGCGAAACAGAACAAACTCGTTGTTGGTTCACAAGCACGTATCCTATATGCAGATGCACAAGGCCGCGCTGAAATCGCTAAAGCCTTTAATGATGCCATAAATCGTGGTGAAATTGGTCCAGTTGTACTTGGGCGTGACCACCATGACGTAAGTGGTACGGATTCACCTTTCCGTGAAACATCAAACATTTATGACGGTAGCCGCTTTACAGCAGACATGGCGATTCATAACGTAATTGGTGATGGCTTCCGTGGTGCTACTTGGGTATCTATCCACAATGGTGGTGGTGTAGGCTGGGGCGAAGTGATCAACGGTGGTTTTGGTATGCTACTAGATGGTAGTGAAGCTGCCGAGCGACGTTTGAAATCTATGCTATTATTTGATGTAAACAACGGTATTGCTCGTCGTAGTTGGGCACGTAACGAAGAAGCTAATTTTGCAATTAAGCGTGAAATGGCGCGTACCCCTAAGCTTAAAGTGACCTTATCTAATAACGTTGATGATGACGTTTTATCAAACTTAGATTTCTAAGTTGAACTAATTAAAAAGGCCATGCTGCGTACGCAACATGGCCTTTTTTATTGCCTAAAATTTTTAAATAGCGCATTGTTTAGGTTATAAATTTTTGGCTTAGCTAATGAGGAGATAGAGATGACTAAAACACTAACCGGCGGATGTTGCTGCGGTGAAGTGACTTTTAAAGTAACTGATAGCTTTAAGCGCTTTTTCTTTTGTCATTGCGAGCAATGTCGAAAATTGTCTGGCACTGCGCACGCTGCAAATTTATTTACTTCACCCGATGCTATCGAATGGATTAAAGGTGAGCATCATATTACGCGCTTTAATTACCCTGGTCGTGCGCTATCACGAGCCTTTTGTAAGACTTGTGGCTCTGCGCTGCCATTTGCATCTCAAGACAACAAATACTTACTTGTGCCTGCAGGCAGCTTAAACGAAGAGCCAAGTAAAGAATTAGATGCGCAAATATTTTGCGAAGAACAAACCGAATGGCATAAAAAAGGGTTAAGTGGCAAAAAGGTCATTGGTTTTGGTCGGTAAAAATTAACATAAATGCTATATCACAATAAGAAAATATAATGAGTTCAAATACAGTGTATATTGTTAGCACTGTCTTTAAATCTTTCAGCCAAGGCTTGAGCTAACAGAAGACTTAATTAGTGGAGTTGTGCTGGACTCTGCAATTTATGGTCTGTCGTATAAGAAAACTAAATAAGGATATATTTGGGATGCATGATTGTATTTTTTGTAAAATAGTTAAAGGTGAAGAGCCATGCCATAAACTCTGGGAAGATGATGAACATTTGGCTTTTTTATCTATTTACCCCAATACGCGAGGTGCGACAGTTGTTATTCCGAAAAAACACCTCTCTAGCTATGCTTTTGCCCAAACTGATGAAGATTTATCAAAATTAATAATAGCCACTAAAAAAGTCGCTATTCTTCTTGATGATGCATTTGAAGATGTAGGGCGTTCGGGTATGTTTTTGGAAGGCTATGAAATTGATCATTTACATAGCAAGCTGTCCCCGCTGCATGGTACTGGAAGTTCGTCTGATTTCACTCATATTGAGCCTACATTTGGCCCATTTATCGAAAAGTACGAAGGTTATTTATCATCACACGATTGCGAGAGAGCGTGTGATGAGGAACTGGCTACCTTAGCTAAAAAAATTCGAGGTGAAAAAGCTACTTAACTCAAACGAATTTGTGACTTATTACGTATGAAAGTAAATTATTAGGAGATTCAACAAGCATCATCAGCATGCTATGCTTGTTGAACATGTATAAGCTTTTGGATTTTTAATGAGATATTACGCCTATTTAGTACTTTTTTTATTCTCAACATCGCTTTTTGCAAGTGCTTTGCTTGATATGAAACCAAGTAATAAAACGCAGTTCTTATCTCTTATAAAGACTAAGCAGGGTGATTATAAAGCGGATGAGGGAAGTCATGAACTATGCAAAAGTGCCTCTTTCAAACTTGTCCAGCAACCCACGCAAGGCTTTAATTTAGGCACTCTTATTGATTTTAGTGATTTACATAACGGCACGCGTACGAGAAAAATACCGAATTTTTGTATTGTTAGTTCAAAACTGAAATATTTCGTTAACGGCATTGTCAGAACCAAACGTTATTTTCGTTGCGATGATGAAAATGATGCTACAACCATAGTGGAAGATTTACGCTTTAACGATTCGAACACTATAACTTACACACTTAGCCAACCAGAACTAAGCTGCGTATATGAAAAGTTATGAGGTTATGCGCACCAATAAAGTGCGCAAAAATAACTTATGAATGAAAAGCTGCTAACTGATCTGTGTTTATCATATGGCAACTGCTTTTAACAATTTCCTTTAATTGCTCTGTTCTGTAAACAGATGGGGCAGAGCCAAACTCTCGTTTAAATGCATTACAAAATGTGGCTGAGTTACTAAAGCCACTCGACAGTGCAATCGCTTTCACTGAAAGCTTTTCATCATCTAACATCTTAATGGCAACAGCTAAGCGTTTTTCCATCACATAGACACGATAAGTTGTATTTAAGTTGCGCCGAAAATCCCGTTCTAGCTTTTTTCTATTGGGGTAGTTGAGTGCGTCAACTAGCCAGTTCATCGTTATTTTTTTGCCGGCAATAATGCCTTCGTTTAGGGTTTTATCTACACACTCCTTAAAGTTGTTAGAAGAAGGTGAAAGGGCTACTCGTTTACCTAAATCATTCATTATTTAACCTAAATTTATGTTAGTAATAGATGCGATTGGTCAGTATTTAGTGGTGTATTTTTGACCTGATTTTAAATTTAAAAAGGGCAGCATCCGTTTCTAAAAAGAAAACAATGAGATGATAATAAAAATCATTACTTTGTTCATCGTGTAGTCATTTTTAATTGCGACAATTACAGCGATATCTGATTTTTCTGATCTGTTTGGCTTAAAACTGCTCAGCCTAACTAGTATTTAAGTTTTGGATTGTGGTGAGGGTAATAGAATAAAAAAAAGCAGCTGGCGCTGCTTTATTCTAGATCAAATTAGTATTACATTTGCGATTGCAGGTAATTCTCAAGTCCTGCGGTTTTGATTAGCTGTTGTTGTGTCTCAAGCCAATCAATTTGTTCTTCTTGCTCGTTTAAAATGTTATCTAACGCTTCACGGCTGATATAATCTTTTTTCTCTTCAGCAAGTTTAATAGCTGCTTTAAGATCAGGTAATGAGTCAAGCTCAAAGCTCATGTTTGCTTCGATCATTTCTTCAGAGTTTTCGCCAATACGAAGACGCCCTAAATCTTGTAGGTTAGGTAGGCCTTCTAAAAATAAAATACGCTCAATTAGACGGTCAGCGTTTTTCATTTTTTGAATAGATACTTTGTAATCAGCTTTGTCTAGTTTAGAAAAGCCAAAATCTTTAAACATGCGTGCATGTAAGAAGTATTGGTTAATACCGACTAATTCGTTGGCTAACACTTTATTTAATGCTGCAATTACGCTTTTATCGCCTTTCATACGTTTAGCCTCTATTCGCCCATTTGAGATTGATGGTAGTTTTGGCTACCAATTTTGTCGATTAAGCCAAGTTGCTGTTCAAGCCAATAAACATGATCTTCTTCGGTATCAAATAATAGCTTTTCAAGTACTTCACGAGATTGATAATCTTTCTCTTGCTCACAAACTGCAATGGCTTCTTTAACACAGTCAACGACTTCAAGTTCAAGAGTTAGGTCGTTTTGCATCATGCTTTTCACGTCAGAACCGATTAACAGGTCACGACGTTTCGTCATGTTAGGCACGCCCTCTAAAAATAAAATACGTTTTATTAGCCAATCTGCGTGATCTTTCTCTTCTTCCATTTCATGGTTAAGGCGCTCGTACAATTTATTTAGGCCCCAATCATCATACATGCGAGAGTGGATAAAGTATTGATCTATAGCGGCTAATTCGTTAGCGAGAAGTTTGTTAAAACTGTCTATGACTTTTTGGTTACCTTTCATCGTGCTGTCCTCAAATTCCAAGTTGCGATAATTGTAGTACATTAAAACAAGAATGCAAATATTTTTCCTTGTAAATCAGGTGGTTACTATTGATTGTGATTCTCGTTTAAGTTTGCGTTAGTGATCGATTTGTGAACAATTTATTGTTTGTATTTTCACAAATAAAAAAGCCCTTACTAAAAGGGCTTATAAAGTGATAGTCAGTCAAAGACTAAAAACTATATTTAGCACCGAGTGTCACTGTCGTGCCTAAACCTTTAATGTTATAGCCACCATATGTATATGCTTGAGCGCGGGCAGGGAAATAATCATTATTAAAGAGGTTTTCTACGCCCATAAATGCTTGCCAATTGTCTGCAAAATTGTAACGACCACTCAAATTGAAAATGTTATAGCTATCAATTGGCCCTTGATCACCTACGTACTCACCATCTGCATTTGGTTCAAAGCGTTTACGCGAACCTACATAGAGGTAGCTCACACTTAATGAAAGCTCATCGCTTGGCTTCCAGTTTAAGTTAGCGGTGCCTTTTGGTGGGCTAATTTGTCGAGAGCCAAGGTAGATATCGTCTTCTGTGTTTTTACCTTCAACATAGCTGTAAGTAGCAACTAGACTTAATGTTGGGTTGATAGTGTAGTCAACGACTGTTTCGTAACCCCAGATCTCTTGTGGTGCACGTACAGGCTCATAAACACCCGTTATTTCATTAAAGCTATTCGTTGTCCCAAACTCTGACGTACTACGGTAAGCAGCAAATTCAAAGCGTACATCATCAAATTGAGATGTAAAACCAACCTCATAGTTATCGATGATTGAAGCTTCAGTTTGAATTAAACCAATATCGTTCACAGTTGCAGAACGTAAAAGACGGCCAATATCCGAAATATCAGAGCCTTGCGAGTAATTTGCAAACGGGCTAAATGCATCCGATAAGTTGTATTTAACGCCAATGTTGTAGGTTGTAGCGTCGTAATCAATGGTATCGCCTTTAACACTCAATGGTACTGAGCATTGTGTTGCTGAACGGCAAAGCTTTAAAGTGTCGTAATCATCAACTGTTAAATCAATGCTTTCTTTACGAACACCCGCTTTAACAATGATGTCGTTGTTGATAACCCATTTAGTTTGTAGGAAGCCAGCAATACTTTCCATTTCCATTTCAGGAACCCAAACGCGACCATCTACTAGCGGTTGTGAAGTGGTATCGTTCAAAGCATCTAAACCATAAATAAATGTTGCCTCAACAGTGTCAAAATCAACCAGTGTGTTAAATGTAGCGCGTGCACCTTCTTTTTCAGAGCGGATGATTGATTGTCCGCCATCGTAACCTTCGTCAGGGTTAGCAAGGTTTGGTGAAAAGAAAAATATATTTTCGATGTCTTGCATATACAGATCTAGGGTCATTTGGGTGTTTTCAAATAACGCGTAGTCTGTGTATTTTAAAGTAATGTTTTCATTACCATCAGGACCCTGCGGCTTACCACGTTTTTGTAGCTCTTTTGGTACGTGAATAGCGTATGTTTTTTCGCCTTTGTTACCATCACCAACTACATCACCTAAATCAGTTTTTTGTTGTGAGCTGAAGTAGTTATAGCTAAATTGTAGTTGCTTTTCGTCATCAAAGTCATAACTTAGCTTTGTGAAGTAGTTTTCAGTTACAGCATCAGATAAGCCGTATTGAAGACCTAAAATATCGCCTTCTGCATCACGTTGCACACCATTTTCTTCATAACTAGCTGTAAATAAGTAGCTTAATTTATCTGCACGACCATTAATTGCTGCTGAGATTCGTGCACCTGCACTCTCTTCTAATTTAACTGCACTAAAACGTGACGATAGGCTGATTTCACCTTCTGTTTTACCATCGCTGCTAGCTTGCTTAGTGATGTAGTTAATAATGCCGCCTGATGCGCCATTACCATATACCGATGTTGCACCTTTAATTACCTCAATGCGAGCAATGGCACTAGGGTCGAGTGTTTTAACGCCTAATGAGCCATTTCTAAGTGGTGTTGATTGTGGCACACCGTCAATCATAACCAGTGGAGCACGACCACGTAAGCTCTGACCCGTATTACTTGAACTATTTGTGTCTGGTGCAAGTCCTGGAACCATCTGTGATAGTAAACTTTGTAGTTCTGGATTAACTTTTAAATGCTCTTCGATTTGCTTTTGGTTAATAATGGTTATTGACGCAGGAACTTCATCGATGCTTTCAAATACGCGGCTACCAGAAACAACAACGTGCTCCATTTCTTCAGCGGTTAATTTTTTATTGATTGAGTCATCAGCGAAAGAATAGCTACTTACTGCCAGTGCAATAAGTGTTAACGACGTTCTTAACATGGTTGTCCTTGTTAAAAAAAGATAAATAGACTGTTTAGTGGGGCAGAAGTGTAAATGTAAAGAAGTGTAAAGGCAAGAGTAATGATAATGATTTGCAATAATAGGTAAGAAATAAAAATATAAATATAGTTACTAGTACCTTGGGTAGTGAATCAGTCTAGGTACTGTTTTAAGTCCTCAGGTACTGGCATTACTTTAAATGGATTAACGTCAGTTCCCCCTGTATTTCCCTTAGGAACCCATAAACGAGAAAATATAACCGATGCAAAAATGCGCATAAACTGGCCGATAACTTCTTTGTTATTATGTGTTTTAAAACCAATTTTACACATCCACCAGTGCGATAATGTGTGAGGAATAATATAAGACTGGCCTAGAATATGTGCTCTTTCTAGATGTGTAAAAGCCTGCGTGTATTCGCCGTTACTGTATGCTGATTTTGCCTGCAGCATTTCGTAATTGAATGCGTTTTTGAGTTTAGTTTTCATAATCAGTCCATATGAAAAAGAGCAATCAAGATTAAAAGCTTGCTACTTATTATGCCTCTTGTACCAAAAGTAAACGCCCGAAACCACAAAAAATAAAGGTGAAAGAGCAAGTATTAACCACAGTAACTGCACAATCGGTCCTGCAAAATCACCTATATGAAACTTATATTTAAAGTTCCATGTTTGTGTGGCCCAAGAGCTTTTACTAGCATCATAACTTGTGACAATATCCGCTGAATATGGGTTTGCCCATACCCAACTATAAGCATGACTTTCACCTGGGTTCTCTATCCTAAAACCAATGTTGTCACTTGGTTTTTTAGGTAAGTAAATTCTAAATAACTGACCTTTCGGAAATACGGTTAGCGCATTATCAAATGCTTTTTGAACTTGATGAGGCGCGTTCTCTGAAGGAGGGATCACCGCCGGAGGTTTAGGTCTGTCTTCAACAGTGCCTTGCATCACAAACTCTAATACGGCTTTTGTTTGTTCTTTCCAGTTAAACGCCATACCTGTATAGGCAATTAAAATGAGTGGAATTAAAAAATATACGCCTAGAACGGTATGTAGCTGATACATCAATACTCTAAACTTTGCTTTACGCTTAATAGCCAAGCGTTTCATACGATTTTTTGGTTTAACCCAGATATAAAAGCCAAGCAAAATTTCAATAATAAGAATGAGCGCGCACACAGATACCCAGTTTCTTAAAGGGCGGTTTTTATCACCATCTTCATAAAGCAGCCAACGATGCAAAGCCATGGTAAAGCCATAAATAGTGCTGTAGTAATCGTATTCATATAAAATTTGGC
This sequence comes from Pseudoalteromonas sp. PB2-1, assembly GCF_045040605.1. Lineage (NCBI taxonomy): Bacteria > Pseudomonadati > Pseudomonadota > Gammaproteobacteria > Alteromonadales > Pseudoalteromonadaceae > Pseudoalteromonas > Pseudoalteromonas sp. PB2-1. Next base: position 526,462 of record NZ_CP090668.1, read on the forward strand.
CAGTGTAAGGGTTAACACTCACGTAACGGTTATTGGCAAGCTGTAATTGCCACGCAAGGTCATTGCGCTGCTCTGGCATTAGCAGGGTAACGGGTTGCTCAGTTGAAGCTGAAACGTGTTTGATAAGGCTATCAAAATCAAGTGTTGATGTTGCTGGGGTAACTGTCCACTTATCGCTTTGAGTGAGGTGTTGAATGTCTTTTGCGTAAATAAGCAAGGCACCGGTCATGCTTAAACAAATTAAAAATAAACCGCTTATTAAGGCAAGCAATAAATGTGTACGACGTAACCACAACTTCAACAAGGTTTGTTCCTTCAGTTTGCTGTTAAAACAAAACTGAATAGTAAATGATAACGCGTAACATTTACACTAAAACTTGTTCAATGGTACAGCTTTCGATGGCAAAATTAGCATGTAAAAAGTGACGAATTTCATCGTTATTGATGTTTTGCTTAGCACTAAATTTAAGCTCGCAATGAATGTGATGGTCATCTATCTGCCATGTTTTAAGGTAATCAACATCAGTGATTGCAAATTCTGCTTTAAGCCCAGTGATAGTTTTTGTTTTGTTAAAATTATCAGGGGCTGCTTGCATCAAAATTTTGCTACTCGCAATTAACAGTAAAATACCGTGATAAATGACATACATAGAAATCAACATAGTGGCAATTAAATCAACAATATACCACTGATACAAAATGATTAAGGTACCGGCGATTATCACCACCACCGAAGCCATTGCATCCGAAATGTTATGAATAAACGCGGCACGAATGTTCATACTGTCTTTTGCACCCGCTTTGTAAGTTAATAGGGCGGTGACTAGGTCAATAACAAGCGCAAGACCCGCAACCCAAATGACGATCCAGCCGTCAATGGGCTGAGGATTTAAATAGTTGGAGATGGCTTCAACAATCAGATAACCACCAATCACAATTAAACTTAGGCTGTTAAATAAAGTTGCAAGGATCTCGGCGCGTTTATAACCATATTGGTAGCGGTCATTAGCAGGTTTTGCACCAATTTTACGCGCAATCAAAGCAATAAAGAGTGACGACGCATCGCTTAAATTATGTAATGCATCGGCAATTAAGGATAAGCTTCCAGAAACAAGTCCGCCAATCACCTGAGCGACAGTCAATAACACATTAATCGCAACAGCCAGCATGAGTTGGCGGGTGCTTTGGTTATTTGTATCGTGATGATGGTGGTGTCCGTGTCCCATAAAAATTACCGAGTTATTGATTTGCTTTATTTTTATATCATGCGAATACGCGTTTTGAAATGTTTGTAATCATTTACTTGCGTACACGAATAATTTACTGTTCAAATGCAGGTGGATTTGTTAATTTAGCGCCGTTGTACCAATTTTTAGGTTTAATTTTAGGTTCTGTGTGAAAGCTGCATTGTTTATTTTGATTAGCGTATTATTGCTCCAGCCATTGCTGGATAGCTTTGATGTGGCCGATCATAATGCTGCGTTTAATCAGGCTTCGGTACTACTATCAGAAGAAATCGACCTTGAAGCCCATTGCGCTGTCAATGGCGATCATCAGCTACACCAAGCTGAGCATGCTGAGCTTGCAAAACAGTTATCTGACTCAGCTGAGAAAGGCCATTGTCACGTTTGTCATAGCCCTGCATTTGTAGATACGCTACACCTGTCTGAGCCTACTGATGTCTATTTCACTAAAATAGAATCACTCGATTTAAATTTCAAATCGGCTGACTTAGCACCGCTACATCGCCCACCAATTTTTCCTCTTACTTAATCCAAAACCCTTTTTAGATTTTATTTGGGCTTAGCCCATTTTAAGTAAGAGACAATATATGTATTTAAGAAATTTTATGCGTTACGCATTGCTGTGCGTATGTTTTATGTATGTGACAAATAATCATGCTTCAGAGCTGGAGCATGATCACCAAGAAAATGAGCAAGCTGAGCAAACTAATGAAGTCAGTTTAACTGAGCAACAACAGCAACTGGCTAATATAAAAGTTGAACGCCTTGTACTAAAAACACACAATCAAACCTTGTATGCCCCAGGTGAAATTAAAGCCAATGGCTATGCCAGTTATGTGGTATCACCGCGTGTTGATTCAATTGTTGTAAAGCGCCATGCCTTGCTGGGGCAACACGTAAATAAAGGAGATTCTTTAGTCACCTTATTTAGCGGTGAAGTTGCCAGCCAACAAACTGAATTTAGATTAGCAGAAGCTGAGTGGCAACGAGTCACTAAAATGACACGCGGCACACTGAGCGAAAAGCAAATCCTGACCGCTAAAGCCGAATATGAAGTCGCCTATAGCCGACTTGTTGCCATTGGTTTATCGAAACAAGCCATTGCGCAAACACTCACCATAGCGCCTGAAAAGCTCGGTGAATATACCTTGTTTGCACAAACATCGGGTGCTGTTTTAACTGATAACTTTGCTCAAGGTCAGCGTGTTGATTCGGGGATTGAGCTGATGCTGATTGCCGATGAATCAGCGCTTTGGGTTGCCGCACAGCTTTCAGCTAATCAAGACCGTACTATCAGTAATGGTTCTAAGGCGCTGTTAGAAGTAAACGGCCATCGCTATCAAGCAACAGTTATTCAAGAAGCGCATACGATTGATGAACAAACACGCTCGCGAACAGTTAGGCTCGAAGTAAAAAACACGCAACATAGTTTGCATCCTGGCATGTTTGCGGATGTGTACTTCCATTTTGAAACAGAGCAAGCGGTACTTGCCGTACCGGAAAATGCGTTAACACGCAGTGCCGATGGCGACTGGCAATTGTTCGTTGTTGATGATGATGGTGGCTTTATCGCAAAAGAAGTGACCCTAGGTCGAAGTTTTGGTGATTATCGCGAAGTGTTTGATATTGAAGCAGGGCTTGAAATTGTCACGCAAGGTGCTTTTTTTATTGCCTCACAGCTAGCTAAAGGCGGATTCGATCCGCATAACCACTAGAGGTGACGCATGTTTAATTTATTAATAGAGGCGGTGATAAAGAGCCGTTTACTGGTGGTGTTGGCCTTGCTTGCTGCAATTGCAGTGAGTGCATTTATGATCCCAAAACTAAATCTAGATGCGTTTCCTGATGTGACCAATGTGCAAGTTGCAGTTAACACTGAAGCGCCAGGGCTCGCGGCTGAAGAAGTAGAGCAACTGATCACATACCCGATAGAAGCCGTGATGTATGCACTGCCCGATGTAGAACAGGTTCGTTCTATTTCTAAAACGGGTTTATCGGGCGTCACTGTGGTGTTTAAAGAAGGCGTTGATATTTACTTTGCTAGGCAACTTGTTTTTGAACGTTTGCAATCTGCTAAAGAGCTGATCCCAACTGGTGTAGGTATGCCAACCATGGGCCCTAACACTTCAGGGGCTTGGACAAGTCTATCAGTATTTACTTGAAGCAAAGCCGAGTGCAAACATTGATAGCATGGCACTGCGTAGTTTAAATGATTGGGTTGTTAAATTACTTATTTTACCCATTGATGGTGTGACCGATATTTTGTCATTTGGCGGCGAGGTAAAGCAGTATCAAGTAAATTTAAACCCCAATAAGTTATTAGCTTATGACTTAACACAACAAGATGTCAGCAATGCGCTAGATGCTAACAACAGCAATGTCGGTGGCTGGTATATGAACCGTGGTCAAGAACAACTTGTTATCCGAGGTACAGGTTGGTTTACCCCAGGCGAAAAGGGGCTTACTGAGATTGCACAAACGCCTATCAAAACAATTGATGGTACGGTCGTTAAAGTGGCAGATGTTGCGAATGTTGAACTTGGCAGTGAAATTCGTCAAGGTGCTGTCACCTTGTCTAAACGTGATGAAAAAGGCGAAATAGTCAATCGTGGTGAGGTGGTCACCGGCATCGTGCTCAAACGAATGGGTGCTAATACCAAGCAAACGATTGATGGCATCAACGCACGTGTCGAGATGATAAATCAAGCACTGCCAAAGGGAGTTGAATTTAAAGCAATTTACGACCAAGCAGAGCTTATTAGCCAAGCGGTACAAACGGTTATTGATGCACTGCTTTTAGCTTTTATATTTATTATCATAGTATTAGCGCTATTTTTGTTGGATTTAAGAGCAACATTTTTGGTGCTGTTGTCGATCCCTATTTCGATTGGCTTAGCACTGAGTGTAATGGCATGGCTTGGATTATCGGCAAACTTAATGTCGTTAGGTGGTATTGCTGTTGCCATCGGTATGCTGGTAGATGGCTCAGTGGTGATGGTTGAGAATGTGTTTAGACATTTAGGATTGAAAAACAATCAACATAAATCACCTGCCGAGCTTGTTGCTACTGCTGCAAAAGAAGTTTCACGACCAATCTTTTTTGCCTCTTTGATTATTCTAACGGTATTTTTACCGCTGTTTAGCTTTGAAGGTGTTGAAGCTAAGTTATTTCAGCCAATGGCTGTGAGTATTATGCTGGCGATTATTAGCGCTGTGATTGTTGCCTTGGTTGTTGTGCCAGCTCTGTGTGTGTACTTATTTGCTAAGGGCGTGACAGTAAAGCAAAGCATCTTATTAAAACCAATCGATATGCTTTATCAACGGGCTTTACAAAAAGCATTGCACGCTAAACGCAGCGTTTTAGCTATTGCTGGGTTATTGCTGATTGTAGCGGCCGTTATGCTACCAAAGCTGGGTACTGAGTTTGTGCCAGAGCTTGAAGAAGGCACTATTAACCTACGTGTGACACTTGCTCCCTCTGCAAGCCTTGATACAGCAATTGCAGTTGCACCAAAGCTTGAAGCCATGTTGCTTGAGTTTAGCGAAGTGGAATATGCGCTGAGCCGAATCGGTCGTGCTGAAGTGGGGGGCGATCCTGAACCGGTTAACAACATAGAAATCTATTTAGGCTTAAAGCCGCATGAGCAATGGGTAAATGCGAAAACGCGTGTTGAATTGCAACAGCTAATGGAAGCCAAGCTTGAGCAATTCCCTGGACTTTTGTTCAATTTTTCACAGCCTATAGCTACCCGAGTTGATGAGCTTTTATCGGGTGTTAAAGCGCAGTTAGCAATCAAGTTGTTCGGTAGTGACTTGGCGGTGTTGAGTGAAAAAGGTCAACAAATTGAACAACTGGTACAGCAAATACCTGGTGCTAAAGATGTCGCGATGGAGCAAATAGGCGGTGAAGCACAGCTCATAGTCAAACCCAACCGTTTAGCATTATCGCGCTTTGGTTTATCGGTGGCTGATTTAATGGATGTAGTCCAGCATGGTATTGGTGGGCAATCAGCAGGGCAAATTATTAATGCTAATGAGCGCTATGATATTTATGTGCGCATAGCAAAAAGCTATCGCCAAAACCCGGATGTGATTGCTGATCTTCGACTGCCAACCCCTGCGGGGGCCATTGTTAGGGTGGGGGATGTAGCCGATGTACAGATTGAGTCAGGCGCTCCACAAGTTCGTCGCGATGATGTGCAAAGGCGGGTGGTTATTCAAGCGAATGTGCAGGGGCGAGATATGGGGTCAGTTGTTGCCGATATACGCGCTGCAATTGCTGATAAAATGCAGCTGCCAAGTGGTTACAGTGTAGCTATTGGCGGTCAGTTCGAAAACCAGCAACGGGCACAACAGCGGCTGATGATTGTAGTACCTGTGGCCTTGTTACTCATTGCGTTATTGCTTTATTTTGCCTTTAGTAACTTATCGCAAGTGGTGCTTATTCTTGTCAATGTTCCTTTGGCTGTGATTGGTGGGGTGATTGCATTGTATGTCACTGGACAATATTTATCAGTACCTAGTTCCGTTGGTTTCATCACCTTATTTGGCGTTGCGGTATTGAACGGTGTAGTGATGGTTGAAAGCATTAACCAACGAGTTAGCGCTGGCGATAGCAAAGATAAAGCGGTATTTGAAGGCGCTGTTTCACGGCTAAGACCCGTACTCATGACTGCGCTTACTTCAATGCTGGGGCTTATTCCGATGCTGCTCAGTACAGGAATAGGGGCTGAAATTCAAAAGCCCCTCGCTACTGTTATTGTTGGCGGTTTAGTCAGTGCAACCTTCTTAACTTTATTTGTACTTCCGGTACTTTATAAGTCGATGAGTAAATAAAAATAAAGCAAAATGGGGCTAACGTTTAGTTGCCCCATTTTTAATGCACTGTATTTCTGTAAAGGGCGTTTACACTATGCTAAAGCCCTTATAAACTGGGCGTTACAATAATGATGTAAAAAGGAATACAGAGTGAGTAACGCAATTACAATCCGTCCGGCAGTAGCAAGTGATGCCGCAACAATTCTACATTTTATTACCGAGCTCGCTATCTACGAAAAAGAGCCTGACGCAGTTAAAACAGACGAACAAGCTATTTTAAAGACGTTATTCAGTGAAGGCGCAACGGCTCACAGTGTTATTTGTTTAGAGGGTGATACGCCAATTGGTTTTGCAGTGTATTTTTATAATTACTCGACGTGGCTTGGCAAAAATGGTTTGTATTTAGAAGATCTTTACGTCAGTTCAGATAGCCGTGGTAAAGGTGCGGGTAAGCAAATTATGCAATACCTTGCTAAACAAGCACTCGAAAAAGACTGCGGTCGTTTTGAGTGGGTTGTTCTTGATTGGAATAAGCCTGCTATTGATTTTTATGACAGCATTGGTGCTAAACCACAAAATGAGTGGATTATCTACCGCTTAACAGGTCAAGAGCTGATTGATTTTGCGCATCAATAAAAGCAATTCGTTTTAGCTGTAAAAAACAAATTAAAGTATAAATAAAAATCATTTGCATTTAATCTTTTCTGTGTGTAGTTTAAACACACAGGTTTTAAGTGCAGGTGATTTTATGACTCAAACAACATCCCACACAGCGCCAACATATCAACCAATTGACGATGCACTTGCCCCATGGCAAAAGGCAATTTATGAAGGTAATTTATCTTTTGAATGTGGGGACTTAGTTGTTGCCCGTGACCACTATACAGTCGCTGCAAATATTGCAGAGACATTAATGGCGCAGTTTACGAATATACCCTACAGCCACTACAGTGGCGGATTCACTATCACATTGCTTCCCAGCGTTTGTTGTTGCAACGCATAACTTAGCAGATACGTTTAAAGTGATGGGTCAACCAGAAAAAGCATGTAATTGGTTATGCCATGCTCATCAAAAGCTTAGTTTGGTGTTATGCCATCCCAATGAAAAAATACGGCATCTAGTTCTGCATCATCATCACAAAACCTATTTTGAATTGGTTAAATTTGCCCAAATGTCCGCAGATTTTCCTGAATTGATCACACGCATAAATCATGTATTGAGTGATCATCCTCACAAAACACAGTTACTTCATTAATGATAAGGAAACATGATGGCTTACACATTACCGACATTAGAATACAGCTATGAAGCTCTTGAACCACATATAGATGCGAAAACGATGGAAATTCATCATACACTCCATCATCAAACTTATATCAATAAAGCTAACGCCGCATTAGAAGGCAGCCACTATAGTGAACAGGATGCTGAAAAGTTACTTCGTACCATAGGCTCACTTCCTGAGCCATTACAAAAAGCGGTGCAAGAGCATGTGGGCGGTCACTATAATCATTCATTATTTTGGCAAGTAATGACACCAAACGGCGGTGGCCAGCCAAGTGGTGAATTAAATACAGCGATTGTTGAAGCATTCGGTAGCTTTGATAAGTTTAAAGAGCAATTTACAAATGCAGCGGTTAGTCGCTTTGGTAGTGGCTGGGCTTGGTTATGTGTTGATAAGAACAACCAGCTTGTTGTTGAAAGTAGCCTAAATCAAGATAGCCCTCTGATGCATAATCACACACCTATACTGGGCCTCGATGTATGGGAACACGCCTATTATTTGAAATATCAAAATCGACGTCCTGAATACATCGCAGCATTTTATGAGGTTATTAATTGGTCTGAAGTTGAGCGCCGATATTTAGCAGCAACTAAATAAACATTAATCAAATAGGTTAAGGTCCGAAACTGGCTAGTCAAAAAAAATTATTCAGTTAAGCTAACCATATTAGCGAATAACGAGAATAACTATGACTAGCCAACAATGGCAAACAGCGAGGCAAAGCCGTGACGCTCGTTTTGACGGCGTATTTTTTGTTGCTGTTAAAAGCACGGGCATTTATTGCAGACCTATTTGCCCCGCACCGACTGCGCAAGAAAAAAATGTTGAGTATTACCAATACGCGCATTTAGCCGCGCAAGCTGGTTTTAGACCTTGCATACGCTGTCGCCCTGACAGTGCCCCCAATAGTTCTGCATGGTTAGGAACCAAAACCACCGCTTTACGTGCTAAGCAACTCATAGATAAAGGTGAAGCCTACGATTGTGAGCTGTTAGCCGATAGGCTAGGGGTGTCGAGTCGTTACTTACGTCGTTTGTTTAATCAATACTTTGGACTCTCGATCACCCAATATCGATTATTTAATCAATGCAATTTTGCCAAGCAGCTATTACAAGAAACCGATTTGTCGATGGCAGATATCGCATTTGCATCAGGTTTTAATAGTATCCGACGCTTTAATGATGCATTTTTGAAGCAATTAAATATGGCCCCGTCCAAGCTGCGCAAGTCAGATAAAAAGCCAACTGCGACATTAAATTTAACACTGGCTTTTAGGCCGCCTTATAATTGGCAGGCACACCATGGCTTTTTACAGCGCCGTTTGATTAGTGGCCTCGAATGGCTAACTGCAACGAGCTATGGTCGAACCTTTAAAGACAAACATTGCCAAGGGCAATTTACCGCACATTTTGTTGAGCATAAAAACCACTTTAAAGTGGCCATTGATATTGATAACACCCGTTATTTACAGCAAGTGATCAACAATATTCGACGTGTGCTAGATTTGGATGCCGATACACACACCATAGAGCTGCATTTAAATGCCGAGCTTAAAGGTGCTATGCCGCTAAGTGAAGGGCTGCGCTTACCCGGGATTTGGTCAGACTATGAAGCGGGTATTCGTGCAGTCCTTGGTCAGCAGGTAAGTGTAACGGCAGCTCATAACCTAGTGACGCAGCTTGTGAACGAGTTTAATCTGCACAGCAACATTCACTATTTTCCAAGCCCTGAGTGGGTGGCTAACTCAGAGCTCGATTTTTTTAAAATGCCACAGGCGCGTAAAGATGCGCTTAGGCGTTTAAGTGCTTACTGTTATCAAAACCCAGATAATCAAGAACTTGATAATTGGCTAGAACTAAAAGGTATTGGCCCATGGACAGTAAATTACGCCAAACTGCGCGGTCAAAGCCATCCTGATATTTTACTGGCAGGCGATTTAGGGGTTAAAAAAGCCCTCGCTGGCGTAAGCGAATTTGATAGTGAGCGATGCGCACCTTTTCGTTCATATTTAACTTTTCAACTATGGCAGCAACTATGAGCATGCAACAAGTTATTATGCCAAGCCCCATTGGCAACATCACCATCCAAAGTACTTCGAAGGGTATTAGCTATGTAGGCTTTTACCCAGTTGAGATTATGCAAACAGAAGAGGTGAATGAACATACACTGACACCGATTTTAATCTGTATTAGCGAGCTGAATGAATATTTTAACGGTGATCGTACTGCGTTTACTGTGCCGCTTGATACCAAAGGCACAGACTTTCAAAAGCAAGTATGGCGTGCATTAATGAACGTTGAATTTGGCGCAAGCAAGAGCTACCAAGATATTGCGCTGGCAATTAATAACCCAAAAGCAGTGCGTGCAGTTGGGGCGGCAAATGGCAAAAACCCCATCAGTATAATTGTGCCATGCCATCGAATTATTGGCGCAAATGGTAAACTAACTGGTTATGCTGGTGGACTTAGTAGAAAAGAGTGGTTGCTTAGGCACGAAGGCATTTTGTAAAAATTAAATTTGGCTTCTACACTGGTATTAATTTACTAAATTCGTAGTTTATTATCACAGTGACGTTATTTTATATTAGGTGTGTAGTAGCCATTGCCGTGTTTGCCACATTTTATTCGCAAGCCAGAAGCATACAGACTATCAATATTTGTTATGCCGATTCTGCGAAAGCGCCACTGTTTTTGAACGCCCGGAATGAAATCCCCATTTTTGCAGCGCAGACCCAATTCAACATTTTAAAACGTATTGACGATAGCCTTGCTAAGATAAATTTTATTTTGCACAAAAAAACACGGCAATCTTGTATCGAAGCAATAAAAACAGGCGAAATGGATGCTCATCTAAGCGCATTTAATCACGAAAAGTTAAGCTATGCGGCTTTTCCTGTTAATAACAATAAGCAACCTATTAGCGAATTTGCACTAACACGGTTTAGCCAATGTTTACTTGGTAATAGGCGCTTTCATACCAAGTGGGGGGCGCGGGAAGTGTTTCAGCGAAAAGCGTTCTCACTTGTTGTGCCAAATGGATTATTTATAGGTGATGCTGCAAGTGAAGAAACATTTTTTATAGAGTACTCATTTACGCAACAAGATGCGGTGAATCAAGTTATAGCAGGAAACGCAGATGCAACGCTAGCAATATGCGAAATCGGTAATAACAAAGTTGATTTGTCTGTATACCATAAACATAAATTAGCGCCTGTATTTCCGCCGCTTAATACAACAACGGCTTATTTAGCTTTTTCAAACAACTTTTATTCAAAACATGAAAGTGCGGCTAAATTAGTGTGGCAGCAGCTAGCAAAACAACCCATCTCCCCGCATTACGCTCAACTTCTTCAACGAAACGTAACCGATTAAAGTACTGTGATTTAAAACATTAAGGAAAGGGTGATGTTACGGCGTGATTAAGGTAGCATATTGCGACTTAATTTTATGGGCAACCTCATGGCACAGCTGTACTTTTATTATTCTGCGATGAATGCAGGAAAATCGACAACACTTTTACAATCTGCATTTAACTACCGTGAACGAGGTATGGAACCCGTTATTTTAACTGCGGCAATTGATGATCGTGCAGGGGTGGGTAAAGTGTCATCGCGAATTGGTTTACAAGCTGATGCACATATTTTTGATGCGGATAAAAACGTATTTGAATTGATTAAATCGTTGCATGCCGAACAAAAGCGTCACTGTATTTTAGTTGACGAATGTCAGTTTTTATCAAAAGAGCAAGTTATGCAACTGACTGATGTGGTTGATGAATTAGGTATACCGGTACTTTGTTATGGCTTGCGTAACGATTTTAGAGGTGAGTTATTTAGTGGCTCGCAATATCTACTTGCTTGGGCAGATAAACTCATTGAGCTAAAAACGGTGTGTCATTGTGGCCGTAAAGCGAATCATGTACTGCGCACAGATGAACAGGGCAATGCAATTGCCGACGGTAATCAGGTAGAAATTGGCGGCAACGACCGCTATGTGTCGGTATGCCGCAAACACTATAAAGAAGCGTTAAATCTCGGCCGATAACGCCGAAATAAAGCTATCAATATCCTGCTTAGTGACATCTAAATGGGTCACTAAGCGCAGTGGTTTACCTGCTGAAAATAGTATGCCCTGTTTTTTCAGGGCTATTACCATGGCGTTTAAATCGATATTTTCATCAACATTTGCGTAAACAATGTTGGTATCAATTTGAAACGATGATGTGTCAAAACCCGCTAACGAATTTAACTGCTGTGCTAAATAAGCCGCATTATTGTGATCCTCAGCAAGTCGTGCTACGTGATGCTTAAGTGCATATTGCCCTGCGGCTGCAAGCATACCCGCTTGGCGCATACCACCTCCGAGCACTTTACGCCAGCGGCGCGCTTTATCAATCAGTGCTTTGTTACCCAATAATAATGAACCCACAGGGGCGCCTAACCCTTTTGATAAACAAATAGACACTGAATCAAAGTATTGGGTGATTTCCCTAATATCAACCCCTAACTTAACCGCGGCGTTATACACACGGGCCCCGTCTAAGTGCAGAGCAAGGTTATGTTTATTTACACATTCTCTTGCTTGTTTAAGGTAGCTAAGCGGGAGTACTTTGCCGCCAATGGTGTTTTCTAAGCTCAGTAATTTGGTTTTTGCAAAGTGAAAATCATCTGCTTTAATTGCAGCCACTACATTGTCTAAATCTATGGTGCCATCAGGGTTATTTTCGATAGGTTGCGGTTGAATAGAACCTAAAACAGCAGCACCGCCACCTTCAAATTTGTAATTATGTGCTTGTTGACCACAAATGTATTCATCGCCACGCTCACAATGTGCCATTAGTGCCAGTAAATTAGCTTGCGTACCTGAGCTACAATAAAGCGCACTTTCAAAACCGTGACGCTCAGCAGCATATTGCTCAAGCTGATTAACACTTGGGTCGTCGCCATAAACATCATCGCCGACAGCAGCGTCATTCATAACTGCGCGCATCTGTGCTGTAGGTTTAGTTACTGTGTCTGAACGAAAGTCGATCATCTTATTATCCTTATACTAGTTCGTTTAGAATGGCTTGGCGGTCGGCTTGGTCAAAATAGCTCCAAGCAATGAAGCGACTTATTTTTTGGCCTTGTGCCATTTTAATAATTTTTACATCTTTCACATCAAGTGTACTAAGCAATTTTTTTAAAGCTGGCAAAGTATCAGACTTAGAAACCAGCGACGTAAACCAAATACACTGCTCAGCAAACTCTTGGCTTTCAATGATCATTTTACTGATAAATTCACGCTCGCCGCCTTCGCACCAGAGCTCATTTTGTCGGCCACCAAAATTAAGCTCTTTTTGTGGGGCTTGGTTTAAGTTTTTCCACTTACGCTCAGTACCTTCTTTGGCCTGTTGTTCACTGGCATGAAATGGTGGGTTACATAAAGTAAGGTGAAACACATCTTTATGAGAAATAACCCCAGTAAACATTTTATTGGTATTGTTTTGCTGCTTTATAGTAATTTTAAGTCGATTAAATTGTGCAATTTGCTTTGCAATTTTAACGGATAAGGCATCGATATCTGAACCTGTAAAATGCCAGCCATATTCGTGATTACCAGTAAGCGGATAAATCACATTTGCACCAGTGCCTACATCAAGCACTTTTACCTGTTTACCTGTTGGAATATGCCCTTGGTTATCTTTTGCTAGTAAGTCAGCTAAGTGATGAATGTAATCAACACGCCCTGGTACCGGCGGGCAAAGGTAGGTGTCGGGCAAATCCCAAAAATCGATTTTGTAATGGCTTTTTAATAACGCTTGATTGAGGGTTTTAACCGCTAATGCATTGGTGAAATCTATCGTATCAGTGCCCGTTGGTGTTTGCTTTATAAAGGCTGCTAAAGCAGGGGTATCTTTGCATAGTAAAGTAAAGTCGTAGCCATTTAAGTGGCGATTTCGCGGATGCATTAAGGAAAACCTATCTGTTAGCCATATCAAAGGCAGATTGTAACAAATTAATCTTAGCTCTGGCGCAGTTACGGTGGATATTTTTATAACTAGCAAAAGGTTAGTATGTTTGATACGTGTAGAAGAGTTCTCATAACAAGCTGTAATGTATGGCATCTTATTAAATGAGCTTTAGTGTTTACGTCGCAATTGTTTAGGTGGGGGCTAGCCTTGCCTATTACTTAACACAGCGTTACTACACTCTTGTTTTGACATTAACATAAATAACTCACTGAATTTGTTTATGTCACAGGCAGCGATAAGCAAATTGCTTGCGCTAGTATAATTAAGCTCAATAGGATATTCTCATCGGCAATCTATATTAAGATGTATTTAATTATAAAAGGATTTTTATGTTTGAGACCATCTCTGCGCTATCTGGTTTATTTGCTACGATTTGGATTTCTGTAGGTGTTTTCGTAACGGCTAAGTTTTACCCTAATTACGACCATAAAAACCAATTTTGCAGTGAATTAGGCGCTGCGGGTAGCCCCACTGAAAAGTTATCACCTATTATCAATAATTATCCCCTCGGTTTTATATTTTGCTTATTTGGTTGGCATTTAATACAGCTTAATAATGCGAACATTGCTCTTGTCGTTACAGGTATTCTTATTATGCTCCATGGAATAGGAACATGGGTTGCGGGCTACTTTCCAATGGATAAAGACCCTTATACCCAGTCACCAACATTGAGTTGTAAAATACACTCATGGGCGGGTGTTATAATGCTTTTATCTCTTTTACTTGCCCCAGTAATAGTCGCATTCAGCCCTGTCTCTACTTACATTCCTTTTGAGTTTAGAGTGTTTTCAATCATTGTAGTTTTGCTCGCTATTTTTTATTTAGTAAAAATGGCTAAAGGTTTGAAAAATAGAAAGTTAACTGGCCTTTATCAGCGTCTATCGTACTGGGTCAAGTTGATCTGGATAAGTGTTTTATCTTTGTTATTAATATAAAGTTAGTTACATAGTTAAAGTCTGCTGGTAGCACTAAAAATACAAACAATAGATTGACAGGACATTTATGAGGGAAGAATTGAGAGCCAGAATACTGGAAGTTTGCGATAAGAAAATGAAGAGCAAGGGAGAGAATGTGGGTCTGTCATTTTACGCCTTTTTTAAAAATAAAAATGATTGCCCTGAATTGCTAATGGAAGCGGCTACATGGTGGATCCAAACTCATAAGTTAGATCACTTTGTTAAAGCAAAAACGATCAAAGAGATGGTAGAAAGTAATTTATAACAAGCTCTCTTAGACGCTACTAACATGTCGTTTCTAGGGCTGAGCTGTTATAAAGAGCGAATCACAGAACTTTGCTTTTTGTTAATTTTATCGAATGATTACCTCGTAAAGTAAACATCCGTAAGTAGAAACGCGAGACGGTTTGAGGCAAAGAATTGAACTAATCGTTCAAAAATAAATATTATTAAGGTTAAGGAGTAACATGGGTATTTCACTGGAAGAAATAGGTAAATCGAATTACGAAGCTGTTTGTGATTTAGATGTAACTGATGAGCAAGAAGAGTATGTTGCTAGCAACATGTGGTCTCTTGTAGAAGCTCATTATAACTCAGGGTATATCTGCAAAGCGATTTGCCAAAATGGTCAGCCAGTTGGTTTTTTTATGTGGGTTTTAGAGAACTCCTCAAAAATTTCAATTTGGCGTTTCATGGTTGATAAGAGGTATCAGAAAAAAGGGATTGGTAGGGAAGCACTAACGCAAGCAATAGATGCTATAAAGCAGAGTCCCACTGTTAAAGAAATCGAAATATGTTATGACCCAAAAAACCCTGTAGCTAAAGAATTCTATTCAAGCTTTGGTTTTCAAGAGGTTAGCTTGGACGAAGAAGATGATGATATGTTAGCTATCATTAGACTTTGAATTTTAACTACAATAAATTTAACGGTAAGTTCAGCTTGCCGTTTTTCATTTCTGTTATTTATTTTTTAAAAAATACATAAGTTTATTTTAAGGTTAGCAAAGTACAGTGAGACAGTAGCTAAAAAATAAACAAGATAATTTATAACTTGTTTATGTTTCTGATCATTAAAGTAACAATGATTGAACGCTACACTAAATCCACGAATTTCAAACGCATATAAACTAGGTACTACTATGAATGCGTTTCTGTACAAACGAGGCTTTATGAATTTTAAAAATACAACAACTCATTACAGCACTATTTCAATTGCCTTACACTGGCTTATGTTTATTTTAATTGTTACTGTTTTCGCTAGTATTGAGCTACGTGAATTATTTGATAAAGGTACTGAAACTCGTAATGCTTTTAAAATGTGGCACTTTATGTTGGGCTTATCAGTTTTAGCTTTAGTCGTTGTGAGGATAGTTATGCGTGTATTGGCAGGTCCGATACCCGCAATACAGCCTACGCCTGCTAAATGGCAAGATGCTTTAGCTAAATTAGTACACATTGCGCTTTATGTGTTTATGTTGGCGATGCCAATAGCAGGCTGGTTAATATTGAGTATGGCAGGAAAACCAGTGCCATTTTTCGGTATAGAGCTTCCTGCATTAGCAAGTGAAAACAAGGAGTTGGGTAAGTCTATAAAAGAAATACATGAAACAGTCGGCGAGTTAGGTTATTACTTAATCGGCTTTCATGCCGCGGCTGCATTGTTTCACCATTATATTTTGGCAAATAACACCTTTATACGCATGTTACGTCCTAAAAAGTAGATACAAAACAAAAGCTTCTTACCAAAAATAAACTCAGGAAAGCATAATATGAATTGAAAAGAATTTTATTGGTAAACGGGATAGGTGACGAGTGCCGAACAGATTATTTTTACCATACTTAAAATATGCGAATAAGGGGGAAATAAAGCACATCAAATCAAATTCCCAACTCTAAATTTTAGTGTCAGATGGGAGGTAACAATATGGAAATAAAAAAGTACATAATGCTAAATGTCATTGTGGCACTGTAGAGTTAGAGCTGATTATGCCACATGGCTTAGAAGACCCGCGTCGTTGTTCATGTTCTATGTGTCGTAAGCGTGGAGCAATTGCTGCTTCTGTTTTGCTTGAAAACCTAAAAATTATTAAAGGCGAGGATAACTTAACCCTCTATCAATTTAACACCATGGCAGCAAAACACTATTTTTGTAAAACATGTGGAATATATACTCATCATCAAAGGCGTTCTAACCCTCATCAATTTGCAATCAATGTTGCGTGTATTGAGGGTGTTAACCCCTATGATTTAGAGCCAGTTAAAATATACGATGGAATCCATCATCCGAAGGATGAAATTATCTTATAAATTAAAATTTTAACGAGTATTTTATAAACGTTATTCTCGGTTTGCCATTTGGACTACTTCACGTTTAATGATGGCGGCACATTAACTTAGGCTTGATATTGGTGCTTTAGATAAGCGCTGTTAGTGTTAACAAAAATGCTTACTTTAGCCCTTTTATACGTCATAGCGGTTCCTTGACTATCATTTCATAATGCTTGCTTTGCCCAATAGACTGGCGTAACTTAATACTGGTACGATGAGTCTATAAGAATAAAAAGGTCAAACGTGACGATTAAACAAGAATCAGTATTTATAAAGCTCGCCGAAAGCCAAACATTACACTTACGCCGTATCTGTAAAACGGATGCCAAAGGACCTGCAGTGTTTTTTATGCATGGTGCTGTTGAAAATGGCAAAATCTTTTACACCCACAGTAATAAAGGCTTGGCCCCTTTTTTAGCTGAACATGGTTATACTTGCTATGTGGCTGATTTACGTGGTCGTGGAGAGAGTAAGCCTGCGATTTCAAAGCATGCAAAGTATGGCCAAACTGAGGCTATTTTAGAAGATATTCCCGCATTTTTAGAAAAGATTAAACAGCTTGAAGGTGAGCCTGCTCGTTATTGGGTGGCACACTCTTGGGGCGGGGTGTTAATGAACAGTGTATTTGCGCGTTTTCCTGAGCTGATTGATGATGTAAAAGCGTGTGCTTATTTTGGCTCTAAGCGGTCTTTGTATAACCATCATCCGAGCAAGTATATTCAAGGTAATTTAATTTGGTATGGGCTGGCGCCATTAGTCGCCCGCAAGCATGGCTTTGTTCCTGCTAAAAAACTTAAGTGGGGTAGTGATGATGAAACCCGTAAATCCCATTACCAAAGTATGCAATGGGCTAAGCGCAAACCTTGGGTCGATACTGACGATGGTTTTGATTACGCCAAAGCATTAGCCGATAAAGCGTTACCACCGATCATGCATGTTGCGGGGATTAAAGACAAAGCACTGTGCCAGCCCATTGATATCGAAAAGTTTATGGCTGAGTCAGGCATAGGTAAACAAACTATGACTATTTATGGGCGCAAATACGGTCATAAAGTTGATTATGACCATATTAACATGCTTACTCATCCACAGGCTCGTCAGGACCAGTTTGCTGATCTTCTGAATTGGTTTGAGGCCCACTCATAAGCTTTTGCATTGCCACTTCGTAGCGTTTGTATTTTTCTGTTGCTTTTGTTGAAAGCGGTTGCCTGACAGCCGCTTTACTGAGTGTAGCCACAGGTTTATTTGATTTATAGAAATCTAAAAAGTGATCACTGTATTTAATAGCCAAAAATTCGCTTAAAGATTGTAATGTTTGCTTTGGCTCTGTGACAAGTTGTTCATAGTTAAGGTAAAAAATTGCCTCTGGCATAGTGTGCTGCCAATGTGCCATAAGCTCAGTGTATAAATCAAAGTACTGTTTGAACTCAGTGAGAGAGCAAAAGTAGGGTTCGTTTTCAGCAAAATAATTACTAAAGACTGACCATGCAACCGCATTGTAGTCGCGCTGCATATTAATAAACTTGGCATTTGGAAATAACAAATATATTAAGCCAAGAGATTGATAATTAGCGGGTAGTTTGTTGATCATAAATGGGCGCACTTGGGGCGCTTGTTTTATTCGTTCAATGTAGATGTTACGGGCATGATTGATCAGCCCTTGATCAAGCTTTGCCAAGCAAGCAGGGTAAGGGGTTTGCGTTTGTTGTTCAATATACGAGACTACTTCATTACTAATGCTTGCATCTTCGCCTAAGCTTGAAAAACTATCATGGCTTATTAGCATTTGCTCAACCAATGTTGAGCCACTTCTGGGCATGCCAATAATAAACACTGGCGTAATGGTGCCACTAAAAAAGCGATCGCGAGAATTGATTAAAGCCTGGCTATTATGTTGAATAATATCTTGGTAAAACGGCGTAAGCTCTGCTGTTTTAAATGTTGTTAACTTAAACTGTAGTTTGTTGGCAAGTGTAAAGTAATTAAATGCTTGGTCTGTGTCGTCTAAAATATCGTAGCTTTTACCCAGCGCATAATAACAAACCATTTTTAAGCGTAAGTTATTTGTGAGTGTGAGAAACTGATGCAGTTCTTGTATGTAGTTTTGCTCGTGATTAAACCGAGCAAACTGCACAAGTTCAAATAAAATATAGGCTTTTACAGGGTAGTCACCCATAGTCAAAGCATGTTGCAATGTGCTGTACGCTTTATCTAGCTCGCCATAAGTTAAGTAGTGTTGAGCAAGGTAGTAATGAGGCTCAGGATTGTGACTGGCGATGGACTTTGCATACTCCAGTACAGTTAAAGCATCGTTTGGAGAGTGAACACCATTAAACGCATCTGCAAGTGCATGCAAAGGCTCAAGCATATAAGGAAGCCGCTCACAAGCGCGTTGTAATAAGTAAACAGCGGCGTCATATCGCTCTAAGCGTAGTGCAATTCTACCTAAACCAAATAGAGCTTCACCACTTTCAGGATTGGCATCTAACAAAGCTTTGAAGTGAAATTCAGCTTCTTTTAATTTGTTTTCAGCAAGGAGTTGATTGGCTTTATTTAGCAACATGACATTACGATGAAATTATTATTTTTATTCACTATAAAACGAAAAAGGCGAAATGTCTTTCGCCTTTTTATTTAGCATGGTTAGTTCCTAAGCTCGCTTAGAACGTATAGGTTGCTTTTACGTAGTAGAAACCGCCGTTAATACCAAATGGAGATGTTTCGTAGTACTTACCACCCCAGTTGCTATTTGGAATGCCTGTGTTATCAAAGAAATCGAGTTTTTCAGCTTCTTGGTCAAACAGGTTTTGTGCACCCACAGAGAAACTGATTTCTTCAGTTAAGAAGTACGTTAGTTCTGCATCAATGGTTACAGCTGCGTCAGCTGTTTTAGCTGTTGCGTCGTAATCTACGTGCACACCTTGGTATTCACCGAAATAGTTCACACGTGTAAATGCAGAGAAATCTTCCCACTGTTGCGCCCAGCTAAGTGTTGCGCGGTGATTTGGTAAATCATTTTCAAGGCGGCTTACTTTAAATTCGCCTGTGATTGGGCTTGATTTAGTTACTTCAGTATCATTCCAGTTATAAGCTAAGCTGAATGTAGAGCTACCACCTAACAATTCAGTTGCATAGTTAGCCACTAGGTCAACACCTTGCGTTGTGGTATCAAAGTCATTGGTAAAGAAACTAACTTGAGCAAGATTTTGTACGTTAGGTACGCCTGCTGCTTCGAGTGTGTCTTTATCCGCTTGGCTTAACTCAATTTTGTCTGATTGACTGATACGGTCATCAACTTGGATATTGTAATAATCAACTGTTAAGAATAAGTCCCCTAAAGTCCAAACTGCACCAAATGTGTAGCTTTGCGACTCTTCTGGCTCAAGCTCTGTACCACCTAATTGCACTGCAATCGGGTTAGTAGGTGGTAATAGGGCAGAGTCCACTAATACACCACTGCTTAGGTTTGTTTGTACGTTACTAACGTTAGCCTGACCAACGGTTGGAGCACGGAAACCTGTACTTAATGAACCACGAACATTTAAGTCTTCAGTTAAGTGATACTGCGCTGTTAGCTTATAGTTAGTGGTTGAACCAAAAGTATCATAATCTTCGTAACGAAGCGCTAAGCCCATTAAAAATTCTTCAGTAAATGGTGCTTCAATATCGACGTAAGCTGCGTAGTTACGGCGTGTGTATTCACCAGCATCAGAAGGTTTGAAACCCGGGAAACCATTTGAGCCAATACCAAAACCTTGCTCTGTTAAAGGGCCCGCAGTGAAAGATGCCACATCACCAGAAACAACAGTAAATGTTTCTTCATGCCATTCTAAACCACCGGCTACGTTTACGTCGTAAGCTAAACCAAAGTCAAAACCTTTTGATAAATCAGCGTTAAAGTTCTTTTCTAACTGCGTGTATTTACCTGGGCTAAAGTCACGCGGGCTTTCAGGACCAAGCGAAGCATTGATGGTATCGTAAATGAAATAGCGAGATTCATTAAAACCGACAGAACCACTTAAGTCGTAGTATGCGCCTTCTAAAAAGCCGTTAGTTACTTCACCTTTAGTACCAATTGTTAATGCAGTGTCTGTAATGTTACCACCAAAGTTAGGTGTAAAACCGCCAGGTAGAATTTCATTAAATGCAAAGCAGTCAGGGTTGTTAGCAACACCGTTAATGTAATCTGGGTTATCTAATACGTTATCATCAATCATGATGTCAGTAGGACAGTTGCCGCTCATGTCGCCAGTTAAATCACCAACAAGTAGCGTTTCACCGCCGTCATTTGAGTACACACCAGGGCGAGTATGTGGATTACGATAGTAGAAACCGCCACGCACATCACGCTCAGAGTAGTTACCAAACATGTAAAACTGTGACGTACTACTTAAATCGAGACCGATATTACCGAAAATTGAAATATCGTCATCGACCTCTGGTGCACCCCAAACTTGCGCAAGCGGAGAGACATCAGGCACACCTGCATCAGCAAGTGCAGCTGCATCTGGACGTTGAACTGAGCGACTTGTTGCGTCAGCCGTTTTGTATTGGAAGCTTAAATTTGCAAAGCCATCATCTGTGAAAGGAAGACCTACGTTACCAGAGATTTGCGTGGTATCGCCGTCGCCTTCATAGTATTCACCTTTACGGATCTCAAAAGAGCCGCCTTCAGAGGCATCTTTTAATACAAAGTTCATTACACCCGCGATAGCATCAGAACCATACTGTGCAGCAGCACCATCACGAAGTACTTCAACTTGCTTTAGGGCAATACTAGGAATTACCGAAATATCAGCACCTTGAGCACCATCGTTAATACCACCGCCTAAAAATGCAATAACAGAAGCACGGTGGCGACGTTTGCCGTTAACTAATACTAATGTACTGTCAGATGGCAAACCACGTAAGTTGGCAGGGCGAACAAGTGACGCTGCGTCACTGATTGGATTTTGATGCACGTTAAAAGATGGAACTGAGCCCTTTAATAACTCAAGCATGTCTGTGTTGCCTGCTTTCGTTAATTCTTCACCACCAATAATATCAATAGGTACCGGTGAATCACCAATTGAGCGTGGTGCTGAACGTGTTCCTACAACAGCAATTTTTTCAACATTTTTATTAACTTTTGTTTCTTCAGCAGTTTGCTCTGCGGCAACAACTGAACCTGATACAAATAGTCCAGCCGTTGTGGTAGCTAACGCAAACTTAATTGCGTGATGTAATGCACTATTTTTTAATTTCATTCTGACTTCCCCAGTTAGAATAGTTATGATTATGCCACCAAATAGGTATTTAAACTTGGTGTAAACAACTTATACCGACTGTAAATTTATTTTGCAAATTGTTAATGGTGTGTTGTTTTTGGCACAGGAAGGGAAGTTTTGTTGTGATTATTTTTATTATGTGCATGAAATTTAAGAAGATAAATTATTCTTAAATTGATTAAAAATAGTCAAAATTTATCTGTTAGTTAGAAAAAAAATTTAATAATTGAGTGTTTGTATAATTTTTGAGCTAAAAGGAAGGGGTAAAAGTTTATTTCTTTTGTTGTGTTTTATTACTTAATTGCCATTGCTTTAATTTTTCGCGGTACTCATCCCAAACACAAGGACAGCAACTTCCTCCACCACAGCACTCATCAGGCGCTGGTTTTAGTGGTTTATGATTGCTGTGCTGGTTAGTTTCGTGCATGTGAAATTTAAAATAGTAATAAAACAGTGTGCAGGGTAATGTAAAAATTAATATAAGTAAATTATGCTTTGTGAAGTCCCCTTGCTGTGTGAGAATAGCAACATGCGATTATATAAAGTCATTCATAGAGCCCCATTTAGGGTAGCTAAAATAACAAAAAGACGTCAGCAATTACGTTTCAAGCGCGCTATGGTGGCATTAAAGATTGCACTTGCACAAGAAAAGCAAGAAACCAAAGAAATGTTGCATATCTACAAGCGTTACACTCAAGGTAATGCTAGCAAAGAAGAATTACATACCGCTAATGAACAGTTCTTAGATATTTTAAAGGGCTTAGGTCTTGGTGTCTTTGCTGTTTTACCCTTTGCACCAATAACAATTCCCTTAGTTGTGAAGTTAGGCCATTGGGTTGGTGTAGATGTTTTACCTAGCTCTTTTAATATCAACAAGTCAATTAAAGAGATCGATCAGCAAGTGGCCAAAGAAGAGGCGGAAGAGAAAAATCAAAAATAATTTTTATTTCTTTGATTTAGCTAAATAGCTTGAATGCTATACCTTTTGTTGCTTGTTATTGGTATGCTTAATTATCTTTTCTTCATTTAGAGTCGTTTAATGAGTTCATTAATTCGTCATTCTTCATCGGGTATTCCTTTGTCTTTCGTTGAAAAAGCGCAACTTTCAGATTGGCTTAAATCACAATCAAAGGCACTACAAAATTGGCTAGCTAATTGCGATTTTAAGAATAAAGGCTTGGCTTTGGTTGCCGACAGTGAATCCGGTGAGCTTACTCACGTTTATTGTTTAGTAGCAGATCTTCAAGATTTTTGGTTAGCCGGTGAGCTATCGACAAAACTGCCTGCTGGTTGTTACCAAATACAAGGTGAAGAAAAGTTTATAGAACAGGTTGCGCTTGGTTTTATGCTAGGCGGCTATGAATTTAGCGAATACAAAGAAAAGCCTTCACCACGCGCGCAATTAGCAATTGAAAATAAAAGCCTTGTTGAGCGTTTAACACAACAAGCAAATGCAATTAACCTTGTTCGTGATCTAGTAAACACACCAGCTGCAGATATGATGCCTCAGCATTTATCTCAGGTTATGACAGACCTAGCAGACACCTATGATGGTGATTTCAGCGAGTGGGTTGGAGATGAGCTTTTAGAACAGAACTACCCAACAATTCATATGGTGGGTCGTGCGAGTGAAAATAAACCTCGCTTGCTAGATTTACGTTGGGGAGCACAAGATGCACCTCAAATAACGCTAGTAGGTAAGGGGGTTTGTTTTGACTCAGGTGGTTTAGATTTAAAACCAAGTTCGGGCATGCGCAACATGAAAAAAGACATGGGTGGCGCTGCACACGTGATTGGTCTTGCACAGTTAATCATGGCTGCCAACCTGCCTATTCGTTTACGTGTTTTAGTACCTGCGGTTGAAAATGCCGTATCACGTAATGCATTTAGACCAGGCGATGTGATCAAAACACGTAAAGGGATCACGGTTGAAATTGACAACACAGACGCTGAAGGTCGTTTAGTGTTGTGTGATGCTTTAGCTGAAGCGCAAAATGATAATCCAGAACTTATTATCGACTTCGCAACCTTAACTGGCGCATGTCGTATTGCCCTTGGTACTGAGTTACCAGGTTTTTTTGCGAACAACCGTGATGTTGCCAATAAATTATTAGATGCCGGTGAAAGTTGTCATGACCCAGTTTGGCAACTTCCGCTGTTTGACCAATATAAAGCATTATTAAAAAGTGATGTGGCAGATATTGCCAACTGTGCGTCAACTCCATTCGGCGGTGCAATTACCGCAGCGCTTTATTTGAAAGAGTTTATTGAACCGAGCACGTCTTGGGTTCACTTTGATGTAATGGCATGGAACTTACGTGCATTACCTGGACGTCCTGTTGGTGGTGAAGCTTTGGGTATTCGAGCGGTGTTTAATTACCTACAAGAGCGCTTCCAATAAAATTAAACTTGGTATAGCTCTAATGGCAAATCATCGGGATCGGCAAAAAACGTAAACTGCTTCCCGGTGATTTCATCCAGCCTAATTTCTTCAACTACAATTCCATGCTGTTCTAAATATGCTTTCGCTTTAGCAATATCAGCAACTTTAAACGCTAAATGCCGTAATCCCTGAGCCTCTGGATAGCTTGGTCTTTGTGGCGCATCAGGAAAGGAAAATAATTCAATCTGACTGCCATCTGGCAGTGCTAGATCTAGCTTATAAGAATCACGTGCACTGCGATACTGCTCATCAATTACAGGCAGTTTTAAAATTTCTTTATAAAAATGCTTTGAGTGAGCGTAGTTACTACAAATGATAGCGGCATGATGAATGCCTAATAATTCCATTGAAACCCTCAGGAAAAAGCGCGACTATTGCCGCGCTTAATATTTAATTTGAATTATTCAGTGCCTTTGCACGCTGCTACCGCAGGGGCTACTAACTCTAGTCCTGTTTTATCACAAGGTGGTAAAGCTGCGTCAGACTTCGCTATTGGCGTAACGCGCTCACCCCACTTAATGTAGCTTGCAGCCCACGTTAAACCTGCACCAAAGGCAGCAGACATTATATTTGAATGCGGCTTAATTAAGCCTTGTTCTACGGCCTCACAAAGTGCGATGGCAATTGTTGCTGCTGATGTATTGCCGTAATCCGCGATGTTAACCATTACTTTTTCGTCAGCTACTTTTAGACGCTGTTGAATTGCTTGGATAATGCGTAAGTTAGCTTGATGAGGCACTAATACATCAATATCATCAAGTTGTAACTGTGCTTGGTTTAAAACATCATCACAGGCTTCACTCATGCCTTTTACAGCACGTTTGAAAATTTCACGGCCTTCAAATAATAAATTAGACGGGCCAATTGGTTGGTACTTGTTAAGATCGCTACCAAAGTTTTCGATGTGAAGAATGTCTCTGTCTTCGCTATCACAGCCCGTTTTGGTTGCAAGCAAACCAGATGGTGTATCTGACGCTTCTAATACAACTGCACCCGCGCCATCGCCAAATAATACCGCACTGTCACGGCGGGCCCAGTTTACATACCAAGTCATACGTTCAGCAGCAATAACGACAGCTTTTTTGATCATGCCTGCACGAATTTGTGCGGTTGCAGCTTGTAATGCATATAAAAAGCCTGAGCATGCAGCGTTGGTGTCCATCGCTGCGGCGCCTACCGCACCAATATTTTTTTGAACCAAAGACGCAGTGTTAGCAACCATTGTAGAAGGTGTACAGGTAGCCAATAACACCAAATCAATGTCTTTAGCGTCAACACCAGCGCAGGCAAGAGCTTGCTTTGCGGCAACGGTGGCTAAATCGGCAGTAGAAACATGGCTGACACGACGAGATTTAATGCCTGTACGTGTTGTGATCCATTCGTCATTGGTATCAACAATATTGCTAATTTCATCATTGCTGATGCTTGCTGGTGGTATACATTTACCCCAGCCAGTAATTTGGGCATAAGACATAATGTGTTCTCTTTATGTGGTCAGACTTGTTAAATATCCCCAAAGTTATATCAAAATTCACATCTTAAGACTAGCGTAACGCTCCATCACGTCGCAAATAATGGCATTTACTCGGCATTTAGGTTAAACCTAGTATAAAAAAGAGGCGATTATGAAGAAAATAAATCTAAAAATAAGCACATTATCGGTACTGTCTTTATTATCCGCATTTGCTGTTAACGCGCACACTACGATTATTTATGCTGGAAAAATGCTCGCAGGCACTGAGCAAGAAGTGAAAGAGCAGCAAACTCTTATTCTTGAAGACAACAAAATTGCCGCAATAAAAGCAGGTTACTTAACTAAAGAGCAGTTAAATCTCAGTGATGCTGATGTTATTGATTTAAAAAACCAATTGGTACTGCCTGGTCTTATTGATATGCACGTGCATGTGACGTTTGAGCGCGATGCAAAACGCAACCCGCACCAATGGACTACCGAATACGAAGCTGATAATGCATTACGCTCTTTAAAGTATTTACAGCGAACTGTCGAGGCTGGGTTTACCTCTGTGCGTGACCTAGGTAGTAGCTATCAAGTTATATTTCCGTTAAAGCGTGCTATAGAGCGAGGTGATATCGTTGGTCCACGCATTTTTGCAGCAGGTGATATGATCACACCAACGGGAGGCCATGCTGATATGCATGGCTATCGTCGAGATATCAGTGAAGCTGTAGGTCTTGGGCTAGGCGTTTGCAATGGGGCTGACGATTGTACTAGAGCAGTTCGTGATGTCATAAAAAGTGGCGCTGATGTGATCAAAATCACGGCAACTGGCGGGGTTTTGAGTAATACTGCCGCAGGTGTTAATCAACAATTTACCGATAAAGAGCTGTCTGCAATTGTTAATACAGCGCATCATTTAGGACGAAAAGTAACGGCTCACGCACACGGTACACAAGGAATAAAAGCCGCATTAAAAGCGGGGGTTGACTCAATTGAACATGGCTCGTTTTTAGATAAAGAAACGATAAAGCTATTTAAACAGCATGATGCGTATTTGGTGCCAACCTTGTTAGCAGGTGCGACTGTTAAAAAAGAAGCTTTAAGTAATCCAAACATGCCGAAGGCCATAGCAGATAAAGTTGAGTTTGTGGCACCAAAAATGGAAGCTTCATTTAAACTTGCGCTAAAAAACAATGTTAAAATTGCATTTGGTACTGATTCTGGTGTCTCAAGGCACGGCGCTAATGCCAATGAATTTGAGTTACTTGTAAAATATGGCATGACACCTACCCAAGCTATCAAATCCGCGACTGTCGAGGCGGCAAAGCTGTTAGGGCAGAGTGATAAACTCGGTGACTTGAGTGTTGGTAAGCAAGCGGATATCATCAGTGTTAACATGAACGTTCTTGATGATATAAGTCAGCTGAACAGCGTCAACTTTGTGATGCAGGGCGGTAAAGTGCTCAAACAGTAAGGATAAAGATGAGCGGTAAAATTAAAGCGACGTTATTTAATCATTTGATTGATGCGGAAAGACAATTACTGGAGCCAGAGGTAAGACAGTCAACTGAGGCGCTTGATGCATTGCTCGATGATGATTTTATCGAAATTGCTGCAGACGGTACGTCGTTTAATAAATTCCAAGTTTTAACCCGTTTACCTACTGAAGTTGTCCCTCAGTTTTATAATCAACACTTTAAAGGCCGTATGCTGAGTGATGATATTGCGCAGTTAAGCTATCAAGCTGCTTTTAGGCGCTCTGCACGTGCGGAATTTAATTATTCTGTACGTATGTCACTTTGGCGCTTTAATGGCAAACAATGGCAAATGGTCTTTCACCAAGGTACACCTTGTGCTGTGTTTACAATTTCTATGGACGATGATTAAGTCGTAAAGAGTCCACTATGCAAACCGATCCGGCGATAAGTCGTTTATTAGTACTTCGTAGTGCCGCCATCGCGGTGCAGTTTTTTGCTGTGA
This sequence comes from Pseudoalteromonas sp. PB2-1, assembly GCF_045040605.1. Classification (NCBI taxonomy): domain Bacteria; kingdom Pseudomonadati; phylum Pseudomonadota; class Gammaproteobacteria; order Alteromonadales; family Pseudoalteromonadaceae; genus Pseudoalteromonas; species Pseudoalteromonas sp. PB2-1. The sequence goes on from NZ_CP090668.1 coordinate 554,255, forward strand.
TTGCGGTGTATTTTTTATTTGAATATCAGATAGCTTTACTACCTCTGCTAACTGTTATTTGTATTGAAGCCGTTTTTCAGCTGTTAAGTATTTTCGCTTATCGCAAAGTAACCAAGGCCAAGCCCACAGCTGTCTTGATGCAACTTACCGCTGATTTACTCTTTTTAACTATTTTGCTCTCGTTAAGTGGCGGTGCAACGAATGCATTTGTCTCGTTACTGTTGCTGCCCATAATGATAGCCGCAGTTTCTGTGAATGCTAAGGGGCTAGCCTATATTGCAGTGCTAGCAATAGCAGCTTACAGTTTTTTATTGATAAAAATGCCTGAACACACCATGCACCAAATGCAGATGACACATCATTTTATCGGTATGTGGATAAACTTTGTTATTAGTGCCATTGTTATCGCGTTTGTCATTGGCACACTAAATAGCACGTTAAGAGCAAGAGAAGCCACTATTGCTCGAACCCGCGAACAGCAATTAAGGCACGAACAACTATTGACACTCGATGGTGCCGCAGCCCAAGTGACACATCAATTAGCAACACCGATTGCCAACTTACAGTTGTTATTCGAAGAGCTGCAAGAGCAACAGCCTGATGATCCTATTGTTCATGAGATGGCTAAACCACTGTCTCAGTGTAAAGAACAACTCGCTCATTTTAGAGCTCTTTCAAATGCTTTAAGAACCGGTGAAACACAGCAGGTTATTAGCGCTCAAACACTGCAAAAGACAATTCAAGATGCGATGACACTGCATTTTCCTGAGCAAACCTTACATTGGCTAAATGATGCACCACAATGCTCCATATTGAGTGACGCTATGCTGTTGCCTGCTATGTTAAATTTGCTACAAAATGCAGTTTCGGCGAATAATAATAATCAAAAAAACACCATAGAGGCAGATTGGCAAATAGATAAACAACAGCTCTTATTGTCTTTACGTGATTTTGGTCAAGGCTTTAGTGAGCAGCAAATGGCATCATTAGGGGGTCAGCTTATGCCAAGTAGTACAGGTATGGGTATGGCAGTCATGCTATCTAATGCGACTTTAGAACGCTTAAATGGCTCATTAACACTATACAATCACCCTAAACAAGGTGCTATTGCGATGGTTAGTTTAAAAATAGTATGAAACTTTTAATTATTGAAGATGATATAAATCTTGCTAATACACTGGCAAGGCGTTTTGTTAAACAAGGCTTTGCATGTGAGCTTGCCCACAGTAGTAAGCAAGCATTAGAAAAATTAGCTATTTTTGAAGCAAGCCACTTTTTGGTAGATTTAAAAATTGGCGATGATAATGGTCTTACCTTGATTAAACCAATCAGAACACAATTTCCTACCGCTCGAATTGTGTTGCTAACGGGCTTTGCTAGTATCGCCAGCGCTGTTGAAGCCATTCGTTTAGGGGCTGATGACTATCTACCAAAACCTGTTGATTTTAATTCATTAATAAAAATTATTTTAGGAGATGTTGAAGCGAACTCATCTGTGAGTGACACTCAGTCGAGCCAAGTTATGTCACCTGAGCGTCTTGAATGGGAGCATATCCAACATGTGCTACACAGAAATGAGGGAAATATCTCCCAAACGGCCAGACAATTAAATATGCATAGGCGTACATTACAGCGGAAATTACAAAAAAAGCCTGTTCAGCATTAACTCCAAACAGCTTACCTTCCATTTGTCCCATTTTATTTGCTGCTTTGTGGATCCTTAACTACATTCAGAAATAATCACTAGCTGTATGAGTCTTGGTGTATGGATTTTTCAGAGCTTAATTTTTTGGCTATTTTATTTGCTGCACTTGCTTCCTTTTTACTGGGCGCTGTTTGGTATTCTCCATGGTTATTTAAACGCATTTGGATGGAAAGCTGTGGCTTAACCGAGCTGGATTTACAACAGATCAATCCGTTTCGTGTGTTTGGTGGCAGCTTTATTCTATGTTGCGTGATTTCTTTTACGCTCGCTTTATTCATTGGTAAGCAAATAAGTGTTGGTTTGTCAGTCGGTACAGGGTTTTTGGTAGGGGTGTGTTGGGTGAGTAGTTCGCTTGGTTTATGTTACATTTTTGAGCAACGTCCATTAAAGTTGTTTTTAGTTAATGCAGGCTATTCAATTTTACAATTTTCACTTATTGGCTTAGTTTTGGGAGTATGGCCTTAGCCATGTTAGCATAGCTTATCTAACTCGATTGATGAGAGGGTCATGGCTAAACCCAATAAAAAAGGGCCGACAAAAACGGTCGATATTTTCTGTAGTCAATGTAAAACACAGTTATTCAAATACCGAAAAGGTGGCAAAGGTGCGCTGGTTAAATGTTTTATAGAGCGTATAAGCCAAGACTTTACTTCTAAGCAGGGAATTTGCCCGCAATGTGAACGCCCGTTTGCACGCGCAACTATGATCCGTGGGGCGCCCGCATTAAAAATCATCGGTGGCAAGGTTAACCATAAATAGAAATTAAATACGGACATTTATCCTCGTTTGTTCTTTTTATTCTGATACCATCTCTCGGTTTGCTGTTTCAACGAATGAAATCAACCCTCCCCATGGATTGGGCCAGTTATTTGGGTATAAACAAATTGAATATAATGGACACATAAACGTGATAGCACTTTTATTTGATATTATTGGCATGACAGGTACATTTCTAGTTGTTGGTGCTTTTTTCTTACTGCAACTAAACAAGGCGTCTCCGACAGGGCTTGTTTACAATATGATGAACTTAACAGGCGCAATCTTGCTGCTGATTAGTCTGTGCTACAATTTCAACTTAGCTAGTTTTGTCATTGAAATTTTCTGGATTGCTGCCTCCTTAATAGGTTTGTATAAATATATCAAAAATAAACGCACAGACAGCGCCAAACAATTTAGCTAGAAAAATTTAATAATTTCTCTGCTGTTAAGGGTTAAGCTCATTAATAAAGCATTTAAGCTGTTGTTAATGAGCTTTTTTGTGACTTAAGCTATAAAAATATTGCAAGCGTGTCTATCTTTTGTATTAATAGTGTAAATGGTGTGTTGCATGTCAGCACGTTGCTTTGATACAGGTCTTACGCAGCAAATGTTTTTAAGATGTTCAGCAATTCTCTCGCTCTTTTTGTATTCGGCCGCTTCTACTGCTGAAATGGTGAATATTGAGCAAGATTTATTTAATCTAAGCTTTGAGGATTTACTCAATGTTCAGGTTGATATTGCCAGTAAAACGAATGAAACCCTTTCTTCTGTCCCTTCTACAATGAGTGTGTTTACCCGCAATCAAATACAGGCTTTAGGAGTTGATAATGCCTATGAGGTGATGAATTTTGTGCCTGGTATGCAATCAACACGGGGAGACTGGGTTGGGGCGGTTCCTAAAGAACATGCCCGCGGTGTCTATTTAGATAATGGCAATGTCTTAGTGATGATCAATGGAGAGCGAGTCAATGAATCATCATTTGGTAAAGCATCTGTTTACATGCCATATATCCCTATTGATATCATTGAAAAAATTGAGTTTATAAGAGGCCCTGGCTCGGCTTTGTACGGCAGTAATGCGTTCCTTGGAGTGATGAATATTGTCACCAGTCAAGAGCGTAATTCACTCAACGTACTGGCAGGTAGTAACGGGCGTATTGGGCTTACTGGGCAGTTCCATAGGCAATTTAACGAACAAATATCTGCATTCTTTTCACTTTCTTATGACCAGAAAGATGGCGAAAAGTACGCTCAAGGAGTACGAGACCCCTTACAAGCAGTTTATTTTGAAGCAGGGCTTGATGTTGACCAACTTGAACTGCGTGCGCGATACAACAAAACAAAATTGGATGAGTTTTTAAATCTTGCAGGTTACTCATCTCAAAACCATCACACAAGCGATAATCAGTTTTTAGGTGTTAACTACACATGGTTCGAAAGCGATAACCTAACTGTAGATAGTCACCTTTCATACACGGAACATGCTATTTCAAGTGCCGGTTTAATTGCCACTTTCTCTGATATACCCGATTTTTTACTCGGCCCTGAATGGCAAACAATAGACACGAAATTTGACACAGAACTAAACTACCAATTTGATAATCAATGGCAGTTAGTAGCGGGTTTAGAATATGCTCAAGCTGAGCAGGTAGAGGCGGGCGTTAGAACCACCTATTATGATAGCGAATCTGAACTAGTCATAGTTGCGCCAGAGTATTATCAACAAGGCATCGTTACTGTATTGGATTTTCCTGAATTTGACTCGTTGAAATATACTTTTGAGACGTACAGCGCCTATGGGCAGGTAAAAATTCCTTACTCTGAGATGTTCACGTTTTTTGTTGGGGCACGTTACGACAACGTTAACAACATTGATAGTAAATTATCACCGCGCTTAGCAAGTATACTTATTATTAATCCCCAGCATACATTAAAAGTTCAATATGGCGAGTCGTTTAGGACGCCTGTCACTAATGAGTTATTTTCAAATGACAACGTGACCATTGGTAATCCGTCTCTTGACTCAGAGCAAGTAAAAACAACAGAACTTGTTTGGCATTACGAGACTGACAAATTACAACTGAATACGGTTTTGTTCTACAACGAATTAAATGACTTTGTAAACGTAGAACCTTACGAAGGAAGTGAGGCTTTCTTTACCTTTGCTAACTCATTTAATACACAAAATAGTGGTGTTGAGCTAGATGGTGTATGGCAAATTGATGAGAGCCTGCGCTTGTCTGGAACTTACACGCAGTACTTCCATGATCCTATTAACCCTAGCTTTAAGCGATTTGCTAGTTTAATTACAAGCTACAACCTTTTTGATAACTGGCAAATCAATTTAAATGTAATTTGGCGTGATACAGTAGAGGTAAGTGCTGAAAATGGCGATTACTTTAAACAATCAGCATATAGTTTGCTAGGTGGAAGTATCAAATGGCAGTTAACGGATAAAAGCCATTTAGCCTTAAAAGCTGAGAATTTATTTGGCAAACGCTATGATGTTTTTGACCCTCGCGTTGCCAGTGGTGCTGTGGCTGGAACAACCGAAGAATTATCGTTACACTACCAAGTCAAATTCTAGTAGTGTTATGACTTAAGGTCACAATGTCATCGTTAAGTAAAAAATTAGTGGGCGCTGTTGCGCTGTTGGTGTGCTTGTTAGTACTTGTTTTTTACTTTGGTAGACAACACGATTTTGATAAAGCCAAGCAGCAAAGTGCTGTTCAAGCCTCACAATTAAGCCATTACTTTTCAAGTGAACTGGCTCGCTTTGCAACGATTCCCTCTCTTGTTAGCGCAAATAACTTAGTTAAATCGTTTGTTTCGAATAAAAAAATTGGCGAGCAAGCGGTTAATTATTACCTCGAAGATATTCAAAAAGCCAGCGGAGCCTCTGATGTTTATTTAATGGACTTAACAGGCTCAGTCATCGCAAGTAGTAATTGGCAAGTTGACTATACCTTTTTAGGAAGTAACTTTGCATTTAGGCCGTACTTTTATTTAGCTAAAAACAAACAAAAAGTAGCCTACTTTGCCCTTGGAATGCGTTCCAGTGAACGAGGCTTTTATTTTTCGGAACCTGTGATTGAAGATGGCAAAGTCATTGCCGTTGTCAGTTTAAAAGTCAATGCAAAAAAGTTTGAACAAGACCGCCAACTATTAAATACATCTCAAAGCACACATTTTTATATTTCCTTGCCCGATAGCGTCATTGTAATGTCAGATGTGGCAAGTTGGCGTTTGACTTCGTTGAACAGGTTAAATGAACAGGCGATGGCGAATCTCATTGATTCAAGACGGTATTTATCACACATTCCCAAAAGATTAGCTTATTCAGGGCAAGCGCTTAGCGAAAATATTGCATTACAGCGAATTGTACTTAACGACAAACATGCAAGCTTTGTTGCTGCATCCCAAAATATCGATATTATCCAAGCAAAAGCGACTGTATTGGTTGATATAAGCCATTTATCAGCCGCACAAATCCCCAGACTTTTATGGTTTTGTTTATTTTATGTTGTACTTGCAGCGTTAATTCATATGTCGATGGTGAGGTTTGCAGGTTATAAGAAGTTACTTTTTTCTCGTCATAGCTTGGAGCAAGAAGTCATTGAACGAACCCAAGCATTAGAGAAAGCGCAAAAGGCGCTTATTCAAACGGCTAAGCTTGCTACGATAGGGCAGTTAAGTGCAGGCATAAACCATGAGATAAACCAGCCACTTAGCGCAATGAGCACTTATTTAGTCAGTGCCAAGCGGCTGCTTGGAAAAGGCGATATAGCGCGGGCTGGCGAAAACCTCGTTTTAGTTCAGTCATTAATTGAGCGCGTACATAAAATTGTGGCACAACTTAAGCACTTTAGTAAGCCATCACAGACTCAGTTACGCCAACATAGCCTCGCCCAGATGTTAAAAAATGCCTTGATGATCGCCAGCGCGCAACTTAAGCAAGACGCCGTTACTATTAAAAACGCAAACATAGATGAGCACATTAGCGTTTTGGTCGATAGCGTTAAGTTCGAGCAAGTTTTGGTGAACGTAATAACCAATGCCAGTCAAGCTATGTCTGAGTGTGAACAGCGAGAGTTAAGTTTCGAATTGGAGTTATTTGATAATCGTGTGAAATTATCAATATTAGATACGGGGCCAGGGATTGATCAGCATGCTTTAGGCAATATTTTTGAGCCATTTTACAGCACCAAGACGAGTAATGGTTTAGGGCTGGGTTTATCAATTTCACGGCAAATTATCGACTCATTTAATGGCCGCTTAAGTGCTCATAACCGGCCTGCTGGTGGTGCCCAATTTATTATTACATTGCAAACGAATAAGGAAACACAATGAGCTTAGTTACGGGGGCTTGTAAGCAAGTCATTGTTATTGATGATGAGGCCATGATTCGAGATTCATTAAAGCAACTACTGGAAATTGAAGGCTATCAAGTGCAATGTTTTAATGAACCTGTGAGTGCTTTAACAAAGTTAAGTCGCCGCTTTGAGGGAGTTGTTTTAAGTGACATTAATATGCCGAAAATGGACGGTTTGGCTTTTCTTGAACAAGTAAGGGCATTTGACAGCGAATTACCCGTTATCTTTTTAACGGGTTATGCTGATGTCTCTGTTGCTGTAAAAGCAATGCAACTTGGCGCCTATGACTTATTTGAAAAGCCACTCACGGAGCAACTGCTTGACTGTATTGCTAGAGCCTGTGAAAAGCGTGCTTTAGTGATGGAAAATCGCGCATTAAAACTTGCAGTCGAAAAAACATCCGCGCCAGGTGTGCGTATTTTAGGTGAAACCGAACAAATGCAGCAAATGATGCATTTACTTAATGCCGTGATTGATACACCCGCAGATGTATTAATAGAGGGAGAAACAGGAACAGGGAAAGAGCTTGTGGCCCGTTACTTACATGATCAAAGTAATCGTTCTAGTGCTAATTTTGTTGCTATTAACTGTGGTGCTATTCCAGAGCAATTAATCGAGAGTGAGTTATTTGGTGCAGCCAGTGGCGCGTACACAGGCGCGACTCAGTCTCGCCAAGGTAAGTTTGAATTTGCTAAAGGTGGCACTGTTTTTTTAGATGAAATCGAATCAACACCGGCAAGCTTACAAGTTAAATTACTTCGTGTTCTTGAAGAAAGGAAAGTGACTCCGGTTGGTGATAATCATGCAATCGATCTTGATGTGCGTATTGTCGCAGCAACCAAAGTTGATTTGTTAAAACTGGTTGAAACAGGCGATTTTAGAGCCGATTTATATTATCGCTTAAATTTAGTTAAAGTGAGTATTCCAGCTCTTAGGGATAGAAAGGCCGATATTCCATTATTGTTTAAGCACTTTAGCTCGATTGCTGCGACACGGTTTCATAAGCCGCCCGCACCACTTAGCACCGAGGCTAAACAGCGGCTGCTCGCTTATGATTGGCCAGGGAATGTTCGAGAACTTAGAAACCAAGCTGAACGTGCAGTGTTACTCGGCTCTGATTTAGCATTTGCCTCTTATAATCAAAATAATAATGATAATGAACTCGCACAAGATTTAAGCTTAGCGGAAAAAGTCAGTTTTTATGAACAATCATTAATTGAAGATGCGCTAGAGAGAAACAACGCGAGTATCAAAAATACCATGGCAACCTTGCAGATTGCGCGCAAAACTCTTTATGACAAGATGGCAAAATATGGAATCAACCGCGATATGTTTAAAGATTAGTGTGGGTTTGGTGACAAATAAGCGTTTTAATTGTGTGGGAAACCGCACGTTTTTCGCCTTTTAAATTGATTAAATAGTGACACTGCACTGTTATAAAAGGTATTTAATTTAATAATTTGAGTTGGCAACCAATTTGCCTCTGTTGTTAGGAACAACAATTTGAACCTAATAACAGGGGGCACATAATGACAACAATATTAACTCAAACAAAAACACACCTTGCGGCGGGTGTAGCAATAGCCTGTTTTGCCAGCTCAGCATTTGCTGCTGATTATGCAATATACGGTAAAGCGGAAGTCCAAATAGCAAACACTGATACTGGTGTTATGCGATACGTCGATGAAGGTACTCAAATTGAAGCACCATTTTCTCGAATTGGTATTAAAGGTAGTCATAAACTAACAGAATCCCTGAAAGCCGTTTTCAAATATGAAGTACAAGTGAAGGGTTTTGAGCATGATGATACTGACGAACCATTTTCAGCGCGTAATACCTACTTAGGTCTTGCAGGTAATTTTGGTGAAGTGGTTGTTGGTCGTAATGATACTCGTTTTAAATACTCAGAAGGTAAAATAGACGGTTTTAACGAAACCCAAGCAGATATCGCACAGCTCATTCCAGGTCAAGATCGTATTGGCGACACAATTACCTACAGTTCTAAGACCTATGGTGGTGCATCTTTAGCACTTACTTATGCACCTAAAGATGATAGCAGTAATGATGAGGCTGGTTTTGCTGCAACTATTATTTATGGTGACCGTGCATTAAAATCAAAAACATACTATGTTGCTATAAGCCATGTTGATGCGTTAAATAAATTAACGGCAAGTCGAGTTGTTGCAACGTGGAAGTATGACAATTTGCAACTGGGCGGCTTATTTCAACGCAGTGAATCTACCGATGGCATAAAAGAAGGGAATGGTTATGCACTCAGTGCTAGTTACACCATTGATAAGTGGGTACCAAAGCTTCAATACGTGAAAGATGACTCTAAAATCCGTCATGCAGAAGAGGGCAAGCAATGGACAGCGGGACTTGACTACGTATTTGATAAACAAACTACTGCTTACTTATTTTACACTGATTTAGATCTTGAACTTGAATCAGACAACAGTATTGCGCTTGGTCTTAAATACAAGTTCTAGGAGTTAGTATGTCATTAGTTAATCAAACAAAAGATGGTACACAGCCACGCCCATTAATGAGCACAGTAATGTTATTACTAGGCCCATTGGTGATGCTGTTAACGTGCTTTATTGAGCCACCTGCTGGTATGAGTGTACCAGCTTTAAGAACGGCAGGCCTTGCTTTTTGGATGGCTTCTTGGTGGGTGAGTGAGGTTGTGCCAATTCCCGCAACATCTTTATTGCCTCTTGTTATATCTCCTCTTGCTGATATTGCTGCAATCAAAGGCGTCGCAGCACCTTATGCACACCCTTTGATCTTTTTATTCTTAGGCGGCTTTTTGATCTCAATCGCGATGGAGCGTTGGGGTCTACATAAGCGTATTGCACTTAACACTATGCTTCGTGCAGGGACTAAGCCAAGTCTACAAATTTTAGCCATGATGTTAGTAACGGCTTTCTTATCAATGTGGATGTCTAATACAGCGACAGCAGTGATGATGTTACCGATTGCGATGTCGATTACTATGTTGGTTAAGCAGTCAAACCCAGAAAATGACCAATTTGGTAAAGCATTATTATTATCCATCGCTTATGGTGCAAGTATTGGTGGTATTGCAACACTTATTGGTACCCCGCCAAATGCATTAATGGCTGCCTATTTGTCAGACAGCTACAAGATAGATATTGGCTTTGCCGAGTGGATGAAAGTCGGTGTACCCCTTGCGACCATTATGCTTATTTTATGCTGGGTGTGGTTGACTAAATTTGCCTATAAAGTAGATACACAATGTGCAAAAGCGGCCAGTAAGGACACTAAATCACTCTTTTTGTCTCAGCTTCAAGAGCTGGGAGCAATGCAGCGTGCAGAGAAGGGCGTTGCCCTGGTATTTGCTTTAGCAGCTATTTGCTGGATCTTCAGACCTTTGATCGCTGATTACTCAGGATTAAATGTATCAGACACTGGGATTGCTATTGCAGCTGCGCTGCTGTTATTCGTACTACCTGCTAATAAAGGCGACGGTGAGCGTATCCTTGATTGGGAGAGTGCAGCGAAAGTACCGTGGGGTGTTTTATTACTGTTCGGTGGTGGTTTAACATTGGCGGCACAAATAAAGTCATCAGGCTTAGCTGAATACATAGCGCATATGATTGAAGGTGCTAGTGCTATACCTCTGGTACTGAGCGTATTAGCTGTAACCGCGTTAATTACTTTCTTAACAGAGATTACCAGCAATACGGCCACAGCTGCGGGCTTCTTGCCACTGTTAGGCCCGGTTGCTGAATCAGTATTTGGTACGCCACTTGTTTGGGTTATTCCAGCGGCAATTGCGTGTAGTTGTGCGTTTATGATGCCTGTAGCAACGCCACCAAATGCCATTGTGTTTGGCTCTGGGCAAATTCAAATGCGTGACATGATCCGCTCTGGTTTTGCACTGAATATTATCGCCATCGCGATGATCACCATAGTGACAATGACCCTTGTAGCTGCTGTTTTCGGTTTCTAATCCGTCAGGGTTTAAACCAACCATCCAACCAATCAACAGCACCCAACTGGGTGCTGTTTTTCAACGTGTAATATTGCCCACAGAATTATAGAAGGTTATAGTCTGAACTTAATCTTTTAAGGGGTTCAATTTTGACGAATACTCAAATGGGGTTGATTAATCAATTCGAGCAGTTGAATAACGCTTTTTTATCTCAACCTTTCCTGCCAATACAAACACGTATAAACCTCTTAAAAACGATTAAAAAGAGGTTGATTGAGAATGAGCAACAGCTTGTTGCTGCTGCGAGTAAAGACTTTGGCTATCGAACAAGTTTTGATACTGTGCTTGGAGATCTGCTACCAACAGTCAAAGCGATTTCTGACACCATAAAGCGTTTACCCAAGTGGACACGTAACGAATCTCGCTCTGTTGGGATCAGCTTATGGCCTTCACATGCCCACATCCAATATCAACCTAAAGGGGTTGTGGGTGTTATAGCGCCTTGGAATTACCCTATTCAGTTATCCCTTGTGCCCGTTATTAGCGCTTTAGCGGCTGGTAATCGGGTTATGCTAAAACTCAGCGAGTTTACCCCTCATACCAATGCGCAGTTAACAGAAATATTCAAAGATGAGCTTGCAAACCATTGTGTTGTCATCGAAGGGGGCCCTGACATTGCCGCCGCATTTAGTGACATACCGTTTGCACATCTGCTGTTCACGGGGTCAACCTCGGTTGGTCGTAAAGTGATGCAATCGGCAAGTCAGCACTTAACCCCTGTGACCCTTGAACTAGGAGGTAAATCTCCCGTTGTTGTGCTTGATGATGTGAATATTAAAGCCGTTGCTCGCACATTATTATTTGGTAAACTTAATAATGCAGGTCAAATATGTGTTGCACCTGATTATGTATTTGTTCCAAAAAACCTAGAGCACCAACTTATTCAGCAGCTTTGTGAGCTTTATAAACAACATTATCAGCAAGGTGTTGAAGGAAAAAACCTAACCTCGATAATCTCTAGCGCACATTATGAACGTCTATCTAGCTATGTAGAAGACGCACAGTTAAAAGGCGCACAGTTGTTTACAGCTTATGAAGAGAATACCGCTGACGAACTCAAGCATCGAATGGGTTTGCATATTCTCACTCAAGTAAGTGATGATATGAAAGTCATGCAAGAGGAAATTTTCGGACCGATATTACCAATTATGAGCTATGACTCACTCAGCCAAGTAACCACTTATATTAATAGTCGTCCGCATCCACTTGCTTTGTATATTTTTGGTCATGACTCGACTGTAATTTCTGATCTTAGTGTGGTAATTCGAAGTGGCACACTTGCGATTAATGATGTTTTGATGCAGGTAACAGCGGATCAACTACCGTTCGGCGGTATTGGTGAGTCTGGAATGGGGCATTATCATGGCATAGAGGGGTTTAAGACTTTTAGCCACGCTCGTAATACACTGGTGTCAGGGAAGTTTAATCCGCGTACATCAATGCTTTTAAAACAAAATAAATTATTAATTAAGCTATTAAAATGGATGTACTTGCGCCAGTAGACGCAAGTACCTGACACTACAGGCGGCCATCAGGCGCATAAAGACCTGCCTGAATTTTAGCGTAAATAGCATCAGCCTTTTCTTTAGCTGCTTCAATCTCTGCCGGCATCATGTTTCGCTCGTCTAGTTTACGACTATGACTTGCATCCATATTGCCGTTGTATTCAGCAATTGTATTCCAAATATATGATTTTTCTAGGTTCTTAGGGACGCCTAAGCCATCATAATACATCAATGCCATATTAAACTGCGCCAACGAAAAGTTATTTGCGGCCGCTTTTTGATACCAACTCATGGCAGTACGGTAATCTTGTAATACACCTTCGCCATTCGCGTACATCACACCTAAATTGTACTGTGCTGCGGGGTGATTTTTTTGTGCCGCCATTTCAAAAAGTGAAATTGCTTTTTCTTTATCGAGCTTTACACCTTTGCCTTCTTGGTAGAGTACGCCAAGGGCAAACATAGAATCAGCATGAATTTTCTTAACCGCTTTTTGATACAACTCTGCGGCCTTATAGTAGTCACGTCTAACACCAAAACCACCTTCATATAACTTACCAAGTTCATACATAGCAGGGGCATAACCTCTATCAGCCATGTAATTATACGTTTGAAGAGCCTCTTCAAATCGCCCCTCGTTCGCAGCTAACTGGGCGTCTTCGAAACTAGCACTTGTTGCTAAAGGTGAAATAATGAGAGCACTACAAAGTATGAGTGATTTTAAATTAGGCTTGAACATAGTCGGCCTCCAAATGAGTTTAAATATCAACTTTTATTGATAATTGCATTGCCATCGTAGTAAAGGGCGAAACATCACTTTTAGTTTAGACCTAACCACCTCAATTGCCTAATTTAACAGCAATGGCAAGCTTTAAAAATTCTAAGTAGGCCTAAGATACAGATTTTACAGAAAAATTAAAGAAATAAAAAAAGCCCATTGCGGGCTTTTTCGTGTCATATCTACCGTCACCGATATGAGCAATGTAGCAAGTAAAGTGTAACGTTTTATGTCGATGCTTGGGTCGAGGAAGCAACTTACAATCAAGTGTTACAGCTTGAACAAACTTGGCGAGTCAATACCAATCCTTTATAGACATTGATTTTGCTGAGAGAACTTCGAAGTGAGCCAAGTTGTTACTTAGATTTAAGTGTTCGTCAATAGTTAAATGACAATTAATTTCATTTAGACTGAGTGAATAATATTTACACAGCTCGTTAACTTGCTAAAGTGCTAATTAAGAACAAAGTTTAGAAAAAGCCCTATGAAAAATTTATTAAAAAATCTCATTATCTTATGTTTGGTTATGGGCACGTTAGGTTGCTCCCCAAGCTTCACATATAACAATCTTGGTTGGTTATCAGGTTTTTGGATTGATGATTATGTTGACCTAAACTCCGAGCAGTCAGACAAGTTTAAGCAAATAGTTAAAACTAGTCGAGATTGGCACAGGGAAACTCAGTTGCCTTTATACAAAAAAGATTTAGAGAGTTTAAAGGCGATGCTTGATGTTGATGTTAATCAACAACAGTTAAAAAAGCATTTCCTGCAAGCTAAACAACATTGGCAAACGTTAGTCGAAAAGCTTAAACCTGATCTGATCAATTTAGCAAACTCGCTGTCGATAGAACAGCGCACTGAATTTGTTGCTGCTATCCAAGCATCCATTGACGATGAGTACGAAGAATATCAAAAGAAAACACCTGCTGAACATAAAAAGAAACGTTTAGAGGAGGAGCTTGAAAATTATAAAGAATGGCTCGGAACACTGTCCAATGAACAAAAAGAGCTAATTGAAACAGCGACCAACGATCGAATTGAAACCTCGTTACTCTGGTTTGAGTATAAGCAAACACGTTTGGATGCACTAAAAAAACTCTTTACAGCAGAGAGTAAACCAGAAGATTTTGACCAAGCCCTAGCGGTGATAATTAATAACCGTAGCCTGTATATGAGTGAAGCGCTAATTAAGGCTGATGATGAAAACCTTAATAATTATGTGAAGCTGCTTGTTGCATTAAAGGCCACTCTCACAGCGAAGCAACGACGTAACATTGATGAAGAGTTTGATGAGTTAATTGAAGAAGTGAGCGATTTAATTGATGATTAAACCTTCATTGCATCCAGTTAAAGTAGTTTAGTGTTTACTGGCAAACCTATTTTGTGAGCTGATGCAACAAGGAATGCCATAAATATTTGCTAAGCTATTCGGTTGCTCTTTTTCATAATCATCACTCTTTATTGACTAGTTGATGGTATAGATTATTGCAATAAATAAAAATGTTCCGAAAATACTGGTTTCGCGTTAAAATTAGCCAATCACACAGTTTATGAGATTAATAATGGATATTGGCGCATTGCGTGGCACCCAAGCTTTACGAAATAACGTTCTTAAATGGATGGGATTTTGTTTGGGCATTCTTGCAAGCATTTTCGCCTTTTTTAATCTATTTATGAACCACTTTTACTTTCTTGGTATTTTAGAAGTTGGTTTTGCGGTATTTTGTTTTCACACCTACCTTTACACGCGTAAACGTACAGCCCATTTATGGCAATCACTTAGCTTGTGTGTGTTCCTAACAATCCTAGTTACACTGGGTACTTACCTTAGTAATATTAAAAGCTTGTTGTTCATTTGGACATGCTCATTGCCAATTTTATTTTACTTGTTGCTAGGTAAACAATATGGCGTTGTATTTTCGCTCATAGTAGCAGTGGTTCAAGCATTTATTCTCGGTACAAAGCAAAGCTTAGCGCCTTTACATACGGTTAATTTTCTACTTAATTTTTCGTTTACTTACATTAGTATTTGGGCTGTTTCTCATACGTTTGAAAATAGTCGGGCGGAGTACGGAAAACGACTGGAAAATCTAGCACTTTTAGACCCACTCACAGGGGCTGGTAACCGCTTAGCAATGACTCACTACTTTGAAGTGGACTTGGCTAATAAGCCTGGTACATATGTATTAATGATCGATATCGATTATTTTAAAAAAATAAACGATCAGTTTGGCCATGGAGTCGGTGACCGTGTGTTAATTAATGTTACGGCCTTTTTTGCTGAGCGAATCAATAAAAACGTTATCTTCCGTATTGGTGGAGAAGAGTTTGCTATATTCCTTCCCCACACCGATCCACAAAGCGCGTATGAGTTTGCGGACATGCTTAGAGAGAATTTATCGACAACTATCCACACTATTGATGAGCAAGCGATAAACCTAACAATTAGTATTGGTGTTGCTTGTTATATGCCAAACCAAACACTTAAAAACTTTATAAAACGTGCAGACGATGCACTGTATCAGGCAAAAAAGCAGGGGCGAAACAGGGTTGTAACGGCCTATGAGTTAAATCAGCAAGCCCCTAAGTGTGATAAAGCGAGTTAAGATTCTACGTACTGCCTTTGTACATGCTATCAAACTCTGGAATATTCGCTTCCCAGATAGGGATATCTTTACCGATGAATTCACGCATCGCATCAAAGAATAGCCGCGTTCTTACTGGCAAATCCCTGTGCGGGTAAACCGCGTATACAGCGCTGTAATCGAGTAATTCCATATCGGTTAAAATAGGCACTAAATCACCACGTTTTACTTCATCGTTAAGAATAAATGCAGGTGCAAGCACATAAGCATTACCTGAGATGGCTTTCATTAAAAGTACTTCGGCATCGTTAGCGCGAAAGACACTTTTGATGTTTTGCTCAACAATATCACCATTGACATCGCGATAGCGAATACCGCTAACGCGTTTACTTGGACTTGAATAGCTGGCAGCTGGCAGCTCTTTTAAATCCTCAACATGCTTTGGCATGCCGTAAGTTTCAATAAACTCAGGTGAGGCTAGCAGTAACATCCGGTTGCGGGCAATTTTCCGAGCTATAAATGATGAGTCTTTTGGCTCTCCCACACGAAAAGCCAAATCATAGCCTTCAGATACTAAATCAATCAGTCTATCGTCTAAACGAAGTTCAACTTCAACTTGCGGGAAGCGTTTTTGAAAGTCATTAATTACGGGCTGAATATACCGTTTGCCGATAATACTTGATGAGGTAATTTTTAATGTACCACGGGGTTCTTGGTGGTAATTCTCAGCAAGTCTGACGGTATCAGATAATAAATCTCTGAGTTCAGCTGCTTTTTTTACCATTTCAGCACCAGCGGCAGTCAACGAAAAAGAACGTGTTGTTCGATTGAGTAAGCGCACACCTAATTCATCTTCAAGACGGCTAATTTGTTTTGATATGACCGAACGGTCTATATTCCTAGACTCTGCGGCTTTTGCAAATGAGCCTCGTTCAATCACTTCAAGCAACATAAGTAAGCGGCTGGTGGTGTCCATAGCAGTTCCTTAAATTTCATTGGTGCCATTCTGGCATTAATGAATTTAAAAATCTATCATTTTTATCCGCTAATTAGTTCCGTAACATTGCCTCCAATCTATTAACAGGAGAGTCGTGATGAACAAATCTATTCTTGCAGTGGCGGTGACCATTGCGAGCTTAACGCTTGCAGGGTGCGGTACAGAAGCCAACCAAGCAGCGCAGCAACCCCATTTACAACCTATTGACGTAGCAAAAGTGCTTGTTAAACCAGTACAAAATTGGCACACCTATACTACGCGTTTAGAAGCGCCACAAGAAGTTGCACTTATGCCGCGTGTTTCGGGTGTTATCGATAAAATTAATTTTAAAGAAGGCGACAGCGTAAAAGAAGGGGATTTACTATTTACCCTTGATGCACGTCCTTTTGCAGCAGTGGTTGATAGCCTAAAAGCACAAATCGAAAGTGCTAAGGCTGCATTGGAGCAAGCTAAAAGCGAAGCTAAACGCGCAGAGCGTTTAACCGAGCGTAAAGCTATTTCAACTGAGCAAGCTGAGTCTCGTAAATCAACACTCAGACAACGCGAAGCGCAGCTACTAGCACTACAGGCCGAGCTTACAGCCGCTGAACTTGATTTAGAGTTTACCCAAGTACGTTCGCCAATTGATGGTGTGGTATCACGTGCCAATATAACTAAAGGTAACAACGTGCTTGCAGGTCAAAGCGTGTTAACAAGCATTGTATCAAACCAGCAAATGTATGCTTATTTTGATATTGATGAGCGCACTTGGAACCAGTCATTTGCTGATGTGACAGCGCAAAGTGAACAAGCGGTTGTGATGCAAAAGGTGGGTGAGTCTCGCTTTAACTTTAACGGCAAAATCAACTTCATTGATAACCAAATCAACCAAACTACCGGGACCCTTCGCGTGCGTGCTGTGTTTGCAAACGATGAGCATCAACTTCGCGCGGGGTCATTCGCTCGCATTAAGCTTGCAGCCAATAAGGTGAGTGAAAAAGTTATCGTGCCAGAGCGATCAATTGGCACAGATTTAAAAAATCGCTTTGTACTCACTGTGGGTGAGGGCAATGTTCTTGAATATAAATTAGTGACGGTAGGTGAGCGTTACGGCAGCTTACGAGCAATTACATCGGGTCTAAACGAAAACGATGTGATTGCTGTGAATGGCCCTGCGCGTGTTGGTCCTGGTATGCCAATTTCACCAAACACAGTAACCATTAATAGCGATGGTATTGCGTTCACTCTTTCAAATAATCATTCAGATTTGGTTGCTAAACAGTAGGGCAAAATGAAATTTTCACACTTTTTTATCCAGCGACCCATCTTTGCAGCGATGCTGTCGCTTATTTTTCTTATCGCAGGGGCAATCTCGTTATTTCAATTGCCGGTGAGTGAGTATCCAGAGGTGGTGCCGCCAACAGTTGTTGTAACGGCAAGTTACCCAGGTGCAAACCCGACGGTGATAGCTGAAACGGTGGCAACGCCGCTTGAGCAAGAAATCAATGGTACAGAAAACATGTTGTATATGTTTTCGCAAGCAACCAGTGATGGCCGTATGACGTTAACGGTAACCTTTGCGTTAGGCACTGATTTAGACCGTGCGCAAGTACAAGTGCAAAACCGTGTTAACAGTGCGCTACCACGCTTACCACAAGAAGTTCAGCGTTTAGGTGTTGTAGCAGAAAAATCATCACCAGATTTAACCATGGTGGTGCATTTATATTCACCAGAAAAGACCCATGATACGACTTACTTAGCCAATTATGCTGACCTGTATATCAAAGACCAAATAGCGCGTCTTCCTGGGGTGGGGGATGTACGCATGTTTGGTGGTGGTCAATACTCAATGCGGGTATGGCTAAATCCAGATGCGCTATCGGCACGTGATTTAACAGCAATGGATGTGGTAAATGCATTACGCGCGCAAAACCAACAGGTTGCTGCGGGTAGCTTAGGTGCACAACCTACGTCGAAAAGTAATCAATTTCAAATTCTGATGAATGTTAAAGGGCGCTTGAGCTCACAAGAAGAATTTGAAAATGTGATCATCAAAGTGGGTGAGCAAGGTCAGCTTACACGCCTAAGTGATGTTGCACGCCTTGAGTTAGGCCAAGATACGTATGCACTAAGAGCAATGCTAGATGGTCAACCAGCCTTGGCTATGCCTGTATTTCAACGCCCTGGTTCTAATGCGATTGAGCTTTCGGATCAAGTACGTGAAACCATGAAAGAGCTATCAAAAGACTTTCCGGCAGGTGTTGAATACGACATAGTTTATGATCCAACTATTTTCGTGCGTGGCTCTATTGATGCTGTTATCAAAACACTACTTGAAGCAATCGCGTTAGTAGTTATCGTTGTGGTGGTGTTTTTACAAACATGGCGTGCATCGGTTATCCCGCTTATTGCAGTACCCGTATCTTTGATTGGTACGTTTGCTGTTATGCAATGGCTTGGCGTTTCAATCAATACTTTATCGTTATTCGGCTTGGTGCTTGCCATTGGTATTGTTGTTGATGATGCCATTGTTGTAGTTGAAAACGTTGAACGTAATATCGAGCAAGGTTTATCACCACTTGAAGCAACCCGTGTCGCCATGACAGAAGTAACTGGGCCAATTATCGCTATTGCCTTAGTGCTGTGTGCTGTATTTATTCCGACGGCTTTCATTACGGGGTTATCTGGTCAATTTTATAAGCAATTTGCGTTAACTATTACAATTTCGACGGTTATCTCAGCGTTTAACTCGTTAACACTATCGCCTGCGTTATCGGCGTTATTATTAAAAGGCCATGATGCAAAACCAGACCGCTTAACTAAGTTATTAAATCGCGTATTTGGCAACTGGCTATTTAAACCGTTTAACCGCTTGTTTGATAAAGGCGCAAATGGCTACGAAAAGCTGGTGCAAAAACTGATTCGTATGAGTGTGATTGTACTCGTTGCTTATGTTGCCCTTGTGGGTGGCACAGTTAAATTATTTGATGCTGTACCGGGTGGCTTTATTCCACAGCAAGATAAACAATATTTAGTGGCTGTTGCACAGTTACCTGATGCGGCAAGCTTAGATAGAACCCAAGAAGTTGTGCAAGAAATGGAAAAAATTGCATTACAAGTACCGGGTGTTGCAAACACAGTATCGTTTCCTGGTTTATCGGTGAATGGTTTCACTAATAGTCCTAATAGCGGCATTGTATTTACTCCGCTTGCCCCTTTTGAAGAGCGTCAAGATCCGAGTATGTCGGCAATGGCGATTGCGGCGCAGTTAAATCAAAAGTTTGCGACTATTGATGAAGCGTTTGTTGCGGTATTTCCGCCACCGCCAATTCAAGGTTTAGGTACAACAGGTGGCTTTAAACTGCAAATTGAAGACCGTGCTAACAAAGGTTTTGAAGCACTCTTTAATAGCTTACAAGCAACCATTGCTAAAGCGCAGCAAGATCCTGCATTAATGGGGCTTTACTCAAGCTTTAGAATTCAAGTGCCACAAATGGATATAGACATTGACCGTGAGCAAGCGCTGATTCAAGGCATTCCACTTGATGAAGTATTTAATGCCTTACAAGTGTACTTAGGTTCGATGTATGTGAATGACTTCAACTTGTTTGGTCGTACTTATCAGGTTAATGCACAAGCTGATGCTGATTATCGCCAAGATCCTGAGCAAATTTTGAATCTTAAAGTACGTAACCGCATGGGTGAGATGGTGCCACTTGGTTCTGTATTAACGGTCACGCCAACAACAGGACCAGATCGTGTAATGCACTATAACGGTTACCCTACAGCTGAACTAAATGGTAGCCCAGCGCCAGGTTATAGCTCTGACCAAGCACAGCATGCGATTGAAGCAATTCTTGCAGAAACATTACCTAATGGTATTGAGTTTGAGTGGACAGAAGTAACCTATCAGCAAATATTAGCGGGTAATACCATGGTGTATGTTTTCCCACTCGTTGTATTGCTCGTGTTCATGGTACTTGCTGCGCAATACGAGAGCTTAAGACTACCACTGGCGATTATTTTGATTGTGCCTATGACTATTTTCTCGGCCTTGTTAGGTGTGTGGCTTGTAGGTGATGACAACAACATCTTTACGCAAATTGCATTAATTGTACTCGTTGCACTAGCAAGTAAAAATGCCATCTTAATGGTTGAGTTTGCACGAGATCAGCATAAAACGGGAATGCCTCACCTTGAAGCCATTATTAAAGCGTGTCGCTTACGACTTCGTCCAATTTTAATGACGTCAATTGCTTTTACAGCAGGTGTTGTACCCCTTGTTTTAGCCACAGGCGCAGGTGCTGAGATGCGTCATGCTATGGGTAACGCGGTGTTCTCAGGCATGATTGGTGTCACTGTGTTTGGCTTATTATTCACCCCGGTGTTTTATATGTTAGTAACGAAAAAATCGCAGAAGGAGCAAGATGATGCATAAGCCTCTTCATGCAATCTTTAAACAAGGCAAAGTTTTAAGTGCAATACTGTTAGCTGGCGTATTAGCTGGGTGCGCTCAAAGCGTCGATATGCAAGAGCAGCAAGTGAGCCTGACACAATTTGTAAGCGATACACAAATTGGTGAACAAAACCAAGGTGCGAGCGAAAATAACTGGTGGCGTCGTTTAGATTCAGCACAGTTAAACAATTTAGTGACTGATGCATTAGCAATGAATCACGATTTAAAAACCAGTCAACTTCAACTGGATGCAGCCATTGCCCGTTTAGGTGCAGCCCGTGCGGATTATTATCCGCAGGGCAGCCTAAGCGTGGGCGCAGAGCGGAGCAGTTTAGATGGCGCAATTACGCGCCAATCAAACGCAGGGGTAAACGTAAACTGGCAGCTTGATTTGTTTGGCCGAATTACCGCGTTAGTCGATGCTGCCAATGCGGGGGCACTTAACCAAGCAGAGCAGCTCAGAGCATTACAGGTTGAAGTGGTTTCAGCCGTAGTGCAAGGCTATGTAAGCTATCAAGGTAATGTGCAAAAGCAAGCTATTATTGAGATGCAAATCGAAGCGCTCGAGCAAAGTATTGATGTGCTCAAAGCCCGAGTAGAAGAGGGGGTTGCGAATGAGCTTGATCTTAACCGTACTCTTGCTCAGTTAA
The DNA here is from genome assembly GCF_045040605.1 of Pseudoalteromonas sp. PB2-1. Taxonomy (NCBI): domain Bacteria; kingdom Pseudomonadati; phylum Pseudomonadota; class Gammaproteobacteria; order Alteromonadales; family Pseudoalteromonadaceae; genus Pseudoalteromonas; species Pseudoalteromonas sp. PB2-1. Next base: position 576,060 of record NZ_CP090668.1, read on the forward strand.
AGCAGCAACAAGCCCTTATTCCTGAGCTTAGTTATTTGCAATATCGCGACTTGGCAACCCTTGCGGTACTGACAGGGCGACTCGCAAGTGACATATCATTGATAGAAGAGCCTGAGTTATTAAGCCACGAATTTAGTGTGTCGTTTAATAAAGCCAGTGAAGCAATGGCACTGAGACCCGATATCACCAGTGCCTTGTATCAGTTTAGTCAGGCTTATTCACTGAGTGTTGCAGCTTCCAAAGCGTTACTGCCCGATATTAGTCTGGCAGGGTTTGCAGGCGTAGTGAGTTTAACTAGCAATGGCTTAGAAAATACCGTGCAACAATGGCAAGTGACGCCAAAAGTTGAATGGTCATTGCTGAGTTATCCTGCATTATTAGCTCAACGTGATGCGCAGCAATTTTTAAGTGAAGCGGCTTATAGTGATTACCAAAGTAAAGTGTTAAAAGCGATAAGCGACAGTGAACTTACGCTGCAAAGGTTAGTCAAACAAAGTGAGCAGTTAAACTTCGCTGACGAGCGTTTTAATTATGCGAATAAAGCATTTGGTCAAGCACAAGCAATGTACGAAGAAGGGCAAATTCCTTACTTAGAGTTGTTAGATGCTCGACAGGATGTTTTAATAGCGCAAGAAAATGCTGTTGATTCAACCATTGCTTCATTGCAGGCCAAAGTGAGCGCTTATCAAGCGTTTAATGGTCGCTGGAGCTTTGAACTAAACAACCTTTAACTCAGAGTATTAAATGTCACATATTCAAAAAAACACAGATCTTCCTTCAACAATGCGCGCATTAGCACTGCTTGAGCCTAATGACGCTATCGCGTTATCGGAGTTATCTGTGCCAGTCCCTTGCCCTGAAGGCAACGAGCTTTTGATCAAAGTTGAATATGTGGGCTTAAACCATGGGGATGCTAACTTTGCAAAGCAGGGGTTTTGCAAGTGGAGTTATCCCCATATACTTGGTCATGATGCTGTGGGTGTTGTGATTCATGCCAATAAAGGTGTGTTTCCTGGCGTAGGCGCACGTGTTGTGTGGCACGCTAGCCTTGGCGACCAAGGTGTATTATCTGAATACACAACAGTGCCAAACTATGCAGTGTCGGTTGTGCCAGATAACGTCTCACCGTGCGATGCCGCAACCTTACCGTGTTCAGGTATGACGGCATTAATTGCCCTTGATAAGTTGCAGCTAAGCGAAGGGGATTCACTGTTTATTGATGCAGGCGCAGGGGGGTAGGTCAGTTTGCTATTCAATTTGCTAAGCAACGTGGGGCAACTGTATTTACCACTGCCAGCAAACACAATCATAAGTTACTTAAGCAACTAGGTGCTGATGTGGTGTTTGATTACAAAGACCCAAAACTTGAAGATAAGATTCGTCGTGAGCTTGGCCCCCAAGGTTTTGATGCCGTGCTTGACTGTATTGGTGGTGATACCACCATTCGTAACGTTGAGTTAATGCGTTTTTGTGGCCACATTGCGTGTTTAAATGAACTACCTAAATTTGAACAAGAGCTCATGTTCAGGCGTGCACCTAACATTGGCATTGTGTCTTTAGGCGGTGCGTGGCTTGCAAATAGCTTATGTGCTCAGCAAAGGCTGAGTTTTATGGGTAATTTATTACTTGATAATGCAGCTAGAGGCGAGATCAAATTGCCGCAAATTCATGCTGTAGATTTTACCGCTGAAGCTGTTTCAACTGCATTAAATAAACAACTTGCTGGTGGCTTAACTGGCAAACAAGTTGTACAAGTAAGCGGTTAGGTTTGCCAACGAGTAACCCAATTATCTTGTTTGATGGTCAGTGCAACCTGTGCCATTTTTGTGTGCGCTTTATTCTTCGCTTTGATAAGCAAATAACCTTTAAGTTATGCCCCATGCAAAGTGATAAAGGTGAACGTTTATTAAAGGCGCATCAAGTTGACGATCCACTTTCCTCAATGTTAGTGATTGATAAAAACCAGCTATATAAACAAAGTGATGCAGTGTTATTTATTGCCACTAAATTAGGCTTTCCATTCTCTGTAGCTAAAGTGCTTTATTTAATCCCAAAAAGCTTGCGTGATCGTTTTTATGATTGGGTTGGTCGTAACCGGTACCGATTTTTTGGAAAGCAAACACAGTGCAGATTACTGACAGAAAAACAAAAACAGCATTTTCTATAAACTTTTTATTTAAAGCTTGCTATTGTCGTTATTGGGAACGAACAACAATAACAAAAAAATGAACATTCTCTATTTACTCTTAGCAACGTTTTACATCGCTCTATTGATGTTACAACCTGCGCTTCCACAAGCTATTACTGCGCTATTAAAAGCAATGCCAATACTCTTTTTAATTGTGATGGTAGTTAAATATCGAGGGCAATTTCAAAGTCGTACTGTTATTACTTTATTATTAGCTCTTAGCTTTTCCGCATTAGGGGATGTACTGCTAGCCCTTGATACAGGACAGCTTTTTATAGGCGGTTTAGCTGCATTCTTTGTTAGTCACTTATTTTACATCATCACAATGCTACCCGTTAAAAAGTACCGCATTGATGTGTTGCTGCTTTATTTATTTTTAGCGATAGGGGTATTTTGCTTATTGTATCCCACTTTAAATGAAATGCTTATCCCTGTGGTTTTCTATACGATTGTTTTGATGATAATGGCAAGCCTTACTTGGATGACAGATAAATCGAACGGCTTCTTAGTATTAGGTGGGGCGGTTTTTGTTATATCTGACTCAATACTGGCTTTGAATCGTTTTTATATGCCCTTTTCTTACGCTGATATCGTAATTATGTGTAGTTATTATTTAGCACAATTCTGTTTAGTGAAAGGTTTTTTACAAGCTACAGACAAAAGCAAGTAAGCCTTGTGGCTGTGCTAGCTTAGCCGTGATAAAATACGCGCGTTTAAATTTTTGAGATCTCCCATGGCAAATACAGCGCACGCACTGCACATTTTAGTTAAACACAAAGAACAAGCTGAAGACATTATCAAGCAACTTAAAAAGGGTGCTAAATTTCAGACGCTAGCTAAAAAACATTCAACCTGTCCGTCAGGTAAAAAAGGTGGCGACTTGGGTGAATTTAGACGTGGTCAAATGGTGCCACAGTTTGACAAAGTAGCATTCAGCAGCGAAATCTTAGAGCCACATTTAGTGAAAACTCGCTTTGGCTGGCACGTAATTAAAGTGCTGTATAGAACGTAAAGTTTAAAGCTTTAGGTTTTATGCATTTAAGCAGGCTGTTCTTGTTACGTTTAAAGTGGCTTTGTTAGGTTTTGTGGGCTAGCACAAGGATGTCGGGGCTATTAATAAACTCCCAAGCTAATTGCCTCAGAAGGCATGGCCACATTTCACTAAAGTTACTTTGGATTTCACTCCCGAGTTGAATGCTAATACCAGCTTCACCTTCTTGTAGTTTTTGATACTTTTGAGGAAGTTTATCTACATGAGCTCCCCCATCTTTATTTGCTGCAATTAAAACAAAATCTTTCCTAGTAAAAGCTCCTAGTTCAGGCATTGCAAACACAACTTCGTTCCACCATTCGTCAACACTAATTTCTTTGTCATAATGTATCCTATGTAAGTTTGGAACGAGACGATTTATATTTCCGGTGGACATAATTCCAGTTAAAGAAAACCCAAAGCTTTTCACTCCGTCAAAAAATGCAGAAGTAGATCTAATTTTTAAGATTTCTTTTTTTTCCATTAATTTAAGCAGAGAAGTAGAGTTTTTCGTATCGTGTACTAATACCCTTAAACAAGTAGCTATCCTAACAGCCTCATTTGTTTTTCCGAGATCAAACAGTGCAGATGAGTTTTCAATAAATTCGTATTGCTTTTTAAAGTGATGGGACAATGTCATAAGAAACCTAACAGCTTTATCAGGGGACATTTTCTCTATTTTTACGGGAAACGTCCTTATTTCATGAGCTTCTATTATTAGCAAATAGTGTTATTTATTGCCAGCTATAAATATTATATTTACTGTGGGTTATTTCACTATGTAAAAAAGGGTTTGTAGCTTAGCTAGTGTTATGTATGCTTTCCCTGCATTACTTAACGCTTATTATGTATTAAATTTTCATTAATAAGCAATTATATTTTCAATGCTTTAGTCAATCTATTAAATATATTATTGACCCGCCCTAGTTTGTATGGTAATCAGTTTGAACAGAGTGAAAACAGTTGGCCATCGCTTCGCGATTAAAGCTAACCATTTTTTATCCGCTTAACGAGTGTTTAGCTCTACTAGGGACGGTATAAGTATTATTTAGTGTCTAATAAATACTAAAATTTTAGCTGCAGCGCTAAGTATCATGCTCATGATAAATGTAAAAAGGAGATAACATGGAAAGTACTACATTGTTAAAGGATATTTTGTTAGATAAGGGACAAATCCATAAATATTACGAGGGAATGGTTCCTGTAAATTTATGGAGAGGGTTAAATGTCAAAAAAAATATGGAGTTATTCGAATTAATTGAAGACGACGTTATTTTATCAAACGGTCGTCCGAGACCTGCGGATATTAGTGTAATCGGTGAAGGTGCAAACGCTAAGATTAATGTTAAAGAAAGTCCTAGAGGCATAAGTACATTTGATAAGCCTGGTATTCCTCAAGGCCCTAATTGGGAACACTATAGAATATCTGCTGGGACACCCTTACCAAAGGGGTTAGCTATTATAAAAGATAACTACAACTCAAGGTTAGGCGCCTATCATTATACAATCGCCCCAGCATATAATATGCCTTTAACTGTATTTAAACTTTTACTTAATCAGTTGGCAAAATCAGTTGTTAAAGAGGTTGCATAAGATGAAAATACCTAAAGCATATGTTCCAATGCTTTTATCTGCGATACGAGATTCTGTTTTATATAACGAGCAATTATTAAAAAGTGAAACTCTACGTGACCGTGATGATTATGAAGAGCATTATGTTCATCTAACTCAGTTCTTCGAATATTTAAAAGAAGAGTATGTACTTAATGAAGAACAATACGGTTTAAAACTAGAGCAGATTCTCCCAGAAGAAGTGCCTAACAAGCAAGTTAGTAAGGACTAAAATAGTTGGTTGCTGTTGACAAGGTGATAGTTACTCAATGGAGTGTATGGATATAAATTGGGTTAAAATTTTTGATGGTGGTTGTTTATATTGAAAAATTTAGCTTACAGTTATGGGCTCTCCAAAGAATCTATACACCTGCTCGCAGCATTTCCTCTAGTCAATACACAACAAAAAAGCGCCTAGGGCGCTTTTTTAAAATCAACTAAGTTAATTTAGTGTGGGCTGCACATCTAAGCCATAGCCAAACATTACAGCTAATACTAATACAACTGACGCTGCGACCATCAGTTTAATCAGCAGTGGTAAACAGAATCTGAACCAATGTCCGTAAGGCACACCTGCCATACCTAAAATACCCATAAGTACGGCGTTGGTCGGAATGATCATATTGGAAAAGCCATCACCAAATTGATAAGCAAGCACGGCAACTTGTCTTGGTACACCCACTAAATCACCCAGCGGGGCCATGAGTGGCATGGTGACATAAGCTTGCCCTGAACCAGAAGGAATAAAGGTATTAAGCAGGGTTTGAATAACCAACATGCCAATTGCAGATATTTCTGCTGATACATAAGATAGCGGTAACGACATGCCATGTACCAAGCTATGGAGGATTTGACCGTCTTCTAAAATAAGTGCGATACCGCGTGCTACACCGATTAAGACTGCGGTTGTAACAAGATCAGACACGCCCTCTATAAATTTGTTTGCTGCTTCATCAGCAGAGAGTTTGCCTAAAATGGAGACAACCACACCCCAAGCAATAAAAACACCGCCTAGTTCGTATAAGTACCAGCCCTTAGTTGCGATGCCCCATACTGCAATTGCAAGGGTAATAATAAAGCTGCCTAAAATAAGTTTATGGCGCAGGGCAAGTGCTGGGTAACTGGTGGCTGTTTGATTTTCAAGTGGGCAAGGTACGCCAATCATCATTGATTTAGAGGGATCGTTAGCTACCTTTTTGGTGTATTGCCAAACATGATGAAAACCTATTAGCACAAATGGAATAAATATAGCTAAACGTAACCACAACCCAGAATAAACTGGAATACCTGCAATTTGCTGTGCGATTAATACGGTAAATGGGTTAAATGCCGATACACCATAACCAATACCATAACCTGCGACTATCATACCTACAGCGGTCATAGCATCTAAGCGCATTGCTTTACAAAGCGCGACGAGAATAATAACAAAGGGAATGTATTCACCGGCGGTACCAATACTGCTTGATGCTAAAGCAAAGCAAAATACCACCATAAAGATTAATCGTTGCGGCTTTTTACCGTGGCGCTCTAAAAGCCTACCAATAAGTGCATCGACTGTACCTGTGGCACGTGCAACAGCTAATACGCCGCCAACAATTAACACAAAGAAAATAACATCTTGAGCAGCAGCAAACGCGCGGGGGATGGCTTGTAATAAATCCCAGGGGGTTAAGTAATGGCGCTCAGCAACCGTTTGATAAGTGCCAGCAACGACCATTTCGCGACCAGATTCACTGAGTGTTGTGGTGAAAAAACCTTGTGGTACTAGCCAAGTAGCAATAAGTGCAATGACCATCATACTTAGCAGTAAGATAAGCGTATGCGGGACTTTAAAACGTAAACCCATTTATTCTCCGTAATTATATGTGGTATTTAGGTTAAATTCTTAAAATCATAACATAATAAAAGCGGTTAGGTTGTCTCTAAAATGTTCACACTGTTAAAGAATGTAATAATTCAGATACAAAAAAGGCCAGAACACTGGCCTTTTAAAAGTTATTTTAATTTTATTTAGTCAAACCAAATGGGTCATCGATGCTATGAGCGGGTTCGGTAAACCAACGCGGGCCTTCGTCTGTCATATAAAAGTGATCTTCTAGGCGAATACCAAACTCATCCGGTATTACAAGCATAGGCTCATTACTAAAACACATGCCTGCAGCGAGTGGGGTAGGGTTACCACCGACCAGGTATGGCCATTCATGAATGTCTAAACCAATGCCATGGCCGGTTCTATGTGGACAGCCAGGTGTTTGATACTCTGGCCCCATGCCATTTTCGGCTAGGTACTGTCTTGCTGCATCATCTACTTTGCCACATGGTTCACCAATTTTTGCGGCAGCAAAAGCGGCAAGTTGGGCATTTTTCTCGTGTTGCCAAAACATACGTTGACGTTCGTTGGCTTCACCAAATACATACGTACGGGTAATGTCAGAGAGGTAATCATGTATTTTACAGCCAGTATCAATCAGTACCACATCACCTTTTTTGAGGGTTTGCGGGTTTTTAACGCCATGCGGGAAAGATGACGCAACACCAAACAGCACAATACAAAAATAGTTACCTGGTGCACCGACCTTTTGGTGGGCTTTTTTAATAAAGGCTTCGACTTCTGTGGTGGTAATGCCTTCATAAAGCATACTTGCCGTTGCTTTATGTACTTCTAAAGTCATATCCATAGCACGTTGCATTAAGGCAAGTTCATTAGCCGATTTATGCATGCGGCAGTGAGCTGTTACGCACTGTGCGTTAACAATGTTGTAATCGCTGTTCGCTTTATTAATGCCATCGTAGATGAAAAACTGTGCGCTTTCATCAATACCAAGGGTGCCGTCTTTGCTAATACCCATTTCTGAAAGTACATCAACACACAACTGGTATGGGTTTTCGTGCTCTTGCCAGCCACGAATTGGGCCATCAATCACCATGAAATCGTTTAAGCTGCCGATTTCAAAAAACGGCGCTATGTATTGCACATCACCTTTAGCCGGTAAAATAGCACCCACTAAGCGCTCACTTGCGTACCAACGCATACCCGTAAAGTAGGCTAGGTTAGTACCTGCATTTAAATAAATTGCATCAATATTATTTGCTTGCATATACGCTTGTGCTTTTGCGATACGCGCATGAAATTCGTCATTTTGAATAGGGGTTAAATCTGTTGTCATATCTGACAAAGAGTCAAGCGCCTGCTCTGGCGTTTGAGTGCCAATACCGTATGTTGTCATCGTGTACTCCTTGGTTTTTTGTGCATTGTGGCTTGAGTAAACACTTGATGCAAACTCACTGCGACTAATCGCATAATATTCTTATTTATGGTTATTACTGTTAGCATGCGCAAAAAATAAGGAGCGACAATGCAAGTTAATTACTTAAAAAGACAAGCTGAATTTAAAGCCTTGCTAGCACAACACGATTACAGCGCCATGTTAGTTCTAGGTCATGAAAATATTCGTTACTTAAGTGGCTTTAGTGGTAATGCTGCTTATGCATTAATCACTCAAAATGATTGTGTGCTGATCACAGATTATCGTTACCATCAACGTGCAATCGCAGAAACAACGGGTTTTGAAGTTGTTTGTCGAGACAGAGACAACGAAACCCTTGGTCATTGTATTAATAGGCACCTTAAACCAAACAGTCATGTCGCATTTGATGCAAGTTATGTCACAGTAGCGATTTGGCAAGGTGTAGTAGATGAGCTTAACAGCCACACTCTAACAGCTGTAAACGGTTTAATAGAAAAACTAAGGCGCGTTAAAGATAGCTGGGAAGTTGCGCAAATCAAAGCGGCCGCAGCCATCGCTGATGAAGCATTAGCACAAACGTTACCTTATTTTAAACCAGGTGTGACTGAGCGAGACTTGGCCTTAGAGCTTGAATTTAGAATGCAAAAGCTAGGTTCAGAAGGAATGTCGTTTGCAACCATTATGCTGTTTGCTGAGCGCTCAGCCTTGCCCCACGGTAATCCATCAGATCAGGTTTTAAAGCAAGGAGACTTTGTAACGCTTGATTTTGGCGCGGTTGTGAATGGCTATCGCTCGGATATGACACGCAGTTACATTATTGGCGAAGCATCAGAAAAACAAACCTGTATTTATAACACGGTGCTTGATGCACAAAATGCGGCACTTGAAATGGTTAAACCAGGCATTAATTGTTTAGATTTAAATGCTATATCAAACAAGGTGATTGCTGATGCAGGCTTTGGCGAATATGCGGGTAAAGGCCTTGGTCATGGTTTAGGGCTATTTTTACATGAAGTGCCATTTATCAACACACTGACAGACTACAAGCTTGAGGTTGGCAATGTGATCACCATTGAGCCTGGCATTTATATACCAGGCTACGGCGGTGTGCGCTTAGAAGATGACATCGTTGTTACTGAAACGGGCTTTGATGTGCTGACGCATGCGCCTAAGCCATTTATAATCTAGTGCTTACTTTTTAGCATAAGCTAAGCGGGCTAAACGTTCAGTTACATGGTAACTATCGAGCCCGCTTACAGCGACAGTATCGATAGCTTCAATATCGACAAAGCCGTCTTCAGCTAGGCAATTTTCATCTAAGTGTACATCCGTTATTTCACCTATAATCAATTCAGTACCGTTAATAGCTAGGTGGTGATGTTCTTTTAAGGTAACAGCATATTTTAACCGACTGTTTGCAACAAAAGGCGCTAAAAAATCATTCAAATACTGTGTTTCTAGCCCTGTAGCATCAAACTCAGATTCTTCTTTATCATAACGTGCAGATGTTTGGTGTGCTTGATGATAAATATCTTTATTAACCTGATTAATGGTGTAACAACCTGTTGAAAGAATATTTTCAAGGGTGTGTCTCGGTACAGAGTGAGGGCGAATTATCATACCCACTAGCGGAGGATGCGCACCTAAATGAAATACTGAGCTGACGATAGCGAGGTTTGTTTGATTATGGCAATTTTGAGTACCTATTAAATTAGCGCTTTTGAACCCTGATAAACTATTAATTAAATGAGCGCGATAACGGTTTTCAAGGTTTGCAATTGCTTGTTTTGTTAAATGCATGAAGTTCCTTATTACCAATCTATGGGTTGTCCCTGCCAATCAAAATAAGCAGGGTTGTCAAAATTAGCTAAAAAGCGAGTGTCTGAAAGAAATTTAAATAACTGTTCTGATACAAACGAAGGGGTAAAGAGCTTTCCATCAGGCACGTTTCCCTGAAAAGGCTTTGATAATGGTGTATCCGTTGTGCCTGGATGGAAAAGCACACAACGATTTTGTTTGTAACGACGGCTAAGCTCAATTGCTGCTGATTTAAATAACATATTTAATGCGGCCTTTGATGCTCTGTAACTATACCAACCCCCTAAATTATTATCATTAATACTGCCTACACGGGCACTCAGTGCACAGATAACGCTTTTAGTTTTGGTATTCAATAGTCTAGAAAAGGCCGTTACGCAACGAATTGGCAGTAGCGCGTTTGTTTGCATACTATTAATAAAGTGCGTGTCAGAAATTTGTTCAAGTTTACGTTCTGGTTGGTTGTTTAGATCATGCAAAATCCCATTAAAAATAACTAACTCACTCAAAGGGATCTGTCGTTCTGTGAGTGTTTTTGCTATCGCCGATAAACTTGCTTCACTGTAATCTGTTTCAAAATGAAGGTGTTTATTGCTGTGCTTTATAGGTGGGTTGTCAGCAGCGAACTGAGGTTGTCGACTAATTGTCACTATTAGACATGACGATAAATGCTCATTGAGTGTTGTGAAATAGGCTTTTGCAATCTCACTACTTGCTCCACAAAGAATATATAGTTGCATTTTTGACCTGTTTTAAAAATTTTTGAAAAAAATTTCGTCCAAACTATCACCCACTAATAAAGTGACAGCAGCTCCTTTTCTTATAGAGCAAAGCTAAAGCGCAGAGTAAGTGAAGGGTAAAAAGTTGACCACGCGCACATCAAGGATGCCTTAACACATGGGGATTTTACCACTTTAATTGGTAAGTCCATTTTACCAATTAGCTGTATCGCAAAATACAACACTTAACCAAACTGCGTATTTATTACACTTTTATGTTGAGATATTGGTTATTCTTTTTTACGAGTTTGTTAGAAAATTCGATCTATTAAATTAACGCTGACAATGATATTAATAAAAAGGATCAGTATTTAGCGGCATTTTTGCAAGCTTAAATACTGTGCAGTAAGTACTTTCAACTTAGTTAAAGAAAGGAGTATGAGAATGAGTGAACAATACGCTGCACTTCGCGGTAATGTTAGTATGCTTGGACAAATGCTGGGTCAAACTATTAAAGATGCTCAGGGTCAAGCCATTTTAGATAAGGTAGAAGAGATTCGCGCTTTATCTAAATCGTCACGTAGTGGTAACGAAGCTGATAGGCAAGCACTTATCGATGTACTACACGCTCTCACAGATGAAGAACTATTACCGGTTGCACGCTCATTTAATCATTTTTTGAATCTTGCTAATGTTGCTGAACAATTTCATACAGTATCGCGCTTTAATGATGTTGGTTTTTGCCAACTAAACCCTCTCACTCAAACATTAAAAGCGTTAGCATCAGCGGCAAAACAAGGGCAGGTTGACCCTAATAACCTTGCGCAAACTCTCTCAAAACTCCACATAAACCTTGTACTGACAGCTCACCCAACAGAAGTGACACGTCGTACTATGATCAATAAACACGTTGAATTAAGTGATTGCTTAGCCTCGCTTGAGCGCAAAGATAATTTACCAACCGAACGTGATGAGCTTTTAAATCGCATAGAGCAGCTAATAAGCCAAGCATGGCATACCGATGATATTCGTCGCTCACGGCCAACGCCAATTGATGAAGCTAAATGGGGTTTCGCAGTCATTGAAAATAGCCTTTGGCATGCTGTGCCGCGTTTTTTACGCGAGTTTAGCCAAGATGTTAAATCTCAACTAAATCTAGAGCTACCTATTGATTATAGCCCCATTGAGTTTACTTCTTGGATGGGCGGTGACCGTGATGGTAACCCATTTGTAACCGCCGAAGTGACTCAGCAAGTGCTTGATCACGGCCGCTGGATGGCGCTTGATTTATATTCCCGTGACATTGAAACACTCAGTAATGAGCTATCCATGTCAGAAGCCAGTGATGAGCTAATAGCCCTTGCAGGGCAAGAATTTGAACCTTACCGTGCTGTTCTTAAAAAGTTAAGAAATCAAATTGTTGAAACGGTTGCCCACTTAGGGGCAAAGATCAAACAAAAGCGCACTGATGCGCAAGACTTGATCACTGACATAGCACAAATTAAGCAACCGATAGATGTCTGTTATCGCTCATTGCTTAAAAACAACATGAAAGTTGTTGCCGATGGTCTGCTATTAGATGTTTTACGCCGTGTAAATAGCTTTGGCCTGCGACTCGCTAAGCTTGATGTTCGCCAAGATTCATCTCGTCATAGTGATGTGTTTTCTGAATTAACACGTTATTTAGGTTTAGGTGATTATCATCAGTGGCAAGAAGATGACAAACAAGCGTTCTTACTTGCAGAGCTAAATTCTCGCAGGCCGCTCATTCCAAAACATTGGCAACCAAGTCCTGAAGTGAAAGAGGTTCTTGATACCTTTGATGTTATTGCAGCTCAGGACTCACAGACATTTGGTCTTTATATAATCTCAATGGCACGAACGGCATCCGATGTCTTAGCCGTACAACTCTTGCTTAAAGAGAGCGGCTGTACGTTTAATTTGCCTGTTGCCCCACTTTTTGAAACGCTTGATGACTTAAATGCAGGTAAAGATGTAATTGAATGCCTGCTAGATAACACATGGTATCGTGGTCATATTAAAAATCAGCAAAATGTCATGATTGGTTATTCTGACTCAGCAAAAGATGCGGGTATGATGGCCGCAGGCTGGGCACAATATGAAGCAATGGATAAGCTCGTTCAATTAGCAGAGCAACGCGGTATTGAGCTTGTTTTATTTCATGGTCGTGGTGGTACTGTTGGCCGTGGTGGTGCACCTGCTGCACAAGCATTGCGTTCACAACCTCCAGGTTCTTTAAAAGGGGGGTTGCGGGTAACTGAGCAAGGGGAGATGATCCGCTTTAAGTTTGGTTTACCAGCTGTTGCACTACAAAGCTTAAACATTTATGCCGGTGCAGTGCTTGAAAGTAACTTATTGCCACCACCAGAGCCTAAAAGCGAGTGGCGTGATGTTATGAAGCTTATCAGTAATGAGTCATGTGAGCATTACCGTGCAGTTGTCCGCCATGATGAAAACTTTGTACCTTACTTTAGAATGGCAACCCCAGAGCAGGAGCTATCGAAATTGCCGCTTGGCTCACGTCCTGCGAAGCGAAATCCTAATGGTGGCGTGGAAAGCTTACGTGCAATTCCGTGGATATTTGCTTGGAGTCAAAACCGCTTGATGCTGCCTGCATGGCTTGGGGCATTAACAGGGCTTAAGGCTGCGCTTGATAAGTATGGGATTGAAACACTCCACGAAATGAGCTTACAGTGGCCTTTCTTCCGTGCTCGTTTAGAGATGCTTGAAATGGTATTCAGTAAAGCTGATAGTTGGCTGAGTGCGCATTACGACGATGCATTAGTCACTGAGCAATATCGACCTCTTGGCATAAAACTGCGCCAAGAGTTAAGCGAAGCGATTGAACTTGTACAGTCACTCAGCCCACAAAAAAGCTTACTGGCAGATCAACCTTGGATTAAAGAGTCAATTGCGCTTCGTAATCCGTATACCGATCCGCTTAACTTATTACAAGTTGAGTTGTTGCGCCGCTCACGACAAGCTGATGAAAGCTCTGAGGGTGATATCGACAATGCCTTGATGATCACCATGACAGGAATCGCTGCGGGTATGCGTAATACTGGCTAATCAAATGCCTCTTGATTGTTTGTAACTAAACGAACATCTAGAGGCAGAGTAATAATAAACCGTGCGCCGTGTTCACATGACTCGGTGCATATCTCACCTTTTAAGTTATATTGAACAGCGTTGAATACCACATTCAAGCCTAAACCTAAGTGTTGCTCACCTAAGTTTGTGGTGTAAAAAGGTGTAAAAATCTCTGATAAAATTTCATCTTTAATGCCCATGCCATTATCTTGATAGATAATATCGACGTAGTCTCCATGCTCAACAAGATGCATATTAACACTGCCGTTGTCTTGGTTTTTAAAGCCATGTTCATAACTATTTATTACCAAGGTTTTAAGTACGTCTGTAATGATAGAGGGGTGCGAAACAATGGATACTTTGCTACCTGTAACAGTGTATGAGATTTGCTTACCTAAATAATTGTCTAAAAAGGAGAGTTGTTGCTTCAAATAATCAGGCAATGAAATTTCAACGGGTGGTTTATCAAGAGCAATCGATACATTGAGTGCTTTAAACTCTTCGACGATACTTGCTAGACGATTAATATTACTTATGACCAATTCTTTCGCACTGGCTGTGTTAGTAATGAATTGATGAAAACACTTGCTGGTCAGCTGCTGAGCTTTGAACTTTTCTGAGATTGATAATAAATATTCATCTATTAAAGAACTGGCAGTGACAATTGTGCCGATAGGCGTGTTTAATTGGTGCGCCATACCTGAAACCAACGCTGTCAGAGACGCTATTTTTTCAATTTCGATTAAATGCTTTTGGGTATCATGAAGTTGTTTGAGTGCATTGGCTAGCTTTTTATTTTTATTATCAATACTATGAATTGCAGCAAAAGAGCCAAATAAGATAACAATAAGGCATATCGATATAGCGATTGTCAGCTCTTTAAACGCTTTTGCTTTAGTTGCCTTGATTTGCTCCGCTTTGGTAAGTTCTGAAATTCTTACCTCTTTGGCTGCTAAGTCAGCTTCGGCGAGTGCTTTAGCAATATTTACACTGGCTTGGCGTGTTAATACGGCAGTATTAATTTCATTATATTGTTTGTAACTAGATAACGCGTTTTCCAAGTTGCCTTGTTTTTCATACAACTGAGAAGAAAACTTAGTAATATCTAATTCGGTTTTGAAATCGACATACTTATAGTTTTTTGAGCTCACTGATGTAAGTAATTCAATGGCCTTTTCCGTATTATTTTGAACGTTATAGGTGGCAGCTAAACACAAAATAGCATCCATGTATTCGTTATCGATTTTTTCTCTATTAATTAACTCGATAGCCTGAATAAGTATGGCCTCGGACTCAGATAATCGATTAGTTAAGCGAAGCACTTTTCCTTTGAGCACTAAACTTGTAGCTAAATGATTTGTAAAATTGTGTCGCTTTTGCAGGGTAATGGCTTGATCTAATATATTTAGCGCTTCAGAATAGTTTTTAAGGCCTATGAGAGAGGCTGCTATATTATTTGTCGCAAACGATTCATTGAGGTGTTGATTGTTGGCTTGCGCATAGTGCTTATAATTCTCAAAGGTTGTTAATGCTTCATCGAAACGTTCTAATTTTAAGTAGATGCTAGCAATGTTGTTTTCTGTTTGATAAACAAGGCGTTCATCCCTAGATTTAGCAAATGGCATAGCATCTCGATAGTAACTCAATGCCTCGTTGTATAATCCTAAACGAGCATAAATGCCACCGGATATATTGAAATAACCATACATTAAGCTCTTTTCATCAGAATGAGAAACCATACTTTTATATTCAACGATTGTCTCCATTGCCTGCTCTAATTCGTCATTTTCGAGCAGAAACCAAGCTTTGTAGTTGGTTACCATAATACTTTGTTCGAGCGTAAAGGCTTTATTAGTCAGCAGAAAATAGACTCGTTCAAGACCCTCTGATGGAGAGCGAGCATAGGCTTGGCGGATAGATTCCCGTAATTGAAGAAACTCTTCTTTAGACACTGTCTCTGCTTGAACCGTACTTAAGTTACCAATGAAAAGTAAGCAAATAAAAAATAAGATCCAAGCTCTCATTACACATTAATCCGTTTAATTATAAAAAACCAAAGCAACAAGCGAGGGGGGTTGATGCACAGCCTAAGTTAAGGTGAGTACTTTAAATTGTATTTAGACTGAGCGTTATCTGAAAAAGCTTATTCTTATCTGGGAAAATCCTTAGTTGCAATAAAAGTAAGTTAACTGTTAAAAGCCGTTACAAATGGCCTAACACTAGGTAGCTCTAAAGTATGGTTTTTGTTTCTGGTCAGACCTATTTAGGGTTAGGCTATTGACTCGTTAAAAGATAACACTAGAATGGCTCGGCTTTTGCCCCCATTGCTTAAGCCTTTTATAGTTTTTTTCCCGAGTTAGTTTATGTCGAACGTGTCTACTTGTATCACTTATGATACAACAACGTCATTGGTAATGATGACGTTAAGAGGGACTGCAAGTGCACAGGATGTGATTAATTTTTACCAGATAGCTCATCAATACTCATTATTATATGGGTCAGATAAAATCTTAGTTGATGTGTCAGAGTTAACCCATAATTTTGCTCCTGCTGAGTTATTCAACATTATGCCAGTGATTGCTCATTCATTAAAAAAAGCCTGTGTAGCGATCGTAGTTAGTTTTGATGGTTTTATGCATGATTTGTTTGTTCAAAAAGCGAAACGTTATAACCTACATGCCGAAAACTTTGAATGTTTTCAAAAGGCTAAAACTTGGCTGGTCGCGCAATAAATTAACTTTAATGACTGAGATATGAGGCTTGTTTTAGTTTTAGAATGACAATGAAAACCTAGTATTTCATGATGTAAACTTTTACACTGTATAGCCAATTAATAAATATAATTTGTTATGACATCAAGTAATAGAGAACATAGTCAAACAGAGCAAACGCAAGCGGTATTTAGCTTTACCGAACAACAACAAGATACACTTTTTACTGAACTTAAAACGAAGCGCGGTATTTTATCTCACAGTGACATATTGCAGCTTTGCAATGAGCACCAAGTTAGCGAATTAGAGCTTTTAAAAGCCTGCGTGCCAGTCGCTAGCCTATTTTCTGTTGCACCTATCTCTAAATTTTATGTAGGCGCAGTAGCCCTTGGAATAACAGAACAAGGTGACAGGCAATTTTATTTTGGTGCAAACGTCGAGTTCTCACATCAAGCGCTCAGCTTGGTTGTTCACGCAGAACAATCGGCGATAAATAATGCTTGGTTAAATGGTGCGTCACGTATAGTAAAAATAGCGATAAGTGACGCTCCATGCGGCTATTGTCGTCAGTTTATGAATGAGTTAAACACCGCAGACTCCCTTGACATTCATCTTCCAGAGCGTGATTTTACCCTACGCGAACTACTCCCTAATGCATTTGGCCCAAAAGATTTAGGTAACAGAGTAAGCTTATTATCTAGCGCGAGCCAAGCGGTTAACTTTATTGATATAGATAACATTGACCAAAAATTAGTTATGACAGCATCAAATTCTTATGTGCCTTATACAAGCAATTACAGTGCTGTGAAGATCGCTACCTATGAACATGGAGATTTTTATGGTGGGTATGCGGAGAATGCAGCATATAGTCCAAGCCTGTCACCTTTGCAAAGTGCATTAAGCCAACTGTATCTGGCTGGAGTCGCGTTTACTGGTGAAAATGTGGAATCGATTAGTTTGCTCGAAACACAAGGTGCAGAGAACCAATTAGAGGTGACGAAAAGCGTGCTGGCAAGTTTTGACTTCTCACCAGCATTTGAACATATTACTGTTGCTTTATCCGAGTAATTGTTTTGCAGCTTCAATAACTACGGCGACTGATTTTCTTTCAATCTCGCCGTGGTCTACATTAGGAATTTCCTGTTTAGTGCGGTTAACAAGCACCCCAGCTACACAAGCCGCACGTAACCCTAAAGCAGCGCACATAGTGAATAAGGTCGCTGATTCCATTTCATAGTTCATTACCCCCAGCTTTTGCCATTCTTCACAACTACCTTGAAAAGCGCGAGGCACATAACCCGAATGGGTATCATAGCGTTCTTGCCCCGGGTAAAAGGTGTCACTAGACGCAGTTATGCCAATGTGGAATTGAATACCTAACTCATTACAGGCATTGACCATTGCTTGTGTGGCAAAAAAGTCGGATGCAGCGGGGTAGCTAAGAGGAGCAAAATGCTGGCTTGCTCCATCCAAGCGAACTGACGCTTGGCTAATTAAAATATCACCTTCATTGATATGCGGTTGAATAGCGCCAGTCGTACCAATTCGTAAAAAGGTATTAATACCAAGTTGTGCGAGTTCTTCAACGGCTATTGATGTAGATGGACCACCAATACCAGTAGAACAAACAACTATATTGTGACCATTTAAGACACCACGGTAGACATGAAATTCACGGGTTTTTGCAAGACATTCAGGATCATCTAAAAGAGAAGAAATACGTGCAGAACGATCTGGATCCCCAGGCACAATTGCAAGAGTTGCACCTTTTAAGTCGTCACGTGTTAGTCCTAAGTGAAATACCTTTTCCATTTTTGAACCTTATTTTTAGCTAAAGCGTAATACTTTATATATCTGCTGCGAATGTACAGGACAGATGTCCTGCAGTGCGATTGTTGCAAGAATCGAGCAGATAACCTAAACCTTAATAGATAATGATAAATGAGGATATACTATGCCTGCTTCATCTTCTATGAGTAAACATCAACAATTTGCTCGTTGTTTACAAAGCACTCAAATTTCTGCGATGGCCCCCTTTCACTGGTTGGCGTTGGCGTTTAAAGACATCGCAAATGCACCGATACTCAGTTTAGTCTATGGGTTAGTTTTTACCCTGATACCTGCTGCGATTATGTTTTTTGTATACAGGTTCGACACGCATTTGGTTATTTTACCTGCCGTGGTTGGTTTTGCATTAGTGGGGCCTGCATTTGCTGCTGGGCTGTATGACGTTGCGTGGGAGCTAGAAAAAGGCCATAAACCGACACTACTACACAGCGTAAAGTCGATGTTTAGGAACCCTGCTGGGGAGTGGGGGTTTGCCGTTTTACTCATGGTGATCATGATAGTGTGGATGCGATTGGCAGCGCTTATTCATGCTTTATACCCTAATGTGGTTAATCCAAGCTTTGAACAGTTATCAGCTTTTTTAACATTGGGTAGTATTGTCGGTGGAATACTCCTAGTCACTGTTTTCGCCATTTCAGCATTCGCGCCTCAAATAATGATGGAGCGTCGGGTAGATATCATGACTGCAGTTATTTCCTCTATTAGTGCAGTAAAAAATAACGTGGGCGCCATGATTGTCTGGGCTGCATTAATTTTGTGTTTAGTGTTCGTTGGTTTTATAACGGGCACGGCTGGTTTTATTGTAATCATGCCACTACTTAGTTATGCAAGCTGGCACGCCTACATTGCCGTCATCAAAACCAAAAAGCCGAGAGGCTACGAATAATGAGTATTCACTCTGATTGAATATTAATTTAACGCAGCAACTTGACAAGTTGCTGCAAAGTTTGACTTTAAAATTCCCCATGTTATATCTGCCAAAAGCAAGGTGCTTATGCTCGAGATAAGCCACCAAAATCCTTCTGTTTTGAAAAAGAACTTCAATTATATCAATTGTTTGTTTTTTCAAGTTTTATTATCTTTTACCTTTGATTGAGTTGAACATAGTTAAAAGTAAAGGAGAGTGTAATTTTTTAAATTACGCATGAATATGCAGATACTTACCAGCGGAGTGAAAATGAGTAACACACAAAAAGCGTTCCATGAAAAATTAAGCCAGTGCTTATGCCCACCAGGTGATGGTGTTTTTACAGTTAATACGGCAAAGGAACGAAAAGATGCATTACGTACCAAGCTTTATGGGCAAACTGATAACGTTGATGTGCTTTGGAAAGAGTCACTTGAAACACTGGCTGATTCTGAGCACAAAGCCGTTATTTTGGGTATTAGCTCTGATTGTGGTGGTGGTATTTTACGAGGCGCTAACTGGGGCCCGTTATTTTTACGTTCAACCTTAATCGATCAACAGCCACAAGCACGTGCTTTTGATCTTGGTGATGTACGTGTTATCCCTCATTTACTGCACGATAAATATTTAAACGATGCGACAATCACTAACTGTCAAAAGGCGCTATACGCAGACGAAAACAGTGAATACCACGTATCACCTTTGTCGATTACAGAAGATGTGTGTGATGGTTTTTACGCTAACTACCCAGACAAAGGAATTTTCGGTATTGGCGGTGACCATTCAATCAGTTACCCATTAACAAAAGCATATTTAAAAGCAAAACGTGATGCAGGTAAGCGCACGGCAATTATTCACTTTGATGCACATACTGACTTATTAGTTGAACGCTTAGGTATTGATTTATGTTTTGGCTCATGGTGTACGCATATTCTTGAGTATTTACCTTCACCGCGTAATTTAATTCAGTTTGGTATTCGTTCGAGTGGTAAACCGAAAGAGCATTGGGAATCAACGTTTGGTGTTAAACAGCATTGGGCTCATGAAATCTTAGAACGTGGCGCGCAAGCTGTCGCAGAGGAAGTAATTGCACAACTTAAAGCCGATAATATCGATGAGCTGTATGTTAGCTTTGATATTGACGCATTAGATGAAAGCTTTGCATCAGCGACCGGCACGCCAGAAGCGGGTGGATTAACGCCGCAGCATGCACTTGATATCTTAGTTGCTATTGCTGATGAGTTTCCGATAACGGGGGCAGATATGATGGAAATAGCGCCATTCACAGATAGCTCTTTAATTGGTCAAACAAGTTCTGAGACGACGCTTCGTGAAGGGGCAAAGATCTCAGCTTTCTTAATTAACGCCATAAATAAGTAACTGGTTTAGGTGAAAGGCTTACTTTGGCCTTTCACCTATCATTGGGTACTTTAAATTTTATTTCCAAATCTTACACTTCAGACTATATTTATATAAAAAATAATTATAACTTTTTGGTATAGTCTATTTATGCTCAAACCTATTATTCTATCACTTGCTTTGCTGTTGCAACCTTGCTTTGCAGCAATCACCGTTGTGACAGAAAATCTTCCTAGTTTTCAGTATCAGAATGCGCAAGGTGTTCTTGTAGGTACTGTGGTCGAAGAAGTAACTACCGCTTTAAAGAAAAGTGGTGTTGAGTATACCTTATCAGTAAATGCATGGCCCATATCATATAATGCCGCATTACGAGATGAAAAAACGTGTATATTCTCCATTGCTAGATTACCAAGTAGAGAGGATAAGTTTAGCTGGATTGCAAAGCTAGGTAATTTCACCGCTTCTTTTTATAGTTTTAAGTCGCAACAGGTTCAAATTGAAAACCTAGAGCAAGCAAAAAAATATCGAATAGCCGTCTTAAAAGACAACTACAGCCACGTATATTTGTCTGAACATGGTTTTAATGAACAAAATCAGCTGATTTTGCTAGATAGCTTTGAGAACATTTATGATGTTCTCAAAAGCCGCCGCTCTAGCATTGATATGGTTGTACTTAGCGATGAACAATTTAATTATGAGCTTAAAAAAGATAAAACCCTCTCATTGCTAAAAGCTATTTATAAAATTCCTGCCGATTATCAAGATTTGTACTTTGCTTGTAATAAAAATCTTGAGAGCACCACCTTAGAAAAATTAACTCACGCCTTTTCATCGAACCAAGCAAAATAGGCTTGTTGATTATAGTAAACTAGCTATAATCAGCTGCTTTTTGAACAATTTTGCTAACCCAAATAACCGATTTTCTAGTGTTAAACATTTTAAATGTAGGCCAGTTTAATCAGGTTACTCAGCGCCAAAACGTGCGAAAAGTATTATGCATTGAAAAGTTCAATGCGCCTGTTTTTTTAGGAGTTTTAAAATGAGTGATCTGCTCGTTATTGTTTTCTTAATTTTCATAAGTGCATTATTTGCGATGAGCGAAATTGCCATTGCAGCTTCACGGAAAATTAAATTACGAGTCATGGTTGATGAAGGGAATAACAAAGCCCAAGCGGTTCTCGCTTTACAGGAAAACCCAGGGGCATTTTTTGCAATGATTCAAATTTCTTTGAACGCGATTGCAATTCTTGGTGGTATTGTCGGTGAGCAGGCATTGTCACCTTATATTGAGCAAATCCTTGTGATGATTTACCAAGGTCCTTTGCTTAGTCAAATTAGTTTTTTGATTTCGTTTTTAAGTATTACTTCTTTATTTATTTTATTTGCTGATTTATTACCAAAACGTTTAGCGATGATTATGCCTGAAGCTGTCGCTGTCAGAGTCGTGTCAATTATGCGTTGGGTCACATTTGCTTTAACGCCGTTTGTTATGTTTTTTAATGGTACAACGAATGCGATTTTGCGTGCTTTTAAGGTGCCTGCTGAACGTGAGGATATTGTTACTACCGAAGATATTGTTGCGATGATGGAAGCGGGTGCTGAATATGGCAGTCTTCAGCAACAAGAATATCAATTGATTGGTAATGTGTTTGATTTAGAAGCGCGCTTTTTATCCAGTGTGATGACACCAAGGGATCAGATTGTTTATTTTGATGTTAGGGCAGATGCACAAGAGGTGGCAACAAAAATTATTGAGCATCCACATAATCACTTTTTAGTCTGTGACGGTAGTTTAGATAAATTAATTGGCTCTGTTGAGTCCAAAGATATCCTTCGTAAAGTGCTCAAAGGGCAAAACGCTGAAATTGACAGCGAACTTATTACCCGTGATGTCTTCTACTTACCAGAAACCTTGAGCCTTTCAGAAGCACTTAATACCTTTAAAAAAGCAGCAGAACCATTTGCGGTTGTAGTAAATGAGTATGCGTTAATGGTGGGGATTGTCACTGTTAAAGATTTAATGAGAGGGTTTATGGGCGACTTGATCACTCACCAAGGTGAAGAGTTGATTATTAAACGTGATAATTCCTCTTGGCTGGTGGATGGCCTTACACCCGTAGTTGAACTCGCTAAGGTTCTTGAGATTGAAGAGTTTCCTGAGCAATCTCATTATGAAACCGTCGCAGGATTTTTGATTTACACTATGAAACGTTTACCTAAGCGGGCAGAGTTTATCAATTTTGCCGGATACAAGTTTGAGATAGTTGACGTCGAAGGTGTGAAAATCGAACAGTTAATTGTTTCTCGAGTGACTGAAAGTGAAGGCGCGTAAGCGCCTTCGTCATTATTTTAAGTGCAATGAAAAATCTGTATACTGCGGCTTAGCTCCTTTAATACTAAAAGATTTTTTATGTTTCTTTTTAAAACCTTATCTCGTATTTTTCTGACTACATTTATAGCTTGTTTATCGATTTCAAGTTTTGCACAATCATCAAAAAATCAAACCTTAGTAATGGTTGGTGGTGCCCTTAACGTATGCAGTAGTGTCAATGCTCATCACTGTACCAATCAAAACGAGCTACAAGGTAAACAAGCTGCTCAATTTAAGATCACAGAGCGTGCTTTAACAGAATTAAAAAACGCATGGCCGAGTGCTAACGAATCACACCGTAAACGAGTAATACAGGTACTCAGCAAGTTGGCTAAAAGTAATTCAGAGTCAGTGACTAAGTCAGCTTTGTTATGGACGTGGCGTGATATTGACAATGAAAGCTTGAGTGAGCTTGATAGCCATGAGTTTAATTTTATATTGGATATGCTCGAAGTCGCTGTTCTCGATTCTAATGGGAATAGACTAAAAGAGCAGGTTTTTAATGATCTTAACCTAGAAAAGGCGAACTCAGATATTGTTGATTTTGTTGGAGCAAGTATAAAAGTCTCAAGCCAAACACCTAAAGTGCTTGTTGTTACAGCATCAAGTCGTGACCCATATGCTGCAGCAGATTTTTACCAGTCGCTTTTTGAAAATAAGGGAATTAAAACAGAGTGGCTTGCTTTAACACCAGCCTCAGCGTTTGCTATGACACATAATCAATGCGCTGATTTAAAGAATATACGTCAAGCAAAAATGCATGTTTATAATCGTGAACAAGTCTACACAGATAGGGTGTTAGCTGAACAAGCTTTGTGTGATGCTGGCATTAAAACTGTACGGGAAAAAATCCAGTCGGCAACGGCGGTGATCTTTAACGATGAACAGCAAACAAACCTGCAACAAGTTTTGTTCGATAACAACGGCAAGAAACTACCTTGGTTTGATGATTTGCAATCTCGTCCAGTGATTATGTCAACTGGAGTAAGTAGTTTATTACAAGCAGGTGGTCAGAATGCATTCGGTTCTGTGCCTAGCATAATTAGTGGTGACGGTATTACTTCACTGAGAAACAAGCCCATACAGCAAGCATGTACGGGCTGTGTGAGCGAGCAAGCAACAGGTGAACTTATTTACTCGTCTACTGGTGGACTCGGAACATTCAATTACGGCCCTGTTGATAGTCAATTTAGTAAAAATAATCGTATGCCCAGGTTAATCAGCATTTTAAATGCAACAGGCCAGCGAAATGGCTTTGGAATTGATGAAGCAACCGCTCTTGTTATGATCCATTCAACTGATACTCGTTTAATGACCGTTATTGGTCGAAGTGGTGTAACGCATATACAGTCACAGGGTGAAAATAAAGGTCTCATAGACTATTGGCCAACGGGGGCTGTCATCGATATTAAGGGCAATGATTTTACTTTATCAAAAAGCTCTACAGATAAGGCGTTAGCTACAATCAAAATTCCACCATTACCCATGCAGCGATTTGGAAATATTTTTGAAGCTGAAAAATTGCGTTCTTTATTGCAAGCTATTTGCTTAACACAAGAAAAGCAAGCGGTAGCGCAACAAGACGAGTTTTTACTTGCTTTTAATGCAGATAAAAACACTGAGTATCATCGTCTTAATAATTCACAAACAGGCTGTGCTGTAAGCAACCTGGCATTCTCTATTGAGACCTTTTAGTTATTAAAACTTAATGCCTGTATAGATTTTGTTATTGAGTTGATTTAGGTCATACGCTTTTCTTACTAAAATAAGCTAACCTGTAAAAAGTGCCTTAGCATCAGTGGAAAATGTATGAAAAAATTACTGCTATTAACAAGTGGAGGGGATTGCCCTGGTCTCAATGGGGTGATCCGAGCGGTTGTCAAAGCCGCTGAACATGATGGTAACTGGCAGGTATATGGTAGCCGAAGAGCTTACTGCGGTGTATTAGAAACACCGAACGACATTGTCCACCTTACAAACGAGCTGACAGCAGGCATTCATGTGCGTGGTGGAACAATATTGGAAACGGTGAACAAGGGCAACCCCATTGCCTTTCCAGTAAATGTTGACGGTAAACACCTACTTGTTGACCGTTCTAAGGAGTTAATTGAGAAGCTAGCAGAGCTTGGTTTTGATGCGGTTATCAATATTGGTGGTGACGGTTCTCATAAAGTCTCTCAGCACTTATTTGAACATGGTTTAAATATCGTAGGCGTACCAAAAACCATTGATAATGATTTATATGGTACTGATTATACAATAGGTTTTCAAACTGCCGTCGACACCGCCACAGAAGCGATAGATCGCTTAATACCAACAGCGCAGAGCCATAACCGAGTGATTATTACTGAAGTAATGGGTCGCGACGCTGGTTGGATTTGTTTGCATTCAGCGATAGCTGCTGGTGCAGAAGTGGCGCTTATTCCAGAAATTCCTTACGATATTGAGTCGATAAAAGCCAAACTAACATCACGTTTTAATAAAGGGCATGGGTTTGCCAATATCGTTATTTCAGAAGGGGCAAAGTCCCTTGCTGGTAATGTTGTTTGTAAACAATCAAATGAATTTGGCTATGAAAATCCAGTGCTTGGTGGCATTGCTGAGCAGCTTGCTTCACAAATAAGAGACGGGCTTGACCTTGATGTCAGAGTAACCGTGTTAGGTCATATTCAACGCGGCGGTACACCTAATGCGTTTGATAGGGTGTTAGCAGCTGAGTTTGGTGTGCAGGCATTCGAGCTAGTTAAACAGGGGCGATTCGGTTTTATCCCTGTTAGTAAAGAGGGTGAAATTAAACCAATTAGTTTAAAACAAGCAACTTCAGAATATCGTGTTATTCCTTCAGGACATTCGTTAATAACAAGTGCTCGCGCTATGGGCATTTGCTTAGGCGATTAGTCAATGACTCCTAACTGATAGTTTTAAAACGGTTTTGTAATCAAAATTATCAGTTATCACTGAAAATCTGTGAATAGAAATTATTTATTGCACAAAAAACATGCTCTAAGGCAAGTTTTTTATTTAATGTAAATTAGTTTAAAGACGCTTGATCTGCGTGCTTTTTTGTTTAGAATGATCGTTCACTCTAAACTAAGGACTTAAACATGCAGCGCTCTCGCATTCCATTCTTTGCAGTGTCAGCTCTCGCTGGTGCTGTTTTTTTATCAGGCTGCGGCCAATCAGAACAGGCTCAAGGGCAGACTCAGGCAGCTCAAGCGGTTCCTGTTGGTGTAATTGAGATGCAAAGCAAACCACTTACACTTACAAAAGAACTTCCTGGTCGCGTATCAGCGTCTCGTATCGCTGAAATAAGACCGCAAGTGAACGGAATTATACAATCGCGTTTATTTGTAGAAGGTGCTGAGGTTAAAAAAGGCCAAGCGCTTTATCAAATTGACCCATCGACGTTTGAAGCGCAAGTAGCAACAAGTAAAGCGGCAATCACAAAAGCAGAAGCAAGTATTGCAAATGCAAAAGCTAAATCAGAGCGTTATAAAGAACTGTTAAATATAAAAGCAGTGAGTCAACAAGATTATGACGAAGCTGATGCGGCATACAAAGGCGCTAAAGCAGATTTGTTAACCGCTCAAGCACAGTTAAAAACTGCAGAAATTAATTTGAACTACAGCAAAGTGTTAGCACCTATTAGTGGTCAAATTGGTAAGTCAGATGTTACAGCGGGGGCACTTGTCAGTGCTAATCAAGCATCGGCATTAGCGACAATTACACAACTTGATCCTATTTTTGTAGATTTAACGCAATCAAGCAGTGAATTAACCCGTCTTAAAAAAGCAATTGCAACAGGTGAGCTTGATAAAGATGCTGCACAGCATTCTAAAGTTGAGCTAAAAATGGAAGACGGCACCACTTATGCTCATAAAGGGACACTTAAGTTCTCTGAAGTGACTGTTGACCCAAGCACAGGCTCTGTCACTCTTCGTGCTGAATTTCCTAATCCTGAAAAATTGTTATTACCAGGGATGTATGTACGTGCTGTTGTTGTTGAAGGTGTTAAGAACGACGCAATCCTCGCTCCACAACGTGGTGTAAGCCGTAATACTAAAGGTGAGCCAACTGCGATGGTGGTAAGTAAAGATAACAAAGTTGAGCCTCGTATTTTAAAAACAGACCGTACAGTCGGTGCTAACTGGTTAGTGACTGAGGGTCTACAAAGCGGCGATAAGCTGATTGTTGAAGGTCTTCAGAAAATTAGACCTGGTGCACCTGTTAATCCTATGCCTGCTGAGTCAGTTGCAAATAGCCAGTAACGGAGAAACTTAATGTCACGATTTTTTATTGATCGGCCCATATTTGCTTGGGTACTTGCCATTGTAGTGATGCTGGCAGGTATTCTAGCAATTAGAAGTTTGCCGGTTGCACAGTATCCATCAATTGCGCCACCAGCAATCAGTATTCAAGCCAATTACCCAGGTGCGTCGGCCCGTACATTAGAAGATACGGTTACCCAGGTTATTGAACAAAAGATGAAGGGTCTTGATGGCTTGTTATATATGTCGTCTACCTCAGAATCGAATGGTTCAGCGACATTAACATTGACTTTTAGTGCTGATACAGACCCTGATATAGCGCAAGTTCAAGTACAAAATAAGTTGTCACTTGCAACACCATTACTTCCGCAAGAGGTGCAGCGTCAAGGTGTCTCTGTTGCTAAGTCTGCTAGAAACTTTTTAATGGTAGTGGGCTTTGTATCCGAAGATGGCAGCATGAATAATATTGATATCGGTGATTATGTTTCATCGAATGTACTTGATATTATTTCCCGTGTGAACGGCGTTGGTGAAGTTCAGCTTTTTGGTTCACAATATGCCATGCGAATTTGGTTAGACCCATCAAAACTGCAAAAATACGCATTAACACCAGCGGATATAAGTGCTGCGATTAGTGCCCAAAACGCGCAGGTTTCAGCAGGTCAGCTCGGTGCGTTGCCTGCAGTTGATGGTCAGCAATTGAATGCCACAGTAACCGCACAAAGCCGCTTACAAACACCAGAACAATTTAGAAATATCTTTGTAAAAACGAATGCGGATGGTTCAGTTGTTCGCTTAAGCGATGTTGCAGAAGTGGAACTTGGTGGTGAAAACTATGGGGTGGTTGCGCGCTTTAACGGTAAACCAGCCTCTGGTTTAGGCGTTAAACTTGCCAGCGGGGCAAATGCACTTGATACTGCCGATGGTGTAAAAGCAGCACTTGCTGAGCTTGAGCCATTTTTCCCTGAAGGGCTAACAACTGTTGTTCCTTACGACACAACTCCGTTCGTATCATTATCAATTGAAAAAGTAGTCAGTACACTAATTGAAGCCGTTGTATTGGTATTCTTAGTGATGTACTTATTCTTGCAGAATTTTAGAGCCACACTTATTCCAACTATAGCAGTGCCTGTTGTATTACTAGGGACCTTTGCGATTTTGCAGGTGTTTGGTTATTCAATTAACACATTAACCATGTTTGCAATGGTACTGGCAATCGGCTTGCTTGTTGATGATGCCATCGTTGTTGTTGAGAACGTGGAACGTGTAATGACCGAAGAGAACTTATCTCCACTGGAAGCAACACGTAAATCGATGGACGAGATTAAAGGTGCGCTTGTCGGTATTGCTATGGTGCTCTCAGCGGTGTTCGTTCCGATGGCATTCTTTGCGGGTTCCACAGGCGTTATTTATCGTCAATTCTCGATCACCCTTGTAACAGCAATGAGTTTATCGGTATTGGTGGCGTTAATTTTAACACCTGCTTTATGTGCAACTATGTTAAAGCCTAGCCATGTTCATAATGATAAATCACTTTTTGGCCGCTTCTTCTTAGGATTTAACCGAGGATTCGATAAAACTAATAATGGTGCGCAAAGCTTCGTATCGCGCATGATCAAGCACAGTAAACGTTACTTACTTTGTTATGGGTTGATTGTTGGTGGCATGGTATTTATTTTCTCGCAATTGCCATCTGCTTTCTTGCCAGATGAAGACCAAGGGATTTTATTTAACCAAGTCAGCTTACCTGCAGGTTCAACAACAGAACAAACGTTAAAAGTTGTTGAAAAGATGGAACGTCATTTTTTAGAGGACCAATCTGAAGCTGTGCGCTCTATCTTTACAGTAACAGGCTTTAGTTTTGCAGGTTCAGGGCAAAATGCTGCCATTGGTTTCGTTGGCTTAAAACATTGGGATGAACGTCAACGTGACGATCTATCTGTTGGTGCTGTCGCTGGTAAAGCAATGGGCTTTTTCTCAACCATTAAAGAAGCTTTTGTATTTGCTTTTCCACCTCCAGCTGTTGTTGAGCTAGGCACGGCAAATGGTTTTACTTTATTCCTACAAGATCGTGTTGGTTTGGGGCATGACAAGTTACTTGAAGCGCGCAATATGTTCCTTGGTATGGCGGCTCAAAACCCTGTGCTTTCAGGTGTACGTCCAAATGGTCAAGAAGATAAGCCAGAGCTTGAACTTGATATTGATTTGGCTAAAGCTGAGGCACTGGGTTTAACACAAGCTGATATAAATAATACGCTATCAACCGCTTGGGGTAGTAGTTATGTAAATGACTTTATTGACCGTGGTCGCGTTAAGAAAGTGTATCTGCAAGGTATCCCTGAATCACGTATGGTTCCAGAAGATTTAGATGAATGGTATGTGCGTAACTCAGCAGGTGATATGGTGCCATTTACAGCATTTGCACGTTCATTCTGGACATATGGGTCACCGCGACTAGAACGTTATAATGGTTTTTCAGCTATGGAAATCCAAGGGGCAGCTGCGCCAGGTTATAGTACTGGTCAAGCAATGATTGAAGTGGAAAAAATTGTTAAGAAATTACCGCCAGGTGTTGCCTTTGAATGGACCGGCATTTCTTATGAAGAGCGCCTAAGCGGTGGTCAAGCTCCATTATTGTATGCACTTTCATTATTAGTTGTATTCCTGTGTCTTGCCGCATTATACGAAAGCTGGTCTGTGCCTGCTGCGGTAATGTTAATTGTACCGCTGGGGGTATTTGGTGCAGGAGTTGCGTCATTTGTATTTAATTTATCGAATGATATTTATCTACAAGTTGGTCTATTAACCACCATAGGTTTAGCATCCAAAAATGCCATTCTTATTGTTGAATTTGCTATTCATAAAATGGATGAAGGGATGAAGTTAGTTGATGCGGCTGTGGCAGCTATCCGTCTACGTTTACGGCCAATCTTTATGACGTCAATGGCGTTTGTATGTGGTGTATTACCTCTTGCAATAGCCTCAAGTGCAGGCTCTGGTGCTCAAAATGCACTCGGTATTGCGGTTATTGGCGGTACGCTTGCATCATCAAGTATTGTGGTGTTGTTTGTGCCGTTATTCTTTGTATTAGTACGTCGTATCTTCCCTGGTAAGCATAAAGCGACAAATGAGGAGCAAGTATAATGACCCTTAAACTCGTTTCTGTTTCTGTGGCAGCTTTGTTACTGTCTGCTTGTAATATGGCGCCAGATCTTGAACAACGTGAATTACCCGTTGCACAAAGCTATGATGTAGAGGGTGGAGAAGGCGATATAAACGCGCTGCATTGGCAAACCTTCTTTAGTAATGACCAATTACAACAGTTAATTCAACTCACGCTTGAAAATAACAAAGACATACAAACTGCTGCACTCAATGTGCAGCAGGTGAGAGCTATGTATCAAATCGAGGATTCAAATTTGTATCCAAGCATCGATTTAAATGCATCAGGCACACGTCAGCGTTTACCTGCAGATTTATCTAACACGGGGCAAGCAACAATCACAGAGCAATACTCTGCAACGGTTGGCTTAACGGCTTACGAGCTTGACCTGTGGGGGAAAGTACGCAATCAGTCTGAGCAGGCACTGCAAAACTTATATTCAGCAGAGTATAGCTTGACCAGTGTTCGCATCAGCTTGATATCTGAACTGGTTAATGCATGGCTAAACTACGCAACCGATAAAGCATTACTTGCGCTTGCTAACGATACGCTTAAATCACAACAAGAGTCATTAGAGTTAACACGAAAGACCTTTGCATTGGGTGCCGCCTCACAGTTAACGCTATCTCAGTTAGAAAGTACAGTAGCAACAGCAAAGGTGGATATTGCAAATTATCAACGCCTACTTAAACGTGATAAAAATGCCTTAGACTTTTTAGTGGGTAAAACGGTGAGTGCTGATTTATTGCCTTCGCAAAGTATTGATACCGTGCTTAACATGCCTGAGGTGCCCGTTGGTTTACCGTCTGAGTTATTAACCCAGCGTCCTGATATAAGAGCTGCTGAACATGACCTACTTGCTGCAAATGCAAATATTGGTGTTGCGAAAGCGGCTTTTTATCCAAGCATTAGTTTAACAGCCAATGCTGGAACCGCTTCTGCTGATCTTGATAATTTGTTTGATTCAGGCTCAGGCACATGGAGCTTTGTACCTTCGATTAACTTACCTATTTTTAATATGGGACGTAATCAGGCTAACTTAGATGTGGCCAAAGCACAGCAAGAAGCTGCGCTAACAAGTTATGAGCAAACAATCCAGCAAGCGTTTAAAGAAGTGTCTGATGCACTTGCAGACCGTCAAGGTTATAAACAACAGCTTGATGCTTTAAATGATCTTTATCGTAGCAATGAGGTATCTTTTACCTTGTCGGATGCACGTTTCCAAAAAGGTGCAGATAGTTATTTGCAAGTGCTAGATGCACAACGTAATTGGTATAGTGCAGGGCAGCAGTTAATTTTAGGTAAGCAAGCGTATCTTGCCAGCCAAATTAACCTCTACAAAGCTCTTGGTGGTGGCTGGAGTGCCCAACACGTTGCGCAATAAACTACCAATTGCATAATTTATTTAAGGACTTGCATGATCTTAGTTGTTTTATCACAAAGCAATGATTAAGATCATGTAAACCTTATTTAAGTTATAGTTAACCCACGTCACATTACCTCGGAGACAAAATGACGCAAAAAACCAAAAGACACAACGACCCTGCGCTTGCTGAGGCCAGACGGAATCAAGTGCTTTGTGCGGCTGCTGATTGTTTCCGACGCAAAGGTTACCATGGTGCGGGTATGGCTGAAATTTCTAAAACTGCGGGTATGAGTGCTGGCCATATCTACAATTACTTTGCGAGTAAAGAAGCTATTATTGAATCTATTGTCGAGCGCGATATGGAAGAGATGTTCTCTATCTTTAAAGAGTTTGCTAATAAACCCGGTGACCGTGTTACGGTGCTACTCGATGGCCTAGAGCGAGGAGTTGAACGTCATACTGATTTAAACCAAGGTGCGCTTGATCTTGAAATGTTGGCTGAAGCTGCACGCAATGAAAAAGTGGCTAACTTACTGAGAGAGTCCGATAGCCATGCTCGTGATTCTATGCGTGAGTTACTGATTGGTGAAAGAGGCCCCTTGCAGGATACAGAGCTGTCTGAGGTAAATGCACGTATTGAAGTGATGTTTTCAGTGATGGGCGGGTTATTGCTCAGAAAGATGCTCAACCCTTCCCTTGATACTCAGCAGTTAATGAAGGCACTAAAACCCGCCATGAGGACTTTGCTAGTCCCTTTTGAGTAATATCAAATAGAGGCGTGATACGCCTCTATTTTTAAAATCGTTCTATTGACCATTGTAATGCGATAAGAGCAATCGCAACGGACCCTACTGGCATGACCCATTTTTTGTACCAATCATAATTTCGCATAGCAATAAGTAACGGTAAGCAAACAGCTAAAATTGCAAGCTGACCTAGCTCTACACCTAGATTAAATGCAAGTATGCTCATCAATTGGTAATTAGAAGATAAACCAAGCTCACCTAGTACGCTCGCAAAGCCCATTCCATGCAAAAGACCAAATGCAAAGGTTACCCATCCTAAGCGAACAATTAGTGGCCAAATATTATTAAGCGCAGCAAATAGCACTGAAATTGCAATTCCCAGTTCAACCCAACGGCTATTAGGCGATACCAGTTCCAATGCAGTAGCTGTCAATGTGATTGAGTGTGCAAGTGTAAAAGCGGTGATGATCCACGCTGTATCCACGGCTATTTTCTTTTTAGAGTTAATCCCTTGCCAACGCTTATCATTTCTAACGAGAACGCACGTTAATAATAGAGCCACAAGGAATAAAATATGGTCCACACCCATCCAAATATGTAAAACACCCTGATAGACATATTCGATGAATGTGTCGCTGTAACTCGATTTACTGAAATTAATGACTTGCGATTGTTTGTTCTGACTAAACACTCTGCTTGAATTAGCAACAGCTGCAATCGCTTTATGATTTGAGTCTATATCAAATAGCGCGGTGTATTTTAGGGTAATTGCGGCAGACGCGCTTGGGCAAACTATCTGAACAGGGACATCAATGTATGATTGATTAAAGTGAGAGTCTACTTTTAATTCTCCATTGTAAGATAACAAGCAAGGCTCTGCAGATTGCACTGTAGATAAGTGTTTACTTAGATAAGAGATAATTGCCGATTGTTTGGTTTTAATTTCTTGCCATGTAATCACGTTATCTTGGTTTAAATCAAAGGGGATTTTTTGTTCTAAATCACCAACGGCAACCTGCCAAGAGCCCGATAATTTTAACTGCTCGGTCGAATCAGCTTCAAGATTCAAATAGGCTGTACTTAATTGGTGTGCTTTTAACGTAAAGCTACAAGCAAAAAGCATTAAAGCAATTAAAAGTGACTGTTTCATTGTAATTCCCTAGTTGTGCTTGGTCGCTAATTCGAGCAGGCGTTTATCGCTCTCTAACTTAGCATGCTGCCAGTTAATGTTTGCCCAATAAGTAGCTTTTGTAGGATCATGATTTATCATTAAATAATACCAAGCAAGGTCACTGGCATGATAGGTGTCTTGTCTCAATTCTCGTAGTGTTACTCGCTTTTTCAGCAGTGTTTGCCACTTACTTGATTGGCTGTCTTCTTTATTTAGTTCTGCTTGTGCTAAGCGAAGTAATAAAGCATCTTCTAGATTGCTTTCATCTGCTGTAAGTTTTGAAAGTGTCACGAGCACTTTTTCGTTATTACCAAGCGCTAATTGCGCATTTGCCCACAACACAACTAAGCTGACAGGTGCTTTGGCCAGATCAACTTCATTTAAATATTGTAAGGTTTGTTCTGGCATGTTTAATCGATAAGCCATTTCTGCAAGAACATGGCGTGTATTCATGCTTATGTTTCGTTTTTTGATAATTTTTTTTAAGCCGTCATAGCTTTTTGCCAAATCACCCATTTGGCTTTTAACATCAAGAGAGCAGGTTGAAATTGTCTCAATACTGGCTTTACCCACCAGCGATAAGCAACTTGAATTTGCAGCTGCAAATTGGCCTTGTACTTTAAGAATATTTGCTTTTAGTAAAATTGAATTCACATGGCTAGGGTCGTTTTTTAATAAATCATTCAATACCGCCAAAGCAAGTTCGAACTTGTGCTCGCGTTGCAGCAGGCGTGCATAATAGTAGTGGATATCAGGGTCATCCGTTTGACGAATTTTTTCTGATAAGTAATTTTTTAACAGGCCTTGGTTTGATTCTGTTCTACCAGCCCATTGATTCTGCTCAAATAACGTTGCCAATTCGTATTTCGATAATGTGGCAGGTAAAGGACTTCTTGAACTTGCTATTATATCTTCGTCGTTCGGTATATATGGCTCTGCTTGCAATAGCGTTGTTGTAAATAGTAGGAAGAAAGAAAATAATTTCATGATTTATCCTTATAAAGGCCATCCGTGGCCAAGTTTGCAATTAGTTTCCACTAACCAGATCATCAAAGTTTGCCTCTGCGCCTGTATTTGTAAATACACGACCGTTTAAGCTCAATGGTTTATCTGATGCACTCTGACTAAATGCAGCACGGCCAATTGTTGCGAAGTCAACTTGCAACGCCTCAATGGTGATACTCACAGTGGCTGTTGCTTGACTGTTTTTACTATCAGTCACAGCAAAATCAAAACTGTCAGAGCCTGTTGTTTCTGGATTTGGCGTGTATGTATAACTGCCATCAGCATTAACAACAACATCACCTAAGCTCGGTTCAGACACTAAACTGTAAGTAAGTGCATCGCCGTCAGGGTCAGACCCTTTTAGCATATCTTCAATAGCAACTTCTGTTTGTGTTGTTACCATTGCATCAATTGCACTGGGAGCATTGTTTACAGGTGTCGGTTTCATTTTGTCATCATTATCACTACCGCCACAGCCTGCGAGTACGCCTGCAAAAATGCTAAGGAGTAAGGTAGAACGATTGAATTTACACATAATTGCCTCCTTACTTAGACCCAGCAATTGGCGTTGCAAGATAAGGGAAACTAGCATCCATCATACTTGCATCCAATGGGGCACCATCTGTGAATGGAACAGTACCGACACTGGCATCATCTGATGTACATAAGCCTAAGTCTGTGTCGGTGCCGTTGACAGGGATTGGATAACACAAACGACCCATTACAACACGAAGCGCAATATCAACAACATCATCACCCGGACGACGGCCGTTAGGGAAGCCAGCTAAATCATCACCTGCTACTCCAAATGCAGATTGTTCTGACTGCGCTGTTGCTGCAATGGCGGTATTTAAACGTAGCATTTCTGATGGTGTTACAGTTGCAAGCTGGTTTACACCTGGGAAGCCAGTTAAAAACGCAGTTACCAAGTCAACACGAGGGAAGTTGGTTGGTGCAAGGGTTTCGATATTCGTACCTAAGGTAGTATTTACAGCATCTTTAAATAAGATGTTAAGTAGCTCGGGTAGTGAAGGGTGTGTTACATAATCAGCGAACTGACCATCATCAGCAGGAGCAGATGTAGAGAAAGTGTCTTTATCCTTAAGGCCAATGACAAGCTCGTTTACAAGTGGGTTACCAAGGCGAGACACTTGTGTTAAGGCACCCCCGTTCACAGCATTTTTAGCAAATGAAGCATTCGGGTTTAGAATACGTGCTTGAGGTAAACTTGCCGTTGTCCAGCTACCAATTGTGCCGTTACCTTCACCAGTGACACAAGCTTTGGGTACTTCAACTGCAATTGCAGTGACATTTTTCATTGCTAAATCATCATTGTCTGCAGATTGTGTAATACCTCCAGGAAAGCCATTACCGTCACCTGCTCCAGGGGCACTGTCGCCTTCAACTGGCACATAATTAACTAGGTCAAAGGTTTTACCAAGGTTAACAACAAATGGGTCTTTACGCTGGCCTACAAATACTTTACCCATACCGCTGCAGCCTGGAATCGCAACAGTGTAGATATACTGGTTTGCATACTCTTTATAAGCAGACATCGATGAGAATGTTTTGTTACCGATGTAATCAAGCGGTTTGTAAAACTCATTACTGCTGTTCATGGTATTGGTCAGCATTGCTTTAGTGCCGGTACGTTGTGGGCCTGAAATAACACTAACAGTATATGCTTCACTAAAATTTACTGCAGCGTCATTTCCAGCTGCGACACCACCTACGTTTTTAAGAGGTACTGCCACGGTTCTTTGGTTGCCTTCTGGTCCCACAGTGAGTGCAACTCCCATATTGTCATTAGGGAGCATGCTTTTGAAATTAAAAGCAAAAGTAATATCTTCAATGGCATCACCGTCATTATCGATATGAATACTGTAAGTTGCATCAGGATCCATAGCGAAATAATTTGGGCCGCCATATGCATCCTGAAGTGGGATGTAGTTAGCGATAAAGGTGACATAGTCGCCACGACCTTCTTCGTAGCTATTAAACGCGTAAAAGTCAGTTGAATCTAATGTCGGGAAGCGCGCGATGTTTGGCGCTTCACGGTGACTTGAAGCTTCAGTTGGAGAGCTGAATAGGGTACTACATACTACAATTGCAATAAGAGATGGAGTTACGTTCTTCATGACTTTATCCTTAGTTTTTTAAATTAAGTCATAGTGAATACGTATTGGTAATTTAACTGGATGCAATAATTTTAAAGTTTTTTAACAAAAATATAAAAAGCCGTGCTTAGCACGGCTTATTAGTCTAAAGAACAACTAGCTCTGTGGTGTAAAGCACCTCAGTTGGTGAGCCATTTGGGGAGCCCCCTAATGGTTCAAGGCTGACCGCAAGCAAGCTTATATCATCTGCATTAAAGCGGGCATCCTTAGGTAGTTCTAATCTTCCTGACTTAGGTAATAGGCCAAGGGAGATAGGCGCTTCTTGCCCTTTTATTATCATCCAAAGCTCATAATCCTTATCGATGCGAGGAATTAACGCGGCAGATGCTTTTACTGATAAGTTATTTTGTTGAACATCAATAAACCATAAAGGTGTTTGCTCTTGGTTTTTGAATAATGCGATATGTTGTGCTTGAGATTTTGCAGACTCATGAGGCTGCCAAATGATCAGAGCAAGCACAATACATGCAGCCGTTGCTATTAATGACCATGCTTGGAGTATCGATGAATTCGATTTTTTTGCTTTGCTGTGAATAGGAATAACATCTGGGTCGACACGACTGACTATTTTTTCCCATACATGATCATCAGGAGGGATAGACTCAATGGAACTTGCTAAGTTGTTAAGATGCTGCTCCCACATCCATGTTGCTTCTCTGGCACGAGTTGATGTCAGCATTAATCTGGCAAATCTATCACGCGCAGGGCCTCTTAAAGTGCCAAGCACATATTCAGCGGCTAACATATCAATAAGTGTTTGGTTTTCATAATTCATAATGTTAAGCACCTTTGTAGCTGTTGTAACCCGCGTCTGATCCAGCTTTTAACCGTACCTAGAGGAGACGAAATGTGGTCAACAAGTTCATGATGAGTCAAACCCTTATAATAAGCCAAGTGAATAACTTGTCTTTGTTGTGGATCAAGTTGTTCAATACAGTCTACTAATTTTGAATCATCCTCATAGGACACCTGTATGGAGGTTAGATCTTCTTGCTCTTGCTCATCAGTTAAACTTTGCTCTTTACGTACCTTTTTATGACGTAACAGGTCTAAGCAGCGATACCTTACGATACTTATCATCCAAGACATTACAGCACCTTTAGATACCTGATAGTCACTGGCGTTGTGCCATATTTTAACAAAAGCATCTTGTAAGACTTCTTCAGCTTGAGCTCGATTACCCAGCATTTTTACGCTGATAGCAAATAACTTCGCACTGGTTGACTGGTACAAATCAGCAAAAGCGCGTTTATCACCCTTTGCTGTTGCACTGAGTAGTGCTAATAGTTGATCATTGTCCATAAAGTTCCTGTTGTTCTTGTTGTATTTAATTAACGGTTAACTCATCTTTTTAGATGCAAAAAAACATTACTTTTAGAGAAAAGACTGTAATTAAATGATAAAACCACACCTTTTCTATTAGTTAGCCTAGCATGAATGTCCAACTTGGCAACTTTAGCTCATTTATTTTCATGCACTTATGTAAGTTATTCATAATTTTGTGAAAATATGACCTAAACTATAAGATAGATTTATTTTAAATTATTAAGTCACTGTTTTTATTAGCTCTAATTATGAGTGTTTAAGTAAATTACTGGTTTGAAACTTGCTTTCAATTAATAAATTAGAAAAACAAGGAGTGATTATGTGGGCTGCTATTAGTTATTTGGCGTTAGGAATTGCATTTATAATTGTAGGGTTGAGTGTTGAGGCTATTTATTTTGCGTTATTTTTTTATTGGACTGCTTTATCCTTACTTCTCGTAAGTGGTGCTTATTTCTTTAACTTGGCGCGCATATTTCGTAAGCGTGAAAATGGCGTTATTCCGATTTATATCCGCTGGGCATTTATCCCTTTTTTGATGGGCGCACAACTATACAATGCATGGTCTCGCAAAAATGATAAAGTTCCGCCATTACAGCAAATTGACGAGCAATTATTTTTAGCATGCCGTTTATTTCCCTCTGACATAGACACTATGAAAGAGATGGGCATAACAGCTATTTTAGATGTTACTTGTGAATTTGATGGACTTGAGTGGTCATCAACCCAAGAAAACATCCGTTATTTGAATATTCCTGTTTTAGACCATAGTGTGCCTACTAGGGCACAATTAAACCAAGCAATCAACTGGATTCACCATCAGGTTAAACAAGAACGACGTGTTGTTGTTCATTGCGCTCTTGGCCGTGGACGCTCCGTTTTTGTGATGGCTGCTTATCTGCTAAGTCAAAATAAAGATGCAGATGTGCACGACATTCTATTGAAAATTAAAGAAACCCGCGAAACTGCAAACTTAAATAAGCGCCAATTGCGCCATTTAGTTCGTCGTCATCGAAATGGCGATTTATTAATTAAAAATAAAGCGGTGTTAATTGCAAATCCAGTCTCGGGCACCAAATTATGGGAATCTAAAAATAAGCAAATAACTTCACGTTTATCGCAATATTACGACCTTACTGTACATACAACCACTAAGGATACAAATGGAACAGAGCTTGCCGAAGAAGCGATAAAGTCAAAGCCAGATGTAATCATTGCATGTGGTGGTGATGGAACTGTGACAGAAGTTGCCACAGTATTAGTTAATACAGATTGTAAACTCGGTATCATCCCGCTTGGTACAGCAAACGCCCTTGCCCATGTGTTAATGGGAATAAAGTCAAAAATTATTCCTGTCGAGCAAGCTTGCGAATTAATTATTGAAGGACAGGCTACGCGCATTGATACAGCGCTTTGTAATGGCGAAAGAATGTTACTTTTAGCCGGTGTAGGATTTGAGCAACAAATGATTGAAAAAGCGCACCGTGAAGCCAAGAATGAATCCGGTCAACTCGCGTATTTACAAGGCTTTTGGCAGGCGTTAGGTGAGCATGAAGCACAAGACTATACAGTGACAATTGACAGTAATGAGCCGCAAGTGATTAATACCACAAGTTTGATTGTAGCAAATGCAGCACCTTTTACTACTTTGTTGGCTCAGTCAGCAGGTCAGCCTGATCATCAAGATGGTCTATTAGATGTGAATTGGTTAACACCTAGTACGGATTCAAAAGCAAGTACCTTGAGTATTGCTGAATTGGTTTTTTCGAGTATTACGCAAACAAGTTTCGCGATTGACAGTCATCACACAAATGCGAGAGAAGTCACTATAAGTGCAGATGAACCCTTGAGTTATGTGATAGATGGTGAGGTTAAAACGGCCGATAAACTGGTGGTTGAAGTATCACCGAAATCACTTTCGGTGATAACCTCAGAGCAGGCTTAACGCTACTTTTTTATACTTTTCCATTGGAACGGTGCGTCGTCATCGTCAGCGGTATTAGAAAAGGTATCAATGTATAATTGCTCTACCTTTTCGCGTGCCCAAGGCGTTTTGCGTAAAAACTTGAGGCTCGATTTAACACTTGGATCATTTTGAAAACAGCGCACATCAATTTGCGACGCCAAACCATCCCAACCAAGCTTTTCTTGTAGCTTGGTTACGATATCAGCGAGTTTAACACCATGTAGAGGATTGTTAGGTTGATTGTCCATGACTCTTCTTTATAACTTTAAACCAGTACATTCTAACTTAGAACG
This sequence comes from Pseudoalteromonas sp. PB2-1, assembly GCF_045040605.1. Lineage (NCBI taxonomy): Bacteria > Pseudomonadati > Pseudomonadota > Gammaproteobacteria > Alteromonadales > Pseudoalteromonadaceae > Pseudoalteromonas > Pseudoalteromonas sp. PB2-1. The sequence goes on from NZ_CP090668.1 coordinate 616,462, forward strand.
CCTACCTTTGCTATTTGCAGATTTAGTTAACACGAATAGTTTTTGCTGGACGTGGTCTCATAATGTTGCCATCTTTATCAATTCTTAACCAAGATAACTCGCTGTTGTTAAAGTGTGTATGCTTTGCAGCACAAACGAGCTCGCTTTGACCTATCTGAATAATTGCGCCTTCAGTATAGCGTTTGTTGTCATACCAACACAGCTTTGATTGGTCATATATATCTTGAGAATCAAATACAACAACAGGCTTATCCCTTGCGATTGAGCTTGCTGAAAATATAATACTAAACATTAAAAACGTATGCTTTAATAGACTCAAAATGTACCTCTGTGTATGCAGTTTTATATATCTACACTAAGCTTAATCCTTGTTACTATAAAAATACACATATCTATAATAAAAAGGAGAACACATGCAATTTGATACTAATATGCTTGATGAGTTAACGCTTCTTGCTAAGTTTCCGCGTGATTCACAAATGCAGGGTATTAAAATCCACTCAGATGCAGATACTTCAATAAGGGATGCAGCAAAGCGCCTCTATGATAAAGGTATTACTGATAGCCCTGATGGTGGCTATTTAACGGATTTAGGACTGGATTTGATCAAGCATGTCAGCGTGATCAATTCAGCGCTCAGATAGAAAATATAGAATTTAACAGGCCCGATATTAACGGGCCTTTACTTTGTTCCTTGCAAGTTATTTTAATTAAACTGCATCAGGTTGATTCTGCGGCGCAGCATCAATAAAAGCATCAAGCTTATTACACTGCTCGTAAACAGCTGCAATCTTAGGGTATTTAGTCATATCGACCTTAAAGCGCAGTGCATTAAATACTTGCGGTACAAGGCACACATCAGCAAGCGTTGGTTTGTTCCCAACACAAAAAGTGTTCGCTTCATCAAGTAGCTTTTCGATGCTTTGAAAACCAACTTCTACCCAATGCTTATACCAGGTTGTTTTTGCGTCTTCATCAACACCAAGATCATTAGCTAAGTACTTTAATACGCGCAAATTATCAATCGGGTGGATATCGCATGCTACGGCATAACATAAATTGCGGATCCGAGCTTTTTGCCATGCATCACCAGTCAAAAGCGGTGTGTCTGGGTGCGTTTCTTCAAGCCACTCTAAAATAGCCAGAGACTGAGCAAGTACACCTTGCTCAGTTTCAAGTGCAGGCAATAAACCTTGTGGGTTCTTAGCAAGGTATTCGTCGCTTTGTTGCTCTGATTTTAATAAGTTAACTGTCACCAGCTCGTGATCAATGTTCTTCAAATTAAGGGCAATGCGCACTCGGTATGCAGCGGATGAACGAAAATAGCTATAAAGTTTCATTATGCGTCCTGTTTACCAGTGAAATGTTTTTTAATAGTACGCCAACAGTCTGTGTAATTAGGCTGGCGCTCTTTACCTTCAAGGGCATATTTTGTTGGTGAAATAACGTAACGTGATTCGAACATAAATGCCAAGGTATTTTCGTAGCGTTGAGGTTGAAGGTCAGCATTTGAGGCTTTTTCAAATACATCAGCTTCTGGACCATGTGGCGACATACAATTATGTAAGCTTGAGCCACCAGGCACAAAACCATGCTCTTTCGCGTCATACACACCTTCGATTAAGCCCATAAATTCACTCATGATATTACGGTGATAATAAGGTGGGCGGAAAGTATTTTCTGCAACCATCCAACGAGGTGGGAAAATAGCAAAGTCGATATTAGCGACTCCCTCAGTCCCTGATGGTGATGTTAACACGGTGAAGATTGATGGATCTGGGTGGTCATAACTTACCGTATTCATAACGTTGAAACGGGCAAGATCATATTTGTATGGCGCACTATTTCCTGTCCATGCCACAACATCCAAAGGAGAATGGCCGATATCACAACGGAACATATTGCCATTAAATTTGGCGACAAGCTCAAAGTCACCTTCGATATCTTCATAGGCCGCAACAGGGTAGTGGAAGTCACGGTCATTAGCATATCCGTTTGCACCAACAGGGCCGCGCTCTGGTAAAATATAGGCATGGCCATAGTTTTCACAAATATAACCACGGGCTGTGTCTGTTAATAAATCAACAGCAAATTTTATCCCACGAGGAATAACAGCAATTTCACCTGCACGAATGCTCAGTTTACCGCACTCGGTTCTTAGCAATAGCTCACCGTGTTGCGGCACAAACAACATTTCACCATCTGCATTATAAAAGTAACGGTTTTGCATTGATTTATTAGCGACATAAATATGAATACCAATACCGGCTTGGCCATTGGCACTACCGTTAGCTGCCATGGTGACTAAACCATCAATAAAATCAGTTGGCTTTTCTGGTATTTCAATTGGATCCCAACGTAGCATGGTGGGTGGCGTTGCTACTTCTGTGATAGGAGCGGTACGAATCAGGCCATTATCAATTGGTGTGTAATCACCTTGTACAACTGAAGGTCGAATGCGATAAAACCATGTTCGGCGGTTATCAGCACGTGGGGCTGTGAATGCCGTTGTACTGAACTGCTCAGCATATAAATCGTATTTTACTTTTTGTGGGCTGAATTGACCGATTGGTAATGCACCGGGTAATGCTTCGGTTTCAAATTCATTACCAAAGCCTGTCATATATTGTAATTCGTTATTCATCACTAGACTCCTGAAAGGTTTTAGGTAAGATACTCTCATGTGAGAGTAAATTCAAACCACGCTGAATTTCATTATGTAAACATTCTTTGACAGTAGTGAAGCCATGACAACAGATAAACAGCCAACACTCGATTTACAAAAATTCTTACCTTACTCACTGACTAATATAGCTGTGCAAATGAGTGAGCAGTTTAGTGAACTTTATCAACAATTTGATTTAACGGTGCCGCAATGGCGCGTTATTGCTAATCTTGCTCAGTATGGTCACTGTAGTGCAAAAGCTTTGTGTGATATGGCACAAATGGATAAATCAACCGTATCCCGTGCAGTAAAATCACTATTAGCAAGAGAGCTTTTAACGGCAAAGCCCGACCCGATAGATAAACGTGCAAACCTGCTGATGCTGTCTAAAAAAGGGGTCTGTTTACATGAACAAATAGTACCGGAAGCAATTGCATGGCAAGCACATTTGGTGAGTGGTTTAGATAGTCATGAATTAACACATTTTTTTAACATTCTTACTAAGCTTTCCAATCACTTAAATAAAAATGTGTAAATCTGTAATCAGTGCTTTATAGCAATTGATTTAGGCAATCTATACGTATATGATAATGGCTATCATTTACAATTAGAAACTTGGATGTCTCCCTATGAAATTAGCGTTAAACACCGTGAAAACGCTAGGCCTAAGCCTAGTATTCGCTTCTACTTTTATTGCCCAACCTGTATTGGCAAATGGCCCAATTGGTGAGCACGTTAATCATCTAAAAGAAAATTTGAAGGATTATTCTGAAGACGTTGAGTGGATGATCGGCAAAGTAGACACTATGGTAACCGATTATGAGGCCAAAGGTGCGAAAGCTGTAAAAAGCGATGACTTAATCGAATACTGGGAGTCTGTAAAGTTTCACAGCGCTATTGAAACAAACTACGTGCCGGTTTATGCATCAATCTGGCAAGGCATTTACGGTATTAAAATGGCCATTGATGATAAAAAACCAGCAAGCGAAGCTCGTGAGCATCAAAAGGCCTTGAACGCTGCCTTGTGGCAGGGTTTAGGAGCTGTTAAACTGGCTGCTGACTTCCAACAAAAAGGCTTATTAAAAGCTGTTAAAGCAACGGCTTCTGAAACAATGACGCAAAGTGCAACAATTGACGAGATTAAACACAAGTTAGACCGTGTTGTTGCAAAATATGCAGAGCGTTTAAGCGAAGAAGCAACTCAAATTGTACACGACACTTACCTTCACTTATTCGAAGGTGTTGAAGGTACACTGATTGAAAAAGATGCGAAGTTAGTCGAAGTTCTCGAAAAAGATTTTAATGTAACCCTGCCAAAGGCTATTTCTGATAAAGGGAGTGTTGACCAAGTACGTGCAGTGGTTGTCGATATGCAAGAAAAACTAGATCGCGCTAAGGTGTTACTAGAAGAAGCCGAAAAAGCACGTAAGGATGTATTTTAGTGAAGCGTAGGACCTTTATTCAAGGCCTGGCTGCGTTTGGGGTAGTAGGCGCAATGCCGCTACCTCTATCACGAGCCTTTGCAGCGACTGCTGCAAGCCCAATTTCAGTGAAAGACTTACCAGCCCTTGAGGGGGATTTAACATTATATTTAGGTCGCGGTGAAGGCGGTTTGTACGAAAATGTGCTGCAATCAATCCAAAAGAAAAACCCAAAACTAAATTTATCGATTCGACGTGGACCCACTGCAGCTTTAGCCAATATGATCGTGGCAGAAGCAAAAGCAGGTGTAAAACGTGCCGATTTATTTTGGGCCGTTGATTCTGGTGCAATTGGCTTAGTTACAGACGCAGGTCTGGCTAAACCTTTACCAAGTGATTTAGAAACTCAGTTACAACCGCAATTCCGCTACCCTGGTTGGGCTCCAGTGACAGGTCGCATCCGTACATTACCTTATAACACTCAGCGCCTTAGTAAAGATCAGATCCCAGATAGTATTATGGCAATTGCTGACAGCGATTTATCAATAGGCTGGGCACCAGCTTATGCGTCATTTCAATCGTTTGTAACAGCAATGCGTATACTTGAGGGGGATGATAAAACAGCTAAATGGCTTAAAAAAGTTCAAAAACGCTCTAAAACCTATGCGGGTGAACTCGGTGTAGTCATGGCGGTTGAACGTGGCGAAGTGGATATTGGTTTTGCTAACCATTATTACACATTACGCCTTAAGTCAGGTAAACCAGATGCTAACCTTGACCTCGCGTTTACTAATCAAGATGCAGGTTGTTTGGTTAATGCGTCAGGTGTGTTATCGCTGACCGATAATCCTAATGCAATGAATTTTATGCGTTATTTATTAAGTGAAGAAGTACAAAGTTACTTAGCCCGTGAAGCCTATGAAATCCCGTTGATCCAAGGTATTGACCAGCCAGCTGGGCTACCTGCGTTAACTGATATTTCACCGCCGAAAATCGATTTAACTCAATTGGCAGATTTAAGGCCAACACTCGACCTTATGCGCAGTAGCGGTGTTTTATAATGCGCATACCTGCTTCTTATCCCATGGCGCTGCTTGCAGCGCTTTTGGCGTTAGTGCCAGTTTATATTCTGATCACCTTAGCCAGTGATGCCACGGCTGTTTTTGATAGTCATAATTTAAAAATTCTTGGAAACACCTTATCGCTTATGGTGTTAACTGTATTAGGTTCTATTTTTATAGGCGTGCCTCTGGCGTTCATTAGTGCCTATGTGCAACTTCCTTTTAAAAAGCTTTGGTTAGTGCTATTTGCAGCCCCACTTGCTATTCCAAGCTATATTGGAGCATTTACACTTTATGCTGCATTTGGACCAGGTGGGGAGATAAACCAACTATTAGGGTTTGAAAACCCTGCTATGTACGGGTTACCCGGTGCTGCTATTGTAATGACCTTGTATACTTTTCCGTTTGTTATGCTAACAACACGTTCTTCTTTACTCAGCCTCGATGCCAGTATGGTAAATGCTGCGCGTACTTTAGGTATGTCGATGACCATGAGTGTGTTTAAAGTAATATTACCTCGTGTAGTTAACGGGATTGCCGCTGGATCATTACTGGTTGCGCTTTATACATTATCCGATTTTGGTACGCCGGCGATGATGCGCTTAGATACCTTCACCCGTGTTATTTATGTTGAATACAACGCATTTGGTTTAAGTCGTGCTGCGATGTTATCGCTGCAGTTAATGGTGATAGTTGGCTTTTTACTTTTCATCGAATCACAAATTAAAACCACGTCAGAGCGTCATGGTCGAGCTCTGATGTTATTTCCGACAAATGCTCAAAAACTGGCAATGCTAGTAACATTTTTGCCTGTTTTGTTATTGGCAATTTGTTTACCGTTAGCAATTTTTTCTCTTTGGCTTGCCCGTGATGGGATTGCTGATTTTGATTTCAGCATTGCTTGGAACTCAGCTTATGCCTCGGGTATTGCTGCTTTTGTCGCTGTGGTTGTCGCTGTGCCAGTTGCTCATGCTGCATTAAGCGGTAAAGTAGGGCGTTTTATGGAACGAGTTACCTATTTTGGTTTTGGTATTCCAGGCATCGTAATGGGAACTGCGCTAGTTTATGGTGGTTTACAATTACCGCTTTTATATCAAACATTGGCATTATTAGTCATCGCTTATGTACTTCGGTTTTTACCCCTTGCTGTTGGTTCTGTGCGTACTAGTACTGAACACTTAGATTCAAGCTTAATCAAATCAGCGCGCGTACTAGGTGCAAGTCCACGTGAAGCATTTATGCGTATTACCTTGCCTCTAACACTGCGCGGTATTATTGCCGGTGCGGCTTTGGTATTTTTAGAATCAATGCGTGAGCTTGAAGCGACACTTTTATTAGGCCCGACAGGGTTTGAAACCCTCTCAACATATTTATGGCGTGTTTATGAAGCCGGTTACTTTGGCCGTGCTGCAATACCAGGCTTATTGTTGGTAGTGATATCAGCCTGTGGCTTAGCTATAATGCTCTCTGGTGAAAAGCGCAGTCAATTAGAACATTAAGGATCAGTATAAATGCTATCAGTTAGTAAGCTGTCTATCGATTATGGTAGCAATCGTGTGGTGAGTGATCTTAATTTATCACTTGGAGAGAGTGAGATCCTGATGCTAGTTGGTCCAACTGGCTGTGGTAAAAGTACCATTTTGCAAGCTCTGGCAGGGCTTATTCCCATCAGCGAAGGCGAAATTAATTTAGGCACATGGCGTGCTACTCCAAAGCTAAAAGTGCCGCCTGAGAAACGTAAAGTAGGTATGGTTTTTCAAGACTTTGCGTTATTTCCACATTTAACGGTGCAACAGAACATTTGCTTTAGGTTGACCGATACATCCAAAGCAGATCATTGGATAAAGCTTCTGGGTCTTGAGGCGTTTCGTAATAAGAAGCCTGCAACATTATCAGGTGGTCAAAAACAACGTGTCGCGCTTGCGCGAACACTTGCTCACGAACCAGATTTTGTATTACTTGATGAGCCCTTATCTAATCTTGATGCAGCGCTTAAAGATACTTTACGGTGGGATATTCGTAACGCATTAAAAGATGCAGGTGTCCCTGCGATTTGGGTCACTCATGACCAAGAAGAAGCCCTATCCATTGGTGACCGTGTGGGTGTACTTAAGGAGGGGGTGATTCAGCAACTTGATACCCCTGAGCGCTGTTTTAGCTTACCAACAAACCGCTTTGTGGCTCGCTTTTTAGGTGAAGCGAGTTTCATAGCAGGTCAATGTGAAGGTAATATAGCGACAACAGACTTAGGTAATGCCCCTGCAATTAAAGTTGACCACAATTCCGCTGCGGTTGATGTACTATTGCGACCTGATGATGTTCATTTAATTCAAAATGCACAATCGTCAAATGGTGTCGTGACATGGGTGCGCTACGAAGGTGGTAGCCGTTTATGTGCTGTAGAACTTGCCTGCAAAACGATAGTTACAAGCCGTGTAAGCCATGAAGTGGTTGTGAGGCCGAATGACCACGTACATGTATCAATTAACACAACCCATCCGTTGGCCGTATATTCACGCTAACTAATAAAAAGCCCGCCTAATAGGCGGGCTTATAGTTTGCTTTTAATTATTAGAAGCTATAACGAACCCCGATACGCATCTCCCATAAAGAAGGTTCAGTTTGTACACTCGTACCAGCAGGGTTGTTGAAAGAGCTATAAACATACTGACCATCAACGATGTCAGCTGTTACTGCACTTTGTAACGAACTACCTGATTTTAAAACACCCCAATCATCGTTTAATAGATTACCGATGTTTTTAATTACGAAATAAGCTGAGCCTTTTTGGTCAGGCGTGAAGCCCATAAACTCTTGCTCAACTTTTAGATCGAACGTAACCCACCAGTCGCCATCAATATTATTACGTTTTTGGATCTCACCTCGCTTTAAGCCTTCACTTTCAATCCAATTATTAAAGGCAGCTTGATCGAAGTCAGGGCCATAAACAACTGATGCATCATCAACTTCTGGTACATATAAAAGTTGGCGGCTCGCATCGTTAAAGCCTAAACCACCTGAATCCCTATCAAAGGTATAAGAGTATGGGTTAGTTTGCTGTGCTTGACCAAATAGGTTGAATTTAGTTTCGTAGCCGTCAAAAATTTCATGGCTATAACCTAAAGATAGTGTAAAGCGATGTGGTATTTCATAATTAGAGGTTGTAACGCCTGGGTTCTCTGAATTAGATACCGCAATAAAGTGGTAATTCGAGAATGCTACAGAGCTGGTCATTGGGCTCACATCTTTTGCCACGGTATAAGCATAAGAAAGTGCTAAATCTATACCGTTATCAAATGCTTTATTCATTGATAAAGAAAGTACATGTGAATAAGCATCGCTGCCTTCAACATTTGTTAGCATAAAGTCAGATACACGCGGATGTAAAACATCGTTGTAAACAGGGCGTCCATCTGGCGCTGTGTCTGTTTGTACGTTAGCAATGTTGCGAATAATTGCCGAGTCTTGTTTATCTGTATAGAGATAATCAACATTGAACACATAATCATTGCTGGTGATGTAAGTACCACCTAAAGAGAATTTCCATTCTGAAGGAATTTCAAAATCAGGATCAGTTACATTAGCACTCGCATCTGCACTACCTTGCCCAACCTCGTCATAGAGAGATTGTGGAATGTCATAACCAGGCATACCGCCGCCGTTAAATGCAATGGCATCATCGCCAAGAATTTGTAAACCTTTTTCGTTAATCTGAATATTTCTTACACCGTCATTAGAGTAGCTGTTTGATACCCAAACATTTGGATTACCACCAGAATATAGGCCAAAACCACCACGTAACTCTAATTGATCGTTATAAATCCAGTTGATGCCTAAACGCGGTTGAAGAAGGTCAATGCCATCGAGGTTTTGGCTATTTGAAAAGCCATATCTGTCTTCAAAGTTTTGGTTATGGGTTGGTTTATCGCTGCTTGTATACCAATCATAACGTAGACCCGCTGTAATCGTGATATCGTAGTCAATTAGCTCAAACTTATCTTGAAAGTAAACGGTGTTTAAGGCGTAAGCAAATTCACCCGCTGCATCGTCTGGATTTTGTGATGATGCGTTGCCATAGTAAACACGCGCAATACCATTTTCAAAATCGTCAATTGAACTAAAGCGATATTCGCCTTCTGTATGCTGAACAAATAAGTTGTATACATCCAGTTCTTCACGCTCATAACCAAATGATAATTCATGATCTTCTAAATAGTATGTGCCACCTAATTTAAGTGATAGGTTGTCATAATTTAGGATATTTGATTGGCGAGAATCGTCAGGGCCGATATAAACATCAATATCACCGGTGTCGATACGGAATTCACCAAAACCAGATGCAGCATCTAAAGATTGCTGGCGGTTATCGAGTTTTGAATAACCCACTCTTACTTCAGTTGAAAAGTTATCTGTCCAATCAGAGTAAAGAGAGGCAACATAAGATTCTAATTTAGCGCCACGCTCATAGAAGTGGTTTGAAAGGGCTATTTCGTCAGAATCTGCATCAGATTGGGCAAGAGAGAAGCCATCATTATAGTTATATACAAGGCTTGCACGGTGAGCATCGTTAATATTCCAATCAAGCTTTACTAAAATCTTTTCGTCTTCGACAGGTAGGCTCGGAATCATGCTACCTGGGTCGTAGTTATAGTTATCTTTTGAGATTTGTGTAATACGATCGATAGTTGCTTGATCAATACGGTTGTCAGCAAATGGAATATAATCAAAGATTTGCGCGCCTTCTAGTTTCTCATAAGAAGTAAAAAAGAATAGCTTATCTTCAATTAAAGGTAGCCCTACGTTAAAACCATAGCGTTTCTCAGTGTAGTTTCCTGTATCAAGCTTTTTACCTTCGATAGAGTCACCAGACATTGAGTCGTTGGTATAGTCGTAAAACAAACCACCATGAATTTCATTGGTACCTGATTTTGTTACCGCATTAATATTACATGATGTAAAACCACCGTATTGCACGTCGAATGGCGCAAGTTCAACGGCTACTTGGTCTATAGAATCGAATGAAAATGGCATGCGTTCGGTAGGGTAGCCACTCGAATTTAAACCAAAGTTATCATTCATGCGCACACCATCAACAGTCAAGCTGTTGAAACGAGGATTACCGCCGCCACAATTAATTGAGTTTGCATTTGTTTCATCAATAAAGATGCGAGGGTCGGCGCGAATAATGTCTTTTAAATCACGGTTGATGGCAGGACGAGACTCTAGATCTTCAAGCGAGAAGTGACTTGCAGGACCTGTGCTGCCAGTTTGTGCGCTTATCGGTGCGCCAGATACCACAATTTGTTCCATTTGCTGTGTTTGTAAGCTAACAGTTACAGGATAATCTTGACCTAAAGTCAAATAAATACCATCAAGTTGTTGATCTTCATATTGATCAGAATCGACGATAATTTTGTAAGGGCCACCGACGCGAAGGCCTTGGCTAGAAAAATTACCTTCATTTGTTACCGTCGTTTTTTTAACTGAGCCTGAAGGGATATGGATTATTGTTATTTGTGTACCAGCAGCAGGATTGCCATTCGGGCCTGTAACTTGTCCTTTGATAGAAGAAGAGGTTTCATTGGCCATTGCAGCATGGCTGAACGTTAAACAAGTCGCAACAGCGATTGCCAGTGTACTTTTATTAAATGTTGATTTCATGAGGTTTCCCGTTATTAAATTATGATACTTACTGTGTGTAAGTACCTTTCCTTTTTTAAAATCAATGTGTGTCATTTTTATTACAGATATAAAAAAGCCCGTAATTAAACGGGCTTTAAACAGTATAGATTAGAACTTGTAACTAATACCAATTTTAGCTTGCCATGCAGAAGCACTTTGGTCGATTAGTGTGTAATTTCTTACATCGGCACCATTGTATGCTTCATCAATTATATAACGGCCTTGGTCATCTAAACCACCAAAGTCATAAACTGATTGGTCTTGATAGCTAAGGCGCTTTTCAATACCCCAGTCGCTATTGAGCAAGTTAGCAAAGTTATCAATCATGAAATACACTTCACCGCTATGACCTTTAGCGAAACCTGGGATTTCTTGCTTAACGCTGATATCCATGGTTGTAACCCAAGGCATAGTACCCGTATTACGGTCTAATATTTCACCGCGCTCAGAAATGCCCGCTCTATCAAGTAGTGCTTCAAGCTCACCCCAAGTAAGTTGCGATTCATCCCAGTTTACATTTGGATCATCTGCACCAGTTGGAATATAAGCTAAGTATGCAGAGCTTGAGTAGAAGTCACGCGAATCACCTAGCGCACCATCTTGGTACGAAGCCATTGTGTGGCTGTAAGGGCGACCTGAACGACGCTCAAAGTAAAGGTCAAACTTAGTGTCATAGCCTTTAAAGAATTCAGTGTGGTAGCTGATATTCACTTTGAAGCTATGTTCTACTTCATAGGCACCACGCTGTGCTAAGTCTTGGTTACGGTTTTTAGTAACACTGTGCTGGTAGTTACTTTGCGCTTGTGAAGATGAACCTGAAGATGCTTCAGTGATATCTTGGTGTGCATAGCTTGCTGAGATGTATAAACCGTTATCCCATTCTTTTGCAAGTGCTGTTGAGAAGATAACTGAACGGCCATCATCAGATGAATTTGTTAGCATGATATCGAAGTTATCAGCAAGATCACCTGAGTAGATGCTTTCATGGATTAAACGTTCGCCATCAGCCGCAACGCCCACAGGTACGATAGCCGTGTTGTGCCAAATTGCTTCGTTTTCTTTCTTGTGGTAAGCGATTTCAGCTTGCCACTTGAAACCATTACCAAGTAATTCAGAGTCAAAGTCATACTCGAAACCAATTTGGCTACGGATGCTTGAAGGTAATTTAAAATCAGGGTCAATGTAGTTTGTGCTACCCGCACCTTTTACCAGTGAATCTTGAATTGCGCCTGGCACAGATGTGATATCTGCAGGGTTATTTGCGTAGTAATCATTAATTACTGATTGTGGTGCATCAACAAGTGTAATACCGTCTTTTTGGTACGAGTTGTTATACCAAACGTTAGGAATACCACCTTGGAAACGACCTACACCACCGCTGATTGTTAGGTTTTCTGTTGCGTAATATTTAAACCCAACACGTGGTAGGATGATATCGACGCCATCAAGATTCTCTTGGTTTGAAAAACCATAAGTCTCTAGGAAGTTTTCATTTAGAGTTGGTTTGTCGTCAGATGCTAAACGCTCATAACGAATACCTGCATTTACTTCTAAATCGTCACCAATATAAAAAGTATCTTCTAGGTAGATTGCTAATTGGCTACGCGTTGCATCGTATGCTGTGTCTGCAGCGTTGTTTGTATAGGCGTTTGCGTAAGAGAAGTCATAAGTACCATTAAAGTTACCTACTTCGCGGTTTGCAAAACCAGCTAGGCTATCAAACTCCCATGAACCTAATGAATTTGCAGCAAATAGGTTATACAGATTGAGTGATTCATACTGAATACCAAAGTTAAGCTCATGCTCATCCAGAAGGTAAGTACCATCAAATGTTAATGTTAGGTTTTCAGTTGAAGACTCATTCGCGTGGCGGTATTGGTCTGTACCAAACTCATACGCTGGACCACGGTAGTATTCTTCAACTTTTACGCTACCAATATTCGAGTTTGTTAAGCTGTTTGAACTGACATCTTTATACGCGATACCAATCTCTGATGAGAAAACATCGCTCCAATCTGAGTAAAGTTTTGTAGAGAAATTGTTGAATTTAGTTGCATAAGTATAACGGCTTGAAGCAAGTAACACCGTGTCACCGCCAGTGCCGAAGTTACGCTCTTCTTGATCGTCTTGCCACTGATATGTGAAATCTAGACGGTGTGCATCGCTGATGTTCCAGCTTAGTTTGACAAGTAGTGATTCATTCGTATCTTCAGGATCGCCACCTAAAGAGTCTTGGAAACCATATACATTGTCTAATACAGATAAGAAGTTATTTAATTGCTCTTCTGTTACATCGTATTCGTTCGTTGCACCAGAACCCTCAAAACCATAATCTAAATCAAGTTCGCTCTTCCAGCTGTTGTAGTTAACAAAATAGAAAAGTGTGTCTTTGATTAATGGACCGCCCACGTTAAAACCAAAACGTTCTTCTGTTTGAATTGGTTCTACTTTGTTTATTTCAAATGTTTTATGGCCATCTTCGTCTAAAACAGGGCGACCATCAGCATAAACTTCAGAAATACTATCTACATCACCTGCCATATCTGGCGTTGATGTTTCGTAGAAACCTGAGAATTTAAATTCATTTGTACCAGATTTTGTTACGGCATTAATTGTACCACCACCAAAGTTACCTTTTGATGCTGAGAAAGGTGATACATCAACTGAAATTTGCTCAATTGCATCAAGTGCAACAGGTGGTTGAGCAGTAGGGTAGCCGCCATAGTTTAAACCGAAGTCATCGTTTTGGCCGATACCATCAACGGTTAGGCTGTTTGTACGTGGGTTATTACCGGCAAACGTAAGCTCACCACTACCATTGATATTTGCAAGTGGGTTTAAGCGTGCCACATCTTTAATGTCTTTGTTAAAGCTTGGCATATTATTGATTGTGTCTTCACCGAAAACACTGCTTGAACCGCCAGATTGCTGAACAATTTTATAGCCAGAAACTTCAATTTTTTCCATTGCTAATGAGTTTAATTGTTCTTGTAAACGGTAAGTATCACCAAGCTCTAAGTAGATATTCTCTACCATGCTGTCACTGTGTGTATCTGAGTCGATAAGTACAGTGTATGGGCCACCAACACGTAGACCATTAGCGATGAAAGTACCGCTTTCATTTGTAGTTAACTCACTGACTGTGCCAGTTGGTTGGTGAATAACCTTTATTTTAACATTTGCAGCTGCTTCACCAGAAGGCGTTGTAATTTTACCTCTCATTGAAGATGAGGTATCTGCAGCCATAGCACTTGTTGAAACACCAAGAGCTAATATAACTGCTCCGGTTAATTTCGAAAGGCGTAACTTATTCATTATGTTATTTCCCGTGTTAGAGGTTTGTTGGTTTATAGTTCACTGCTAGCAGGCATCTTAAGTGCCTTTACTAACGGTTTTGCTGATTTATCAAATAATGAGTTTAATAAACCGGCTAATCTAATCCCGCCTTGTTGTAGGCGAGTTTTTACAATTGGTAAATTTTTATAGATATAACTGTAACTTACATTTGTTTCATTTTCTTTATAGAGTGAATTAGCAATGTTGTTTGACTCAATCAACCAATCACTCGGAGAGCTCGCAAGGTAATCTGAGATTAATGCTTGGTTAGATGTGTCAACGAACTTGGCAAACTCTGTGTAAGATAAGTTTTCGTTTTCTATTAATTTAGTATCCCAAAGGCTGTGTAGGTTTGTATCTTGCCCGAAGAATGTGACAGAAATGCGATTGCCACCACGGTCTTCGCTGCGACCAGCATGGAAAGGTTGGTGGCTATCACCAACAAGGTGTACTAAAAAGCGTAATGCAAATTGTTTTTCAGCTAATGATGCTTTTTCGTTTTTTAATACTGAAATTGAATATTCGATACCTTCAAGGATATCTGCGACTGTTTCTTTATTATGGTGAGCATGAGCGTCATAGGCAGGTTTTGCATCATCTTCAGCAAAGTTTATATAGTGCCAGCGTGATGACTTTTTTTGCCAGAATTTTTCTGGTGCAGAGCGCATTTCATCAGCCCATGTGGCTATTTGAGGGAGTGATTCACCATCAAGTAATGGAACTAAGGCGTCTCGAGTGGTGTCGGTAATATGCATTGCTGCTAATTCACCAACAATTCGATGGCCATTTTGACCCCAAGCATGTGCAGGGGCTGCGGATAAAACTGAAATTACTGGTGTAGTTAACAGCAACATCTTCATTGTTTTTAGTAACATTGGTTGAGCGTCCAAAGTGAATGTTTGCTTAATCAAATTTTCTGGCGCCAATTCTCCTGAATTTTGAGATAAATAGAAAGGACTCAATAAGATTCATAATTTCTTGTTCATAAAGTAATAAAATCAGCTGGTTAGAATGTTTAAGTAAAATTACTTGTTGTAATGAGTAAGAATAATTGTTCAAATAGAGACTAGCGCGAGCAAGTGGTTAGTAAAATTGAGTTTAAGAACTATATTAATAAAAAAATCATCGATTGTTACATTTTTGTTTCTGTCTATTATTTTGTTTTTCTGCATTGGTTTTATGCAGGGAAAACCAGTGGCACCTGACTTAAAATCGTTTATTGAAACTTCGTATACCTGCAATACAAAGTCAGACAGCAATTTAAACGAACTTGTCGTTTATGTATCCGCAAAAACACTCGCTGAGGATGTGGCAATATCCTTGTGTGATGATTTAACCATTCGTAAACAATACGGTAGGGTTACGTCTTACTGGGGTTATAAAACATCAGATTCCATCGAGTTTTTAGGCAAAGGGATCGCTGATTTAATTCTTGCAAAAGAGAATTTAATTGACGCCTTCATGGCGCAATCTACTTATAATTATCAAGCCGTTGTAGGATTCCCTGATTACACTGCATAC
The DNA here is from genome assembly GCF_045040605.1 of Pseudoalteromonas sp. PB2-1. NCBI lineage: Bacteria > Pseudomonadati > Pseudomonadota > Gammaproteobacteria > Alteromonadales > Pseudoalteromonadaceae > Pseudoalteromonas > Pseudoalteromonas sp. PB2-1. The sequence goes on from NZ_CP090668.1 coordinate 632,148, forward strand.
CTCATTTCGAGTAAAGAAAAGCCCCGAATTGAAAAGTCGTACTTTTTAGATAAGCGTATTGGCTTATTGGATTACCCCACAAGCCGTTCGGGTCACATATTACCGAAACAACTTTTTAAAACATTAGACATAAATTTAGAAAATTTAAATATCACTTATGCCAGCTCTCATACTGAGCTAAGAGAATTACTCGCCAGTGGTCAAGTTGACTTAATTTCATCCTATTGGCAAGACAGTGACCAAGCTAGTTTTTCGGTTAATTACATCACGCCAATAAGAGATAATGTTAGTGGTAGCCGTTGGTATTTAAAAATGCAAGATGAGAACACCGACCTTTTGTGTGCTGTTCAAGCTCGCCTCACGGACTTAGCGCGCAATCAAAGCTCCCATTACTTTAATCATGTAGAATCATTTTGGGATTGTAAAAGCGATTCAAATAAGCACTCAGTCGAGGTCGTCGATGCTTCTAAGTAAAGATAAACTTTTTTATGTAATCGTGTTTTTGTTAACAACAGTATTGTTAGTTGCAAGTTTCTATATTGCAAAATTTTACAAAACGCAGATGAATAATCAATTGTCTGTTGCAAAGGTACAAAGCAGAATCGCACTCGATTTGAACTACTTAAACTTACCTGATGATTTTTTAAAGCACTCAGGCAGTAAAGAAATGGTTTCCAATTACATTACTCAGTTGAATGCACGTATTAACCAATCTGGCATTGTGGTTTATTCTATCGAAGGTATTACAAATTCAAAAGTGCAAGGGGAACGTATATCAACTCAATTACAAACCCCGAAAAGAAGTTTGTCGGTTACTTTTATTTTAAACAAAAATCTATTAGTAAAGTCTGATATTGTCGTTTTAATTTTTGTGCTTCTAATCGCGTCGCTATTTACCTATTTAGTTAGTCAGAGCAGACGGTCATTTTATAGTGCAGTAGAAGCGACAGCAGATGATGAACTAATACTTGCTGAGACACCTAAGCTCGTTGTCGATTTAAACACGAAAACATTTTCATCAACTGCACTTGAAGCAAAGTCAGTTGCGCTAGCAAATAAGCCATTATGTTTTTATTTAGCCTTGGTTGAGTTTTGTATCCAATATCCTGATGTTGTGCTTAATCAAAATAAAGATGTACCAGATGAGTTATTAAATCTTGCTAATAAATATTTTTATCGTTTAGTTGAGCTTGGTCATACAATTAGAAAACGTCCGAACTTTACCAATAGTCTTGAGAAAACGTTAAGTGAAATTAGGGCTGCACTGGATGACGTTTGGCAAGATGACCCTGAGCTTAAGGAAATATATTACCCTCCCAAAGCTCATGGTGAAGGTTCTCGCTCCCGATTACATCACTATGGTTTAAAAGCAATTTCCTGTGATGATATCGAAGTAATAGGGAAGTAGCATACTACTTCCCATGTTGTACTTATTCAGGTGCGTAATCAGCCGCTGTTAATGGACTATTTTCTTCGAAGAAGCGCTTCAATGCTTGGGCATCCGTGTCATCTGTACTTACGAATCCAGACTTATTCGTCAATGTCGGGTACCCGTCGCCCCCTGATGCGTTGTAGCTATTGATACTCATACGATAAGTTTTGTCCATATCGAGTGCCTTACCATTAATTTTCACATCGTTGAGCTGCCCATCTTGCCTACTAAAACTAAGTTTATGGTACTGTAAATAAGCGCCTGAGTCCGGTGGGAATGAGGTCACAACTGACAGATAATCGAACAGTTCTCTTCCTGTTATATCAATGTAAGTAATGCGGTTTTTGAAAGGGTGAACTTTCAAAATATCTTTATAACTAACATCACCTGCTTGAATGCTATCCCGAATACCACCGCCACTGATCAAGCCAAAATCAGCCCCAACAGATTGCATTTGCGCGGCGATAATTACACGAGCAAGGTTAACCTGCTCGTAGCGTGCTTTGCTGCGGTCGCCTTCAAGTTTAGCATCGACTGAGCCAATCTTGCCCGCAATCTGAGCTGCGCCTTTTTTCTGATAAACCGCAAGTACATCTTGGACTGTCTTATCAGGTTCAATATAGTCACCGGCAAGCTGCTTTTTGCCCTGTTTATTTGTGGTATACAAGTTCACAGGGATTAATTCATAACTTAGTAAAGTTAATTGCTCATTTTCTAATTTAAATTCGGCTTTACCGACATACTTACCCCACTCATGAGCCTGCATAATCCAAGTACCATTTTGTTGATCTGGTTTACACTCTTTACCAGGCGCAAAGTCCTTATCGAGAACATTTGCACTTGACATACAAACGGGTTCTTGCGAATGCCCACCAACAATAATATCAAGCGTCCCTTCAGGAAGGTTACGTGCCATCGTTACATCACCAGGCGCGTTGATACCGAAATTAGCATCTACATAATGGCCCATGTGAGTGACGGCGATAGTAATATCAGGTTGATATTGAGCTTTTAACTTAGGTGCTAGGTTTGCAGCAACTTGGGTTGGATCTTTAAAATCAAGGCCGCCAATATATTGCGGGTTGCCTATTTTAGCCGTGTCAGTTGTCGTTAAACCTATTACAGCAATTTTAAGCCCATTCTTGTCAAACACTTTATAGCCTTGATAACGTGCTTCGCCAGTTTTTTTATCGATAATATTGGCCGATAAAAATGGGAAGTTTGACCACTTTTGTTGCTGATCAAGGACGGCGAGTGGATTATCGAACTCATGATTACCAATTGCCATTGCATCGTAGCCGATGAGTGACATACCTTTGAAATCAGGTTCTGCATGTTGCAGATCAGACTCCGGAATGCCTGTATTGATATCACCACCCGAAAGTAATAAAACAGCATGTCCTTGAGCTTTTGCATCTGCTCTTAATTGATCTATCAGTGTTTTACGGGCTGCCATACCATACTCACCGTGTTCGTTGTGCCAAAAACGACCATGATTATCATTAGTATGTAAAAGAGTAAAATACTGAGGATTGGTATCTTTTTCTTGAAAAGTGCTGCAAGCGGTTAATGAAAACAGCAGCGACGATAAAATAATAAAACGCATAATTGTTTGCCATATTAAAGCAGTAGGTTAATTATGCGCTTAGTTTAAACGACTTAGGTTTAAATTAAATGACTTTTAATAATTTTTATTGCCATTTTCAAAATTTAACTCACCTGTGGCAGCTAATTGACGTCGTTGAAGCTCTTGCTCTGCATAGTGTGATTTTTGATGATTATTACCTACCATCCAGTTTAAAAAACTGGCCGGTAATTGACTGTAAGGCTCACCTTGGTGTAGGCCAAAATCGCAAATAGCGCTTTCTTTATTCGCCATGGTTTATTCCTATGTGTTCATTGTTGTCGTGTAAATACTAACAAACTCAGCTAATTTGATAAGACGATTTGGCTTTAATTTATTTAATTTTTATAACTTTAATGAATATGCAATGTAAACAAGTGTAATTAACTTGTAATTAACTTGATGTGTTTTGTGTAACAATTCTTTCCTCTATTTAATAACCGCTAGTTTTTATTTAACCTCTTCATCTCAAAATAAAAACTATCAGGAAGAGACAATGAAAAAAAATTTGTTCGCGTCTGCGTTACTCGTAATTGGTTTTCAAGCTAATGCAACCATTGTAGAAATGCAAACGAATCAAGGTACAGTTACTGTAAACCTCTATGATCAACACGCACCTGTAACGGTTGCGAACTTTTTAGAATATGTGTCAGATGGCTCGTATGATGGAAGTATTATTCACCGTTCAGTAGATAATTTTGTAGTACAAGGCGGTGGCTTTTCATTCGAAACAGATTTTACAGCAATTGATAAGAAAGCTGCGATTTCAAATGAGCCAGTCCTATCTAACGTAAAAGGAACCATTGCTATGGCTAAACAAAGTGGTAACGCAAACAGTGCCACCAGCCAATGGTTCTTCAACCTAAAAGATAATAGTGCTAATTTAGATGTGCAAAATGGTGGTTTCACAGTGTTTGGCGAGATTACACAAGAAAGCTTTGATGTACTGACTAAAATCACTGATCTTGTGCACTGCGGAGAAATTCCCGTTGTCGGTTTAAGCAAAGATCAATGCCCAGAAACAACCGCAGGCTTTAATGGTGAAAATTTAGTGACTATTAACAGTGTTGTTGTCATTGATGAAAACCCTGATTCATCAGCAGGTTTGTCACCAGTTGAAAATACATTAATAGACAGTGATGATAACAAGGGCGGCGATTCTGGTTCAAGCAGTGGCTCAATGGCCTGGCTGATGTCGATTTTGGCAGCCAGCGTTTTATACCGTAGAAAATTTATACAGTAGAAGCTTCATACCCTGGAAGGCTTATACTTTAGAAGGTAATGTAAGGCGCAATTTGCGCCTTAAAAAATTCTTATTAGAATTATTAACCACATGATAAGCATGACAAAGCTACTGACAACAAAGCTATAATAACGTAGTTTTAGTGTGTTTGTTGTTAGGTGAATTACACTGTGCAGTAATCTTAGCCCGACATAAAGCCATGCAAGAATTACAAATACAAACCCAGCTGCGTGAACTTGTAAAGCAGTTAAACAGGCAATGAAAAACAGAATCGGCATTTCAAACTGGTTTATAAAGTTTCGATCTGCGACTCTAACCTCTGAACCTGCCTTATCTAATTTCATTGTTAAAAAGTCTTGCATTTTTATGACTTTATTTCTTGCCGCAGTGAAACGGCGCCGTCCCATAATCACCATGATAGAGAATGTGAGTAATACCTGAGTGAACATTGCTGCAATTAGCCACTTTTCCATAGTTCATCCTTTGTTATAGTTATTTTGTTGAAATTCGAGCCGTAGGTACTTATTTTTCACAATGTGTTACAAAGTTTTTAGAGTCTATACCCTAATAAGCATTGAATTGCGACCTGTATAAGCACATGATAAATAAAAATAGAGTCAATTTCTAATGGATACGAAATAATGAAAAAAATAATGGGCCTGAGTGCTATTGCATTTGCCGTTTTAGCTGGATGTAGTTCAACACCAAATCAAACTACCAACACAAACCTAATTCCAGAATCGCTTATTGTTAGTCCTAATGACACCCGCGAATATAAAACCCTCAAGTTAGCCAATGAAATTGATGTGATTTTAATCTCGGATCCAAGTGCCGAAAAATCAGCTGCTGCATTGAGTGTTGGGGTTGGTTTGTTGCACGACCCTATGAGTCAGCAGGGAATGGCTCACTATTTGGAGCATATGCTTTTTCTAGGTACAGAAAGATATCCTGATACTAAGGGGTATAGTGATTTTATGACTAAAAACGGTGGAGCTCATAACGCCTACACTTGGTTAGATATCACTAATTACATGTTTAAAGTGAACAACGACGCATACGATGAAGCACTTGATCGCTTCGCTGATTTTTTCAAATCGCCCAAGCTGTATCCTGAATATACTGACAAAGAAAAAAATGCCGTAAATGCAGAATGGTCAATGCGTCGTGAAATGGATTTTTTCGGTCAGTTTAAGCTTGCTCGCCAAATGATGGGGGATCATCCTGCAAACCGATTCTTAATAGGTAATCTAGAAACATTAGGCGATAAAGAGGGCAGTAATCTTCATAAAGAAACCGTGGCTTTTTATAACAAGTATTACTCGTCTAACATCATGAAAGTAGCGATGATTTCAAATCGGCCGCTAGCTGAAATGGAAGCAAAAGCGGAGCAGTATTTTGCAGACATTGAAAATAAGCAGATAGAAAAGCCAACTGTGACTGATAAGCTCGACTTTAGTAAGGCTGGCGGTAAACGTGTTTATTACTCCCCAAATGAAGATGTTAAACAATTAGAGTTGGAGTTTACTATTAAAGACAACAGCGCTGAGTTCGCTGTTAAACCAAATCGCTTTGTGTCTTATTTACTTAGTAATGAAATGCAAGGCAGCCCTGCACAAATCCTCAGAGATAAAGGCTGGGTTTCGCATTTATCTGCAAGCGATGCGCCGACTCAATATGGCAACTATGGCAGCCTTAAAGTTAATATTGAGTTGACTGATTCTGGCATGCAAAACCGTGAAGAAATAGTTGCGACTATCATGCAGTACATTGCATTAATCAAAGAGCAGGGGGTTGATAGTAAATACTTCAATGAAATTCGAACTTCTTTGAATAATGAGTTTCAATTTTTAGAAAAAGGCGATGAGTTTAGTTATGTCAGCAACTTGACCGATAGTATGCAGAAATTCCCTGTGAATAATGCAATCAATGCACCTTATTATTTTGCAAAATTTGATGCTGATGCTGTGCAAAATGTGTTATCGCAATTAAATGAAGATACTCTTCGTATTTGGTATATATCAAAGCAAGAAGATACTGATTCACAGCTTCATTTTTATGATGGCAAATACCGCATAGAAGATATTAGTGAAGAAGAAATTGCAAGTTGGAACAAGCCTAGTCAGTTTGAATTAGCTCTACCAACTGTAAACCGCTTACTACCTGAAAGCTTTGCAATTAAAACAGCTGAATTTAAACAACAAGCCCACCCTGAACTGGTGTTTGATGAGCAGGGAGTTAAGGTATGGCGTCAAGCAAGTCAACAATTTGCAGAGCAACCAAAAGGTCTTGTTGAGGTTTATATCAATACTCCTGACGCATTGGTTGATGCAAAGGCACAGGTACTTTACTCAGTTTGGGCAGATATCTATAACTTGCAGCAGAGTAAATTAAGCACAGAAGCGGCTGTTGCAGGTATGAGTTTAGGGCTACAGCCTAGTAATGGTCTGGTTCTATCTTTAAGTGGCTTTACTGATAAACAAGATGTTTTATTGGCACAAGCACTTGAAAACTTACAGTTAGACGTATCTAAAGAAGGCTTTGAACAAGCAATAGACCGCTATAAGCGTGATTTATTGAACCAACAGCAACAGTTTCCTTTCTATCAAGCGTTTGGAGAATACTCGAAATTAACACGAAGCGGTAAATTTGATACGGAAACCTTAATTGCAGCAGCTAATGCATCAACACTCGCTGATTTTGCTGCGATTAAACAATCGACACTTGCCGCTAATGATCTCCGTGTATTTTCCTTCGGTAACTATAATCAAGACGATGTGAACTCGATTGCTAATAAATTGATTGCTATCTTACCTCAGACTCATAAAAAATCTGACTTTGCTCGCAGCAAAGCGTGGTTGCCGAAGCTAGGTGAGCGCATTGTGTTACAAAAAGATATTATTGTCGCTGACGTTGCAGTTATCGATATGGTTGTTCACCCGACTCCAGGTTATAAGCAGCAAGCACAAGCTCAAGTGTTACAAAACCACTTCAGAACAGTCGCTTTTGATAAGCTACGTACTGAAGAACAACTTGCCTATGCGGTCGGCGCTCTAGCCCGCCCAATTGAAGATTATTCAGCGCTGGGGCTTTATATCCAAACGCCAGTTAAAGGTCCAAAAGAAATGCAAGCGCGTTTTGATGAATTTAAAAAGCAATACGCAGTTGAGCTTGATAATATGACTGAAGACACCTTTATGCAGCTTAAGAACGCCACGCTTGTGTCTTTAAAAGAGCAGCCTAAAAATCTTGGCGATGAAATGGCTCCTTTAATCTCGGATTGGTATCGTGAAAACTTTAACTTCGATTCTAAAGAAAAACTGATTGCTGAGGTTGAAAAAGTAACCTTAGCCGATCTTAAAGATTATTATAAGAAAACGATGTTAAATGACCAAGCACCGCGATTGAATATTCAGCTGCGAGGTAGTAAATTTGCGGACAAGCCATTCGCTGATCTGGAAAATCAGATTAAAGTTGATAACTTAGAGACCTATTACAAAGGGATCCAATTCCAAAAATAGGATGTATATTTTAATAAATCAAAGCCCAAGCAAATGCTTGGGCTTTTGTTTTTATGCTATAAGCAAAAAACCAACCAATGCAGCTGTTGCTGCCAATATGGTATAAGGCAGTTGAGTAATAGCATGGCTCACTAAATCGCAACCAGACCCTTGTGCTGCCAGTACCGTTGAATCAGAATAAAAGCACGCTTGGCTGCCAAATGAAGAAGCCGAGAGTAATGCGCCAATCACCAAAGGAATATTCGCATCAATTGCGTAGGCAAGAGGCATAACTATAGGGATAGTAACCGCGAAAATCCCCCAGCTTGAACCCGTTGCAAAGGCAAGCACAGCCATGGCTAAAAATACCACGGCAGGTAGATATTGTGCCGTCATATAAGGGCTTAATGTATTAATAACATACTGTGGCAGCATTAACTGGTCACACACATCTTTGAAAATAAATGCAGCGACTACAGTACCAATTGCGGGGATCATACTTTTAAATCCATCCAGCATACGTTCTATTAGCTCTGACAACGTCATTAGCTTTTGCAGCATATAAAAGGGTAGTACACTGGCAAAGGTTGCGAGCAAGCCTTTAAATACATCAATCTCAAAATAGACTGTGAATGCTACCAACAAAATAATGGGAACTAAAAAGTTATAGAGTTTGCCATTACTTGCCGCTGTCTCGAAGTTTTCTTCAGCCGCTTTTACTGCATATTCATCAGCAGTTTGCACATCACTATACTGACTATTGGCTACCTCGATTTGACTATTCATGGCACGAAGTTGTGCTTTTTTCATCGGGCCAAAGGCAGGAATAATGTTTAAGCTCACAAGTAACACCACTATTACTGCAAACCAAGCGTAAAGCATATATGGAATAGCCTGAATATAAACAGCAATACCTTGCCCTTCAGAGGCAACATTATTATCAACCAACAAACCGCCAAAAAATACCGCCCATGTTGATAGTGGTACTAGTACACAGATAGGCGCGGCTGTTGAGTCGACCACATAGGCGAGCATTTCACGGCTGATTTTAAATTTATCGGTGATACGTTTCATGGTTTCACCCACCGTTAACGCATTAAGGTAATCGTCTATAAAAATAATAACGCCTAACACAAATGTCATAACGAGTGATGAACGTTGTCCCTTTGCAAATTTTAATGCAAATTCAGCAAATGCACTTGCGCCACCAGTCCTCACTAATAAAGCAATGAGAGCACCGAAACCACCGCATACTAAGATAAGCCAAGCAATGGTTTCGTCTTGCATTACTTTTAACGAGATATCTGCAAAATTAGACAATACAGTGGTAGGGCCTAGCATGGCTAACCCAAACAAAGCACCAATAAGTAAAGATAATATAGGGCGGCGTAAAAATACGGCCAAAACCACCACCAATATAGGAGGTAGTAAACTTAACGCAGAAGGTTCTTGCATTACATTTTTCACACAGTTAAGCAATGCGAGATTGCTTACAGAAATCAAAAGTCTTTCAACTCAAGTAACTGCTTTACGCGAACACACTTTTATGGACCCATAGGGAAAGTGCCTGCGTTGGCTGGCGCCAGACAGTATAGAGGATATACTGCTTTTGTTTTGCCCAAAACATCGTACGAAAAATAATCCTGAATTTTAATTTAGTCAATAAGAATTTTTCTCTTATTCTAATTAATTTAATTGCGGTATTTATGTTAGGCTAGCGATTAGTTTAACGAGGTTTATATGGCTTTTTCAGATACATACAGATTAAGTAGTCATGCGGTAATCACTAACTCAGACGGTCAGGTGTTATTACTGAAAGCTAGTTATGGAGAAAAAAGTTGGGGGTTACCTGGAGGCGCTTTAGATAAGGGCGAAACCATTCATCACGCACTCATACGCGAATGCCATGAAGAACTAAATTGTGATGTACAGATTGCCTACTTAAGTGGTGTTTATTACCACACAGCGTTTAATTCCCATGCATTTATATTTAGAGCTTTTTTGCCTGAACATGCAGAAATAACCCTAAGTGACGAGCATACTGACTATGGGTATTTTAACCTTGATGAGCTTTCTCACGTTCAAAAGGAACGTGTGCTTGATTGTCTTAATTTTACTTCAGATGTTGTTAGTAGAGTATATTAGGAGTTTGTTGTGACCGATATTTTCTTACGTGCAGGTTACCCCAGTGACGATGCTTTTATTTTGAAACTGTTAAATCAGGCATCGTTTCTGAAGTATATTGGTGATAAAGATATCAAAACCCATGCACAAGCTCAGCATTACATACAACAAACATTTATCAATAGTCATCAGCAAAATGGCTTGGGCTGTTATATTGTCTGCCTAGCTGACGAAACGCCCGTTGGAATGATTGGGCTATTTCAACGAGATGCACTGGCTATTCCTGATATAGGTTTTGCTCTCTTAGCTGAGTATGAAGGACAGGGCATCACTACAAAAGCGGCAGATTTAATGTTATCAAAAGAGTATGTGAATGATTTTGACTTGTTAGCTGCGATAACATCAATACAAAATACAGCTTCGCAAAAAGTGCTGAAAAAATTGGCATTTGAAGAAGTTGGCAATCTCATTATTAATGAAGATCACCAACCTCTAAAGGTTCTTTTAAAGACTAAGTTTTGATAACTCAGCGCCGACTTCTTGATTAACTTCAAGCCATGTTGATTCTAAAGTTATAACTAGACCTTGATAATCATCTTCTTCAAGAGGGGTTAACTTGTTAAAATAGTTTATTGCTTTAAGCTGTCTACCTGATTCTGGCGTTGTGTAATATAAGCGCCATAACCCTGCGATATTCGCATTACCATTTTGATCACCATTAAAATGATGTAACTCGTACTCTAATTCATAATAAGTTTGCTGATCAATATCCGTAATGACGGGCAATCCTTTAATGACCATCCAATCTTTTAACTTCGTATAGAGTGCTTGGTGGGCACTTGCTGTTAGCATTAAGTCTGGTGACTCACTCCATAGATGATAATTCGCAGCATTTATGCGGTTATTATCGAGTACCATTGCAATACCACGATTATTTAATGAACCACGTAGCTGTACCGTGTTAACTCTAAGTTGAGCTTGGGTATCGTCAATCAGACGTTTCATCGCAGTTATAGGTTGCGAGAATTGGTAATACTGTATGGTAGAGAATGAAGTTTGACTACATGCAGATAATACGAATAGCGAGCTTATAAAAGTAATTAGTTTATAGTTCATTATTGTTTCCTTGGTGTCGGATCAGCAGGAAGGTCCTTATCGAAAATCAACATATTTGGTTGCTGATTTAGGCCACGCGTTAGGGGCTGTAGCTCTTCACTTAAGCGTTTAAACTCAGAAAGAGTGGTCTGCAATTGTTGGTGAAACGCTGAACCCTGTTGGTAACTTGCCATAGTCTTTTCAAACTGTTTCATGGTCTTATCAAACTGCTGCATACTTTGGGTCATTTCAGCAAAGTTGCGATTTATATCGCCTGGTAGGTCTTGCGTATCTTGCTTATTAAGTAAATCTCTCATGTCATGGGCAAGCGCTTGATACTCTGAAAAGGTGGTTTGCATTTGCGCTAAGCTATCTTCAATTTTTAAATTATTTACTTTATTTAAAACATCCGAAACCTGATCAGCAATAACAGTAATACCACTGGATATACTTGGAAATACCGTATACTCAGCTACCTTTGATAGACTTGCTGGTTCAGCGTTATTGTATATATCTAAGTCGACATAAACTGCACCTGTTAACAGGTTTCCTGGTTTTAAAGAGGCTCTAAGACCACTTTTTACCCAGCCATTTAAACTTGAATGCCAAAACTCACGTGCGGCTGTGCTGTCGTGGTATAAGCGACCATATTCAACTTTTATGAGCGTAGGTACTGCGGTATTATCTGTTCTAAAGTGTGCTGGTTTTCCATCAATAATTACACTGGCAGGTGCTTCAACCACAGTGCCTATTCGCATTCCTCTGTATTCAACGGGGGCACCGGCTCTTAAGCCTCTAATCGATTGCTCAAATTCAATCAAATAGTAGTCAAAGTCATAAAAACGTTCTTCAAGCGCAGCTTTGTAACTGTTACTCAATGAAAAGCTGTGACCATTAGTGGCAACTTCACCGGGTGTTTGTTGCTCAGGTATACCAACAGATATGCCACCTTTTAGCAGCTTACTTAGTGAACCTGTATTGACATTAATACCATCCGCAGAGAGGTCAATTTCAATACCTGAATTTACCCAAAAAATAGAATTCAATGTAATTAAGTTTTGGTAGGGCTCATTAATAAAAATACCATACTTCATTGCTTGGTTTTTCCAATCGAAAGTTGCGGTTTCTATTTGGCCTATTTTGTAGTCTTTAAAGTATATTCCTGTGCTGACGTCTAGTACTTCGGCGTTATAGCTCAATAAGGTAAAACGCCCCCCTTTGACGTTGTTAGCAATCAAGGCTGGTTCGTCTTGAAGCTCAAAATCATCTGCCAATTTTTTGCTTTCACCAGGTGAAAACTCTAAATATACGCCCGATAATAGCGTGCTCATGCCACTGATACCTGTGTCATCAATTCGTGGTTTTACTACCCATATTTTGGCATCATCGGTGAGTAAATCTTCATAATGTTTATCTATCTGGGCACGGGCAATGACACTATTTTGCTTGTCCGATAGCCTTACATGATCAACTTGACCTATTTTTACACTACGAACTTTAATTTCGGTTTTACCGGCGACAATTCCTTCAGCGTGAGGCATTTTTATATAAATAGTTGTGCCTTGATTTGCTTGATACTGATATAGCATCCAAGCGCCTATTAACAGTGCCACGAGTGGTATAATCCAAATAGCGGAAATATTAGGCGCGGTTTTTATTTTTGCTGCTTCGCTCATACCAAATTCTCTTGTTTAGCTGTTTTTAAATTAGCAGGGCTATCCCATAATAATCGAGGATCAAATGCGTGGGCTGCAAGCATTTGGCAAATAACCATAGTTGTGAAAAAAACGGTCCCTATACCAGGTGTGACAGACATTAAGTTCCCCAGCTGCACTAAGGCTACTAAAATTGCCACCACAAAGACATCAATCATTGACCATTTACCTATAAACTCAGTTAGTTGATAAACACGTGTGTAATTCTTCGTTTGTCTATTAGCAGGGCGGGTGACCATAAAGCATAGAAAACTGAGCACTAGCGCTTTTGCCAGAGGCACAACAACGCTGGCTAGAAATATAATTATAGCAATGGGGTATGAACCACTCGCCCATAAAATCATAACGCCACCAATCAAAGTTGACGGTGTTTCATCTCCTAAACTAGTCGTATACATAATCGGGTAGACATTGGCGGGTATATAACACGCAACAGAGGTAATTAACCATGCAGCCGCTTTTTGAATGCTGTTAGGGTTGCGGCTAAATGTTTTAGTTTGGCAGCGAGAACAAACCTCTGTATTACATAATTGACCACAGACATGACAGGCTTTAAGGCCTTGATCAATGGCTCTGGTATTAGGTTGTGTTTGCTCAATATAAATAGGTTCTTTTAATTGTTGCCATAAGCGCTGTTTGTTTATACGTGTCGTTGCTGCAACATAGCAGACAACAAAAGCAACGTAAGACCAGAAACTAACGCCAAATGCGATATCTGCCATCGACATAATCTTCACCATGCTGACCATAACACCTATCAAAAATATCTCTGACATTATCCAAGGTTCAAGAGCAAAGGTAACTTTTAACAAACGTTTTCCCCATAGATAGGGTAAAGCTCTAAGTAAACCTAAGTGTAAGGGGATGATCAAAGCTAAAAGTAACATAGGTAGGCCAATGATACTTGTATCAATAAAGAGTCCTAAGAAGTCATTGTCGTAGTTAAATAAAATGCGAGCTGCGTCAGGAAGAGTAATTGTTTGTGTTATACCGCTGCTGCTAAATGATAAAAAAGGGTAAAACATACTACTGAGAAGCATCAAAATAGCACTTAAGCTAAGCGCTACAACACTACTGTCTTGATTGGCTTTTGAAACTGACAGTTTAGTATTACAGTGAGGGCATACAGCCATTTGTTTAGCACTAAGGTACGGTATCTCGATGACAAGATCACAACTTGGACATGCTGTTTGCAAACTTTGCTACTCTTAAACAAGAACTTAGTTAATTCTGCACCAATTATCCTGTAAATACAAATGCAAGCTTCTTGGTTATGGGCTAGTATCTATCTTAAGCCGTTGAAAATATTCTAAACTAAAACTTTAAGGTGGAAAGTGAGCCGTACGTTAATACTTTTGTTATTTTTGTTCTGTTTTACAACTGAGAGTCTCTCTCAACAGAGCCATGAAAAGCAGATTATTGTCGCAGCAAGCTCATTTTTACCTCCTTACATTGTTAAACAATCGAACAGCGGTATTCAAATTGAGATTCTAAAAGCAGCATTACAAGCACAAGGTATTACTGAACTCGATATACATTATATGTCTAACAAACGCGCTGAGCAGCTGTTATTGCAAGGTAAGGTTGATATTGTTCTTAACTTTCCTCCGATGGCAATAGCGGGTATCCATAAAAGCGAGCCGCTTGTTATGTATCAAAATGTAGCTCTTAGTTTGGCTAGCAACGAATTTATTATTAAATCAATTTTTGATCTTGCAGGTAAGAGTGTCTTAGCATTTCAAAATGCTGTTAATTTTATCGAGCAACCGTTTAAGTCGGTCACAGAAAACTTGGCTTCCTATGATGAAGTAGTAAACCAACAGGCACAAGTCGATCATCTAATGAAGGGGTGGGTTGATGTTATAATAATGGATCGACGCGTATTTCTCTTTTACTTAGAAAAGTATAAACAATCCAACAAGGTGCTTCCTTTTGTTGTTCACCCTATATTTAAAGAAGCCCCAAGACCGGCATACTTTTCTAACAAAGCACTTAAAGAAAGCTTTAATCTTGGTTTAGATAAGATTATTGCATCAGGCGAATATCAAGCAATTATCCGCCTAGATGGCACTGAATATGCGCAGTTACTCCGTCCTGAATCACGCAAATAAAGCAACTGTTTGGCGACTTAGCGCAATGAGTTTACCGTCTTCACTCCAAATACAACCATCTTCAAGGCCATAACCATTTTTACTGTGGTGAGTGATTGCCTCATAACCAACCCACGCATCATGCGCGATGTTCGGTTCCTCAACAAATTCAAGGTACCATGACATACTACTTGCTGGTGCAGGTTGCTTATACATTTGTAATAGGGTTGGTGGCCAAGCATCAGCAAGGGCAATGATTTGTGCCTCATTCATTTGCTCGGGTGTATGTTTTAATTTCATCCAGCCACTTAAATGCGAGGTGTCAGCAGCAGAAAACGGCATATTACCGTCTTGTAAGCACAGTGCTATATGTTGAAAAAATGCAGGCATTTCTCCTTCTTTGTAAGGCAGGGCAAAACGCTCATCGACAGGTTTAAGCTGCATAGTTTTAGTTACATCAACACGTACAGTGGATTGGCGCTTAGCACCAAAACAGGCTTGAGTAATAATACAGACATCACCATCTTGGATTATTCTAGCTAGTACTTGTGCGCTGTTTTTACCTTCGCGTAAAACTTCAACATCAATGGAAAAATCAGTATCAGCAATTAAAGGTCCTACAAAGTTAGTACTTAAAGACAGTAAGCGACGAGAGCTATTAATATGTTGACGCATCGCTTGATATAATAAAGCGGCTGATAACCCGCCAAAGGCTGTACGACCCTGACACCAGTTTTCTGGGAACTGCATTACTTTTGTTCTGTCGCAGCCTAGTTCACTCGCTTTGGCGAGTAATTGTTCAAAATGCATAACTTTCCTTAACATTTATTATTATATTGTTGGTTATAGCATAGCAAAAGTGATCAGACCAGTTTGCTTCCCTGCAATGAAGCTAAGAAAACACCTCTTTTTGAGGAAAAAATGCCCATTTGGAAAATATTTCAAAAAAAAGTAAATTTTTTTCATTTTAATAGTTGAATTCAGTTTGTTGCACCCCTATTTACTAGTCATCGAACGTTTTAACGAATTTTGAAGTTGGAGAAGATTCATGGGTAGAATTATTGGAATCGATTTAGGTACTACTAACTCTTGTGTAGCAGTACTAGACGGTGATAAAGCACGCGTTATCGAAAACGCGGAAGGCGATCGCACAACACCATCGATCATTGCATACACGCAAGACGGTGAAACATTAGTTGGTCAACCTGCAAAACGCCAAGCAGTAACTAACCCAACTAACACATTATTTGCAATCAAGCGTCTAATTGGTCGTCGTTTTGAAGACGAAGAAGTACAACGCGATATCGGTATCATGCCTTTTAAAATTGTAAAAGCTGATAACGGTGATGCATGGGTTGAAGCACGTGGCGAGAAACGTGCTGCACCACAAATTTCGGCAGAAGTGCTGAAAAAAATGAAGAAAACAGCAGAAGATTTCTTAGGTGAAGCGGTTACTGAAGCAGTAATCACAGTTCCTGCATACTTCAATGACTCACAACGTCAAGCGACTAAAGATGCTGGACGTATTGCGGGTCTTGAAGTTAAACGTATTATCAATGAGCCAACTGCCGCTGCACTTGCATACGGCATGGATAAAAACAAAGGTGAAAACGTTGTTGCAGTATACGACTTAGGTGGTGGTACTTTCGATATCTCTATCATCGAGATCGACGAAGTTGAAGGCGAGCACACGTTTGAAGTTCTAGCAACTAACGGTGACACTCACTTAGGTGGTGAAGATTTCGATAACCGTGTTATCAACTACTTAGTTGAAGAGTTCAAGAAAGACCAAGGTATCGACCTTAAAACTGATCCACTTGCGATGCAACGTGTTAAAGAAGCGGCTGAAAAAGCGAAGATTGAACTTTCTTCTGCACAGCAAACAGAAGTTAACTTACCGTACGTGACTGCTGACGCAACAGGTCCTAAGCACATGAACGTTAAAGTTACTCGTGCAAAACTTGAGTCACTTGTTGAAGACTTAGTCACTAAGTCAATTGAGCCACTTAAGCGCGCACTAGCTGATGCTGATTTATCAGTAAACGACGTAAATGACATCATCCTTGTTGGTGGTCAAACACGTATGCCTTTAGTACAAAAAACAGTTGCTGAGTTCTTTGGAAAAGACCCACGTAAAGATGTTAACCCAGATGAAGCAGTTGCAGTAGGTGCAGCGATTCAAGGTGGCGTACTAGCTGGTGACGTTAAAGACGTACTACTACTTGACGTATCTCCGTTATCGCTAGGTATAGAGACTATGGGTCAAGTAATGACAGCTCTAATCGAGAAAAACACCACGATTCCTACTAAGAAATCGCAAGTTTTCTCAACAGCGGAAGACAATCAATCAGCGGTAACGATTCACGTACTACAAGGTGAGCGTAAGCGTGCAAGCGATAATAAATCTCTAGGTCAATTTAACCTAGAAGGTATCCGCCCAGCACAACGTGGTACACCTCAAATCGAAGTAACTTTTGATGTTGATGCTGATGGTATCTTACATGTATCTGCAAAAGACAAAGATACAGGTAAAGAGCAGAAGATCACAATCCAAGCTTCTTCAGGTCTAAGCGATGATGAAGTAGAGAAAATGGTTCGTGATGCTGAAGCACATGCTGAAGAAGATAAAAAATTCGAAGAGCTAGTAGCGACTCGTAACCAAGCTGATGCAATGGTTCACGGTACACGTAAGCAAATCGAAGAAGCAGGTGACGCGTTACCAGCTGAAGATAAAGAAGCAATCGAAGCTGCGCTTACAGAGCTAGAAACGGCGATTAAAGGTGATAATAAAGAAGAGATTGAAGCGAAAACTCAAGCTCTTGCTGAAAAATCACAAAAGCTAATGGAAATTGCACAAGCTAAAGCGCAACAGCAAGGCGGTGCAGATGCTGGTGAGCAACAATCATCTACTAAGCAAGATGATGACGTTGTTGATGCAGAGTTCGAAGAAGTGAAAGACGACAAGTAATTGCTCGTAACGCTTCTGCCTAATTTAAAACTAGCTGCTTTATTGTGCTATTTAAGTTAGGATGAATCATTGAGGCGCGCCAGCGAATTCGCTTGACGCGCCTTTTGCATGTATATAGATGGTAAACTCTGTTTGCCCTCATGCAGTAAAACTGCATTAAAAAGAGTAGTGTGATACATATGTCAAAAAGCGATTATTATGAAGTTCTCGGCGTAAGCAAAGATGCAAGCGAACGAGACATCAAAAAAGCGTATAAGCGCTTAGCGATGAAATATCATCCAGACCGTACCGCGGGCGATAAAGAACTTGAATCAAAGTTCAAAGAAGTAAAAGAAGCTTACGAAGTACTGACTGATCCGCAAAAACGTCAAATGTATGATCAATACGGTCACGCCGCCTTTGATCAAAATGGCGGTGGCGGTCATGGTGGCTTTGGTGGCGGTCACGGTGACTTTGGTGATATTTTTGGCGACGTGTTTGGTGATATTTTTGGTGGCGGTGGCCGCCGTCAATCTCGCCAACAACGTGGTGCTGACCTACGTTACAACATGGACCTAAGCCTTGAAGAGGCAGTTCGTGGTAAAGATGTAGAGATTAAAGTGCCAACTTGGGTTAGCTGTAAACCATGTGATGGCAGCGGTGCAAAAGCGGGCTCTAAACCAAAAACCTGTACTACCTGTCATGGTGCTGGTCAAGTTCAAATGCGTCAAGGCTTCTTTGCTGTGCAGCAAACGTGTCCAACTTGTCAGGGCACAGGTCAGATTATTTCTGATCCATGCGACAGCTGTCATGGTCAAGGTCGCGTAGAAAAAACCAAAACTTTATCTGTTAAGATCCCTGCGGGTGTAGATACGGGCGACCGTATTCGTTTATCTGGTGAAGGTGAAGCAGGTATGCATGGTGCCCCTGCAGGTGATTTGTATGTTCAGGTCTCTGTTCGTGAACACCCAATTTTCCAACGTGATGGTAATAACCTTTATTGTGAAGTCCCTATTGGTTTCACCACCGCTGCATTAGGTGGCGAAATTGAAGTCCCCACACTGGATGGTCGAGCAAAACTTAAGATCCCTTCAGAAAGCCAAACGGGCAAAATGTTCCGTATGCGCGGTAAGGGTGTGAAATCGGTTCGCAGTGGTGCGCAAGGCGACTTGATTTGTAAAGTGGTCATTGAAACGCCTGTTAACCTAAACGATCGTCAACGTGAGTTGCTTGAAGAGCTTGAGCAAAGCATGGGGAAAGATGGTTCGAAAAACCGCCCTAAAGAGAAAGGTTTCTTTGACGGTGTGAAGAAGTTTTTTGATGATTTAACTAAATAAATTTGGTTAGTTAATAAAAAGGCGCTTACTGATAAGCGCCTTTTTTATTACTAAAAAATTAATCTAGTAGTTTAAAATATTCAATTTAGAACCACGTAGTAGTCGCTATTAGCTAAGCATCTGCAAAGTGTTACGTCGTCATCATATTGAGTTTTTTGTATTCTGCCTTTTTCAATTCCGAGTAACTGACATTTATTCTGACAATCTACAAAAGTATTCCATCGTATATATTCATTGCACACAAAGTTAATAGCGAAGAAAAAAGTTAAAAGAATGAATATTTGCTTTAACCAATACAGAGTATGTGATTTCAACATGACAATTGTCCTAAAACGATTGGTTCTATTAGTCTAGTTGATTATAAAATTCATACCCTAGTACGATTCGTTCTTTATTAAGAATTTTATGTTATGTTGAACAAAATGATTACAGAGTAACTTTTGGACTAGAATTAATGACACCAGCAATCAACTTGTTGAAGAAAAAAGGAATTAAATTTGATGTGCTTTCTTATGAGCATGAGCCAAATCAAAAGCAGTTTGGACTAGAAGCCGTTGAGAAATTAAATTTACCCGCAGCACAGGTTTTTAAAACCTTAGTTGTCGAAGACAATACTCAGAACCTATTCGTTGCCGTGGTGCCTGTGAGCCAGCAGCTTAACCTAAAAATGTTAGCTAAGTTTGCGGGAGTAAAAAAAATAGAGATGGCTGCGCAACAGGCTGTTGAAAAATCAACTGGCTACATTCTGGGTGGAGTAAGCCCGCTTGGACAAAAAAAACAACTAAAAACCTATATTCACACTAGTGCAAAAAGCTTTGAAAGCATTTATGTATCCGCAGGTAAACGTGGGTTAGAGATTGCCTTAAATCCAAAAGATCTTATGACTTTAACGCGAGGTCAATACGCAAATTTTTAAGTAATAATTTAATCTAGTTTTTAATATTGTTGATCATTGTTGTCGCTGTTGATATGAATTCAGTTATTTGTGTTTCAGTTAATCCTTCACAAAGCTTGGAATCAACCTGTTTCTCTGCAATTTGTAAGCGTGAAAACAGGGTTTTACCTTGCTCAGTAAACGACAAAATCAAGCAGCGCTTATCATTTTTGTCGGCACATTTAGACACCAATTCTAGCTTTATAAGCTCTTTTACCAAGCGTGCTATTTGCGCTTTATCACGCCCCGTTTTGGCAACAATATCGTTCGCAGTGCAGTGCTGTGTTTCAGCAATAATGTGCAAGCAGCGTACATGCAATGCGTTAAGGCCAAGCTCATTGGCATTTATTGCTTCACGTACAGTAACACGGTAACTTTGTGCCAGTGTAAATAAAGCAGAAGAAAGAGAGGTTTGTGGCATGGTCCACCTAGTTGTAATTAGTTGACAAAGTCAATTAAAAGCGTATAGTTGACTATATCAACTATTTGGGCGTTGTGCAATTTAACCAGCTAGGAGACTAACATGGCTAGAAAAGTTCGTTGTGCAAACGTATTAAGTACTACACGTATTTCCCCGCATCTACAAAGAATTGTCGTTGGCTCAGACGAGTTTGCAGATTTCCCTCAAGATGCAAAAGGTGCGTATGTAAAGGTCTTATTCCCGCATGCCGGTGAATCTAAGGTTGAACTTGATTTACACGCTGAACACCCTGCATTAATGCGCTCTTATACTATCCGCGATATTAACCCTGTGAACGGTGCCATTACTCTCGACTTTGTGGTTAACCAACATCAGGGTGTTGGAACCAACTGGGCACAAAGTGCGGTAGTAGGCGACGAGGTAGGTATTGCTGGCCCAGGGCTTAAAAAACTCACTGACTTTACGCAAACACATTACCTAATGCTGGCAGACCTAACCTCAGTAAACGCAATAAATGGCTACTTACAAGCATTACCGCAAGATGCCACTGTCGATGCCATTATTCATGTAGCTGATAAAGCAGATATCATTGAGCTTGAGCAAATTAAAGCACACACCCAACATCGTGTTGAATGGTTAGTTACAGATGAGCCAGAAACAGATCTGCTCGACCAAGTAACACGCTTATGTGTTGGTTATAACACGCAACCTATGGTGTTTATGGCATTAGAAGCAAGCTTGGTTAAGGCAATTCGCCGTTTACTGACAAGTAGTTTTGAAATTGACCGTGAACACATTGTTGCATCGGCCTATTGGAAACGTGGAATTGATGCTGATGGCCTAAAGGTGGAAAAACAGCAACAAAGCCGTGCCTAATTAGCATTTGAAAAATAGCCGTTCGCTCTCATTAACTAACTATAAAGAGTTAGATTTTGGAGAGTGAATGTCAGACCTTACCAACACGCCTTTTTCATTGCTTGAACTGAGCCCAATGAAAGAGCACGAAACAGTTTCGCAAACACTAGCTAATAGTGTTAGTTATGCACAAACAGCCGACAAACTTGGTTTTAATCGGTTTTGGATGGCAGAGCACCACAATATGCGTGGTATCGTTTGTGCTGCAACCTCAGTATTGATAGGTCACATCGCAGGAAAAACTCAGAATATTCGCGTAGGTGCGGGTGGGGTGATGTTACCTAACCACCCACCGCTGGTTGTTGCTGAGCAATTTGGTACCCTAGAAAGTTTATACCCAGGTCGCATTGATTTAGGTCTAGGCCGTGCCCCAGGTAGTGACCCAATTACCAGCCGTGCCTTACGTCGTGACGAACAACGCGCTGAGCACTTCAATGATGAAGTAACTGAACTTCAAGGTTTACTTGGCCCATATAAAGGTGATTCTCCTGTACGCGCAATTCCAGGTGAAAACACCAATGTCCCTATCTGGTTACTGGGCTCAAGCCTTTATAGTGCTGGGCTTGCAGCTAAAAAAGGGTTGCCATATGCATTTGCAGGTCATTTTGCACCGCGCTTTGTTGAAGATGCCATAGCTTTGTATCGCAGAGAGTTTCAACCATCGAAGGTGTTAGATAAGCCATACGTTATGCTTGGCTTACCGGTTGTTGCAGCTGATACTGACGAACAAGCACAGTTTTTAGCAACCACCGCAAAACAACGTATTTTAGCACTTATGCGCGGCAAACCACTTTGGCTTAAAGAACCTGTTCAAACTATGGAAGGGTTATGGACAGCACAAGAAAAAATGCAAGTTGAAAACTTTTTAGGGCTTTCAGTTGTCGGTGATCAAGCGAGTGTTAAGCATAAGCTGAGTATGATTAAACAAACGCTACAGGTTGATGAGTTTATCTTTACAAATGACCTGTATGAATTGAGTGACAGGCAACATGCGCTGGAGTTATTAGCAAGTATCATGCACTAATACGGATTGGCCAAATAGTGAATGCGTGTAATGAATTTTATGCGCATTACTTAAGTCCTAGCACTCATTTTGTAAACGGTTTTATAGATTGAATCAATTTAATTATTCCGTTTTAAGGATTGAATTTAACTTTATACAATACATTTATTAACCATTACCCTAGGAAGGTGCACCGTGAAATCTCAAAAAATTGCCGCAGTAGAACCACAAACAAAAACAGCATTAATCGCTGAGGGTGGTGGGCAACGAGGGATTTTTACCGCAGGTGTACTCGATGCGTGGTTAGAAAATAATTATGACCCATTCGATTTATTCATCGGCACATCAGCAGGCTCACAAAACTTAACAAGTTATTTAGCGCGTCAAAAAGGCTACGCAAAACGTTTGATCAGAGGGCTTTCTCGTCATAAACGTTTTTTTCAACTTGGCCGCGGGCTGTTTGGTAAAAGCATTGTCGATCTTGATTGGTATTTTGACAAAACCAAAGAAGTAAACCGTGCCTTAGATTTTAAAACAGCAACACAAAGCCTAGGTAATCGCGAGCTGTTGATCACAACGACTAATGCCGCTGACCGTAAACCCTATTACTTGAGTCCAAATGGTGAAGACATGCAATGGTTGGCCCTACTAAAAGCATCAAGCGCATTACCTTTTTTATATAAAGATGGTGTTAACTTAACTCCTTGGTTAACAACCAAAGCCGCAAATGATGCCATTATTCAAAGCTCTAATACTGATTTAGTGCATGATATGTATTTAGATGGTGGCCTAGCTGCACCTTTACCCGTGAAAGAAGCCTATAATCGTGGTGCCCGCGATATTGTGGTTATTCGTACTGTTGATGAAAACTTTCAAGTGCAATCTGAATGGGTTAATAAGCTAAAGACACTCGTTCGCGTATCAGGCTATTGCCCCAAAACATTTGATTACCTTGTTCAGCACGAACAAGCATATCAAGATGAGCTTGATTTTATTGCAAAGCCGCCAAATGATGCCCGTATCACACAAATTTTTGCAGGCGATAAACTACGCAGTAAGCTACTAGGTAGTACAGATTCAGACCTTCGTTATGATCATAAATTAGGTTTAGCAGCAGGCCGTGCATTTCTACAACAACAATTGCTAAATTAGTAGAGAGCATACTTGGTTAATTAATCTCACTGCCTACTTGAGATATCTGTAAATAAAGTTAAAGTGGTTAGCTATTCACTTTTTGTGATTTTTTATTAATAAGAACAATAAAGGCTGCCATGTTTAACACCGCTGTATCAACAATCAATGGTCTTCTTTGGGGAGAGGGCCAAATTCTTATTTATATTCTTCTGTTTGCCGGAATCTGGTTTTCGGTAAGGCTAAAAGCGATTCAGTTGGTTAAGTTTCGCCATATGTTTAGCTTATTAAAGTCGAGTAGTAATACAGACAAAAACTCAATTAGCTCATTTCAAGCTTTATGTACTGGTCTTTCAGCCCGTGTTGGAACAGGTAATCTTGCAGGGGTTGCCGTTGCTATTTCGTTAGGTGGCAGCGGTGCAATATTTTGGATGTGGGTGATTGCCATTCTTGGCATGGCTACTGGCTTTGCCGAAAGCGTACTTGGGCAAGTCTATAAAGTCAGGGATGCCAACGGCGAGTTTAGAGGCGGGCCTGCTTATTATATTCAACAAGGATTAGGCAGCAAAGCACTTGCGGTGTGTTTTGCCTTTTGCTTGTTCCTTGGTTATGGCTTTACATTCAGTGCCATGCAAACGAATACTATTACCGATGCTCTCAATTATGCATTTGAAATTCCAACTTTGTATTCAGGTATTGTGATCACAATACTGGCAGGCTCTATTATTTTAGGCGGCTTTAAAGCAATCGCCCGCTTTGCTGAACGGATTGTACCAATCATGGGCATTTTATTTGTACTCGCCGCAATCATAATTACTTTAATGAATATTGGTAAAGTGCCTGCAATGATCGAAGATATTTTACTTTCAGCCTTTGGCTTACAAGAAGCCGGTGCAGGGGCTATGGGCGCAGCAATTAAAAATGGTATTCAGCGAGGGCTCTACTCCAATGAAGCCGGAGCGGGTAGTGTGCCCCATGCATCAGGCTGTGCTTCACCAGTACCTAATCATCCGGTCACTCAAGGATACATTCAAATGCTTGGGGTGTTTTTCGATACCATTGTGCTGTGTAGTTGTACTGCGGTGATTATTTTATTAGCTGATATTGATATTAGTGGTGAAATGGAAGGAATACGCTTAACTCAATCTGCTATGACAGCACATATGGCCGCTGGTGGCATTTACTTTGTAGCAGCTGCAATTTGTTTATTTGCCTTTACTTCTGTGGTTGCAAATTATGCCTATGCAGAAAGTAACCTTCATTTATTTAAACTAGATAATAAACTCGGCCGTGGTATTTATATCTGTTTATATTTATCAATGATGATTTGGGGCGCATCGGCCACCATTAAACAAGTGTGGGATCTTGCCGACATTGCATTAGGTTTAATGACAGTGGTGAACGTTATCGCTATCATACGCTTAACGCCAACCATCTTATCTGTGACAAAAGACTACCATAGTCAACGTGATGCAGGCCAAGAACCCATTTTTGATTCTGAAAAAGTACAGGTTCAAGGTCAAACAGAGCAAGGTATTTGGCGAAAGTAATCTAAAACAACAACGAGAAAAGTAACCATGATAGATATTTACGCTGGGCCAACTGCTGCAAAAGTAATTCAAGAGCAAGGTCTGTCTGCCGATTTGTTTAATACCTTTTTAGGGCCAAGTGGCGGACCCAAATGGTTTACATTATTTGGTTTGGATAAATATCTATTTGGTGAATTTTTTAAAGACCGTAGCACGCCTTTAAACTTATTAGGATCAAGCGCTGGTGCATTTAGATCTGCCTGTTTTGCACAAAATGACCCTGTTGCTGCAATATCTCGATTAGCAAAGTCATACTCTGAAACACGATACTCATCAAATAAAGCAAAACCCGAAGAAATAACTACAAAAGCTCGTGAGTTATTACGTTATGTATTTGCTGAAGATGGTATTCATGAAATCATTCATAACCCTATTTTTAAAGCCCACTTTATAGTTGCAAAATCGAATGGTTTTACAGCATCAGAAAACAAAGTGATTCAGTTAATGGGTTTATCTAAAAGCTACTTAGTCAATAGAATGAATAGGCGTTTGTTAAGTAAGCAATACGAGCGTTATGTGTTTCAAGCGGCGGATAGTCAGTTATCGTTTTCAGATAACAATACTTTCAATACCCATACTATTGAACTCAGCGAAGATAATTTAGCCGATGCTTTACTTGCTTCGGGGTCAATCCCGTTAGTTATGCAAGGCATTAAAAATATAATAGGAACACCGCCTGGTATATATCGTGATGGTGGTATCATCGATTATCACTTTGACCTAACTATTCATAATGACGGACTTATTTTATATCCACATTTTAATAACAACCCTAAAGCAGGGTGGTTTGATAAAAGCTTAAAGCGCGGTATAACCCCGAGTAACTATGATAACGTGGTGATGATCACTCCATCAGCCGAATTTATTGATACACTACCTTATGGAAAAATCCCTGATCGTAAAGACTTTACTGAGCTTGATGCTGATACACGGATTAAATATTGGCAACAAGTGCTTGATGAAACTGAGCGACTTGCTAATACTTTTGATGAAATTTGCATGCATAAAAAGCCATTAATGATAAAAAATATTACTTAAGAGTCTCTTTTTGAAACTGCTCCTTCTTTCATATATTTCTATAGTGATAGAGTATTAATATTAGTCAAACTTAATGTTGGTTTGCATATTTATTCATTTTGGCGGGAGGGGAAACGCAGTGTCTAAATTGATCCATTTTAAAAAACCTCGTTAATCAAGTAACGTAAAACGAATGCAGTTAGTAACTAAAACGGGTAATATTAATTAGGTTTTCAGAAAACTAGTATGGTACTTGGTAACTTGATTTGTTAACTAGCGACCCGCCTTTGCGGTATCGTAGATAGCTCATAAATTACGTTATGTTAAATTGGTGAGAATAATTAAAAGTGGGAGTTAAGTTGCTAACTAGCCCACTTTTAGAAGGGTTTTTTAAAGGTTAATTTAGCTCAGAATCTACCCAGAATTTCGTGCCTTTTAATACTGCTTGTAGTGCAAGTCCATTTTCGGTTAAAGAATAAACCGTAACTTGGTCTGCAATTGCTTCCGCAACTAAAGCACCACCTTTTTCTTCATATTTAGCTGCAGCATCAGCGTTACCGCCGAATGCCCAACCGTGTTCAATAAAGCGATTTACTGCGGCTTGGTTATGAAAAACCATGACTACATTAAAGTCTTTAACGCCTAAACCTAAGCCTAAACCAGCTTCACCCATGTTCATGTAAGTTGATTTACCTGTCAGATTATTTTTAACTACACCATAGCCGCCACCAAAGCTAGCTAAAACAACATTTACATTGGCATTATCAAAAACGGCATAACCTGCAGAGTTAGCAATTTGTTGTTTTACATCAGGCTTTTGTGCGTAAAGCTCACTTAATGTATTATTTTTCATGCTTTGTACTAGAGCACGTTTCTCATCGGGAGATGCACTACCTGTAGTAGCACAACCTGTAAGGATGGTTGTAACTAAAATGAAACTTATAGTAATAAAATTTTTCATACATATTCCTCGAATATTTGTATGGCAATGGTTAGGATAAATATAGACTAATAAAAAAATATTTAAAGTCCAATACTAGACAGTATCGGACTTTGTGTTAGTCTTATAACTTGTTATTTTACAAGATATTTAATCATTATGCTCGTTGCTCTCGTCGATACACTTAAACAATTGCGCTACCAAATTGCCCATCTTGAAGATGATACTCTTGCTACAGAATATCCTGAACTTGCTCACTTTATACATCAAGTTGGATTGACTGTTGCTGAATCAAGAAAAGACTTAACTTTTCTATATCAATTTTTGTATGTGTATGGCCGAAAATCAGAAGCAACATTTAATCGCTTTCGAAATGAACTTGAACGATTCTGTTTATGGGCATGGTTGATTGCTGAAAAATCGGTTTTTGATCTAAAGCGTGACGATATTGAAGCCTATGTTGATTTTATGGTTGAACCAGATTCAGCGTGGTTATCGAACTCAGTACAATGGCGTTATAAAGATGAACAAGGTATTAGAAAACTAAATACTAATTGGCGCCCTTTCATTAATAAAGAAAATATAGCAAGCCAACAAACTTTAGCAGCTATGTTTACAGCATTAAATGTGTTTTATAAGTTTGCTATTTTAGAAGAAAAAACGTTTGCTAATTTTGTGCCGGTTGTCAAAAAGAATAGTCCTTACTTAGTTGTACAATCGCAAATTAAAATCCCCGATACACTCAGTGATATTCAATGGGAGTATGTATTTGGTGTAACGCGTGACCTATGTGATCAGCAGCCTGATTTAGAAAGAAATTTATTTACACTAGCTTGTTTGAAAGGTTTGTATTTACGTATTTCTGAGTTATCTGAAAGACCACAGTGGTCGCCGGTTATGTCACATTTTTGGCAAGATAATGATGGCTTTTGGTTTTTAAGAATTATGGGTAAAGGTAACAAATTACGTGATGTAACTTTAAGTGAAGATTTTATCACTTACCTCAAACGTTACAGATTATACCGAGGCTTACCTGCCCTCCCCCGTGTTGATGAGGCCGAACCATTAGTACACAAAATTCGTGGAAAAGGTGGCATGACTGTTCGACAAATTCGTCGGTTAGTACAGCAAAGTTTTGATTTAGCAAAACAATCATTATTAGATGATGGTTTTAAAGACGATGCGGAACAACTTGAAGCGGCAACTGCTCACTGGTTAAGGCATACAGGTGCAACTCATGATGCTCAAACAAGACCGCTTAAACACTTATCGGAAGATTTAGGTCATGCAAAAATTGCTACGACTGATCAAATTTATATTCAAACAAATATAAAAGAACGCGCAAAGTCTGGAATTAAAAGGAAAGTTTAATGGAATATACCATACTCACATTAGTTGGTTTAGCTTTGTTATTTTACTCACTGACAATTCGTCAGTTAGAACGAACAGAAATAACCGGGCCAATGTTTTTTGTGTTGGTTGGAATTGCAATGTCTTACTTTTTACCGAGTGAGTTCAAATTAGGCGAAGCAGGGCTTAGTGAAATTTTACCTTTAGTTGAATTAACTCTAAGTATTTTTTTATTTACCGATGCAGCAAAATCAAAACTGACAGTATTAAAACATAGTTATCAGTACCCTAGCCTGTTACTCTTTGTCGCTTTGCCAATGACATTACTGTTAGGTGTTGCAGGTGCGTTGTTTTTCTTTTCTGAGTTATCACTTTTTCAATCTGCTTTGATTGCTATTATTTTAACGCCGACTGATGCAGCCCTTAGTAAAGGTATTTTGGAATCTACGGCGGTACCAGAAAAAGTTCGCGAAGGGATAAATACAGAAAGTGGTTTGAACGATGGCCTTTGCGTACCCATTTTTTTAGTTTTACTTTTATTAGCTCAAAATCCAGAAAGTGCGGTAACTACCGTTGATACCCTACTCGTTTTTGCAAGAGAGTTGGGTGTTGCACTTTTTATTGCTGGTGTGTCGATAGCAGTGTTTATTCCACTTTTAAAAATTGCATTAGCACGTCATTACTTTGCAAATAATAGCAGTCCATTTTTATTGATTGGTTTAGTAATGGCTATTTTCTCTTTGACACAAAATTTTCATGGTAGTGGTTTTATTGCCGTTTTTGTAGCGGGACTATTATTTGATTACTTAGCTCCTAGAAAAATTCGTTCAACATTAGTCAACGACTCAGAACATATCGCGGAATTTGTTGCACTATTAATCTGGTGTTTATTTGGCTTTGTTTGTGGTCACTTAATTGTGAATGACATTACTTGGCCAATTGTTTTTTATGCGCTATTAAGCGTGACGATTTTTAGAATTGTGCCCGTGTTACTTTCACTTCTATTCACTAATTTAAATCTCAAAGACAAATTTACTTTTGCTTGGTTTGGTCCACGAGGTTTAGCGTCTATCGTTTTCACTTTAATGGTGATGGACACAGATATTGTGAACAAAGAGCAAATTGCTACAGTAACCTTAACAACAATTTTATTTAGTGTTTTTATTCATGGCATGAGTACCAAGCCCATTGCAAAAAGTTACCAAAAATAAAGGCGCGTTAAGCGCCTTTATTTTTTATGAATTTAATAACACTTTAATTTTTAAAGTAGCTCTGCAATTAATTGCAGTGGGTGTTTTGGTTTAAACTTTTCATAGCGTTTTACTTGGCTACGACAAGAAAACCCAGTTGCTAAAATAGTTTCAGGCTCATTATTAGAAATAATTGGTTGCCAACTCATTTCATAAAGAGCGCGTGAATTTTCTTGGTTTTGTTTTTCGTGGCCATACGTTCCTGCCATACCACAACAACCCGTACTGGTAGTGTCTAGTTGTAAATTTAGATCAGCAAAAATAGATTGCCAAACTTTAGATGCATTTGGCATGGCTGTTGTTTCAGTGCAATGACTTAACAATTTAAATGGTGAATCGTTTTTAGTGGCAAGTGAAACCTGTTTAAAGTTTTGGCTTTGAAGCCATTCATGTGCAAGTTCAACTTTAAAATCGCCACGGTCATCTTTTAAAATCGATACATATTCATCTCGGTAACACATAACCAAGGATGCATCGAGCCCAACTAGTGGTGCGTTGATTTCAGAAAGTGAATTTAAAAACTCAGCTGCATTTTTTGCTGTCGTTTTAAATTCATTTAAAAAGCCTTTTACATGCTGTGCTTTACCATTTGGTTTAAACGGTAATAGCATTGGTTTTTTGCCTAACGCTTTAATGACTTTGATAAAGCTTTCGACTAATTCGGCTTCGTAAAAACTAGTAAATGGATCTTGTACTATCAGAACATACTCGGCTTGCTCTTCTTTTGAAAGCGAATTAAGTAATTCCAAATTGAATTGCTGACTTTTTGAAATACGTTTAGAAAGTTGCGGGACGCTCAAAGTTGGCGTATCAACATAACCAATGGTATTTTTAATTAAACCTGAAACAATTTTAGTGTTTACTATTGGATTCAAAACTTTAGCAAATTTTGCCATGACAGGTGCAGTTTGCTCGATGCCTGCCACTAAGTAATCTTTTACAGGTCGTGCATAATAACTGTGATAGAAATTTAAAAACCTTGAACGAAATGTTGGCACATCCACTTTGATTGGGCATGCAGTGGTACATGCTTTACAAGCTAAACATTCGTCCATAGATTCTTTCACTTCGTGGGAGAAATCATAAACGCCCTTTTGCTTATCACGACTATGTTGATAGCGTTCCCACCAAGTGATCACTTCGCCATTGATCAATTCCTTTTCAACATTGAGCAAATCAATATTTTCTGACTCTTGAAGTCGTAGCCATTCACGCATTAAACTTGCGCGCCCTTTTGGCGAATAACGGCGGTCACCAGTAACTTTATAAGATGGGCACATTGGTGATGTTTCGTCATAGTTAAAACACAGGCCATTACCGTTACAGGTCATAGCGTTATTAAATTCTGTTTTAACATTGATAGAAATTTCTTTATCGAACCAAGCTCGTTTTTGATCGTCAACAGAAACTAGTGAGTCTTTACTTTCGAGTGGAGTACAGATTTTACCAGGGTTTACTCGGTTATTTGGATCAAAAGCCGCTTTAATTTTTCTTAATTGTGTAAATAGATGTTCGCCGAAAAATTCAGGGCCATATTCACTACGGTACCCTTTGCCATGCTCCCCCCACATTAAACCACCATATTTGGCAGTCAATTTAACGACCTCATCTGAAATATGACGAAGTAATTTTTCTTGTTCAGGGTCACACATATCAAGAGCAGGTCGAACATGTAATACGCCAGCATCAACATGGCCGAACATACCATATTGAAGATTGTGTTTATCGAGAAGTTCACGAAACTCAACAATAAAATCTGCTAAGTTTTCTGGAGGAACTGCAGTATCTTCGGCAAAAGCTAACGGTTTTTGGCTGCCTTTTACATTGCCTAAAAGACCCACAGACTTTTTACGCATTGCATAAATTTTTAAAATATCAGCTTTGTCATTAGTTAACTGATAACCAATGACACCATTCGTTTGTTTTTCAACACACTCATCAAGTAACTTACATAGAGTATCTACTTTATCCTTTATGTCTTCTGGTGAAACCGCATTAAACTCAACCATGTTGAGGCCTTGCATATCTTTGTTTTCAACATCGGTTATTAAGTCCGATACTGAGTGCCAAATAATATCTTCTCGAGCAAGGTTAAGTACTTTACTGTCGACTGTTTCTACAGAAGTCGCATTTGCTGCGACTAAGAATGGTGAATGACGAAGAGCAGAATCAAAGCTATCATATTTAATATTGATTAAAGTCTTGAACTCAGCAATGGGTGTAATGTTAAGTTTTGCTTCAGTAACTATACCTAAAGAACCTTCTGAGCCAGTAATTAATCGACTCATATCAAAGGTTTGTAAATCATCAGAAAAAATATGTTCTAAATCGTAGCCGGTAAGAAAACGGTTTAAACGCGGGAATTTTTCTAAAATAGCATCACGGTTCTCAAGGCCAATATCGATAACTGTTTTATATAACTTACCCACTGTCGTGTTTTGTTCAGCAATTACCTTAGCTTTTTCTAAAGGTATGGGAGTCGTTGACATTTCAGTGCCGTCAACAAGGTAAGTTGTAAGACCTAAAACATGATCACTGGTTTTTCCATAAACTAAAGATCCCTGACCCGATGCATCTGTATTTACCATTCCGCCAATTGTTGCTCGGTTACTAGTTGATAGATCAGGTGCAAAGAAAAAACCGTAAGGACGTAAAAAGTCATTTAATTGGTCTTTTATTACACCAGTTTGAACGCGCACCCAGTTTTCTTCTACATTGATTTCTAAGATTTCACGCATATAGCGAGATAAATCAACAACTATTCCAGGGGTTAGCGATTGTCCGTTAGTACCTGTACCACCCCCGCGTGGACCAAATGTCAGTGATAAAAACGGATCACGTGAAGCAATTTGCATAGCCAGTTGTATGTCTTTTGCTGACTTAGGGAAGATGACACCTTGTGGAACTTGTTGGTATACGCTGTTATCAGTCGATAAACTTAAACGTGTTGAAAAGCTTGCATCAGTATCACCACTAAACCCTTGATTTTTAATAGTCTCTAAGAAATTAGAGACGAGTTCTGTGGCGGCTTGTTGTTGACTTATTGTTGCTATCATGACGGTGATAAATTAAGGCATTTTACAAATTATATCATGCTAATAGCTAAGATAAATTGAAGATTTTACAGTTTGTAACACTCTTTTTATCGATTTCGGGTGCAATACTTTTATACTGTGTATTAAAGCAGCAAATGAGATAGCCATATGAAAAAATTTGCATTAATCAGTTTAGGTGCCTTGTGTATGTTATTGGGTTTAGTGTTTGTGATTATACCTGGCCCATCGTTGATCTTCTTTATTGCTGGGCTTTTCTGTTTATCTTTTTACTATCCTAAAGCGCGTGATTATTTAACCCTGTGTCAAAAGGCACTGACTAAGTCATGTGCTTATATTGATAAAAAACTTGCTCGTTGAATTAAAGGTCAACATGCCCTTAGAACTAACAAAAATGCCAGCTAGATGCTGGCATTTTTTATATTAGATACTTTAATTTAGACAAATAAAGCGCTTAGTCTGCTAATTTCTTAGCAAGGTATAGCCACGTTTCTAATACGGTGTCAGGATTAAGAGAAACAGAATCAATACCCTGCTCAACTAACCAAGCTGCAAAGTCTTCATGATCTGAAGGACCTTGACCACAAATACCTACGTATTTGCCTTTGGCTTTAGCTGTTTGAATAGCCATTGATAATAGTTTCTTGATTGCTGGGTTACGTTCATCAAATAGATGAGCAATCAGACCTGAATCACGGTCAAGACCTAATGTTAACTGAGTTAGGTCGTTTGAACCGATAGAGAAACCATCGAAATACTCTAAGAACTCATCCGCTAGTAACGCGTTTGATGGTAATTCACACATCATGATCACTTTAAGACCATTTTCGCCACGTTTAAGGCCATGTTCTTCAAGTAATTCAATAACGCGCTTACCCTCTTCAAGTGTACGAACAAATGGGATCATAATTTCGATATTAGTCATACCCATTTCGTTGCGAACGCGTTTAATTGCTTCACACTCTAACGCGAAACAGTCGCGGAAATCTTCAGAGATATAACGTGCTGCACCACGGAAACCAATCATTGGATTTTCTTCTTCCGGCTCATATTGCTGGCCGCCAACAAGGTTTGCATATTCGTTTGACTTGAAGTCAGACATACGAACAATTACACGCTCAGGTGCAAATGCACAACCAAGTGTTGCAATACCTTCAACAAGCTTAGAAATATAGAATTCTACAGGTGATTCATAACCTGCCATCATTTCTGAGATTTCAGCTTTAAGCTCGTCTGATTGTGCATCAAAGTTAAGAAGTGCTTTAGGGTGAACACCAATCATACGGTTGATTACGAATTCAACACGCGCTAAACCAACACCAGCATGTGGTAAGCGTGCAAAGTCAAATGCACGATCAGGGTTACCCACGTTCATCATAACTTTCATTGGTAATTCTGGCATTTCATCAACGCGCGAAGTAAGTACTTCGTAATCTAAAATACCTTCGTAGATATAACCTGTGTCGCCTTCGGCACATGATACTGTTACATCTTGCCCCGCTTTAATTAAATCAGTTGCATTACCACAACCAACAACGGCAGGAATACCTAATTCGCGAGCAATGATTGCTGCATGACAAGTACGGCCACCACGGTTTGTAACAATCGCAGCTGCACGTTTCATGATAGGTTCCCAATCAGGGTCAGTCATGTCAGTAACTAGAATGTCACCTTGTTGTACTTTGTCCATTTCATCAATTGAATCTAGTACACGAACTGTACCTGAGCCAATTTTATGACCGATTGCACGACCTTCTACTACAACAGAACTTGTACCGTTTAATTGGAAGCGCTCCATTACGTTCGCGTCTTCGTTCGAGCGAACTGTTTCTGGGCGGGCTTGAACGATGTAAAGTTTACCGTCGTTACCGTCTTTTGCCCACTCGATGTCCATTGGACGACCGTAGTGCTTTTCGATGATCACAGCTTGCTTTGCAAGTTCTTGAACTTCAGCATCTGTGATTGAGAATTTGTTTGAAAGTGATGAATCTACATCAACAATTTCGACTTGCTTACCATGTGATTCATCCGCAGAGTAAATCATTTGGATTGCTTTCGAACCGATATTACGGCGAACTACTGCTGGTTTACCGTTAGCAA
Organism: Pseudoalteromonas sp. PB2-1; assembly: GCF_045040605.1. Classification (NCBI taxonomy): domain Bacteria; kingdom Pseudomonadati; phylum Pseudomonadota; class Gammaproteobacteria; order Alteromonadales; family Pseudoalteromonadaceae; genus Pseudoalteromonas; species Pseudoalteromonas sp. PB2-1. The sequence goes on from NZ_CP090668.1 coordinate 666,955, forward strand.
GAGTTGGTTTGTGAACATAAAATTCATCTGGGTTTACAGCACCCTGTACAACCATTTCCCCAAGACCATAGCTTGAAGTTACAAATACAACATCTTCAAAGCCAGATTCAGTATCAATACTGAACATAACACCTGAAGCTGCTTTATCTGAACGAACCATACGTTGGATACCAGCTGATAAGGCTACACCACGGTGGTCATAACCTTGGTGAACACGGTAAGAAATTGCGCGGTCATTAAATAGTGAGGCAAACACGTGTTTGATTGCAGTCATTACTGAATCTATACCACGTACGTTCAAAAACGTTTCTTGTTGTCCTGCGAATGAAGCGTCTGGCATGTCTTCTGCTGTAGCAGACGAGCGAACTGCAAATGAAACATCTTGTGATGCGTCGCCATGTAATTGGCTATATGCGATGCGGATGGCTTGGTCTAGGTTAGGTTGGAACGGTGTATCGATAATCCATTGGCGGATTTGTGCACCGACTTTAGCGAGTGTATTTACATCATCCACATCCAGTGTGTCTAAAATATCGTGGATTTTTGAGTTTAGCCCTGATTGTTCAAGGAACTCGTTGAATGCATCAGCGGTTGTAGCGAAACCACCTGGCACTTGAACACCAGCGTTAGCTAGGTTTGAGATCATTTCACCCAGTGAAGCGTTTTTACCGCCAACACGTGGAACATCTTGCATACCAAGCTCTTGATACCAGAGAACGTATTCTTGCACGGATCTTTCTCCATAAAACAAATTGTAGTACTAACTGTGAGAGTTAAGAAAGAAAACCTTCTAAAAAGGTCGGCTTCATTCTACACTGGCAACAGACCTCACGTAAACCGTGAACCCCCTATTTTGCAGATAAAGGTAATAAAAAGGTTAATTATGAGAACTGCATTCTATATTTCTGACGGAACAGCGATCACCTCTGAAGTATTTGGCCACGCAACATTGTCTATGTTTCCAGTTGACTTCAACCACAAAACAATCCCATTTGTAGAAACAGAAAAAAAAGCAAATGAGATTAAAGATCTTATAAATTCGACAGCGCAGCGAGATGGTGAGCAGCCTCTAGTATTTTTTACATTTGTAAATCATGAGCTGAGTGAAATTATTAAATCGTCATGTGCTGTGTGTTATGACTTTTTATCGCAGTATAGCGATAAAATTTCTCAAGAGTTAAAAGTTGCGCCGGTACCAAAAGTCCATAGAACTCACTCTATGCATGAAAAGAGTTATGATTTTAGAATTGATGCAGTTAACTATGCGTTGACCAATGATGATGGCGCTAATATTAAAAACTACGCTGAAGCAGACATCATTTTAGTGGGCGTTAGCCGAAGCGGTAAAACACCAACGAGTTTATACTTAGCCTTGCAATATGGTATTAAAGCAGCTAATTACCCGTTAACTGAAGATGATTTAGAAAGAGGCACCCTGCCTGAATGTCTAAAGGCTTATAAACATAAACTATTTGGTTTAACAATTGACCCTGTTCGCCTTGCCGATATTCGCCAGCGCCGTATGGCGAATTCTAAATATGCCTCTTTAAAACAGTGTCGAATTGAAGTGCGTGAAGTAGAAATGCTTTATAAAAAGCAAAAAATTCAATTTTTAAATTCGACTCATCATTCAGTTGAAGAAATTTCTGCAAAGATTATATCTGATACTGGCCTTGAAAGACGTAAGTACTAACTTATTTTAGTATCGGACATTAAAAAAGGCTGCAATGTGCAGCCTTTTTTGGATAACTTAGTGTTACTTACGTGCATCTTTTAATAAATCAGCAACTAAGAAACCAAGTTCTAAAACTTGATCTGCATTTAAACGTGGGTCGCACTGTGTGCGGTAACGCTGCGCTAAATCTTCATCAGATAAACCATAAGCACCACCCGTACATTCAGTTACATGCTGGCCTGTCATCTCAAGGTGAACACCACCTGGATATGAACCCTCAGCCTTATGTACAGCGAAGAACTGACTAATTTCACGAAGAATATTATTAAAGCTACGTGTTTTATAACCTGAGCTCGCTTTTTCTGTATTGCCATGCATTGGATCTGAGCTCCAAATAACTTTACGGCCTTCTTGTTGTACTTTACGTACTAGTGCCGGTAGTTTCTCAGGCAGTACATCTGCACCCATTCGGGTAATTAACGTTAAGCGACCTGGAATGTTATCTGGGTTCACGGCATCGATAAGTTTGATTAGCTCATCTGGGTCCATACCTGGGCCAACTTTTACACCGATTGGGTTTTTAATCCCTTTAAAGAATTCGATGTGTGCGTGATCAAGCTGACGTGTACGCTCACCAATCCAAACAAAGTGTGCAGAACAATCGTACCAGTCACCTGATAAATGGTCACGACGTGTTAGTGCTTCTTCGTAGCCTAATAGTAACGCTTCATGTGACGTAAATAAGTCGGTTTCTTTTAAACTTGGCGCCACTGTTGAGTCAATACCACACACTTCCATGAACTCAAGGGCATCTTGAATTCTATCGGCTAACTGCTGGTATTTCTCTTTAAGTGGATTTGCAGCTACAAAACCCATGTTCCAACGGTTTACTTGGTGTAGGTCGGCTAAACCACCTTGCGCGAATGCACGTAATAAATTCAGCGTTGCTGCACTGTGATGATATGCCGTCATCAAACGCTGTGGATCGGGTACACGTGCTTGCTCTGTGAACTCGAAATTATTGATGATATCACCACGGTACGAAGGTAATGAAACACCGTCTATCGTTTCGTAATCTGATGAGCGAGGCTTAGCGTACTGACCAGCCATACGCGCAATTTTAACTACAGGGCACTTACCACCATAAGTTAAAACAACGGCCATTTGTAAAAGTGTTTTAAAAGTATCGCGGATATTTGCTGCATTAAAATCACTAAATGACTCTGCACAATCACCACCCTGTAATAAGAAAGCTCTGCCTTCACATACAGCTTCTAGTTGTTTATATAAGCTACGCGTCTCTTCAGCAAATACTAAAGGTGGTGCGCTTTTTAATTGTCCCTCAACTGATTTAAGGGCTTCTTGATCTGGGTACTCTGGCTGCTGAAGTATCGGCAGTTTTCTCCAGCTGTCCGGGTTCCACGATTGCATGTTCTTTCCTCATTCCTAACATAGACCGTTAACGAAAACTAACTTATTGCACGTACTAAGTTCAAGGACAATATTCAGCTATTTTTAATTATTTAGTTATTTGATAAATATATTAGATATGAAAGTTTCTTAGCTATTTATTTATATTTTGTAAAACAGTTAGTTAACTCACCATAATACGTTAGCCATAGAAGTTATCACATAAGAACACATCTTACTATACGCTGCCTTTACTGTACCCTCATCTTTACAGAACTAAAAAACATTTTTAAACATCATATTGAAAAATAAAAATAATGTGCTACATCTATCGTAAAGAACACATCATACTTTATTTTATATGTTGGTAAGGTCAACATCTGAGTAAATATTAGCTTTAAATAATCAATGCAAAAGGTTAGACTTTATTTATGTTTAAGTACGATGTGTTCTTATGAGTTCAAAACTACATATTCGCAGTCAGTTTGATTTGGTAAGTGAATTAACCCATTTGTTTTGTGAAGAATTAAGGCAAGTTGCTTTCCATAAAGCAACATTTTATCAGTTACCTGATATAGATATAAATGAAGAAAAGAAAATCCCATCCACTATTGCTGTACAAAAAGTTGATGGAGATGAAGCCCACAAATTAATTCTAAATTCCTTTGGTGACTTTTATAAAAAGTCAGGTCTAAGTAGTCGAGTTTTGAAAAGACATCCAGGTTTGTTAATTTTGAAGGATGTTGATAAGCCACATTTTACAGCGAGAATAAATCAGTTAAATAAAGCGAAGGCTGATTTTAAAAATTGTGTATTAGCTATCGACAATAATGATGCTCGCTTTGAAGCTGTTCATAATGCTGTACCAAATTTAATTACATTAGCCGCTTATCGAAAAGTCCATTTTGAGACCGAGTCACCCTACTCCATCCGTTTCACTTGGATGCATAAACACGCAACCAAAACACTTACAAAAAAGATGGCTTTAGCAATGTTGGATAAATCGGCTGGTTACTCTAATCCAAGAATGATCGATCAGCATTCTTGGCAAGCACTAGTTGCACAAGAGCAAAGTCGTGTTGCAAGTTTAGGTGATAAAGAAAAGTTACGAATTCGTAGGCCAACAAGAGTGAGCCCGCAAGTTAACGTAAGATACACAGCTCAAAACCGATATCATGTTAGTGCTGCTTTACCATTTATTTTGATAAACCCAGAACCCGATGTAAAACTTGGTACATTACCTGATTATAAAAAACCCGAGAGTCATCCTCGTAAAAGAGAATATGATTTCTTGGTTGATAGACTTTACTTAGAACAAGTAACAGATTGATTATGTTAAAAAGGCCACTCGCGTGGCCTTTTCAATATAGTTGTGAGGGTATTGAAGAGATTAGTCTTCTACTATTTCTTCAATTTTATCTTCATCGATTAATACAGCATTCTCAACAATGCGTTTACCACCTTGAATTTCAATTCGTTTGTTATGCTTATTTAGTGTAAGAATCTCATCACAAAATTGATCAGATGGATGCATCTCGTAAGTGTAATCAATAATATTGCCCGTTTTATCGTCTTTAACATTGGTAATGTTATATTCTGAGATTGCACCTTTCTCAATTAAATCTTTCATTGTGGTCGTCATATCACGACGTAATGCTTTTAATTTATTCTCGGTAATTTCATCTGTCGAATAAATAGAGCCGTATTTTTCCATGATTGATAAAAGTCGGAAGTGGTATGTTTTTCCTGGTGCAGCATAACGCCATAAATGATACAAGCGAAGCATCATCCAACGAGATAAACCACGTTTTAATTCTTGCGCACTATTAAAGTAGTAACCTTTATATTCAAGATTGTCGATCATGTTATGAACAAATGCGTTCAAACACGCTACACATTTCACATTACCACCTTGACCTTTTTTGCCACTAAAATGAAGTGACGATAAAAAGTTCATATTCGATTCGTAAAAAGAATCATCAATGTCAGTGTTACGAGTATCAGTCGCTGAATATTTAAAAGAAAGTTTAGACCCTTGTAATGCTTCTAAAGATTCTTTGATTTGCGGATACGGCATTGATTGACCAACGGCTTTTAATTCTTGCGCTAATTCATTCATTGAAAAAACAACCGCGTACTGAATACCCGATTTAAAATTAATTTTTACAATTTTACCTTTAGACGCTAGGCGAATAAGGGCACGCTCGACTTTTTCTTCTCGGTCAGATGGCCAAACAAGATACTCTACATCCTCTCCATCTTTTCTAGTGCTAACGACCGCAGGTGTAATTTTAATTTCACCGTCATAAAGAATACCGTCAACCTTTTCTGAAATTCTTCTGGTAACGATGGTTTTTTTAGGTGCTTCTTCAACTGGAAGCTTTTTATGACCAGAACGGACAAAGCGTCCCCATAAATCATAATGATTAAATGTATTTGAGTAAGCTCTCAAACCATGCGCAGCATTTTCAATTGAAACGCGCACATCTTTGTTGTCTGTAAAGAGTGCAAGACTTTCATTATCTATTGCACTTTCCACCCCGTGGATCTGCCCGCGTAAGGTATCGGGTAAATTATCAACCGAGATGTTGACCTTTCGGCTCATTGTTCTTATTTCCAATTTTTCTTCGACAGTTAATAACAACACATAAAACCACAAAAGTTAAATGTTTAAGTTAGTAAAAACTTGATCCGATCATAATTAATTTCTAAGGATCAGCTTTATACTAACTAACTCGCGGTTGCTAAATTTCAGATCAGATTTTTACTAAGGTATAGTTCATAGGTGCAGATTTTACTAACTCAGTTTAAATTATGTCCTGTTAAACGAGTTTTTTTACTAAATTAACACGACATAAATCTCATTTTTAAAACGGCATGTGGATAAATCTAGTTCTAGTTAGCAAAGATCTGATCTGTACCAACTACAGATCAGATCCATACTAACTATTTAATTAAAATAGCAACTATCTCGGTGTATAACTTTCTAATTTAGTTAGTAAAAATTTGATCCGCACAGTTAAAAATGTGAGCAAATCAGTGATTAAACTGTGAATAACTTAGGTGCTTAGTTTTTGCTTAGTAATAAGTTGATCTGTGAGTATTAAGAGATCTGATCTTTACCAAGTAAAATTACGATCTGACTTTTTTAAGAATATTCAATAAAATCAGTTATATACTTCACTATTTTAGCATATTAACCTTATATACCTATATATTTAACCGATATTAATCTTATTTATTTATACTTAGTTTCACTAAAGTTCCAAATTTTTATTAAATGTCTTATAAATAAAAGGTATGTCGCCTTAAATACTTGTTTACAGCAATTTGAATGGACATTATACTTAAACCATAACTTTGAGGAAGAAAGTATGTCTATCAATAATAATGCGCTAGCCACTTATAGGTTACTAAAAGCGACAGCAGAAGTTGCTGAAAAATCGCTAGAAGGACGTATTCAACATTATCGTGCTCATCTAAAATCTGAAGAAAAAGAACTACGAACCTACACCCAAAAAGCAGCCGCAGACTTATTAGGCTGTAATAATCGCACCTTAAAAAGACGTCATGACAATGGTGATTTTGATGAACTTAACATCAAACGCGGTGCCAACGGTCATTATGCTTATACTTTAGTTAATATCTTCGCTATGGCAGACATCATGGATATTAAGCCTGATCACCGTACTGCAGATGACAAATTACAAGTTATTGTTATCAATTCACTAAAAGGTGGTTGTGGTAAAACAACAAGTATGGTGAATATTGCTGCAGCATTGGCTACTACTAACATTAAACGTTATCGAATTGGTATTATTGATCTCGATCCACAAGGTTCATCATCTAGTTTCTTTCCACCGAGCGAGCCGGATCCGATCACTGTCGGTGACTTAATGCGTGATTGTATTGAACTTGAAGAAAACGAAACCTGGGATGAATTGGTTACTAATTCTTTTCTACCAACTCATATCCCTAATATTCGTATTTTACCCTCTGGGATGGATGATTTTTACTTTGAGCATGAAACTGCAACATTATTAAAAGACAGCTCAAGCTATGATAAAACGCGTCATTATCATAAGTTACTTGAAAAAGTCATTGAACCAGTAAAAGACCAATTCGATCTTATTTTAATAGATACCGCACCTTCTCTTAACTTTATGTTTTACAATGCATTAATGGCTTCAACATCGATGCTTATTCCGGTTCATCCTGAAGCTGTAGATTTTGATGCTAACAATAAATATTTAAAACGATTGGGTGAAATTTATCATACAGTTGCAGCACTAGGCCACCAAGGCTGGGACTTTATGCAGTTCTTAGTAACTAACTATGTAAAAGGAAATCACTCACAGCGTGACATTGTAAAAGATGTACGTAGTGCATTTGGTCGCCAAGTCATGAGTTATCCAATTAATCATAGCTCGGCTATTACTGCCAGCTCATCATCCTTTAACACTATTTTTGATCAAAAAACATCAGATAGCTTAGCTAGTCGAGAGTCACTCCTTCGTGCTCAAGAAAATATCAAAGATGTCGTTGATGAACTAGAAATGTTGATTCGTTCTAATTGGCAATCAACCCAATCTTCTCTTAATCCAGCTAAGTAAGGTTAATAATAAAAATGGCTAAAAAACGTAAGAACGATACCAGCTTAGACCCATTTTCAACATCAATTGAAAGCAGTAGCTTAGATGCATTACTAGAACAGGCAACAGCTGGAGATGTAGTGAGTATGCCTGCTCCTAGCGATCCTACTCGCTTAATTACTTTAGTGTGTAAGGTTATCCCTAGCTCTGAAATTGAATCTAGAACAAAGGTCTATGGCAAAAATCGCCGTGTACAATCATTACTAAATGAAAAGTCGGTTGCCGATATCCTTCCTGCAATTGCTGAAGACGGCCGCAACCAGCACCCTGCCCTATGCTGGGATAAAGGTGACGAAATGCTTGTTTTAGCAGGCTCCCGTCGCCGTAAAGCATGTATCTTAAGTAATTCCGATTACTTAGTTTTAAGTTCTGAAGATTTTACTGATCAAGATGCTAAAATTCTTGCGGTGTCATCAGATCAATACATTGCTCCGAGTCTGTGGGAGCTTGGCCAAGCATATCAACAAACCCGTGATGAGCTTATCGCCGAAGGAAAAAAAGGCTCTTATCGTGAGATAGCGGCTATTGAGGGGGTATCTCACACAGCAATTGCCGATGCTATCAAAGCTTATGAGAACCTACCTTCTGAGGTTTTAAGCCTGTATCCTACGGCAAATCATGTTGGTCGAGAAGTGGCGAAAAAACTTATTAGCGCTAAGGAGCGTGATGAAAAGCTATTTGCAAAGCTAGTCGATAATGTAAGCAATGATGCAGATATCGCGCTAATTAGTAGCGATGATAAACGTGCGTTAGCAATTACTAAACTATTAACAGCTGAACCAGCCGCGCCAAGTCGTCGTGAAGCGCTGATCGACAGTGAATTTGTGAGTGTACAGCGTAACATCAAAAGCGGTGATTTATCTGTCAAAATCGATAATAAAGTGATGACAGACAAACGCTTAGAGCAGTTAACTAAGCTTTTAAATAGCTTCAATTAGTTAGTAAAATAACGATCTCTCACGCTTTTATAGTTAGTAAAAGCGTGATCTATAATTTCATTTTGTTAGTAAAATAGTGATCTATAACATTCAAATTATGCTGGTTTCACCCTCTTAGATCAGTTTTTTACTAACTAAGCACCCTTTACAGGCTTCTTTTCCTCTTAATCTTGTTTGCTTAGTAAAATAGCGATCTGTAAAGCCCCCTCTTTTGTGATTAACCTGTTTATAACGTGTGCAATTGTTGTTTGTTAATTGAACGTACTGGTCTTTTTCTGCTCTGATCTTACCTAGGAGCATTTTTTTACTAAGTAATCAGCTCCAACCAGTCCAAAATGCCTCGATAGTGCTTTAGCTCTTGGTCGATAGATCATATACTGGCAGAATTATTTTTTGTTTTTACTGTCAAAAACGTTATGTCTGCTAACTTATCTAAAAATGACTTATTAGCTATCTTTGAAGAAATCAAACAAGAGCAAGAAACTCAGTTTCCTTTATCTGAGCGCTTCATTAAACAGCTATTTAAGCCACATGTGCTAAGTAAAGCAAAAGAATACCACCAGAACGGTCAAATCAACTGGTTAGAGCATAACAGTGACTTTAGTATTATCGATGCATCAATGTTTGGTAATGAAGGTAATACCTTCACTCAACATATTGAGATCAGTAAATTACCAAGTGGCTTTTCGGTTGATTCACATTGTACTTGTGGTTCTAAAACTAAATGCCGGCATGTTGCAGCTGTGCTTCTTAAGCTGAAAATAGAACACTCTGGTGACTACGGTGAAGACTACATCATTAATGATTGGTTTAGTGAACTTAAAACGCTAAAGCAAAATACCACTAATACTGCTAAACAAGTTCTATTATTTGTCCTCGATGTAGAGAAATCTGTTGTAACCCTCACCCCAAAAATTGCTAATTATGACTCAGAACACGACTATACATTGGGTCGAAACCTAACTGAGCAGCAATTAAATAGCTTTGTAACTCCTACTGATTTATTAGAATCGGATTTTCGTTTATATAGCTGGATCCGTTCTCAAAATGCACTTGGTAAACTTGAGCTTAAAGGTCAATGGGGCTTCGCTGCACTGCAACAGCTAATTGCAACTCAACGTTTGTTTTTAGGCCGCTCTCGTCAGCCTATAAAAGCAGACAGCATGCAAGCTTTAGAGTTTGGTTGGACACAACACAAAGACTTAACCTCATTAAATATGAAACTTGCAGGCCAAGATAATTGGTTATTGTTAAAAACAACCCCTCCTACTTACCTCGATCCTGATAAATTAAAAGTAGGTCGTATACGTACTCCGTTAACCGCTGATGAGATTGCTTTACTTGCAAATATGCCAGCTATTCATACAGAGAACTTTGACCGCGTTTATCAGCAACTTAATGAAAACTTTGGTGAAGGTGTTATCCCCCACGCTTTTAAGCAAAGTAAGAAAAATAACTCCCGTACAGTTTTTCCTGTCATTAGTATCAATAGTGATGAGAACGTAATCACACTCTCTTTAAAGTTTAATTATCATAATTCGCTGTATGATTTAGGTCAGGCACCTGCTGATATACTGAACAAGTCGCTTGAGAATACGGTTGTAAATGAGCTAACAAATCTCGGTTTTGAACTCTGTAAAGGGGCTTTACAAACTGAGCTCATTTTTAATAGAAACTCGGCGATTCACGGGCACTGGCTTAAGTATGAAATAGTTCCTAACTTATTGAAACGTGGTTGGAAAATAGACGATAAGCTCAGCGTCAGCAAAGGGTTGAAGCAAGTATCACTTCAAGTCCAGCGTGGTAAAGGTCATCAAATAGTTAGTAAAATCGTGATCTCGGGAGTCAAAACGCTACAACTATTTACGACAGATAATCCCGACTTCCAATCTCTCAATCGACAAAGTGAACTGTTTTATTATTTCAACGTAGGGAAGCGTTTTGCTGTAGTAGAAAAAAATGCTATTACGCAATTAAATGATTATCGCAAGCGATTTGAATACATCAAAACTCGTGACGAAATCTTGATGCCTTTATCGTTTTTGCCTAAGCTTATCGAGCAAAAAGCAATTAAGGTTAATATTGTTGACGATGCGCTTGATGCTTACTTAGCTGAATTAAATAGCTCACAACAGCTTATTAAAAAGTCCGATATTCAAGGCTTAAACCCAGGTGTGCAATTACGTGAGTATCAACAACACGGTGTTGATTGGCTTAACTTTTTAAAACGTCACCAACTTGGTGGTATTTTGGCAGATGATATGGGGCTAGGTAAGACCTTGCAAGTTATTGCCTTTTTAGCGAATGCCAAGCAATCACCTCAAGCAGGCCCTACGTTAATTGTTTGCCCAACCAGCTTGGTTGGTAATTGGCAAAGTGAAATCAATAAGTTTGCGAGTAACTTAAAAATCACTACCGTCTTCGGTGCTGCCCGCAGCGACCAATTACAACAGTTGTCGCAAGCTGATTGTATTTTAACAACTTACCCACTGCTTAAGCGCGACATTGCCTTTTATTCGCCGCTGTATTTTGAAAACATCATTCTTGATGAGGCGCAATATATCAAAAACGATGCCGCACAGGTTTCACGCTTAGTTAAGCGCCTTAACGCAGACTTCAAGCTGTGCTTAAGCGGCACCCCTATCGAAAATAACTTATTTGAGCTTAAATCCTTGCTCGATTTTGCAATGCCCTCTTTACTTGGTTCGCAAACACATTTTAAGAGCTATTTTCAAATGCCTATTGAGCGTGATAACGATGTTGCCCGTGCAGATGAACTTAAATCGTTGATCATGCCATTTATCTTACGCCGAACTAAAGTACAGGTAACGCAAGAGCTCCCAGAGAAGACCGAGCTAGTTAAAGAGTTTGAATTTGAAACTAAACAAAAAGAAATTTATAACGGCATAACTGAATCATTAGAGCAGAAATTGGTCGATCTATTTGCCCAGCAAGGTGTGCAAAAAAGTAAGCTGGCATTTTTAGATGCATTATTAAAGCTTAGACAGATTTGCTGTCATCCAAAATTGATCGACCCTAGTTCACTGAGGCTGGCAGCGCTAAGCTTGAGTGGTTATCTAAGCATTTGCCTATCATGCTAAGCGAAGGTCGTAAGGTAATTATATTTAGTCAATTCACTATGGCACTTGATGTGATAGCAGAGCGATTAAATGAGCTAGGCATCCGCTTTAGTATGCTAACAGGGCAAACAAGACACCGCGACCGTGTTATCGAAGAGTTTACTCAAGGTGATACATCCGTGTTTTTAATAAGTCTTAAAGCCGGCGGTACGGGATTAAATCTAACTCAAGCAGATACTGTGATTCATTTTGATCCTTGGTGGAACCCTGCCGTTGAGAAACAAGCGACAGATCGTGCCTACCGAATTGGCCAAACTAACCCTGTGTTTGTCTATAAATTGATTATGGCTAACTCAATTGAGCAAAAAGTATTTAAAATGCAGCAGCATAAGCAAGCCCTTGTTGATGCATTATTTACAGAAAAATCAATGAGTTTCACTCAGTTTGATGAAGAACAAATGCTCGCACTGATAAAAAATTAAATTTTTTTAAAGTTTTTTTGAACTAATCAAATTTTAGGGCGTCTATTATTATGCTTGTTGTTAAATTGCAGTTTACATAAGCATTATGTTGATTTCCCATTTGGTTACTAAATTTTAGTAATGTTAGAGCCAGCTCACCTTGAGCTGGCTTTTTTTATGCCTAAACCCCCTACTCTGCTGAGCACTAATTCGTTATGATGATGTGTCTTTAAGTTATTGAGTTTTCGTTATGATTACAGAGCTAATTACACAGATTAATTGGCAAAGTGGTGTGCTTGGTACTGCTGTAGGTGCTGTTGCAAGTGGTGTTATTTTTGCGCTGCAAAAAAGTCGCTTAAAAAATCAGTTAACTGAACTGCAAAATAGCCAGCAAATCCTGCAAAATCATTTACAACAAAAGCAGCTGCAACTTGAACAAAGCCAACAGACGCTTTCTCAGTTACAGCAAGATTACGCTGAACAACGTGATGAGTCTCAACACTTTAAAACTCGTTTTGTAGAACAAGAAAAACAAGCACAACAATACAACCAATTTTGGCGTCAAGTTGAAGCTGAGCTTGCTGACACTAAAGCTTCACTTAATCAGCGGGATGTTGATTTAAGTACCTTACGAAGCACGATAGAGCAAAAAGAACTGCATTTTAAAGAGCAGCTTAGTCATATCAAAGAAAGCAAAGAGCAACTCAAAAAAGAGTTTGAAAATCTCGCTAATCAAATCCTTGAAGAGAAATCGCAGCGTTTTAAAACCTTAAACCAAGAGAGTATTGAGCAACTATTAAAGCCGGTTCAAGGTGAGCTAAAAGGCTTTCGCGATAAAATGGAATTGATCCACGTTGAAGATCTTAAGCAGCGTGCTGCACTTAAAACTGAGTTATTGCATTTACAGGCTAAAAGCCAAGCTATCACTGAACAAGCTGATAGGCTGAGCACCGCATTACAAGGGCAAAAGAAAACCCAAGGTAATTGGGGGGAGTTAATGCTTGAAAATGTACTAGATAGCGCTGGGCTGCGTGCAGGGGTAGATTATCAACGTGAAGTATCGTTTAACACCGAAGACGGTCGTTTACGCCCTGATGTGGTGGTGTATTTACCTCAGCAACGTCATTTAGTTATCGATGCTAAAACCTCTTTAAACGCGTATACACGCTATGTAAATGCTGATACAGAGCTTGAGGCGCAGCAGGCGCTAAAAGAGCATGTAACCGCTGTGCAATCGCGTATTAATGAGTTAGCAAGCAAAGCCTACGACAGACTCCCTGGTATTAACTCACCTGAAGTGGTGATCATGTTTGTACCGATTGAGTCAGCATTTGTTGAAGCACTTAAATACCAAAGTGATATTTATCAGCAAGCTATCGAGAAAAACATTTTAGTCGCAACTCCAACGACCTTATTGACCAGCTTGAACATAGTAAAACAACTGTGGCGTTTTGAAGAGCAAACTAAATACTCAAAAGAGCTTGCCGCCCGCGCTGAGCGTTTTTATAACAAGCTCAATGGTTTCCTAACCAGTATGGAAGGGGTTGGTAAGCAATTAGACCGCGCCAAAGAAAGTTACGATAAAGCGTTTTCTCAGCTGTATCGTGGTAAAGGAAACTTGATTAAGCAGGCCTCTGAGTTCAAAGAGTTGGGTGTGTCTGTTCAAAAAGAGTTACCCGCGGACAGTGTTGAAAAAGCCCACTTAGAGTTAGATTAATATCTATCAAAAAAGCCAACGTCATGTTGGCTTTTTATTAGTTAATAAGTTCAGCTGAAACGATATCGTTGAGCAGTAAAAAGTGGTTAAGTACAGACTCCTCAAGCTCGAATACATGCGCTACTTTTTCGCCATTTGCTGACATTCCTGTTTGCGCACCTGCAAACTCGATATGTAACCCTAAACGCTTCAGGGTTTGGGCATCGTAACTATAAATAGCGGAATCATGTCTTTCGCTAATGCCTGGCATCACTCCTATGATAGTAACCGCTTGTTCAACGTTAATGATATCGAAAAATTGTCGTTCTGCGGTTTGCCATTTTGCTATATAGCTAGCGACCTCGGGTGGCTGATCCATCGGCACGTATAATGGCTGTAATGAGCCACCACGCCAGCCGATAACGGCTTGTTCCTCAACAAAGACATGCGGGCTTGCCGTAAGTACATAGTTGGCGCAGGAGGATGCACAAAACTCGCGTACCACAACATTGAGTTGATATTCATGAACTAAGCCTCCGAAATGAAGACCAGCCATCACATCACCACCTTGGCTATTAATAATTAAGGTGTTGATTTGTTGGCTGCTAGTTACTAATAATTGTTCGAACTTTTCAACATTTTGCTTAGATGTTTCGCCCTGAAAATAAATAGTGCCTGGCGATACCTCACTGATTTCAGCGACCCTTTGCTGTGTTGTTTTACAACCAACCAGCAGTACGCTCAATATTAATAAAAAACGCATTAACAATGCCTTGAAGTTTTGTTTGTATACAGTGCGCAATTTAATAATATGTCATTAACGAACTGCAAAAATGGCATAGTACGTTTTTTTACTTAAGAAATAAATCCACATAATAGGAACAATTGTATGAATATTGGAATTTATATATATGATGATGCCGAAGTGCTCGATTTCTCAGGTCCATTTGAGGTGTTTAGTACCGCTGAGCGCCTAGCGTATAATGACTGGCAAGTGAGTTTAATTGCCGAAACTACTCGTCCTGTTCTTGCCCGCGGTGGTTATAGTGTAAACCCCCATTACAGTTTCACAGACTGCCCTTCGCTTGATCTACTTGTTGTGGTTGGTGGTGACCATACTCGAGAACTTGAAAAAGCAGAGGTTATTGCGTGGTTAAAAGACACTGCCACTAACACCAAGCGTGTTGCCAGTGTTTGTACAGGGGCATTTTTGCTTGCTAAAACTGGGCTTTTAAACGGGAAAAATGTGACTACTCATTGGCAAGATCAATCTCAGTTGGCTGCTATGTTTCCTGATCTCAATGTGATTGCTGATACTCGTTGGGTCACCGACGATAAGTTTACCAGCTCAGGGGGAATTTCTGCTGGCATTGATATGAGCCTAGCGTTAGTCGCTGAGTTTATTAGCTACGAACACGCCTTACTGACCGCTAAACAGATGGAATATCAATGGCAGACTTTATAATTGTTCAGCAATATAGTTGGTTATAAACTGCTTTAAACAGGCAGCCTTTTTACTCAGTAAACGTGCGCTTGGCCAGATAGCATAAATGTCGCGGTTTTCCCCTCGCCAGTGTGGCAGTACTTGAACTAGCTGCTGAGATTTTAATTCATCTATTACCTCAAACCGAGGTAACAAAGCGATACCTTGCTCATCACAAACTAAGTATTTTACAAATCCAGTATCATTAAAAGTAGTAGCAAATCGGCACATGTGAGTATAAGTTGCATTCGTTTGCGTATTGGTTAGCTGCCACTTATTTCTCAAAGTGGTACCAATTAATCTATGTTGTTTTAAATCTGCTGGCTCTTCTAAGGCAGGTGCCGAATCAAGATATGCTCTTGTGCTTACAAATAAAGTATCAACAGTTCCTAACTTTTTTTGATGGAGCATAGAATCAGCCTGCGGCCCTACTCTTATTGCTATATCTGCTTGGCTTTTACTGAGATCTTCAAGTTGGTTATTAAGCAGTAGCTCAAGTTGAATATCAGGGTACTGTTTAGTGAATGCGAGCCACATCGGCTTTAAGAAACCATGACTAATATTCAGAGGTGCTAAAACTTTAAGCTTTCCTGACAATTGTGCTTTTTGCTCATTAAGCTGGCGGTGAGTTTGTTCAAATTGCTCTATTAATTCAACATAACTTTGAAAGTATACCTCCCCTGCTTGCGTTAACGTGCATTGCCTTGCTGAGCGATTTAATAGCTGCTCACCTAAGCGTTGCTCAAGTCGTTGTAAGCGTCTCGACACTGTTGCGGTAGGCAGCGACAAGTTCTGAGCCGCATTACTTAGGCCGCCTTGTTTAACAATCTGTATGAATAGAGCGATATCGTCAATCATGTTCTCATTTATGCAATCATAGTTTGTTTATCTTACTATTTTTAGCACTTTTGCAATTAGATATCATGTCTTTTATTAAATCATTTAAGAGCATCTAATTATGAGTGTAAATGATATTTATATGATAACTTTTGTAGGCGTAGCGGCGACTTTGTTCATTGATCTTTATGCTTTTCTGCTGGCTAAAGTGTTTAAGATACCTTCATTAAACTTGTGTTTAGTTGGCCGTTGGTGCTTGGGTTTATTAGATGGAAAGTTTATGCACTTGAATATAGTAGCTAGCCCTGTTAAGCATTTTGAGTGCGTGTTTGGCTGGTGCTTACACTACTTTATTGGTGTTTTATTTTCGTTTCTATTTATATTACTGGTCGGTGTTGCTTGGCTTGAACAACCCACCTTAATCGCTGCGTGTGTATTTGGATTAGCGAGCGTATGTATACCATTTTTTGTTATGCAGCCAGCTTTAGGCATGGGGATAATGGCTACGAAAAGCGCAAACCCATTTCAAGCCCGCTTAAAAAGTGGTGTAACTCACCTACTTTTTGGTGTCGGATTATATTTATCCGCTCAATTTATGCAATTTATTTAGGAGTCGTTAATGGACGCAAAGCATTGGCATCAACGTTGGGAGAATAACGAAATAGGTTTTCATGAAGGAGACGTTAACCGTTACCTAGATCATTATTTTACTAACTTAAATTTACAGCAAGGCGATACTGTTTTTGTGCTACTGTATGGCAAAACTCACGACATTCATTATTTGCTCGCGCAAGGTATGCGTGTTGTTGGGGCTGAGCTTAGTGAGATTGCCATTAAGCAATTATTTGATGAGTTAAAACTAGAACCCGAAATCAGCCAACACGGCGAGCTATTACGTTACCAAGGCGCAAATCTAACCGTTTGGGTAGGCGATATTTTTGCACTTACCGCGAATGAACTTGGCACTATCAACGCGGTTTATGACCGTGCCGCCTTAGTTGCGCTGCCAAAGCCTGTACGCATTCGCTATACCCAGCATTTACTTGAATTAACCAATAGAGCTAAACAATTAGTGGTGGTATTTGAGTATCAGCAAAGTGAGTTTTCGGGTCCGCCGTTTAGTGTGGTCGCCGATGAGCTACATCAGCACTATGATGCTTTTTATCAACTCACATTACTGTGTAAAGAACCCCTCGCAGGTGGCTTAAAAGGGCAAGTCCCTGCCATGAACGTAGCTTGGTTTTTAAGTTAGTACTTACAAACTAGCGGTGTGTAAATTCACACCCTAGTTGTGCGTTTTTGTGGCTGGTTATTGTATCTCTGTGCGTGCACCATAGTTAAAAGCGAATTGGTATGAAAAGAAAGCGTATTTAAGGAGCACATTTATGCAAAAGCCACGCGTTTTATTTGTTTCTCATGGCGGCGGTCCTATGCCTTTACTTGGCGATCCAAGTCATGCTGATATGGTAACTTGTTTGCAATCTATTGCTGCAAAAATTCAAAAGCCGTCAGCTATTTTGATGGTGAGTGCACACTGGGAAGCGAACCCTATTAGCATCACTTCGAGTGCTGCTCCTAAGCTAATTTATGATTACTATGGTTTTCCTGAGCCTGCTTACAGTATCGAGTATCCAAGTCCTGGCGAACCTGTCCTTGCCGAAAAAGTACATCAGGCATTGGCAAAGGCTAATATCGATAGCACATTAAACCCATCTCGTGGCTTTGATCACGGTATGTATGTGCCTTTGAAAATTATGTATCCAGAAGCAGATATACCTTGTGTGCAATTGTCGTTACATCCAAGCCTTGAGCCAAGCTTACACCTAGCGATAGGTGAGGCTTTACAACAACTTGATTACGATAATTTATTGAGCATTGGTTCTGGCTTTACTTTTCATAATATGCGCGCATTTTTCACCCCTGAAAGCGCTGAAATTAAAGCGCAAAATATGGCTTTTGAGCAATGGCTAGTTGATGTATGTGGTAATGCTGAGCTGAGTGAACAACAGCGACAAGCTAAGTTATTAGAATGGCAAATGGCCCCTGCGGCGCGTTTTAGTCATCCTAGAGAAGAGCATTTATTGCCATTACATGTTTGCTATGGTGCGGCGATGCGCCCTTGTAGTGATATTTACGAACTAAGTATTGCCAATAAGCAAGCCAGTATGTTCTTGTGGGACGATTGATTTTAAGTTTAAACACATTGTTTTCACGATAAATGTTAAGATTTTATTAAGTTAATTTGTTACGCTTGATTGGTTAAAACCAAGGGATAACAAAAATGAACTTAATAAAAACATCAACCCTTGCGTTTGCTGTGGTTGCGGGTTTAGGTTTGCAAGCATGCTCAAGTACAGAGCAAGCGAACACGCCATCAGCAACAGTGAACGCAACGGCTAATCCGCTTTCGCTTGAACAAATTTATAAAGAAAAAGACTTTAAAGCTGAGCGTAGTACCTATTTTACGTGGCTCGATGATGGTACCGGCTATACCGTACTTGAAGAGCGCGAAAGCAATAAAAACAACCAAGACGACAAAGCTAAAGACGATGAGCACGGCGTAAAAGGCAATGATATTGTATTTTATAATGCCGATGGGACGGGGCGTAAGGTGCTTGTTAGTTACGAAAAACTGATCCCCAAAGGTGAGAAAGAGCCTCTCACCGTTGAAAGCTATCAATGGTCTAAAGATGGTAAATGGCTGATGGTTTTTACCAATGGTGAACAAGTGTGGCGCTCACGAAGCCGCGGTGATTTTTGGCTTTTAAACCTTGAAACCGATTCGCTATATCAGTTAGGTGGCGAAAACATTGAAGCGAAAAAGCTGATGTTTGCTAAGTTCTCACCTGATAGCTCTAAAGTAGCTTATGTGCGTGATAACAACATCTACATGGAAAAAGTGGGTAGCAAGGCAGTGACTGCTTTAACCACTGATGGTAACGACACTATTGTTAATGGTAATTTTGACTGGGTATACGAAGAAGAATTTACTATTCGTGATGGTTTCCGCTGGAGTCCAGACAACAAATCAATTGCCTATTGGCAGCTTGATACTAGTGGCGTGAAATACTTCACTATGATCAATAACACCGATGATCTCTACCCTACCCTTAAAGAATTCCCGTATCCAAAAGCTGGCGAGATGAACTCAGCGGTTAAAGTGGGTGTGGTCAGTCTTAGCGACAAGAAAACTCGCTGGGCTGAGTTAGGTGGCGATAATCGCGATCGTTATATTCCACGTATTAGCTGGGCTGGCACTGGTGAATCTTTGATGATCCAAGATCTTAACCGCCCGCAAAGCCACAACAAGGTTTGGTTATTCGACTGGCAAAAACAACAGCTGACTAAAATTCTTGAAGATAAAGACGATGCCTTTATTGAGTGGTTTTATAAAGCAAACTGGTCAAAAGACGGTAAGTTCTTTATTTGGCATAGCGAGCGTGATGGCTGGCGTCATCTATACCGTGTATCTCGCGATGGAAAAACGATTGTTGATTTAACGCCGGGTGAATATGACATCATTGATATGTTAGCGCTCAACGAAGATAAAAACGTTATGTACTTTACTGCATCACCGGATGATCCTGGCCAGCGTTATTTATTCCGTACCTCGCTAGATGGCAGCTCTAAACCGATGCGCGTAACGCCTGAGTCATTCGATGGTTCAAACAGCTATTACATGTCTAAAGATACCTCTTGGGCGATGCATACCTTCTCTAAATTTGGCACCCCGCCAATGAAAGAGATCATTAAAGTAAGCGATCACAGTAATGTGAAAACCTTAGTTGAGAACAAAGCATTAAAAGAAAAATTAGCAACTGAGCAGTTACCGACTCACGAGTTCTTTACGGTAAACGCCCGTGATGGTGTTGAGCTTGATGGCTACATCATGTTCCCAGCGAATATGGATAAAAGCAAAAAATACCCAATCGTTTTCTATGTTTATGGTGAGCCATGGGGCTCAACAGTACAAGACCGCTGGGAAGGTAACAGTTACTTATACAAATCGTATTTAACTCAGCAAGGCTTTATTGTTGCCTCTGTTGATAACCGCGGCACGCGCGCACCTAAAGGCAGAGATTGGCGTAAGTCTATCTACAAAAAAATAGGCTCTATTACCGTGCGTGACCAAGTTGATGCCCTTGATGCAATGGCGAAACGTTGGGATGTCATTGATACCGACCGTGTTGGTGTATGGGGCCACTCAGGTGGCGGTAGTTCAACACTTAATTTGTTATTCCGCCATGGTGATAAATATAAAGTGGGGATTGCCTCAGCCCCAGTGCCCGATATTCGCTTGTACGATACCATCTATCAAGAGCGCTATGCGGGTAACCCAAATACCGATCCTGATAGTTACGACAACACGTCTCCGATCACTTTTGCAAAAGACCTGCAAGGTAAATTGCTACTGATCCACGGTACTGGAGATGATAACGTTCACTACCAAGGTTCAGAACGCTTAATTAACGAATTAGTTAAGCACAATAAACAGTTCGAGTTTTTCTCTTACCCGAACCGTTCTCACAGCCTACGTGAAGGTGAAGGCACGACCCTGCACTACCACACTATGATGGCTAACTTCTTCGAAAAGCACTTACTTAACAAGTAAATATGCTTCAGTAATAAACCGCAGCTTAGATATTAAACTGCGGTTTTTTTATGCAAACTGTAAACCCCCGTTACACAAGAAAGCTATCAAATGTTTGAAGTAAACTATCAGTGCTGGCAATGGCGGCTGCGAGCTTTTGGATTATCTAATGAATATCCTGTATCCCAGTCAAGTCGGTGAACGGAGTTAACAATACCCTGTTACAATTGTCTTATTAACTAATCTTTATAATTGAAGTAGTGTCATTAAGTTATTGATTAAGGATATGAAATGGCATTATTAAAATTTAAAATTCAGTATCTAGCTTGGTTTATTACATTCGTTTTGACAGCTACAGGCTTGTATATCGCAGTGAAATACCAACAGCTCTATAGCTCACGCTTTATTGATATAGATATCAAGTCGAACGCGCTTGCAGAAATGCGCAGAGTTTTCATTCGCTTGCCCAAAAACTACAACTCTAACAAAGCTTATCCGCTCATAATTAAAACTGACGGCAACTTTAACCTTGATACTTGGGATGACGCTTTAAGTATTCTTGAAAGCACCGATGACAAGAATGAGGTTATTCTAGTGGCCATCCCTAACCTGTTTTGGCATGACACTCGAAATCGTGATTTAGTGCCACCTTACGCTCGTAAGGATGTGGCGATAAAAGCGCGCCCGTTTAATCAAAATCAGCGAGAAATATTTGGTAAAGCTGATGTGTTTTTAAAGTTTATAGAAACAGAGTTATTACCTTACTTAGAGGGAACGTATCGTATTAGCGGGCAGCGCACACTTACAGGGTTTTCGGCAGGAGGTAGCTTTGTGTTATATACCATGGTTACTAAACCAGAGTTATTTAATGCATACTTTGCTTTTAGCCCTGCGGCTTGGTATGACGATAATGTTGTCGTAAAACAGTTCAGTAAAAGCTTACCTAATACAGCTGGCAACACTCATTATTTTTATATCACATTAGGTGGTGATGAGAATCCAACCATAACTGGTGCATTTAATGGCTTAGTGAATGCTCTTCAAAAGCATGCACCAAACGACCTTACTTGGCAGCACCACATCAACAAAGGAGCTGACCATGAACAAAACGCAAAACAATCCGTTCGCAGTGCGCTAGATGGGGCTTTTAATCATTTTGATATGGCTCAGTAATGACGAAAAGCAAAGCTACAAATAGGCGTTAAATCAATTAACTAATTCTGTTTCTAGCAGCTTTTTATGGTTCATTAAAAAACTTTGTAATCAATAGTAACTTAAATGATGTTTACTTTTACATCATTAAGTTAGTAACTGCTCAAGCCATTCAATCACAACTTTATGTGTAGATGTTTCGAAGCGAGACTTTTCGGGAATGTAGTAACACAGTTTTGATTCAACTTCTTGGTTATTAAATGATGTTAGTAAGCCCGCATCTAGATAAGGTTGTACTAAGGTTTTTGAGCAAAACACCACACCTTTATTGGCGAGTACCTGGTTTATTCCAAATAGCTCTTGATCAAATGTTTTTATCTTGAAACATGAATCACTTAGGTTATTTATTTTAAGCCACTGCGTTAATGGTGGGGCTGGAAGGGCATTATTTTTCCATTGGCTTGTATATAAAGCAATCTGTTTATCAAGCCTAGGAGCGCTTTGTTGTGCGTTTGCCGCAAACATATCATAGCGCTCATATTTGATGATATCTGCTTTGTTTACTTCCTCACTATTTCCTAGTCGAACAGGCAGGGTATGCAGTTGCTTATCTAAAGTTTCACTAGTTGATATATCAAGTCGTAAATGTGGTTTTGCGTTATTCAGCTCTTCTAAAGCGGGTATTATTCTTAGGGCTGCTAGAGAAGATGTTGTGGTGATGCGTACTTGGTTATTTGCTTGGCTCAACTGTTCAATTGCCGCAAAAATAAGTTTAAAGCCGCTAGTTGTGTTTTGACTCAGGTACTTTCCTGATGGAGTTAAAGTTATCTTTCTCACTTCGCGATGAAATAAATCAGTATTTAACCGGCTTTCTAGATTTGCGATATGGTGTGAAACCGCTGTAGGCGTAATGGCAAGTTCAGTTGCCGCAGCTTTAAAGCTTCCAAGGCGGGCTGCTGATTCAAAGGCTTTTAAAGCTTGTAATGATATATGCATAACTAAACTCACTTATATTTATAGCTGAGTAAAACTTATTTATAGTGAATTTTAACTCGTTTGCTAAAACGTCTCAATTTGTTGATGATATCTATACATTAACTAATAAGGTTTTAATTATGACTACTCTTTTACACATTGATGCTAGTGTACGTGAAGTGAAAAATGATAATCCAAATCATAACTCTATTTCTAAAAATATTGCTAAATATTATATTGATACCTTACAAAAAAATAATGCTATAGCTGAGTATATCTATCGTGATGTAGGGATACATCCTCCCTCTTTTATCACTCAAGCTTGGATAGAGGCTGTGTTCACCCCTGTTCAAAAAAGGACTATACAGCAGCAGACACTGCTAGCTGAATCTGACGAGTTGATTGGTGAAGTGGCAAAAGCCGACACTATTGTGATATCAACGCCTATGTATAACTACGGCATGCCAGCACAATTAAAAGCATGGTTTGATCAAATTGTAAGAATTAACGAAACCTTTGATTTTGATTTAGAACGAGGAGATTTTCCTCTCAAACCGCTGCTTAAAGGGAAACGATTAGTGATCATTACCTCCACAGGAGAGTTTGGTTTTGAACAAGGTGGAATACGTGAACATATGAGTCATTTGGTGCCTCACCTTCGCACCTTAAGTCAGTATTTAGGAGTCGATAAAATTGACGAAATTGCCTGTGAATACCAAGAGTTTAAAGATGATAGACATCAGCGTTCACTTACCAATGCTTACGCGAAAGCTGAGCAATTAGCATTCACTCAATATAAATAAAGAAAGCCGCTTGATGCGGCTTATTTAGTTTTTGTAATGGGGGTTTACAGATACGACGAGAGTTAAAATTCATATCACCACTTTCTTAACGTCTTCTCACTTTTTGGTTTTTACTTGTTCATCTTGGTAACAAATCACTATTCAAAGATTTTGCTTTACCTCATTAGATCTTCTTTAGAACAGCTTAAAGTTAGAACATTTATCCAATAGTTTCAGCCTATAACCCAAGGCTATGATTTAAAGCTTTTTTGTCAATTGTTTAGGTTAAGTTAATTGTGCAAGGTAATGAATGGAATAATTAAAAATATAAAACAGGATGAAGAAAATGCCTTCGCAAAAGATAACAAAATACCCATTAAATAAAGTCAGTTTATCCTTATTAATTGCTCTTAATCTACTCCATATATCTGAGGTTGCAGCACAGCAAGCTGACAAGAAACAAGTTAAGACACCTGAAAATGAAGAATTAGAGATTATCAGTGTCGTTGGCTCAATGATCAAAGGGGCTAATATTGAAGGGGCGCTCCCTGTGTCTGTTATTGATTCTGATGATGTTGACGCAATTGGCGCGACTTCAGGAAGTGAGTTGTTTGCATCGATACCTAGTAATGGAACAGTAAGTTTTAATGGTAACGATGTAGTGAGTGGTGTGTATGCGTCACGAGGGGATGTAGCATCAATTAACTTACGTAGTATTGGTACGGGTAACACACTTGTATTGTTGAATGGGCGACGTTTGGTACAACACCCAGGCTCGCAAACAGAAAACTCAGTGCCAGTAACGACCGTTAATATGAATTCGATTCCAGTAATGGGGATTGATGCTGTTGAAGTTTTACATGATGGCGCTGCTGCTATTTATGGCTCCGATGCGGTTGCAGGGGTCGTTAATACGCAAATGAAAAAGGATTTTAGCGGTTACCGTTTTGATATGCAGTATGGCCAGGCTGAAAATACGAGTCGTGAAAAGCTCAATTTAAATGCGCTAGCTGGCTGGGATGTTAATGATGGTTCAACCAATATAACAGCCTCAGTTAATTACTATCATGGTTCTGAGGTTATGGCTTCAGAAACGAAGTTTTCACGCAATAATGATTTAAGACCATTCTTAGAGGGCACGCGTTGGGAGGGAGATTCTAACTTTAGAAATAACTCAACAACAACTCCTTGGGGACGTTTTGATGCGAGTCAAGCAGTTGACGGCCTGACAAGTTCAGCCGGACGGTTTCATATCGAAGATGTGGATGCCAGTGATTCAAATCAGCGATGTGTATTAAGCAATGGCTTGTGCATTGATAGTGGCAGCATTTCAAGTGACACTCAAGGTTATAACACCAATAGTAGCCGTACGCTTATTCCTGAAACTGAACGGTTAAATTCATTTGTTTTTATTAATCATGAACTAAGCTCAGGTACCGAGTTATACAGTGAACTAGGTTATTACCAAGCCGAGTCAAACTCACAGCGAGGTGAAACCGCTACGTTAACCTCTGCACCGGTGACAATCTCAAGTGATGCATATTGGAACCCGCTAGGGAGTGGTATTAATCAAGTGTCTGGTTTTGGGATTCCCGCACAAGGACTCGATGTCACTATTGATGCTTACCGTGTTGTTGATGCTGGTGCTAGAGGGATTAATGTGGACAATAAATCTTAT
Organism: Pseudoalteromonas sp. PB2-1; assembly: GCF_045040605.1. Lineage (NCBI taxonomy): Bacteria > Pseudomonadati > Pseudomonadota > Gammaproteobacteria > Alteromonadales > Pseudoalteromonadaceae > Pseudoalteromonas > Pseudoalteromonas sp. PB2-1. Next base: position 692,365 of record NZ_CP090668.1, read on the forward strand.
CGTGCTTTAGCGGGTGCCCGAGGTGATCTTGATGCATGGAGTTGGGACAGTGCGGTACTTTATTCCAAAGCTAAAACAGTTGATAAAACGAATAACCGTATAAGTTTAAGTCTCTTTCAAGACAGTGTAAACCGCCAAGACAGCTCTGCATATAACCCTTTTTGTAATGCATCTTGTAACTCTCAAGAGACGATTGATAGCTTTTTAATCGATATCAGTCGTGAGGGTGAAACAGAACTCGCATTAGTCGATTTTAAAGTGTCGAATCCTGCTTTATTTTCACTACCTGCTGGTGATGTTGGTATAGCAATGGGAGCTGAGTGGCGTTATGAAAGTTTCGCAAACACTTATGATGACAGATTAAATGGCACTATAACCTACACAGATACTGTAACGGGGAGTAATTATGCTTCTGATGTTATGGGCTCTAGTGGTCAACCAAATGCTGATGGTTCACGTAATGTAGCGTCGGCGTTTGTTGAGTTTGCAGGAGCGCTGATCAGTCCTGAAATGGAAATCCCTCTAGTCGAGAAGCTTAACTTTCAGCTTGCTGGTCGCTTTGAGCAGTACAATGACGTAGGAAGTGTATTTAAGCCAAAAGCAGTACTCAGCTGGTATCCTACCTCTAGTTTACAAGTACGAGGCTCTTACTCAGAAGGTTTTAGAGCTCCTAATCTTGAGCAACTTCATACCGCCAGTACAACTCGTGTTAATTACCCAACAGATTACTATCGATGCCAAGCGCGAATAAATAAAGGGGAGTTGAGCAACTTAAGTGAATGTAATGGCAGCGACAGCGTCTCTAATATTCGCTTAGGGAACACAAAACTAAAACCAGAAAATGATTACAACTATGGATTAGGCCTAGTTTATACACCCGAATTTATTGACAACCTAACGCTTACAGCCGACTTTTGGCGTATAGAACAAGAAGACCTGATCGGTATACGCTCCTATCAAAATATCGCTGACTTAGATTATTTCTACCGTTTAAATGGCGCAGCTAACCCAAATGTTATTCGCTCACAGGCAACTGCTGATGATATCGCTTTTTTTGACGGTTCTGGTTTGGCAGCGGTAGGCGACATGGTTGAAGTTGTTGGTTTATATGAAAACTTAGACTCTCGTGTTACTGAGGGCCTCGATTTAAGCATCAACTATCGCTTAGCTGATACTGACTTTGGTGATTTTGATATAAAACTTAACGCGGCAAAATTACTAAAAGCATATCAAAGTGTTGATAGTGAATCGGCAAAGTTAGCTGCATTAGGTTTACCTCTTGAAGATGTGGGCGATTTAATTCAAATGGACGGCCGTCCTCAGTGGCAAGCAACCGGTACTTTAACTTGGCGCTATAACAATTGGGGAGCAGGCTTGTATGGTAAATATGTTGGTGATTTTTATGATACGAGCGCCGTTCATGATGAAACCGGTGAATATTGGCATGTAAGTAGTTGGAGTACTTTTAACGTGTATGGTCAATACACGTTTGATTCTGGTACTCGCGTTCGTTTAGGTATGCGAAATATGTTTGATAGAGAGCCACCTCTAGCAGATGAAACATACGGTTATAACGCAAGCTTGCACAATGCAGAGGGGCGTTATTTATACGCTAACTTTAGTTTTAGTTTTGAATAAATAATCATTCAATTAGATGAGAAGTTGTGTGCTTCTCATCTGCTTTATGGGATAAAAAATGCGAATTAATAAACTAACAAGCATCATCGCGAGTGTTATTTTACTGGCGGGTTGTACTAAGGGAACCCTGCAATCTATCGACACAATTATTATTGGAGAGGTTATTTATAGCGGAGCATCTGAAACTCCGTTTTCTGGTGTGATTGGTATTGATAAAGGCAATATAGTCTTCGTTCAAAAACATCTACCTACTGATATCAAAGCAAAAAAGACAATTAACGCGCAAGATTTTATCATCGCACCTGGTTTTATTGACCCTCATACACATGCGTGTAACGATTTTAAAGGTGGGCTGACAAATCTAAATGCAAACTACTTAACGCAAGGTGTCAGCACCGTATTCTGTAACGTCGATGGCGGTGGCGATGTTAATGTTGCGGGAACATTGCAAGATTACCAGCAGCAAGGTATTGGCACCAATGTTGGGCTTTATGTTGGTCATGGTTCAGTCCGTAAGGCGGTAATGGGACGCGTAAATCGCGCGCCAAGCAACAGCGAGCTTGAGCAAATGAGAGAGCTTGTAAAAGAGGCAATGAACGCGGGAGCATTGGGTTTATCAACAGGGCTTTATTATGTGCCTGGTAACTATGCGACAACCGAGGAGGTTATTGAGCTGGCTAAAGTCGCAGCAGAGCATGGTGGTGTTTATGATAGCCACATTCGTGATGAAAGCTCTTACAGTATTGGTCTTATAGGCGCTATTGAAGAAGTTATAACAATTGGTGAAGAAGCAAGGTTGCCCGTTCACATCGCTCACATTAAGGCGTTAGGAACCGACGTGTGGGGAGAAAGTGAGCAAGTTATTAAACTTATAGATAATGCGAGAGCGCGGGGAATTAAGGTGTCTGCGGATCAGTATCCTTGGCGAGCCTCAGGAACCAGTGTTGCGGGTAGTCTAGTACCACGTGAAGTGCTTGCCGGTAGCAAAGAAGAGTATTTAGCAAGATTACAAGACGCTTCGCAATGGCCTACAATTCGTACAGCCATGTTAGAAAACTTAAGGCGCAGAGGCGGAGCTGATTCTTTATTGATAAGTGACCCTACGCGCCCTGATATATGTGGTAAGACACTGGCTCAAATCGCTGAAGACTGGCAGTTGGATGCAATTGACGCAGCAAAAAAAATAATTATTTCAGGTAATGCGCGGGTTGCCAGTTTTAATATGTCTGAGGACGATATTAAAGCGTATATGCAAGCTCCATGGGTGATGACTTCATCCGATGGCAGCCCTGGTCACCCAAGAAAGTACGCCTCTTTCCCAAAAAAATATCATGAATATGTTTATCAAAAAAAATGGCTAAATCTAGCTGAGTTTATACATAAAAGCAGCACGCTAACCGCAGAGACATTTGGTTTAACTAATCGAGGAAAATTAGTTGTGGGAAATGTCGCTGATATTGTTATTTTTGATAAAGAAAAATTTGCTGCTAATGCAGATTATTTAAACCCAGAAAAGCTAAGTTCTGGTGTGCAATGGATGCTGATAAACGGCCAGTTAGCTATTGATAATGGCAAAGTGTTAAATGTATTGGCAGGCCAAACTATTCGACAAAATCAATCACTAAGGTAGTCATTATGAAAATGTTTTTTAAGGCGCTTTTCTGTTGTCTCATCATGTTTTCTTCTTGTTATGTGTTCTCTAGCGCCGCGAGCAACTTTTATAGTCCAGCAACGAATTTTAATACAGATATAATTTCCCCAGAGAACTTTTTGGGTCATCAACTAGGTGAGCAAATGGTTCGTAATGATCAGTTAGTTGCTTACTTTAAGATGTTATCAGAACAATCAGAACGCGTTAGTTTTGAAGTAATTGGCTATAGTCACGAGCGCAGGCCAATAATTACTTTGACAATTAGCTCGCCAGCAAACCTAAAAAAGCTGCCCGAAATACAGCAAAAGCATATGCTTTTACAGCAAGGTAATGCATTAAATACTTCAAATATGCCAGTGATAAGTTGGATTAACTTTGGTGTTCATGGCAGTGAAGTAAGCTCAACAGACTCTGCGATACCTATTGCCTACCACCTTGCAGCTGCACAAGGTAAAGAAACAGAAAAGCTATTAGAAAATAGCGTTATTTTGTTAACAGCTAGTATGAACCCTGATGGCAATAGTCGTGAAGCCTCTTGGAATTTACGTTATCAATCAGAGGTAGCTATTAGCGACCCTGCGCATGCTTTACATGGTTCTCCATGGCCGTCAGGGAGAACCAATCATTATTGGTTTGATTTAAATCGGCAGTGGATGTTGCAGCAACATCCAGAGCCCGTGAGTTGGGTGAAAAAGTTCCATGACTGGCGACCAAATATCGTGGCTGATTTTCATGAAATGCGCTCTTATAAATCGTTTTATTTTCACCCAGGCGCACCTGATAGGGTTCATCCATTAATCAATAAGCAGGCTATGGGGTTGTTATCGGATGTTGTCGAGCAACCTCGCGCGTATCTAGATAGCGCTGCTACTTTGTTTTTTAATGAAGAGGCCTATGATAATTTCTACCTTGGTAAAGGAGCGACTTATCCACATTTATACGGCAGTTTAGGTATTCTATTTGAACAGGCCAGTTCTGCTGGGGTTTTGGAAACACCAAGAGGGCTGTTGTCATTTCGAGAAAATATTAAAACGTATTATCATGTAGGCCTAGCGCTTCTTAATAATGCTGTAGACAAAAAACAGGCCTTACTTAATTATCAGTATCAGTTTTCTAAAGAGACTAAAGAAACCGCGAAGAACGATAGTGTAAAAGGGTATGTATTTTCAGCACCAGAAGACCCTGCAAAGATCTTTCATTTCTTACAGCTACTTAGCCGCAATAAAATAGACGTTAAGCCCCTGACAAAAGACATGACCGTTAACGGTAAATCATTTTTTGCAAATCAAGCATACGTTGTTGAATCAGCTCAAGCGAGTTATCCCATGCTTAAAGGTTTGTTCTCAAAAGTAACGCGCTTTGAAAATAATACATTTTATGATGTATCTGGCTGGACGATGCCGTTAGCTTTTGGCATTGAATATGAAGAGCTCAAACAAAGTAATTACCAAGTAGGTGAAGTGCTTGCGGTTACTTTTCCTCGCCAACCCTCCCCAAGCGAGGCTCAGGTTGCTTATGCATTTGAATGGAGCAATTATTACGCCCCTAAATTGATGTATCAATTACTGCAAGAAGGTTTTCGTCCCCGTGTTGCTAATAATGGCTTTCAAGCAGAAACAGACCAAGGGCAAAAAACATTTATGCGCGGTACAGTGGTGGTGCCTGTATCGAATCAAGATAAAAGTAAATTACATTCATTAATGAGCCAGGCTGCGGAGCAAGATGCGATAGCTAGCTACGCATTGCAATCATCGCATACTCAGAGTATTGGCATGGATTTGGGTAGTAATAACATCGAAGCAATTGAACAGCCTCACGTATTACTTGTTATTGGGCCTTCAATTTCACAGTATCAAGCTGGAGAAGTTTGGCATCTACTTGATAAGCGCATGAATATTCCTAGTGTTTTAGTGACTAAATCACAGTTAGAAAAGTTAGATCTAAATAACTACAGCCACATTGTGCTTGTTGACGGTCAACACGCAAATATTAATAAGAAAACCACCGATAAGTTATTAACTTGGGCCCGCTCGGGAGGGACATTTATTGGTATAGCTGACGGTGCAAAATGGGCCAGCAAAGAGTTACTAGACCTTGTTACGGTCGAGATTAGCCCAGGCATTGAGAATCAGCGAGAAAGAATCAATTATGGCCAGAAGTCACACCTTGAAGCGCAAGATATTATTGGTGGTGCAGTCATGTTAGGAGACTTAGACATTACCCACCCGCTTGGATACGGCTATGTAAGAAGAGAGGTTGCCAGTCACCGAAGTGGCTTACTGGCGTTTGAAATGCCAAAAAACCCTTACGCGTCTATTGTACAGATAGCTCAAAAACCGTTATTAACAGGGTTTGCTTCAGTTGAAAATCAACAGCAACTAGCAGGAAAAACAAGTTTAGTTGCACAAAGGTTAGGAAAAGGAAGTGTTATTTTATTTGCCGATGATCCAAACTTTAGAGGCTACTTTTATGGAACAGAGAAGCTATTTTTAAATAGCTTATTCTTTTCAAAGTTATTCGTATCGCCCAGATAGTGTGCATTTTTGAGCCCCAAGCGTTCGACTTCGGGCTCAAGTTGGGTGTTCATTTGCATTTCAAAAAAAGACAATAAAATGATAAGCAACAATAAACTTTTACCCTTTCTGATCCTTTTAAGTGCCATTGCAAGTGCATTGTATGTGAACTTTTTTGTCACTCCAACATGGTTAGAGCAATCTTATTTATATGATACATATCAAACTGAGCATAATCAGTATGCTTATATTTATAAAGGAAAAGAAGTCACTATAAACTCAGTTGTGGCATATCAAGACTCACCTTTAAATCAAGCCTCTTTAGATGCGAGTAAACAAACTCCGAGTTTAGAAGAGCAATGGGTTATGACTGATGATGGCGAGGTACGCTTACTTAAACCTGCCTTTCATTATGGTTTATGGTCACTGCTGCCTGCATTTGTCACCATTTTATTGTGTTTGATTACCAAAGAGCCACTTACGTCTCTATTTAGTGGCATTGTTGTTGGGGCTTTATTACTTGGTCACTACGATTTAACCAATGACGTTATCATTGTGAATTTAGCAACTGAAAGTAGCGCTGCTTTGTTATTACTTTACTTGTGGTTATTAGGCGGGTTGATTGGTATCTGGTCTCGAACTGGGGCGGCTCAAGCGTTTGCAAACTTTATGACAAAGCACTTTGTGAAAGGGCAGCGCTCAGCCAAATTAATTTCATGGTTTTTAGGCGTTATTTTCTTTCAAGGCGGTACCATGAGTACAACCTTAGTTGGCACCACAGTGCGCCCCCTTGCTGATAAAGCAAAAGTGAGCCATGAAGAAATGAGCTATATTGTTGATTCAACAGCCTCCCCTATTGCATCAATCCTCGCATTTAATGCATGGCCTGCTTATATTCAAGCGCTAATTTTTGTACCTGGGGTTTCTTTTCTTGCCACAGAGTCCGAGCGAATTAAATTTTTCTTCTCAAGTATTCCATTTAGTTTTTATAGTTTTTTCGCCGTTTTAGGCACATTTTTGTTGAGCATGAATATTACGCGTTTTTCTGGCAAGCGGATTAGAGATGCTCATCAACGCGCATTATCAACAGGACAGCTTGATGCCCCAGATGCAACACCATTGAGTGCAAAAGAGTTACAGCAAACCCATGTCCCTTCTCATTACTCGCCACATGTATTAGAGTTTTTATTGCCTTTGATAAGCTTGATTAGTATCGCCATTATTACTTTTTTATACAGTGGTACGCCTGAAGTTAATTGGGCATTTGGGGTTGCGTTATTAATGTCTGCGTTTATTGCGTTGTGTAAAGGTATGTCGTTAAGTGACCTGATGGACGGGTTTGCAACAGGCTTAAAGGGGGTTGTTGTTGCCTCTGTTATTTTAATGCTTGCGGTTATTATAGGAACCATTAGTAAACAAATTGGTGGAGGTTTGTACCTTGTATCTTTACTTGGGGATGGTTTGCCCTTTTGGCTGCTGCCAATACTTCTACAGCTGATCACGCTCGCAATAGCTTTTTCAACAGGCACAAGTTGGGGAACCTATGCTGTCGCATTTCCTTTAGCAATGCCACTTGCTTGGGCTATTAGTCAATCACAAGAACTCGCACATCCAGAGTTATTTATGGCTGTATGCTTTGCTGCGGTTTTAAATGGGAGCGTATTTGGTGATCAGTGCTCACCTATCTCAGATACAACGATTTTAAGCGCTATGACCACAGGGTGTGATCTGATGGACCATGTTAAGTCGCAGCTTGTTCCTGCATCAATCGCAGCTGGTCTGGCAGGTTTACTTTGGACTTTGACTGTTTACTTTTTTGCCTAACTTTGGGAGTTAATAAATGCGACTGCGACATATCGAAGTGTTCCATGCAATCTATACAACGGGTTCAATCACGAATGCCGCTAAAGCTTTACATGTATCACAACCCTCGGTTAGTAAAGTTTTATCGCATGCGGAGATGCAATTAGGTTTTAAGTTATTTGAGCGGGTAAAGGGACGTCTCATTCCAACTGAGGAGGCGTCGATGCTATTCAACGAAGTTGACAAAATTTACCAGCAAATGCGGTCGATTAAAAACACAGCTGAAAATATAAAAAAAGCTGAGTTTGGCAATATAAATTTAAGTGTTACACCTGCCTTAGGTTTCGATGCACTTCCCTGTGCAATAGCAAAGTATCATCACGCGTATCCAAAAGTTAACTTTAATGTGCAGACGATTCATAACAATGAAGCATTGCAAGCATTACTTGAGCATAAGTGCGATTTGGCTGTTGTTTTTTCGCCGAGTGCGATGCCAGGCGTTAAAGCTATTAAAATTGCACAGTCAGAGTTGGTTGCGGTATTTCCTAAACGTTTATTTCCATCTATACCTGCTCAGCTGACTTTTCAGGAACTTGAAGGGGCTGAATTTATTGATATAAGTGATAGTGGCCCTTTAGGGCACCTGTTGTGGAAGCGCATGCTTGAGGAAAATATCGTACTGGACTCTACAATTAAAGTGCAAACTTACTTTATTGCTGCACGCTTGGTAGCACAGGGAGTGGGTGTATGTATCGTTGATAAGTATACTGCTATGGGAAACTTGTCAGATGACATTGCTATCGCCTCATTCAGCCCTCCTTTATTTTTCAACGTGAGTGCTCTTCATTTAGAAAATAAAGTTTTATCACATGTTTTAGACGCCTTTTTAAATGAGTTATCTAATTGTATTTAAAGGGTATTTTATCTGGCTATAAACATAGGTTATAGGTGCAATAATTCTTCATTCTTTTCTAAATTTTAAAAAATAATATGCTCTGTTTAGTCAATTTTTCTTTCTAAATTAGAGATATATTATGCAAATTAAGCCTCCTTATTTACTATTTATCGGTGATGCGACCGATAAACTCTCAATTAAAATGGCACAAAGTTTAGCTGATTGGCGCGCTGAACTTTGTGTAGGCGAGCTGAGCGTTAACGGTTGTACAGTCAGTACTGGCCTCAATCAATGTAGCATCTGTGAAGCTGCTAAGTTAGGTGCAAAAACATTCGTTCTAGGTTTTGCTAATAGTGGTGGTGTGTTAGACAAAAAGTGGTTGCCAATTATTAGTGAGGCAATAGAGCACGGAATGAACATCGTAAGTGGGCTTCACGATAAGCTCACTAACTTTGATGAGCTGGTCAGTCTTTCGCAAAAGCACAATACAAACTTATTGGATATTCGTCATCCAAGTACAGCATTTGCAACAGGCAAGGGATATAAACGCAAAGGTAAGCGATTACTTACTGTGGGAACAGATTGCTCTGTAGGTAAAATGTATACAAGCTTAAGCCTAGAGAAAGCGATGAAAGAACAAAATATAGATGTCGACTTTAGGGCTACGGGGCAATGCGGAATTTTAATCTCAGGCAGTGGTGTAGCGATAGATTGCGTTATTGCTGATTTTATTTCCGGTGCTGCGGAATCATTAAGTCCTGATGCAGAGGAAACTCATTGGGATATTATCGAAGGGCAAGGTTCGCTGTCACACCCTGCTTTTGCTGGAGTTAGCTTGGGATTGTTACATGGTTCTCAGCCTGATGCGTTAGTGATATGTCATGCTTTAAATAGAACCCATATGCGTGGCTTACCCCATACTTCCTTTCCTAGTATTGAAACGACGATAGAGTTAAATATTGCTGCGGCAAAATTAACGAACCCTGATGTTCAGGTAGTCGGTATTTCCGTTAATACATCCAGTGTTAGTATTGAACAAGGAAGTGAAATCTGTGAGCGTCTGAGTCAGACATTTGGTGTGCCATGTGTTGATCCCTTACGTGATGGCGTCGATTCAATAGTGGCCAACTTATGCTAACAGAAAGATTGTTCAATATATCCTTAGAAACGTTGTCGAGCGTTTACACTGTCTCTGTTTTTCATCAATCAATACCATTGAAATCAGACTTTAAAATTTCTAGAGGAACAAAAAAGAGCGCTGATGTGATTGTGGTTGTGATTGCAGACAAAGAATTTTACGGCTGGGCTGAATCGGTCCCCTATGCGCGTTATGATGAATCAATAAATACATCGACAAAACAAATTAAAGCATTGTTTTGTGATCGTTCCTTCACTCGCAAAATGGAACTTTCTGAGTTAATTAATACACTTCCCGCTGGTGCTGCCCGTAATGCACTAGATTGTGCTATGTGGGATCTTCAGGCCAAACAAAGTGCACGACCAGTTGCAGAAATATTGAGTAAAACCAGTATAACGAGTATTTGCGCGCATACACTTAGCATTGATACACCAAAAGCCATGCAAGAGGCTGTATTAGCGATGAATTCCCCTCCTCTAGTGAAAGTAAAACTAGATAAACAAGACATCATTGCTCGGATGACGGCTATTGCAAACGCAGCGCCTCATAGTCAGTTTATCGTAGATGCAAACGAAGATTGGTGCTTTCGTGATTTAGAAGAGAATGTAGAGGCGCTAAAAGCACTTAATGTTGTACTAATTGAGCAACCTCTACCCGCTGGTGAGGATGAGCAACTGATTAACTTTACATCGCCAATCCCTCTTTGTGCTGATGAATCATGCCATACTGAAAATGATCTTCCTTATTTGCAGGGACGATATCAAGTTGTCAATATTAAACTCGATAAAACAGGAGGATTAACTCAAGCCTGTTCGTTAGTCAGCAAAGCCCAAGAGATGGGATTTGATATAATGCTTGGTTGTATGGTGGGCAGTTCTCTAGCGATGGCGCCAGCCTCATTACTTGCATCACAAGCTCGTTATGTCGATTTGGATGGGCCACTGTTAGTGTTAAAAGATCGAAAGCATCACTTTATTTATGCTGATGGTCAAATGAGCCCTCTTCAAAGTTGTCTATGGGGAGGTGCGCATAATAGTGAGCGCTTTTTCGTTGATTGCTTACAGCTACAGTAATGCTTTTCAATTAAGCTCCCAGAATCTTGTCATAGCTGGGAGCTTAGAGATATTTATTCTACAGAAATAAACACCTCGACCTCTTCACTATTCTTGTAAAACTCATAGTCAGTTTTATAAGCGCGAATATATGGGCAGTGCTCATTACTAAAGTATTGCCATACTTGCCCCCATACATCCACAACTGTTTGAGGCATGGCTCCTTGACCGCTAAAGCGAAGATATTTTCCCGTTGCAAGGTCTATTGATTCTGTATTCGCTGATTGTACAGGGGTACTGGTACAAGCATATACATCAAAGTCACCCGTAACATCTGACTCGTAATGTGTGTATACACCATAAACTTGGCTTTCAGGAGATAATTTTGGCGCAACATTGGCATAAAACTCTTGCCATAACCTCGCTATTTTAGCGCCTTGGCCACTCATTTCATTACTGTTACAAGTGCGAACTTTTAAACCAAATAGTGTTGTGGAGTTATCGATAGTGATATGTGTTTTTTGCTGATCCATAGCGCTTTTTCCTTGTGTATTTTGTACCTATAAAATATCAGAATTTTGGATTAGATATATAGCTTTTTTGAAAAATTTTAGTCTTGAGCTTTATGGATGTATCTAACAGGCTAAAAAATAGTCATAGTATCGTAATCACCATCAGGTTAAGATGAATTTAAATTAAAATAAAATTAGCAGGTGTTTTTATGAATAAAATCAATGCTCTCATCTACTTTCTCGCATTTAGTAGTGGCTTTTGTATCATGGGGATTGAGCTTTTAGGAGGGCGAATTTTAGCCCCCTATTTTGGTAGCAGTGTACATATTTGGGGCAGTATAATTACAGTGTTTATGCTGAGCTTATCAATTGGCTATCTACTAGGCGGAAAGCTTTCTACACGTAACCCTTCCTTAACCAAATATGGCGCTATCTTTTTTATTGCCAGTATTATGGTCGTACCCATTGTTTTATTTGCTGAGCCTATTATGGCTTTTATTTTTAGCCATATTGAAGACAGCCGTTACGGTTCTTTACTAGCCTCAACAGCATTGTTTTTTATTCCAACGACTATTCTCGGAATGATTTCGCCTTATTCAGTGCGATTATTGGTTACCGATCACGAAAAAAGCGGTCAGGTTGCCGGTGGTTTATATTTTGTCAGCACTTTAGGTAGTGCTCTTGGGACTATCATCACATCTTTCTACATGGTGTTAGCTTTTGATGTAAACGATATTATTAAAACATTTGCATCAGTACTCGGTGCGTTAGGCCTACTTGCTATTGTCGTCAGTCAAACACGTACTAAGGAGCGTACAGTATGTTTAGAGTCTTGATAGGGTGTGTAATTTTGATATTGTCGTTCGGTGTCTACTGTGAGGTAATACATAAGGAACGCTCGTTATATCGCAATATATTAGTTGAAGAGTCCGGTGATTTACTGTGTTTAAAATTTAATGAAAAAACCCGCAAAAGTACGCAAAGTTGCATGTATAAAAGTAAGCCCAAAAAGCTGGTGTTCAACTACACAAAAATGACATTTGCGAGTTTACTTTTTATCGATAACCCCCAAAATGTGCTTATTATCGGTTTAGGCGGTGGGACATTATCCAATACTATCCACGAGCTTTATCCTAACGCAAGTATAGAAAATGTTGAGATAGACCCCGCTGTTATTAAAGTTGCGCGTGATTATTTTCAATTTATAGAAACCGATAAAGTGACTTCAAAAGTACAAGATGGGCGTATTTTTATTAAACGAGCGGCATTAAAAAAGCAGAAGTACGATTGGATTATTCTTGATGCCTTTAATGGTGACTACATTCCTGAGCACTTACTGACGAAGGAGTTTTTTGCTGAGGTAAAAAGTGTGCTTGCTGAGGGAGGCATTGTTGCTGCTAATACTTTTTCTTCAAGTAAGCTTTATCAGCATGAGTCCGCTACTTATTATGATGTGTTTGGTGACTTTGTAAATGTTGTGACAGATAAAAACTCAAACCGCATAATCTTGGCGGGGTTAAATGCGATGCCAAGTGAGCCGCAAATAGCAAAGCGCGTAAAACAATTAGCGGTTAAGTTAGCGCCATATGATGTAGATATACATTCTTTGAGCGAGCATTTGTTTTATACCAGAGATAATCAGGATTGGCCTGAAGATACTAAAGTACTGACGGATCAATATTCGCCAGCAAATCTGTTAAATTATCAATAAGTACATGTTTTTTAATGAGACTGATTTAGTTGCTCTGCTGTTGGCAGAGCAACGATACCTACCTACCCCGTTTTTGACAGGGCTAAACTAATTGAAAAAGGGCGAGAACTGAAAGGGTATTGCTTCAAACCGTTTGGCTGTGCATAAGTTTCGCAACTTTTCGTTTTTTTCGATTGATCCTATTTGTTTTATAAAATGCATTAATATTTACTTAGCATGCTAAGTAAAATATAATAGTTAGCATGCTAAGTAATTGGAGTGCATTATGTCTTCGACTATCCCCTTTCATGAAACGTTAGATTTAACCCTCTGCGGGAGCATGGGTCGTGTACATCGTTTGTGCCGTGATGCCGTCACGCTCGCTGTGGAACCTCTTGGTCTAACTCAGTCTCGTTGGACTGTTATGATTCATTTGTTTCACTTAAATCAGGGTTGTACCCAGCAAGAGTTGGCGCATAGCTTGGGTATTGAAATGCCGTCTTTAACACGCACTATCAAGCAGCTTGAACAACAACAGATTATTGTACGTAAAGCTGATGCAGAGGATAAACGCAGTAAGCGACTGTATTTTACTGAACAAGGTCTAAACTTACTGGAGACCTTGCGTGTGATCATTGCAGATGTAAAACAAAACCTTTATGCAGATTTAACAACACAACAGCTCGATACTATGGCACATGGCCTTGTTCAGATGGAAAAGAATGCCCGTCAGTGTATTAATCACTACTCAGGAGATAAATAACTTTATGACACCGGATCAAAAATTTGCCCGTTATGTAAAAATCTCCTTAGTGGGCTTCATTGTTTTATTTCTGTATTTTGTAATTGCTGATCTTTATATGCCAGTGACGCCACAGGCCCGTGTATACCACCCTGTTGTGCAAGTGACACCGCAGGTAAGTGGCCGCGTGACGGAGGTTTTAGTAACCAATAATCAAGCAGTCGAAAAGCGCCAAGCATTGTTTAAGATTAATGATGAACCGTTTGAGTTGGCTGTTCAACAGGCTGAGCTTGCTTATGACGATGCTAAACTTCAAAACCAACGTTTAGACAGCAGTGTGAAAGCAATTGAAGCGCAGCTCGCGGCAGCGAAAGCAAAGCTGCATGAGCAAACATTATTGTTTGAACGTGGTGAATCGTTACTAAAAAAACGCTCTATTTCAGAGCAAGAATACGAAACAATCAATGCAAATTACCAATCAAGTAAGGCAAATGTAGCGGCAATTGAAGCTCAGCTTAGCGAAGCTAAACTTGCTCGCGGTAAAATGGGTGATGATAACTTAGCATTACGTCATGCCCTGAATCAGCTTGAACAGGCTAAACTCAACTTGTCTTATACAACAGTAACGGCCGATACCGATGGTAAAACTGCCAACTTACAAGTGACAGCGGGTACATATGCCAATAAAGGCCAACCTTTAATGGCGATTGTTGCTAACAAGGCTGATCTTGTGGCTGATTTTCGCGAAAAGTCCTTGGTGCACGTGCAAATTGGCAGTACTGCGAAAGTAAGCTTTGATGCGCTACCCGGCAAAGTATTTACTGGCAAAATTGTTAGCTTTGAAGCGGGAGTCAGTGATGGCCAGCTTAATGCTAACGGTTTACTCAGTGCCACTGAAAGTAGCAATCGCTGGGTACGAGATGCGCAGCGTCAACGTATTCATATTCAATTGGATGAGCACCAAATGTTAGCTAAATTTCCAAGCGGAGCTCGTGCTACAGTTCAGCTTTTGCCTGATTCGAGCGTTGGCAGTTGGTTTGCGAGCATGCAAATTCGCTTTATCAGTGTTCTGCACTTCATTTACTAAGGCAGGGTAAGTTATGTCAGTATTGCAACTCGATGGTAATGGCTTGCGCCAAGCGCTACGCATTGCCACGGGCTCAGCATTAGGGTTCGCACTGGCAAAATTGATGAACTGGCCTAATGGCATCTTTTTTACTGTTTACCCTATGTTATTGCTCGGTTTAGTCCCTGTACTTAATATGCATATTATTCGTCAGTTTTACGCTGGTGCTGTATTCAGTGCATTGTTTGTGCTTGTGGTACAAGGATTGTTTTCCCACTTACCCGTTGTTATGACAATGATGAGTTTTGTCGCATTTGCTTTTTTGTTTTATCAAATGAGCCGTGGCGCTAATTTCTTATTTGGTGCCACAACGGTTGTGAGTTTGTCGATTCAATTGCACTTTTCGACCTACACAGGTGGAGGAGTAAGTATCTATCCTCTGATAATTAGTAACGCTGTTGCTGTTGTGGTTACTGTTGTTTTTTCGATGCTCATGCATGGTTTGTTTCCTGATGTTGCACCGCGTCAAGCACGTGTAATGCCCGAAAAAGCGAAAGAAAGTGTACGCCATGAAGTATTACTTTGTTCAACAGTGGCAACCTTATCGTTTGTGGTATTTCAGGTATTTGATTTACAAGATTCTATCTCCGCACAAGCGGCATCTGTATTGATCTTATTTTCATTGTGCTGGAAAGCGGCTGGTATGGCGGCGTGGCAGCGTGCAGTTGGCACATTAATTGGCTGTAATTTAGCGTTAGTTGCACAGCTCTTTTTATACAATCACACTGATATATTGATTTTTCCTGCGCTTATCTTATGGATTTTGACGTTCATCTTTAGTCGATATCATATAATTTCTGGCGGCATTCCGGGGGTTGGCTTCGGTATTATTACTACGTTTGGTATTTTGTTTGGTCAATCGTTAGGACCTGGGCAGGACTTGGTTTACAGTGCCTTATATCGGTTTTCGTCAGTATCAGTAGCGATTCTTGTTAGTTTATGTGCTGTGTATATTATGCATCATATACTTAATCGTTTTGCTGTAACACGGCATCATACATTTGATTAATAAAAAGGGAGTTAATCTGATGAACTCCCTTTTTTATTGTTCGCTTCAAAAATAGTGGGTAATGATTTCAATAATTCATCTTGTTTCACCACATTTTGCACACAGGTTTTTGAGACAACATCTGCAACCCATGCTCCCCACTGTGAGCTACCTGGTTCTTCACCAGGGGTGGCCCACCATCGAGCCTTGTATAAAATCTCGTTGTAGCAGGTTTCACTCCCTTGCGGGTACGCGCTACCAGCTTGCCAAGAGTCAACCGCAAAACTAGACATAGGTAAAACTGACAGCGTTATCATTGCAATTGCAAAACAGCGTGTTTTGTAGCCCATATACGGCTCCTTCAAAAGTGAGATAGAATTATTATTATAGTATTTGCTAGATTAACCATCAATTAACTTTGTTAACAAGTTACACTTCTTTACAGTTCTGCTTAATTTTGATACTAAGTCGTAATTATAAAGTTATAATTTTATGTTTTTCCTTAGCTCTTTTGTTTGTCCTCTTTTTGTTTTGCTGTCCATCCTCTTGCGTTGAGAGTTTTTACTTGGTTTGGTTGGTCTGCGTTTCTTTTGAACCTGTGTGGCACTTATAATAAGTTCTTTTAAGCGGTTAAGTGCATCCTCTTTATTAAGTTCTTGAGTTCGGTGGTTTTGCGACTTTATTACAACAACACCCTCTTTTGTGATTCGAGAGTCATTTAAATTTAACAGTCGTTGTTTGTAAAAGTCAGGAAGTTTGGAACGATTAATATCAAAGCGTAAATGGATAGCACTCGCCACTTTGTTCACATTTTGCCCACCCGCTCCTTGAGAACGGATAGCGCTTATATCGAGCTCCCATTCATCGATTGTTACAGTATTGGAAATAATTAACATTAGGTTCAGTTAGCTGTGATAAAAACTATATTCTAACATTTGTAATTAGCTGATCATAATAACCCGTTAAAACTAACTGGCGGCTAAAAATTGTACACAAGGAGAATCTGATGAAAGCGTTACTTATATCATTGAGTTTACTTATAATGAGTTTTTCAAGCTTCGCAGAAGATATTACGGAAAACCAACTTCAAAGTTATATTAAAGCGTTACCTGCAGTGGCTAATTGGTCGCAGAATCAGCCTGAGCTTAAAAACGTTGACTTAGGAAGTATGTTAAGTGGTTCTGAGGCAACGAATACCTCATCAATGATGGGGTTTCTTGATCAAATAAAACAACACGAGCTATATACTGAGTTTGCGGGCTTAACTGAGCAATATGGTTTTACGCCAGAGCAGTTAATTGTCGTTGGTTCTGAAGTATCAATGGCCTATTTAGCTAATTTAAAAGGTAGCTTGTCTAGTGACAATCAAAAGCGTGTTGATCAAGCTGTAACAGGCTTACAAAGTTTCGGCGCTTCTTCGGCTAATTCGGGCACACGCTCGTTGGCAGGTGCATTAGAAGGGGCAAAATCAAGCACTAACGTGAACGAAGGCAATGTGAATTTGGTTAAGGAATATATGCCACAACTAAAACAACTATTTGCGATGTTACAGTAATCTTGTCATTCAATAAAAAACGGCTAACTAGCCGTTTTTTTGTGGCCAAATAAAGGCATCTGGGTTGTCGAGTTGCAGCTTCTGATTTTCAGTTGGTAAAAAATCGGTTTGTAAAAATTGCTCAATACTGGGATGACGATCAAAGTATAAAATATCAAAAGCAAACCGATTTAAGCCATATAGGCCTCTATGAATCATATTTGCAGAAAAAATTAGTAAGTCCCCTTTTTGAAGAGCAATCGTTTTTCCATTCTTTAGTGCGTTACTATTTGAAGCCCCCTGTTCCTCTAGCCGAACTGTTAACTCCTCTTTTGAGTCCCAGTGTTTATGGCTTGCAGGAATGACTTCAATACCAAGTTCATCTTCAAAAGCCACTCGACAATGCAAAACCTCTGGGCCCTTAAGCGCTTCTTTTTGCTCGGTTAGGTTTAAATGGTACTGCATATCTCTGTGCCAATAATTACGCTGTTCTTTTTTGTAAGGGTTAAAGAAAAGTTGGGTATTCATAAAGCATGGTGCAGCAATAATTGGTCTTACATGGTTGAGCAAAGTATCTGAATTAATGAACTTAAATAAAATTAATTTTTCGTCATCCGTTAAACATCGTGCTGCAGTAAGCCCTGAACTATTGATACCTTTAGTTTTGTAAAAATGTTGGTTTTCCTGTAACCAGTTATTATGAAACTTATCTAGAATTGGGCGAACCTTTGATAGGCTCTTGTCATTGTAAAGGCCCTTTACATGGTAATAACCATATTGTTGATAATAGCGGTTTTGCATTATTAGCCTTTAAGTATGGAGCGTACTTTTGTGCCAAGCTCAGGCAGTACTTGTTGTTCAAACCAAGGATTTTTCTTTAGCCATATATTGTTGCGGGGGCTTGGGTGAGGTAACGGAAGATGGCTTGGCCAATAGTCACGCCATGATTTTACTAACTCTGTTAATGGCTGCTTCTTTGTTTGTGGTAAATGATAAGCTTGCGCATACTTGCCAAGCACAATAGTAAGCTGAATATTATTTAATTGCGCCAGAAGCTTCTCTCGCCATGCAATAGCGCATTCTTTTCTTGGCGGTAAATCACCTGATTTGCCTTTTCCTGGATAACAAAAACCCATAGGTAAAATAGCAAAATTCTGTTCATCGTAGAATTCATCAGTACTTACATTAAGCCACTCTCGAAGTCTATCGCCACTTGCATCATTGAACGGCTGACCTGTTTGATGAACTTTAACTCCGGGCGCTTGGCCTGCAATTAAAATACGAGCGTTACTGTTAAACTGGATAATAGGGTGTGCGCCAAGTGGTAAATGAGGTTCACAGATCACGCATTTACTAACTTGCTCTAGTAAAAGTTTTGTATTCATGAGTTAGTAAAAATATGATCTAGGCTTGTTTTGACCAAACAGCTAGTTCATTACCGCTTGGCTCTGTGAAATGAAAGCGATAACCACCCGGAAAATTAAAAAGAGGTTTTATTATTTTACCGCCATGGCTCTCAACCTGTGATTGAGTTTCCTTAATGTTGTTTGAGTAAAGCACTAACAACGCCCCACCATTCGTTGATAGACATTTTAATGGTGCTTGATAAAAGCCCCCGTCTAGGCCTGCAGATTCACAGCTAAATGCGGTGTATTGAGGTCCATAGTCAGTAAACTGCCATTTAAACACATGCTGGAAGAAAGCTTTAGTTGCTGTTAAATCGCTCGCAGCAAATTCAACGTAATTTAAAGTATGATGGTTTGACATTATTTATTCCTCATTAAGGCTATGCTCAAGGGCCATTTCACAATGTAGCGTAGTGCTATCAAGCAGCGGCATTGAAGTATCAGCTTGCTGTACTAGTAATGCGATTTCTGTACAACCTAGAATTACTGCCTCAGCTCCTTGCTGTTTTAGTTTATCAATAATTGCTAAGTACGCAGCTTTAGACTCTGATTTTATAATCCCTTTGCATAATTCATTATAAATAACATTATGAATGATGGCTCGCTCCTGTGCTGCTGGGACTAACACATCAATAGAAAATTTATCTGCTAGTCGTTGTTTATAGAAATCCTGTTCCATAGTGAACTGGGTTCCAAGTAAAGCGACCTTTTTATGATTATTTTGGATCAGGTTTTCACCAACTGCATCAGCAATGTGTAATAAAGGAATTGAAATCGCAGCTTGTACTTGCTCAGCTAATTTGTGCATTGTATTGGTACAAATTAATAAATAATTCGCACCTGCAGCCTCAACTTGCTTGGCTGCTTTGATCAGTATCTCTGCCATCTGTGGCCAATCTTGTTGCTGTTGTAATCTTGCTATTTCGGCAAAATCTAAGCTTACCAGTACTATTTTTGCACTATGCAGTCCACCAAGGCTTTCTTTAACACCTTGATTTAAAAGCAGGTAATAACTTTGCGTTGACTCCCAGCTCATACCGCCAATTAATCCTATTGTTCGCATCCAAGCACCCCATTCGGTTTTTATATCACCTTATGATATTAGGCTTCGCAAAGCCAGTAGATCATTATTTTACTAACTAGAGAGTACTCAATAAATTTACTTATTCTTCATGGTTACGCAAATGATAATCACTATCTTTTTTATTTTGTCAGTTTATAATAGTGCGCTTTCTATTCGTGTTTATTTAAAGGATTATCATGCATTCACAATCCATTGATGCAGTGCCTTCGCAGCGTCCTAAAAATGTGTTTAAAAAGCGCTCTGTGAGCATATCTTACCGAATATCGGTATTCTTTCGGTTTATTGCTGCCATCTTTGGGGGCTATGTATTTACCAGTGTACTTATCTCTTTGTTAGCCATCTTGCTTCCCTTAAATCAGCTAGACAGTGTGTTATTAACCACTACGTTGTCGGTATTTTTTTATAGTTGTGTTTTTATTTGGGTGTTTGCAGTTAAGTCATTAAAGCGTGTCTGGATCACTATTTTACTAACTACAGGTGTCCAGTTTGTAATTCTTTCGTTGATTAAGGGTTGGTTATGAAAGAGAACTTTTTTCGTTCAATGACCTGGCTACATACTTGGGTTGGTTTGTTAGTATGTTGGTTATTATTTTTAATTTTTTTTGCTGGCACCATCAGTTTTTTTAAAGACGAGATTACTTATTGGTTCGAGCCAGAAACGCACACTGTTACTCATCAAGATAACCGCCTAGCTAAGCAAAGACAGCAAATTAACTATGCTGTAGAGCAGTTGCAAAATAAAGCAGCAGACTCATCATCATGGCGTATTTATTTACCTGAGCCTCGTAACCCTTTATATACCTATAGTTATGCTGAGCCTAAGCAGCCAGGGCAACGACGCGCTAAATTTACTGAGACTTATTTAGACCCTACTACCAATGAGCAAATTGCGCCGCCTAGAGAGACCAAAGGCGGGTATTTTTTCTATCGACTGCATTTTGATTTACATTACATCGATGTCAGAACGGCACGTTGGCTAGTGTGTCTAGCATCATTATTTATGCTGATTGCCTTGATTACTGGTGTTGTTATTCACAAGCGTATTTTTAAAGATATGTTTAGCTTTAGAAAAAACAAAGGAAGTCGCAGTTGGCTTGATGCTCATAATGTATCATCGGTATTAGCCTTACCATTTCATATTATGATTACGTATACAGGCTTGATAACCTTAATATTTATGGTTTTCCCCTACCCTGCTCAAACGGTGTATGAGAAGGGGCTACAACAAATGTTTAATGAGGCAAGTCCTATCAGGGCTCGTGTCGAATCGAGTGATGTTCCTGCGCCACTGGTTAGCATGAATACTATTTTAGATCAGGTTTATACTAAGTCACCTGATGCCGATATAGGTTTCTTCTTTATTCGCGATGCAAACAAAGAGTCATCACGCGTGAGTGTGTATTTGAACACAGGTAAAGAGGTCGTGGATAATGGGGCGGCATTTTTATTTTCAGGTAGTACTGGCGAACTACTCGCTGAGCAAGGTAAAGATTGGTCGGCATCAGCACGCTTTTATGATTCGATGACAGCATTACACGTAGGGCGACTAGCTAGCCCATTATTACGCTGGCTATATTTCTTATGTGGTATCGCTGGCTGCGCAATGATTGCTACAGGCTGCATTATGTGGGCTAAACGTTTAAGGGAGCGTTTAAAGCCGCAGCAGCAAGCTGGGGTTGGCTTGAAATTAGTAGAAACGTTAAATCTAGCTACCCTGATGGGGTTACCATTTGCAACGGCATCATTTTTTATTGCTAATCGATTATTACCTTTAGAGATGGTAGCGCGTGCCGATAAAGAAATACTCGTGTTCTTCCTCGCATGGTTAGCAATGACTGTGTTGGCAATAATAAGTAGCTCTAAACGTCAATGGCAATTAGCAGCGTGGCTTAACGCATTGGTATGTTTTGCTGTTCCTTTAGTAAATGCTATGACAACCGAGGGAAATTGGATCAGTTATTTACTAACTCAAAAATGGACGCTGTTTTGCGTTGATTTTGGTTTCATTATTGCGGGAAGCCTGTTTATTTTACAGGGCAAAAAATTACGTACTGCTAGCAAAAAAGTAAGTACTCGCCGTTTTCAAAAGCCCAAGGACCTTAAGGAGCAACAAGGATGATGGAATTACTGCAGTTTAGTTTGTGCTTTATGGCATTTAATTGTTTTGCTTTAGCAAAGTTTAACCATTTTCGTGAAGTTTTTAAAAAGAAGCTAACGGATAAACAACGACATAGCTTTTTAGCTACAGGCTGGATCACTATTTTACTAAGTTTAGTGTTATCTGTACTGAGCGAAGGTGGATATGGTGCATTATTGTTTTGCGGTTATATGGCGCTAAGTGTACTTATGCTCATGATTTTATATAGTTTTACTGTTTCATGGGTAAAGCATATCAGTATACTCAATTTATCAATTTTACTGTTAAGTTGCTTTTCGGTAATGATTTTCTAGCTTAGTTAGTAAAAAACTGATCTGAAAAAAATGGGTAGGCATAGCCTACCCGAGCAGGGAATTAAATTGGGGGGATCACATGTTGCTTCAATTTAATAAAGCAGAGTTTGCCTTGGTTCAATGACAGTTGTGTTACACATCCATGATGTTTTAAAGACAACCTGTAAATCCCCTTTACAGGTTGTCATGCTCAACGAAGATTAATTCTTCGGTTTTAAAGCCATATTTTTTAGCTGTGTCTTTAAAGTCTTTTAATTGTGCTTCGCTCACCTTGGGTGTTCTTGATAGGAACCATAAATATTCTTTGTTGTAGCCGGTGATATATGCATATTGATAATTTTCTTTATCTAATTCAAAAATCACATATGAGCTGTAGAATGGGCCAAAGAAAGAAACCTCTAAATGACCTATGTTAGGTTTGCTCGCAAATTTAGCTTTGCCTTGGGCTTGCTCCCATGCTTGTTCCTCAAGATTGTAGCCTCTGTTAATTACTTTTACACTGCCATCAGGGTTTACTGAATATTGAGCTGTTATTCCTTCTAAGCCACGCTCAAAAGAGTGATCTAGCCGCGCAATTTCATACCAAGTACCTGTGTATTTATTGAGTTCAAAGTTCTCAACAGGTTTTATGTTCTCTGGAGTGCCAGTACACGCAGAGAGTATCGTAGAGGTAATTGCTATAATGAGAAGTTTATGGAAGTTGCGCACGTAAAGCTCCTTTTAAAATCAAATATTTTAATACGTTAATAGCGGTA
This sequence comes from Pseudoalteromonas sp. PB2-1, assembly GCF_045040605.1. Taxonomy (NCBI): domain Bacteria; kingdom Pseudomonadati; phylum Pseudomonadota; class Gammaproteobacteria; order Alteromonadales; family Pseudoalteromonadaceae; genus Pseudoalteromonas; species Pseudoalteromonas sp. PB2-1. Next base: position 715,343 of record NZ_CP090668.1, read on the forward strand.
AATAAGTTCAATTACGGTAAACTATCTCATACTTAAAAATTCTGTCGAGAGTGCTATGAAAATTTGGGTTGATGCGGATGCCTGTCCTACTGTTATTAAAGAGATATTATTTCGCGCAGCAGAGCGCACGCAAACAGTTACAACGCTGGTTGCTAATCATGCGATGCGTATCCCACCTTCAAAGTTTATTTCGCGTATACAGGTTTCATCAGGGTTTGATATTGCTGATAACGAGATTGTGAAACGTGTTGAAGCGGGTGATTTGGTTATCACGGGTGATATTCCACTTGCTGCAGAAGTAATAGAAAAAAATGCACAAGCGCTGAATCCTCGTGGAGAGCTGTATACCACGGAGAATATTCGCTCTAGATTAAACGTACGAGATTTTATGGAAACAATGCGTTCTAGTGGAGTTGAAATGTCGGGAGGGCCACCGCCTCTTAGCCAAGCCGACAGGCAAAACTTTGCCAATAATTTAGATCGCATTCTTGCAAAAAAATTATGATGGACACAAAGAAACGGCTACAGGGTTTTGGAGACAGCAAATTCACCGTTGCAGTATATATTGAAAAGCGCCCACCCATGGCGCCGTGGCAAACACTCAATTTTTTGCATGCAATGCAAGCAGGCGAAATTAATAGCATAAATCAAGCTTGCGGCAATGGCTGGAGAAAAGTTTTTAACGTATATGCTAAGGTGTTATTTGCTCTGCCTAGTGAGCATTTTAAATTTGCAAAGCAAGCGTGTGACTGGCAAACCTTCCGAGATGATTTATTACTGCAAGCTAACAGTTGCACTGCGCTTTTGTTTAGTCCGCCACTTTTAGATGTAAGTAACCAATTGCATATTATTGCAGGTCGTACTCATGCTAAAAAACTGATTCAATCAGGGCAGCTTAATTCACCACTAACTTGGATAGATGATGAGTTTGCCATTAGCAAGAGTGATAAGGTTATCGTATGCCCTTACTTCGATTATCGGCAATTGAGTAATAGTAAGATTGCTCGACTAAGCCAATTAGTGGCTGATATCTTAGCTTGAATACTCCATTGCGTTATTGAGTATGCAAACTAAGCTTAAGATATTATAAAAGCTAGTGTGCTTAGTATGAAAATTCTTGTTGTCGATGATATGCCTTTAATGCGCCATGTTTTAATAAACATGTTGCGCCGCCTTGATTATGATGACATCACAGAAGCAACAGATGGCAATCAAGCTATTGAGTTATTAGGAAAGCAACATTTTGACCTAGTCATTACTGATTTGCATATGCCAAAAATGGATGGTAAATGCTTACTTATGCAAATGCGAGATACACCTGATTTTAAGAGTATCCCTGTTTTAATGGTCACATGCGAAGACAGTAAAGAGACCGTGACAGATATGATTAGTGCTAAAGTTGATGGCTTTATTATTAAACCATTTTGCCTGAATACCCTAAATAAACAGCTGAGCCGCATTGTTAAGCATGACTAAAGTGATAGGTTTCGTGTGGAGTTGACTATGTTAATACGTCTGCTAAGCGTGTTGTTTTTTATGTTTGTAGGGGATGTGCTTGCTAAACAAAAAACACTGACACTGTATACTGAGTCTTTCCCTCCCTATAATTTCGAAAAAGAAGACCAAATTACGGGAATCAACACAGAGATTGTTCGGCTTCTTTGCGAAAACGCAAATTTACACTGTACTATTGACTTATACCCTTGGAAAAGAGCGATGCAACTAGTTTCAACGAGAGCCAATAGTGGCATCTTTTCAACTTCACGCACAGCACAAAGAGAATCGAAGTTTTATTGGGTTGGTCCATTAGCTTCTGGGCAAACATGTTTTTATAAGTTAGCGACTCGCTCAGATATAACTGTGAATAGTATGGCGTCTTTACGAAATTACACCGTAGGTGTGGCACGGGGAGATGTATATCACTCAGTTTTAATGGATTTAAATCTGGAAGAAGGTCAGCATTTTTTAACTTACTCAAAAAAATTTGAAGAGCTAAAAATGTTTAAAAGAGGCGAGCACGACTTATTAATTGGCTCGGCCTTAACACTGGCTTCTCAATTAGAAAAAGTGGGGTTAAGTCCCGAACAGCTAGCCCCCGTATTTGCGCTTAACCATCCTGCACTGGCTGGAAACTACTTAGCTCTGAATAAAAGCACATCAATTGAAACCGTAAAAGAGTTACAAAGTCATTTAAAGCAGTTAAAAGCAACCGAGCAAGTTGACGATATTGTTAGTCAGTTTATACCTTCGGCTCAGCAAAGCCACCCTTATGCATCCGCTATGTTAAAAGAGTGTTTTACCGGTAACGCTATTTATTAGTTTTTCTTAATGAAAGTCTAATTTAGCTCGGTTGTTGGCAATAGTCGTATTTTTTGGTCTTCGGACGCAAAGCTTTTGCTTAGCTTTAAATTGCTTTTTATAGTGAATAAAACAATAAAAGGGCAATAACGATGAAACCAACTCCACTCATTAAAAGGATAGTGTTAGCTCTATGCTTAGCTACAGCAGGCTCTACCCAAGCTTACGATCGCATCACAGGCCATAACTTTGCTAGCCGTTCAGAAGTCATCGCACAATCAGGTATGGTTGCAACATCACAGCCGTTAGCTACGCAGGTTGGCTTACAAGTACTAAAAGATGGTGGTAATGCCATTGATGCGGCGATTGCGGCAAACGCAGTGCTTGGCCTTGTTGAACCGACTGGATGTGGAGTTGGTGGGGATTTATTTGCCATTGTTTGGGATAATAAAAGCAAGCAACTATACGGCTTAAATGCCTCTGGTCGTTCACCACAAAGCTTGTCTTTCGATACCTTAAAAGCACAAGGCGACACCATTCCTGCTTATGGGCCGTTACCAGTGTCGGTTCCTGGTGCTGTCGATGGTTGGTTTGAGTTACATAAAAAGTTTGGCAAAACACCAATGAAAGCCTTACTCCAACCTGCTATCGACTACGCTGAAAATGGCTTCCCAGTGTCTGAACTGATTGCCTATTACATGCAAAAAAGTGTTGCTGCTCGTGGCAAATATCCGGGCTTTAAAGATGTGTATATGCCAAATGGGGCCATGCCTGAAAAAGGGGAAATCTTTAAGAACCCAGCCCTTGCAAGCACCTATCGCAAAATTGCCAAAGACGGCCGCGATGCCTTTTATAAAGGCGATATTGCTAAAGAAATTGGTCGCTACATGCAAGAAAACGGCGGCTACTTATCCTATGAAGATTTAGCTGCGCACCATAGCGAGTGGGTCAAACCTGTGAACGCTGATTATAGAGGGTATACGCTCTGGGAATTGCCACCAAATGGCCAAGGTATTGCTGCACAGCAAATTCTTAATATTCTTGAGGGTTACGATATCAAAGCAATGGGCTTTGATAGCCCAGAATACGTCCATACCTTTGTTGAGGCGAAAAAGCTCGCTTTTGCAGATCGTGCAAAATATTACGCGGATCCAGCGTTTAACACGATTCCTGTACAAACACTTATTTCGCAGCAGTATGCTGACCAAAGACGCAAACTGATAGACCCTAACAAGGCCGCAAAACGTGACCATGCAGGCCCAGTAGAAGGCGATACTATTTATATGACGACCGCCGATAAAGACGGCAACATGGTTTCGCTTATTCAAAGTAATTACCGTGGTATGGGCTCTGGTATGACACCTGCTAAATTAGGCTTTGTATTGCAAAACCGGGGCGAAATGTTCGCGCTTAAAAAAGGCCACATGAACCAATATGAGCCAGGTAAACGACCATTTCATACAATCATTCCTGCGTTTGTCACCAAAGATGGTAAGCCATATATGAGTTATGGCGTGATGGGCGGTGCGACGCAGCCACAAATGCATGCTCAAATACTTATCAACATGATTGATTTTGGCATGAACCTGCAAGAAGCCGGTGATGCGCCACGTATTCTGCATACGGGGTCATCGCAACCAACTGGTGAAATCATGGAGGATGGTGGTTTTGTTAGCTTAGAGTCAGGTTTTTCAATGGAAACCCGCCGTGAGCTAATAAAGAAAGGCCACACTTTGCAAGACGCCGTTGGCCCCTATGGTGGTTATCAAGCTATATTGAAAGACCCTAAAACCGGTGTTTATTATGGTGCATCTGAAACCCGTAAAGATGGTCAAGCAGCTGGGTATTAGGCTCGCAAGTTAGCGAGTTATAAAGATAAAGAGTAATATTACGAGCTTTGAGGTCGCAGCGATTTTACATCGCGTAGGCGTGAAATTTATTTCGCGCGATGATTCATAGCTCGTGGGTTGGGTAGAGAGGAGTGATACCCAACAAGTTAGTAGGTTGTGAATTAAGTGTCTTAGCTCGTATCAGATCTTACAGTTTAGGTGAGAAGGTATAAACCTCGTCTAACAGGCGGCTATGAGCGGATAAAAGGCGGTCACAGCTAGTTAGTGCTAATGACTTTATTTTATAAAGCGGACGTTCTTGTAACGCATTTTGCCCCAAAGTGCGTTAGCGTAATTACTCTATAGGTCGGCTCTGAGCGAGAACCAGTCATTTAAGAGAGTTGTTGAACTTAGCCGCTATGTGGAGAGCCTACTCAGGACATTTGAGCCACACTTACCTAAGGGTTATTCCATTACTGGAAGGCAAGTCATGAATAAACTCATTAAATAAGTTAATACTGAAATAGCCTATAGTGGTTGCTTATAAAGCCTAATTTAGTTGTAATAACAACATGACAAACACTGAGCAATATAGGGACAGCATAGATGCGACAGGCGCGCCGATTAAGCAGGCTTGGTGTAGCTTAGGTCATAAAAGCAAATTCCCTTAGCATAAAAACACCAATTCTCACACACCGAGCAGGTAGCGCCTCAATCCAACAAGCGATTATGCAACACAAACTGCGTGTCGCATAAAAGCTAAAATGTTAATGTTTTAAGGAGTAGTTTTGAAGTTAATCACGTTTATTGGTATCGCATTATCTTTTACTGTTTCAGCTCAACCGACACTTATCAACGTCAATGAATTTGAACTTGAGTATGAAGTTGCAGGTAATGGTAAGCATATAGTTCTTTTGGAGGCCGGTGGTAGTGCTGGCATGTCTGACTGGGAGCCCGTTTTTAACCAAATAGCTGAGCATGCCACGGTTATTCGTTATTCTAGAGTTGGAAATGGCAACTCCACAGCTATTAAGAGGCATTTTACATCAAGTGATTATGCAGAATACGCCAGCGAGTTTTTAGTTGCATTAGATGTTAACCAGCCGGTCATTTTAGTTGCTCATTCATATGGTGGCAGCGTTGCGAGAGAGTTCGCCGCAGCTTACCCAAAAAAAATAAAAGCACTGTTAATGTTAGACCCGTCTTCCGAACATGATGTTGATATATTGCGTGCTATTGATTTAGAAAAAGCTAATCGAGAAATTGCTCAGATCAAACTGGATGACATGGCCGATGGTATGTCGAACCAATATCTAGATTTCTGGAGTAAAAGACCGCTACCTGATTACCCACAAATCAAAGATATGCCCGTAACAGTGATTACCTCTGTAAGAAAAGTAGAAAGACCAGCCAATTTGTTTTTCACGGATCAGGGCAGAAAAATGTGGGGTGAACTATGGCAGGAGTGGGCGAGTGCTTTCCCACAGGGTAAATCTGTGTTGACTGGAAAAAGTGGTCATTTTGTGCAGATTGATGAGCCAGAACTGGTTTTAAATGAGCTTTTAGTACTGATGCAAAAGCTGGATAACCACTAACAAGCAAAGGCAACCGACCCCAAACAACTATGGACGTTACCAATGTCTGGTATAGAGCCGTCATTCGGCTCTGAAACATTTTGTCCAGAAATGAGTTCATCGACTCAAGGCACAAAGCTGTTATTCTCGGTAAGATTCAACTCTAATAATCAAATGTGGCAGATCAAGTAAAGTTACAAGCTTTGAGCTCTCAGATTGAACCCCTTAAGAGAGCAAATTTCGACGTGGTAGCAGCGGGTTTACCGTGTAATTATTGATATGCTGCTTGGCATGTGGCGCGATGCAAAATCGCGCCTACAGCTATTAACTCCCAACCACATACCCTGTAAAACCAAGCACTTTAAAATACTGTTTAGGGGTGCTGAATCCAGTTTCATTTACTAATTCAGAAAAACGAATTCGGTCTAATGGGTAAAACTCGTGCTCTAGGTTGTGGCGTATGCGCTCTGTGCCGGCTTCAGTCAAACCTAACTGTGAACAAAGCTGTAGTTGTGACTCGCGCTCAAAAGCAGATTCTGGGCGCATTAAATCGGCAATGTATAAGTTGCTCGATTTTTTGAGCTTGCTGTGAATCGCTTTTAATAGTGCTTTTTTATCGCCGTTATCTTCAACAAAGTGCATGACTAGTAAACACAGTGCGGCGTCACACTGGCTGTCGATGCCGTTGATATCACCGCAATGCACTGTTACTCGGTCACTGATGTTATGCTGGCCAAACTGCTGCTCGGCAATATCGAGCATGTCTTGTGAGATATCTTGAGCAATAAACTGCCAGCCTGGTTTTAACGCCGCTAATTCAATGATTTCTTTACCTGTTCCGGCACCAACCACTAAAATGCACGCATTATCGTTCAGCGTTGTTGCTAATTGGGCTGCGGTTGCTTGATGTAATAGCTCATAACCTGGAACTAGTCGCAAAATACGTTCGTCGTAGTGACTTGCTTCTTCATGATTAAAAGTTGGCATGCTAATCCTTTAAATAACTGAGATGGTCGAATAACCACCTGGTTTTTTCGCCACATGCACTTGGGTGGCAACGCGTTCGGTCATTTCTGAGACGTGAGAAATCACCCCGACTTTGCGGCCCTGTGCTTGCAGAGAATCAAGAGCATCCATCGCGATGCTTAACGTTTCACTGTCCAACGTACCAAAACCTTCGTCGATAAACAAAGAGTTTATTTGCACTTTATTTGACGATAAGGAGGCAAGCCCTAATGCGAGGGCTAACGACACCAAAAATGACTCACCACCCGATAACGTATTAACAGAGCGCTGCTCATCGGCCATATCTCTATCGATAATTGCGATATCGAGGGTTTGTCCTATAGCGGTTAATTTGTAGCGTTTATTTAGTGTCTGTAAGTGACTATTCGCGTAGTGCAACAGTATTTTTAAGGTTTGCGTTTGTGCTAAATTACGCATGGTTTTGCCGCTGGCATCCCCCAATACCTTATTGAGTAGATGCCAGTGTTCATAGCTTTTTTGCTGCTCTACTAATTGCTTTTGTTTATCTGCCAGCGCTTGGCTATTTTGTTGATGGGTTTTAAGCTCCGTCGCAACTTGCAATAATGCGTTATTAGCTTGCACTTGTTGCTCTGTTGTTTGATTAAGCTGTATTTGCAGCTCATCTTCACTCAGTGCAGGTTTATCTTTTTGGTGCTGAGCTTGAGCTTTTTGTAACTGTTTTAACAGTGCCTCAGCGTCTTTTAAGCTACTCTCGGCAGTGTGGTGATCAGCCAATGTTTTCTTGATCTCAGTTGGGTTTATCGTTAATAGCTGACTAACTGCTTGTTCATCCAAACTTGGGTGCTGCGCTTTAAAATCGCTAAACCAATGGCTAAAGCGTTCATTAAGTGCCGCATGTTCAGCGTTTAGTTCTTTTTCACGTTCGTCAAGATTTGCTATTTGAATGGCTTGTTCGTCACGCGCCTTCACCGCATTACTATGGGTTGTCAGGGCAAGTTGCAGTGCCTGCTGCGCGGAATCTACCGCCTTTTCAAGCTCTGCTATAAACTCATCTACCGATATTGCTGCGTTACTCAATAAGCCCTCGCGCTTTGATTGTATCTGCGTTAATTCGGTTTGAGTTTGGCTTAGTTGCTCGTTGCACTGAGTTAAAGAGGTATGTGCTTCGTTAAGCTGCGGTGTTACATGCGCAAGGTGCTGCTCAATGGCTTTTAAACTAGCTTTAAGCTCATCCGCAGTTTGCAGCGACGCCTGATAAGCCTCAACGTGCTCTGCAATGACCTCTAAAGAAATGTTTTGTGTATTGAGTGCCTGCCACCAAGGTGCACTGGTGAACTGTTGATTCAGTGTGGCATGTAGCTGCTGATGCTCATCATTGAGCTCATTTAAGCGTGTTTGCAGATTATTTAGCTGTTGCTGCAATTCGTTTAGTTGCTGCTCTTTACTATGCAGCGTTTGCCCTTGCTTATTGTACTCAGCTTGCTTAGCTGCAAGCGTATTTTGCAGCTGTTGTTGCTGCTCAAGAGTTTTATAGTATTGCTGTTTTTGCAGGCTGAGCTGTTGCTGACGCTCGTTTAACTGAGCTTCGGTTAAATCATTTAGCTCAGTACGGCTTGCTGCCATAGTTTCTTTGAGGCTCTGTTGTTGAGCACTCAGTTCTGAGATTTGCCCGTTTAATGAGCTTATCTGTTGGCTGCATGCCGCCAGCTCATTACTTTTAGCTTGCTGTAATGTTTGCTGAGCTTTTAAATGCTGTTTGGCGTTAGTTAGCTCCCTGGTAAAGTCGTTAATAAGCTGGCTAAATTGCTCGTTCACCATTTCTTCATGCATAAATGGGTGCTCTTTTGAGCCACATACCGCGCACGGCTCCCCTGCTTTTAAGGTGGCACGTAACTGGCTGACTCCTTCACTGGCTCTTAATTGCACTTGCTGTAAGTTTTGCTCACAAAGCGAAACCTGTTGCTGTGCTTGTTCTGCCCCTTGCTGCGCATCTTTTAGTGCGGTTTGTAGTTGCTGCTCAGTTTGGCTTAATGTGTTTAGCTGGGTTTGCCAATTTTTTAACTGCTGATGATTAGTTTGCCACACTTGGCGTTTTTCAATCAGGTGTTTAATCGCCTCAAGCCCCGCATCAATATCCGCCATTGATTGGGTATTTAAACTCGATTTAAAGGCGGTATCTTGCTCATTTAAGCGCTGAATTTCTTGTTCAAGGATTTGAAATTGAGTTTTGCACTGCTGCGCGGCTGCTTGCTGCTCATCAATTTTAGGCTGAAGAGAGTTTACGTTTTGCTGTGATTGGCTAATCGTGTGCTGTTGCTGGCTAAAGCGGCTTAACTCACTTTTATAGAATGACCAGTCTTTCGCTAATGGTTGCCATTGTGCATGTGCCTCTAAATAGCCATTGATTTGCGCTTGCTGCTCGAGCTGTTTTTGCTGCTCGGCTTTATGGCTATTTAGTGTATTACTCAGCTCTTGATGATGGTGCTTTGCTTTTTCTGCTTGTACTTTTTGCGCCGTTGCTTGCTGATTTAAAACCGCAAGTTGTTTATCTAACTCACGGGCCTGGCTAATAATAGGTTGCGCGTCTTTTTGTGCTTGCTTTGCTTGGTTTAGTTGCGCAGTTTGCTTCTCAAGCGTTTGCTCAGCGTCTTTGATTAGTGTTTTATGGTCAACGTTTAAAAGCTGCTCCCGGTTTTTAATAAGTTGCCCATGTTGAGCTGTAATCGAAGTGACGCGTTCACGGTTATCCTTTATTTCTAAGCATTGCTGGGCTTGTTTTGCTTCAGTGGCTTTTTCAGCAAGCGCGTGCATTTGTTGCTGTAACTCTTGCTTTGCTTGCTCAGCTTGGTTTAGCTGTTGTTGCTGCTGCAATGCTTGTTTATACCACGCTTGGAACTGTTCAAATTGTTTTATTTGTTTTTGTAACTCAGCAAGTTTAGCCTCAAGCGCTTTGTGTTCTGCTTGTTTAGTTTCGACCTCTTCAGGGCTTAAAACCTGATAATTACTTAAACTTAACTTTAACTGCTCTAATGCTTGCAGCTGCTCACGATGGCGTTCAAAAATTCGCTGACCAATACGGCTAAATTTATCGGTGCCTGTCAAACATTCAAGTAATTGCGCACGTTCATCACCGGTTGCTTTTAAAAAGGCGGCAAATTCATGTTGTGCAAGCAGTACAGCTCGTGAGAACTGTTCAAAGCTCAAACCAATAATACGTTCAATTTCTTTACCTGCTGCGCTTCTATCAGCGATGAGGGCTTCATCAGGTAATGAATAGAGGCTATGTTGTGCGGGCTGTAATTTACCATCAGCTTTATTACGAGCGCGGCTAAAGCTTAACCTTGCACGGTAAAGCTGTTTGTCTTGGCCTATAAAGTCGACTTCGGCAAACCCCTGCCCTGCCCCGCGGCGTAATAAGTTTCGCGAGTCATTGAGTTTGATGTTGTCGCCATTAAAGTCAATTTTATTGCCTGTATCACCTCGTAGTCGTGCGGTTTTGTTGTACAGTGCTAAGCAAACGGCATCGAGTAAAGTACTTTTACCTGCGCCAGTATCACCCGTGATGGCAAATAGTCCCGCCTCTTTTAAAGGCGAAGTGCTAAAGTCGACTTCGGCGTCTAAGATAGAGGCGAGTTGATGAACTCGAATCGCTAAAATTTTCATAGTAGGTCCTCTGCATTCAACTCATCGATCACTTGGCTTAGTAAGCCTTCTAGCTCTTTTGGCACCGCCTGTCCTGCCATATCTTTATTGTTTGCAAATGCTTGCTCTAAAAGTGAATGTGGGTTTAGCGCTTCAATTTGCGAGACATCTTCAAATAGGGTTTGTTCATCGTCTTGCTGATTGTTTTGCTGACGCACCCTTTCAATACCACAGAACTTAACCTGCTTACCTTCAAGGGCTTGTTCTATTTGTTCTCTGAAAGTGGTGTCAGTGTCATGGGCACTCAATTTAACCCGCAGATATGGTGCTAAATCTTCATCTGTTAAATCGAGCTGTTTTATAAGCTCACAGAGTTCGTTTAGTGGCACACAGTCTTTTTCCGGTAGCAACAAGACTTTACAAAAACTAGGGATGTAAAGGGGGTTTACAGAAGTACCTGAGTCACTAATCTCGACTAGCACAACTTGATGCTGGTAGCGTCTTTCAGAAAATGACATTGGCATTGGCGTGCCACTGTAGCGAATGGTCTCTTTCTTCGCGACGGTTTGAGCCTTATGAAGATGCCCTAGCGCGACATAATCGGGTTGATCAGTAAATATGCTTGCCGATATCGCATCTTCACCACCAATCACTAAGTTGCGTTCAGAATCAGATGAGATGTCTCCGCCTTTTGCATGCAGGTGGCCCATGGCAATTAATGGCGCGTTTGGTAATTCGCTTGCTGCTTGTAATGCATCTTTGTAGGCAAGGGCAACGGCTTGGTTGTAACTTAACGGTTGCTCTTGTTGGCGGTTATAACTGCTTAAATCACTGTTACGTAAAAATGGCATGGCAACAACATTCGCATCGCCGTTTTTTGTGCTGATTGCCAGGACTACTTCATGAGGAGCATTGCTATCAAAGCGGCCAACAACATGCGTATCAAACTGAGCCAATAAAGGCTTTGCCGCCATAATTCGATTTGCTGAATCATGGTTACCAGCAATAATCACTATGTGTAAGTCAGGGCAATGGTGCTTAGTGGTTTTAATAAATTGGTAGAGTTGGTTTTCTGCGCTGGCAGGTGGCGTTGCCGTATGATAAATGTCACCCGCAACCAGTAATAAGTCGATCTGTTCTGAGACAAGCGTATCGGTTAACCAAGCTAGAAATGCTTGATGCTCATCGAATCGGGAGTGCTCGTAGAATTGTTGGCCTAAATGCCAATCAGATGTATGAAGGACTTTCATTAAACGCTCTTATTATTTATTAAGAGCGTCAATATACCTAAGCTGAGCCAAGATGCCCAGCTTGGTTTGTTAACTTAAGCTATACCAAGCAAAAACCACCATAGGTAGAGCTAGCAACGCCATAATCAATGGAACTTTAAGCGCTTTAGTTTGTTTTGCTTGTAAAATCTTTAGGGCATTCGTTTCATTACATGCCGCTACTTTATCAATATAAAAATACCCTGAATCAAGGTACTGTTTACAATTTTGTTCGTCCGCTGGAATTGCAATTAGTTCTTGTTGTTTTTTTAGGATATAGAAATCCATAAGCCCACCGAATTCTAAGCTGTTTACCGACACATTTTTGGGATAAATACAGCTTCTGCATTGACCCAAAATCAAAAAAGTGGGCGATTTTAAATACAAATGGCAGTAAATTTCAATAGAAAATGCCGCAAAAATTAATTTATTGCGAAAATAATGAAAATTAGAGTCAAAATTACTAAAGATGAGCCTAAAAACAGTCCTTTTTTAGTCCATTTTGAACTGGGAGATGTACGTGCTAACGCATCGTCTTCATCACATGCGTTGATCACTTCAATATATTCAAAGCCACGTTCTTTGTACTCGTTTAAAATTGATTCTTGCGCAGGAATAGCGGCTAAACGAGAGTCTTTTTTTACAATATAAAACTTCATCTAATCACCTTTATTACTGTTAAACAAAATTTGACCAAGTTGGCTTAAAATTAACTGTAATACTTTGTAATGAATTCGTGCTGAATTAAAAATAACCAATGCGTCTGTAAACCCCCTTTACATTGCCTGAAAGTAGGGATATATAACGGCAAAAATAGTTCATTGCACAAAGGTGAATACTAACCTGAAAAACTAGCATTTTATCGTGATTTTATTGCAACCTTGTTAGCTGTTTGAGATGGTAGGCTTACACTTAATTTACAGGATTAACAATGAAAAAAGCAGTTCTCCATTTGAGTGCTTTGGTATTGCCTTTGGCAGTGTCCTCAGCAGTCATGGCGTCATCGGTAGAGCAAACTAAAGGCTCGTTTGTTGATAAGTTTCGTCAGTTAGATGAAGCACTCCCTACCCCAAATGTATATAGAAGTGCGGCGGGTGCCCCTGCCGAAAACTACTGGCAGCAACAGGTAAACTACGACATTGATGCTAAGCTTGATGAAAAGAAACGCCGTTTAACAGCAAGCCAAACAATTGAATATAAAAATAACTCGCCTCACACTTTAAAGTACCTTTGGTTACAACTAGACCAAAATATCTTTAAATCTGACTCAATTGCTGAAATGACATCGACTTTTAATGGTAAAACATTGCAAGGTGACCCTCAGCCAAAATCAACTAAATTGAGTTTAGGACAGTTACGTCGTCAGCAATTCATGGCCGACAACGAGCTGGGTTATCAAATCGCCAATGTTAAAGACGAAGACGGAAAAGAGCTTAAAGTTACTGTAGTAGATACATTAATGCGTATCGACTTAAACGAACCGCTTAAACCGGGTAAAGACGTTGAGTTCAGCATGGACTTCGCCTTTAACATTGTTGAAGAAGATGCCGTTGGTGCACGCTCGGGTTATGAGCATTTTGAAGAAGATGGTAACGATATCTTCTTATTAGCGCAGTGGTTCCCTCGTCTTGCTGCGTATACTGACTATGAAGCTTGGACGAACAAAGCGTTCTTAGGGAGTGGTGAATTTACCCTTGAATTTGGTAACTACGACGTTGAATTAACGGTTCCTGCAGACCACATTGTATCTGCAACAGGTAAGCTGGATAACCCGAGCAGCGTTCTAACTAGTACGCAGCGTAAACGCTTAGAGCAAGCTGAAGATGCCAAACGCCCTGTTTTTATCGTGACTGAAGAAGAGGCACTCGAAAACGAAAAAGAAGGCACAGACAAAACTAAAACATGGCATTTTAAAGCTGAAAATGTCCGTGACTTTGCATGGGCCTCATCACGTAAATTTATGTGGGATGCTAAGGGCTACCATCAAGGTGGTAAAGACCAGCCGTTAGTGATGGCGATGTCTTTCTACCCGAAAGAGGGTGGCGATCTCTGGAAGAAATACTCTACAGAAGCTGTTGTTCATACGATGGAAGTGTATTCGCGCTTCTCATTTGACTACCCTTACCCTGTGGCACAGTCAGTTAATGGCCCTGTCGGTGGTATGGAATACCCCATGATCACCTTCAATGGTCCGCGCACAGACTTGCAAGATGACGGAACACGTACCTACTCTCAAGCAGAAAAACGCTTCTTAATCGGCGTTGTTATCCATGAAGTTGGGCATATTTATTTCCCAATGGTGGTGAATTCTGATGAGCGTCAATGGACGTGGATGGATGAAGGTCTTAACAGCTTCTTAGATGGTGTTGCTGGTCGTGAGTGGGACCACACAATTCCTTGGGGTGTTGAGCCTCGCGATATCGTTGAATACATGAAGTCAGAAAACCAAGTGCCGGTTATGACACAGTCAGACAGTGTATTACGTTTAGGCCCTAATGCTTATACTAAGCCTGCTGCCGCACTTAACATATTACGTGAAGTGATCCTTGGTCGTGAGTTATTTGACTTTGCATTTAAAGAGTATGCGCAGCGTTGGAAATACAAACGCCCTACTCCAGCTGATTTTTTCCGTACAATGGAAGAAGCGTCTGGCGTTGACCTTGATTGGTTCTGGCGTGGTTGGTTCTACACCACAGATCACGTTGATATCTCGTTAGATAAAGTTTATCAGTTACGTTTAGACACCAAAAACCCTGATATCGACTTTAACCGTTTGCGTGACATCGAAGCTGACAAGCCAATGCCATTATTCGTGCAACGTAATAAAGAAGAAGGTAAAAAACTGTGGGTTGAAGAAAACCCAGATGTCACTGACTTCTATGATGAAAACGACCGCTTTACGGTAACTAATAAAGAGCGCAACGCGTACAATAAATTCCTAAAAGGCCTAGAGCTTTGGGAACGTAAAACATTTGAGCGTGCAATCAAAGAAGATAAGAACTACTACGTACTTGAGTTCTCAAACTTAGGGGGCTTAGTAATGCCTATCTTACTAGAGCTTACTTATGAAGATGGTACGAAAGAAGAGCAGTACATTCCGGCTGAAATTTGGCGTCGTAACCATAAGCATGTTCAAAAGCTAATTGTAACAGAGAAGGGTAAAAACCTAGCGTCTGTTGCGGTTGACCCTCGTTGGGAAACTGCGGATGTAGATGTAGAAAACAATAACTACCCGCGTCGTATTATTCCATCACGTATTGAAGTGTATAAGCGTGAGAAGAGTAAAGCGAAAGTCAGCCGCGATATCATGCAAGATATTAAAACAGAGCTGAAAAAGGGCGATGAAAAAGATGCCCAGGAGCAACAATAATGCGCTTTGTAGCCATTGTTTTTGCTTTATTACTGAGTGCGCCTAGTATGGCGCACCAGTTAAAAGCGTCTGTGACAACTGTGCTGTTTAATAAACGTACAAACAACATAGAGCTTATGCATCGCTTTTATTTGCATGATACGGAGCATGCTGTTGAATATTTGTTCGACGGTAATGCTGATATCTTAAGTAATAAAGACGACCAAAAGCGTTTTGCTGATTATGTTGAGTCACATATTGCCCTGCAAACTTTAGATGGTAAGCCACTTGAACTTAAAAAAGTGGGTGCACAAGTTGATGGTAAATTCTTTTGGGTTTATCAGGAAGTCACGATCCCAGAGGGAATTCATGGCATTCGTATGAGCAACGGAGCACTTCGCGACCTTTGGCCTGCACAAGTGAATATGGTAAATATTGAGGGTAAAGGGAAAGTAAAAACACTGACCTTTAGCCAAGATGATACCTGGCTTGAAGCTAAGTTTGAGGCGTTAGAACCTCAATAGACTTATACAAAAGGATTAAAAAACTTGGCTTTTTAATCCTTTGATCCTTTAATAAAGCTATATCGTACACTATCTTATTAGTGGGTATAAACATTTCCCAATCGCCATATACAAGGATTTATATGAGTATTTATGATAACAATATTCGTGGTGTGATTTTTGACTTAGACGGCACTTTGGTATCGTCAGAGCTGGATTTCTCACTGATCAAAGCACAAGTGGGTTGTCCTCTTGAGGAGGATTTGTTGGCGTATATTGCCACGCTTCCCTCGCCTTACATGCGCGAAGAGGCGATGAATATTGTCCATCAACATGAGCTTATTGATGCGCAGCACGCACATTTATTGCCTGGTGTGGCTGATGCGATTACCAAGCTAAAAGAAAGTAATATTCCAATGGCCATTGTGACTCGTAATTACGACCGTGCAGCTGCCATTAAGCTAAAAAATAATCCTCTGCCGATAGAAACGGTTTTGACTCGCTCAGATGCGCCAGCCAAGCCTGACCCAAGTGCTTTAAATGCCATTGCCACACTCTGGGAACTTGACCAGTCAGAGTTACTTTATGTTGGTGATTATTTATTTGACATACAAGCAGCCCACAACGCTAACATGCGAGCTTGTTTATACGCACCACATGAAATTCCTGAATATGCAAATCAAGCAGACTATGTACTGCATCATTTTTCAGAACTGCCAATTTTGGTTGATTCATTCCAAGAAAGTAAGGTGTTATGTTAAATAGCCTTGTTTTTTATTTTTCCTGATATTAATTGTTAGCTTTTTATTTTTTTAAGTTCCCTAGGGACGATTTGATCTTTGCTCGTTTTTTACTTTACCTAATCGGTTATACATCCCAAGGTGTTAATAAAATCGTCCCTAGAGTGAACAAATTTTAATCCTGAAGGTTAACACGCCCTAGTACTAGCCCAAGCGGTCATGACTTGTTAAAATATCGGCAATTATCAAATGTATTCATAGAGGCATAAGATGGGCAGAGCATTTGAAGTCCGCAAAAACGCCATGGCTAAAACAGCCAATGCAAAAACAAAAGTAAATTCTAAGTACGGTAAAGAAATCTACGTTGTTGCTAAAAATGGCGAACCAGATCCAGAAGTTAACCAAGCGCTAAAACGTATTATTGAGCGTGCAAAAAAAGATCAAGTTCCAGCACATGTAATCGATAATGCAATCAAAAAGGCAGCCGGTGGGGCAGGGGAAGACTACTCTCCAGCACGTTACGAAGGCTACGGCCCAGGTAACTGTATGGTTATTGTTGACTGTTTAACTGATAACCCTAACCGTACTATTAAAGATGTACGTTTACCGTTTACAAAAACAGATTCAAAAATTGGCACACCCGGTTGCGTAGCGCATATGTTCGATCACTTAGCTGTTTTAGGCTTTGAAGGTGATGACGACGAAGTCGTACTTGAAGCGCTAATGATGGCTGATGTAGACGTAACTGATGTAGAAGTAGAAGACGGCAAAGTGTCAGTATTCGCTCCTCACACTGAGTACTACAAAGCAAAAACAGCACTTGAAGAAGCATTTGAGGGTATTAACTTTGAAGTAGACGAGATTACGTTTGTTCCACAAGTTCATACAGACATCACTGATCCAGATGACATAGCAAACTTTGAAAAGTTTATTTCTATGCTTGATGACTGTGATGACGTTCAAAACGTTTATCACAATGCGATTGTCAAAAACTAATTTTAAAAAGGGGCATTTGATAACAAATGCCCTTTTTTAATAGATTTTTATTATGCTATGAATGGTGAGTATTCACTGTCGTTATGAGTTTATACCAATACGCTTAATTTAGTGGTCTATTTTGAGGCAATAAAACCTCGTTGATAACAAGGCAAAAATTTCGTTATTTAGTTGTTCTAAATCAGAAATTTTTAACGCAGGTAGCGACAGGTTTAATCCCTCAAAATAATTAAGTATTATTGCGGATTGGTATCAATTGATATTAGTTAAAAAAAAGCAGCCAAAGGCTGCTAGGAACGACACATCAAACTCAAAGGGAGTTAAATTGTGCTTAATTTAATGACTTATGTTTTATACGGAACGCATGCAGTAATGGTTCAGTATAGCCACTAGGTTGTTTAACTCCTTCTAATACAAGGGCTAGCGCTGCTTGATAAGCAATACTTTGTGCTAAGGTTTCGGCTGAATCAGCCATATTCTTGTAGGCCGGATCCCCTTCATTTTGACCATCGACAACCTTTGCCATTCGCGCCATGGTTTTTCTAATTTGCTCTTCAGAACAAACACCATGATACAGCCAGTTGGCCATGTGCTGGCTTGAAATACGCAGTGTGGCACGATCTTCCATTAAACCGACATGGTTGATGTCAGGTACTTTTGAGCAACCAATACCTTGGTCAATCCAACGCACAACATAGCCTAAAATACCCTGTGCATTGTTATCAAGTTCGGCTTGAATATCTTCCTTGCTTAAGCTGCTGGCATCTTTCATAAGCGGTGGAGTGAGTAAGCTAGTAAGGCTTGCTTCTTTGCGGTCCATCAGCGCTTTTTGACAAGCAAATACATCAATATCGTGATAATGCATTGCATGTAGCGTTGCAGCAGTAGGAGAGGGCACCCACGCGGTATTTGCACCACTTTTCGGGTGACCACTTTTTTGTTCCATCATTAACGCCATTTTATCTGGCATTGGCCACATACCTTTACCAATTTGTGCTTTGCCACTGAGTCCTGTAGCAAGACCAATATCTACGTTGCGGTCTTCGTATGCGCTGATCCAAGGCTCAAGTTTGATAGCGCCTTTTGGTAGTACAACACCTGCTTGCATTGAAGTATGAATTTCGTCACCGGTACGGTCTAAGAAGCCTGTGTTAATGAATACAACACGCTTTTTAGCCTCGAAAATACACGCTTTTAAGTTAGCTGAAGTGCGGCGCTCTTCATCCATAATCCCCATTTTAATGGTGTTTTCAGGTAAGCTTAATAGCTGCTCAACGCGGGTAAATAGGGTATTGGTGAAGGCCACTTCTTCTGGGCCATGCATTTTTGGTTTAACAATATTAATGCTATTGGCCGTTGAATTTTTAAGGCTGCTTGTACCTTTTAAGTCATGAAGTGCTGCGGTGCTGGTGATAATGGCATCCATAATACCTTCAAACACGTCATTGCCTTCACTATCTTGGATAGCTGGATTTGTCATTAAGTGGCCAACGTTACGCACAAACATCATGCTACGGCCTTTTAGCGTCAGTGTTTCACCATTCACACCTTGATATTGGCGGTCCTGTGCTAAACGACGCTCAATGGTTTTACCGCCTTTGTTAAATGCTTCTACTAGGTTACCTTGCATTAAACCAAGCCAGTTTTGATAGACGTTTACTTTGTCTTGTGCATCAACAGCAGCAACGGAATCTTCACAGTCCATAATCGTTGTGAGGGCTGCTTCAAGTAGCACATCTTTAAGGCCTGCTTTATCTGCTTGACCTATTGGATGATGATGGTCGATTTGCAGTTCGATATGTAAGCCATTATTTTTCAGTAAGATAGCGCTCGGATTTTGCGCTTCACCTTGGTAACCAATTAGTTGTTCAGGATTAGCTAAACGAACCTGGCTGCTGTCACGTAATGTGATTAAAAGTTCATTGTTAACCACTGAATAGCTGGTACTTTCGATATGCGAGCCATTTGCTAAAGGCAATGCTTTATCTAGGAACTGGCGGGCATAAGCCATGACTTTAAAGCCACGTACAGGGTTGTATGTAGCGCCTTTCTCAGCGCCGTCATCTTCACTTAATACATCAGTGCCGTATAGCGCATCATACAGTGAGCCCCAGCGGGCATTCGCTGCGTTTAAGGCAAATCGTGCATTGCTCACTGGCACAACGAGCTGCGGCCCCGCAGTGCTTGCGATTTCAGGCTCAACTTGCTCTGTTTCTATGCTGAAGCTAGCTGGCTCAGGAACGAGATAGCCAATGTCTTTTAGGAATGCTTGATAGTTAGCTGCATCCCATACCGGTTGTTGCTTGTGATAGTCATCAATCTTTGCTTGCAGTTGTTCGCGTTTTTCTAAAAGCGCACGATTGATTGGCGTTAACTCAGTGACGATATCAGCAAAACCTTGCCAAAAAGTGTCTGTGCTAATACCTGTTCCTGGTAAAAGTTGCTGTTCAACAAACTGTGCTAGTTGTTGATCAACGCTTAAACCGTTAAGTGAGAGAGTGGTCATAGTAATGTCCTTTAAACGAGCTTAATGTGATCATTCATGGCCTAACCATATCGTAAAAAAAGCTAATAAGCAGGTTATTTACCATTCACTAAAAATATAGTGGCAATAACAACTATAAATTTACTAAATCCAAAAAATCCGCCTAATGTTGGATTAAGCGCTACGAAGCGAACGCCAAGTAGCCACTCTCACTAACAAAAAATAGATAACCCGTTCGAAGGATTTTTATTATGACAACATATCAACGCGAAACAGATAACCTAGCTACTTTATGTCAAACACAAGGCAAAACGTGGCAGTCAATCAACCCAGAATACGCAAGCCGTATGCGCTTACAAAACCGTTTTCGTACGGGTTTAGACATTGCTCAATACACTGCAGACATCATGCGTGCAGACATGGCAGCCTACGATGCTGACCACAGCCAATACACACAATCATTAGGTTGTTGGCATGGTTTCACTGCACAACAAATGATGATGGCAATTAAACGTCATAACAAAACAACTAAACGCAGCTATGTATACCTAAGCGGCTGGATGGTTGCGGCACTTCGTTCTGAGTTCGGTCCATTACCTGACCAAAGTATGCATGAAAAAACGTCTGTTCCAGCGCTAATCGAAGAAATCTACACTTTCTTAAAGCAAGCAGATGCACGTGAACTTGACCACCTTTACAAAGACCTAGATGCAGCGAAAGCAAACGGCGGTGATGTTCAAGCCGTACTAAATAAAATCGATAACTTCGAGAGTCATGTTGTGCCAATTATTGCTGATATTGATGCGGGTTTCGGTAACGAAGAAGCCACTTACCTACTTGCTAAAAAGATGATTGAAGCAGGCGCATGTGCTATCCAAATCGAGAACCAAGTATCTGACGCAAAACAATGTGGTCACCAAGCGGGTAAAGTAACTGTACCGCATGAGGATTTCCTAGCAAAAATTAACGCAGTTCGTTACGCATTCTTAGAGCTTGGTATTGATAACGGCATTATCGTTGCGCGTACTGATTCATTAGGTGCAAGCCTTACTCAAAAAGTGCCTGTATCTAAAACACCAGGTGACCTTGCGAGCCAATACACGTCGTTCCTTGAAACAACACCAGTAAACAGTGTTGATGACTTAAACGAAGGCGACACAGCAATGAAGCTCAACGGTCAGCTTTGCAAGCCAACACGTTTAGATAATGGTTTATATCAGTTCCGTGAAGGCACAGAGAAAGACCGTGTAGTGCTAGACTGTGTTACTAGCTTACAGTCTGGCGCAGACTTACTGTGGATTGAAACAGAAAAACCAAATGTTAAACAAATCGCTGAGCTTGTGAATCGCGTTAAAGAGCAAGTACCCAATGCTAAGTTGGTATATAACAACTCACCGTCGTTCAACTGGACACTTAAATTCCGTGAGCAAGTATACGCTGAGTGGCAAGAACAAGGTAAAGACTTATCAGCTTACCCAAGCATCGATGATAATAAAGCATTAATGGCACCAGAAATGGATGACACAGAGCTTGCAGCGGCAGCAGACGTACTTGTACAAAACTTCCAAAAAGATGGTGCACGTGAAGCGGGTATCTTCCACCACCTAATCACGTTACCAACTTACCATACAGCGGCGCTAAGTACTGATATTCTATCAGAAGGCTATTTCGGCGACCTAGGTATGCTGGCGTATGTTCGTGACGTACAACGTCAAGAAATTCGTCGTGAGCAAGCATCAGTGAAACATCAAGACCTAGCAGGTTCTAACATTGGTGATACTCATAAAGAGTACTTCTCTGGTGAAAATGCGCTTAAAGCCGGTGGTGAAGCAAATACTATGAATCAGTTCTAACCAAGTAATGATGTAACACCTTTATAGCTATTCAATAATGTTGTTAGGGGCCTTCGGGCCCTTTTTCATTTTTAGAGTGCGGGCTTAGATATTTGGATCAGAGTTTAACTAAGTTTTGGATCAGCCATTTACTAGCTTTGTAAAAATACAGATCACGCATTTACCAGCCTCAGAATTTTAGATCAGGATTTAACTAGCTTCGTCTTATAAGCAGAAAATATGCACTCATTGACTAAAAACCACCTTTAGAATGGCTAAAATTAGGTCATATAAACGGCAATTTAGGACTGTTTTGTAGAATATTACGATTTACAAACCGATTTTTTATTAACTCACCTAAGCCATAAACCGATTTTTTACCAACTCAACATCCTTACAAACCAAAATTTTACTAACTGAAGCTAGGTTTTTAGCGGCACAAACCGATTTTTTACTAACTCAAGTTACTGATTTTGGCTATAAACCGATTTTTTACTAACTGCTTTTTATTCAATGTCCGATATTTACTAGAAATATGTAAGGAGTTACTCACATTTAAACTGTAAAGGGGGTTTACAGAGAGGGAGCTAGCAAGGGGAAAGTAAGAAAGAGTAAAGTTAGCAAGTAGCAGCGGGTTTGCCCCGCGTTATGGTTTTATTAAATGATGTTTCGGATTAGGCGCGATATAAAATCGCGCCTAATACAATGTGAGATAAGTTAAACGAAACTGCGTCACGAAATCCGTTCACCTTGCGCAAATGAAACGTTCTCGCTTCGCTCGATGTCGTTAATCATTTCCACTGTTTTTATCAAACCACCATTGAATATAGGCTACTTTGGTCATCAGGTTTGATGGGCGAGCAGTAATACCATGCGAGGCATTAGGAATACGCACCATAGCCGTATCAACACCTTGTAGCTTTAACGCTTGGTAAAATTGCTCAGTTTCAGAAATCGGCGTGCGATAGTCTGATTCACCAGTTAACAGCATAGTTGGTGTTTTTACATTGCCCACATAGCTAATTGGTGAGCGCTTCATATAATGCTCAATGTTGTCCCATGGTTTACCTGGGAACCAATAATCAGCAAAGAAAGGATAGAAGTCAGCAGTTAGTACAAAGCTGATCCAATTGATGACTGGTTTAGCAACAACAGCTGCTGCAAAGCGGTCTGTATGACCCACAATCCATGCTGTTAATACACCGCCACCTGAGCCGCCGGTAACAAACAGTTTACTCTCATCAATAAAGCCCTTATTGATGACAGCATCAACACCTGTCATCAAATCATCAAAGTCATTACTTGGGTAGTTATGATGAATTGTTTGCGCAAATTCTTTACCGTACGAGTCACTGCCGCGCGGATTCATATAAAGTACAACATTACCTTTGGCTGCGTATAATTGCACTTCAGGGCTAAAGTGAGGGCCGTAGTTTGCAACAGGGCCACCGTGGATCTCTAAAACAAGAGGGTACTTCTTGTTTTTATCAAAACCCGGTGGGTATGCAATCCAACCCTGAACGGCTAAGCCGTCATGGCTTGATTTAACCCAAATTTCTTCAACTTTGGCAAGTTCTTTGTCGCCCAGTGCATCTTCGTTTAATTGCGTTAAACGAGCCGTTTTACCGCGCTTAATTAATGCTACATCAGCTGGGCGTTGTGTATCAGCGAGTGTGAATGCAACTTCACCATCTTCGCTCACGTCAAAGTCACCACCTGAATAGGGACGGCCAAAGGCGACACTACCAATCTCTGAGGTAATCACTTTATGTTTACCACTACGCGGTTGGTAAGCTAGGTGTGTTTTACCTTCGCTATCGTAACTAAAATAAAGGCCTTGGCCGCTATCATCCCATTTAATGCTTTCGACACTGCGATCTAAATCAGCAGTGAGTACCGAGCTTTTACCTGATTTTAAATCAAGTAAATAAATATCGTTATTTTCATAGTTAGTCTTTTTGTCATCATAGCCAGTGTAAGCGAGATAACGACCATTTGGAGAGACTTTAGGACTTGAATCAGGGCCTTTACGGTCTGTTATTTGGCTGATTGAACGATCCGCTAAGCTAAGTTTATAGATTTCAGATTCAGTTGGGTGTAACTCGTTGTTTTCATATCGATTAGCTGAAAAATAAAACGCATCACCCTGTTCATTAAAGCTAATAGCACCGCCGTGATCAAAATCACCTGAGCTTAATTGGCGGGCATTGCCGCCCGTTGCACTCATGATGAAAAAGTGACGATAACCTTTTTCAGAGTAGCCACCGCCATCGGCGCGATAATAGGTATCATCAATATAGGTAGCTGGCTCCGCCCATTTTGCGCCCTCAGGTTTACCTGGTAAAGACACTGGGCTTGCTGATTTAGCTGGCACAAACTGGCTGAACACCAATTGTTTGCCATCTGGCGTCCAAGTTAATCCGCTAGGGCTTTGCGTTAGGTTACTGATTTTCGCTACATTACCGGTTTTTAACCATTTTACATAGATTTGGCTGCTACCATCACGAGTCGAGATAAATGCTAGGCGAGTTTCATCCGGCGACAGTACTGGTGAGTAATCCATATGTACACCAGACGTAAGCGGTAGCATGGTTTTGCCATCTGGGTTTACTGACCAAATATTGCTAACTTTACGGTCGCTTTTGATATCCATTCGGTTACGCACAAAATAAATTGTGTCGCCATTTTTTGTCATTTCTATTTGGTTGGCGTATTCAAGATCAAAAACATTTTCAAGCTCAAAGGTATTGCTAGCTTCGGCGTGGCCGTAAAAGCTAGCTGCTGCAAGCAGCGCTAAAGACGTTTTAAACTTCATTTTATTTCCTTGTTAGTGAGCGGTGTTTAACCTGTTATCCTGTTATAAAGTAACAACCACCCGAAATACAGTCCATTGCGATGAATGGAGAAATCAATAGACAGATGGTCATTTCCCTTTTATGTTGAGTACAGACACTTTTAAACGTAAGGAACACACAATGATAGGTTACATCATGTTAGGCACTAACAACCTAGCTAAAGCAGTAAAGTATTACGATGAATTATTCGCCACCCTAAACGCCGAGCGCTTTTTAGAAACTGACCGCTTTGTCGCATGGAACACTGGGCAAGATAAACCTGGTTTTGCTATAACCAAACCTTATAATGATGAAAAAGCGACCGTAGGTAACGGCACCATGATTGCGTTGGCAGTCGAAACCCCAGCCCAAGTAGATGCTTTTTATAAAAAAGCCATAGAGCTTGGCGGCACAGACGAAGGTGCACCCGGCCCACGTGAAATGCCTGGCTTCTATGCGGGATACTTCAGAGACCTAGACGGTAACAAACTTAATGTGTTTTGTTTTACCCATGGGTGAGGGAAGTTAGCAAGTGCTGCACCTGCTACACCTCGTAATATGTGGTAGTCTCGCGCGAAATAAATTTCACACCTACATGAATTCTATTAATTTACTCAAGTGGTGAATTGGGAGATTCTTGTTCGAAGCTAAAGCATCTCCTAACTCGCATCTGACTTTAAACCCTTGCTTCTCAAATCTAGCATCTTGCCCTTCCTATTTCTTTTCTCGAACCATGCCTCATCATAAATACGTAACATTCCAAAGTTGTATTTGTTTTCAAAAAAACTGCCTTTTTCACTATTTTTTGGCGAAAATATTAACCTTGCTTTTGTGTGAGTTACTCATTGTTTTGATTTATATAAAGTTATATTGTTGGTTCATTAATTGCTTTTTTTATTTTTACAACTCTTTTAAAGGAAATAAAAAATGAAAAATACCTTAACGCTTACCCTTCTTGCTGTACTGCTTTTGGTTTTGTACTCTCAATTTTCAGAATTAGCTTATAAATTTGGCTTTGCTGAGCTTAAACTTAATGCAGTATTGGAAAACAGTGAACATATGAAAGTAAAGTGTGATGCATACTCGTTTGGCTTTTTTGATGAAATAAAACTTCAGAATAAATTTCAAAAATGTATTAACGATTATGAAGCCCAAGGCTACGAAATTGTTAGCAGAACAGACAAGCAGTAGCTTATTGCTGGCGTCATGCTTGCGTGGCGCGTCTGCAACATCGCACGATATCTATGCAGTCCCGCGCGAAATAATTTCGCGCCTACATGCATCCCTCAAAGAAAGCATTATCAGTGAATAGAAAGTCTTACTAGGCTCTTAAGCACACCTACCAACTTCTCCCTATTTTCATTAAACTACAGCTATAAAAAATAACTATAAAAATAAGCGAGTTAGAATAATGTCGAAACTGTTTAAGTCACTTTCATGTGTTGTTACATTAGCGTTGGTTGGATGTGGCACAAATGAGGTGTTTACAGCATCTGCTAGCAATGAGTTTGCTCATGGCGATGAGCTATTAAGTGCCACTGCGCTAACCGAAGATGCGAGTCACGCTTTAGTGGCAACTCAATCTAAAGTGTGTATTTGGGATAATCAGTTAAAAGCGCGTTTATACGATTGTATAACAGGGCAGGGCGCTGAGCATGTCGAGCTTGTGGGTTTTAGTGCTAACAAATCTCATTTTTTTATTTCAAATCGGTTATCGGTGACTTTATACGATACTCGCACGGGGCGTAGTATCGGCACTTGGCTCACCGGGCAGGAAATCGCCAGAGACATCGCTATATCAGCCTCTGGTGATACCTTGGTTATTGCTTATCGTAGCGGCAAGGCTGAGGTGATAAATACCCGAACAGGTGATACTAAGCGTTTTGATATTCATCGTTTAGATATTAATAGCGTGGCGCTATCGGCTGATGGTCAGTGGGCGTTTACTGGCTCCAGCGACAAGTACGTTAAGCTTTGGTCAACGAGTGATGGCAGCATTCGCTTTGAAGAGCGTTTAGCGACCAGAGTGAATCACGTTACTTTAAATAAATCAGCAAGCTTGGCTTTTGCAATTGATTCGGTTGATGATCGTGTATTCTTTGATTTGGTCAATAAAAAAGAGCTATCAGAAGTGGACTCATACGCTAACTTTATTGAGTTCACCGCATCGCAATTTATCAACCAAGACAAATGGCTATTAACCGGCTCGCCAAAAATGAAGATGCGTTTATACCGCGTTGCTGATGGTGAATTAATCGCTGAATACGAAGCTAAACAGCAGCGTCAGCGCACGTCAGTACTGAGTGTGGCGTACGATGGTACGCAGTTATATTCACAAACCAGTGACGGTCTATTGCAGGCTTGGCCGTTTGAGATGAAAAGCAACAAATAGCAGCAAAAAGCAGATAAAACAAAAACGCCTACTTTAAGTAGGCGTTTTTTAGATTTCTAATTTTAACTAGTAATCAAACTTATGTTTAGTAAACAAGCTTTGCACTTGTTGCCAAACAGCACCAGGCTTACCATCACCAACTAACTTGCCATTTACTTTTACGACAGGGCCAACTTCTTTAGTGGCGCTGGTGATCCATACTTCGTCGGCATCAAGTAACTCATCTTTACTAATAATACGTTCTTGCACTTTGAAGTCACTGTAGCTGTGTAGAATATTGAGGATTAACCAGCGGGTGATCCCAGGTAAAATTTGATTATCGAGTGGTGGCGTGCTTATCACACCCTCTTTTACAATAAACACATTGCTTGAACTGGCTTCGGTAATTTCTTCCAAGCGGTTAAATAGAATCGTTTCTTTGTTACCTGCTACGGCACCATGTTGGTAATGAATAACGTTACCAAGTAGTGCAGTTGATTTAATATGGCAACGTTGCCAGCGGCGATCTTGCTCAAGTGATACGGTATATGCTGTCGCATTATCGATGTCACTAACAGGTTCTGCTGGAATTTCGAAAGCAAATGCAAATACCGTTGGGGTAATGTTAGTTGGGTAGCCATGGGCGCGTTTAGTGTCGGCACCACGGCTCACGTGTAAATAAATCCCTAAGTTGTCACCTTGGTTTTTCTCGCATAAGTCGTTACAGATTTTTCGCCACGTATCGGCATTGTAATCGAGCTTAATTTCAAGCTCGTTTAAACCGTTATTCATACGCTCAATATGTGCGCCAAAGCCTAGCATTTTACCGTTATAAGATGGGATCACTTCATAGATGCCATCGCCAAATAAAAAGCCGCGATCCATTGGTGAAATCTTTGCTTCATCAGCGCTAAGGTAGTCACCGTTTAGGTATACCGTGCCCATTGTTAAACCTCATTCTGTGTAATAAAGCCGCCAAGTTGGCGAAGCCGAGTTATTAATTGTTGACCATGCATAGCATGCAAGCCATCTTCGGTGAGCTCATTTTTATGGGTGACGCCATCAACACTACCGCGCTCACTTAGGTAATGTAGAATGTCTAGAGGCTCAATAGCTGCCAATAAGTCTGTGTTGTGCCAGCGGCTTAAGAATCCAATGAGACCATAAGCGGCCCAATTAGACACATCTGCCAACAACAACTCATCACAGGGTGTTAAACAGGGTGTGATGCTAAGATCTTGCATATGTTGTGCAAGGTTACCCATGCCTATTTCATTACCGCCATCACCAATTGCAATAGTGGGGCAACGTGCTTCTGTCACAAAAAAATCAAAGCAGCCACAATGTTCAGAAATATCAATGCCGCGCATATTGTAATAACGTTGATGCTGATTAAGCCCTGGGCGCTCTATTGATAAAACACAATCAGGCTTTAACTGCTCAAGGGCTTTAATGCTAAAAGTGCGCGCATTATCAATATTGTTAATTGGCAGCTCAAAACAGTTAAAGTCTTTTTTTAGGATACTGTAAAGGGGGTTGCCAGTGACCAAAATTGGCTGTTTACCGAGCTTTTCAAGTACTTTGTAAAGTGCTATAGCGCCAACAGGACCGTCAGTTTCAAAGGTGTTATTAACCGCAAAGCCTGTACCAATCAGAATAGTATGTTGCGCGTTGTGAAGTGACTGTGCGGCTCGTAAATAAGTGCCCTTGGTTTGCTTGGCATATAAAGACTGCATACCTCGTGGATTTAGTTGGACCATCATGCTTTCTATTTTTAGACTGAGTGCTTCATCACTTAGACTTGGCATAATGCGTTGATCTCTTGAATCAGGGCAATGCCTGCATCATTATCGCCGTGAACACAAAGGCTGTCGGCATGGAGTGTGAGCTGCTGGCCACTTTGAGTGGTAACAGTACCATGTTCAATTAATTGTTTTACTTGCTTCAAAAGAGCGGGCTTTTCTAAAACACTCCCCGCAAGAGCGCGTGAGACCAGCTTTCCTTCATCGGTATATTGGCGATCGGCAAACGCTTCTAAAATGAGTTCGATACCTAATTCAGTTGCTAGCGCTTTGTGTTTGGCTGCTTGATTGGTGGCTAAAATCATTAACTTTAGTGGTTTAGGATAACGAGCAACTGCTTGCATAACGATATTTAACGTATGTTCTTCGCGCATCATATCGTTATAAAGGGCACCATGTGGTTTAACGTATTCCAGTGTTAAGCCATGCACAGCAGCCATACCATCAATTGCAGCAATTTGATAATGAAGGCAGTTAGTGAGTTCTTTTTCACTCATTGCCATCGAGCGACGACCAAAACCTTGTTTATCTGGATAGCTTGGGTGTGCGCCTATAGTGACCTTGTGCTTCTTTGCAAGAGAGAGGGTGCTTGCCATTACATCGGCATCACCCGCATGAAAGCCACAAGCGATATTGGCCATATCAATATGTGGCATCACTTGTTCGTCTAGGCCCATTTTCCACATACCAAAGCTTTCGCCTAAGTCGCAGTTTAGTTTCATCGTCATTTAAAAAGCTGCCATTTTACTATTAGGAATATCGGTTACCAGCATATGCCCTGGGCTATGGGTAATACAAAAATCAGGTGCAGCATTGGCAATCGCAACTTGTGGAGTAACACCACAGGCCCAAAATACCGGCACTTCGCCTTCTTTAATGGTCACTGCATCGCCAAACTCAGGTTTGTTGATGTCTTTAATGCCGATTGCTGCAGGGTCGCCAAAATGCACTGGCGCACCATGTACGCTTGGAAAACGGCTGCAAATTTGGATTGCACGAATAGCATCAGCGGGTTTCATTGGGCGCATGCTAACAACCATATTAGCATGGAAAATCCCCGCACGCTGACACGCTATAGTGGTCACATACATAGGCACATTTTTTTGCTCGCTGATATTTCTAATTTCAAGGCCAGCGGCAATCAATGCTTCTTCAAATGAAAATGAGCAACCAATTAAGAAAGTAACCAAATCGTCGCGCCAATGGTTGCTGATATCAGTCACTTCTTCAATCATTTGTCCGTTTTTAAAAACACGATAACGCGGCAAATCACTACGAATATCAATGTCTTCGCCAACAGTTGGCATATCGGTAACGCCTGGTAAACGGCTGGTTGCTATAATCGGGCATGATTTAGGATTGGCTTGGCTAAACTGCAAAAAGTCAAACGCGTATTGTTTAGGTAAAATCACTAAGTTTGCTTGTACAAACCCAGATGCAAACCCAGACGTATTACCACTGTAGTCACCCGCGCGTACCATTTTACGGATAGCTGCTGGGGTGGTTAATGATGCATCTTTTTGCAAGTGCCTCTCCTTGAAAATTAAAACCTAGCTGAGGCTATTACAATAACACTCAGTTTAGATCATTTATAGTAACGGGTAACTGTCCTTTTGCAGGGGCTTTTCCTAGTAATACTTTTGCCAGTGCAGTGAAAGCAGGGCCAGCAATCTTTTCATTAGTGTCTACATCGATATTGTAAGCATAAGTGGCAAGTACTGCATCGCCAAATTGTCCAAATTGAGCAATATCGTAAGGGGCACGCAAGCTTACAAATACGGTCTTTTTATGAGCTAACCTCGCTTGTTTGAGCAATGATTCTAATGCGGCTGATTGATCAGCCTTAGCAATCGCAAACTCTGGATTATCGGCTAAATCATCCATCCCGCCCACTTCAACAGCACTTTGTTTTGGTGACGCATTTGCAGCAATAATGATATCGGCTTCGTTAATTTCTTTTAATGTTGCAAGCTTTTCATAGCCTTGCAAACTGGTGCAACTAAAGCTGATTAACTTATTGGTGTTATCAACTAACGCCTGCTGTAAGGCATAACATTTGCGTGTATCTGGCATAATAATATGCACTTTACTACCCGACTTAATGCTAAGCGGCAGGGTATTATTTTCGTTTTTAACTTCGGTAATCGCAGCCAATGCTAACTCTGCTTCTACTTTTCTATGGCTTTGATCGCCAAGTAACAGCTGCGCTTTTTTGGTGGCTGCTTCGTCATCAAGTGAAGAGCTGAGTTTAAATTTCTCTTTAAGTTTTAAAATACGCGTTGCAGAAGCACTCATTTCGTCGGCATTTAAAGTGCCGTGCTGTACTTCTTGCTCTAATCGCTCAATAAGGGCTTCAAGTACAGCTAAGTCTTTTGGGCTTCTGATTTCGATTGGCATAAGGGCAATATCAACACCCGCTGCAAAGGTATTTACTACCGCTTCAATTGGTTCAAAGAAGTGACTGATCCCCGCCATATCCAATGCATCAGTGATTACAACACCTTGATAACCGAGTTCATCACGCAGTAAGTCGGTGATGATTTTGCGCGACATCGTCGCAGGTTTGATCATGGTTTTGCCTTCTTTACTGACAAACGTACTGTCATCGAGGGCTGGGTATTGGATATGTGCCGTCATGATCATACCCGGTTGTTGGTTTTTAATAATTTCTTTAAAAGGAGGTAGGTCTTGCTGCCAAATAGTTTCTTTATCATGCATTACTTTTGGCAGGCCAGTGTGGCTATCTACGTTGGTATCGCCATGCCCTGGAAAGTGCTTTAGTGATGAAATAACGCCGTTGTTCTCGAACCCTGCGACTTGTGCAGCACCTAGTTTTGCAACCAATTGCGGGTCTTCACCGTAAGAGCGCACGTTAATAACTGGATTGTCTGGATTCATGTTTACATCGACCGTCGGTGCATAGTTAACATTCACACCCAGTGCCAATAGCTCGTCGGCGATAATACGTGCAGACTCTGTCGCGAAGTATGTACCATGTTCTTTATAGGTTGCACCAATCGACATGTTACCGGTAAACGACGTGCCTACATCACGCGGAATACGGGCGACTCGACCACCTTCTTGGTCTATTGAAATAAACAGCGGTAAGCCTAACTCAGACTTGGCAGCGGCTTTTTGTAGATCATTATTAAGTTTGATCACCTGCGGCACGGTATCGATATTTTCTGCAAATAAAATCACCCCACCAATGTTATGCTTAGTGATGATATTCGCTAAATCGGCCGGCAGCTCTGTCACCGGTGTACGGCATTTTTGCTCACCTGGGTCTTGTTTACAGTAATAGCGCAGGTCAAGCATGAGCTTTTGCCCTAACTGTTGTTTTAAAGTTAATGCAGACTCAGCAAATGATGATTGTAATGGCATGAAACATCCTAATCCGATAACCAGTGACGATAGTGCAAACTTATTTAACACAGCAAGCTCCAAAGCAAAACGCTTATTTAGTTTTTAGAATAAATTATTCTTGATATTAATGGGTTTTTAAATATAAATACAGTATTTTTTTGCTACCCTAGCGGTTTTTCTGTCCGACTGCAAAAAGCTAAGTTAGATCACCAAATTGGGCTAATAGGCTTAAATAACCAACCCTTTATACCGATAAAAACCTTGGCAAGTTGATAATTTATCAATTTAATGGGTCGCTTTTTAGGTCAATTTAAAGTAATAATATATTCCATATTCATCAGCGTAAATATGACAAGCTCGGGGGCGAGATGGCTTTAGCTCGATTGCACGCATTTAAACAGCAAATTAAACCTTTTTTACCAGAGTCTGCATTAATAGAAGATTACTCGCGCCGGTATGCGTATGGCACAGACGCGAGCTTTTATCGATTAATCCCTGAGTTAATTGTATTAGTTAGCAATCAGAATCAAGCACGACACGTGATCATGGCTGCCAACGAGCAACAAGTCCCCATCACGTTTCGGGCCGCTGGAACGAGTTTATCTGGGCAAGCAATTACCGATTCGGTATTGGTTTTATTGTGCGATAGTTGGAGCGAGTTTGAGATTATTGATGATGCCGATGCAATACGCTTACAACCGGCGATCATTGGCGCTCGAGTAAATCAAGTGTTAGCCCCATTTGGTAAAAAAATTGGCCCTGATCCCGCTTCAATTAATAGCTGTAAAATAGCGGGTATGGCGGCAAATAATTCATCGGGTATGTGCTGTGGGGTGGCGCAAAACAGCTACCACACAGTAAAAGATATGACCCTAATTTTTGCTGATGGCACTGTGCTTAATACGGCTGATAGTCAAAGCTGTAATGCCTTCTTGCAAAGCCATAGTCGCTTTGTTGATGAGTTAATGAGTTTGGTTGACAGTGTGAAGCAAAACCCAGACTTGAGTGAGCGCATTGCCCATAAATACCGTTTAAAAAATACCACAGGTTATGGTTTAAATGCGCTGCTGGATTTTGCTGAGCCAATCGAAATCATTAAGCACTTAATTATTGGCTCTGAAGGTACGTTAGCTTTTATTGCAGATATCACCTACCACACCGTGGTTGAGCATAAGTACAAGCACACAGGCTTCTTTATTTTTAACGATATAAGCAAGGTGTGTGAGCTGGTACAAAGGCTGAGTGAACTTGATGTTGCTGCGGTTGAGCTACTAGATAAACGCGCCCTGATGTCGGTGTCTGAGCATGCCATAATGCCAAAAGAAGTGGCCAGTTACCCAGAGCAGTCAGCGGCACTTTTAATTGAGTTAAGAGCTGAAAATGCACAGGCTCTTGATGCGCTCACTAAGATCACCGAGCAACTTCTTGCCGAGTTTAAGCAAAGCCAACTGGCAGTGATTGAGTTTTCTGCAGACACTGCCCGTAATGCGGCACTTTGGAATATCCGTAAAGGCACGTTTCCTGCGGTTGGTGCGGTGCGCGAAACAGGCACCACAGTGATTATTGAAGATGTTGCCTTTACCCTTGATAAATTAGCTGAAGGTGTGAATGCGCTGCATCAATTATTTATCAAATATGATTATGATGAAGCCATTATTTTTGGTCATGCATTGGCCGGAAACCTGCATTTTGTATTCACCCAAGCCTTCGACACACACGAGCAAGTAAACCGATATGAGCAATTTATGGCTGATGTGGCGAACTTAGTGGCGGTTGAACTAAAAGGGTCATTAAAAGCAGAGCATGGCACAGGCCGCAACATGGCGCCGTTTGTTGCCACTGAATGGGGAGACGATGGCTTTGCGGTGATGGTTGCACTTAAAGCATTATTCGATAAGCAGAATATTCTTAATCCTGGGGTTATTATTAATCACGACAAAAATGCCCACACTCAGCATTTAAAAGTTATGCCTAAAAGTGATGATATTATTGATACCTGTATTGAGTGTGGTTTTTGCGAAGTTGTTTGCCCATCAAAAGGACTTACCTTAACACCTAGGCAGCGTATTACTTTATGGCGACATCGCACCGAGCTACACAATCAATTACTAACAACCGACGATGTAGCGAACAAGCAGAAGTTAAATCAAAAGCTTAGTGTTATCGAGGCCGATTTTAAATACCTTGGTATTGATTCGTGCGCGGCAACCGGTCTTTGCGGCCTTAAATGCCCCGTGGGGATAAACACGGGCGAATTTATAAAATCACTTAGAGCTGAGCAAGCCTCATCAAACAAGATTGCGCGGTCATTATCACGTTTTGCCAGCAAGCATTTTGCGGTTGTTGCCTCTGGTACACGGTTTGGCTTAACCGTCACGCAGGTGCTTGAAAAAGCAATTGGCAGTAGTAACCTAATAAGCCTGAGCAAATCTGCTAATAAGTTGCTTAGTACGCCGCTGTATTACTCGGCATGGCCAAGAGCAGAGCAGCCAATTAATAGGCAGTTTCAACAATCCCAACAAGCAAAAAAGTTGGTGTATATGCCAAGCTGCGCAAGTCGGGTTTTTGCGGCTGATAAACTTGCCGATGATAAGCGTTCACTGCTTGATGTAATCTGTTCACTCGCTGCAAAAGCAGGCTATGATGTGGTGCTACCGAAGCACGCTGATTCACTTTGCTGCGGTATGCCATTTGCTAGTAAAGGCTTTAACAAAGAGTCTAAAAATAAGAGTGAGCAGTTACTTACTGAGCTTGAGGCACTTTCAAATAAGGGCCAATATCCAATCGTTTTTGATGCCAGCCCTTGTGCGCTCACCACTCTTAATGCCGCACAAAATACGGCACTCACAATTTACGAAAGTGCCGATTTTGCGGCTCTACATTTATTGCCTAATTTACAGGTTACGCCCGTAAATGAGCCTGTGATGCTTCATGTTACCTGTAGTTCAAAGCGATTAGGTAAAGAACAAAGCCTAGTATCACTTGCCAAGGCATGTAGTAATGAGGTGATTATTCCAGCAGATATAGAGTGTTGTGGATTTGCTGGTGATAAGGGCTTTAACTTGCCTGAACTAAATAGCAACGCCTTAAAAACCCTTAAACAACAAGTACCAAAGAACTGTCGTCGCGGCGTGTCAAATAGTCGTAGCTGTGAAATTGGTTTAACTGAGCACAGTGGCGTTAGTTATCAGTCAATTTTGTATTTGTTAGATCAGCAAAGTAACGAGTAGAGTATTTGCTCTTTTTCTTGCGCTAAATCAAATTATGACAAAAGTCCTATAGAGGTACAAAGTAGTAGTTGCTAATATAAAGGTATTAGATGTACCCGATACGGATATTGGGTTTAATGTGAGAAAAATACCGTGCTTAATAGTCTTAGAACAGGTTTAAACCTGCATCGTTTAATTTTGTTGCTAGCGTTTTCGGCAACGCTGATTACTTTCCTTAACAGTTATTATTCAAGTTACCAAGTTCAAAAACAGCAACTTATCAATGAAACTCTAAATAACCATAAAGCTTATGCAGCTAAACTGGTGTCAGCTACAGATAACTTTTTACTAGCTGCTCAACAACAACTTGCTTATGTTGGTAAAATATTAGAGGCAGATTTTAATAATCAAGGGTTAATTAATGCTGAAACCGAACGCTTAAGGTTACAAACCAATAGTTTTAATTCTACGATTATTGTAAATAAAAAAGGCAATATTTTAGGCGTTTCTCCAGCCTCATTAAACTTACAAAACCTCAAGGTCGACAGTTTTGGTACTAAAGCCGCGTTATCATACCGTAGGCCAATGATAAGTGAGCCATACATTTCCATGGCTGGTAATCTGCTTATTTTTATGTCACAGCCATTGTTTGATAAAACAGGGGAGTTTATCGGCTATGTTGGCGGTACTTTATATTTAAAACGTGCCAGTATTTTGAATGAATTATTGCAAGTTCACTACTATCAAGATGGCTCGTACTTGTATGTCGTGGATGAGAATAATCGTTTACTTTACCACCCGAATAAACATCGTATAGGCGAGCAAGTATTTGATAATGAAGTTATTGAATCGGTTTTAAGTGGTCACGCTGGCACACAGGTCGTTAAAAATAGTCAGGGTATTGAAATGCTTGCTGGGTACGCACCTTTGTCGGTGGCTCCCTGGGGAGTCGTCACGCAAAGACCCCTCCAAAGTACACTTGCGCCGCTTGATACGCTTATGTGGCAGGTCTTTTTACGTACTGCTCCAATCGGTTTGTTTACTTTTCTACTCATCTGGGTATTAGCAAGACTTATTTCGCAGCCACTTAAACAGCTGGCAGAAACAGCGAGCACATTAGATAGACCAACAACATCGCAAGAACTTAAGCAACTTCGCTCTTGGTACTATGAAAGTAACGAGTTAAGAAATGCGATGCTCAAGGGAGTGGGGCTTTTGCAAAGTAAAATAGGCCTACTGAGGCATGAAGCACAGACGGATCCTTTGACTTGCCTACACAATCGAAGAAGTTTGGATATCAGATTAAGCCATTTGATGGCACAGCGATGCCCATTTGCAGTATTAGCAATCGATATAGATCATTTCAAGCGCGTCAATGATGAGTTTGGTCATGATATTGGAGATTTAGTGCTGCAATCACTGGCTAAGTTATTGGTTGATGCAACGCGAGAAGGGGATGTTGTCGCTCGCACAGGTGGGGAAGAGTTTATCGTTATTATGCCAAAGGTTACGGCAAAACGTGCCTATCAGCTTGCTGAACGCTTAAGAATGCAAGTGTCTGAATATTATATAGAACCTGTGGGTTGTATTAATGTGTCGATTGGTATTTCAGGCTGGCCTCTGGAGCAGCTTAGTATTGAGGACGTGATGAAATTAGCTGACCAAGCACTCTACAAAGCTAAAAAAACAGGTCGAAATCGTTGTGTACTTGATGCTACATTTTGCCAAGATCTTCCACTTGTGTCTGAAGTGCCAGTGTTGGAATAAGTTATTTTATATGCAATAGTAAACACCATTAGGTTATTTTGGAAAATCACATGGTATCCATTAGTTCGTCTCGTTTAATGAAAATGGCTTGTGTGTTGAGTGTCATTTTACTCCATACATCGCCAGTGCAAGCTAAGACGAATGAGAATAAGCGTAGTGAGTTTATTGATGTTGGTGAACTCCTTCCTAATGCGGTTTTAGATATTCGCTACTTTGGGCGTCATAACTTTGTGGGCGCTCCTATTGATGGTTACACTGCGCCTAAATGTTTATTGCACAAAACCGCAGCGAATGCGCTTAAAAATGTACAAAAGGCAGCTCAGAAAGAGGGGTTGAATTTAAAAATATTCGATTGTTATCGTCCACAGCGCGCTGTTGATCATTTTGTACGTTGGGTTAATGATTTAAGTGATACGCGCACCAAAGCTGAGTTTTATCCTAACCTTAATAAAGATCAGCTGTTAGGTGATTATATTGCTGCTAAATCAGGCCACAGCCGTGGCTCAACCATTGATTTAACGTTAGTTGATGCATATGGTGTTGAGCTTGATATGGCATCACCGTTTGACATGTTTGATACGCTTTCAAATACGGATGATCCACGTATTAGTGCCACTCAAAAAGCTAATCGTTATAAGCTTAAAACACTTATGAGTGATGCGGGTTTTGCTCCGTATTCAATGGAGTGGTGGCATTTCACTTATCAGCCGCAGGCTTACCCTGCGACTTATTTTAACTTTGTAATAAAATAATTAACGTACTTCGCTAATGGGTGTGTAATCCACCGCAATTTCAACAATACCCACTTCTGGGTATTTTTCTAATTCAGTTTTAACTACTTTTAAATCAGTATCTTTATCGACAAAAAAGCTGTACGTATGCTCAGCTACCCTTTTTAACTGATAGGTGTCTAGCAGTGCTAAAGATGCTTCTTCGGTTTTTAGTGTAATAAACACAGTACCAGTCACCGTCCCTTGTTCTGAATTTGCGTGGTTAAAGACGATGGTTCCTTTTAAAAGCTGCTCAGAGTTGTAAGTTAGTTTTTCACCATTGTTATTAACAGAATTATTACTCGTTTTCGTTAACTCTTCAGTTTTTTTTGTTGTGGTTTGTGGTGTATTTTGCTCTTTTTGAAGCGCTGTATTTTTAGGTGTGTCTTCCTTTTTATTTATATTTTCATCTTTTTGACAACCTAATGTTAACAAGGATAACACTATAATTAGTTGTATTTTATTAATTTGGTGCATCTAATCTCCTACTATTGTTACTTTTGTTTACAGTTTTTACTGTTTTTTATTAACAGCTTTAGGTACATTATAGTTGGTTAAATTGTTAACCAAAATTAAAAATATAACAACAGGGAACTTATGCATGGCTAAATTTAAAGTAAGCGCTGTAGCAACATTAGTAACGGCTATTTTGGCATCATCACAAGTACAAGCAAGTGAACAAACTCGCTTCTACAGTGCCGCTAGTACAAGCTCACACGCGCAATTCAATCCACAAATAACTCAGCAACGTGCATTAGCTGAGCGCCGCACTGTATCGGGTCATAAATCTATTTTTGATGCTCAATTAGGTAAAGCAACATTCTTATGGCAGGCTGTTGGTCAAGCAAAACCAGATATGTCAGTTGTTTTACCAGAGCAACGCAATGCTTACGCTGCAGATTTTTATTTGAATGCGCTAACGGGTGTAAGTACAGCTAAGAAAGGTATATCAAGCGCCGTATTAACGGATTTATCTGAGCAAAAACTGGGCTCAATCACGGCTAAATACAAGCAAAAAGTACATGATATTGAAGTATTCAACCGTGAATACAATTTAATCATGGATAAAGAGCAAAACTTAGTAGCTGGCTCTGGTTACTTTGCCAACGTTAGTTCAAATGCGACTAAATCATTTGCACCACTTGCTAAATTTGTGGGTGCTGAGCAAAGTATTAAGCGTGCTATTAAAGAGCTAGCAGATATCAATGTTTCGCTGGTTAAGTCTACAGAGCAAGGCGACTATGTTAAGTACAATGTAACTAACCAAAATGGTGAAAAAGTTGTCGTTGGTCAACCACGTGCGAAGAAAGTATTTTTTGAAGTTAATGGACAACTTGAGTCAGCTTATTATGTTGAAGTTGAAGTTGCCGATAAAAATAGTCTAGATAGCGACTACTTCAGCTATGTTATTGGTGCTGACAACAATAAGGTTTACTTCAAAAAAGACTTAAAAGCACACGCGGCAGACTTTAACTATCGTGTATGGGCTGATGCAGATGGTTACCCATGGGAAGGTCCACACGGTGACGTAATCCCAGCAGATGGCCCTGATCAAGTTGATGAAACTGAAATCCTAGATGCACCTTTAGTTAGCTTATCTTACTACAGTAAGCTGAGCACAATGGACCCGTGGCTTGAGGATGATGCAACGACTACATCAGGTAATAACGTATTTGCGTATGCTGATGTTATTGCACCGCAAGGTTTTACTGAGGGTGACTTTACCGCTGAAACAACGTCTGATTTTACTTTTGACTACCCATATCAAGTTGATCAGGTTGCTAATAGTTATGACAACCGTAAGGCAGCAATCGTTAACTTGTTCTACATGAACAACTTCTTACACGATTTCTTTTATGATCATGGTTTTGACGAAACATCAAATGTTGCACAAGTATCTAACTATGGCCGTGGTGGTGTAGAAGGCGATCCTATTGAAGCGCAAGCACAAGATAACAGCGGTCTAAACAACGCAAATATGTCTACACCAGCAGATGGTGCAAGCCCTCGTATGCAAATGTATTTATACAACTCAAAAGATGCGAAAGTAGGTGTCGATTTTGGTGTTGTAGTTACATCTGATGAAACGATTGGTCTTCTTGAGTCAACGCAAGTTTCTGGTTTTGGTCAAGGTCAGTTTGCAGACGTAGCCGCTGAAGTTGTACGTCTAATCGATGGTAATGATGTTGATTCAGGGAGTGTAACGGATGGTTGTGAGCCTGCAACGAATGCAGCTGATTTAGCTGGTAAAATTGCGTTAGTTGACCGTGGTTCGTGTAACTTCACTGCAAAAGTATTCCACGCTCAAGAAGCGGGCGCTATTGGTGCAATCGTTGTAAATAATGATCCTAATACCGATGATCCTGCACCTATGGGCGGTGAAGATGATGCCGTGCTTATTCCAAACATGGGACTTAACTTTGCCGATGGTCATAAAATGTATGACGCGATAGATGCAGGTAATGTTGTAACTGTAAACATGTTTAACAAAGCAACGTTAAAAGATGGCACGTTAGATAACGGTATTATTGCACACGAATGGGGTCACTATATTAGTAACCGTTTAGTCGGTAACTCGTCTGGTCTTATCAACTTCCAAGGCCGTGCCATGGGTGAAGGCTGGGGTGATTTCCACTCACTTATGTTTATTGCCAAAGCAGGCGATATCAACATTGCTGGCAACGACAAGTTCCAGAAAGCTTACGGTAGCGGTACATTTGTAGAAGACTTCTATTTTGGTATTCGCCGTGTTCCATATTCTACAAACATGGAAGTAAACCCACTGTCTTTCCGTCACATTACTGAAAATGCAGGAACGGACGTTGGTATCGCGCCAACAAATGTGGCTTCGCCTCATGCTGCCGGTGAAATTTGGGCAACAATGTTGTGGGAAAGCTATGTTGCACTAATCAACGAGCATGGTTTTGAAGAAGCACAAAATCGCATGGCAAACTACCTTGTTGCGGGTTATAAACTAACACCAATTGCGCCGCTATACACAGAAGCACGTGATGCTATCTTAGCTGCTGCTTATGCTGTTGATACAAACGACTACGAGCTAATTCTAGGTGCGTTTGCTAAGCGTGGTATGGGTTTAGGCGCTGTTGCTCCAGAGCGTTTCAGCACTGACTTAACCGGTGTGGTTGAATCTGATGATATGGAGCTTGCTAGCTTTACTCTTAAAGATGTGAGCGTAAACAATAACTTTAACGGTGCAGAGTTAGGTTATTGCTCGAATGATAACATTCTAGATAAAGGTGAAACCGGCACACTAACCGTGAGCATTACCAATACAGGTAGTGAAACACTGACAGGTACACAAGCACAGTTGAGTGTTGTTAGTAACCATGATGTTACTTTTGAAAATGATGGCTTAATCACGTTTGATGAGATGACCCCATTCACATCGGCTACAAGTGCGCCGATTAAGTTTACACTTAATGACGCTGGTACGGCAGATACCCTTGAGATTCAAGTGTCATTCCCAGAGCTTTCTGCTGATGATGAAATTGTTGAAGCAGCAAGTGAGACACTCTCATATACGGTTAACATGGACTTTGAAGCAAAAGCACCTGTTGGTTCTCAAACTTCGGATAACATGGAAGTCGCTGCTACGTCACTTCATGACTTTAAAGAAAATGTAATGACGGGTGGCGACCTAGCTGAGGGCACTCAAAGCATGGCTAATGATGGCAACGTAGCCTTTTTCAATACTTTTGGTTTTGGGCTTGGTGAGCAAACCATGTACCTAAATAACAATGATTTTGAATCTGACGTTGCTGTTGAAACTAAAGAGTTTGAGATTGGTTTTGCTGGCGAGTTTGCAGTGTCATTCTGGCATTTCTATCTAATTGAAGAAAATTGGGATGGTGGTGTCGTTGAGATCAGCGTAAATGGTGGTAATTGGGTTGATGTCACTGAAATGGGGGGCACATTTGATGTTGGTTATGATGGTCCGCTGACTGAAAATGATGCACAGGCAATTCAAGACCGTGATACGTTTACAGGCAATAATATTGATGAGAATGGTGCGTATGGTAATTACGAAACAATTCGATTTGGTACTGAGTTAAATGGTAACCGTGCGAAGCTTCGTTTCCGTTTATCATCGGATAACGCAGTGAGAGAGTTTGGTTGGTGGATTGATAATGTGTCATTTACCAATGTAACAACACCGATACTATCAAACGTTATCGCGGGTGATACTTTTGCATGTGATAATGCAATGCCAGTGATTAGCGTGTCTGGCGATGAAAGTATTTCTGAGTCTGCAACAGGTACGTTAAGCGTAACTGCAACTGATCGCAATAGTGATGATGAATTAACGTATGCTTGGACGCAAGTGAGTGGTTCAGCAGCAACATTATCAGGCGAAGATACTGCAACATTAAGTTTCACTCCAGGCTCAATCTCAGCAGATGAAGAGGTCGTCTTTGAGGTTGTTGTTAGCGATGGTGTTGCATCCGTGTCAGAGCAAGTAACGGTTGCTGTTACAAATGAAGCAGAGCCTGTGGTTGAAACCCCAGAGCCTAGAAAATCAAGCAGTGGTAGTTTTGGTTTCTTGACCTTACTACTTGCTCCATTAGCGTTAGTAGGCCGTCGTCGCAAACGTTAAGTTAATTATCAGACAGTGATAAAAACAAAGCCCTTACAGTTCTCTGTAAGGGCTTTTTTAGTTTCTGTGGACTTACCTGCTCATGTCATGGCAAGTAAAAAGTGGCATTACAAAACTATTGAACTGTCGCTTTTAAACCGCGGCGTTTTAATAATGCTGAAGTGTCAGGCTCTTGACCACGGAATGCTTTATACGATTCCATTAAGTCGCGCGAGTTGCCCATTTCTAAAATTTCTTTACGGTATTTGTCACCCATTTTGCGAGTTAAACCGCCTTGCTCTTGTACATAAGCAAACGCATCAGCTGCTAAAATTTCACTCCACATATATGCGTAGTAACCAGCTGAGTAGCCGCCACCCATAGAGTGTGAGAAGAATGCTGATTTATAACGTGGTGGTACAAATGGTACATTTACACCATGTTTTGTAAGTGCTTGTTGCTCAAACTCTTCAATGTCTTGCAATGGTGCATCTGCAGGCAGTGAGTGCCATTCCATATCAAGAAGTGCAGCAGCAACATATTCTAACGTATCAAAACCTTGGTTGAAGCTACGTGATTGGATTACTTTTTTCAGTAACTCATCAGGAATTGGTTCACCTGTTTTATGGTGTTTCGCATAGTTTGCGATAACTTCAGGGTACATTGCCCAGTCTTCTTCGAACGTTGACGGGAACTCAACGAAGTCGCGTGATACCGACGTACCTGAAAGCATAGGGTATTTTACTTTAGAGAACATGCC
The DNA here is from genome assembly GCF_045040605.1 of Pseudoalteromonas sp. PB2-1. Classification (NCBI taxonomy): domain Bacteria; kingdom Pseudomonadati; phylum Pseudomonadota; class Gammaproteobacteria; order Alteromonadales; family Pseudoalteromonadaceae; genus Pseudoalteromonas; species Pseudoalteromonas sp. PB2-1. The sequence goes on from NZ_CP090668.1 coordinate 758,319, forward strand.
ATGTAAGCCGTGGCCTAATTCGTGGAAAATAGTTGTCGCTTCATCATAGCTGATAAGCGTAGGTTCACCATTTGCGCCTTTTTGAATGTTCATTACATTAACAACAACAGGCTTTTGTTCTTTAAGGCCTGATTGTTTTACAAATGAGCTCATCCATGCACCGCCACGCTTACCTTCGCGAGCAAAGTAGTCAGCAAAGAAAATGGCTAAGCTGTTACCGTTTTCATCAAATAACTCATAGGCTTTAACATCAGGATGGTAAACTGGAATATCGTTACGTGGTTTGAAAGTAATACCGTATAAACGGTTCATGGTGAAGAATACACCGTCTTCTAGCACACGATTAAATTCAAAGTATTCTTTCACTGCATTTTCGTCTAGATTGTACTTATCTTTACGAACTTGTTCTGCGTAGAATAACCAATCCCAAGGTTGTAGTTTGAACTGTTCACCTGACTCATCGATCTTAGCTTGGATCGCTTCAGCCTCTGCATTAACGTTTTGCATTAACGCAGGGATCATACCTGCAAACATATCAAATACTGCCTGCGGCGTTTTCGCCATTTGTGACTCTAGTCCGAATGCCGCCCAACTATCATAACCAAGTAGCTTAGCCTTTTGAGCACGTAACTGAGCAAGTTCTGCAACGATTTCACGGTTACTGTTTTCACCAGAAAGTGCGCGCTCAGCTGAGGCACGCCAAATTTTTTCACGTAAATCACGATTTTTAAGTGTCGCTAAAATAGGTTGGCGTGTCGTGTTGGTGATCTTAATTAGGTATTTGCCAGAGTGGCCCGCTTCTGTTGCTGCATTAGCAAGCTGTTCAATTTGACCTGCAGGTAAACCTTCAAGTTCAGCTTTGTCATCAACAAGCACAACGTTCGTTTTAGTCAGTGCTAATAAGTTCTGCGAAAACTGAGTCGTTAAGCTTGAATGTTTTGTATTAATATCACGGATCTGTTGTTTTTCTTCCGCGGTTAGTTTCGCACCGGCACGTACAAAACGCTTGTAGTAAACATCTAAAAGACGTTTTTCTTCAGCGGTTAATGCTAATTTATCTGACTCAGCATATACAGCAGAGACTTTCTCAAATAAGTCTTTATTTAAAAAGATATTGTCGTTATGTGCAGCAAGCTTTGGTGCGAGCTCTTTTTGTATTTCACGACGCTTAGGGTTTGAATCACTCCCTGCTAGATTATAAAAAATGCTGCGGGTGCGAGTCAGTAATTCGCCACTTAGCTCAAGGGCAACAATGGTGTTTTGAAAGTCAGGCTTAGCTTGATTACTAATGATAGCTTGTACTTCAGCCATTTGCTCAGTCATGCCTTTATTGAAAGCAGGCATAAAGTGCTCATCTTTGATGACACTAAAGTCAGGTGTTTCGTATTGTAATACGCTTTTTGTAAATAATGGGTTTGCTTGCTCAACGTCAGCGGTTGTTGCAACTTGTTCAGTTGTTGTTTTATTTTCAGTTGTTTGTGGCTCAGAACAGGCCGTTAATAATAACGCTGAGCTAATCGCGGTTGCGAGTACGTGTTTCATTGTTTTCTCTTTGTTTTAAAAATTAAATTGCGCTGATAAAGCACAGTGATCGCTTAACATATGATCTGTGTTGTAATTGTGAAATTTCACAGAAGATGGCACCAAAGCGCGCCTCATGGAAGCTGATATCACAATGTGATCAATGGGCAAAGGGTACTTTGGATGACAACCTACTACACCATCTGTTGCGATAAAAAGGTTATTAGCTGCGATAAGTGGCGAACCATCATTATAATCTTTTTTATTTTTATGGTCAGAAGCTGCTAAAAGCTCAACTCTAAAATGGTTATTTATGGCTGTCAAATGATGGTTAAAATCACCCAGTATAAGCCAGTTTTCGCGAGCTAAGTTATGCTTGGCTAGGTAGCCTTTTAAATACTCAGCTTGTTTAGCATATACTGCACAATTTGATTTATTTGATACTGCATAATTTTCAACAAAGCAGCCACTTTTCATATGAACATTAAGTAAGTTTAATGGTTTACCCGCTTGTTCAATTTGTAAATGAATCGCTTCTCTTGCACCCACCTTTGCGTTAGCTAACTCACTTAGATGGTTAACCTGTTTTATTAAAATGGGCTTTCTCACCACGAAGGCGACTTTTTGTTGTGTTGATGCTTGCTTGTTTTCTCTGCAAGTGTAACTGGGTGAATCCGTTCGAGATGACATGATTATTTGCCATTGTGAGGCAGGAAATATTCGTTTAACAGCTGCCAAAGAGCCAACTTCTTGAAGTGCAATTACATCTGCATCAAGTGATTGCGCGTATTGGCGCATCTGAGTGTAACTTTCAGTGTCTCTGGCTTTACAGCCTGTACCATTGTGGGCTGCTAAGTGTTCGGTGTTCCAAGTGACCACGCGTAAGCTTTTGGCATTTGCAAAATTACTATTTACAGCAGATAGCAGTAGTAATGCCAAACTAGTCAAATGCGAATGTTTAATTATTTTCATCTACGACTATTACCTAAGAATAATGTTATGGTATGTTATATTGTAACAATTAAATCTGCAATCAATCTTGCCATGGAGTGCATTTTTTTTACGATAAGTTGCAAATGTTGCTGGATAAGCAAGGAGTCGTATGGCTATCATAATTAAACATGCCTGCGTTGTTAATGAAGGACAGCGCGGATCACAAGATATAAAAATTGTTGGTAAACGAATAGTACAAATCGCTACAGATATCACAGCCAAAGTGAATGATCAGGTGATTGATGCTAACGGTTTATTGCTGTTACCCGGCATGATCGATGACCAAGTTCATTTTAGAGAGCCAGGCCTAACCCATAAAGGTACAATTGCCAGTGAATCGGCCGCTGCTGTGGCCGGTGGCATTACCAGCTTTATGGAAATGCCTAATGTTTCACCCTCGACCACCACAGCAAAAGCCTTGGCAGATAAATACGCAATAGCGGCGCAAACCAGCTCTGCGAATTATGCATTTTACTTTGGCGCAACCCCTAATAACCTCGATGAAATTAAAGCCCTTGATGCCAAAAAGGTATGCGGCGTTAAAGTGTTTATGGGGGCATCAACAGGTGATTTACTGGTTGAGCATCCTCATGCTCTTGAGGCCATTTTTCGCGAAAGCCCTGTACTTATTGCAACCCATTGTGAGCAAGGTGAAGTGATTCAACAAAATCAGCGCCGTTTAGAAAAACGTTATGGCGAGTTACAAATAGAACATCACCCGTTAATTCGTGATGAATTAGCGTGTTATGCATCTTCATCGTATGCCGTGTCGTTGGCAAAACGCTATGGCTCGCAGCTGCATGTTTTACACCTTACAACGGCAAAAGAGTTGGCGCTATTTAGTAACGCACCCATAGAGCAAAAGCACATAACTGCCGAAGCCTGCGTGCATCATTTGTGGTTTAACCAAGACGATTACGCAAACTATGGTAATCTAATTAAATGTAATCCGGCAATAAAATCAGAGCAAGACCGCCAAGTTTTACTTGGCGCCGTGCGCGATGGGCGCATTGATATTATTGCCACCGATCATGCACCTCATACTTGGCAAGAAAAGCAGCAACAATACAGTGTTGCACCAGCAGGTCTCCCATTAGTCGAGCATGCGTTATTATCGTTACTTGAGCAGGTAAAACGCGGTGCGTTAAGTCTTGAGCAAGTCGTTGAAAAAACGGCGCATAATGTAGCAAAGCGATTTGCTATCGAAGAGCGGGGCTTCATTCGTGAAGGTTATTTTGCTGATTTAGTCCTGGTTGACCCAAACGCTGAAAAGCACGTCGAGCACACAAATACACGTTATTTATGCCAATGGACTCCTTTTAATGGCACCACTTTTTCACACCGAATTACACATACCTTTGTAAATGGAGAGTGTGTGTTTGATGGCACACATGTTTACCCGCATAAGCAGGCCGCTATGGCCTTAATATTCAATCGTTAAAAAGAAGTCGATATGCAATTACCGGATATTACCTCGCACTCTAATGTAGATTTTCAGTCGCCTTTGAAATGGGTTGGCATGGAAAAAATTGCACTGCCTTTAAAGCTTGCACAACCTCATGTTGATGTACATCTTAATGCCAAAGCGGATGTGTTCGTTAGCCTTGATAGCAATGCAAAAGGCATTCATATGTCGCGTCTTTATTTGTTACTTAATCAGCTATTGGCAAAACAGAACTTAACGAGTCAGGGTGTTAACGAGTTTATGAATGCTGTTTTAACATCACAAAAAGGCTTAAGTAAAGGCGCAAAACTGGTGCTGCATTTTGACTTACCACTGCTTAAACCAGCACTCCTTAGCGATAATGCAGGTTACAATGCTTACCCTGTTGTTTTAACAATTACTAAGCAGCAATCGCTCACCATTAACTTAAAGGTCGATATTGCCTACAGTAGTACTTGCCCATGCTCTGCAGCATTATCAAGGCAGCTTTTGAGTGAGGCGGTCGATAAACAATTTAGCGATGCCGCTATTGATAAAGCATCTTTACTTAATTGGCTTGCAAGTGCTCAGGGCTCAATAGCAACGCCGCATAGTCAGCGCTCTTATGCTTATATAGATGTCACTTTTAGTAATGAAAAACTGCCTGATCTGAGTGCTTTTATTAGTACCTGTGAGCAAGCTATTGGCACTCCTGTGCAAACCGCCGTAAAACGTGAAGATGAACAAGCATTTGCAGCCCTAAACGCGAAAAATTTACTATTTTGTGAAGATGCAGCAAGGCGATTAAAACAACACCTCGAAACTATGCCGAGTATTGCTGACTACCAATTTAAGGTCGAGCATCAAGAAAGTTTACATGGCCACAATGCAGTGGTTCATGAGTCTAAGAATTAGATCTCATAACCTTAAGTGTTTACAAATTTTGACAAAGATAGTCGCAAATCATTGCTATTAATAAAAACAAGGTGAATGATATGCCTACCAAAAATATTATAAAAAAGGATGACTATGCGTTTTAAATTTATTGCTGCTGCAGTGGGTATTGCTGTCGCAAATGTTGCCGTTGCCGACGAAGGCATGTGGCAACCTCATCAACTGCCAGAACTTGAATCAGTCTTAAAAGCGAAAGGCTTGAGTATTGATGTAGAGTCAATTTCAAAACTGACTGAGTTCCCGATGAATGCGGTAATTAGCCTTGGTGGTTGTACGGCTTCGTTTGTATCACCAAAAGGTTTAGTTGTAACAAACCACCACTGTGCCTACGGTTCGATTCAATATAACTCGACCACCGAGAACAACATTTTAGAAAATGGCTTTTTAGCAAAAAAGCACAATGATGAAGTGCCTGCAGCCCCAGGCTCTCGTGTCTATGTAACCGAGCAAGTGACCGACGTTACAGAGAAAGTAAACCAAGGTACTGAACAGCTAACAGGTAAAGCACGCTTTGATGCTATTCAAGCAAATGAAAAAGCACTTGTTAGTGAGTGTGAGAAAGACGAGAGCTACCGCTGTAATGTGTATACTTTCCACGGTGGTCTTGAGTATTACCTGATCAAATCGCTAGAAATTAAAGATGTACGTTTAGCGTATGCACCCGCTATGGGGGTCGGTAAATACGGCGGTGATATCGACAACTGGATGTGGCCGCGTCATACCGGTGATTTCTCGTTCTATCGCGCGTATGTAGGTAAAGATGGTAAGCCTGCTGAATATTCAGAAGATAACGTGCCATACCAAAGTGATGCGTTTTTAAAAGTAAGTGCTAAAGGCGTACAAGAAGGCGATTTTGTGATGGTGACCGGATACCCAGGCAGCACAAACCGTTACCGTATTTCGCCTGAAGTTGACTATGTATTTAACACAGCTTACCCATTAGCGCGTAAATATAACTCTAAATATGTCTCGTTGATTGAAGAAAATGCGCCAGAGGGTTCAGAGGCACGAATCGCTTATGAAAGCACGATTGCTGGTTACAACAATTACATTAAAAACTATGGCTCAATGATTGAGAGCTTTAACAAGGGTTCAATGTATAGCCGCAAGCAACAATTCGAAAAAGATCTCACTGCGTGGATCAATGAAGATAGCGAGCGCAAAGCTAAATACGGACATGTACTCGCTGATTTAACGACACTAGTTGCTGAGTCTCAAGAGCATAACCAGCGCGACCGCATGTTAGGCTACGTACACCGTTCACAAATGATGTCATCGGCACGTATGCTGTATCGTTTAGCCTATGAAAAACAAAAGCCAGATGCTGAGCGTGAAAGTGGTTATCAAGAGCGTGATATGCCACGCATTAAGTCACGTTTAGAAAGCATGAGCCGTCGTTACGACGAAACTGTAGATAAAGCTATTTTACTGTACTTTATTGAGCAATATGCCGCATTACCAAACAATGAGCGAGTTGCTGAGGTTGATAAGGCGCTTGGTTTAACAAACGGCTTTGATAAGCAAGAGCAACAAGCCTTGCTTGATGATATGTATGCTAAATCGGTTCTTGCAGATGAAAGCAAACGTTTATGGATGGCAGGCCTTGACCTTGCACAATTAAAGCAAAGTAGCGATCCATTTATTCAATATGCTCAGGCTGTTTTTGCCGTTACGAAAGATATTGAAGATGCGAAAAAAGAACTGGCTGGTAAACAGCAAGCCGCTCGCCCTGCATTAATGGAAGCAATCATTGCTTACAACAAAGCACTTAATAAGCCGGTTTACGCGGACGCTAACAGCACCTTACGTGTAACTTACGGTACGGTAGGAGGCTACTCACCGCAAGATGGCTTAGTGGCAACCCCCTTTACATCTTTAGAAGGACTGCTTGCTAAAAACACGGGTGTTGAACCATTCAACTCACCAGAGAAACAAAATGAGTTGATTAAGCAAAAGCTTTATGGCGATTACACCGGCGGTATGAACACTGTTCCGGTTAACTTTTTATCAAATGTAGATACCACAGGTGGTAACTCAGGCTCTCCAACGTTAAACGGTAATGCTGAGCTCGTTGGTTTGTTATTTGATGGTGTTTACGAAAGCATTATTGGTGATTGGGATTACGATGAAAACTTAAATCGCTCAATTCACGTTGATTCACGATACATGTTGTGGGTGATGGATAAAGTTGATAATGCTCAAAACCTACTTAAAGAGATGACTATCGTTAAGTAATCTAAGTTTAACATTAATTTAAGCATTAAAATGCCAGTCTAACAGACTGGCATTTTTGTTTTTATAAAAATAAAAACATTAAATTTCATAAGGTTGAAAAATATTTATAAAAATTAATTTTTCTTAAGTTTTATTTAAGTTTCGCTCGATAAATTTTACACATAACCTAAGTGGAGCGAACAATTATGCTTTCAGTCAAGCAATCACATCAAACTCAAGTTCAAGAGCCGGCCTTTATTTGCACGCGTGAAGGAGGTCAATTCCGTGACCGTCTTGAGCGTAATATCAAGCAAGGTTTTGCTGCGGCCTATAACGCGAAAATTTCGCAATTCATGCCGCTACTGTGTGAGCTTAATGTTGACGATGAAGTATGTACGTTAGGTCTTCGCTCTGCATCACAAGCTTTATTTATTGAGCAATATCTCCCTGCGTCTATTGAGCACTTTGTCAGTGCCAAGCGTGAGCACATTTTTGAGCTAGGTAATTTATGCTCAACGCATCGAAAAGCCACCTTGGCACATTTTGTTTTAATGAACGAAGCACTCTATCAAGCAGGGGCAAAATATTTAGTATTTTGTGCAACCCGTAAAGTGAGAGCGCTATTAAAAATGCTGGGTGTGAATTGCAAAGAAATCGGTGTTGCCAATGCACAAGCACTACAAGATCCAGCAAGCTGGGGTAGCTATTACGACAATCAACCAACCATTTGTGTGGTTGACCTAAACGAAGCACATCAACGGGTATTAAATACCCCCGTTTTATTCAATATCAAACAGCAATGTTTGCAGTCATCCCTTGAATTGGCTGTCTATTTGGAGGCGTTATGAGCTGGTTAACACAATTACCGCATAAGGATAGCGATACCTTGATGGTTTGCCATCAAAGTGATGGTGTGCGCTCACTAACCAAACAAGAATTTACTGAACAAGTGACTCGTTTGCTGCCTACTTTGGCAGAGTTTGATGCTCAAGGTGTTGCTTATCAATTAGATAACACACCCGCTTGGTGTGTATTAGAAGCTGCGCTTAGCGAGCTTAATAGAGTGGCGATTCCACTACCAACGTTTTTTACTGCTCAGCAAATTGCGTTTGGTTTGCAAAACAGTGGGGCAGGGCTATTTGTATGCGACCGTGCTTACGAAGGTGGGCATGCTAAATTAGTGGCGTTAGTGGATGTGTGTAAGCATTACCCTTTATATGTTTACCAATTGAGTAACACACAGCCTGTGCCATATTTTGCAAACACGCAAAAGATTACCTTTACCTCAGGCTCAACGGGCACACCTAAAGGGGTGTGTTTATCCCTTGAGAGTCAATTGCAAGTGGCAACATCACTGTATCAAAGCATAGGTTTAGAAAAACCAAACCATTTGTGTTTACTGCCGCTACCGGTTTTGCTTGAGAATTTAGCTGGTGTGTATGCGCCGCTATTAGCGGGTGGCACGGTTAATTTAGTGCCTTTAGCTGAACTTGGTTTTTCTGGTGCGCAGCTACTTGAACCACATAAATTAATAGCCGCAATTGAACGTACTGAGCCAAATACCCTTATTTTAGTGCCAGAACTACTAACGTGTTTAGTGGCTTTTGCAAAGCAAGGCTGGCAAGCACCTAAAAGCTTAAAGTTTATTGCCGTTGGTGGCGCGGTTGTAAGCCAAGCACTTATTAAGCAAGCCCGTGAGCTCGGTTTACCCGTTTATCAAGGCTATGGTTTATCTGAATCTTCATCAGTGGTGAGTTTAAACACGCGCGATGATGATGACATCGACACCGCAGGGCGAGTACTTAAGCACATTCAATATAAAATTGAAAATGGCCAGCTTTATATCAAAGGTTCATTGTTTTTGGGTTATTTAGGTCAAGCTGCACAAAATGCTGACGATTGGTATGCAACCGGTGATCTGGTCACTGAGCAAGCAGGCCGCTTGGTTATTCAAGGGCGTTTGAAAAACCAGCTGATCACCAGCTTTGGGCGCAATATCAGCGCTGAGTGGCCAGAGTCGTTATTGCTTAGCCACAGCCAGGTTCAGCAAACGGTGGTGATTGGCGAAGGCCAAGCATTTTTAGCCGCGCTTATCTATGCAAATCAAGCGATGAGTGACGCTGAACTTGCTGCTCATATTACGGCACAAAACGCGCAACTACCCGAATACGCACAGATCAGAAAATGGCATCGAATGGCAGAGCCTATGAGCCACACGCAAGGCTTATTAACCAGCAATAATCGCCCTAAACGCGATGTTATTAACCAATTTTTTGCTACAGAGATTTCAGCACTTTATCAAGAGGCAACGAGCATGAGTCAATTTTTCAATACATTACAAACTGAAACACAAAAAGAGCGCGACTACCTTTTAGCTGCACCGATTATTAGCCGTGTTTTTAAAGGTGAAGTGAGCCTGAGTGAATATGCATCGTTCTTAACGCAAGCTTATCATCATGTTAAGCACACAGTCCCACTATTAATGGCCCTAGGTGCAAAGCTTACCGATAAACAAGAGTGGCTGCGCGAAGCTGTTGCAGAATACATCGAAGAAGAGCTAGGCCATCAAGAGTGGGTGTTAAATGATATTGCAGCATGTGGGTTCGATAAAGAGCTGGTGCGTCATTCTCGCCCACAGTTTTCGACCGAGTTAATGGTGTCGTATGCTTATGATGTAATTAATCGTGGCAATCCTTTGGCATTTTTTGGCATGGTTCATGTTCTTGAGGGTACCTCGATTGCATTAGCCGATAATGCAGCAGGGCAAATCCGTGAGGTTGTAGGTTTACCTAAAAAGGCATTTACCTACCTTACTTCGCACGGTGCACTTGATATTGAACACGTGAAGTTCTTCGAAAATCTCATGAACAAAATTGATAACGAGGACGACCAGCAAGCCATCATTCACGCCGCAAAATGTTTTTACAAACTGTACGGCAATATTTTCCGTGACCTTGATACTGAGCCTTTCTTTAGTGAGGCTGATTTGGAGCAGAGCGCATGAATAGCCCAGTATGTGTGCTAACCGGTGCTACAGGTGGCATTGGCCGGGCTATTGCCCTTCGCCTTGCAAAAGAGGGGTGGCGTTTATTGCTGGTAGGTCGAAATATTAAGCAACTTGCCGCACTTAAATTGGAGTGTGGTAATGAAGCGGAGTACTTTCAGGCTGATCTAAGTAACAGTGAATCTCGCGATGAACTTGCCAAGTTTGCTCAGCAACTAGGTGGTGCAACGCTACTTATCAATAACGCGGGCGTTAACGTGATGCAGGGCTTTAGTGAAATCAGTGAGCAGCAAATTGAGCACTTATTAAATATCAACCTGCATGTGCCAATTAAATTGTGTCAATTGTTCTTACCCCAAGTCACTTTCAACAAAGGCACGATTGTGAACATAGGTTCATCGTTTGGTAGTATCGGCTATCCGTATCAAACCTTGTACTGTGCTAGCAAGTTTGGCTTAAGAGGGATGACCGAAGCCCTTGCCAGAGAGCTTAGCCACAGCGATGTGAAAGTATTATATTTAGCGCCTCGTGCAACCGATACCGCGATTAATTCGCCACAAGTACGGGCGATGAATAAAGCGTTGGGTAACACCATGGATCCACCAGAAAAAGTGGCGGATGCTTTATTAGATTTAATTAACTCAAAAAAGCGTCGCCGTTTTATCGGCTTTCCAGAAACATTATTTGCTCGTATTAACGGCGCATTTCCATCTCTTGTTGATAACGCAATAGCAAAACAACTTCCTAAAATTAAAAGTTTTTTTGCGAACTAAATTGATTAAGGTGAATGATTATGACTAAACTAAATTTTAAAGCCCTAATGATGTTAGGTGTTATCATGGCTACGCCTGCAAAAGCCGACTTTAATAGCGATTTAAGTTCGGTGCAGAAGCAGTGGGCAGTGGTTAATTACGAATTAGTTGACGTTGCGCAGTTGGATGCATTTGAAAAATTAGCGAGCGAAACCGCAGAGTTTACAAAAGCGAACGACCAGCAAGCTGCAAGCCATATTTGGTATGGTATTGTGCTATCGAGCTATGCAGGTGCGAAAGGCGGCTTAGGTGCGCTTGGCCTTGCAAAAGATGCGAAAGCGCAATTCGAAAAAGCACTAAGTCTAGATCCAAAAGCACTTGAAGGTTCAGCGTATACCAGTCTTGCCACCTTATACGGTAAAGTGCCGGGTTGGCCAATTGGTTTTGGTGATGACGATGAAGCGAAGAAACTGTTTAAACAAGCGCTTGAGCTGAACCCGCGTGGTATCGATAGCAACTATTTATATGCGTCATTTCTATATGATGAGCGCAAATATAAATCAGCTAAAGAATTTTTATTGGTTGCTCAGCAAGCGCCTGCGCGTCCTGATAGACCAAAAGCAGACCTTTACCGCCAACAAGAAATTACTGAACTATTGGCTAAGGTAGAGAAAAAAATAAAGAGATAAGTTATGCATTTATTGCTCGTTGAAGACGATCACTTAGTGGCAGAAGGCCTATGCCGTTCTTTGCGTCAACAAGGTTATAGTGTTGAACATAGTTCGACCGTTAAGTCAGCGATGCAATGGCTGCAAAACGATGAAATTGAGCTGGTAGTCCTAGACTTAGGACTACCAGATGGTGATGGCATCGACATTCTAAAGCACATCAAAAAGCACCGTAAAAACCTGCCTGTGGTGATTTTAACTGCTAGGGGGAGTATCGACGATAAAGTGATGGGACTCGATTTAGGTGCTGATGATTATCTTGCAAAACCGTTTGATCCCGCTGAGTTATTTGCACGCCTTCGGGTTGCCAGCAGGCGTCTTACCCAAGCACAAACTAGCACTTTAAAAGTCGGTGATGTTGAAATGGACACCGCAGCTTTTACCGTGAGTTTTCAAAAAGAGCCGGTGAACTTGCCGCGTAAAGAGTTCATGTTACTTAAAGCGTTGCTCGAAAATCAAGGCCGCGTGCAATCAAAGCAGCAGTTAGAGAATAAGCTCTATGAGTGGGGCGAAGAGGTGGGGTCAAATACCATCGAAGTACATATTCATCACTTGCGTAAAAAATTCCCGAAAGAATTTATTAAAACCCTGCGCGGTATTGGTTATGTGGTGGGTAAACGCTAGTGTCAATCCGTAAAAGACTGACCTTACTTATCTTGTCGATGGTGATCTTAACCTGCTTTTTGGCTTTTACTAAAGGTTACCGTGAAAGCATGAATCAGGCTGAAGCACTGCTTGATAACGAGCTAGTTACGCTGGCGCATGTCTTGATTGAACAACCTCTAAGTAAAGAAACTCCTGCCTATACAAGTGATTTACCGCAGTTATTATTTCAGGTTTGGGTTGATGGTAGCTTGGCTTCAAGCTCAAAGTCATTGCAGCATAATCCAATCAATAAAAGTCAGTGGCAAACTGGGTTTAGTGTTGAGAATCTGGCAGGGCAACGAGTCAAAGTGTATCGTTTAAGTGAAGGCAATAAGCGGGTGCTTATTGCTGAGCCTCTAAGTAAGCGTGTGGCACTAACCGAAACCGTGATTTTGTCGGCCATGACGCCGCTGTTATGGAGCGTGCCAATTCTAGCAGTGCTTATTAGTGTTTTTGTAAAACAAGGGCTTGCGCCACTGACTCGATTATCTAATCAATTAAAACATCGTCAAGCAAATGACTTTACGGCGATTCCTTGGCAAACCCCAGAACAAGAAATTAAACCTGTAATTAGCCGCTTAAACGATTTATTTAAACGTGTTGAAAGTGCCTATTTACGAGAACGCTTTTTCGCTTCAGATGCGGCCCATGAACTACGCACGCCGCTCAGTAGTTTAAAAATCAATGTACATAATTTACTCGCTCAGGGGGTTGATAGTGTAGAACTTAATGCGATGGAAAAAGGGGTTGATAAACTAAGTAATATTGTTGAACAGATGTTGATTTTAGGGCGTACTTATCCAGAGCAATGGCAGGCACAATTTAGTCCTGTATCGGTGTTAGAAATTAGCCAGCACGTTGTCGCACAACTTTATGATCGTATAGACGAAAAAGAGCATAGCATTAGCATTGATGGTGATGACTTTGTTATTGCTGGAGATGAATTCACCTTAGTCACTTTGTTTGGTAATTTACTGAGTAACGCCATAAAATATACCCCAGCTGTGGGAGAAATAGGTATTACTCTGAAAACCGAAAATAATCGTTTTATCTGGCAAATTGATGACTCGGGTCCAGGTATTGATGAAGCTCAAAAGCAGCGCATTTTTAACCGTTTTTACCGCGTGGGTGGCGATAAACACCCATCCGGTGAGCAAGGAGCTGGGCTTGGTATGGCTATTGTCGAACATATAGTATCGATTTACAACGCTGATATTGCACTTGCTGATAGCCATCTCGGTGGTTTACGAGTGATCGTCTCCTTTATGCAAGGAGAGGTTAGTGAATAAATGGATTCTGGCACTTTCTATGTTGCTACTATGTATGTCGTCTTGGCTCGCCTATGCCAAAGAGTACAAGTTGATCTTAAAAGATCATCTATTTTACCCCGCTGAAATTAAAGTACCTGCCAATAAAAAGCTACGACTCTTAATCGAAAATCAAGATGATACTCCGGAAGAGTTCGATAGTTTCGACTTAAACCGTGAAAAAGTACTTTACCCTAGCCGCACGAGTGTCATTTATATCGGCCCGTTAAGCCCTGGCCGATATGATTTTTTTGGGGAGTTCTCGCCTAATACTGCCCGAGGAACTGTTGTTGCTACGGAGGTAGATAATGCTGATAACTAGTTTACTGATGAGTATTAATCAACTTCTGCCCGTGGTGATTTTAGCTGTGTTATTGAGTTTGATTGTGCCTTTAAATCAACGCCAGCTCAGTATTTATGCTGTCTTTGGTATCCTCGTGAGCCTAGTGTTCGTGCAAGGCGCTGCGTGGGTGAGCCAGTTATTTGACCATCGTGGCTTAGAGTTTCTGCAAATGCTGCTATGTGTCATGGTTTATGTTGCCGCGTTAATTAGCTGTCAGCAGCGTAGTCATGCAGCAGCGGTCGCATTGATTGCTACCATGACCTTGTATTTAAGCCATTACATGATTTATTTAGTGAGTTTTTGGCATAGCAAAGACACCGCAGAGCCTTTAATACTCGGTACCTTTTTAGGTGTTGGTATTTGTATTAGTTTTGGGGTGTTACTGTTCTTTTTGCTTGAAAGTATTGTTAGACGTGCTGGCGTGCAGTCTTTGATTGTGTTGTTAGCTTTAAATGCAACGGCAAAGTTATTGGTACTTCTTGATTTAGCAAGTCAGGTCGACTTAATTGACGTGACCGCAAATTATTTAGATTGGCGTGGGTTTTTAGTCGAAAACTCAGAGCTTGGCCGTGTATTAAAAGCTTTAGCAGGCTACGAAGCAACACCCAGTAAAACTGCGCTTTGGGTATATGTGATTGCAGCAGTTACATTTATCGCCTTGGTGCGTGTTTTAAAAATTAAAAAGATAGAGGAGCCAGTATGCGGTTCTTAATTATTAGCTTAAGTTGCTTGCTATTAGCAGGTATTAGCCAAGTCGCGTATGCCGATGGTATGGTGGTTGATAAAGTATATCACCCCTATGTGCTTCCCTTTGAGCGAGAAGTTGAATGGCGACTTGTATCAAGGCAAACTGATTCAGGTAATGTGCTGGCTCAGCGTGCCGGTTTTGGTGGTGCAATTAACGATACTATGAGTTTAGAGGGATATGTAGTAGGAGAGCGTGATGACAATGGTGATTTTGGTCTCGCTTCTTATGAGCTTGAACTGCGTTGGCAGCTAGTAGAGCAAGGTCGCTTATGGGCAGATTGGGGCGCATTATTTGAGCTTGAAAAACAGCACACTTTAGATGCATATGAAGCGACAAGTGGTTTTCTGTGGGAGAAAGAGTTTGGCCGCACCAGCTTAACGTTGAATGCTTTTTTAGTTTATGAGTGGGGAGCTGATATTGAAAATGAATGGGAAAGCGAGTTTCGTGCCCAGTATCGCTATCGCTACCGCTCTGAGTTTCAACCCTCTATTGAAATTTATGCGGGGGAAGACTTTTTCGGCATAGGCCCCGGTTTTATTGGTTTGCATCGCTTTAGTCCTAAGCATCAACTAAAATGGGAAGCGGGGTTCATAAGTGAATTAACTCAATCAGGCAAAGATCATAGTTTTCGTTTAGCACTAGAGTTTGAATTTTAATTGTCGATAGTATTTGACTTATCTTCTTAACTCTATATAGTGGGCCCCAGCTAGAAAGAAAGCGTGTAATTAATAAATCTTTATTTCGTTGTTGTATAAGTAATACTTGTAGTACCGTCCTGAAGTTTTTAAGTACCATCTCATTTTTTGCTACACCCGCCCATCTAGGGCATGTTTAATTTTTTTATATCAGGAATAATACTATGTCTAACATCGTATCAGGTACAGTTAAGTGGTTTAACGAATCTAAAGGTTTTGGTTTCATCGAGCAAGAAAATGGCCCAGACGTATTCGCACACTTCAGCGCAATCAAAAGCGACGGTTTCAAAACTTTAGCTGAAGGCCAACGTGTAGAGTTCACTCTTTCACAAGGTCAAAAAGGTCCTCAAGCGGATAACATCACTCCGTTATAATTCTTACTGAAAAGTAATGATTAAGAAGAAGCAAGCTACGGCTTGCTTTTTTTATGTCTAAAAATTGACTGAGAGCATTAACATTCCTATAGTTAATTCAGTCGTCGTATTTGGGTGTTTTAATCATTTTTAGATATCTTCTATTAGCGTGTTTGGGCATTGCTCCGATAGTGTACGCCAAGCATAGTGTGACCATCTATACTGAGCAGTTTCCCCCTTATAACTTCTCTAACAAAGGGCACTTGGAAGGCATTAATCTTCGCTTTGTAAGCGCAATGTGCGTGGATGCCAATATCGAGTGTAGATTTGTGCTATTGCCTTGGTCAAGAGCCTATCACTTAGCGCAAGAAGAGCCTATGGCAGGGCTTGTGTCTACAGCCCGTATCCCTGATAGAGAGCCCTTCTTCAATTGGATTGGGCCTATGGCTTCATCTCGTAACTATTTTTATCGTTTAAAGTCGAACTCGCAAGTTAACCCTCGAGATTTATCGGAAGTGAAAGATTATACTCTTGGGGTGGTGAGAGACAGTATTTATGAGCAGTTTGTAGAAAATATTGGTTTTGAAAGCGAGCAGAATCTGCTTAAATTTAGCCATTATTATGAATGCATTAACTTATTTTTTAAGGGAAAGCTCGACCTTATTATCGGCTCAGAATTATCCTTCCATTATCAACTTATGCAATACGGCTATGCAGGTCAAGAAGTTGTAAAGCTAATAGAATTACCACTTAATAATACAACGGGTAATTTTTTAGCGTTAAATAAAAATATGCCTAAAGAAATTGTTGAGCAATTTCAAATCAGTTACCAAAAGCTGATGAAACAAGGCAAATTAGACAAGCTAACAAACGAGTACTTAGTCGGTCAGCACTAATTGTATTCAGTTAGCATCATCACTTTACGATAAGTTTCGCTCTTTGCTACATCTTCAAAAGCATCTTTCAGTGCTTTAATGTAACGTGGATCTGTATTCTTATTGGCTGCAAGGTAGCCTTTCATGGCTAAGAAGTCGATAGAATGAGCAAAGGTAAAATTTTGTTCGTCTTGTGCTAATTGCTCTGCCATTGCTGCGATATAGTTTTTATCATCAACGATTAGGTCGACTTTGCCAGATATGAGTAATTGGTAAGAACGGGTTATATCTGAAGTGTATATGATTGTATAGCCTCGCTCCGAAAGTTGTTTGGCTGACAGGTCATCTCGTTGAACAGCGACTTTATACTGCTTTGCCTGTTCGCTTGTTGTTATATTAATATCAGCGCGTTGGGTGAGCTTTACAAACCCCATTTGATAGGTTGCCACTGCCCCAATCCACTCGAATTTATTTTCTCGCTCAGGTGTTTTAGCCATGCTAAAAATAAACGTATGTGGCTTTTTTAACGCCATCTTATAAGCACGTGCCCATGGATAAACCTCAATATTGGCTGTTAATTCGGCTTTGGCAAATATCGCCTTTACAAGCTGTGTACTGTCGCCTGAAACTTGGTTATTTATTAAAGTTTGATTGGGAGGGGAGAGTTCGGTCACGACCGTTAAGGCCGGTTCACTATGCGCAGACCAACTTATACATAATAAGGTGAATAAAAATAGAGAGTATTTCATTTATGTACTTAAAAAGACTTAGTATTTAAATCTTAGCACATAAAACGATAAAAGGGCCTTGCGGCCCTTGGTGAAGTATCGTTCAAGTCAGATAGACCTTTAACCCCTTAAAGTTCTATCCTATTGTTTTGCAACTACGGCTCATCTCATTAAGTTTCTAAGCTAGCGAGAGGAAAAAACCTGCAATTGCTGCACTCATGAGGTTAGCCATAGATCCTGCTAACACTGCTCTGAGCCCTAAGCGTGCGATATCCTTTCGCCGACTAGGCGCCATACCGCCTAATCCACCTAGTAAAATTGCTATCGATGATAAGTTAGCAAACCCACATAACGCGAATGTGACAATCGCTTGTGTGTGCGCACTTAACGTATCGCGATAATTAATAAAGTCGAGGTAAGCAACGAATTCGTTAACTACAACCTTTTGACCTATAAAACTGCCTGCGATTACTGCTTCGTCCCAAGGTACACCTAATAACCATGCAACCGGTGCGAATACGTAACCTAAAATTTCCTGAAGCGTTAATGTTGGATGATCAAACCAACCACCAAGACCGCCTAATAACCCATTTAGAAGTGCAATAAGTGCTACGAAAGCAAGTAACATCGCACCTACATTAAGTGCCAGATGCATACCGTTTGCGGCACCTGATGCAGCAGCATCAATTACGTTAACCGGTTTTTCTTCTTGTACGTCTAAATCAGCTAAATCTTCTTTGGGTGTTTCGGTCTCTGGCACAATCATTTTTGCCATTAAGAAGCCACCCGGTGCCGCCATAAAGCTGGCTGCAATTAAGTATTTAAGCTCTACACCAATCGTTACATAACCTGCCATAACGGAGCCTGCTACGGTAGCCAAGCCACCGACCATTACCGCAAACAGCTCAGACTTAGTCATGCTGGCAATAAATGGTTTAACAATTAATGGTGCTTCTGTTTGGCCAACAAAAATATTGGCGGTTGCAGAAAGCGACTCAGGGCGCGAGGTCTTCAATAGCTTTTGTAAGCCACCGCCTAGAATCTTGATTATCCAATCCATCACCCCAATGTGATACAACACAGCAACGAGTGCTGAAAAGAACACAATAACGGGCAATACTTGTATCGCAAAAATAAACCCTAAGGTATCTTGCGATGCCAGTGAGCCAAATAAAAAGCCTATACCGTCATTAGCATAACCAATGACCGATGACACGCCTCGTGACATACTTGCCAGTACGTTTTTGCCCACCTCGAAGAACAAGACAAAGCCACCAATTAACACTTGAAGTAAAAAGGCGATGCCCACAGTTCTTAAATTAATTGCTTTACGGTTTGTTGAGGCCGCAAAAGCAATGGCTAGTAGCATAACAATGCCTACTAAGCTCATAAATGTTGTCATACTGACTATTTCCCGTTGTTATTGTTGCAGTAAATATTTTATTTTACTTTTAATTATATCAATGGCAACGCGATTCATACCGCCGCGTGTGACTACGAGATCAGCTTTGTGCTTTGATGGCTCAATAAACTGATAAAACATAGGTCGCACTGTCGCTTGATATTGATCAACAACGGACTGTAATGTTCTGCCACGCTGCTCCATATCTCGTTGCATACGGCGCATAAGGCAGATATCTAATGGTGTATCAATAAACACCTTAATATCAAATTCTTTACGGAGTGCCGGATCACTCAGTAGCAAAATACCTTCAACGATAAGTACTTTTGCCGGTGCAACTCGGCGCGTTTCTTCGCTGCGAGTATGCATTGCATAGTCATAAGTTGGTACGTCTACTGATTTTCCAGCGCGTAATTGAAGTAGATGCTCATGCATAAGCTCATGCTCGAAAGCATCAGGATGGTCGTAATTAGTTTGCGTTCGATGGTCAAACGGCAAATGCGACTGGTCTTTGTAATAAGCATCTTCTTCGATCACTGCGATCGCGCCCGGTTCAAGCTCATTGACTAATTCGTTATAAATTGTCTTGCTAAAAAGAGACTTGCCCGACGCAGATGCGCCAGCAATAGCTATAATTGTTCGTGTCACTAAAGTTCTCGCCCACACAGAAGGAAACATTGTTAGGTAGATCACAATAGCAAAAAAGACACGATTAATCTCTTTTGCTTCGCTCAGAGGTGCAAATTTATAATGTTTCTGTTTTATGAAACAGGACTTATGTCCTGTACCAAAAATTCGAAGAGCATATAAAGTATTCACATATTGATAACGAGGTACCCATGGCAAGAGCACTTATCTTAATGGCAGATAGCCTAGGAATTGGCGCAGCACCTGACGCAGACAAGTTTGGTGATGTGGGCGCAAATACTTTCGCTCATTTACTCAAAGCTTATGCTGAAGAAACCGGTGAGCACTTATCGCTACCTAATCTTACCCGTTTAGGTTTGGCCGATGCATGCGAAGCCGCTGGTAAAGAACCGTGTTTAGTCAGTGATCGCCAAGCACCTGTTGGCGCATGGGGTTACGCTAAAGAGTTATCAAGTGGTAAAGACACGCCTTCAGGGCACTGGGAAATGGCCGGTGTCCCTGTGTTATTTGATTGGGGTTACTTCCCAAATACACAGCCGTGTTTTCCACAAGAATTTGTGGACGAGCTAATAGCTCGTGCAGGTATTCCTGGCATTTTGGGTAACTGCTATGCCTCAGGAACAACCATTTTAGAACAACTAGGTGAAGAACACATGCTAACCGGTATGCCGATTTGCTACACCTCAGTTGATAGCGTGTTTCAAATAGCCGCGCACGAAGAATCATTCGGACTGGAGAAACTTTATCAGGTTTGCGAAATCGCACGGGCGCTGCTTGATGAAATGAACATAGGAAGAGTGATTGCGCGGCCATTTTTGGGTTCGAGCCGTGACGATTTTGCCCGTACCGGTAATCGTCGTGACTATTCGGTGCTGCCACCGTCGCCAACCTTGCTTGATAAATTATCGCAAGACGGCGGTGAAGTGATTAGTATTGGTAAAATTGCTGATATCTATGCGCACCAAGGCATCACCCAAAAACACAAAGCGCCAGGGCTGATAAACTTACTTGAGAAAACCTCAGAAGTTATCGCAAGCGCACCAGAGCATAGTTTGATTTTTACAAACTTAGTTGATTTTGATGAAAAGTACGGTCATCGCCGTAATGCCGTTGGCTATGCTAAAGCATTAAAAGAGTTTGATGATTATCTACCGACCATCTTAAATCAACTAAATAGTGATGATGTGTTAATTATCACGGCCGATCACGGATGTGATCCAACAGCAGCAGGCACTGACCATACACGTGAATACGTGCCAGTACTTGCTTACCAACCTGGGATGACAAACACCCCGCTTGGAGAACGAGCTAGTTTTGCAGACATAGGTCAAACCCTTGCCCAGTGGTTTAATCTTCCTGCACTTGAATACGGTGATAGCTTTAAAGACCAGCTATTAGCGAACAAAAAAGGAAACCAATAATGAGTACTCCTCATATCAGTGCCAATGTAGGCGAATTTGCAGAAACGGTATTAATGCCAGGTGATCCGCTTCGCGCTCAATACATTGCTGAAAACTTTTTAGATGACGCAAAACAAGTAACAGGCGTTCGTAATATGTATGGTTTTACCGGTACCTACAAAGGTAAACCAGTGAGTATTATGGGCTCTGGGATGGGTATTCCATCAATGTCAATTTATGCCCGTGAATTGATCGTTAGTTACGGCGTTAAAAATCTAATTCGTATTGGTACCTGTGGCGGTATTGGTAGCGATATCAAAATCCGTGACGTTATCTTTGCACAAGGTGCAAGCACAGATTCAAACGTAAACCGTGCGCGCGTTCGTGGTTATGACTTTGCCGCAATTGCTGATTTTGGTTTACTACTTAGCGGCGTAAACGCAGCAAAAGAATTAGGCATTGAAGCGAAGGTAGGTAATGTATTTACAACAGATACATTCTACCAAGCAGATAACACATTCTATCAAGAATTAGACAAGCTAGGCGTACTTGCTGTTGATATGGAAACAGCTGGCATGTACGGCGTAGCCGCTGAATACGGCGCAAAAGCGATGGCATTATTTACTGTTAGTGACCACGTAATCACTGGTGAAGCGACACCAAGTGAAGAGCGTCAAAGCACTTTTAACGAAATGGTTAAAATTGCTTTAGAATCAATTTAAATAAGTTCCTTGGTAACGTATTCACTGAAATTTGGAAACACGCCCAAAGTGAAGTGAGACTAACCTCAAAGCCGCATTTATGCGGCTTTTTTTATAGTTGCGAGTTTATCTCGCGTAAAATCCTACTCGCATCTCGCAATTTTAAGCCTTGATTAATAAAAAAGAGTTGTAATCATAAGCAACAATACTTTACTGTTAGTCTTTTGGTTTGTACCTAAAAAGTAAATAATAATTAATAACTCTCTTGGACAAAAATACTAAGGATTAGTATGAAATATAAATACCTACCTCTAAGCCTTGTCTTTTCATCTTTACTTACTGGTTGCGGTGGCAATAGTGATAGTAATGAGGAATCTAAACAAGAATTAACAAATTCGGCACCCGTTGCAGTTATTGATACTAGTTCAACCCTTAATGGTGAAAGTGTTGTAATTAGTGTTTTGGAAAATGACACAGATAGTGATGGTGATGCGTTAACTGTTGCGCAAATATTAACGCAGCCAACTCACGGAACAGCAATGATTTCAAATAATCAAGTGCTTTATACTCCGGTTGATGCAAACTTTGCAGGAAAAGATAGCTTTAGCTATCAAATAACAGATGGAGAAAAAACGTCACAAGCAAGCGTTGAGCTAACTTTATATCAGCAGTTGACTTTACATGGGCAAGTGGTTGATAAACCAATTGCAAATGCTGATGTCTCTTTAACAATTAATGGCGAAACACTTGAAACTCACGCTGATAGTAATGGCTTTTATCAGTTAGATGTTAAAACGTCAGATATAACCGATATGCTTTTATTAAAGGCGATTGGTACGGCTAATGATCAACAACACGTCGAGTTAGTTAATTTATTTGGGAGTTTTGAAAGTGTAATGCTAGCTTCGGGTGAGGACCGCATTTATTCATATGAGCAAGGGGATAATGCCAACATCACTCACTTATCGACTGCTCACTATTTATTGGCTGAAGAACAAAATGCTGAAGACACAATAACTACCCAAGAAGCTTACGATAGTTTATCTGCACAAATATCACCAAAGGAATTATTAGATACTGCAAGTTTTATAAAACTGTTGGTCGATAATGACAACTATACAGTTGCTGAAGGTACATCGTTGACTTTACTAAACTCTGGTGAAGTTAAAGAGGCTATAAATGCTTACTTAGTGAGTATTGCTGCAATGGATACGCAAGGTAATCTAACCGAGCAGTATGAAGCTGATTTCACACAAGCGAAAAATGATTCTATCAGCAGTACTGATTTGGCCTTTACTGAACAAGAGCTCACTGAGCAACCACTATTTACATTTTCAGCGTACCGTAAAAAGTTAATGCCGCTATATGCAGATAAAACACTTATTTTGAATAGTGATTATCAAGGTAAAAGTATAGTCGCTAACAATAACGATACTCGAGAGGCGAGTGTTGAGTGGAAAATCGAACAAGGTAAGCTTGTATTCGATTTTGCAGAAGACTCTGTTTTACGATATGCAATTGACTTAAGCTTCAACATTGATAGTGGTATGGTAGAAATTGCTAATAAATGGGGCGAAGATATCGCTATAGCAATACGAGATGCTTACTATAAAGGCAAAATAAATTCATTTATTATTGTTAAAAAGTACCCACTAAAAAGAACTGTTTCTAAATTAGCCAATGATAAGTCAGGTGTTTTAGCATACATTTCTGGGGTAGATGTTGAAGAGTTAGAGATCCCGGATGCCGTTGAATGGGAAACAGATACTTTAATTTACGAAAAACCAATTGATGATGTATTAAAAATTGTTAACGGCACCAACGATGAATTTTCATTGCTTAGTTCAGAACAGTTAGTTGGGGAGTGGTCAGTTCCATCACTGTATGCTTCAGAGGAAATTTCAGGAAGCATTCTTAAACATGAGTACTTAACAATTTCAGGCGTGACAGCAACTGCGAAACACACAGGTAAATCTTATGTAGTAGAACGCTTAGAAAATAGCTTGGTTCTTTCTAGCTCTACAGAAAAAGTGACTTATACGCCGATTATGTCTGATGGTAATCGTTACTTAACCTTTGTACAGCAATGGGAAAATGACGAACTAATTTTTCAAGGTACAGGCTCCGTTGTAAAAGTAAAAGACGATGCTGAATTGTTTTTTGAAAACATGATTACTGAGCTACCAAAGGTGTATCAACCTATGATTACAGTAATGAATCATGGTAGTGAGAGTGTATATGAAGATGACTTAATGAATATTGATTATCTAAATGCTTATCAGTTTGATGCAAATAATACAGTAAAACGGGCTATTCGTTCAGCTCATTTAATAGATGGACCTGATAACTATTTTCACATTGGTAACGAATGGACATGGAGCAGAACCGAAAACCAGCTTAAAATGGGCTATGAAAGTGACTTTGATTTGCGCTATATATTTTGGGATTTACTTGCATACGTTCCTGAATCAAATTCTGCATTAGTACATGAATATGGTTATTATGGTTATGATGAGGATAATAATGGTGAAATTTCTGAGGATGAAATTGAAAACTTGATTTATCCTCGCATTAACTTTATCAAGCTAGAAGATCTTAGCCTTTGGGAAGCTGCATGGCAAAACACGGTTAATAAAGGCTTATAACCTAATTAATGAAACCCTTTCAAAGCCGCATTTATGCGGCTTTTTTTATAGTTGCGAGTTTATCTCGCGTAAAATTCAGCTCGTTGCCTTTACCTCGCACCTTAAAACTTGAAAATTCAAGCAATTGTTGCCACTTTTAATAGAGGAACAACAATTGAGGATGTGTATGTCTAATTGGGTTGAAGCTAAGGTCAAAGACGTTAAATGGTGGACAGACTCATTATTTAGCTTAATTGTAAATGCGGACGTAGAACCATTCACCGCAGGGCAGTTTACTAAACTCGCTATGCAAGTGGATGATAAACGTGTTGCACGTGCCTATTCTTATGTGAATGCGCCGAATAATCCCGACCTTGAGTTTTATTTGATCAATGTTAAAGACGGTCAACTTTCTCAGCAGCTGGCACAATTAAAGCCAGGCGATAGCGTCACTATTGAGCGCCGCGCCACAGGCTTTTTTACCCTTGATGAAGTGCCAAGCAGTGAGCAGCTTTACATGCTGAGTACAGGTACGGCACTTGGGCCTTTTATTTCAATTTTAGAGCAGGGGGAGGTGTGGCAAAAGTTCGAGCATGTTCACCTTGTACATGGCGTGCGCCTCAACGAAGATTTGAGCTACCAAGCTCGCATTAAAGCGCTACAGCAACAGTACTCAAATTTGCATTATTCTCCTGTAGTCAGCCGAGAGTCAGCCACAATGGGGTTTAATGGTCGGATCACAGATGTAATTAAAGACCACCGTTTGTTTGATGTTATAGGTCATCCTGCTGTGCCTGATACCACACAATTTATGATTTGTGGTAATCCAGAAATGGTGAAAGATACAACAGCTATTTTGTTAGAGCTTGGCTTTAGCCGCAACAGACGTCGTGATCCTGGTCACATAACTGTTGAGCAATATTGGTAAAAAGCTATGCCTAATAGCTAGAATTTGCTACTTTAGCGCCTCAAATGAGCATGGTGTGTTTAGGAAAACTATGAAACCGTTACTTTTTGCAATAAGTCTATTTATTTCATGGCAATTGGCTGCTACTGAATCAAGCACTGAACAAAAGCAAGCTCAGCCAGCTTCAGTAAATGAGCCTGAAAAGAAAGAGGTTGATAGCCTTGAATTTATTGAACAGAAGCCAGCAACTCAGCAAGTACCGAGTTCAACCCAAGCTAAAAAACCGTTGGCTAAGGTTGATGACAGTAAGGTATTAGGTTCACAAAACCCTGCACCGGCAGAACAGCCAAAGACCGCAGAGGAAAAACAGGAAGCTGTGAATGAGGCTGAACAAGCTGTTGCTAAAGCTAAAAAGGCACTCACAGAGAAACAGCAAGAGAAAGCGCGTCAGTCACGTGAGGCGACAGCGGTTATCGAACAAGTTATTGCGGCTTATAATGCCCGCAATATTGACGCTTTTATAAAAATGTATGATGAAAATGTTGAGTTTTATACATTTCCTAATGAGCTTATGTTCACGGGGAAAGAGAAGCTTATAGCTCGCTACGGCATCATGTTTAAAAAGTTAAAGTGTATCAAATCATCACCGATTAAACGTATTGTGCATGGCAATATAGTGATTGATCATGAGTTATCAGAAACCTGCTCAGAAGACCCGAATGTGGTTGATAAACGGGCTGAGTTTGTTACAAGTTACCAAATCGAAAACGGTAAAATAACCAAAGTATTATTTTTCAGATAAAAAAAGAGCAGCTTAGCTGCTCTTTTTTTGGGTAGATGAAAGTTACTAGATTTGAGGTAGCAGCGATTTCACATCGCGTCCCTGTACCTAGAACCAAGCACCTAATGACGCGGGATAAACCCGTTGCTACATGTCGGCTGAGAGCTTACGGCTTAAAGCTCCTTTACGTTGGGTGTCGCTGGGCTCGACCCAACGTACCCTTCGCGCGTCTCGGCTAAGCCGTTTCATTTAACAATGAGTTGAAGCTTTCGTTGTCATGCAAGCTTGCAAAAGCACTTTCATGTAATAATTCATTGCGAAGATTAGGTGAATACTCAAGCGCCATGCGAATATCAGCCATTGCATCAGCATGTTTATGCAATAGAGCATAAGCACAAGCGCGTTGCCAGTATGCATAACCATAGTCACTATCTATTTCAAGTGCTTGATTACATAACTCGATTGCTTCGCCTGTTTCGTTTATCTCAAGTAGCGCATCTGCTTTGTAGGCAATGGCTTCAACATCTTCTGGTTTACGTTTTAAAATTTCGTCGAATATTTCAATTTTATTCGCAACATCACTTTCTAAATTAGCTCGCATCCATAAAGAGTGTACTTCGTTTGTAATCGAGATTTTTTGTTGGTTAAGTAAAATCTCTTCAGAACGTTCACGTAGCTTCTCTTCTAATACTTTAAGACGTTCTTCATACTCTTTAGTGATCGCACTAACGCGGGTATTTACAATGTCTTCTACTTTATTTTTCACATCACGTAATGAATTCCAGCCAACTAAAACCAAGATAGATGCAGTAATCGTAATAATAAAGAAGACATTATTTATCGTGTCCGTTGTATAAGTTAAAGCACGGTCAGCAGTATCTAATTGAGTGTGAGCGACTTGTTTTGTTACATCTTCGCGTAACTTTTGTTGATCTTGGCGCACAGCTTTAAGTTCATCAAGAATGTAGCGCTCTAAGAGCGGCTTATACATAGGCTCTTGTAGCTTATCGAGAGCTTGCTGTTGCTCAACCTCAGTCAGCGCAGGGCGGTTTTCTGTTTCGTTTTGAGCACTTGCAGAGATGGTAAGGCTCATTAATAGGGTAATTAATAGTAAGATATAACGCATAGCTTATTCATTTATAGTGAATTCTAGGCTAACTGTAACATGCGTGAGCACTGTGGACTAGGCAAAAAAAACCAGCTCGTAGGGTGAGCTGGTCAAACTGCATAAACAACATAAGTTGTCAGGGGTATCAACAGGAGTTAGGTGTAATATAACCATTGGTATCTGAACAACTACTTAATCCTAAAAGAGTTTCTAAAAATTTATTTTCAATATGCTAGATCAGTTATGTTCGTCTAGACTTAAATGGTCTTACAACTAAAAGGTGAGAGTGATGCGCCAACAACTAGTCCAACTACTCTATGGAGTGTCAATATCATCAGATCTTGATAGTGGTAACGTTGAATTAGCTGAACGTTTAATTCTAAATGCGGTGTTAGACGGCCTAGAAATAGGTAGAGCGGGTATCTGGTTACTGAATGAAGAAAATACCGCCATTGAATGCCGCCTTTTACTTGATAGAGAAAATGGCAAAGAGCTTCAAATGTTGGTGCTTCCAAGAGACGCATACCCTGCTTATTTTAGAGCTCTTGATACGCAACGAACCATTACCGCTGTTAATGCTCACACCGACCCTGCGACTTACGAATTTAGTGAAAGTTACCTCAGCCCTTTAAATATTGGTGCCATGCTTGATGCACCAATACGCTATAAAGGAAAAATGATAGGTATATTTTGCTGTGAGCATATAGGGGGAGAACGAGAGTGGACTGAAGATGAATGTTCATTTATTGGCGCATTAGCTGACCTGTACGGACGTGCATTATCGGCGCAGGAGAATGAGCGCGTTAATGCCGAGTTAGAAAAAGCTAACCAACATTTAGAACATCGGGTTGCCGAGCGAACTCGTACTCTCGAAAAAACCTTAAATGAACTGACAGAAATGCAAGAAAAGCTCATTGAGTCTGAGAAAATGGCTTCTTTGGGTAACTTAGTTGCAGGTATTGCTCATGAGGTAAACACACCGATTGGTATTGCTGTTACAGCAAATAGTTCAGCAAAAGATAAACTTACTGAACTTGATAAACTCATAAGTGCCAATACGTTAACCAAGCACGCGTTGCTAGAAGGAATGAAGCATTTAAATGAATGTATAAAAATTTCATTTACTAACTTAGAGCGTGCTGCAAAACTGATCAGTGATTTCAAGCAAACTGCGGTTGATCAATCTTCGTTAAATTTATTAGAAACTCAAATAAAAGCCTACCTTGAGAATATTGTCCATAGTTTAATGCCTTTAACACGCAGCCATAATGTTATTGTTAATATTGACTGTGCAGATGACCTTACGCTAATAACCGTTCCAGGAGCGCTTAGCCAAATCATTTTAAACTTAGTGAATAATAGTTGTGTACACGGTTTTGTCGGAAAAGATCATAACGTGATTGATATTAGCGTTCACCTAGATGATGAAAAGGGGATATACACACTTTGCTATAAAGATAATGGTTGTGGAATGACTGATGAGGTGATGCATAAAGTATTTGAACCATTTTTTACCACTAAGCGTGGCACAGGTGGAAGCGGTTTGGGAATGTCGATAGTGTATAACCTTGCAACCCAAGCTCTGCAAGGCGAAATTAATGTCGCTAGTCAGCCTGATCAAGGTGTCTCAGTCACCTTAAAACTGCCTATTAATATAGCTTAATAAACAAAATTTAAGCTAAATGTAGGCTAAATAATCTGGTGACTGGGTAATAAAATTAATTTTTAATCAACAGCTTTGCCAAGACAAGATAAATTATCGCATGAGTTTGTCTCGCAAAATTGCTTGATTTTTCTTTTTGAATATACGTGATTTATAGCCAGAGGTGTCATTAGCAGCGTAAGCCAAAATAAAATTGGGCTTCGAAACACCAACCCGACAATTGAGGCAACAACCATCCCTGTTAACATTAATAAAGGTAAATTTGCGATAAAAAAGTTAATACTTAGTTGTTTTGCAACCTGTGGGTTTATGGCTTTCATGATTTTCTCACCGTCAATGAATACCCTTATAAAATGTATGACTTTTGCCAATAACTCAAATCAGATTTTTCAATTAATACAATCGATTTAAAAGTAAAGACAGGCCTAGCTTTATTTTTGCACTGCCCCTATAGTTTAAAACAACGGGAAATTCTAAGTGATTAGTGATTCATTATTAACAGGAAATCCTTTTTTATGACAAAGCCTTATCAGTATTCATACATAAATATTTGTCATATTTCTAGCTTATCAGGAGCATACAATGAGTAATGGAAAAACGGGCGGCTGCCCGATTATGCATGGTAGTAACACTGTTACCGCACAATCAAATACAGATTGGTGGCCAAATTCTCTAAACTTCGACATCCTTCATCAACACGACAGTAAAACTAACCCTT
Organism: Pseudoalteromonas sp. PB2-1; assembly: GCF_045040605.1. Taxonomy (NCBI): domain Bacteria; kingdom Pseudomonadati; phylum Pseudomonadota; class Gammaproteobacteria; order Alteromonadales; family Pseudoalteromonadaceae; genus Pseudoalteromonas; species Pseudoalteromonas sp. PB2-1. The sequence continues at coordinate 787,554 of NZ_CP090668.1, forward strand.
ACGGTAAAGACTTTAACTACGCTGAAGCATTTAAATCGCTCGATCTTGAAGCTGTAAAAACTGACTTAAAAAATTTGATGACTGAAAGCCAGCAGTGGTGGCCTGCTGACTGGGGTCATTACGGTGGTTTAATGATCCGTATGGCATGGCATTCAGCGGGTTCATACCGTTTAGAAGATGGCCGTGGCGGCGGTGGTACAGGTAACCAACGTTTTGCGCCTTTAAATTCATGGCCAGATAACGCTAACCTAGACAAAGCACGTCGTTTACTTTGGCCTGTTAAAAAGAAATACGGTAACAAGCTATCTTGGGCCGATTTAATGATTTTAGCTGGTAATATGGCTTATGAATCAATGGGCTTAAAAACCTTTGGTTTTGCTGGCGGCCGTGAAGATATTTGGCATCCAGAAAAAGATGTTTACTGGGGGGCTGAAAAAGAATGGCTAGCACCAAGTGATGAACGCTACACCAATGTAGAAAAACCCGACACGATGGAAAATCCGCTTGCTGCGGTGCAAATGGGCTTAATTTACGTAAACCCTGAGGGGGTTAATGGTAACCCTGATCCGCTTAAAACGGCGGAGCAAGTTCGCGAAACATTTGCCCGTATGGCAATGGATGACGAAGAAACTGCGGCGTTAACAGTCGGTGGTCATACCGTAGGTAAAACGCATGGTAACGGCAGCGAAGCAAACGTTGGTCCTGAACCTGAAGCGGCCGATGTGTTTGAGCAAGGCCTAGGTTGGAACAACCACAACTCACGCGGTATTGGTCGCGATACGATGACCTCGGGTATCGAAGGTGCGTGGACGACTTACCCAACTAAGTGGGATAACGGATATTGCTATTTGCTGCTTAACTACGAGTGGGAACTTAAGAAGAGCCCAGCAGGTGCGTGGCAATGGGAACCAATCGATATCAAAGAAGAAGACAAGCCAGTTGATGTGGAAGATCCATCAATTCGTCTAAACCCAATTATGACCGACGCCGATATGGCGATGAAAATGGATCCAACCTACCGTAAGATTATCGAGCGTTTTAACGATGATTTTGAATACTTTAGTGATGTGTTTGCACGTGCATGGTTCAAATTAACGCACCGTGACCTAGGTCCAAAATCGCGTTACTTAGGTGCAGATGTACCAAGCGAAGATCTAATTTGGCAAGATCCGATCCCTGCGGTTGATTACACATTATCAGATAGCGAAATTAGTGACCTTAAAACCAAGCTGCTGAACTGTGGTGTAAGCCAAGCAGACTTAATTGCAACCGCATGGGATAGCGCACGTACATACCGTGGCTCAGATCACCGTGGTGGTGCAAACGGTGCACGCATTCGCCTTGCGCCACAAAAAGATTGGCAAGGTAACGAACCAAAACGTTTAGCAAAAGTTCTCAGTGCGCTCGAATCGGTGCAAGCGAGTTTAAGTAAACCAGTAAGCTTAGCTGATTTAATTGTACTAGGTGGAACAGCGGCGGTTGAGCAAGCAGCAAAAGCCGCAGGCGTTGATATAACCGTGCCATTTGCCCCAGGTCGTGGTGATGCAACGGATGAAATGACCGATGCTGATTCGTTCGATGTGCTTGAGCCAATTCATGACGGTTTTCGTAACTGGCTGAAACAAGACTACGCAGTTTCTGCTGAAGAGCTAATGCTAGAGCGTACACAATTAATGGGTTTAACAGCGCCAGAGATGACGGCACTAGTCGGTGGTATGCGTGTATTGGGTACTAACTATGATGGTACTTTACACGGTGTGTTTACTGATAACGTGGGTACATTAAGCACCGACTTTTTCGTAAATCTAACCGATATGGCTTACACGTGGAAGCCAATAAGCAAAGGTTTCTACGATATTGTTGAGCGCAGCACTGGGGTTACTAAGTGGACAGCAACACGTGTTGACTTAGTGTTTGGTTCAAACTCAATCTTGCGTTCATACGCAGAGTTTTACGCACAAGACGACAACAAAGAGCGTTTTGTACAAGACTTTGTTGATGCGTGGGTTAAAGTGATGAATGCTGACCGCTTTGATATTTAATTTGATATGATGCTACACCCAAAAGGCTACAGAACTCTGTAGCCTTTTTTTATGGTGCTTGAGTGCACTATGCTTGCTGAGCCAGATGATCCATATACTCGTCAAATGTACCTTGAAAATCGATGACCTGTTTATCCTTAATATCGATGATGCGAGTTGCCAATGATGAGACAAATTCACGGTCATGACTGACAAAAATCAAGGTACCTTGATAATCTTTTAATGCATTATTAAGTGCTTCAATGGCTTCCATATCCATGTGATTGGTCGGTTCGTCCATAATCAATACATTGATGTCTTGCATCATTAACTTACCAAACAATAGGCGGTTCTTTTCTCCACCTGAGCAATTACGTGCTTTTTTATTGGCATCGTCGGCGGTAAATAATAATCGACCTAACATAGCGCGAACCATTAAATCATTGTGCTTAGCGGTGCGCCATTGTGACATCCAATCAAACAGCGTGAGATCGTTATCAAATTCTTTACTACTATCTTGAGGGCAATAACCGATGCTAGCGTTTTCGGACCACTTCACCACGCCTTCGTTGCTTTGTAATTCATTAACAAGGCAGCGTAAAAAAGTGGTTTTACCTACGCCATTTTCACCAATAACGGCAAGCTTAGCACCGGCTTCCAGTAATAAGTCACCGCCGCTGAACAGGGTTTCACCATCAAAGCCATGACCTAACTTAGTGAGCTCTAATGCTTGGCGATACATCTTTTTCCCTTCGTCAAAACGAAGTGATGGGCTAATACGGCTGGATGCTTTTACTTCATCAAGCTTAATTTTATCCATACGTTTAGCGCGAGAACTGGCCAGTTTTGCTTTTGAAGCATTCGCACCAAAACGATTTACAAACTCCTGTAACTCATCTATTTCTGCGCTCTTTTTTGCGTTTTCAGCAAGCAGTTGCTCACGTTGTAAGCTTGAAGCTTCGATCCACTTTTCGTAGTTACCTGGGTAGATTCTTAGCTCGCCGTAATCAATATCGGCCATGTGAGTACATACCGAATTTAAGAAGTGGCGGTCGTGCGAGATAATAATCATTGTACATTTACGTTGATTTAGCTCATTCGCAAGCCACGTAATAGTGTGAATATCAAGGTTATTGGTTGGCTCATCTAAAAGTAAAATATCAGGATTCGCGAAGAGTGCTTGTGCTAATAACACACGCAGTTTCCAACCAGGTGCAACGTTCGCCATTAAGCCGTAATGAAACGTTTGTTCAATACCTGCTTGAAGCAAAATTTCTTCAGCGCGGCTTTCGGCTGTGTAGCCATCCATTTCAGCAAAAATGCTTTCAAGTTCAGCGACTTTCATCCCGTCTTCTTCACTCATTTCAGGTAATGAGTAAATACGGTCACGTTCTTGTTTAACTTTCCAAAGCTCAGCATCACCCATGATCACCGCATCAACTACAGAGTATTGCTCAAAAGCAAATTGATCTTGGCTAAGGGTACCTAGCTTTAAACCAGGCGCAATCGACACATTACCAGCGGTAGGCACAAGTGCGCCGCTTAAGATTTTCATAAAGGTTGATTTGCCGCAGCCATTGGCGCCAATTAAACCATAGCGATTACCGTTACCAAACTTGGCTGATATATTTTCAAATAAAGGCTCTGCGCCAAACTGCATGGTGATATTAGCGGTTGAAATCAACGAATTATTCCTAGAAAAAGACTGACAGGTTATGGGCGCAGCAACTGCGAAAATAAACAAGCAATAGGGTAAATAATAGGCCGCGGATTATACAGATCAGCCTTTCAGAACGCTATTAAAAACAAGATAAAGTTGGATACAGTTCAATCTTAGGCGTATTTTACATCGCGTTGCAATTTGTGATGTCGCGGCATAAAGCCGCTTCATTTAATCAAGCACGCTAAAGTCAACGCTAGGTAAAGACTCGAACCCCGGGCGCGCAAATAAATAGCCTTGCATCAAACTCACACCAGCTTGGCGTAACCATTGATATTCTTCAATTGTTTCTATCCCTTCAGCAAGTGTAGTGATATTTAATTCTTCAAACATAGCAATACAATGACTGACAATCGTTTGTCTTGCTTTATTAAGATGAATGTCTCTAATTAGATTCATATCTAGCTTAATTATATTACTCTGAAAATCAGCTAATAAGTTTAACCCTGAGTAGCCAGAGCCAAAATCATCCGTGGCAGTGATAAAACCAAGTGATTGATAGTACTCAATGACACGTTTGATATGTGCGCTGTCTTCTACTTGTTCTACCTCAGTAAACTCAAACATAATTTGTTCAACAGGGAAGTTAACCTTATTTGCAGCTTCTAGCGTCGTTTTTATACAACGCTCAGGTTTATAAATTGCGTTTGGTAAAAAGTTGATACTTAAAATTGAATCGAGTTTTAGTTGTGCTGCGAGTGAAATGGCTTTTATTCGACAAAGCTGATCAAATGTATATCGGTTCTCGTTGTTAACTTGAGAGATTACAGAGTAAGCAGACTCATTATTTGCTCCCCTAACTAACGCCTCATAACCAAAAATACGTTTTGCCGTACAGTCAATTATGGGTTGAAAAGCCATGGTAAATTCAAAATCTAGTGCAGCTAGAACTTCACAGTGTCTGCAAGTTTGCTGGCAAGAAGCGTTATTAGAAGGCATTTATTACCTATAAATTATTTCGATTTTAAACCATAGTGCTAGTAAATGGGCTAATGTGCAAATGTTGTTACCAAAAATTTACACTTATAAATGATAACTTACAGCTGTTTTTAGAAGCAGGATTAGATCTAGTAAAAGATTTACTCAAGATTTAGACTCTACTGATTATTTTTTGTAATAATTAATTATCTGATTTTTAATAGATTATATTTAATTTGAGGATCTTTTTGATCAAAAGTTTAAAAAATAACTTGCTTACCTACCAACTGGTAGGTAAGATGGCTGCCATGAACACGACATATACAAATATTCTGCAACTTGCAGATAAGCTCATTCAGAGTAATGGCTTTCATGGTTTTAGTTATGCTGACCTTGCAAAAGAGCTCGATATTCGTAAAGCGAGTATCCACCATCATTTTGCAACAAAAGCAGATTTAGGTATTGCATTCTGCCAACTTAAATGTGAGCAGCTTCAGCAACTTGAGTCACACTTAAAAACATTGCCTTCAGCTAAAGAGCGCTTAAAGGGCTATTTTGATGTTTTTCAAAGCTGTGCCAGCGAAAAGCAAATGTGCGGAATATATGCCATGCAAACAGATTTACGTTTAATGGCAGAGCCGCTGCAAAAGCAAGTGACGAAAATGGCTGATCTTGAATTACAGATACTTAGCTCTATTTTACAAGCTGGCCTTGAGAGAAATGAGTTTAGTTTTAAAACCTCAGCTTATCAGCAAGCAGTAATAATATGTTGCGCGATTAAAGGCGCATTAATGTTAAACAGAAGTGAGCATCATCAAGGTTTATTCATACAAACTTGTGATGCATGTTTAGAAACACTGAGTTTATGATCGTTTAGATCATAAATTCTGTTTCTAAAAAATTTACCCAATAAACCTACCTACTAGTAGGTAATTAAATTGTACAAGGAGCATTATTATGCAACGCATTACAACATTGACAGTAAACACCACGAGCGGCCAAGCGCAAACCCAGTTAAGTGACCTTAAGCAGGCAATGGGCGCAGAGCTTAATTTATTTGGTGCGCTCGCTAATTCACCCGCAGCGTTACAAGGTTTTTTAAATTTTAAAGCGGCTTTAGATAAAGGCTCTTTAACACAATTGCACTCAGAGCAATTAGCGTTAGCAATCGCAGGTACTAATGGTTGTCGTTACTGTGCTTCTGCTCATTCATATATTAGCGACAAACTAGGCCTGTCTGCTGATGAAATTAAAGCGAATTTAAAAGCGACTTCAGCAGACGACCAAACAAATGTGTTACTGAGCTTTGCAAAGCAAGTGATTGAATCACGCGGTAGTGTATCGCAAGAGCAATTACAGCGCGTAAAAAATGCCGGTTTTAGCGATGAGCAGCTTGTTGAAGTGATTGGCCATATCGCCCTAAATAGCTTTACTAATTACTTTAACGAAGCATTCGATATTGAAATTGACTTTCCACAAGTTGAATTAACCTAATTAACCTAATTACCCTAAGTGAGGCTAAAAGCCTTTAAACAAAAACGGCTATAGCCACAGGAGAAACTCATGAACTTAACTACAACACAGCAACAAACAGCACAACGTATTGCAAGCAAACTAGAGAATGCTGGTTTACCACTTTTATATATTACCCTAGGTATTATTTATATTTGGTTTGGTGGGATTAAATTTACGCAAGGACAGGCTGAAGGCATGTACGGCATGATTGCCAATAACCCTCTCGTTTCTTGGATGTATGTCATTTTCTCGAAACAAGGTTTGGTGAATTTTTTAGGAACGCTTGAAATCATCATTGGTTTGCTATTTTTTGGACGTTTCGTCAATCCTGCGTTATCAGTGGTTGGTGGCCTTTTATCAATGGCGTTATTTGTTGTAACAATTAGCATGATGGTATTTCTATCCGGCATTACAACGGAAGCAGGTTTCCCTGTGCTAAGTTTTGTTGGTGAGTTTCTACTGAAAGATATCGGTTTGTTTGCAGCATCTTTATTTATTGCTGGAAATAGCCTGAAAATTATCGCTACAAACCAAGGCGGTGAATAACCCTCTCCACGTTGGGGCCCGAAAGGGCCTTTTTCATTTTGCTCACTAATAAAGCACCCCTCCCTTATTTTAAAACATAAAGTCAATTTGATAAAAAAGGATTGATTTTGTAATCAAGAAGCTGCGAGCTAAAAGTTACTGCTATACTGAGTTTACATTCAAGTTAAACGTATCTTTGATTAAAACTGTTTGCCAGTTGCTAACAAAAAAACCTGAAAATATATAAATATAGTTAACAGTTTTTATAAATCGGGCGATAATACGTATAACAAGACAGCAAAGGTGAATTCAATGGCGGCAGGTATTTCTTTTAAAAACTTAAGTATTACTAAAAAAATACACGCGATTACATGTATAGCAGTGGCAGCATTTGTCATTATTGTGTTAGTAAACTACATCGCAATGAATGACAACAGAGCGTCACTTGATGAGTTAGAAAAGTCTTCATACGAAGTAGTAAAGTTAACGTCATCAAATGTTGGCTTACTCGAAAAATTAGACGAGCTTTACACACAAGCAGTGACATTTGGCGAGCCAGACTTAGTTGAAAGTGCGGCACAAACTTATAAGACAATTAATGAAAATTTAAAAAATATTATAGCCATTAACGATACCTATGTTCATGATGATACGAAAGAAAAGCTAAAACAGTATGCTAATATTTCGTCTACGATCGCCAGCTCAATGATCTCAGGTACCGCTGATTTTAGTAAAATTCAGCAGCAAGCTCAGCAAAAAACACAACTCTATGAGGCTGTACTTGAAGGTTTTAAGCGTGCTCAAACACGCGCGGATGACCGTTTCTTTGAACTTGTTCAGGCGACTAAAGCACGCTCAGACAATGCGTTGCAGTTAATGCTTGTGGTGTCAGTTATTTCACTCTTTTTATTGGTAATCACCTCTATTTGGATTGCTCGTGGAATTGGCTCGTCAGCCAGTGCAGCGGCAAATAATTTAGGCTTGCTTGCAGATGGTAAAGGCTCGTTAAGCACACAACTTGCAGTTCATGCAAAGGATGAAATTGGCCAAGTGTCTATTAACTTTAATGCCTTTATTAAGCTATTAAAGGCCGCGGTGCTGGATGTGATGTCTGTGTGTGAGCCGTTAATGGAAAACTCAACACGCTTAGTGCAAGGTATGGAGCGTGCAGAAAAAGCAACAACCAAGCAAACAACAGATGCAGAAGTGGTAAAACACTCAATGGAAGAAATGCGTCAAAGCGTTGCTGACATTTCACAATCGGCAGCCAGTGCGTCACATGCAGCACAAACTGCTGAGCAAGAAGTAGAGCAAAGCCGCACCCAAATACAGCGTTCAGTGCAAGAGTCACGCACTTTGAGCAATGAAATTAATCAAGCTGCAACGACCATTAACCGACTCGCTGATGACACAAAAAATGTGACACAGATTTTAAACGTTATTACCTCTATAGCTGAGCAAACTAACCTATTGGCACTTAACGCAGCGATTGAAGCTGCAAGGGCTGGTGAGCAAGGACGAGGTTTTGCCGTTGTTGCAGATGAAGTGAGAGAACTTGCATCAAGAACATCGCACTCTACCAACGAAATTAGAGAGCTGCTGACAACATTAACAACGGCAGCAAATGAGTCAGTTAATGCCATGACATCAGCCAGAGATATGGCTACAAATAATGCACAAGCAGCTGAGAGTACAGGCCTTTCAATTGAAAAAATTGCGGAGCAGATTCTAGAAATAAATGGTATGAACTCACAAATTGCAGCGGCTACTGAAGAGCAAACATCGGTCGCGAGTATGGTGGTTGATAATGTTTCTAATATGCATATGTCATTTGAAGAGACAATGAATTCGTTGTCTGAGGTAAGAGATGTTGCGAAGAACCTGCATTACCTCTCGGACTCACTACTAGATGCTACGGCTAAATTTAAGGTCGAATAAAATCACATAAAAAGCTGGCAACCCCAGCTTTAGTAGACTCATAAAGAGCCACCTTTTAGAAGGTGGCTCTTGTTATTGAAACGCAATTAGAACGTTGCAACAACCTTCACTTTATCAGTTACTTTTGATGCATCAATATAACCAATAGCATCACCATTTGCTGATATGAAATCGATAACAGCTTGGTCATTAGCAAGTTTTTCTGGCGGCGTGCCTTTGCCTGTAAATACTAATTTTGACCAATAAGCATTAAGCTGGCTGCTCGATTTACCGACTACTTTATCGTTAAATTCATCGCTAACACTGTTGCCGTCTTGGTTTACTGGGTTTACTTTAGTGCCATCATCAAATGACTTTGCTTTACCTAAGTAGATTTTTTTAATTGTGCCTTCATCAATTGCATTGCCATTCGCAGGGTTAACAATCACAGCAACATCAGCAAAAGCGGTGCTTGATAAAAGCGCTACCGCTGTAGCTAAAAGTAATTTTTTCATTATGCGCTCCAATTAAAAAACTAAGTCTACAGCAACAGCAACAACATCAGTGTCTGTATCAGTGATGTCATCTTTAAAGCGGCTAAAGTCCACTTTCAAAGCGGCTGAAGGGTGGAAGTCATAACGAGTACCAATAGTGTAAACATTACTTTTAGCTTTACCGCTTTCCAATACTTGGTTAATACCGGCGTTTAAAGCAGGTACAGCAGGAAGAGCGTTGTAACGACTACTATCGTGCTTATCATCGTTATTTTCGTAAGTTAAGTGAACAGTCCACTCATCCATACGGTAGCCTACCGACGTGTAATACTGTGTTTGCTTAGCAAGCGCGCTGTTATCAACTTCAAACTCAGTGTATTCGGCATCAAATAAAATGTCGTTGTAATCAATTGAAAAACCAAGCGCTAAGAAAGAGCCATCATCTTCGTTAACAGCAATATCATCAGCTTGATCAACAAAACCTGCATTACGCAATGTCTGCTCTAAGCCATTTAGTGCAATGCCAGCATCGGTATCGTTTTCAATCGCAATTGAGGTTTCTGCTACAAAATAAGCAGCGCGGGCACTAAACCAGTCGTAAGATAGCGTCCAGTTAATACCTGCAATATCATTTAGTTCGGTATCACCGTTTACAGAAACCACCGCAATTTTGTCGTCAAAGCTTCCATAGATAACCTGTACCGTAGAATCCCAGTCGCCTAGCTGTGTATTATGAAGAAGACTTAAACCCTCATAAGTCGAAAATGGTAAGTTATATACCGATTGTGGTGGACGAACCCAGCGATACGTGTAGCCCACATCTAAAAAGTCAGAGTAGCGATAAAAAGGCACGCGCATTTTACCTGCACTAACTTGTAGCTCATCTGTAAACTCATAAGTTAGATAAGCCCATTCAAATTCAGCATCAAAATCATCACTGCCACGAGCAACAATTTGCGCTGTGGCACTTAGTTTTTCTTGTAAATCAGCAGACAGCTGTAATGCAAACATACTCTCGTTTTTAAACGAAATGTCATCATCGTAGCCGTACAGTGTCGCGTTGTCGTCATCAAGAGTTTTACCACCAACTATTGAAGCAAAGCCGTTTATGCGAACCTCTGCTAGCGTGTTTGCAGACACAAAAGCAGCACATAGAGCTAATGCAATAGGAAGTTTTTTCATTGTGTATCCCTAATATTTAGTATGAAAATGTTGATTTCGCTTAATATTATAGTAGTAAGTTGCGAAATGGGCGACATAAGGTATGAGAAAATTGTTACCAGAGCAATAAAAAATTGTTGTTTTAATTAATAATGTTTAAAGGTGTTTTAATATTATAAATTGAGGTAGCAGTTAAAAAGTCAGTAGAGGTTATATTTATAATTTTATAGTACTTAAATGGCGTTCTACATATAAATACTTATTTATATACTTACTACATTTGCTAAATTTATTTATGATCCTCACCTTTTAATGATATTTTTAACGCAAACACCGCTGCCGCAATAAAGGATATAAAATGGCAACCAAAACAATCGATTATTACAACCAGAATGCACAAGCATTTGTAGATGCCACGCTCGATGTAGACTTAACAGAGCTTTACGATGAATTTTTACCGTTAATCCCCAAAAATGGCACGTTGTTAGATGCCGGGTGTGGCTCAGGACGCGACGCCTTCATTTTTAAAGAGCGTGGTTTTAATGTTGATGCGTTTGATATAAGCCCTGAAATTGCCAAACTCGCCTCAGAATACCTAAATCAAAAAGTGGCTGTAAGCAGTTTTCAAGCGCTTGATGATGTTGATAAATACGATGGTATTTGGTGCTGCGCAAGCTTAATTCATGTCGCAAAAAAAGACTTAACCGAGGCATTTAACAACCTTGCCCGTGCACTTAAACCACAAGGAATTGTGTACGTATCGTTTAAATACGGCGACGGTGAGCGCGAGCACAACGGCCGCGAATTTACCGACCTAAACGAGAAAATGCTTGAGAGCATTATTAAAAACACCAACCTGTTTAGTTTAAAATCGTGGCAAAGCGCCGACCAACGGCCCGAGCGAGCGTCAGAGATCTGGCTGAATGCTATTTTGCACAGAAGGACTATTTAAGTAATCTTTTAGTCTTATAGTCAATTATTAAAAATAATGTGGTACACCCCTAAAGTACCGCATTTTAGCTATCAAATTCCTCCTTAAAAATTAGATCTATTACCCCGACTACTGAAAAAGTCTATATTTTTCATCACTACTTATGCTAGATTATTTAAAACTTAACGCTAGCTTAATATCTAGTTAATAAGTATTAATTCAAACCATGGAGCGGTTTTTTAGTTTTAAGCCGCAGTAACAGGATTTAGTTATGCGCTTAAAAGCAGCCCTCATTAATTTTTTAAAGGCATAGTTTGGATATGGCTATGCAGCAACAGCTCGACTTTATCGCTTATATCCAGCGCATGCTGGTGGAAGGGGATTTTAGTGCCACTTATAAGTTTGCTTTGTTACATGCGCTTGCTGATATCAGCATTGAAAAACAGCAAATAGATCCGAATGCCCAATTACAAATAACCTTTGACGAATTAGTCGAAAAGTTTATTACCTTGTATTGGCACCAAGCATCTCCTTTTGCTGCTATTGGTAATAATAGAGACCTGTTGCTTTTACAAAACACCAATTCCAAAAAACAAGCCAAAATCATCACCACACTGCACGATGCAAAATTAAGAAACATTAACTCAGTTAGCCAATTAAAAAAGTGCAGTGATTGGGAAAACATACGTAAAACAACGTTAAAAACCATTAAAGAAGGACCGTTATGGTTATTACAAAAGCTAAATGGTAAGGAAGAGTGTTTTTTATACCCTCATGTTAAAGGCCAGCAATACATTACCTTAAATGCAGGTATTGCCAGTTGCTTTAGACGATTTTACGACTTAGTTGTTTACTTAGCCAAAAATGCATGGCTACAAAAAATTCAAAGTATTAAATACAACCAAGCGCTAATTGGCCCGCAAAGCCAACTTCATGACTTTTTATTTGGCTTTGATCGCAATGCACTCAATAAAGAAAAACCTGTATTAATAGAACTACAAAAAGGGCAGTGCTTTTATTGTCAAAAGACATTAAACAGCAAAACTGAGATTGACCACTTTATTCCGTTTACGCGTTACGCCAACGATTTAGGCCATAACTTTGTGGCAGCTCATAGTAAATGCAATAACAGCAAACGCGACTTTTTAGCTGCGCAAGAGCATCGCGAGCGCTGGCAAGAACAAAACCTCGTTATAAATAACCAGCATATAACTCGTGAGTTGAGCGATTATTTTAATTGTGATGCTGAAAAGTCACGCTCAGTGAGCGACTGGGCGTATCAAGTGGCTAGCAGTAATGGCGCAAAACTCTGGCTTGCAAAAGATAGATTTGAGTTTGCAGAAAGTGCTGTTTATTAATAGCAAAAAATGAGCTTGGTTAAGTGGTAGAAGATAAACCAAGGTATATCGCGTAGGCTCGATTTTATATCGTGCTTTGTTTTTTGATAACAGGTTTTAAGGCACGTATTTTTGTGTGTTTTTAGGAGTTGCAAAGAGATTAAAAACTTTTATCGCACTGGCGTTGGCAACTAAAGAGAGGCTGCCGCCGACCTCTCTGGATTCTCTCGGCGCACCCGAAGGTCGCACTAGATCTTCAACTTACGTTAATGATGTGAACGTAATCAGCGTAGATGGGCACAGCTTTCACATCCCTGTACGCACTCCAGTTCAAATATCCATATCCTCTCGTTCAAAACTACGTTTTTCACCCATGGCCAAACTACGCTTTTTACAGCATTGCCTAAAGGGATTTAGGTACTTGGAATTTGTCGGGAACAAAACTCCGTCATGATGTAAATTACTCATCATTAACTTAGTTCTAGGTGTGATCACGGAGAATAGGAGTGTGCTGGTAGGTTGGTGTTTATGGATGAAGATGAGAGCTGTCTCATAAATTGTATATCTGTATTGAAGGGAAGATCATACATCTAATACACTTCTTCTAAATCAATAGCAGCAAGACAGCTTTCAAATAAATCATCTAATTGGGTAAAATCAAATCCGTGAGTGAAAGCCGTTTCCTGTTTTAATCTGCGCCATTTTCTTAACTGACTTCGTCCACAATACTTAGCTATTTTTTCGATTGCATCGTCAATATGCTCGTTACTTTCTTTTGCTGCGCGTATTAGCATTATTCTTTTTACACGCTTTAGTAAATCTTTTTTAATATCAGGTTGTGGGCCTATATTGGGTATGTGGAGGGTGGCTATTTGAGCTTTTGAAGTTTCAAATAGTTTGAGAAAATTGTCTCGACCTCTAATTTTAAAAGCTAAAATAGGGTTGTCTTCTGCCAAGTCAGCTAATTTTTCATTAAGAGCTGGTATTACGCTCTCAGAAAGGTTTTCCTCTATAGAGGCTAGTTGCTCTTTGAATTTGCACTCAATGAGTTTAAGTACAGGGTTCTCTGATGGGATATTTTCTTCTGTAGGGGTAAATGAATTAAGCTTTTTGGTTGCATATTCATAATACTCTTTAGCGACTTCATCGATGGGTAAAGTTTTTAGCTTAATTGCGTGGCGAACCTCAAGCAAGTGGAATAAGACTTTTTTTGCATTTCTTTTACTATCTCTGCGAGATCTATAAAAGAAAGCAACAGCGCCTGTTAATGCTATTATGAGAGCTACAGTAGCTGTAATTAGAGCTGAGATGATTTTTGTGTCTTGTAAAAAAGCTTCCATTTATTATTCCTATATAAAACTTATAACTAATCACCCAACCGCCAATTTCCCAGCCTCATGCCACATTTCGTTTGGCATGGGGCTTACTAATTCCCATGTTATGTTCATTGGCTGGCTGCCGCAGTGGCTTTGATATGTAACCTCGCCATAGTTCACAAATCCCATGGTTCGGCCGTTTTCATCTTTGCTTTGTTCACGCACAAACAGCAAGATGATTTTGCCTGTTTGTTGGTGCTGAATGTAGCTTAGGCCGCGGCCGTGTTCTGGTCGGGCGCTGTTTTGCGTTTGCCAATGAAACAAAGTTGGGCTGATTGCATAGTCGTGATACAGCGTTGTTGGTGAGTAGGTTTTTTCGCACTTATTGAGCGTGACGAATAGTAGCTCTAAATTTTGTTCTTTGAACTCTAATACCCCTTCGCGAGCGGTCGATTTTTTATCAAACGTATGCGCGCCGAATGCCGCTAATATTTGTTGGCGAGTGTAACGGCTGTGCAATTTTATTGCATGGTTTGGTAAGCACACTAAATCACTTTCTTGTTGGTCAATACGATTTATTAAAAGCGCAATCACTTCTGATAACTCTTGTTGTAATAACGGGTTTATTAGTGCTTTTAAGCTTTGCTTAAGGGATTTAAACCCTAAACTCTCACCTGTTGAATCCCAAAAATTGTAATGAGCCATTAGTGCGTATTGTTGATTTTGTTGTGTAGGTACAAAGCTAAAGTCGTTATTGCACAAATCCCTTAAGAAGCACAAATAACTGAGCGAATCACAGCTAAGTAGTTGCGTATTTATAGCTCTGTAATAGGCACTATATATATCTACTTGATCTGCTGGAATATCATCGTCTTTTAACCAATGCCAACCGCCATGCTTTGTATCTTTTGGTTTATAAATATCTTCTAATGTGACTTGTGGGTTTATACGTAAAAAGTTACTTAGTGTTAGCTCGTCACTTGTATGATGAGAATAACTGTTTATAAGCTGCTGCAAACGGCGTTTGCTGTTTGTAGCTTGTTGTATATTACGTAGAATAGTTTTTTGCGTGCGTTCTTGTAGCTCTATACGACAGCCCAGCGGCAAGTGCGGAAAATTATTTTCTATTTCGCTTTTTATTGGTTGGTTACTTTTTCCAATGAGTGCGCGAAACTTATTGGCAAAGTCGTATTCGGGGCGAGCGTTACCAACAAAGTCGAGTACGGTACAACATTGCTTTTGACTGTTGTCGGGTAAACGTAGTCCACGACCTAATTGCTGTAAAAATAGCGTTAGGCTCTCGGTTGGACGCAAAAAGAGCAGGGTATCTACTTCTGGAATATCGACCCCTTCGTTAAAAATATCAACGACGCAGAGTATGTGTATTTCACCTCGTCTAAGCGCCTGCTGTTTGTGTTTTCGTTCACTAGTATTTTTACTGGTAAGTACGTCTGCACTTATACCTGCAAGGTTAAACTTACTGGCCATAAACTCAGCATGATCTTGGCTTACACAGAATGCTAATGCCTTAATAGCGTTAACATTTGTAACAATGTCGTTAAGACTCGATATGATTTTATTCGCGCGGTTATTCTCGCCAGTGTAGAGGTTATTTAATTCGCTAATGTCGTAACGACCGCCTCGCCACGTTACCGTGCTTAAATCGGTATCGTCATCAAGGCCAAAGTATTGGAACGGGCATAAATGGCGCTGATTTATGGCTTCTGGTAAGCGGATCTCTGCGGCAATAACACCACAGAAATCCTCTAATATATTCGCCCCATCTTGCCTTTCAGGTGTGGCCGTTAACCCTAATAAAATGTTTGGCTTGAAGTAATTAATAATGCCACGATAACTGTTAGCACTTACGTGATGCACTTCATCAATAACAATATAATCATAAAAATCAGCACTCAATTTTATGTTGTCGATTTGGTTGTTAAGGGTTTGAATTGAGGCAAATAATTGGTTGTATCTTTGAGGTTTATAGTTGCCAACCCAAAGCTCGCCAAAATCATTATTTTTTAGCACTCCACGATATGCGCTTTGTGCTTGAGTGAGGATTTCTTCTCGGTGAGCAACAAATAAAAAGTTGGCATCTGGTTTTTTGTCGTACACGGTTTTAAAATCAAATGCAGATATGATTGTTTTACCTGTGCCAGTTGCTGCCACTACTAAGTTTTTAAAGCGATTGTGAACGCTTCGTTCAACACTTAGTTTTTCTAAAATAGCTAATTGATGAGTTTTAGGGGTTATATCAAAATAGAACTGGTTACTTGCTTGTCCTTTACCACGCTGTTCATTCAGTGAGTTTATTAGCTTTTCTTTACATTCCACTTTACCACTAAACAGTTCAAAGTCTGGTGATTGCCAGTAGGTTTCAAAGGTGCTTTTGGTTTTAGCAATAATATGCGGAATTTCTTGCGCTGTAATTTTTAAATTCCATTCAAGGCCGCTGGTGAGTGCTGAATGCGATAAGTTAGACGAACCAATGTAGCCAGTATGAAAACCAGTGTTACGCATAAATAAGTAAGATTTTGCGTGTAAACGTTCTTGCTGATTGTTATAGCTTAGTTTTACTTCAGTGTTTGGTAGGCTTGCCAAAAACTCAACCGCTTTAGCATCTGTTGCCCCCATGTAAGAGGTGGTGATAACTTTTAGTTTTTTACCACTTTTGGTAAAGGCTTCAAGTTCATTTTTAAATATTCTTAGCCCTGTCCACTTTATAAATGAAACTAACCAGTAAATAGTGTCGGCCGATTTTATCTCACGCTTTAATTCTGTCTCGAGCGATATACCTGCATTCGCGCCACTAAATAATTCGCTTTGGGTAAGCCCTGTTAATGGAAATATATCTTTGGCGTAGTCTTTGAGGTTTGCTGCAATTGGGTTTTCAGTATTGAATAGTGCAGTGAGGATTTTGCCTTGGCTATCTATTAGGTTTTCACTTATTAGTTCATCATCTCGAATATGATCTTTAAGCCAAAAAACTAAGTTATTTGCTAGATTGATTTGCTCTTGTAAGCGATTATTTGAACTAGGTATAGCATCAATCGCGTGAGCAATTAACTTACCTAAAAATCGAGACAGCCAAGTGGCAGCTTCTGCTGATTCAAGTTGGCGTTCTCCGACATAAAACTGTTCACGATCTAGGTGTTGCTCGATTACTTGCGTAATCAGCTGCTCGTAAATACCAACCTGTTCCATAACGACTCCCTGTTTTCGAACAGTCAGTTTACTAAAATAAATAATGAAAACAAACAATAACTTGATTGGTAATTTGCAGGCTTTAGTTACGGTTACACCCCATGTTCATACCCGAAATTGAATTAATTATGAGTAATTAACAACGTAGCGGAATTTTGTTCCCGACAAATTCCAAGTACCTAAATCCTTTTAGGCAATGCTGTAAAAAGCGTAGTTTGGCCATGGATGAAAAACGTAGTTTTGAACGAGAGGATATGGATATTTGAACTGGAGTGCGTACAGGGATGTGAAAGCTGTGCCCATCTACGCTGGTTACGTTCATTTAATTAATTCAAATTGAGGAAACAGTGTGAACCTCGGGGCGCCGAGCGATTCCAAAGAAAAGTCGGTGGTTACTTCTTTTTGGTTGTTAGTGTCAACGCGACAGAATTTAAAAATTAATGTATAAATAAGCTGTTGTTAAAACAGGGAATGCTAATGGAAAACTTATTAAATCAAGGGTTAAGTCTTTTATTTATTGTCCTTGGGGCCTACTCAATACTTGGTGTTTTATTCTTTAAGTTATGGGTACATCAAAAAAATGCTAAATTACCTGTTGAGCGCAAAAAGCTTTTGCGTTTAGCTGCACAGACATTGAATGACCAAGTTAATGACAAAATATTTGACGTTGTAGGTTACATATTTTTAGCAGTATTAATTATCACCTTGCCTTTTGCGCTAAAGGGTATTGCTGAGATGTTTGCAAGTGGTGAATTAAACTACTTTTTTATTAGTATTATATTTTTAGGGTTAATTTATACTGCCAGAAAGTTATGGCTTGAGTCAGACAAACTTATAAAATTAAAACTTGGGCGGGATGCTGAGTTAGCCGTTGCATCAGAGTTGATTGAGCTGCAATCACATGGTTACCAAGTATTTCATGATATTCAGGCAGATGGCTTTAATATTGATCATCTGGTTATTGGTTCAAATGGTGTTTTTGCAATTGAGACAAAAGGTCGGCATAAGCGCATAAAAGATGACATTAATTATAAAGTAAGGTTTGAAAATAACTTTCTTGCCTTTCCTTCGTGGAATGAGAGTAAACCTATTGATCAAACAGAGCGGCAAGCTCAATGGGTCTATAAATGGTTGAGTAAGGCCACAGGTTATAGTACGCAAATAACACCTATTCTGTGCTTTCCTGGTTGGTTTGTAGAACTAAAACAACGACCACCATTCCCTATCGTTTCTCACAAACAATTGAGCAAAGCCATCTTATCGATGCGCCAAAACCAGCTAGATGAAGCAATGCAAAAGGCTATTTGCTATCAAGTTGTTCAAAGGTGCCTAAATAGTTCCAAAGCCTAAATTACTTGCATGGTTATTTTGAACCACGTAATTGATTATTATCTTTTAAATGTATAGGTTGGTCCTTATAGGGGTAAAGCTTTTTGTATGTTGAAAGTATATGTTTAGACACCTCATGAGGTATTGCGTTACGCTAAAGAGCTTGCAGAAACGGAAAATGCATAAATATGCAAGTTATTTATGAACCACGCTTTAATTATCAGCTAGGATTACTGAAGTATTTGCATCCATTTGATGGTGAAAAGTTTGCCAAAGTAGCATCTGAACTTGATAGTGTGGATGTTGAAGTAATCCAACCGAATGAACCAATTTCTACCGATATAATTAACGAGTACCTCAATGAGCTAATGAGAAAATTGGTCTTGAGTCGAATGCTTATTTTCCGTGCCCTTGAAGTTCCTAAAATCCCTTTTGTTAGCTTTGATTTTCTAGATAAAAAAATCTTAACGCCTATGCGTTTAGCTGTTTCGGGTACTCTATTAGGTGCCGAAAAAGCGCTAGAGTCTGGCGAGACTATGTGGAATTTATCTGGTGGCTTTCATCATGCTAGTAATTTAAATATGGAAGGGTTTTGTATTTATAATGATATTGGCATTACTTACCAGCAATTACGAAAAAATGGCCATTTAAGCGAAACAGATAAAGTGTTGATTATTGACGTTGATGCTCATCATGGCAACGGTAATGCGTATTCATTTAAAGATAATGAAAACGTACATTTGTTAGATGTTTACAATGAAGATATTTACCCAACATCGAGCTTCACCCGCAATAGAGTGAATTTTCCTGTGCCATTAAAAAGCGGTGTCGAAGGCGAAGAGTATTTGACGAAACTTAATCAAGCGCTCGAATTAGTGATTGATGAATATGCTTTGGCTTTTGTAATTGCAGGAACAGATGTACTGGCCGTTGATAAACTGGGTGGCTTTAAACTGACAATAGAAGATGTTGTTGAGCGTGAAAAGAGTATTTTATCTCGTTTAAAAAGCCTAAATATACCAACCGTCGTTACTGGTGGTGGGGGTTACTCAAAACAAAGTGCGTCAGCTATTGCTGCTGCAATTAGAGCGTGTACGGCCTTATGGAAGCGTTAATTTTTTTAAAATCACAAACACCAAGCACAATGCTGTGGTGTCTGTGCATTAAAACGAGCTTTGTTTTATGCAAAGCCCGTTTCAATATCGCGGAAAGTCCATTGGCCGTTTGAGTCGGCAATATCAATTAACTCACACGCTTTTTTATTCCATGCTGCTAAGCAGGTAATGTAGTTTGTTAGTTGGTGAAAAGCGCGGTCTGGTGCATCGGGACGAATTCTTGACATTGAGTAGCTTGAATAAGTTGCGCCACTTCCTACCCAACTTACGATTGAAGAAGCAACGCCGCCGCCAGGAATAACAAAACCCGCTGTTGTTGTGACAAGGCCAAGTATTGTTGCGGCTTTTTCTACACTGTTACCCGTTTTCATAATATCTTCGCTGAGTATAGGGTGTAGTAAAGCGAGTAAGTTAGTTGCTTGGGGTTGGTTAGAAGCAACAGCAACATCATTAGATGTTTTTGGCACATTACCAGGAGCAGATGCACCTCCTCGCATAGCGGGAAGTAAACTGTTAAAAGATTTTTGGCTACGGTTACTTGTTGAAAAAGTCACAGATTCTGTACTTAAGCCGCCCGCTTTTACACGTTTTTGATCTTTTGGTGTGATGGTTGATTTATACGTTCGTTGTAAGCGACGATAAACAGCTGCGCTACATTGTGTCATTTGTATTGCTAGGGCTGCTTGATCTTTAAATTCTCGCCCGATTGCGCGATCTGAAAGTTGGGTTAACTGTGCTTTTTTCTTCAGCACGTGTTGACCAATTATAATATCCATAAAATATCCTTATTAAAATCCTATGGGCAGAATTCTATCATGATTATTTGTAATGTTAATATGCTAAAAATAAATTTTGGGTACTTTATATAGCCCTAAAATAAATAGAGTTTTGTTTAAATTATGTTATAAAAGGCATGTCAGTTCTGAGACTATTTATATTTTTTAGTCGGTAATATTTGTAGGGAAAAACAATTAACAAAATTGATGTGAAATTATGAATAAATGGATTTTATTACTCGCTAGTTTATTAGTAAGCCCAACTTCAATTGCCAACGAGCAATACTCTCAAAACCAATGCGATAACATTAAAGCTGAACGTGAGTCTATTCGTAAAAGAATGAATCGCAGTTATAGCGCACAACAAGGTGAGCGTTGGAATAAGCGCTCCGACGAGCTGTTTACTTTGCTGGCAAGACATTGCAAAAAACCGACAAGAAGCGCGGGTAATGGCGGTAATTATAGTTATCGGTCAAACCCGACAGGGCTTTTAAATACGAAAGTATATAACTCTACTGTTTATTCCAATTCATACAATGATGATGAAAAACGTAAAGCGTGGGGAGAGTTTTATAAGCTACCAGAGCGCTGTAGAGCAAAGAAAATCCAGCAAGCGGATTTTGTATGGTGTAGTGAAAACAAAGTTGAGCAAAAAGCCTTGTTTGAATCTGCTTGGAATGCCCAGCCTTAAATCAAAATTAGGCTTGTTTTTTAAGTTACTTTCTTACACGCGTAGCAGTGGCTTTATGCTGCGACGGTAAGTTATTAAAAGTAGCTTATTAAAACGCGATGTAAAATCGCTGCTACTCATTCTATAGCTCTATCACATCCCCTTGTAAGCTAGGGGTGTGAGTAATGCTGTTTTGCAGTTGCTCTATTAAGAGCTGGGCATTGGCAGAGGGGGTGCGTGAATGCGGCCAGAGGGCGTAAATAGGTCTCGCAGGTAAATTGTGTGGCGTATCTAGGTAATTAAATTGATTGGTGTTTTTTATACAGCCTATTTCACTCATAGGGAGTATGCCTGCACCATAGCCTGCTTCAATCATTTTTCTGGCAATGGTGATATCAAAACAAAAGCTTATTTGCTCATACTCTTTTTTTAATTTGTTTAGCAAACCACTGGGTAGTTGTGACTCAGAGTAGGGGATAATTAAACGTGATTTAGGTGCGCCTTGTTTTGTTATAAGTTTAATTGCAATCATACCTAGGCGTTTTTGGTAGTAGCTAGAGTCTTGTTGTTCGCCAATACGAATAGCTAAGTCAAAACGTTTTTGGCTTAACTGACTATTGGCATTGCTTGGGTATATGTGGAGGTTTAACGCAGGGTTTGCCATCGCAAATTGATTAATTGCGCCCATCAGTGGACCCGCAATGATGTTTTGTGGGCACAACAGGTAAAAGTCTTTTGCGGTAGGCGAGTCGTTTAATTGTGCTAACTGACTATTGAGAGCAAGCACTTGCTCGCCTAATTCGTTATAAAGTGACTCGCCTTTGGTGGTTAACACAATGCCTCTGGCCGTGCGTTGTAATAATGGCTCACCGAGCTTGTCTTCGAGTGTTTGAATGCGCCTAGAAAGCGTTGATAGATTCAGTCCTAAATCTTTTGCTGTTTGGCTCATGCTTTTACGGCGGGCTATTTCGATAAATAAATGCAGATCATCCAGCATACTACTCTCTCAATCTTAGTTTGCATTTTAGTGACTGTTGCTACTTGGGCTATGCAAATATAGTAACGCCAAGGAGGACATATGAAAATTCATTTTACATTTACTGCGGCATTTTCGTTTTTAATGTCGTTTTTGCTTTCGGCATGGGTTACCTATGTCAATTTAGGGCTAAGCGATACATTTTTAGCAAGCTGGATGAAGGCGTTTGCCAATGCATGGCCTGCTGCTTTTGTGGTGGCTTTTACGGTTGCGCCGCCAATAAGGGCATTGGTTTTAAAATTATACGCTAAGGAGTTAGTATGATTAATATCGTAGCAAAAATTACCCCTAAAGCAGCATTTTTTGAAGACTGTAAAGGGCGTTTACAGGGCATATTAAACGCCACTCGTGCAGAGCAGGGTTGTAATCGTTTTGAGCTGTTTGCGAGTAAAGAGCAGCGTTGTCTGTTTTTAGTTGAGCAGTTTGTATCGCAAGCTGCACTTGATGCTCATTACGAGCAGCCATACACCAAAGCTGTGTTCGCTTTTTATGAAAATGCGCTGGCACAGCCTGTTGAGGTTTCAAAAGTAGAGGTGTATTAGTTAAAAGCCAAATATAAATATTCGGTTATTAAAGCGCCTCATTATAGCTTGTTTATTACTTATAAATTGGTTTTGGGGCGCTTTACTGCATGGTTATATGGCGCGCGAAACAAGTTTCACGCCTACTCAGTCGCACTTTTAGATCATCGATAGTTTTGTAGTTAGACAAAGGAGCTAGCTTTTTTGATAATAAGAAACGATACATAGGCAAATAATCGCCCCAAAGACCGAGATTAAGTGCGCAGCTCCTATAACTCTATCGATAGGCCTTGCATATTTAGCTACAAAACGGCCATCAAAAATAGGTGTGGGTAATCGCGAGCGTTTGAAAAATATTGCCATGGCATAAAAGGGGGTACTAGCGCCAGTGCCTTTGTCTCAAAGCGGAGGAGTAACACTGTCGTTTAGCATTTGTTTATTTATGTACTTGATAGAGATGCGTGTAAATAAAATTACAAAAAGAAACGCTAAAGCCATGAATACAAACATGTTCGCTAGAACTAATTTTTCCAATGAGATCGCCATAATGGCGCCTCCTGTCATAGAGGTTAATTCAGGTAAGGCTTTTAAATAAAGTAATAATACAGAGGCAAATTATCATGCCAGCCACTGAAGTAAAATAAATTGCTGCAATTACTTTATCAATAGTCCGCGCATGCTTAGCGATAAAACGGGCATCAAATAGTTTGTTTTTAATTCTGTACTTGTTAAAAAGTATTGCAAATACATAAAACGAAGCGCTTGCTCCAATCCCTCGGTCCCAGCTGGGTGGGTACAGGTCATCTAGTTCCATTTTTTTATTTATGTGCTTAATCGACACTCTTGAAAATAAAAGAGATGAAATAAAAAAGCTGAAAAGAAAAGTTAAAAATAAGGAAGTTAAAATAGGAGCTAGAGTAAGATCCATCTATAAATACCCCTATGAATAGTTTACGATCATAAATATTATCAATAACCTTTTTTTACGAAGCTATTAGTATTAATACACATATTTACTTTAGAAATAAGTAAAAAAACTCAGCTACAACAAAAAGTACTCTAAAACTACCATAAGAAATATGCTAATTATAAAGCCAGATGTTGATACAAGATGCAGAAAAGCGAGAAACTTATCAATTGGCCTTGCGTGTTTGGCGACAAACCTGCCATCAAATAATGGCGTAGACTTACGAGCTCTTTTTACAAAGATAGCGAGTGCGTAAAAAGGAGCACTGGCTCCAATTCCTCTATCCCAACTAGGAGATGAAACTCCATTTTCCTGCATTTTACTCTCGATATGTCGTATTGATATTCTGGGGAATATCACAGTCATTATCATCATGAGAGCAAAGAAGAAAATTACACAATACAGGATAAAGTTAAGTACTGTCATTGCAAAAAATCTTGTGTTAAGGGTTATCTATTATATAAAGTTTTAGCTTTTTTGTAGTGGCTACGTCATCAGTTGCTTTGATAATATAAGGCAATACAAAGACTAATGGTAGTTCCTGTAACTGAGAGAAAGTAAGCCGCTGTAATCACTCTATCAATAGGTCGTGTATGGTTAGCTATAAAGCGGGCATCAAATAGTTTATTTTTAATTCTGTAGTTGTTAAAAAGTATTGCAAATACATAAAACGAATCGCTTGCGCCGATACCTCGGTCCCAACTATGAAGGTGCAAGTCGTCTAGTTCCATTTTTTATATGCTTAATTGACACTTTTGAAAATAAAAGAGATGAAATAAAGCAAACACATATGAATGTTATTAGTAAGTAGCCTGATAAATAAGCCATAGACATTAATATACTTTCTCGAGTATAAGGTTTCCTATAGAGCATGTTTAGAAGCTTAACTTTATAACAGATAAATAAACAGGTCTATTTCCATTCCTCATGCTCTATATAAAATTAAGTTTGCTCGCAATGTCTAAGCTAAAAGTTAAATTCAAGAGGGGAAATATTAACGGGAGTTATTTAGTATATAAGCAGTTAAAATGTATTAACAAAAAAGCAGTTACTTATCATCTTTTTTAGTCATTTTAGCGCTGTTTTGTTGCAGTATTATATAAAAATGTTAGGCTGTACCTCTAACTTTTACAGTGACGTAAATTTATGATCAAAAGGATTTTATTATCAGCTTTATTCATGGCTCCTTGTTTTGCATGGGGGCAGCAAGCTCTCAGTGTTGAGCAATGCGAAAGCATGCAAGCAGAGCGAGCTGAGCTGCAATCAGCCATTCGAAAAACCCACCTACTCGATAAAATTGATTCGTACAAACAACGCTTACATAATCTTTCATCGCGCATTTCAGATAATTGCTTAACCGACGAACAAATATTAAAGCGAACTCATTCGTTTTATAACCAAGATATTGCTTATCTTGAAAACCCATTAGCTAAACCCTTATCTGAGCAAGGTTATATTAGTAAACAAGCAGCGTGGGAGCGTTATTATGTTATTCCTTCGCGTTGTTTACACAGGCCTTTAAATATTCAATATTTAGATTGGTGTATCGAGAATAAACAGGTTCAGTTTCAGCAGTTTGATATGTTGTGGCAGCAAAAAAGTGCGCAGTATGAAAGAGCTGAGGCTAAATCGACAGATTCCTTTCACGAGTTTGTATTACCGAGTAAGTCTGAACGAGCTAGAATAATGGCTGAACGGGAGTTAAAGCGTTATAGCTACACTAACGATACAATTCTACCAACAAATATTATTGTGTTATGTGCGTTAGCCGTAACGGTGTTCTTTTCGCTTATCTTTATTTTTCACTTTTTAATGCGCCCACGTCCTGTTATTAAAGACTAAGTTAGAGTGCAATAAACTATGAATAGTTTATTGCACTCTAACTAATATCAACGCTAATCATCTGTTTTGAGTTGTTTCGCTCTGTTTTCTGCGTCAATAAGCGCTTGTGATTTAGGCTGTTTTTCTTTACTTTCAATCTGCGGCTTTTCGGTTGAGTTGGGATCCCACGTAGGGTCTAGCGACAAGTTAGCAAAAGGGTTTGTTGAGCTCGTTTCTTTTGTTTGTTCATCACTGATCCCTTGAGGCATGTCACTCTCATCTAAAGATAGTGTATCGTCATCATTATCTGGCAGGTTAGTGTCAGTCATAATGGGTGCCGTCTTTGGCTCATCAGCAAGCGCAGTTGTATTTTGTTGCAGCTCCTGTTCAAGTGTTTGCAGGGCTTTTGCTAAGTCATCATCGCTTATGTCATCGTCAGTAAGCGTAATTGTTGCAGGTTCGGGTAAGTGTTCAGGCTCATCTATTGCGCCTGTAAAAGACAGATCGTCATCTACTAAAGATGACAAATCGTACTCAGGTACGTCATCTTTTAGAGGTTGATCAACGCTTTTATATTCATCAAACCCAAAAGAGCTACGTGTACTGGTAAACTCGGGTTCATCATCGAGCTCTGGCTTAATGTCGTTGTCTAACTCATTATTACCTAACTCATCATCTAATTCGGTATTATCTGACTCGTCGTATGTCGGCGCCGTTTCTACTGGCTCAGAGGTGTTGTACTCGTCAAACCCAAAAGAGCTGCGTGTACTGGTAAACTCTTGCTCATCATCGAGCTCTGGCTTAACCTCGTTGTCTTGCTCATTATTACCTAACTCATCACCTAACTCGGTATTATTTGACTCGTCATAAATGGGCGTTGTTTCTGCTGGCTCAGAGGTGTTGTACTCATCAAACCCAAAAGAGCTGCGTGTATTGGTAAACTCTGGCTCATCATTGCCTAACTCATCACCTAATTCGGTATTATTTAACTCTTCGTATGTCGGCGTTGTTTCTGCTGGTTCTGAGGTGTTGTACTCATCAAACCCAAAAGAGCTGCGTGTACTGGTAAACTCAGGCTCATCATCGAGCTCTGGTTTAATGTCGTTGTCTTGCTCATTATTACCTAACTTATCACCTAATTCGGTATTATCTGACTCGGGGTAAATGGGCGTTGCTTCTTCTGGTTCAGAGGTGTTGTACTCGTCAAATCCAAATGAGCTAGATGTGCTTTCAAGTTCATCACTTTGAATTGATTCATCGTTCTGTATTTCTTCGTGGCTAATTTCAAGCTCGTTGAATTCATGCGCATGGGCAAAGTCAGTTGCTTGCTCTTCGGTGCTTATGAAGGCACTTTGTTCGTCGTGTTCAGCATTTAAGCGTGCAAATTCAGACCATTCTTCATCATCGGACGTTGTCGTTTTCGTGTTAAATGTGTCATTAAATGCTCTCTCAAACTCATCTTCGTAGCGTGGTTGTGATTCTGCTGAGCTTGTTTCATCTTCATTTAATGCTTGTTGCGCTTTTATTTTGGCACTTGCAGCTTGAGCTTGAAGCAAGGTGTTTTCAAGTTCAGCATTTGAGTCAGATTGTTTACTCTTACGAAGGCGCAAAATAAATAGGCCACCAACTAAAAGCACCAATAACACAAGCAGGCTTGGCATCAATAATGAGTTTGATGAGCTTGGTTCTGGTGTTTGTACTATAACCGGAGCCAGTTTTTTAGCAGGCTCTATAGCTTGATTTGCGTCGTTTTTATTTGCAGCAGGAGCTTGTGGCTCTGTGTTTGTAATTGGTGCCGCCTCAGTCACTGACTCTGTTGCTGGTGGCAGTTTAGGCATTGACTGGCTATCGTTATCTTGTTGAACCGGCTCACTGTTATTAAGCTCAGAACTGAGTGAAGAGTCAATTAATTCTGGCTCTGCAGGTTGCTGTGTTTGTTGTATTGGCTCTACAGGCGCTTGTTGAACAGGTGCTTGAGCAGGAACATCTTCAGCAGCACCTTTAATCGCACCTGAGTGCTCGGTTATGCTTGTTTTAGGTGGTGTCGGTGTTGCTTCTGAAGTGAGCTTTTGTAGCGCGGCGGTATTATTAACTGGGGTCGGGTTTTTACAGTTTTTTTCAAAATTTCTGGCCGCTGAGCGATAGTTTCGGTTGCTGGTATTATCGCGGTATTCATGCATTTGTTGTTTTAACAAAATACACATTGCTTCGTTGTACTGGGCACTACTGGTAAAGCTAAGACCAGCAAATAACAAAAAAAGGGTCGTTTTTATAATTGACATAGATTCCTGACCAGTGAAGTTTAGCTGGTGACTATATATTGAATTATTTTAAGCTTAGTCGACTAATTTATCCACATTTGGTTAACAAATTAGGTTTATTCGAGAACCATTAAAGCGCGATATTCATCGTAAGCAAATTGGTCAGTCATACCGCTGATATAATCTTGAACTAAGCGACAACGATAATAAAACTCATAAGCTGCATAGTGACTAGGCTCAGCTTTAAGCGCATCTATGGCTTTTTGGTAGCTGTTTAAGTGCTTGTTAGAAAGTTTTTTAACAAGTCTACTTTCAATAAGTAAGTTGTTATCGCCTTTTAATGCTCGCTTAAAGCTATCGTGATCAAGTGCTAGCAAAGGTTTATAGCAGTCAAGTAAGCCGCTAATGATACGGTAACCTTGAAGTTCAAGTCGTTCAACTTCTTTGTGGCAGAATACGTGGTTAAGCGCGACCTGTTTCAGCGTTTTTGTTACGGCATGTAAGTGGCTGCGATCCTCAAGCAGTGCTTGATTAAAATCGCCATGGTAAATAGCTTCAATATTTTTGATAAAGCGCTCAGCAGCATAATTTACTAAAGGATGTAGTAAGGTTACTCGCAGGTAAATAAAGAATTCGCTGTTAAAGTTATATGGCTGCTCAGCGGCTTTACTTAGTGCGTAATCAATTGCTTTTTCTGCAAAGTCACCGTGTTTCGTATTGTCTAATGTCAGGTTTGTGAGTGTTTTGGTATATTGTTCTTTTAGCTTGTCACAAAGTATATCGACACTAATGATGCCTTTTTCTACTGCATCTTCTATGTCGGCAAGGCAGTACGAAATATCGTCAGCAGCTTCCATTATATAACTTGCAGGGTGTCGGCAATATTGCTCTATTTCAAGCTCTGTTCGTAATGCGTCTATGAAGGTTTTTTCGCTAAAATAGTAGCCGACTTTTTTCATCAAATAATCTTTGTTAGTCGGACTATCTTTTTTAGACATACTGGCAGGGCGGGTGTATTTTAAAATACCAGCGGTTTGGCTGTAGGTTAAATTTAGTGACAATAAAGAATGAACTATACGAATACCTTGTGCATTACCTTCAAAGCTTTTTATATCTTGCGCAAGGTGTTTAAAAATAACACTTATGCCAACCGCTTTACATGGCTCAGGAACAAGTTCATCTAAATGCTTAGCAAACCACTGATTAATAGCAGCCTCACCAAAGTGACCAAAAGGCGGGTTGCCTATATCGTGCATCAAACAGGCCATTTCAATAAGGCTTTCTAAAGGTCTTTCTAGCCCTTTAAGGCCATACTCTTTTTGCTGAGCATCGCTTAATTTATTAAAAATTGTTTGTACTATAAAGCGACCAACTTGCTGTACTTCGAGCGAGTGAGTTAAGCGCGAGCGCACAGCAGCATTACGCTCAAGCGGAAACACTTGAGTTTTCTGCTGTAACCGGCGAATGGCTGCGCTATTAATAATGCGACCACGGTCGCTTTCAAGCGCTGTATGTAAATTATTGGTAGAGCGCATTTCACGAGCGGGTGTTATTTTTTTTCGAAAATCGATCATTTCTATTCCTACCAAGTAAATTACAGTCGTGGTGATTACTTTTGGTGATTTTAAAGATTAAATTTAATCTAACAGCTTGTATCATAAATTAAAATATTAGTTTTAAGTTATAATTTTAGTTTGCGTACTTTGCTCAAACTACTTGCTATTAAATGATTGTACTTAGTTACGCGCTAAAAAGTCGCTGTGGCTATGATCACAAAATTTTAAAGTGAGTTAGATACACTAACTTAATGACTTAAAAAATTAATTTACAAGGATTCTTAATGCGTATTTGGCCTTTTATTTTTTTCGCTTTACTGGCATCCAGTGCAGTGGTTAAAGCTGCTGAAGAACAGAGTGTTGTACTTATTTCGATTGACGGATTCCGTTGGGATTATATTGAAAAACATGATGCTAAAAATCTAAAAATAATCAGTGAACAGGGCGTACGAGCCACCAAAATGCGCCCTGTGTATCCGACGAAAACCTTTCCTAATCACGTGTCTATCATTACTGGTTTATTGCCAGTCAACCACGGTATTGTTGATAACCGTTTTTGTGATACTGAGCGTAATGAGTGCTACAAAATGGGTAAGGGTAAAGATGACAGCACTTGGCTGAATGGTATTCCGCTTTGGAATCTTGCACAAATGCAAGGTGTAAAAGCAGCTACTTATTTTTGGCCAGAGTCTGATGCGCGCTTTAATGGCATGTTACCTGATTACTTTTATCATTATTCTAAACACAGTGATTACCAAAAGCGTGTTGATCAGATTATTCAGTGGTTAAGCTTGCCAAAAGCGCAGCGCCCGCGTTTGGTGGTAAGCTATTTTTCGTTAGTGGATAGCATGGGGCATGAGTATGGCCCAGATGCACAACAGACATACGATGCGGTTCAACAGCTAGATAGTTTAATGGCTGACTTGCACACGCGTTTAAAAGCGCTTGATGAAAATATTAACTTAGTGATTGTGTCTGATCATGGTATGGCATCTGTTGATCCAAGCATGAGCATCAAAATAGATAGTCTGCCAAAAGACGATAATTTTATGGTGCAAAACACCGGTCCTCGCGTTTTGTACTATGCAAAACCAAATAGCAAAGCAGACATCAAGGGTTTTAGTAAAAAGCTTGCTAAAGCAGAAGATGGCCGTTATATCGTTTTAACTGACCAGCAAAAGCGCGATTATTATTACGATAAAGGCCCTCGGGTTGGTGATATTGTTTTACAAACCACAGCACCGCGCGTATTTACTGATAGTAAAATGGCTTCTTATTTAGGTACGCATGGCTATGCATACACAGATGATATGGCCGCGACGTTTATTGCCACGGGCCCTGCATTTAAACGACATGTACAGCTAGATGAAGTGAATAACTTAGATGTGTATCCGCTTATTGCGAAACTATTAGGACTGAAAATTTTAAGCCCAATCGACAGTGATGGTGAAACTTTGTGGCCAGCCATTAAATAAAAAGTTTAAATGGCTAGGTTAAATTTTTGAAACCCAGCCAAACTCGCCAAAGCTTTCAAATTTATAACTCTTATCGCCAGCGTTAAACTGCCCTTGCAGCGTGTTGTCGGTAAGAGTCATTACAGCTTGATGAAATGCGTTAGTGTGATCATTCACCTTGCCAAACACACTGCGGTTACCATTACTTGCTTCAATAATATTGGTTATTTCGACAGTATAACTTTGATGCTCGTCAACGATAAGAATGAAGTTATCACCGGATTGCAGTGTTTTTAGAGTGCCAAGGTCAAACTTGCTAAACGTTGTATTATTGAGCCTTTTAGGCAAACGGCCTTGTTTATAAAGATAATCGTGTGCACGATTTGAAAGCTGATTAAGTGGTGCTGTTAGGTTAACAACGGGCTGCGGAATCGTGTGTTTAGCCAGCGTATCATTGGAAACAAAAAGCTCCTCAGCATTGGGCTGTAACTTAAAGGCACCACTTTGAATATGCCATTCATTTAAGGCAAATACGCTCAGTGGAATAATGAAGATTAATGCAAGCGTCCTGTTCACATGTTTCTCTAATCGGGTTTATTGTTAACTTACTGTGACTTTTTACCTCAATTTAACAATGTGGTCAATGTTTATTCAGTTTGTAGTCATTTTTATCATCGTGACGATAAAATTAACTTGTTTTACTCACTCCCCGATGATGAGCATAATCCGCGTTTTTTTGTCACCGAAACTCCAATATTAGAGGTACCGACTTATGCGCGGGTGGATCATTTATAAAGATAGCCAAGGCTTGTTAAAGCAAGAAACTTACGAAGTTGAACGTTTACTTGCAGCGGCGAAAGAGGAAGGCATTGATTTACAAGTTTATTCGCCTGATCAGTTTGATTTAACGATCACTCGCGAAGATGGTAAAAGTATTTTGATTGATGGCCAGTCAGTACAATTACCTGACTTTGTGATTCCTCGTATGGGCGCGAGCACAACCTATTTTGCATTGGCAATTATCCGCCATCTTGAGCGTTTAGGCGTGTATTGCGTGAATAGCTCGCAGTCAATCGAAACGGTGAAAGACAAGTTATTTGCGCAGCAAATTTTAGCTGAGTGTAATTTACCAACCCCCAACACTATGCTCGTTAAGTTTCCAGTTAATATTGATTTAGTTGAAAAACAAATCGGTTTTCCTGTGGTGATTAAAACGTTATCAGGCTCGCAAGGCAGTGGCGTATTTTTATCAAAATCAAAAGAAGAGTTTGATGATTTAATGCAGTTAATTGAGGCTGCAAATCCACAAGCAAACATTATTTTGCAGCAGTTTGTTAAGTCAAGTCACGGTCGTGATTTGCGAGTACTTACTATCGGTGGCCGTGCTGTTGCTTGTATGGAACGTAACTCGCAGGGCAAAAACTTTAAAGCCAATGTCAGTGCCGGTGGTACTGGTAAGTCATTTCCGATAACCCCAGAGATCGAATGGCTTGCAACACAAACTGCGAATGTACTTAACCTTGATGTGGCGGGCATTGATTTATTATTTGATGAGCAACATTTCAAAATATGCGAAGCAAACTCAAGCCCAGGCTTTGAAGGTTTAGAAGGGGCGTTGGGAATTGATGTTGCAAAAGAGATTTTGCATTTTATTCGTATCCGTTTAGGTATTTTTGATAAGCCTGAACAGCTTGAGAATGTAGAGAAAGCAGCAGAGGATGCCGCTTAATCATTGGTTATTTTTACACAAAAGCCATTGTCTGAGCTAAGCGATAAATTTAGCTTATGTCGGTTGCAAATTGCTTTGACTGTTGCAAGGCCTAAACCAAACCCTTCATGTTGACGAGCTGGATCACTGCGATAAAAGCGCTTAGTTAGTTGCTTTAAATCTTGCTCGTTAACGCCTTTACCATTATCGGTGACTGAAAGACTTTTCTCATCAAGTGCTAATGTGATGGTCGCGCCTTTACCTGCGTATTTTATGGCATTTTCAACGAGGTTAAATATTGCTTGGAAGATTAGGTTTCTATCGCCGTTTAATTGCCAAGGAGAAGTGATATTTACACAAATTATTTGGTCATTTTGTTCTGCGCTGGGTTGTAATATCTCACATACATCGTGAGTAAGCTGGCTACTGTCGATTGTTTCAAGTTTCAATGGAAACTGCCCATGCTCAAGACGCGTGAGTTTAAGCATGGCATCAAATGTATTAATGATATTATTGAGTTGCTCAAGCTCATAACCCATTTGGGGTTGATCTTCTAAGCGCTTTTCTATGTTAAGCTTTAATCGTGTCAGTGGGGTTTTTAAGTCATGGGCAATGTTGTCGGTTATACCCTGCACGAGTGCGAAATTTTCTTCTACAGCATCAAGCATGGTATTTATATGTGCTGCTAAGCGGTCGAATTCATCGCCTTTATTTTTATGAGACAGGCGCGCACTCAAGTCGCCATTTTGTACTTGTTCGGCAGTTTCATTAAAATAATTAACACGGCGTAAATGCCGGCGAGAAAATAAATATCCAAATAGACCTGTCAGCACGATGGCTATAATGAAAGTCCAGCTAGCGATAGATTTAAAGTCGACAATTAAGCGTTGTAAATGCTCTGTGGCGGTGGCAAGTACAATATCACCATGATGTGTTTTAACTTTGCCAGTTGTTAGTAGACGGATTTGTCCGCGCCCGGTATCAAGAACAGGAAAAACAATGGTTTGCGGTAGTGCGGGAATGTTATCAGGCAAAAAACTGAGCTGCTGGCTTTGTTCATACTCGCTTTGCCAAAAAATTAAAATTTCACCTTCGTTTCTAAATACATCAAGTTGTTGAAAAAAGCTTCCTTTGTCAAACTCTGAAGCAAGTGCTTCGATACGTGTTTTTTCAGCATCAAGACGCCTTTCAACTTGGCGGCTTTGTTCACCCAGTAATAACTGATAGATAAGTATAATCGCGAGCAGTAAAGTAACCGCTGTGATTGCTGCAAACGCGAGCGTTAAACGCCAGACGGAACTTTTTCTAGGGTCGAACAAACGCAGGCCATGTTCATTCATCAACTTACATTCGCCTTTAACCTGTAGCCTACACCACGTACTGTTTCTATTTCTAATTGTGCAGATGCCTCAGCAAGTTTTTTACGAAGCCTTGCAATATGAACATCAATCACGTTGGTACCTGGATCAAAGTGATACTCCCAAACCGACTCAAATAATAGAGTACGGGTGACGAGTTTATTTTGATGATCAAGTAAATATCTAAGTAGTTTAAATTCTTTGGGTTGTAAGTTGAGTGTTTTGCCATTTACGTCAACCCGTTGATCACTATAATCAAGCGTTAGGTTAGCAAGATTAATTTTTGTAGTTAACGGTGCGTGAAAGGTATGTCGTTTTATTAAGTTTTCTACTCGAATAGCCAGTTCTGAAAATGAGAAAGGCTTGGTTAAGTAGTCATCTCCGCCTGCTTTTAAACCTGTTACCCTGTCATCAACTTTATCGAGCGCCGATAAAATCAATACAGGGGTCGTTTTTCCTGTAGCTCTAAGTGCTAGTAATACTTGCAAACCATCAAGCTTAGGAAGCATGCGATCAAGTACAATTGCGTCGTAGTGCTCACAAGTTGCCAGCATAAGCCCTTGTTGGCCGTCTTCTGCACAATCGAGTGTGTAGCCTTGCTCGACAAAGGCTTTGTATAAAAACTCTCGATTTTGTTGGTCGTCCTCAACCAATAACAGTTTCATTAATTGCCCCAACGAAGTAATGGCAAATTCTTACCTGTTTCAAGGTCAATGGCTTTTTTGTGTCGCCCTTTATCTGTTACAAACGTGGCGACCATATAGGAAATACCCATGTCTTGCTCTAATTGAGCTTCAATTAGGTAATGGGTCGGTTCGTCATCCAACTGTTTGACCAGACCATGCAATGTATACCCTTTTTTAGTCATCAGGTTTGCAGCCGCAATTTCTTCTTGTTCATCTAATTCTGGCTGTTCGTATTCTTGTTCAATGATGTGTCCTGATTGGTCAAGAAGTAACTCGATAAAACGTTGTTTTTTTGTTTGGTAGAGCGTGACCTCATAAACACGTTGACCCTTTTCTATTTCAAACTCAAATTCAACAATAACCGCATTTTTAGCGTAGCGTTGTTCGATACCAAATAGCACATCGATTGGTGCAGGTGCAGAGCTTGAATCCAGCATATTGAAAATGGCTGAGCTGGCAGCAAAAGCAAGGCCTGAAATTAAACATAAGCAAGTTAGAAGTAGTTTTTTCATAGTGTTTCGATATTGGTTAGGCAGCACATTTAGCGCTGCCATTATTAAATTTTACTGTTAATCATCAAGTTGGCATGCACGTACAATATTATCTTGTACCCACTGGCATTCTAGGTCAACATATTGCTCTGTAAAGCTCGCTAAGCTGTTATCTTCGCTAATATAGCCAAATAAGCTCGCTTGTTGTGATGCATTGGCAGTCACTATGCCTTTCAACTCCAGTAACTCATTGCTGTTGTCACGCTCGACTTCACTGACAATATAGTTTTGACCGTCAATAATCCCTTCAAGCTCTAACCATTCACCTGAAAGTGTATCTGCTGTTAACTCATCTTCAAACACCGTTCTGTTTGTTACTTGTAAGTTGAGCCCGTTGATAATGACGTTTCCATCACTGTAGTTGGCAAGACCAGAAACACTAAAGCTAGGGGTTGAACTTGGCGCAGTATGGCTTTTCTCAAGATCGATTTCGTGAGCTACGAACCAGTTATTAGCTTGTTGCCATACGGCATCTACTTCAATTGTATCTCCAATCGCTAATGTTGTGCGGGTAATGTCTTCGAACGTGGTTTGTTCTGTGATACTAACTTGCCACTGATTATTCAGCGTAACGAGGGTGATGTCATTATTAATAAACGTAATTGTGCCGTGTAATTCTGTGTCAGTATTGTCATTGCCTTCAAAATTGTGCTCAGCGTCAACCTCGTGTGCAATGATTAATTTTCCATCTAGGTAACCTTCTAGCTCAACATATTGGTTATTTTGTAATGTGCCGTCTATATCTGCATGTTGGTATTGAATGGTTAAATTACCTAATTTAAATGTAGATGCTGCGGTATTTAACTCAGTAATGAAGCCTTCGAGCTCCAATTCTGCATTATTAGTTAATGGTTGTTGGTAGGTAACTGTAAATTCACTGTGGTTATTGTTGTAACCACTTAGCTCAACAAGGCTGCCATCTGACAGGTTTTCTGTCTTTAGGTTATTTAGTTTGATCCCTGCAATGGTTGCGCCTTGTTCGTTAATACTGATAGGTCCTTTGAAGCTTGGATCGTAGTCAATCTCTGTTGCTTCTTTTCCATTCGTTTCAACTTCTACCATCATACCAATTTTTAGATCTTTGATTGATGCGCGGTTGTCATCAATTTCAATATCAGCATTATTTGCTGCAATTTGATGCTGATTAACGGTAATACTGGTATCAGATAGCGCACTAACCTCACCGACTAATAAACTAGGAAGGGTAAGCGTATTTTGTGCTGGTTGCTCATTGTTACCACTACTGCCACAGCCAGTAA
Source organism: Pseudoalteromonas sp. PB2-1 (assembly GCF_045040605.1). Taxonomy (NCBI): domain Bacteria; kingdom Pseudomonadati; phylum Pseudomonadota; class Gammaproteobacteria; order Alteromonadales; family Pseudoalteromonadaceae; genus Pseudoalteromonas; species Pseudoalteromonas sp. PB2-1. Next base: position 823,684 of record NZ_CP090668.1, read on the forward strand.
GGAGTGCGCTGATTGTCGCTAATGTGATAATAGATAAGTGATTTTGATTGCTTAGTTTAGTCATGATTAGTCCTTAAATTAGTCAGTGTTTGTAGTTTAACTAAGCAAGGATTGCTACAAGGTGGAGAGCAAATTAAATTTTGTTAATGTTTGCAGCGAGAACTAACGTTGGTTCTGTATAGTAAATAAATCTTAAAATACTACAAAAGTGTACAGTGTCATTGTGTACGGCTTGCGATAAGGTAGGTTTTTATCTGCATATTTTGCAAGGAGTTTACCCTTTATGAGTCAACTGATCAGTCGAGCAACTGCGGGCCTCGTAGCGGTAATTATTGGTTTTACCAGCTCAATTGCCTTGATTTATCAATTAGTCATGGTGCTAGGTGGTACGCCTGATTTGGTGGCCAGTTGGGTACTTATGCTAGGCCTTGCGATGGGAGCAAGCTCTATTGCGTTGTCATATTACTATAAGGTTCCTATTTTAATTGCGTGGTCGACAACGGGGGCAGCATTACTTATTTCAAGCGCACAAGGTTATACCTTAAATCAAGCTGTTGGAGCGTTTATGTTCTCGGCAGTATTGGTGTTTTTATGCGGGATCACTGGTATTTTTGAAAGAGTGATGAACAAAATTCCGAGTCAGTTAGCGTGTGCGATGCTGGCGGGTGTTTTAGTGAATTTTGGTATAGATGTATTCAATTTTATGAATGAGCTGTCATTAGTCATTGGTGTCATGGTCGCTGTTTACTTATTTGGTAAACGTTATTTTCCGCGTTTTGCGATGTTAGCTGTTGTTGTGGTTGGCTTTTAATGGCAGGCTTTACTGGGCAAATCGATACAAGCAGTTGGCAATGG